>JAIXSY010000006.1 GCA_027484445.1 Verrucomicrobiaceae bacterium
AAAGGCCGGGGTGAGGGTGTCGGCGCCGGGGAGAAACCTACGGGGCGTTGTGCGGTGTTGTGGCCGCATGGGGTGTTGTTTCGCCAGGAAGAAGCCGACATGCGCCGCAAGCTCATCGAAGCCGACCTCATCGAGTGCGTGCTCGGCCTCGGCCCGAATCTGTTCTACAACTCGCCCATGGAAGCCTGCGTCGTCGTCTGCCGCACGCAGAAGCCCAAGGCCCGGCGCGGCAAAATCCTCTTCATCAACGCCGTGAACGAAGTCACCCGCGAACGCGCCCAGAGCTTCCTTACCGATGAGCACCTCCAGCGCGTTGTCCGTGCCTACCGTGACTTCAAAGACGAACCCAGATTTACAAAAGTAGCGGGGCTTGCAGAAGTCCGCGCCAACGGCGGCAACTTGGGGCTGCCTCTATACGTGGAAAATTCACCAGCAGGGGATACTGCGGATACTGCTCAAGGCTCATCTCTCCCAGGGGCATTGAAGGCATGGCTGGCTAGTTCGGCAGCATGCAAGGCGTCAATCACCTCTCTTTTGAACGAACACCCATGAGCGAGAAATCAAAGCCGTCTCGTTTCGTTACATCCTTGAAGGATGATGACGTGATTTGGCGCTACATGCCATTCACCAAATACATCGATTTTCTCAGGACGTGCTCGATCTATTGCGCACGGGCAGATAAGTTTGAAGACCCGACAGAGGGCGAGTGGGTGGCCCAGCTTCGATTGCTAGGAGATGATGATGTGTGGATGCAGAATCGTGACACTGTGTTTGCTCGCCGGCTGCTCATTCAGAAACTGAAGGCATGCACGTCGCAGACCAAAGACGAGATCGTCCGCTGCGTGGATGAGGTAGTCACGACCAAGTTTGGATGGACGCTTCAGATCTCAGACGACGATTACGACTTCAAGACATACTGGGATACGCCTGCCCAGCTTGCGGAGGAACTGGAAGACGCTGATCTCCCCGTATACGAGGACGTATTTCACTATTCTCGACCCAATGCGAAGGATGCGCCTTCGCTCTTTGATGAGATTGACCGGGTTCGGAAATCTTCCTTCATCAGTTGCTGGCATTTGGCGAGCGACCAGAACATCGCGATGTGGAAGCTTTATGGCTCGGGGATTGAGGCTGTGGCAGTCAAATCAACGGTGGGGAAACTCCGCGCTGTGCTCGCAGCGCAGAAAGCTTCTCTTGAGGCGAAGGGCTTAAAGGGAAATGTGACCCGCGTTCAATACGTGGATGCAAAAATCGTCGAAGACGAGCCCGACGAACTTTTGAAGTGCTTTGATCCCGCAGATTTATTTTTTCCCGTTACAGTCAAACACTCTGCATACGAATATGAGAAGGAGGTCCGTTTAATTTTGGTGCAGACAGAATCTGCCAATCCGCCACCAGCCGGGCACCACTTCAAAGTGGCTGACACTTCCAAGCAATTAACCGCTTTCGTGGATGCGGTTTATCTGAATCCCATGCTCCCCTCCAATCATTGGTTTTGCGAGCTTGTGTACTACCAACATGAACTGCACGGGCTGCCAAAGGCGCTACGAAAGCATGATTTGATCGCCACTGAGTTCACCGGAGGACCCAAAGCATGAAGGTCGTAGAGGATTATCGCTCGTTGCCGTTGTTTGACGCTCCAAGTGGCAGCGTGTGCGTTTTGGCGATGTGGTAAAGCAGATGAAGGAGCAGGTGGACCCGGAGGCGGATGGCGTTGAGCGCTATGTCGCAGGTGAGCACATGGAGTCGGAGAATGTCCACATTCGGAAATGGGGAACGGTGGGCGACGGCTATCTTGGACCAGCGTTCATTCGCGGTTTCCGCAAGGGGCAGGTGCTTTACGGCTCACGACGGACCTACTTGAAGAAGGTGGCTGTGGCGGAGTGGGATGGCGTGACGGCGAACACCACCTTCGTAATCGAAACCGTCGAAAGGAAGCTGCTGCAAGAGTTGCTGCCGTGGCTGATGCTCTCCGAGCGTTTCACGAAACATTCCGTGCAGGAGTCCAAAGGCTCGACGAATCCCTACATCAACTTCCCGGACATCGCGAAGTTCGAGTTCGACCTCCCGCCGTTCGACCAGCAGCGCCGCATCGCGGAAATCCTCTGGGCGGTGGATGAAGCCATACAGGCACAAAACAGACTCGAACAGTCTGCTGTTGCCGCACGGTTGACGCTGTTGCGGGAAACCTTCAAAGACCGGCGCAATTATTCAACCTGCCGCGTCGCAGAAGCTGGCGACGTTCAATTGGGACAGCAACGCCACCCCAAATTCCAGACGGGTGAAGGCAGTCGGCCGTATCTGAGGGTCGCAAACGTAATGGACGACTACTTCAACTATACTGACGTTCTGAGCATGGACTTCGCTGATGGGGAGCTTGCTAAGTTTGAACTCGAACCTGGCGACATCCTATTGAACGAAGGCCAGAGTCTCGAACTTGTTGGCCGTTGCGCGATGTATGACGGCGCGATACCGGGGTGTTGTTTCCAGAAAACTCTGCTCAGGTTTCGACCACTGGAGGAGGTGAACGGGGAATGGGCTCTAGGATACTTCCAGTTCTGCCAACACTTTGGCGTCTTCGCTTCGATTTCGTCGCAGACAACCTCCGTAGCTCACCTCACCGCTGTTCGTTTCAAAGCATTGGAGTTCCCGAAACCACCACTTACCGTGCAAAAGGAGTTCTCAGTGCGATACCGCAGTATTCGCAAAACCCTAAAAGAACTCCGTCGGCACAGCGATAACCTCAAAGCCGTTCAGGCCGGGCTTCTGAACGAATGGACCAAATAGCATGAGCTTCACCGAATCCAACACCGCCGAGCAGATGATCCTCGACGCCGAGACTAGCCTCAGCAGCAGAGTCTGTGTGGAGATTGCGAGGAGGTGCACATGAGTGTGACGTATCAGCAACTGACACTCGATCTGATCTCTCAGTCCTCGGAAATCGAGGCCTGGTTGGCTCAATTCTCCGAGAACCGCCGTCCAACGGCGACCGACCTTTTGCTGAAGCTTCGGTTCATCAGGGAGGATCAATATGTTGATTGGCTTAAAACAAAAATTGCTGCGATCGGTCCAGGCCCGTGCGCCATTTACGCTGTGCGCAAATTTTCGGAGGAAATCACCAGTTATTGGGATGAAACCGGCAAACCTCCACACCGGCCGGCGCAATCCCAAGGGAGTGAAGATTTCGTCCAAGCCATTGTGGCTAACATGATGAAATCAGGTGATCAGAGGTTTCTAGACCACCCAGAACTGAGCATGCTCAAGAATCAGCGCGTTCGTCACATTGCGTTGATTGACGATTCCCTTGGGAGTGGAAAGAGAGTCTCTGATTTTATTGATTTGTTCCTTGGGAAGAGCAAGACGCTGATGAGTTGGTGGAGCTACGGCCTCTTTCAGTTTCACGTTGTGGCTCTGGTTCGATCAGAAGCGGCAGAAAAGCATATCTTGAAGTATCTGCCGGGCTCAGATCATCCGTGCAGAGAGACTCGTAAATCCACGAAGCTACAGTTTGTGGGTGAGTATCACTACGATGAAAATGCGCTTAAAGGCCGTTGGGGAAGCAATGCGACACAGATCATCGATCTGTGCGACTCGATACGGTCTGTCCCATACATGGCGCAACGTGGTTTCGGAGGAGTGATGGCGAATGTGATTTTTCATCACAGCGTCCCCGACAACAGCCCGGGCATGTTGTGGTATGAGGCCGAGGGTTGGAATCCCCTCTTTCCTGGGCGAACTTTTCCTCCTTGGATGTCTAAACTATTGGCGACATCTTCAACACCTGCTCCTCGTCTGTCTGGCCTCAAGCAATGGTTGTCTGGATTGCTTCGAGCTAGGGGGGCAAATCGAATCTGCTCAGAGGGCTCCGCAGTTGACGGGAATATTCTTGCCATCTTGAATGCTGCGAGTCGAGGATTGAGAGCGGTTCGTCCGATTGCCCGGGCAATCGGACTTGATTCGAAAGTCGTCATCGGACTGATGCAACAGGCGCGTTCCGCAGGCTTGTTGAGTCGAACGAATCGCTTAACAAAAGCAGGAATCGATTTTCTCAGGAAACATAAACGCTCCAGTCAGAGACTCAGCTTTGACCGCTCGTTATATGTTCCTTCAAAATGGTGTGTTGGCCGGGGGACCGTTCAGCCGCTTGGTCCGAGGGGGGCAACTTCCTTGGTGCAGGCAGAATCCAAAGCCAGTTCGCTGGTGGTGGATGGGGATGCTGGACAGGCATCTCTGGAAAGAACTGACGCGAGGTCGGCTTTGCCGCCCTTGAGCGTCGCCATCTCAAAACCTTCGGGGTCTCGTATGAGTGCCGACGCTCATGGCCCGTTGGGCGAAAGGGAAAAGTGAATGGAAACCTGGTCAACACACCACCTTTACAGCGAAGCCGTCGCGGTCCACGATGCCGGAACGGCGACAGAGATTCGACGCTACGCTCAAAACCTCATAGCCAATGATTACCCAGTTGTTTTTTCATTGGAGCACCTTTCCCGGATCACTCGCGTCTCTTATTCGATGCTTCGTGCAACGGTAGAGCGCAAACGGGAGGCTGCTAACTATCGAATGTTTGCCGTGAGTAAACGCTCTGGTGGGCGGCGATTCATTCATGCTGTAACTGGCGAGCTCCAAATCGTTCAGCGGTTTATCAACCAAGAGATCCTTCAGAAGTGCCGAATGCATCCAGCCTCTTATGCCTTCCACCCTTCTGGAGGAATCAGGAAATGCGCTGCGCAGCACTGCGGCGCAAGGTGGCTTTTCCAATTCGACCTTTCCGATTTCTTCTATGCGGTCACCGAGGCGCAGGCATTCAAAGTTTTCCAAGAAATGGGTTACCGCGAGTTGCTCGCGTTCGAACTTGCCCGACTCTGCACTACTACCCGGTTGCCGCGTAACAAATGGATGTATCTGAAACCGCGAAAAAGCCGGAACCGTTCTCCGTGCTTGCGCACCGGATCCACCACTGAAGGTCTTCCATATTCACAAAGCTCGGGATATCTGGGGGTATTGCCACAGGGTGCGCCTACAAGTCCAATGCTGAGCAACATGGCTGCCGCGAGACTTGACGATTCTTTGGCTATCCTGGCTGACGATTGGGGATTCGTTTACACTCGCTACGCTGATGACATCACATTATCCGCTGTGGATCTTCCCAAAGGGATAGATGTAAGGACGATCTTCTATCGAATCGTCGATTGCATTCGCAAGGCGGGTTTTAAGGAGAACCGGGAAAAGATTCGAATTGCAAGGCCAGGCTCGAAGAAGGTTGTCTTGGGGCTCCTTGTTGACGGCCCTGAGCCACGAATTTCCCGTGAGACCTACAAGAGAATCGACCGGCACCTCCATGCGTCGGACAAATACGGCCTAGAAGCTACGGCTTCCCATGAAGGTTTTGAATCAGCATTTGGTTTCTACAATCACCTCTCGGGCCTTGTGAGATTTGTTCATGATGTGGATCTCAAACGTTGGGCTGAGTTCTCCGAACGGCTCGCCCGAATTGAAGTTCCTTGGCAAATCCCTGCCTGAATCGCTTTTAAATCAATAACCGTTATGCACTTCACCGAATCCAACACCGTCGAGCAGATGATCCTCGACGCCGCGACCAGCCTCGGCAGCGGCGCGGGCAGTTCCGTGGTTCGCGAGGACAGTGCCAGTGCGGCTTCGCACCCGGCGGGCTGGGGCGGTTCGTTGGGCGCTGAGTTTGCGCCGTCGCGCTGGACCTACATGGCGGCGACGGCTCTGCCGCGTCAGCCGGGCGAGGTGATGGTGGAGCCGTGGGTGCGGGAGGCGCTCATTTTCCTGAATCCCGAGATCGCCGAGCAGCCGGACCGGGCGGACGAGGTGATCTATGCGTTGCGGGCCATTTTGCTCTCCGTGCAGGGCGACGGGCTGGTGCGGGCGAACGAGAACTTCATGGCCTGGCTGCGCGGGGAGAAGACGATGCCCTTTGGCCCAAACGGCGAGCACACGCCCGTCCGGCTCATTGATTTCAACTCACCATCCAACAATCGGCTGACCGTCACGAATCAGTGGGTTTACAGCCGGACGGGAGCCCTCACCCCCGACCCCTCTCCCACTGGGAGAGGGGTGGCTGAAAGCCGGGGTGAGGGTCAAAGCGTTGCCAAACGCTTTGATGTGGTCTTTCTGGTGAACGGTCTGCCGCTGGTGATCGGCGAGGCGAAGACGCTGACGCGTAGCGCGGTGACGTGGTTCGACGGGGCGTATCAGGTGAACGAGATCTACGAGAAGGAGATCCCGGCCATGTTTGTGCCGAACGTGTTCTCCTTCGCCACCGAAGGCCGCTGTTTGCGCTACGGCAGCATCCGCATGCCCATCGACCTCTGGGGGCCGTGGCGCGATGAGGAGCATCAGGAGGAGGGCAACCTCGGTCATGTGCGCACAACGGTGGAGAGCCTGATGCGGCCCGGCGTGGTGCTGGACATCCTGCAAAATTTTACCCTCTTCGCCACGGACAAGAAGCACCGGCGCATCAAGGTGATCTGCCGCTACCAGCAATACGAGACGACGAACAAGATGGTGGCCCGCGTGGTGGCCGGGTATCCGAAGAAGGGCCTCATCTGGCATTTCCAGGGCAGCGGCAAGAGCCTGCTCATGGTCTTCGCCGCGCAGAAGCTACGGATGCACCCGAGGCTGGGCAATCCCACGGTGCTCATCGTGGTGGACCGCATCGACCTCGACACGCAGATCAGCGCCACCTTCAACGCGGCGGATGTCCCCAACATGGTGGGCGTGGGCGACCGGCAGGAACTGCAACGGCTGATCAATCAGGACGTGCGCAAGGTGCTGATCACGACCATTCACAAGTTTGGCGAGGCCACGGGCGAGTGGAACGCCCGCAAGAACATCATCGTGATGGTGGACGAGGCGCACCGCACGCAGGAGGGCGATCTGGGCCGCAAGATGCGCGAGGCCTTGCCCAATGCCTTCCTCTTTGGCCTGACCGGCACCCCGATCAACCGGGCGGACCGCAACACCTTCTGGGCCTTCGGCGCGGACGAAGACAGCGCGGGCTACATGAGCCGCTATTCCTTCCAGGACAGCATCCGCGACAAGGCCACGCTGCCGCTGCATTTCGAAGCACCGACGGTGAAGCTGAAAATTGACAAGGCTGCCATCGACGAGGCCTTCAAGCAGATCACCGACGACATGAGCGAGCAGGATCGCGACGACCTCGCGAAACGCGCCGCCAAGATGGCCGTGCTGGTGAAGAACCCGGAGCGCGTGCGTGGCCGTGGTGGAGCACATCGTGCAGCATTACCAGTCCAAGGTGGAGCCGAACGGCTTCAAGGCGCAGGTCGTGTGCTTCGACCGCGAGTGTTGCGTGCTCTACAAGACCGTGATGGACGAGATCATCGGTCCCGAGGCAAGCGCCATCGTGATGAGCAGCGGCCAGAAGGACCCGCCCGCCTGGAGCGTCCACCTGCGCGACAAGGACGCCGAGGAGAAGCTGCTGGACCGCTTCCGCGATCCGGCGGACCCGCTGAAGTTTGTCATCGTGACCAGCAAGCTGCTCACCGGCTTCGACGCGCCGATCCTCCAGGCGATGTATCTCGACAAGCCGATGAAGGACCACAACCTCCTTCAAGCCATCTGCCGCGTGAATCGCACCTATGGGCAGACCAAGACTCACGGGCTGATCGTGGACTACATCGGGATCTTTGACGACGTGGCGCTGGCGCTCGATTTCGACGAGAAGGCCGTCCAGCAGGTGGTCAGCAACATCGACGAGCTGCGCAAGGCCCTGCCCGTGCAGGTGCAGAAGTGCCTGGCCTTCTTCCCGAACGTGGACCGCAGTATCGGCGGCTACGAAGGCCTCATGGCTGCCCAGCAGCATCTCCCCGACAACGCCACGCGGGACAAGTTCGCCGCTGAATACAGCGTGCTCGGCACCATCTGGGAGGCGCTGTCACCCGATCCCTGCCTGAGCGCCTATGCACAGGATTTCAAATGGCTGACGAAGGTCTATGAATCCGTGAAGCCCGTGAGCGGCAACGGCAAGCTGCTGTGGCATCGCCTCGGTGCGAAGACCATCGAACTCATCAACGAGAACGTCCACGTCGAAGCAGTGCGCGATGACATCGAGGCCCTCGTGCTCGACGCCGACGTGCTCGACAGCATCCTCAAAGACGCCAACCCCGGCAAGAAGGCGAGAGAAGTGGAAATCAAACTCATCGCCCGCCTCAAGAAGCACGCCGGGAATCCCAAGTTCAAAGAACTCGGCGAGCGCCTGGAAAAGATCCGCGAGCGCCACGAGCAGGGCTTGCTCAACAGCCTGGAGTTCCTGAAAGCCATCCTCGAAGTGGCGAAGGATACCGTCGAAGCCGAGAACAAGATCGACCCCGAAGAAGAGAAGGACCAAGCCTTGGCGGCTCTGACCGAGCTCTTCAACGAGGTGAAGAGCAAGCAGACGCATGTGATCGTCGAGCGCATCGTGGCTGACATCGACGGCATCGTGAAGCAAGTCCGGTTCCCCGACTGGCAGAACACCACTCAGGGCGAACGTGAGGTTCGCCAAGCTCTACGTAAGGCGCTGCTCCGCTACAAGCTGCACACCGACCAGGAGCTGTTCGACAAGGCCTACGGGTATATCCGGCAGTATTATTGAGCTCTGAAAATGAAGCTTAAATTTGGTTAGCCTGCGATCATCCACTCATGGCGTGCTTTGCAGGCTGAACTCGATGCCTTCGGGCCAGCCGAAGGGGTAGTCCCTGGAGGGATTGGGCGGGCGGAACCATTTGCCCTCGGTGCCGATGACACTGGCAGGTGTGTCTTCCCAATCCAACAGGATGCCGAGGCTGCCGGAGTCAGCTGGCAGCAGGGTGTGCAGCGGCATGAAGCCGGTCTCTAGCAGGCTGGCAGTGGCAGTGAAGCGGCTGCCATCGCTGAGCGTGCCGGTCAGAGTGAAGCGTCCCTGGCGGGTCAAAATACCTGTCAAAGTTGTGGTCGATGCGGTGGGAAATCCATCGGTTCCAGGCGTGGGCTGGGTTTGGGTCATCGTTAGCGCGTAGCGGCCATCGTTGGTCAGAAGCGGCGAGTTCGCGGGCAGGGAAGCTCTCGTTTTTGCCCCGGTCAGTGTGGACATCGCCTGCACGCCCGTGCGGGTTTCCGCATCCACTCGACCCGTGAAGCTGCGTGCGTTCAAATCGAAGCCTAGCCGCAGCTGCAAAGTGGGGCGCGCGGCTTGGGGCAAGGCAAGAAAGAGGCTGCGCTGACTGCCAAATCGCACGCTGCCGTTTGGATGCAGTATGCCGATGAAGGGCAGGGTGGTCGCGCCGAGACGCAACTGCCCTGACAGGCCGCCTGCACCTGCCAGCGTCATCGTCACGAGGCCATGGTTGCCTGCCATGGGCTCGACGCCTGCGGCCGCCTGCACGAGGCCCTGGTAGTCACCCGCCTGGGCCGTTCCGATGGGATTCGTTGCAAAATGGGCCGTGAAGGAGAGGCCCTCGCTCATGGTAAAGCTAAGGCTCGGGCTTGCTTGCGTGAGGCTGCTTCCTGTCCAGCGGTCAAAAAGGAAGCCTGCGCTTGGTATGGCGGTCAGCGTGTAGTTTTTGCCGACCTCAAGAGCGCTCAAGGGCGCAGCTGGAGAGATGGAAACCCGGCCAGCCGAGGCTGGCAGTAGGGTCAGGGCAAGTGGCCGCAGCGGCACAAAGGTGAAGCGGCGCAGGACCTCATTGCCCACCAAGCCAGCGGCATCTGTGGCGCGAACGCGGACGGTGTTGGCCCCCATCACGACAGGCACCTGGGCGGTGAAGGCGGCTCCGGTGCCGCGTGCGTCGAGCGTCATCACGGCTTCGGTGAAGGTGCCTTCATTCAGCGCCACCTCCACCTTGCTCAGGCCTTTGTCATCAGCAGCACGGCCCGTCAAAGTGAGGGCGCTCAAGGCCACCCGTGCGCCTTCCGTGGGTGTGGTCAGGGTCACGGTGGGTGCGTTCGTGTCCTGCTCCAGAAGCGTCACCCGTGCTTCGTTCGGCAGACCCAGCGTGGCGGCTCCCGTGGCGGTGTCGAGGCGCACCAGGAAGTGCTCATGAGCCTCGGCACGGTTGTCGGCGGTCACGCTGATGTTCACCATCTGGGTCGATTCGCCATCGCTGAAGGTGATGATGCGATCCACCGCCTCGAAGTCGCCCGGCGCGGTGGCCGTTCCGTTGACCGTGCGGACACGAACCGTGGCAGTGCCGGTGGGGTTGCCCGTGCGCCGCAGCGTGATGGGCACGTTTCCGTTGGCTTCCGGCACAGCGTAGCGGTCGCTGCTGAGCAAAATCTGGCTGGTGCTGCTGGTCAGGATGGAGGTGAGGTGAGTCGCGACATTGTTGACTGTGCGGATCTCATCACCACCAGCCACGGTGACGGAGGTGCTGAGAAAAGGCGGCGCACCCGCAGCCACGGTCAAGTCCAGCGTCAGGTCAGGATAGCTTTCGCCAGGGGGGAGCGCGCTGCCGCGCCTGGCGGAGACGGTGCTGCCGGTGCCTTGCGTGATGGTCCATCCTGGCCCGAGCAGCGATGTGGCAGTGAGGCCGACTGGCAGGCTGGCCGTGACGGTCACCGTGCCGCGGGTGGGCTGGCTGCCTGCATTGGTGACGGCGATGCGATAGCTGCCCGTGCCGCCTGCAGTAAAACTGGTCGCTGGAGTGAGTGCCACGGTCAGGTCACTCACCTGACGCACCTCATAGAGGGCCTCCACCAGCGCGCTCCATTCATCGTTTTGCCGGGCGCGCACCTTTAGCGTGCGGCTTCCGGTGCCGGTAAGCAGCAGCGGTGTCGGTGTATCTGTGCGGGTGATGGCCAGCGAGGCCTGGAAGCTCAGGTCGCTGCTGTCAGGGGCGGCCTGGTGGACCTCGGCGGCCAGTACGTTGGTGCCCGTGATCAGCAGTGCAGGGTCGAGGTTGAAGGTGAAAAAGGCATTTTCATCCGGCGCGCCAGAGCTAGCATATTGATCAAAAGCCGCACCGCTGGAGAGGTTGGGCGAGCGCGCGACTTCGGTGCCGTTGAGGTAAAGGATGACCGCGTCGTCATACTTCACCTGGAGCACCGCCGCTGTCAGGCCCGTGGCATTGGCGACCTGGAAGCTCGTGCGGAAGTAGGTCGTGGCATTTTTTTGCATGCCAGAGGCAATCGGGTCGGCATCGACAAAAGGCACCACGGTGGTTTCATCGCCATCGCCATAGCCCAGCTCTCCGACGCCGCTGCTCCAGGTGCTATCGTCAAAGAGCGCCGCGCGCCAAGCGGTGCCAGCATTGCTACCATCGGCCAGATAGCGCCAGGTTTGGTTCAGCGGCAGCACCGTCGTTGTCTGCGTGCTGCTGGTGTAAACCTGCGCCGCTGGGTTCAGTGTGCCGCCCACCTGGCGCGGATCGCTGCCAT
The DNA here is from genome assembly GCA_027484445.1 of Verrucomicrobiaceae bacterium. GTDB lineage: Bacteria > Verrucomicrobiota > Verrucomicrobiia > Verrucomicrobiales > Verrucomicrobiaceae > Prosthecobacter. The sequence goes on from JAIXSY010000006.1 coordinate 11,380, forward strand.
CCAGCGTGTAGTAGATCGTGCCGCCCTGGCCAGTGATGATGACTTCATCCCCGCTCGTGATCGGTCCGCCATGCTGGCTGAGCGTCGGCGCGTCAAAGCTGGGATAGAGCCCATCGGCGCGCAGTTGCGCCAGCACCCGGCTGCCGCGCTGCGGAGCGTAGTCGTTGATGAGCGTGGCAGCGGCATTTTCCCAGTCCACCTTCGTGAAAGGTTCCGCAGGCCGTTGCGCGTCTCCCCAGCGGGCGCTTTCGGCGATGATGGCCCGCCGAAGCTCCGCAGCACGGGCGCTCAGCCTTTCCTGCACGTTCTGCGGTGCTAGCGCCCCTCCGGCGAAAAAATGCTTTTGCACTTGGTCGGCCCATTTCATCCGATACTCGGCATTGGGCCGCAGGTCGTGATGGAGGAACATCGGGTTCGCGAGATCGAACTCCGTCACGCGTGCGTTCGGGAAGGGGCCGGTGCGATCTTCATCCAAGCTGAAGAAGCTATGCTCAAAGTCATGCGCATAGAACACAAAGCCCCGGTCGCCACCGCGCCGCCGCGCGCCTTGCCAGTTGTTGGCTCGTTCATCTCCGAGAAAGGCGGATGTCGCGCCGTCGAAGTTACCCGTCCAGAAGGTCAGCAGCATGTAGTCAATCAGATTGACCGGATCGAGTAGCACCGGGTCCGCTGTCGCCGTCACACCATCGGCGGCACGGCCCTGCATGGCAAAGTAGCGCGTGTTGGTCGGATCTGCCGCATGAGCACGCGCTTGATTCCAGAGGCTCTGCCAGGCGTCGATGGTGCCATCGGCCAGACCGGTGGCCAGGCCGAGCTCGGCCTCGCTTTTCACCACGTCCCATTCTTCCTCATCACCGCCCAGGTAGGCTGCGTTGTGGTTCGTGTCGGCGCGTTCCTGGCTGTTGAAGATGCCCCAGTACTGTCCGTTGATGTAGAGGTGGTAGTTGCGGCTGCGCGTGTAGGGCTGGCCCATCGCGCCTTGCAGCTCACGCGCGGTTTCTTCGCGCATGAAGGTGTTGTTGCCATCGCCCTGGAAGGACCAGGAGTAGTTCTGCGAGGTGCGCAGGTCCAGCTTGTCGAAGCTATCCACGCCTTCATTGCCAAAGAGCGGGTAATCCAGCTTCGAGGCACCGTATTCGCCTCGGAAATAGAAGTGAAAGGCGTGCTTTGGATTGTCGCCACTGCGGCTGAAACCACCCCGGATTCTCATGCCGCAGTTCACCTGAAATCCACCCGCAGCGCTGTTGCCATCGCCGATCAGTTCCAGTGAGCAGGGACGCTCCCAGTCAAAGCCGCGCGCCCCCGGATTCACCCAGATGCCGGTGGCGGGATCAAACAGATGCGGCAGGTCGCTGACGAGTGAGACCGTAGGCAGCGCCAGCAGCGCCTTTTTCACTGCGTCCACGCCGCCGACCGCAGGATTCGTGGCATTCACGATGTCGGGGTCCATGCCGTAGTTCGCCACCTGTCCATTCACCGTGCCTGCGGGCCAGCCTGCGGCAGGGCGGGCACCTGTGGGCGATTGGCGGATGACATCATTCAGGAAAAAGTAGCTCTGCGTGCTGACGCGCGTCGGTTCGTAGCCGCTGCGGAAGGCCGCCGCGCGCACGATGCTGGTGCGACTGAGCGCAAGGGCTCCGGCATAGACCTGGCCATGACTGGCCGTGGGTGTGCTACCATCCAGCGTGTAGCGGATCACCGCGCCTGGCGTGGTGGTGCTCAGGGCCAAAGAAATCGCGCTGGAGTAAAAGCCGTGCTTCTGGCTGAACACCACCGGCTGCACGACTCCCGTGAACTGCGGCACGCCATTCACCGCGCCTGGCGTGGCGGTGATGACTGAGTCCTGCGGACGGAAAAAGACGGGCGATGCCGCCAGTCCACCCACCGCATTCAGCTCAGGCAGCAGCAGGAAGGAAAGGTCTGTTGCCGTGGCATTCATCGCCTGAACCGCCAGCACATTCCGCCCGCTGGCCAGCAGGGGGAGATGCGCGCTGAGATCAATCGTTTCCGCAACCAGTGTCTCGGCTGGTTCACGTGCGAGGAGAGCTGCGCTGTTGAAAGTTAGGCTTCCCGCAGGGGCGTTTCGTCTTGCCACTTCGCTGCCATTCAGCCAGGCCACAAAGCCGTCATTGTAGCGCATTCGCAGCGTCAGGCTGCTCAGGGAGCCTGCGTTTTCCACCGAGAAGGTCAGCCGCGCCTGGAGCGTAGCGTTTTTCCCACGCATGACACGCTCGACATTCGTGCCGACCACTGAGCTGTTCGCACTGCCTGCGCCCAAGGGAGCGGTGGTCACCTGCAGTCCGCCTGCGCTGCCGACCAGCTTGAAGCCATCATTCCAGCTCGTGTCCGTGCCGGCTTTGGCAAAGAACTCCACGCAATCCCCGCCGCCGCCTTCCCACATCAGCACCTCCACCGTGTGCGGTCCGGCGGTGAGGTTCACGGGCGCGCTTAGGTTGTCCAGCGGGCCGTGATTGCTGTCATCGGTCATCACTGCCACGCTGTCGATCTTGATTCGTCCGCCATCGTCCGAGTTCAGGCCGAAGACATAGCTGCCAGTCGTCGGAATCAAAATCGTGCCGGTGGCGAGGAAGGCGAAAGGCTCTGCCGAACCATTCGGGAAGGTCTGGTTGCTGCCGTAGTTCCCATCGCTGCCATCTCCCAGGTAATTGATGACAGGCGCGATGACCGTGGTCTGGCTGGCAATCTGGGGCGATCCCGCAGGCAGGGCCAGCAGCGCATCTGCCTGGGCCACGCTGCGCACCTCGCCAAAGCTGCCCGAGGCCACCTGACGCACCGTGAAGCCCGGCACAGAAACGCCGAAGCCAAGCCCCGTGCGCCCGCTCGACCAGGAGCCGTCATTGAAGTCACGTACGGTCCAGGTGCTGCCCTGCGCATCATTGGTGGGCACGCGATACTTCACCGCCGCGTTTTGGCTGAGCAAGGCACGCCCGGTGAAGTTGATGCCAAAGCTCTCGTCATTCGCCTGGGCGGGAAACATGGGCGTGTAGGCATGCTCCACCGTCACGCCATCGGGCCGCACCAGCGCTAGGTATTCACCGCCTGCGCTGAGGTTAAAGTTGGTATGCAGCGGCTGGCCGGGCACGCGCCGGTTCTTGCTGCTGGCCCAGACGAGCAGGAATTCCCGCGCTCCTAAAGTCAGCGCAGGAAAACGCCACTTCGCCGGCACGGTGGCATTGTCCGTCAGGCACCAGTCGGTCAGGTCCACCTCATCGCTGCTGGGATTGTAGATCTCGATCCAGTCGGAGAAGGCTCCGTCTTCATCCGCGATCGTGCTTTCGTTGTTTGCCATCAGCTCAGAGATCACCAGACGCAGCCTGGGATTGAACTTTGTGCGCAGGCTGATCACGCCCGCTTGCCCTGTGCCATTCGCCACCTTTGGGGTGGCGGTGAGGAAGTGCCCATAACCGCGCCGGTTGGCACCTTTTTGCAAAATGACCCCTTCAAAGCCCGAGCTGCCGCCATCGCTGTGCAAGAAACTGCCGCTGATCCGCCCCGTGGCTGCCACGAGGCGGATGGCGTAGCTCGGCTCGCTGGCTGGGATCTTCGAGACGAGGTTGCGTGTGCTGATCGACAGCTCTTTTTCGATCGGAGCACTGAGCGCGCCCTGGCTGAAGGTCAGCAGCGCATTCGCTCCATCCACCGTGCTCAGATCCGGCAGCACGCTTTCCGCCTCCGGCACAGCAAAACGGGCACCAATGAGCGAAAGCGTCACGCCTTCCGGCCAGCCCTGCGGGTAATGCTGGGCGGTGCTGCGCACCGGTTTGAACCAGCGCAGCGTTTGGCCAGTGACATCGGTGTCAGGCAACGTGGCATCCAGTTTTAGCCAGCCATTCAAACTGCCAGCCCCAGCCTCCAGGCTGAGGAAAAGCGGTACATCGCCCGCAGCACTCGTCGCAGTGCTCGCGGTGAAGGCTGTGCCATCCGCCAGCACGCCTGCCACATTCGCCAAACCAGAGCGCGTGAGCGTGAGCGTGCCGATGCCATCGCCCTGCGGGAATTCAGCGGAAGTAAGGCCATTCGTCTGCACCTGTGCTGGCATGGCAAAGGTGTAGAACGACCCGCTCGCCGTGCCTGCATGACGATGCGCCAAAATCTCAGACAGCGGCTCAGAGCCCGCGCGAGTCTGCCGCCGCAGGCTGCCTGTGATGCGGCGCGAGCCAGCCGGATTCAGATCAGCGGTAAAAGCCAGCACATAACCTGGCTGCGGAGCGCGGGAGAGCAGCAGCGAGGTCTGCAAAGCACTGCCAAAGCGGGCCACGCCCGTGGTGTCCAGCACACCGGCGATGGGAAGGTTAGCACCGGCGATGCGAAGCGTGCCGGTGAAGGCACCTTTGGGGGTGATTTTCACCGCGAATGCTCCCTCAGACTCAGCCGTGGCCGTCACGCCGACCTGGGCACGCACCAACCCGCTGAAATCCCCGACCACGGCCGGGAGAAAAGGATCGCTGACAAAGGCAGCGGTCACGCTCATGCCCTCCTGCATGGTGAATTCGAGTCGCGTGGAGAGGCGCTGAGCCTCCGTGAGCCTGAGCTGCGGGGATGCCCAGCCATTCCAAACACGTCCGGCGGCAGGTTTCGCGGTCAACGTGTAGCGCTTGCCTAACTCCAACTGCGCCAAGGGTTCATTCGGGCTGATCGTGACCGAGCCGCCGTCCAAAGGAGAGCTGGTCAGCGACAGTGGACGCTTCACCACGTAGGTAAAACTGCGCTGCACCTCAGCCGCTGCATTGCCCCGCAGGTCGGCAGCACGCAGGGTAATGAAGTTCAGTCCCGGCACGGGAGAGATCGAGGCGGAAAAGTTCATTCTGCCACCCGGTCCTGGCGTCAGGATCACATCGGTAAAATCCCCCACATTCAGCCGTAGCTGCACGCGTGCGACCTGCTGATTGTCCGTGACCTGACCGCTCACGGTCACCGCGCCTTCATTGATTCGCTGGCCAGCGCTGGGTCGCAGCAGGCTTAGGCTCGGCTTCTGCGCATCTGGTTCCAGGATCAGCACCTCCGCGCTGCTCGGGCTGCCCAAGCTGGCACCCGACGAGGCATTGCTGAGCGTGACCTGGAAGGTCTCATTTCTCTCCGCGCGACTGTCGGCTGTGATCGGGATCGCCACGGTCGCGGTGTTAGTGTTGTCGGCGAACTCCACGAGCACGTTCGTGAGCCCGGTGAAGTCGCTGCCCGCAGTCGCACTGCCGTTGGTGGTGTTGACCTGCACGCTCACCGCGCCCGTTCTGCCATTCGTGCGTCGAAGCGTCAGCGCCAGCGGGCCACTTTCCTCCGCGATGGTGAAGCGGTTTGCCTCAAACGCGATCACCCCTGGTCCTGCGCCGAGCACGCTGGAGGTGGTGGTGGCTTCGTTGTTGCCTGCACTGTGGTCGCCCCCACCTGAAACCCGGGCCGTGGTAGTGACGGAGAGAGGTGCATTGGTGGCGATGCTGACATTCAGCGTCAGCTCGGGGTAGCTCTGCCCGGCGGGTAGCGCATCGCTGCGTGTCGCAGTCACGGTCGAGCCAGTGCCCTGCGTGACCGTCCAGCCTGTGCCGCTCAGGCTGGTGGCCGTCAAACCAGCGGGAAGGGTGCCTTCGTAGCTCACGAGGCCTGCGGTGGCTCCTGTCCCACCATTGGAGACGGTGATCGTGTAGCTGCCAGCCTCACCTGCCTGGAATCCTACGCTGGCGGTTTGCGCCACCGAAAGATCACTGGTGCGCACTTCGGTGCTGATCGCCTGAGTGGTAGCGGCGCTTTGTCGGCCGAGCTGGCTGTCGTAGGGACCGCTGGGGGAGATCTGGGCAGCGCCCCCAGGTAGGCTGTAGCTGCCATCCGCAGCAGCCGTGACACGCACGCTGAAGACGACACTGGCATCGGCGGCCACCGTTCCTCCCGTGAAGCTGACCGTGCCTGCGGACTCGCTGGCGCTGAAGCCTGCTGCGCTGCCGCTGACAAAGCTAAGCCCCGGCGGCAGGGGGAAGGATAGGGTCGATTCCGGCAGCGCCAGAGCACCGCTGTTCGTGGCGGTCAGCGTGTAGTCAAAGCCAGATGGGCCGGTAAGTGCCTCGTTTGGAGCCGCAAGGGTCAGGCTCATGTCTGGCGCATCGACGACCGATACATTCAGCAGGGCCGAGGTATTGTTGGCTTCGTTAGATTCAGCCACCAGCGCGCCTGCATCGACCTCGGCGGCTCCGTTGGTAAAGTTCACCTCACCAGCCGTGGAAGTCTGTACTTGCAGGCTCAGCACCGCCTCTGCCCCAGCCGCCAGAGTGCCGCCGCTGAAGCTGAACACTCCAGCCGCCTGTCCTGAAGTGAGCCCAGGTGTGCTGGCCGAGACAAAACTGAGTCCCGCAGGAAGCGTAAGCTGCCCACCGACCTGATAAGCCGCGCCGCCGCCAGTGTTCCTCACCTTCAACAGCAGGGAAAAGGGCTTGCGGGTGACTGGCAGCGGGTCCGTCGGCAGCAGGGCAGGGCGCTCCAGGCTGATCTGAAGGTCCGGCTTTTCAGGCGCAAAGGCGACACCACGGTAGGCGGTGTTGGTGGCCGCAGTCGCCAGCAAGGTCGGTGTGCCCGTGAGCGTGCCCGTGCTGCCGCTGGTGTCCGTCAGGGTCACGAGCTCACCACCACCCGTGGCACCGCCGCCCCCTTTGCGCACGGCATAGAGCAGCACATCGCTGCCCTGTTTTTTGGCAATCAGCCCCCGATAGAGATCGGCTGCAACCCCCACCGAACCACGGGCTGTCCACGCTGTGCCATCAAAGCTAAACTTTTGCAGGCTGCCGCTGCCCCCATCGTCCGCTGTGTACAGGGTGTCTAGACCCATCACAGACGAATTGAGATCCAAAAACACAAATGCATTTGGAGCCAGCGGTGGCGGGTTTGTAGGGCCTGTGAATGGATTTGGCGTAACGTTGCTTGCCAAGGCCGAGATCACCTGCCCAGAGGTCGTTGGCAAGCCACTGCCTACGGAGCCCAGTCGCACGGTGGAGCCGTTGCCCGAGGAAACATAAAGCTGCCCATCGAAAATCGCAGGCATCCTCAGATTGAGGTTGGTGCTGCTGAGCAGGGTCGAGGTCGTGGCACCCAAGCTGGCCACGTAGCGCACACCACCACTCGTGCTGCTGTTTCCCGCAGTCCAAAACTCAAGCCCCGTGTTTGAGGCCACGCCGCGGAAATTGTTCGCATCGTAGGCATCTGTGAGTGCCGTGCTGGTGTCCACATTCCCATCGGCATCCACCCGGCCAATCACGCGGTTCACCACGCTGGAAGCCGAGCCTGTCAGCGAGCCCGTGTGCGGCGGCGTCGCATCGTAGCCCGGAAGCACCAGGAAGCGTCCGTCCGCCGAGCGTGTCATCTGCCCTTCAGAGCCTGCTGTCCCACTTGCGATCAGCCGCTTTTGCGTGCCACTCACCACCGTCGGCATGGCGATGGACTGCACCAGCGTGCCTGACGGGCTGAATTCATCCAGAAAGACCGGATTCCCCGTGTTCACCAGGCTGCCTGAGCCAGTGCCGATGCGATACACGACAAGGTGGCCAGGAGTGAGGGGAGCGGCTGAAACAAGTTGAGTCAGCGTGCATAGCGCCACACACAGGGCGCTGAAGGTGGGGCCACGGTTCGGCATTTTCACAGGTTACGGAATCGAAACATGGTCCGCAAGCTCTCCCATGCTTGCTGTTTGCAAAATCAAAGCCTAGCCTGCCGACCCGCATGACGTTGATCCGCTCCTTTCTTCTTTGCCTTTGCCTCGCCGCAGGATTTGCCCTGGCCCAGGATGAGCCCCAGCTGCGCCCGGATCTTGAGCGTGCCTACGCCCGCTGGCGCAGTGCTGTCCTGGCCAAGGATGCCCGCGCCTGGGCGGCAGCAATCACCATGCATCGCCAGATCATCACGCGAAATCTGGTCATCAGCCAAGGTCTGCCTTTCCCCAAGGCGGTCTTTGAAACCATGCTCTCGCCCGCCGACATCACCGACCTGCGGCTGCTGGAGGTGCAGGCTATCGGCGATACCGCGCATCTGCTTTACTTTGGCAAAGTGGACCTGGGGGATGCCCCAGACGTGATCCCGGAGAACCTGCTGATGCTGAAATTTTTCCGTGAAAAATCCGGCAGTTGGAAGTTTGACAGCAGCAAGTTCATCCAGCTTTCCACCCAGCCCGAGCGGCGCGCCAAGCTGCTCGCCGGAGAGCCGCCGGACTTCCTCGACCTGCCTGAATTCACCCCACCCGGCACGCCGCCCGCCACGCCGCCGCTTTGTGCCGTGCCGGATCACATCACTGGCTGCACCCTGCAAACCATCGGCTACGAAACCACCCTGCTGGTGAATGGCCAGGAGCACTACGCTGCGGACACCGTGGCCCGTCTTTTCCTGACCGGTGGCCTGAAAAATGGAACGAATAGCGTGCAACTGCGCGCCAAGAAGCTGGACCTGCCGAAGGAGGCCAAGGACGCCGAGCGCGTCCTAGAGATCGACTTCTTCACCAAACCCAATCAGCCCGGGGCACGCCCGCAGCGCGTCTTTCACTTCGAATACAAAGGCCGGGGAACCCCAAAGGACGGGCAGTGGACGCTGGACATGCCTGTCTCCCAGGAGCTGACCATCGTGCAGGAATAGTCGTCCGCTCGCTGTCTGATCATGCTATCGCTTTCCACCTGCTGGCTAAGCCACCGCCACACCGAGGGGCGCGAGCTCGTCCACGAAGTGCGCGGACTCGGCTTTGAATGGATCGAGGTCAGCCATGGCACCAAAATCACCCTGCTGCCTGGCATCCTGGATGCCGTGAAAGCAGGCGAGATCCGCGTCTCCAGCCTGCACAACTTCTGCCCACCCCCGGTCGAGGTCACGATGGACGCCCCCGATGTCTTTGAGTTCACCACGTCGGACGAATCGCAGCGAGAGCGGGCGATCAAGCTGACGCTAAAGACGCTGGACATGGCCACCCGCATGGGAGCAGACCTTGTGGTGCTGCACCTGGGCAGCGTAAAGATGCCCTCGATCACCGCCAAGCTGGAAGCCATCGTCAAGGCAGGCGGCCTGTATTCCAAGGAGTTCATCCGCCTGAAGCTCAAGCTGGCGATGGCCCGTGAGAAAGCCAGCGCGAAGCACCTAGCCCTCGTTCGCGCTGCGCTGGATCGCCTTTTGCCGGAGTGCGAGAAGCTAGGCGTGAAGGTCGGCATGGAGACGCGCAGTCACTTTGAGCAAATCCCCACGCAAAAGGAAATGGAGCAGTTGCTGGCGCACTACGACAGCCCTTGGCTCGGCACCTGGCATGACTTTGGCCACGTGCAGCGCCAAGCGAATCTAGCCCTGCTCGATCCCGAGATTTTCTTGCGTGAAAATGCACCACGGCTCCTGGGTTGTCATGTCCATGACGTGGAGTGGCCCGCCCGCGACCACCGCGTGCCGCTTTCCACGGGGGGGGTGGATTATGCCCGCCTGCTACCCCTGGTGCCTCGGGGCGTGCCTCTGGTTTGGGAACTCTCCCCTAGCCAGAAGCGCGAAAACATCCTGGAAGCATTGCCCAAGTTCCGCGAACTGGCCAAGCTCTAGGCCGGTTTGCCCATGCCAGGCATCTGCTGAGCACAGGCACTTCTTGCCGGAAGTATCACACTTCGCGGTTGCCAGACAAACTTCGCTGCATGTAGCCTGATCTTTCTGCCGTTAATTCCGCCCCTTTTTCCCGACCCCACATGAGCAAAAAAGCCGCCGCCAAAAAGCCTGCGAAAGCCGCGAAAGCAGCCAAACCCGCCGCCAAAGCCTCCGCCACCTCCTCGAAGAGCCTGCTCGTCGAAAATCGCGTGTTCAAGCCGAGTGCGGAGTTTTCCAAAAAGGCCCGCATCAGCTCCATGGCACAGTACAAAAAGATGCATGAGGAGTCGCTCAAAAACCCGGACAAGTTCTTTGGCCGTGAAGCAAAGGAACTCACCTGGCGCAAACCCTTCAAGAAGGTGCTCGACTGGAAGTGCCCGAACGCGAAATGGTTTGTCGGTGGCCAGCTCAACGTGAGCGAAAACTGTCTCGACCGTCATCTTGATGGCCCTCGCAAGACCAAGGCCGCCATCATCTGGGAAGGCGAGCCCGGTGAAAAGCGCACGATCACCTACCAGCAGCTCCACCGTGATGTCTGCCGCTTTGCCAACGTGCTGAAACGTCACAAGGTGAAGAAGGGCGACCGCGTCGTGATCTACATGCCGATGGTGCCAGAGGCCGCCGTGGCGATGCTCGCCTGCACCCGCATCGGTGCCATGCACAGCGTTGTGTTTGGCGGATTCAGCGCTGAGTCGATCAAGGACCGCGTGCTCGACAGCGGCGCGACGGTGGTGATCACTGCCGATGGTGGCTATCGCCGCGGTGCGGTGGTGCCGCTCAAGAAGAACGTCGATGATGCTCTGAAGGGAAAAGACACGCCCGTGAACACCGTCATCGTGCTGAAGCGCACGGACAACGAGGTGCACATCGAGGAAGGACGCGACTTCTGGTGGCATCGCGAGCTCGAATACGTCGATGCAAACTGCCCCGCAGTTGCCATGGACTCCGAGTCCCCGCTTTTCATCCTCTACACCAGCGGATCGACCGGCAAACCCAAAGGCATTCTGCACACCACCGGCGGTTATCTTTTGCACGCCTACATGACCTGCAAATACGTCTTCGATCTGCGCGACGATGACGTTTACTGGTGCACCGCCGACATCGGCTGGGTCACGGGCCACAGCTACATCGTCTATGGCCCGCTGGCCCTCGGTGCCACCTGCCTCATGTACGAAGGCGCTCCGAACTGGCCGGAAAACGACCGTTTCTGGCGCATCATCGACGAGTACAAGGTCAGCGTCTTCTACACCGCTCCCACCGCCATCCGCGCCTTCATGAAGTGGGGCGATGAATGGCTCAAGAAACACGATCTCAGCAGCCTGCGCCTGCTCGGCACCGTGGGTGAGCCGATCAATCCGGAAGCCTGGATGTGGTATCACAAGCTCGTCGGCGGCGGCAAATGCCCCATCGTCGATACCTGGTGGCAGACCGAAACTGGCGGTCACATGATCACCCCGATCCCTGGCGCCATCGCCACAAAGCCCGGCACCGCTACGCTGCCCTTCTTTGGGGTCGATGTCGGCATCGTCGATGACCTCGGCAACGAGGTCGGCACCAACGAACAGGGCAAGCTCGTCATCAAGAAACCTTGGCCGTCCATGCTGCGTGGCATCTGGGGAGATAAGGAACGCTACCAGAAGACCTACTGGAGCGACTTCAAGGGCTGGTACTTCGCTGGCGACGGAGCCCGCCGCGACAAAGACGGCCACATTTGGATCATCGGCCGCATTGACGACGTGCTCAACGTCGCGGGTCATCGCCTCGGCACCGCCGAAGTCGAAAGCGCCCTCGTTTCGCATCCTTCTGTTGCCGAGTCCGCCGTCGTCGGTCGTCCCGATGAACTGAAAGGCCAAGGCGTCGTCTGCTTCGTCACCGTGAAGGAAGGCATCAAAACGAATCGTGAACTCGAAGACGAGCTGAAGAAGCACGTCCGCAAGGTCATCGGCCCGGTGGCCACGCCGGATGAGATCCGCTTCGCGGCTGCACTGCCGAAAACTCGTTCCGGCAAGATCATGCGTCGTCTCCTTAAGCAAATCGCTTCTGGCGAAACCCTCAAAGGCGACACCACCACCCTCGAAGACATCAACGTCATCGCTGCCCTCGCTGCCGCGAGTAGCGAGGATTGATTCCGCTTCATCTCTGTTCTTCACGATTGACCCCCAGCGGATTCGCTGGGGGTTTTTTTTACGGTCTCGATTTCAATGAATCAGCGCGACCTCTTGCCACGAGCGCAGCCCGCTGCTTGGATAGGGAAACCACCGCATGGATCATTCCGCCCACAACAAGATCGTCTCCTTCATTTGGTCCATTGCCGACGACTGCCTGCGGGATGTCTTTGTGCGCGGGAAATACCGAGATGTCATCCTGCCGATGTTCGTCCTGCGGCGCATCGACTGCCTGCTGGAGGACACGAAGGCCGCCGTGCTGGAGGAGGTCCGCTTCCAGAAGGAAGAGGCCAAGATGGCCGTGCTGGACCCTGAGGGGCTGAAGGACGCCGCCGGGCAGGTCTTTTACAACACCTCCCAATTCACCCTGAAGACCCTGCTCGGGAATCCCTCCCAGCTCGTCGCCAATCTGGAAAACTACCTCAACGGCTACAGCGAGAACGTACGCGAGATCATCGCCAAGTTCGACCTGCCCACTCAGGTGCGGAAAATGGCCGAGGCGAATGCCCTCTTCGGCGTCGTCGAGAAGTTCGTCTCCCCGGAGATCAATCTCAGCCCGCACGACACCACCGCGCCGGATGGCAAGAAGCTGCCCGGCCTCACCAACCTCGGCATGGGTTACGTCTTTGAGGAACTCATCCGCAAGTTCAACGAGGAGAACAACGAAGAAGCCGGGGAGCACTTCACCCCGCGCGAGGTCATCCAGCTCATGGTCCACCTGCTTATCGAGCCCGTGAAGGACCAGCTCCCGCCCGTCATCACCATTTACGACCCCGCCTGTGGTTCCGGCGGCATGTTGACGGAGGCGCAGGACTACATCCTCGACCCTGAGGGGCCCATCCGCTCCAGCGCCGCCGTCTATCTTTTTGGCAAAGAGGTCAACCCCGAAACCTACGCCATCTGCAAGTCAGACATGATGATCAAGGGGAACAACCCCGAGAACATTCGCTTCGGCTCCACCCTGGCCACGGATGAGTTCAGCCAGCTCCGCTTCGACTTCATGCTTTCCAATCCGCCTTACGGAAAGAGCTGGAAGACCGATCAGGGCCAGATCCTAGAAAAGAAAGGCAGCGAGACCGTCATCATCGACAGCCGCTTCGAGGTGCGCCTGAAGGACATGCAGGACGAGTGGCAGACCGTGCCCGCCGCCCCAGCCGTGGATGACGGCCAGCTCCTCTTCCTCATGGAGATGGCCAGCAAGATGAAACGCCTCAGCGACAGCCCGCTCGGCAGCCGCATCGCCACCGTTCACAACGGCTCCGCCCTCTTCACCGGGAATGCCGGCGGCGGTGCCAGCAACATCCGCCGCTACCTCATCGAGAACGATTACCTGGAGGCCATCATCCAGCTGCCCAACAACATCTTCTACAACACTGGCATCACCACCTACATCTGGGTGCTGTCCAATCACAAGGCCCCGGAGCGCCAGGGCAAGGTCCAGCTCATCGACGCCTCCCAGCTCTATGAGAAGCTGCGCAAGAACCTCGGCGAAAAAAACTGCGCCTTCACCCAGGCCCACATCGACGAGATCACCAAGGCCTATCTCACGATGGAAGAAGGGAGCAACGAGACAGGAGCGCGGACACTCTTGTCCGCTTCTTCTGTCCGCAACTCAGATACCCCGGAGCGGGCAGGAGTGCCCGCGCTCCCTTCTCCACTGCTCAAGTCCAAAGTCTTCCCCAACAACGAATTCGGCTACTGGAAGATCACCGTCGAGCGCCCGCTGCGGAAGTCTTCCCAAATCACCGCCGACCGCATCGCCACCCTGCGCTTCGTCCCCGCGCTCAGCACCGAGATGGAGTGGATGTGGCAGCAGTGGGGAGAGAAAGTGTATGAGAAAGGCTTCCTCGCCGCGCAAAAGGAAGCCCTGGACCACTGGCTGGAGAAGGAGCAGCTCGAAACCTCCCCCGCGAACAAGAAGAAGCTCCTCGACACCACCCTCTGGACCGCCCGCCGCGCTCTGCTGGAGGCCGCAGGCAAGCTCCACAAGCATCTGGGCGAAGCGACCAGCGACGACTTCAATGCCTTCAGCGAGTCCACCAAGGCCGCCGCGAAGAAGCTCAAGCTCGACCTCAAGCCCGCCGACCTGAAAGCCATCCTCGATGCCGTCTCCTGGCGCGACTCTGCTGCGCAGAGAATTTTGAATAGCGAATTCAGAATGGAGAATTCCAAATTCTCAATTCCCAATTCTTCATTCGTCGCAGACAGCGAGCTGCGGGATACAGAAAACGTCCCGCTCACCTATCCCGGCGGCATCGTCGCCTACTTCCAGAAGGAAGTCCTGCCGCATGTGCCGGATGCCTGGGTTGACGAGGAGAAGACCGTCATTGGCTACGAGATCAGCTTCAACAAATACTTCTACCAGCACCAGCCCCTGCGCCCGCTGGAGGACGTGGTGGCCGAGATCCGCCAGCTCGAAACCGAAACCGAAGGCCTTCTGGAGCAGATCCTGAACTTCGCCGCTGTATGAAAGCCTTCTTCCCTGGTCTTCCTCACTCGCGCATGAATGACTTCTCCTCGGGTCTTCGGGCCAAAGGCCCGCGATTCCTTAGCCCAGCCCTTTGGGCTGGGTCACTGACCATGCACCTTTCCCCTGAGTCCGCGCCCCAACGGGGTGCGATACCTTGGCGGCTGGTGCCCCCTCCCGAGTATCGCAGCCCTTCAGGCCGCGATCAGAAGCCACCTGCGGGGCTCTACGATATCCCAGCCCTTCGGACTGGGCTAAGGAATGCTGACCCTTCGGGCCAGAAACTCACTCCCAAGGGCCGCAACCTCCTCGAACAGATCAAAATGGAGGTGAAGCTGCCATGACCGCTTTCCCGAAATACCCAGCCTACAAGGATTCCGGCGTCGAATGGCTCGGAGACGTGCCGGAGCATTGGGAGGCAAACCGCGTGTTCTCCATCTTCAACGAACGTGTCGAGACAGGACAAGGCCAGCTACCTATCCTGAACGTCACCATCAGCAACGGAGTGCAAGTCGAGCAGTTTGAAGGCGACCGTAAGAAGCGTCTCATCGAAGACCGTGACGCTTACAAGCGTGCCGCCGCAGGCGACATCGCTTACAACACGATGCGCATGTGGCAGGGAGCCGTGGGTGATGTTCCCGTGGATGGTCTCGTCTCACCGGCCTACGTTGTTGCCAGACCGATCAAGGACATCAACTCCCGCTACTACTCCTTTCTGTTCCGGGGCCAGACCTTCCAAGTCGAAACCAACCGCCACTCCTACGGCATCGTCTCGGATCGCAACCGGCTCTACTGGCTAGGCTTCAAGAACATCGTCGTCCCCATCCCACCCCGCGCCGAACAAGACCGCATCGTCGCCTTCCTGGATGAGAAGACGGCGGAGATCGACCGCTTGATCGCGAAGAAGCAGCGGCAGATCGAGCTGCTGGACGAGCAAAAGGCCATCCTGATCAATCGCGCAGTAACGCGCGGAATTAGGAATGGTGAATTGGGAATGGTGAATGAAGACGCCGCAGAAGCAGCTTCAGACCATTCAACATTCACCATTCCAAATTCTCAATTCATCGACTCCGGTATCCCCTGGATCGGCCCGATTCCGAAGCATTGGCAAGTCCGAAAGCTCGGTGCGGTGGTGTCCTTCGTAAGTGGTGCAACACCGTCCAAAGATCGAAGCGACTTTTGGAATGGAGGTGTGCCGTGGATCTCTCCGAAGGACATGAAGCGCCTCAAAATCGATTCATCTGAAGACACCATCAGCGCAGCCGCACTGAAGCACACGAACATCAAGCTATTGTCGCCAGGAACGGTGTTGATCGTTGTGCGAGGAATGATCCTCGTTCGCACTGTTCCCATCGCGGTCAACACCGTTCACTCAACCATTAACCAAGACATCAAAGGCATGGAGGTTAACCAAGCTGTCATGTCCCCTGATTTCTTGCTAACCTTGCTGACGGCGTGCCAAGAGATGTTAACCCCCTTGATTGAAGAATCAGGACACGGGACCCGCTGCCTACGGACTGAAAGTCTCAAAACGGTTTTGCTTCCAACTCCGCCACGCGATGAACAAGACGAGTTGGTGATTCGCGTTCAGTCGATCAGCGACGCTTCCGATAAAGCCAAATCCAACATCGAATCCCAAATCCAAACCCTGCAAACCCTCCGCAGCACCCTCATCGCCCACGCGGTGACGGGGAAGATCAAAGTCTAGCGCCAACCGCTTCCGTATATGGACCCCAACCTTTTCATCCGCTTCAAGGGCACCGAGGAAGAGTCTGACTCGCAGGTGTCTTTGTCTGAGCTTGGGGAGTCTTTAACCGGTTTTCACTCAGTTCTCACGGAGCTGAACTGCGTGATGGGTATCACCATCGAGCCTGAAGTGCAGGCCACAGCCCTGCGCGATGGATCGGTGATCGTTGATCTGGTGCTCTTTTTCCGGGATGCTTCGGATGCACTGCCCTTTGATTCAGTGGCTGACTTCGTCGAGTTCCTCAAACTCGCGGAAGAACCCAAGGCAGAGGAGGTGGAGGGCTTCTTCCAATCCGTCGAAGGCGCTCATCGTTCCATCAATGATTGGGCTGCTCAAAACCCAGTGGACTTCGAAGTCTTCAAGGCTGCGCTCAATGTGTTTTGGGTGAGCGTGGTTCTGAAACTCATCAAGAAGGCGGGATTCTTCAAAAAGGGCGAAGACACCAAGGACAAGAGCCTCTCCCGGAAAAAGCAGCGGGGACTTCACAAGATGGTGAAGAAGCGTTCGTTCAAAAAGGCCCTGGCACCACTGCGGGAAGACAAAGCCAAGTCCATTGAGGTCAGCAATGATCGGAAGTTCAAACATGCGGTCATGATCGACCAGCACAACATGGAGAACTACTTGGCCGATGACGATACCATCCTGCCGCATCTGAAGGACGGTGTGATGTATGACCTCCACGGCACGATCACCAGCCTTAAAGCGACTCGTGGTGACCGGATGACACTCCAAATAGGCCATGAGGGTGAACTCTACAATCTGGATGCACTGCCCGCGCCTGGGCTCACCTCCAAGAACTACAAGGACTTCTACACCGAAAGCGTGAACGTCCGCGCCGAAGTCCACCGCTCGTCTCTTTACAAAAAGCCCAAGCTCCGCCTCCACGGTATCGAACTCCGCCAGACCCAGCTCGAACTCGACGATCGGGAATTGAACGCTCTGTCCAAAAAGGACCTCGGTAAACTGTTGGAGTTCGAGACTATGGAACCAATGCAGGTCAAAACGGTCGCCAACACCAAGCCTCTTGAAGATGTTCAACCTGTCGACCCGACTGGTGGTATAGGCTACACCCGCAACGACGACGAACAGGAACCGCCACTGATGCTGACGCAGGGCAATTAGCTCCTAGTTTCCAAACCGATCAAAACCTAGCTTTTCACTAATCGATCGTTTAAACTCAGACCATGCTCATTCAACACCTCCACGTCTCCGGCCTCTTGTCCTTTGGGCACAAGGGGATCGACCTGCCGATGCGGAAGCTGAATGTGCTGATCGGCCCCAACGGCAGTGGCAAGAGTAACTTGCTGGAGGTGATCAACTTGTTCCGGGAGGCCCCGTCGCCGCTGCATTCCATTGCCGGACCTATTATGGAGGACGGTGGCATCCAGGAATGGCTCTGGAAAGAAGGATCAAGCGGAGATGGGGCACCTGTGACGGCGATCGTGGCCTGCCTGATTGCTTCAGGCAAGAAAGGTGTCTCCTACCGGCATGAACTCCGTCTTCAGAACAATGGCGGTGCCGTGGATGTGTTTTCGGAGTCGATTGGCGAAGCCTTGGCCGGACGGAAAAAGGATCGTCCTGTTTTTTTCCGAACTCCAATGGGCACAACTCTCTGGACCAAGCCGGGAGGGCTTTCTCGAAAGCTACGCGACAGCAGACTAAACCGCAGCGCCTCCATTTTAGCTCAAGTCCGTGATCCTGGCCGCTATGCGGTGATGAGTTCCATTCAAGAGAAGTATTCCAGCATCGCACTCTATCGAAACTGGAGCTTTGGTCCGCATGCCCAAATGCGAAAGCCGGTGCGCCCAGATGAGCGCCAGGACCGGCTGGCCAGGTCTGCCCAGAATCTGGCGGTGGTGGTGCAGGCGATGGATGCGCGGACGAGGAAGAAGATCATCACTGGGCTGCAAACGCTGTATCCCGGCATTCAAGGCATCCAAGCCAAGCCTGTGGCGGGAGGCAGCCTGCTGCTCTATCTAGAAGAAGAAGGGGGCATTGAAATCCCGGCTAGCCGTCTTTCGGATGGCACGCTGAGGTTCATCTCCCTGCTGGTCATCCTGCATGATCCGAAGCCGCCGCCCTTGATTGCTATTGAGGAGCCGGAGCTGGGGCTGCACCCGGATGTGCTGCGGCATGTGGCGGAACTTTTGATGGAAGCCTCGGAGCGCACGCAGATCGTGGTGACGACTCATTCACGCCAATTGGTGGACTGCCTTCAAGACGACCCTGAGAGCATCATCGTCTGCGAGAAGCATGACGGAGAGTCGGTCTTTGAGCGTCTGGATGGCAAACGCATGAAGCTGTGGCTAGAGAAATACTCCCTGGGAGAACTCTGGAGCAAAGGCGAACTAGGAGGGAACCGCTGGTGAAGATCAAGATCTACATCGAAGGCGGAGGTGACAGTCGCACGCAAGACTCGGAGTTCCGTTCAGGATGGACGGCATTCTTTGAAAAAGCGGGACTCAAGGACCTGCGCAAGATGCCAAGGCCTGTACGTTGTGGTGGGCGCAAGGATGCCTTTAACGACTTCTGCACAGCCGTTGCAACCCGCAAACCGGATGAGCTTCCCCTGCTGCTGGTGGACAGCGAAGACTTCGTCAAAGCCGGTCACGATGTTTGGCAACATCTCAAGGCACGTGACAAGTGGTCCAAGCCGGACAAGGCCGGGAAGGACGACGCTTTCCTGATGATCACCTGCATGGAGAGCTGGTTTATTGCGGATCGTGAGGCTTTGAAGGACTTTTTCAAAGGCTGCTGGAATGATAGGGCCCTGCCGAAGTGGCCAGACTTGGAGAAGGTGGATCGAAAGAAGGCCTACGCTGCCCTGGTGAAAGCCACCGCTAACTGTGGCGAGCGCCAATACGCCAAGGGCAAGGTGTCCTTTGAATTGCTCAAGGTGATCGACCCGGCCGTGATCGAAGAGACCTTCCCATCGGCGAAAGCTTTGCTCAAACGACTCAGAGAAGCCTAAACCATGCCCTCCCAAACCAACGAAGCCGCCCTGGAAGCCTGCATTGAACGTTCCCTGACCGGCGGCGTGTCAGCGGCGGCCAAGGATGCGGTCATTCAAGAGCCAACGCCGGACTATAGCGGCAATGGCTGGAAGCGGGGGAAGCCGGGGGATTTCAACGCGGAGTTCGCGGTGGATGAGGCGATGCTGTGGCAGTTCCTGGAGAGCACGCAGGCAAAGGAACTGGAGAAACTGCATCACAAGCCGGACTGGAAGCGGCAGGTGCTGGAGCGGCTGCACCGCAAACTGAAGAAGGACGGCATTCTGACCGTGCTGAAGAAGGGGCTGGAGGTGGACAATGCGCACCTGACGTTGCTATACCGTCTGCCCTACAACGACCTGAACCCGGACGTGAAGGCCCGCTTTGAGAGCAATCGCTTCTCCGTGACGCGGCAGGTGCATTACTCCCTGGCTGATCCGCTGAAGTCGGTGGACATGGTGCTCTTCATCAACGGCCTGGCCTTGGCGACGCTGGAACTCAAGAACCCGTGGACCGGCCAGAACGTGAACCACGCGAAGAAGCAGTATCGCGAGGACCGTGACCCGAACGAGACGCTCTTCCACTTCCGCCGCTGCCTCGTCCACTTTGCCGTGGATCCCGATGAGGTCTGGATGACGACGAAGGTGGATGGCGCGGGCACTTATTTCCTGCCCTTCAATCAAGGCCAGCCGAACGGTGCCGGGAAAGGCAACCCGGTGAACCCTCACGGCCCGAAGTCGGCCTATCTCTGGCAGGATGTGCTCACCCGGCAGAGCCTGTGCAACATCATCGAGCACTTCGCCAAGGTGGTGGAGGAAGTGGACAAGGAGGCGAAGAAGACCTCCGTCATTCTTTACTTCCCCCGCTACCATCAACTGCAAGTCGTGCGGAAGCTCCTGCGGCTGGTGCAGAGTGAAGGCGTGGGCGGTCGCTACCTGATCCAGCACAGCGCGGGCTCCGGCAAGAGCCACAGCATCACCTGGCTGGCCTATCAGCTCATCGAACTCTACGAAAGCACCGGGCAGACGAACCTCTTCGACTCCGTGATCGTGGTCACCGACCGCCGCGTGCTGGACAAGCAGATCGACGGCAACATCAAGCAGTTCTCCGAGGTGAAGAACCTCATTGCCCACGCCGAAAGCGCCGCCGACCTGCGCAGCCACCTGGAGAAGGGCAAGAAGCTCATCACCACCACCATCCAGAAGTTTCCCTTCATCGTGGATGGCATCGCCAACATGAGCGACAAGCGCTTTGCCGTGATCATCGACGAAGCGCACAGCAGCCAGGGCGGCGTGGCCGCCGACAAGCTGAACCAAGCCATCGGTGCCACCGAGGACAAGGAAGAGCCGGAAGACTGGCAGGACCTGATGCTGGAAGCCATGGGCAAACGCAAGATGGGCAAGAACGCGAGCTTCTTCGCCTTCACCGCCACGCCCAAGGCCGCGACGCTGGAGAAGTTTGGCAAACCGAACACGACCGGCGGCTTTGACCCGCATGACCTGTATTCGATGAAGCAGGCCATCGAGGAGGACTTCATCCTCGACGTGCTAGCCAACTACACGACGTACAAGAGCTACTACGAGGTGCAGAAGTCCATTGAGGACAATCCGCGCTTCGAGAACGCCAAAGCCCAGAAGAAGCTCCGCGCCTATGTGGAAGCGCACAAGCAGACCATCGGCACGAAGGCCGCGCTGATGGTGAACCACTTCATGGACCATGTGGTGAAGCCCAAGCTGCTCAAAGGCCAGGCACGCGGCATGGTGGTGACGCGCAACATTGAGTGCGCCATCCGCTACTATCAAGCGATCCGCAAAGAGCTGGAGAAAGCCAACGCCGACTTCCTGCCCATCATCGCTTTCTCCGGCAAGAAGGTGGTGGATGGCATCGAGCACACGGAGGACAGCCTGAATGGCTTCCCCGAGAAGGAAATCCGCGACCGCCTGTCCGGCAAATACGCCCGGATGCATCCGCAGGAGAAGGTGCCGACCTACCGCCTGCTGGTGGTGGCGAACAAGTTCCTCACCGGCTTCGATGAGCCACTGCTGCACACGATGTATGTGGACAAGAAGCTGCAAGGCGTGCTCGCCGTGCAGACGCTCTCCCGCCTGAACCGGTGCAACCCGAAGATGGCGAAGCAGAACACCTTCATCCTCGACTTCTACAACACCGCTGCGGAGATCAAAGCTGCCTTCGATCCCTTCTACACCGCCACCAGCCTGAGCGAGCCGACGGACATCAACGTCCTGCACGATCTGAAGGACGAACTGGATGAAGCCGAGGTGTATAACCAAGACGACGTGGACCGCTTCAACGAAGCCTTCTTCAAGAAAGCCCCACCGGAACAGCTCCACCCGATCATGGATCACTGCGTGGCCCGCTTTGACCTGATCGAAGACGAGGAGGACAAGATCGACTTCAAGATCAAGGCCAAGCAGTTCGTGAAGATCTACGGCCAGCTTGCCTGCATCATCCCGTTTGAAAACATCCGATGGGAGAAGCTGCACTGGTTTCTGAAGTTCCTCATTCCCAAGTTGAAGGTGAAGGACAAAGACAAAGACGATCTGGATGCGCTGCTCGAAAGCGTGGACCTCAGCACCTATGCCCTCGAACGCGTGAAGCTGAACGAGCACATCGGCCTGGATGCCTCAACGACCGCGCTTGATCCCCAAAACCCCAACGTGCGTGGCCACCACGGCGGTGAGGAAGAGCGCGAACCGCTCGACGACATCATCGCCGCCTTCAACGAACGCTGGTTCAGCGCCTGGAGCGCCACGCCGGAGGAGCAGCGCGTGAAGCTGGTGAACATCGTCGAACGTGTCCGCAATCACGCCCGCTACGCCGAGGTGGTGAAAGCCGATCCCCAGAACCGCGAGATCGCCCTCGCCGACCTCATCAACCAAGCCGTGCTCGCCCAGCGCAAGACCGACATGGAGCTTTACCAACTCCGCCAGGATGAAGCCTTCAAGCAGGCCTTCAACGAGACCATCATGCGCATCTTGGCGGTGCAAGAGGCGAAGAAGGTGGCGTGATTTTCCAAGATCCAGCAAGCCTTCCTCGCAGCAACGTGCGCTTACATTCATGCAAGTCCTTCCATCAAAACGCTCGGTGGAAACCATCATCTCCAACCAAGATGACGCTTGAGGAAAGCAAAAGTGCCGAGGCTGTGAATTTGGTGACCTGCGTTGAAGTGTTCGATTTCGGTCCGGTCGGGGATGCCCAGCTTGGCGTAAAGACGACGCACTTTGGCATATTCGTAGTTCACCCAGGCATCGGTGCCCACGCCATCGTCGTGACCGCGTTCGACCATGAAGGGACGCGGAGCAATCAGCGCTGCCATCTCTGCATAGTTGAAGGTGCGGCCGAGGTTCCATTCCCAGATTTCGTATTCTCCGGTGAAGAGGTAGCTCATGGGCAGGTCGGTGCTGGCGCATTTGCGAACCCATTCGTTGAAATCACCACTGCAAATGCTGAGCGCATAGTCAGACAGAATGGCAGGGATGCGCATGGCAGATTTGCCCCCATAGCTCAAGCCATAGAAGGCGATCTTGTCGGCTTGCGTGAAGGGCTGGGCTTTCAGCCATTCCAACAGACGCTGATGCTGTCCAATGATGACGCTGAAGAGCGTGAGGCCCAAGGGGTTCAGCTTTCGCTGCAAGGTGCGAAAGGCATCTTGGCCCCGGTAGGGATGATGCGGTGCAAAGGTCACGAAACCTTGTTCGGCCAACCTCAAGGCAAAAGCCTGGTAGGCTGGGTAAGCGCGTTGAGTTGGGTCCGTGGTGAACGTGTCTTCGGGCAATCCTTCCAGACCATGCTGACAAACCACCACCGGCCTTCGTGTGCCGGGCGATAAGTCTTTCGGGAGGCAAAGCCAGCCCCAGGCAAACACATTCTGCCACACATCCAGCGTGACTTCATAGATCCTGACACGCTCGGTTTCCCGCACGAGTCGGCTTTTGGCGTTCATGGGTTGGTCGGGATCGGGCAATCGACCGATGACATCCTGCCAAAAGCGAGCCCGCTCCGTGAGGTTATGCTTTTCGTAAGCGGGCAGGGAAGCTAGCGGCAACTTTTTCCAAAAAACAGCGTCTCTTTCAGACTCGCTCAGGGCCAAGAGACGCTGGGTGTAGTTCTGCATTTCTTGGACTTGGCGCTTTTGCCCAGCCGCATGGATGGCTAGTTCGTTCGGCCATGTTTGCGGGTCTTGGGCCGCCAAGATCGCTTCGGCAGTCGTGGCCGAGAAAAGATGCAGAAGCCTCGTTCGCAAGGAGGTCTGGGCCTTGGCGATGAGCAATCGGCTCTTGGGCTGTAGCTGCCGCACACGCTCTGCTTCAGCCAGAAAAGAAGCCTCATCGGGTTTCGTCAACCGACCTGGGGCAGGTCGTGCTTTGAGCCCAGGCTGAGGAGTCGTCTGGATCACAAGCTCAGGGTAATGCGCATGTTCCAAAAGCACGGGACGTGGAGCCATCAACGCCACGAGTTCGGCATCGCCTAGATCTCGCAGCCACCCAAAGAGATTTCGCTCCAAGGGCTCCTGCCACATGCCTTCGCGTGGGCCGAAGTAACCTGCGGAACTGACCGAATGCACGCGATCTTTCAAGACGGCGGCGCACAAAGCCACGAGGCCACCTTCGCCTTGACCTGACAGATGAAGGGGCGTGGCCAGATCCTTGATGGCAAAGTGGTCGATCAAGGCCAATACCTTCTGAACTTCATAACCCACCAGATGACGGCCTAACACGAAGCTTTGACGATGAATCCATTCCCGATGCGAAAGGTGGGTGGCGATGCCCAAGCTCTCGCTTCGGCTGAAGGCTTGGCTTCGGCTGATCAGGAAGGGAATCACGATCTCGCAGCCTGCATACTGGTGAAGCGATGCAAGGGCTTGCTCAGGAGCTGTGTCTGCATCTGGGAGATGAATGACACGCGCGAGTGGCTTGACCTTTGGTTGAAGATACAAGCCCTCGCCGGTGAGGCCATCAAGAACAGGCCAACGCACGCGATAGACTCGATACGCTGCGCTTTCCTGAAGGAGGGCAGGGTGATCAAGGTCGCCGACGAGCTCGAAGGAAGCGAAGCTCATGCGCAGGTCCACGAGACCCAGAGCGGCCTTGATTTTGTCTCGTGATGGCTTCCTCGTCGCACGGGAAGCGGCCAGCAAGCGCAACGCCATGCGGTCAATGCCCGCAACCATGGTCGCTGAAAAGTCCTCTCTGGGTGCCAAAGTGAACGTGCCTGGCAATTGTGCCCAGATGGAACTCATCGAGAGGGCAAGGAAGGGGATGAATCGGTGCATCATCAGGTGAGGTCGTTGTGGAGAAGATGCGTCCAACCAACGGTCCGAAATGCACACCAGGATCATGCATTCGGGTATCGAAATGATGCCTGAGGAAAGGGGCCGTGATCTTGAACCCTCAAAAAAAAGCCCGCACCCCAAGATGGAGTGCGGGCTTGAGATCGGCTGGGCTTCAGCCAGGATCAGTCTTTGCCGAGGATGAAGAGCATCGTGTCGCCTTTGCGCCAGATGTTCAGCAGCACGTTCTTGCTGCCCGTTTTGGCCATTTGCTGAGCTTCTCCCACGGCACGAACGGGCTTGCGATTGATCTGCAGGATGACATCTCCTTCTTCCACGCCCATCGCAGCGGCTCGGCTGTCTGGATCAATCTGGGTGATGACCACGCCCGAAATCTCTTCAGGCACTTCGTAGCGCTCACGAGTGCTAGGGGTCAGGTTCTGAATGGTCACGCCGGGCATGACATCCGCCACGCTGGCACTTTTCGGAGGAGCGACCTCGTCTTCGGCGGGAGACTCACGCCCTTCCAGCACTTCAGGCGTCAGCTTGGCCAGCTTAGCCGTGAGGTTCAGGGTTTTGCCATCGCGCTGCACTTGCAGCGTGATTTCGGAGCCAGGACGGTAAGAACTGACGACCAGCGGCAGCTTGGATGCATTTTCGATCTTCTTGCCAGAGACCGATAGAATGACGTCGCCAACTTGCAGGCCAGCCTTGGCCGCGGGCGAGTTGTTGCGCACCGTGCGCACAATGGCACCGCTTTCATCACTGAGATTCCAAAGCTTCGCCGTCTCGGCATCAATGTCGGCGGGCAAGATGCCGAGGTAACCGCGAGCCACTTCGCCGTCATCGGTCAAGTCTTCAGCAATGCGTAGCGCGAGGTTGATGGGAATGGCAAATCCGATGCCTGCGTTCATGCCGGAGCGCGAATAAATCGCCGTATTGATGCCAATCACGCGCCCCAGAGCATCCACCAGCGGACCACCCGAGTTCCCTGGATTGATGGCCGCATCGGTTTGGATGAAGTCCTCATAGGCAGGCATGTTTTGGCCACGGATGATGCCCATGCCGCTGCGCCCCAGAGCGCTCACAATGCCTTGGCTCACCGAGCGACTCAGCTCCATCGGGGCACCGAGCGCCAAAACGATGTCACCCACGCGCAGTTGAGCACTGTCGGCGAGGGTCGCAGCGGGCAGGTCTTTGGCGTCGATTTTGATCAAAGCCACATCTGTCTGCGGATCAGCGCCGATCACGGTTGCCACGTAGCGTTTGGTCGTGCTGCCGATCTGCACGATGGCCTCGATCTTGTCAGCTTCGGCCACGACGTGATTGTTGGTCAAAATGTAACCATCGTTTGAAATGATGACACCCGAGCCGACCCCATTGGGATCAAATTCTTTGTCGTCAGGATTCTGCGGTTGAGCACCCCGGCGATTGCGGGGGCCAGGGCGCGGATTCTCCTCTTCCTCTTCTTGCTGTTGGCGGAACCACTCGCGGAAATACTCGCGAAACATGGGCGGCATTTGGTCCAGGTCTGGCATGTCCTGCCCTCCTCCGCGCATGGCACGGCCCGCGCGCTCCCCGTAGGAGAAGACGGTGACGACACTGGGTAAGATTTTATCGACCACGTTCGCGTAACTCATCTGCAACTGTCCACCGCCGGGCAGGGGGGCTAGATCCTTTTGCAGACGGTTCTTGAATTCCTCCGAAGACAACTGGAGGCCTGGAGCCTTGATTTCTGCCGACAATTCACTGCTGCCGAGAAGACCGGAAGCAGCGACTGCAGCAAAGGTGAATTTGGTGATGGTTTTCATAGAGGTTGAGGGGGGTGCGAATAAGAAACGCAGGCGGATATGACGAGGTTGTCTCTGGGTTGTTGAAAACTATTTCACATACAAAAAAGGCGGGCAGTGACGTTTGCCGCGTCCCTGACGCAGCCGATTAGGCAGCACCTAAGGCTGCCTGCATCAGCTTTTCTTGCGTGGCTTCTTCTCTGGAAAAACTGCCGCCTAGGCGTCCCGAATTGAGCATCAAGATCCGATCGCTCATGCCCATCAACTCAGGCAATTCACTCGAAACCAAGATGACCGCTCGACCTTCAGCGGTGAGTTGATTGATCAGCTCATAGATTTCCAGCTTGGCCCCGACATCAATGCCACGCGTAGGCTCATCCAGCATGACGACTTTCGGATGAGTCAGCAGGGCTTTGCCGATCACCACTTTTTGTTGGTTACCTCCCGAAAGCTTCCCCACCCGTGCTTCCAGGTCAGGAGCTTTGACCTTCAATTGATCGAACATGGAGCGATTCCTCTGACGCTCTAGGTTGGCGTCGATGAAGCCGAAGCGCGTGATTTCTCCCAGGCTGGAGAGGCTGAGATTGAAACCAATGCCTTCCTCCAGCACCAATCCGTAGCGCCGCCGATCTTCACTCACGAGTGCCATGCCAGCTGCCAAGGTTTGCGTCGGGCTTCCCGGTGGAAGTAACTTGCCCTCCAGATGCGCGGTGCCTTGGGTTCGTCTTCCCCAGGCACCGTGCAGATGCATCAGCAGTTCGGTTCTGCCCGCGCCCATCAGCCCACCGATGCCCAGGACTTCACCCGCACGAAGGTCAAAGCTGAGGTCCTGCAGGCGCTGGCGCCCCATCTCATCCACCACGGACAAACCTTGTACCGAAAGAAGCACCTCGCCCAGAGGAGAGGCGCGTCGCGGAAAGAGATCACCCAGTTCACGCCCCACCATGTGTGCGATGATCGCCTCCCGCGTGGTCTGCGCCGTGGCATAGGTGCCAAGGCTGCGGCCATCGCGGAGCACCGTGATTCGGTCAGCGATGGCAAAGACTTCCTCCAGCTTGTGGGAAATGTAAATGCAGGCGATGCCCCGCCTTCTCAGGTCTTGCAAAATGTTCAGCAGCACCTGCCTTTCATGTTCGGCGAGTGCCGCGGTGGGTTCGTCCAGGATGAGAATCTTGGAGTTTTTCCCCAGGGCTTTCACAATCTCCACCAGCTGCTTTTGCCCCACGCCCAGGCTTCCGACCTGAGCAGCCGGATCGAGATCGACTTGAAAGCGTTCCAGCAGCCGACGCGCGTCCTGAAACATCCTCGGCCAATCCACCCAGCCGCCCCAGCGTCGCGGTTCGCAGCCCAGGAAGATGTTCTCCGCCACCGTCATCTCATCCACCAGCGCCAGCTCCTGGTAAATCACCGAGATGCCCGCTCGCGCCGCATCCGCGATGCCCGCGAAGCGCGCCTCCACACCCCCCACCTCGATCCTGCCCTGGTAGCTTCCCTGCGGATGGATGCCGGACAGCAGCTTGATCAGCGTGCTCTTCCCCGCGCCATTTTCACCGCAGAGGGCGTGGATTTCCCCCTCGGCGAGGTCAAAGGACACATCGCTCAGGGCGGTGACCCCTGGGAACTTTTTGATCAGATGCTGCGCACGCAAAACCATGGCTGGCACCATGCTGGCAGAAGCGCCCCAAGATGCAAATCCTAGCCTTGCGTGTGCGTGACTTGGTTCGTTGGATGCGTCTCCAGAGCAGGGCTCACCTAGCTTTGGCACATCGTGAACGTCCGCCATGCTCGGCCCAGCCGCAGACACTCGTGATCAGCGTGAAAAAGCCAGCCGGACCTCCAGCGCCCAACACCAAGCGCATCACGAAGCCCTCAGAGCGAAAGCCGGGCTTGTTCAACCCGAGGAGCATGGGCTGGCTCGTTTCTCGCCGCCATGCACCCTTTCATGTTGGTCCTATCATCAGGGCTTACCGAACAGAAATAGACATAGAAAAAACGTGCCAGCCGACAGCCAACTGCCGAAATACCCGATCAGCATGGGCAACCTCAATCGCTCGGCGAACTGCCTGTCCGAACTATCCTCGAGTACCTCATACTCTCGACGCATCAGATAACGGGTCGTCCCCCAAGCGCTGATCAGATCACTATCGCCAAGCAATGTCGGAGAGCCAGCATGCTCCCAAAGCACTGGATGGCTCTTCCGGCTTCCGCGTATGAATGACCATGAAGCCAGGCTTTCAACGGTCAAGAACACCGCGAACACGGCAAGTGATGTCCAAAACGGATCCATGACACTGCGGGCCTAACGTTTCGAATCAGACGGCGGCGAGTGCAAGACGTGCTGACACGACAGATCGCCTTCGAGCCGTTGCCTGCATCCGTTTTGTTCGCCCTTGGTTGCTTGGTTATCGTCATAGTGATCTCAAGACGGAATGCCTGTGCTCCAGCCCGCAAGTCCCCGGCCAGTCCAGCAACGTCTCAGTCTGGTAACTGTCCACGTCGTAGCTGGCCGAGATAGTGTGACCTCATAAAACATCTGTCCGTAGCTGTCGTCCTGAGCCGAGTAGCATATCCGAACGATAAACGAGTGAGGTCCCGACTCGGCGGTGGAGATGGAAACGCGGTCTCTCGGGATGCGATCGGCTACTGGAACCGTCCAGTGTATGGCCTCCAAAGCTGCATCCTCTGGAGATAAATCGGCAGTAGTGGCCAAATGAGTGTTGGTGGCTGAATCGACGGCAAAGTCTCTGGCCCAAAGGGACGGACAGCCGACGAACATGTAAAACCCAAGTGCAGAGAGGGAGATTAGCGCAATGGCAACCGCAATAGACTTCTTCATGAATCTGCTCATGGCGAGTGGCGATGTTGGTTGGGCTAACGTCTCGGATCAGGCGACGGCGAGGGGTGGACGTTGCTGACACGACAGATAGCCTTCGAGCCGTTGCCTGCATCCGTTTTGTTCGCCCTTTGGTTCAATCGCGTTTGGGGTAGAGGTAGCCAAAACCGACAATTGAGTCGATCAGCGTTCCCTTGCTGGCGATATCTGGCGCGTAGAAACCGATCCGCCCTATTTTCCGACCCGCTTGTAGCTCCTTAGCCGCGGCCAAAGACATCACCCACGCGTCATCCAAGACCTTCTTGGTTCTTTCTTTCTCGTCAGCATGACTCCCATCCGGGTCGTTAAAGTTCAGTTCTGGCCGCTTAATAATAAACGTCGCCCTATCACTGGTAAGCAGGGCGTTTGCTCGTGCTTCGCCGATGATCGTGATCACAGAATCTTCGATCACAACCTTCTCGGCCTTGATGATCGTTACGTCGGTGTCCGAAGCCGCCCGAACTGGAGACGTCAAGCAAGTGAGAAACACGACGGCTGCCGCAATATGTCGAATCGACTGAAACGGGTTGAAGTAGATAGCGTGGAAGGTCATGGCTGCGTTCTTTGGGCTAACGTCTCGGATCAGGCGACGGCGAGCGCAAGACGTTGCTGACACGACAGACGGCCTAGAGCGGTTGTCTGCATCCGTTTTGTTCGCCTTTGTTTTGGCTATGAACTCCGTCATGGCTTTTTGGTTGGCGAAGGTGCGCTGCTGCATCCAGGAAGGATCGAATACTGCAAATCGGGACGGTCCGAAAAGCTGTAGTAGAACGGTGGCGGCAAACTAGCCGCCGACATCGTCCCCCGATCTCGGAACACCAAATATCGGGGCTGCCGATTCTGGACCTCCAAGACTACATCACTAGTCACGACACCAACCCCGCCGCTAACGCGTCCAGGTGGTGGTGGCCCTCCCCCAAACGCCATCGGGACTGTATAGCTGTGGTGACCAATCGAGACCAATGAGATTCCATGCGCTGGTTGTGTTGCGGTCAAGCGAACTCGCTTGGGTCGAGTCGCACCTAAGGGCTGAAAATACAGGTCAAGCGCGGTGGGCTTGCGGTCTGGGTGAACCATAGTATCCGGGTCGATGTAGCCAACTACCCGTCCCTGTGGAACCTCAACGGGTGAAGCAAAAGTGACTTTCGTCCCCGAGGTCCGACATGACACAAGGATCAGACTGGAAAAGCCAATGCATGCGCTCAGGGTTCTCGATAGAATCGACATGGCGTTGTTAATTGGGCGAACGTCTCGGATCAGGCGACGGCGAGGGCAAGACGTTGCTGACACGACAGATGCCATACGAGCCGTTGCCTGCATCCGTTTTGTTCGCCTTGGTTGGTGGTTGGCGTCGTCTCATGAACTGCTTTGGTCTGAAAAGTAAGAGTCTGGATAAGCCGCAAGATAAGCTTCCCAATCAGCACGTTCAATGATGAAACGAATACCTCCAGAACCTGCGGGTCGCCAAAGCAGGTTGTCACGGCGAGTCCTAAGATAAAGGCACCTCGCAGCAAACTCTGCAATGAGTCCTCCAAAATCCAGCAGGTGCAGTAGCTCCTCGGCCCGAACCTCTGGATGTGAGTTAATCTCCCGCGTGAACAAGTCCAGTGCCTCAACGACCTGCATTATGTCAGTGCCGTCATCATAAGGGCTGCGGCCTCGCAGTGATGAAAGAGTCACCCTTGCGTCTGCAAACGTGGGCTTCGGTTCGTTATCTTTCACGGGTAGCGCTCTCGAAGTTGGGCGAACGCCTCGGATCAGGCGACGGCGAGCGGTGGACGTTGCTGACACGACAGATAGCCTTCGAGCCGTTGCCTGCATCCGTTTTGTTCGCCCTTGTTCTCGCCGAGGTCAATCTCATGGCCTCAAAGACTCAATCATAGTGCACTCTACTCGCCAGCCGGACTGGCCTGGCTGCCCCGGAATAGGAAAGGGAATGAATCCCCGCATCTTCAAGGGGGCTAAGTCTGCCAACAGATCCTGCTCTGAAAGGCGGAACCCCTTCGGATGAAGCTTCGGGCCTCTTCTCAAGTGTGCCTTCATGCCAGTTCGACTGGCCAGAAGTAGTTCGCTGCTGGAAGCAGACTCTATCCGGCGAAGAAGCTTCGGAGTCTGTCTTCCTGTTGGATTCGTGGTGGAAGTGGACTCCTCGACGAAAAGATCGCCCTCAAAAGACCATCTGCCGGTCTCTCTGAAGCAGGACGAACTTCCGGGGTGACTGATCCTGTAGTCTGCCACAAAAGAGCCATCGGGATAGTAATGGGTGCGAGAAGCAACATGTGTCGTGGTGCTAGCCAACTCATCGAACATCCAAACGCCCACAATCTGTGAGGAGTGGCCAGATGCAGCACTCGGGACAGAGGTGCTAGAGCAGCCACTGAGAATGGCGACAACAACTAGAGCTAGGAAGGGGATTTTCATGGCAAGTCGCGTTGTTGGTTGGGCGAACGTCTCGGATCAGGCGACGGCGAGCGCAAGACGTTGCTGACACGACAGATAGCCTTCGAGCCGTTGCCTGCATCCGTTTTGTTCGCCCTTGGTTGGCCGTGTGTTTCGTGGTTAGTAATCATGGCTACTTCGTGAACTGAGCCTCGATAATCTCGCCCGACGCCTCATCCAAAGTGCATCGAAAGCAAGCAAAGTTCCAAGCTACAAGTGATGACTCAGAGAGAAAGTTCACGTAGGCCGCTGCTGGCTGGTCAACCGGATGTGCCGCAGTCCACAGGAGTTTCTGGTATAGGTCGTAGGCTCTCAGGTTCAGGGCCGGACGCCCCTGAGGAAATGCCATGTAGTCGAAAATCACGAACACTCGGTCCCCGAGTTGCAGGGCCTCCGTCACTCGCTCAGCAAAGCGCCACCACCGACTGCCGACCAAAACTCGCTGTGGTTCCGTTTCGAGCTTCATCGCGTGTCGGATTGATTGGGCGAACGCCTCGGATCAGGCGACGGCGAGCGCAAGACGTTGCTGACACGACAGATAGCCTTCGAGCCGTTGCCTGCATCCGTTTTGTTCGCCCCCTTCTTCACGTCCGTCATTTCTTCGCGCCCTTCTTCTGAGTGGCTAGCACCCGCAGCTGCTTCAGGATAGGCTCCTCTGTAACACTGCTGCCGTTGTATGGTTCGCCGCGAAAGTGCCTCTTCTTCCCACTGACCGGATTCATCGGCGCTATTGCGAACCGAAGTCCCTTGCCGACCATCTTATGGCCCTCGATAAACTCGAAGTGTACAATGAACCACTGCGCTGAAGCGTCCCTAACGCCGAACTTCGTAACTGGGCCGTAAAATGGTTCTGCTGTCCAAGACGTCTTCTCGTAGTCCTTCACAATGGTGGCCAAGTTCTTGGTGCCAGTGTCCAATGTGCCAAGCTTCCCAACTAGTGCAATGTCACCAGTCCCGTCAGTGGTCACAGCGAATACAGTCACTTCCTCGCCTACAGCGGGGCAGACTAGTCCCATCACAAGCAGCAAGCTAAGAAGTAGTCGTGACATGGTCAGATGGTGCACAATAGACTCCGTTTCTTGGGCGAACGACCCAGCTCACCGACAGCCGCCGATTAACGGAGAGACAGCGCAAGCTGAACAAACGCCCGCAGTAGCCAACGCTAGCGGCTGTTCGGTGCTGCGCAATTGTTCTGCCTTGTTCACGGGGAAGGCGTTGAAGGAGAGGGTTTGGGATTGGTTAAGAATGTTCTGTTTTTGTTTCCTCGTTATTAACCTATGCGCCAATTCCCTGATATTGGAAACAACTGAGTTCCTGTTGGGAAAATCGGCCATTGCTGATGCTGCATATCTTCTGACGTTGGCGGGGTGTTTATATACGCTAAGACACCTTTGGTTTGCTGCGTGGCGTAATCTGCGAACGCAGATGCATAATTAATAATCTGCTCTTGGTTTGCCCAAACAATCGTCCCGTATTTGTGGATAGCCTCAAAACCAGCAACAAGACCACCGATAAAAATAACGGCCAGAAGAATGTCTCCAATAATACTTCTCTTCATCCAAACCTCGAATCCATCCCAGAATCCCACCTTCTCGTATTTGGAGCCTTTATTGGTTAGGGTTTCGTCATTAATTGGTTTGTCCTGAATCAGGACCGCAAAATCCGTCTCAGTTATTTTATACTTTTCGCGGATTTCATCTTTTGAAGGCGCTTTCATATCTAGTTAAAATAATTCTCCGAATTTTTAATTTTTTAGGCCCGCGAAAAAAAATTTCGCACCCAAACAACGCTTTTTCCCTATTATCTTACCACATGAACTCACAAAACGCAAGCGCTGGGCAGAACGTTTCGGATCAGGCGACGGCGAGCGCAAGACGCTGCTGCCACGACAGATAGCCTTCGAGCCGTTGCCTGCATCCGTTTTGTTCGCCTTCGTTTGCGCTGCGTGGCCGTTCATGCTGGTTGGGGATGACCAGATGCAAGAGACCGCAACTGCCTGAGTCTGTCTTCGGCTGCTTCACGCGATGCCTCAGTCGTGTAAGGTGAAGCAAGCAGTCGAACATAACAGTCCGCCGCACGGTCTCGGTCTATTGGAACACCCCGGCCAGATTCATAGCAGCGGCCCAGCTCCAACAGAGCGTCACCGTCCCCCATCCTAATCGCCGCTCTCCACCACCAGATCATGCGCCCGTAGTCATGGGCATCCCTGTAAAGTGTGGCAATGTTCGATGCGGCTGAAGCCTGTCCCTGACGATAAGCCTGATGATACCAATGCCGAGCTAATCGCTCGTCCCTCGAAACGTGGAGACCGCAGTCGTAAAAGTAACCGAGATTAAGTTGGCAACTGGCGTCCCCGGCCTGAGCTGCCTGAGAGAACAACTCGAAGGCTCTGCCCAGTTCACCGCTGTCCCATGCTGAGCTGGCGTCTTTGAAGAGTTTGTCAGACTTTCCGCGCATGGTGCTGTCAGTTGGGCGAACGTCTCGGATCAGGCGACGGCGAGGGCAAGACGTTGCTGACACGACAGATAGCCTTCGAGCCGTTGCCTGCATCCGTTTTGTTCGCCTTTGGTTGTGGTAGGTGGCTGCTCATCGAACGGTAGATCGTGGTGTCTCAACTCGTCTGTCCGCTGCTATAGCCTCCAAGAGACCTCTGGCAACGGCTCTGTCATCGTGTGAACTCGGCAAAATGCCGTGATACGCAGAACTCCAAGTATGAAGGAGAGCAAGATAATGGCGCTGCTCAACTCTACCAGCCCGCTGAACTGTAACAGATACCTCTGTAAGTCTCGGCAGTTCCGTGGGAACTAAACCAAGGGTGAAGATAGTTCTGACAAGTCCCAGTCCACAAGACGGACTAACGCGAAGGGAATCAACACTCGTCACAGTGAACCCATCCGGACAAGTCTCTCCAAGCACATAAGCTGCAACTCGCTGCTTCTCGGGTAGCTCTGATGATGGTCTGATCAGATTGGGCCTCAGCCGAGGTGCTGTGCTGCAACAGAAAGTCCGACTCGCACATGATGGCAGGCAAGCGATCACGAAGATGAACAGTGCTGTGCAGTGTCTGGCTACCTTCATGGCTTCTTAGCAAGGCGAGTGGCTCTGATTCTTGGCCGAACGTTTCGGATCAGGCGACGGCGAGGGGTGAACGTTGCTGACACGATAGATAGCCTTCGAGCCGTTGCCTGCATCCGTTTTGTTCGCCCTTGGTTGGTTGTGGGTTTGCCCTATTGCATTCATAGCGTAGTGTATCGGGGCTGCCAGCCGTCGTATGTGGCCCAAACGGCCCGGTCCGCCTCAAACGGATTGTCGCTGCGTCCCACATGAGCATACAGCAATTGCAGAGACTGCTTGAAAGCTGCAATGCACCCGGCTTCTTCGGCCTGCTTGAGAGCTTCCTCTGTCGGGAAAGTCAGCGTGAAAGATGGAAATCCATAGCTGTTCCGTTCGGACAACTTAGGGACTGTAATGCCGGGCACGGAAAACGCCTCCCTGAGAGCGGCAGTGTGCCTCAGATGATCGCGGCGAAGTCGAATCCTGCAAATCAGGAGCCAGCCGACAAGCAGGCACGCTGCCAAAAGGCCATAAGTCCATGATGACGAGAATGCCAGCCAAACACAAAGAAGAATCGCGGCGAGCACAAACAGACAACCGTAGGAGAAGAGCTTCTCTTCGTTGGCGGGTTTCATGGCGTCACGAGCGGCATGTTGAGTTGGGCGAACGACCCAAGCTCAGCGACCCGGCGCACGGGACGCAACGATTGCAACCGCGACGCCCACGCCGGGTTCGCTGCAGCGCATGGTTAGGCCGATTTTGTTGATTACCAAGTGCGGACATAACGAAACCCTCCTTCGTCTGATCCCGCTTCGTATCCCATGCAACTTAGCGTCCTGTCCTCTGGTAAACGCTGGCTAAAGGCTAGAAGTGCTCGGGTTCCGGTTTCAGGAAGGATCGCTGCTGCATGTTTGAAAACCTCAGCGGGATCGACACCGAGCAACTCTGCCGAATGCCAGGGCAGCGGCATAACCAACATGCCCTCGCGATCGTCATCTCCGATTTCGGCGGCGAGCCCCACAGCCACAACTGAGTGCAGCAATAACTGTTTCGACTTCATACGGATCGCGAAGGCAGCCCGGCGTTCTGCAAAGGCGAGGAGCACGCTGGCCGCAAAGTCTGGCAGAGATTCCAGCAGCGTGCGCTCGTCGGGTGCGGCCGAGAGGTAAGCGTCAATGAACTGCTCAACCTGCCCGTCAAGCTCGTGGGGAATCGGCCTGGGGCCGTATCCGTGGAACAGCTTGCTTGATGCTGCCGCCTCAAGACCAATCAACGCGTCGGTGAATGTCGATGGTGGCATAGCGGCCTAACTAGTTGATGAGAGACAAAAGCGTCAACGCGTCGGTGAATGTCGATGGTGGCATAGCGGCCTAACTAGTTGATGAGAGACAAAAGCGTTGAGTATGTCAATAACGCTATGGGCGACTGCTTTGTCGAGTACCAACGGGTTTCATGAGTCATGGGAGTAGATTTCAGCTTTCAATAGCAGGATGGGCAACCCTAATGTTGCCTATGATGCAAACACGCGTCA
>JAIXSY010000008.1 GCA_027484445.1 Verrucomicrobiaceae bacterium
ACGGATGAAGGCTTCGAAACGATCACCAGCTGCTGCCCGGTGCCGATCGTGATCGCCGGAGGCAAGAAGCTGCCGGAGCTCGACGCGCTGAAGATGAGCTACAATGCGATCCAGCAGGGGGCGAGCGGTGTGGACATGGGCCGCAACATCTTCCAGAGCGAAGACCCGATCGCGATGATGAAAGCGGTGCGTGGTGTCGTGCACGAAGGCCTCACGCCGGAGCAAGGCTTCGCAATGTTCAACGACCTGAAGGGCAAGAAATAAGCCACGGGCTCACGACAGACACCTCTGAAGCCGCCGGGACTGCTCCCGGCGGCTTTTTGTGGTTCTTGGCCCAGACGAAGAACTGAGGCCAAGGCCAGCCATGCGTTCTGCGAACACGTCACATCTGGGGACAATGATGTCGGGAAGACATCATGAGTCAGAACCAGATTTTTGCAGACACCTAACGATGGTGCGATTGCTCGATTCTTTCTCTGAAAAAGGGCAGGGGATCAAACCACGTGCTCGCCTTTCAGCACATCGTCTAAAGTTTGGCGTTCACGCACGATGTGTGCTTGATCGCCATCCACCAGGATCTCGGCGGGCATTGGGCGTGTGTTGTAGTTCGAGGCCATGGTGAATCCATAGGCACCTGCACTCATGGCAGCGATGTATTCGCCAGCTTTCACCGGTGCCACGTCGCGGTTTTGAGCGAGATAGTCACCCGTTTCGCAAATGGGGCCGACGATGTCTGCCAGTTCCGTTTCCCCAGCCGCAGGCTGCTTCAGTGGCACGATCTGATGCCAGCCTTCGTAGAGCGTTGGACGAATGAGGTCGTTCATGCCCGCGTCCACGATCTTGAAAACCTTGGCTGCGCCACGCTTTTCATAGAGCACTTGGGTCAGCAGTGCGCCCGCGTTGCCCACCATGAATCGACCTGGTTCGCACAGGATGCGCAAGCCCAGAGGCTTCAGCAGGGGCACGACAGACTCTGCATACTTCTGGATGGTCAGTGGATGCTGTTCGGCGCTGTTCTGCTCCCACCAGGAGGCGTCGCCAGAATCCAGGCACTGGCGGTAATTGATGCCGATGCCGCCGCCGATGCTGAAGAACTCGAGGCCATGTTGGGCCTTCATCTCTGCCACGAGGGGCGAGACCTTTCTCACCGCTTCCACAAAGGGATCCACGCTCGTGAGCTGCGAGCCAATGTGCATTTGCAGCCCACGAATGACAAGGTTTGGCATGTCGCTGGCGATGCGGGCATAGACTTCCGCGATGCGGTCAAAGTCGATGCCAAACTTATTCTCGCTTTTGCCCGTGGTGATCTTGGCGTGTGTCTTGGCGTCCACGTTCGGATTCACCCGCACGGCGACAGGTGCCTTTTTGCCGAGGCTGCCTGCGACTTCATTGATGAAGACCAGCTCTGCTTCAGATTCAGCGTTGAAGCAGTAGATGCCCTGCTGCAGCGCGTATTCGATTTCACCGCGCGTCTTCCCCACGCCTGCAAAGGTGCATTTGCCCGCATCACCACCCGCTTTGATGACACGGTAGAGCTCGCCAGCGGAGACGATGTCAAAGCCGCCCCCCAAGCGAGCAATCGTGGCCAAGATCGATAAATTGGAGTTCGCTTTGACCGCGTAACAGATCAAATGATCCAGCCCCATCAGGGCTGCATCGAGCCGGGTGAAATGATCGGTCACGGTTGCCTTGGAATAGACATACAACGGGGTGCCATGCTTCTCCGCGAGCGATTGGAGACTGACGTTTTCGCAGAAAAGTTGGCCTTGTTGATAATGGAAGCGGTGCATGGAAGGGGGCCGCAGATAGACAGGAAACGAAGCTGTGCAAGTTTCGGCTGACCTTCAGTCCTTCCACAGAATCCTTGCCACCCACACGGTGTTGTCGGCACCGAAGGCGTTGTCCGGTGGAATGATGAGGTTGGGCGAGTAGGTCTGCATCCACTCGGCCACGGTCACCCAGGTCTCGTTTTCGCTGACTTCGGTGATGGCGAAGTTCCCGAGGCGAGCGCCGCGCTCGGGGACGAGGATGCATTCCGTGGCACGCTTCACCCCGAGCGTCTTTTGATCGACTTCCGCCATGAAAAGCGGGGCCCGATGGCGGATGACGTGGTCGTTGTGCGCTCCTTTGCGGTTATAGACGAGGTAAAGCCGGTCGCGATGCGTCACCCAGTGCTGCTGCGTGTTGTAGTTTCCGAGATCGCGGCCGTCATCGAACTTCCACGGCTGGATGGGGCCGAAACGCAGCCCGTCATCGCTCACCGCCACATAGCCTGCGGTGTCATTGCGCAGGGTCAGGTAAAACTTGCCCGCGCAGCGTGTGATGGATGGCTCATAAACTCCGCGCCCACTCTCCAGCGTCAGCTCGGTGCCGTGCTCGAGGTATTTCAGCGTCGTGCCATCAAACGAGCAACGCACGACGGTGACGCTGTAAAACTTGTCCTTCTCGGCCTTGAAGTAGATCGGCAGGAGGATGTCGCCATTTTCGAGGTCGAAGCGCTGCACACTGCCAGCGCCTGCATTCACAAATTTCGCCTCCTTCGGCATGTCGAGCGTCGTCCACGGCGTCCAGGTGTGCTTCTCGGCATCATACACGGACCACGCGGTCTCACGCGGACGCACCGCCATCACGTGATCACCCTTGTAACGCACCGTGTGGCCGATGCCGAGCAGCTTGCCACTCTTCGCGTGAAACTTCGGCGTGAAGTCGCAGGCACCGACGATGACCTCATCGGGCTCGTTTCGGCGTCCGAGCGTTTTCGTGTGCTCGACGATCGGACTCCATGTCGCGCCGAGGTCGGCGCTGCGGGTTTCATTGAGCGCATCAAACACATCGCTGCCGGTGAGGAGCAGCTTTTGCATGGTGAGCACCACCGTCGGCGTCGCACCGGGGATCGCGCCAGCGCGTGGGTGCACCCAGCAGGTCTTTCCATCGTAGCCGTTCGACACGACGACGCGCGTCACCTCAAACGGCAGCCCCGCTGGCAGTGGCGGGATGAGTTGAAGATGCGGGCGCAGCTCCGGCACCTCGCGCTCCAGCCCTTCGGCGACAAGCCGCGCCATCATACGAGCGCCTTCGCGCGAGAAGTGCGATTTGTCCTGCTCCCCCGGTCCGTAAAGCAGACAGAACTTTTCCCCGAGCTGCTGAAACAGCGCAAAACTCGCGCGGTGGAGGTCAACGACCGGCACCTTCATCTCCGCGCCCACCGCCTTCGCAGCCTCGACATAGGGCGTGAGCGAGGTGGTCAGCTTGCCATCCACATACACGCGCCTCGACACTGAGGTGACCAGCACCGGCTTCCCACCTGCTTCACGCACCTCACGGATGAAGGCTCGCAAGTTGTCGCGATACGTCGTCGCCGCATCCGTGCCGCGCTTCGGATCGTCCTTCTGGTCATTGTGCCCGAACTGGATCAGCACCCAATCGGCCTTCTCTTTGAGCACGCGATCCCACAGGCCGATGTCACGAAAGCTCTTCGTGCTCGTCCCCGACCGCGCATGATTCACCACCTTCGCCTGCGGCAAAAACTCCCCCAACATTTGCCCCCAGCCCGCGAGATCCGGCCGGTCCTTCGGCGGCTTCAGCACACTCGCGACGGTCGAATCACCCGCGAGGACGACTTTGAGTGGTTCCGCGTTGAGAGAGGTGATGAAGAAGGACGCGAGCAGGAGGAGGCGCATGGCTTCCAAACGCGATCAAGGCAGCAAAGCTGGCAAGTATCGGGGCCATTCCTGGCCCCTCACGGAGCGGGGCAGGAATGCCCCGGATACTTTCAGTTAGCGGATGCTGCCGCCGCTTGTTTCCCCTGTGGGAATGCCATGAGGTCACGCGCTGCTGCGGAGCCGCGAAGCAACCCGCCTGACTACTTTCCTGCTACCTTCGCCCGGAGTTCTTCCACCAGTTGCCGACTTTCCCGTTCATCCTTCTGCCAGACCACGTTGCTACGGTCCATTGCGGCAAGGCGTTCGCTGATGCGCAGGCTCTGCCCCTTGCGCTCCAGCGCCGTGTGCTGCGCTTGTTTGGCTTCAAATTCATCTCCAACCTCCGCGAGAAGCCGGAGGAGCCGGTGGCACTACTGGTGAGCTGAGGGGTGGGGCCAGGAATGAGCTGCTATGTCGGAAGAATAGGTTGGACGGGCCAGGAATGGCCCAGCTACTTGGGCGGGAGTATGGCATGAAGGTTCGGCCCAGGAGGCTGCGTATGTTGATGGAAGCATCCTGCGGCCCAGGGAGGGCTGCCTGCGCATGCTGAACATCATCGGACTTTTTCAAAACACATGGACCGCCGCGATTTCCTGAAGACGAGCGCTGCTGTGGGCATGGCTCAGAGTTTCCTGCCAGCGGCTGCCGCCACAGCACGGCAGCCTGACCTGATCCCCAAGGAAAATGCGAAGCCTGGCTCCACGGACTGGCAGCTCACGCGCATGATGCCGGACAGTGCGAAGTCGTACCGAACCTCCCTCATCGAAGGCTATTGCTCGCGCCAGTCAGTCAAAGCGGGTGAGAAGCTCGACATCTTTGTCAGCACGAAACCTGTCTCAAAGTTCACCATCGAGATCTTCCGCATGGGCTACTATGGCGGCGCGGGTTCGCGCTTGATGACCACACTGGGTCCTTTTGCGGGCAAGGAGCAGCCAGTTCCGGAGATGGGGGAAAAACGACTCCGCGAGTGTCAGTGGCAGGTTTCGACCACACTCACGATTCCCGCAGACTGGCCCAGTGGGGTTTATCTCGGACGTCTCACCACGGTGCCGGAAGCTGCCGACCAACCTTATTGGCAGAGTTACATCATCTTCATCGTTAAAGATGATCGTTTGGCGGATATCCTTTTCCAATGCAGCGACAACACCTGGCAGGCCTACAATCGCTGGCCGGTGAATGAATCGCTCTACACCGATCCACGCGCGGCTCATGCGCCGGGGGTCAGTTGCAGCTTTGATCGGCCTTACGGCAAATACGTTCAGATCCTCGATCAGCCACTGAGCATGGGCAGTGGCGAGTTTTTGCTGTGGGAATACCCGCTGTGCTACTGGCTGGAAAAGGAAGGTTATGACGTGACCTACGGCTCGAACGTCGATAACCTCGAGCCTGCCAATTTGACTCGTGTAAGGCCATGATCAGTGTCGGTCATGACGAATACTGGGACGTGCGGCAGTTTCACAATGTCAAGCAGGCCATCCATGACGGTCTGAGTGTGCTGTGGCTCTCCGCGAACGACGTTTACATGGTGACGCCCTACACGCCGAATGCTCGAGGTGAGCCCAACCGCCGACTCACCCGCGAGACTTGTTTCGGTGAGTTCCGCGAGGAGGAGAAGGAGGCCTACTCAAAAGTGCTTGGCCCTTTTGAAAATCCAGGGCCTGATGAACGCGACATCATTGGAGCGCGAACCGTGGTGCCTTTCAATGGGGGCGGTGACTGGACCTGCACGAGACCGAATCATTGGCTCTTTGAGGGAACGGGCATGAAAAAGGGCGAGAGCATCCCTGGTCTTGTGGGGTGGGAGTTTCACGGTGAACCTGATGCATCACGACCGGGGCTAGACGTCGTGGCAGAGGGACATGTCTGGGCCGGTGGAGTCCGTCTCGGCCAATACGCGGCCACCGTGTTTGAAGGCCCGAAGAGGAATCTGGTCTTCAATGCTAGCACGATCTTTTGGAGCCAGGGGCTGAGCTCACCCCCAGGGCATCAGATCCCCTGGAGTCATTTTTCTCGCCCCCATGGCCCCGATTCCCGAGTGCAGCAGATCACTCGGAATGCTCTCAGGCGTGCGCTGAGCGCTCCCTGAGACCGAAGGAGGGCAGTGTGGCCCGGCTTGTGCTGCAACATTTGGGCAGGTTCGCTCGTTATCTGGCCATCCTCCCCCTCATGAATCGTCGTCATTTCCTTCTTAGTTCGATTGGCACCACGCTGGCATTGCCGAGCATGTCATCTCTTTTGGCCAAAGGGGCCACGGGCGGTTCCGTGCAGGCGGCGAAAGGCGCGGGCCTGGGCGCTCGGCGATTTGTAGCGATCGGCAATCTGCTCGGCTATCAGACGAAGAGTCTGTTTCCGACAACGCAGGGCCGGAATTATGAAAAGACGACGCTGCTGGAGCCGCTGTGGGACATTCGGGACAAGATGACCGTCTTTCGTGGGCTCGACCACGGCGTGAAAGGGGGGCACTTTGCGGTGCATTCGTTCCTTTCGGGCGTGCTGCACTCGGAGGCGCAAAATCGCCCCGATGGCAATGTGACCATCGACCAGTATCTCGCGGATGAAGTGGGCTTTGAGACGCGGTTTCCATCGCTCACCGTGGGCTCTGAAGGCGGCATTCATGGCGGCTGCCAGATCGCGTGGACGAAGTCTGGCGTGCGGGTGCCCCCAATCACCAATCCGGCGGAGTTGTTCGAAAAACTCTTCATCAGCGACTCGCCCGAGCGTCAGGCACGTCGGGCGCAGGAGAACAAGGTGCAGGCGTCCATCCTCGACTCCGTGTTGGATGAGGCGAACCGCCTTGCCAAGAAAGTGAACCAGGAGGACAAGGCAAAGCTCGATGAGTATCTGACCTCCGTGCGTGATGTGGAGAAGCGTCTCGAACTCCGTCAGCGCTGGACACATCAGCCGAAGCCAAAAGCGCCCTTCGATAAACCTGCCAATCGCAACGCCGTCGAAGATTTGCCGCTCCTGTATGAGCTCATCGCGCTGGCTTTGCAGACAGACAGCACGCGCATCGCCACCCTGGAGATTGGCGGTGATTTCATGCCGCAGCATCTGGGCATCAAGAAGGACTGGCATGGTCTCTCCCACCATGGCAACGACGAGGAGGCCATCGCGAGTCTTATCACGCTGGAGAAGTATCAGATCGAGCACTTCGGCAAGTTTGTCGCCCGTCTGGCAAAAATGAATGACGGTGAGCGTTCGCTACTCGATTCGACCACGGTGCTTTTTGGCAGTGGCATGGGCGATGGGAATGTGCACAAAAACTCTGACCTGCCCATCCTGCTGGCGGGAGGCGGCTACAAGCACGGCGAATTCCGTGAAGTGCCACGCGAAGGCATCCACAAGGTGCCGCTGTGCAACCTCTTCGTTGATATTGCGCAGAAGATGGGCGTCGAAACCGATGCCTTTGGCAGCAGCACGGGGCGTTTTGCGTGATGTTGCTAACGTGCTGCGTGAACATGTCAGGCCGGTGATAGACTGCGGCGCTTCATCTACCTGGATCTCAAAGTTCATGGGCAAGAATGCCCCGGTAACAGAGGTCTTCGTGTCCGAGTTCAACGGGCCTTAAGCCACTCCTGTGCTTTCTGGATGCGTCGGGTGTCTTCGGGGCTGGGCTTGGTTTTGGCCTGGAGGGCATCGAGTCCCAGCTGGAGCAGCCGCTTGGCATCTTCCTGCTTCGCGGCATCCAGCATCCAGGCACGGCCGCGCAGGCACTGTAGCCAGGCTTCGGACTTCTTCTGCTCGGCGCTGAAGTCGCTAGAGCCGGTCACCTCATCCAGGAAGGCGAGGGCTTGCTTGGCCGATGCGATGTCTTGGGTTTTCCAGGCCTCCTCCAGGCGACGCCCGGCCTGCTCCACGAGCACGCCCGAGAGCACGTTGGTGGATTCGAGGTAGTAGCGATGGCCAGGGGCATAGACGCGTTTGGCTGCCGCAACGGCGTCACGTGCATACTTCAACTGCAGGTCCCACTGCGACCTGGAGGCGGCAACGCGTGACAGCCCGGCGTAGGCATGATCTGCCACGGGGCTGCCTTTCGGGTGCATGATTTCCCCTTGCCGGAGGGATTCCAGGAGAAGGGGCTCGGCTTCATCGAAGCGCTTCACCCGGCAGAGTTCCACGCCGAGATTGTCTAGGCAAAGCAGCACGTCGGGGTGCTCCTGCCCGTGGTGCTGGCGCAGGATGCTAAGCTGCTCAGTGTAAATGGCGATGGCTTCATCATGACGCCCGGTGTTGTGATAAATGGCGGCCAGTGCCGTGGCTGAACTGGTCAGATCGGGGAAGGTGGGGTTCTTGCGCCAAGCCGCCACCGCGATCTTGGCAGAGGACTCCCCTTCGAGGGGACGGCCTGATTTGAGAAGAATCCACGCCAGCCAGCCGTGCACGGCGGCTGTGCGAAAATCGTTTTCCCCCAGCGTGCGCTGCCGTTCGGCAAGAGCGGCTCGTGCATCGGCCTCGGCTTCTTTCATGCGGCCCAAAACCTCGAAGCTGTAAGCTCGATCCAGCCACGCGCTGCCGAGGGCATCCACTCCACCGCCATGTCGATGCACGAGCTCAAGCTGCATCTGGGAATGCTGGAGACTGCGCTCGAATTCGTCGAGCTCGTGGTAGGTGCGGCTGAGAACGCCATGAAGCTCCGCCTTCACCTGCGGCTGGTCGTTGAGCTCCGTTTCCAATCGTTGGGCGGTGCGGTCGATGATCTTCCGGAGCATCGCGGTGTCATCGCCGAGGGCTTTGGAGGGGCCAGCCTCAGCGAGGATCTCCTTCATGAACTTCGCGACCTGCTCGCTGCGCACCAGCGCTTGTTTTTCCCTGAAAAACAGCACCGTGGAGGTAGTCACGCCCGCGACCAGGGTTAGCAGGATGAGGGCGGCGGCGCTGACCGCGAGCTTGTTGCGCTGGGTGAAGCGTTTCAGGAGGTACCACGGCGTGGGCGGATGGGCGCTGACGGGCTGCTTTTGCAGGTAAGCGAGCACGTCATCCCCCAGGGCTTCGACCGAATCATAGCGCCGTGTGCGGTCTTGATCGATGGCCTTCATCACGATCCAGTCCAGGTCCCCTTCGATGCTGTTAGGCAGAGCTTTGTCTTCGAAGGATTCCATTCC
Source organism: Verrucomicrobiaceae bacterium (assembly GCA_027484445.1). Classification (GTDB taxonomy): domain Bacteria; phylum Verrucomicrobiota; class Verrucomicrobiia; order Verrucomicrobiales; family Verrucomicrobiaceae; genus Prosthecobacter. Next base: position 8,804 of record JAIXSY010000008.1, read on the forward strand.
GGCAGAAGCCTTGGAGCGTTCGCGATGGCGGGATTTGATCTTTGTGGAGGGGCGCTGTGGGTCACGAGGCCGATGGCCAGAGTCCGTCTTGGCCGGGGGGAAGGGGACCTCACCCGTGAGCATTTCGTAGAGCACCACGCCCAGGCTGTAGATGTCGGCCCGCGTGTCGATGTCCATGCCAGGCTTCTCCTGCTCGGGGCTCATGTAAGCTGGCGTGCCCATGCGCACATTTTCGCGAGTGACGAGGGCGCTTTCGGCCAGGGACACGTCACCGATGACCTTGGCGATGCCGAAGTCGATGACCTTGGGCTGCGGTTTGCCATCCGTTTCTGTGACGAGGATGTTGGAAGGTTTGAGGTCACGATGAATGAGGCCCTTTTGATGCGCGTGCTGCACCGCGCGGCAGATCTCGATGAACAGGAGCAGCTGTTCTCTGAGGGGAAGCAGGTGACGGCGGCAGTAGGTGATGAGGCACGTGCCATGGACGAGCTCCATGACGAAGAACGGCCGCCCTGCTGGAGTCGCCCCCGCATCGAGAACCTTGGCGACTCCTGGGTGATCCAGCACGGCCAATGCTTGGCGTTCGGCTTTGAACCGGGCCACGACCTCGCGGGTGTCCATGCCAGCCTTCAGAATCTTGAGCGCGACCTGCCGCCGCACTGGCTGGGATTGCTCTGCCCGCCAGACGATGCCAAACCCACCTGCACCGAGTTCTTCAATGAGGGTGTAGTGGGCGATTTGATCCCCTGGTGATTCCGCAAGGATGCCTGTGGGGCCGTCAAATTCGCGGAGCGCGTCTTTGATGAATTGGTCGAGCGAGTCGGTCATGTGCCACGAAGAATGAAGTCAGAAGAGCAGGGGATGCACTGCTGTCGCGTCTCAACTGCGTAGGATTTCCCGCAGCCAAGCAAGCTCGGCATCGACATCCTCTTCATTGACCACGGTTTTGGAGATCTCAGCCTCCAGCAGCTCACGGAATTTTTTCCGCAGTCGATGCACGAGCACCCGCACAGCATTTTCATTTGAGTCGAGTCGCTGGGCCAGCTCGGCATAGGGCACGGGGGCGTCATCCCAGCCCAGGTGAGGCTCGACGGCTTCATAGTCACCTAGGCGATTGTTCTTGGCGAAAGAAGAGCGCAGCTTCTGCCGCACGTTCTCCAGCAGTTGCATGGCCCAGGCGCGGTCATACAGCTTCTCGGGATCGGTGACCTCAGCAGGTTCATGGGCGTAGCGGCCATCGGCGTCCACTTCATCCAGGGAGATCACGGTGACACCACTGCCTCGCTTCTGGGCGTTGGCTTGACGAGACTGTCGGCTCACCGTGCGGCTCAGGATGCCGATGAGAAAGCTGCGCAGCCGTCCGCGCTCCTGCCGCACCTGCTTCAGGGAGTCATCTGCAACGATGCGCTCAAAGGTCATCTGGGTGAGGTCTTCCGCATCCTCCGAGGAGTAGCCGCTGCGACGGAGATAGGCATACACGGGATACCAGTAGCGTTCGCAGATCTCCTCCAGCGCAGCGGCGGCCTGCCGCGGGTCCTTGCTCTTCACGATCTGGACCAAAGTCCAGTGCGTGGTCGGGAAATCGGAGTCACGGCGGGAATCTCGCATGGGGGCTTAATACGGTAGGGGCAAATTGACCGTCAATCAGCGTCGGAAAAACTTTGTCCCGTTTTGTAATAAATCGCTTGTTATGAACATAAGACATCTTGGGCGCTTCTCCGAATCATTTTCGGAAAGTGCTTTTGATCTCATGAAAAGCTCCCTTTTCCCTCTTTTGTGCCTGCTTGCTGTGACCGCTTTCGCGTTTCCACCAGCTCCGTTTTACACGCTCCACGGCATGGTCAGGGATCAGGTGGGGCAGACCATCACGGCGGAGGGGGCGGAGATCGTGCTGCTGAAGGGCACTGAAGAGATCGGGCGCACGCCGATCAATTCCACGGTGAGGCTGGAGCAGAATTACGAGCTGCGCATCCGCATCGACCACAACCGGAGTGGCACGACGATCTACACGGACAAGGCGGTGGCGGCGCAGGGGCTGTTTTCCCTGGCGGTGGACATGAATGGCAGCCGCTTCTATCCGATCGAGGTCAGTGGTAATCTGACGGCAGGGAAGGGGGGCGAGCATGTGCGGCTGGATCTGAACCTGGGGGAAGATCTGGACGGTGACGGTTTGCCAGATGTCTGGGAGGCCTGGCAGCTCTATCAGGCGGGTTACTTCCCAGATGCCAATGGCAACTGGCCCATCCACCTGCTCTCCAGAAATGGGGATTTCGACAAAGACGGCCTGACGGACTGGTTCGAGTATGTGGCGGGAACGTTCGCGGGTGATGCCACCGAGCGCTTCACGCTGGAGATCAAAGAAAAGCTGCCGCAGAGCGTGCGGTTCGAGTTTTTCGCCATCACGGGCAAGACCTACACCATCGAGAAAAGCACCGATCTGGATACCTGGGTGCAGGTGCCGTTTTCGCTGGATGCGCCAGGCTCCGGTCTGCCAGCACAGAAAAGCCAGGAAGTGGGTATCCGCTCTGCATTTACCGCTCCCTCGGCCGGGTCCGGGAAGGAGTTTTATCGCCTGTCTGTGAGGTAGCTTCTGCCATCCGCCTGATCCGACTTTTTCGACCGACTTATTATGAAGCTGAAAACCTTGTTTTGTGCGCTTTGCGCCGTGTTTTTCACCTCGCTGGCGAGCGCTCAGTGGCGAACGGAAACCTACAGCCTCAAGGGCGGCTGGAACTCCATCTACCTGCATGGTGATGCGGTGCATGACACGATCGACAACCTGCTTCCCGTGCAGGTCCTGGAGGTCTGGCGGTGGAATCCGAACCCGACACAGGTGCAGTTCACCGAGTCCCCGCTGATCCCCAGCGAGGGCACACCGGAGTGGAGCGTGTGGAAGCGTGGCATCCCAGCCCAGACGACGCTGACGCAGCTCACCGGGCAGGCGGCTTATCTGGTGAAGTGCTCAGGCACTACCTCCAACACCTACTCCGCCCCGCTGCGTCAGGCCCATCGGCTGCCCCAGAGCTCATGGGTGCGGAATGGGGCCAATCTGTTGGGTTTTCCAACACGTCTGAACAGCGTGTATCCGCTCTTTACGAACTACTTCGCCACCTTCCCGGCGGCCACGGCGGTAAACACACGCATCTACAAATATGTGGGCGGCGATCTCGGCCCATCGAACCCGATGCAGGTCTTCTCACCTTCCCTGGAGCGCCTGGACCGCACGCAGGCCTACTGGTTTTCTGCCGAGGTGGTGGGCAATTTCTATGCGCCGATGGAACTGAGCTTCACCAGCCTCGGCGGGCTGAGCTTTGGCGGCTCGGGAAACATCATCACCGCCCGCGTGCGGAACCGCACGAATGCTGCGGTGACCCTGACGCTGGCTCCAGTGAACAGCGAGGCCGCCCCCCTGGCCATGACCGGCATCACCGGACCGGTGCCGCTGACACGCCGCACCTATAACAGCAGCCTGAATCAGTGGACGGAAACGGCCATCTCCGCCGCTTACACTGAGGTGATCGGTCCGCAGGCCACGGTAGAGCTGAGCTTCAGCATCGACCGGACCCACGCCAGCATGACGGCTGCTGCTGCTGGGGCCTACTTCGCCTCCTTTTTGCGCATCACGGACAGTGGCAGCCTGATGGATGTGTATGTGCCAGCTTCTGCGCTGAAGACCTCGCTGGCAGGCCTGTGGATCGGGGACATCTCGTTGACGAATGTGGGCAGTCAGGTCAGCAATCGAGCCCTGGGCACCGCTGCGGTGAGCGCCGGGGCTGTGACGAGCATCACGGTGAATGGCACAGGCGGCTTTGGCTATACCACGGCACCGGTGGTGACGGTCGCGGCACCGATTTCCGGCACCACGGCCACAGCGACGGCGACGGTGGCGAATGGTGCTGTGACCGGTTTTACCATCACCAGCGGTGGCAGCGGCTACACTCGGGCACCGGTCGTAACCATCGCCCCGCCGCCGCCGCTTACGGGCACGGGCACGGCAAAGGCCTTCAGCCTCCGGGCCATCCTGCACATCGATACCAGCGGCACGGCTAGGTTGCTTTCCAAAGTCTTCATTGGCCAACTGGCCACCGCACCGCATGAGGTGGGCATCGCCACGCAGCAGGCGCTTTTGAAAGCGGACGCACTCGACACGGCGCAGCGCATTGTGGCGGCCCACCTGCCGCTGGATCAGGTCATCAGCGCCGGTTCCGGCAGTGTGGCGGTGCCAGGAGTGCTCACGCGGAACATCCAGGTGCCCATGAATGATCCCACGAACCCGTTTCTGCACAAATACCACCCGGACCACGACAACAAGGATGCCCGCTTTGACCCCGTGGTGCTGCAAAATGGTGCCACCGCCACGAATGCTCGCATGAGCGATGGTGCGGAGGCTCCGGCCATCAACCGCGCCTGCACCTTCACCTTCACCGCAGGGGCCTCGGATGGCAGCAGCGTGCTCGGCGGCACCTACAGCGAGACCATCACCGGCCTGCACAAAAACACCCTCCAGCTCAGCGGCACCTTCCAGCTGCGGCGCGCCTCGGAGATCGGGGTGCTTACCCAATGACAAATTTCAGAACTGACGAACGACGAACCCAGACTGCCACCTCTCAAGACCTGCTGACTTTACCATGAACACGCCAACGAACACCCGCCCCGTCTCGATCCAGCCCGGCCGCTGCCTGCTGCTTGGACTCGCACTCCTCACTGTCAACGCCCTGCTGCCGACAGAGGCAGCCGCGCAGACCAACGTGCCGCTTCTGGTGAACTACCAGGGCACTGTCACCGACAGCACGGGGCTGCCGCTAGGGGCCACGGGCACTGTCTCAGCTCCTGTGGCTGCGCCAGTAAACCGCAAGATCATTTTCCGGTTCTGGGATGCTGCCACTGGCGGCACTCGCCTGTGGACCGAGGAGCAGACGGTGACCATCTCTCTAGGTCAGTTCAGTGTTCTGCTAGGCCAGGGCATCAATGCCACCGGCACAGCGGCAGGCGAGTCCCGTCCAGCTCTGGACACGGTTTTCACCGGCACGGGCAACGACCGCTTTCTGGGCGTCACCGTCGATAATGGCGACAACAACATCACGGGTGCGGACACCGAGATCACCCCACGCCAGCGCATCACCTCCGTGGCGTATTCATTGCGTGCCAGAGCGGCGGACAGCGTGGCCAGCACCACGGACCTGATGCTCGGCGGCAGCGCGAACTATGGTTTGGGTTGGTATGGCACCGGCAGGCTCTTCAATGCAGTCAATGTGAACGGTCCCGTGCTTTACGGCCAAGGCGGTGGCATCTTGGGAGCGGTGAATGGTGCCACACAAACACCCGTGCTGCGTTGGAATGAACTCGGCCAGGTCGGCATCGGCACCACCGCCATGCCTTCCGGCTCAGAGCTGACCCTCCAGGGCGATGACACCAACACCCCGCCCCTCCACCTGAACATCCGTGGCAACACTGAAACCAACAAACGCCTGCTCATCGGTTACAACACCACGGGCAACTATGGTGCCATCCAGGCCTACAACGGCACCTCCGGCACACCCAACACCACCACCGCCCTGCTTCTGAACCAGGCCGGCGGCAATGTGGGCATTGGCAATGCCAGCCCCACGTCACGTCTGGATGTCACCGGCGGCATCAAGGCCACAGGAGCGGGTGGCTATAGCTTCAACACGGGGGATCTGGACGGCGGCCTATTTTCTCCGGCGGATGGGATGCTCACCTTCAACACGAACGGCACAGAAAAGTTACGCGTCGATGGTTCTGGTAACGTCGGCATTAATACCACGACACCACTCAGCACGCTTCATGTGAATGGCATCATTTCTGCACGTCCCAGCAACGTCAATCATGGCTACATTGCTCTCCAGACGGGCAGTGCCACAGATGACGGTTACATTGAATGGTATAAGCCCAATGGCAGCCGCTCTGCCTACATGGGCTACAGTGGGTTAAACAACCTTCAGCTTACCTTGGCAGGAACTCACAACTTCCTCATTACCGGCAATGGTAACGTAGGCATCGGTACGGCCACGCCGGGAGAACGGTTGACGATCGTTGGCTCTGGATCCACGAGCACAAGCACAGCGCTAAGCGTCTGGAATTCTGCGATATCTCCCTTGTTTCATGTCCGCAATGACGGCAACGTCGGTGTAGGCACAAATACGCCTGGTTCACGGCTGGATGTGAATGGAAAAGCAGCTGCCTCTGTTTTACAGGCGCGGGGTATTGTGGGCACTCATGACCAAGGCGCCTACATCGAGTGGAATCGATGGGGCGAAGGAGAGACTGATATCAATAATCAAAAAGGGTTGGGCAGTGGCGGCTTCACCTTCAATGAAGTGGACGCCGCCAACAACTACACGGAGCGCATGAAAATTAATCCCGCTGGCAACGTCGGCATCGGTACGAACAATCCCGTGCAGGGAAGGCTGGTCGTCTCCGGTGCTGGATCTACCAACAACTTCGGCAGCACTTGGATCTATGGCTCAGGTGGTGCCGCAGCCAACGGTCCAATCAATGAGACAAATAGCATTTACGCCTTTGCGTCGATCTCAGGGTCACACTTCCGCGCCTTCTCAGATCGGCGGATCAAACAAATCGTCGGTCGTTCGGATTCCTCTCACGATCTGGCGACGGTTCTAGGCATCGAAATCACTGACTATCGTTACATTGATAAGCTTGCTTACGGTAATAAAACCCATAAAAAAGTGATCGCCCAGCAGCTGGAACAGGTTTTTCCACAGGCAGTGAAGCACACCACCGATGTGGTCCCAGACATCTATAGAAGGGCCTCGATCAAAGACGGCTGGATCACTCTGACCACGGGGTTGAAGAAAGGCGAGCGTGTGCGCCTCATTAGCCCAAAGGCGGATGGTGTTTATGAAGTGTTGGAAGTGAAGAAGGACGGATTCCGCACCGCCTTCAAACCGCAGGGTGACGATGTTTTCGTCTTTGGCCGTGAAGTGAACGATTTTCGTTCCGTGGACTACGAGGCCATATCCATGCTGAACGTTTCTGCCACACAGCAGATCAAGAAGGAGAAAGATGCCGAGGTGAAGGCCTTGAAGGACGAAAATGCTGATCTCAAAGCCCGTGTCGAAACCCTGGAAGCCCAAACGGAGCGCCTCGCTGATCTGGAGGCCAAGGACAAAGCCCGCGAGGCCAAGCTGGCCGCCATTGAGAAGCTGCTGCTGGCCCTTGAGAAGGGTGTTGCGCAGCCAGTGTCTTTGAAAAAGAGCGCTAGTGGGGCGGAGTGAGTCATTCCTTTCGACCACTGTCATGAAACGGGGAGTTCCACCACCTCAAAAGGCGCAGCCTTTGGACTGCGGCAGCCTGCTGCCGCTTTCTCAAGCCAGCCCTGCTGGCGCTGATGGCCGCGAGGTGTACTTTAGCACTCAGCGGCTCCGCCCACGCGGAAGCGCCTCTACTTCGATCTTCACCACAAGGACTCCGGCGGCAGCAGGGCTGCCTCCAAAAAGCGGCAGTAGGCTGCCGCAATCCACGGTGCTTCGCACTTCGCTTCCTCATTCTGATTTCGTCATTCTTTCGCTGCCATGAACCGCTTCCTGCTCTTTGCCCTGCTTTCCCTGCTCTTCGCGACTTCGTCGAGAGCGCAGTATGAACTGCGGGCCTCCAATTTTAACGCCATCTACACACCCTACAACTCGGCGGGTGCTGCGGCGGCACCGTCCGGTCCGCCCGTGGGCTCCAACAATGGCACCCTGCCCGCGACGGCAAACAGCAACTACATGGGTGCTGGCAATGCCAGCGGCTCCTCGAACATCATCGACGTGACGCCCAATGATGCCACGGCACCGGGCACCATTCCCACGGCTCATGCGGATCGGTTTCCGGCGAACACGGGCAAGACCATTGTGCTCCTCCGCAGCAGCATCGGGGGCATGTTTGCCTCCGGGGTGCCTCGCTATTTCATGGGAGATGTGATCAGCGTGCCTGTCGTGCAGGCAGACGGGCAGACACTGGCCCCAGCGAACTTTTGGCGGGTGAAGCCGGTGGAGCCGGGCGAGACACTGAACCCAGTGGTGACCGCAGGCTCCGTGGTGGTGACGGCCAGCAGCACCAGCAGCCCCACGGTGACCGTGGAGAGCGTGCCCTCGGGCCTGACCACCGGAGCCCGGCTCCTAGGGCGCACGGTAAGCACCGTTGTGGGAACAACGATCACCCTCAGCGGAGGAAATGCGGAAGCCACGATCAACACGGCCACCGTGAGGACCTTTTACACCGCTCCGACCAGCCTGACGCCCATCCCGCTGACGAATGTGAACGTGGTGCAGAGCAACACGGGATCCAATGTGGTCACGGTGGCTGCTTCTCCGCCGCCACAGCTTGTCGTGGGGGCAACCTTGCTAGGGCAGCCGATCACGAATGTCATCGGCACGGTGGTCACGCTGGCGGCGAATGCGAACCAGACCATCTCCAGCTCCACCAGCGTGCCGATCACACCTGCACTGACCTATTACTACAGCCCTCATGCGGAGAAGGTGTATGCCTCCCAGCCCGGGCGTGTGAATGTGACCTGGGTTTCTCTAAACACGACCGGCAATGGCGGCTACGAACTGATGACGGAGACCTTTGCGGTATCCTCCAACACGCTGGTGCCTGCACGGACCATTTTCTGGACGGAGGGCAGCTTTGACGGGCCGAAGGTTCTCATTCGCGACACGCGCATCACAGCGGTCAGTCCAGCATACTACAACGTGGTGCCCAGAGCCGTGGCCCAGGAGGTGCAGATCCCCGGTTACACGCCGCTGACGCCCAATCTGACCACTCTCTCCTTTGCCCGTGTGAACGGCATCGGCCAGCTCAGCGCCTACAATGTGGAGGGCCGGCTGCTCATCGAGTATCTGGGGAACATCCGCCTGGCAGGCAATGTTTACGAATCCCTCGGCATCGACATCGTGGACCTCAAACGTGCGCCCGATGTGAGCTTTGTGACCACGCATCTGGGAGATGAACTGCTGCCGCATGATGCGAACGGGCTCTTGGAGGCATCCCCGGTGCTCAGCGGAACCCAGCAGGCGACCAGCTTTTATGGTACCCAGGTGCGACCGGATGGCTCTCGTGCCTACCATGCCGAGCGGGAGACCAGTGCGCCGCTTTTCCCTGACCCCGAGGATGACGAGCCGGCCTCTGCCGATGCCTACAACAAGGTGGTGCTCTACTGGCTGGAGACCGGTACCTTCAATATCCAGTGGCCCGTTTTCCAGGACCGCTACTGGCTGCGCTGGTCACCGTACCTCGCAGACTACGCCCACTACACGGTGAGTGCGGAGGGCAGCACGCCAGCCACTGGCATGGGCTTCACCGGCGGCACGCTGCCGCAGATCATCTTCCAGGATGACCCCGCGCAGACCGAGGCGCAGATCGATCTGACCACGCAGCGGCTCTTTGTGAATCTCTCTGCCAGCACGGACAAGCGGAACCGCAGCCTGCTGAAGTTCACCAACAGCAACAAAGTCTGGTATGTGAACCTCTACACTCAGGCGGAGGACCGCCAGATCAGCCTGAGCAGCACCACCAATGGCAGCAGCACCGTGACGGTGGGCAGCACCCAGGGCCTGGAGGCGGGCATGGTGGTCACCGGACCTGGCATCACGGGCCAGGCGGTCATCCTGCGTATTCTGAGCAACACGCAGCTGGTGCTCTCCACCACCGTCGCCGGAGGCAGCAACACGCTCACCTACTCCGTGCAATCAGACGCGCTGGCTCCGATCGCCAGCACGGCGAGTGTGGGCACACGGCTCACGCCTCCGGCAGGGCATGAAAACGCGGGCTTCATCTCCAGCGGCACCGGCTACTACCCGGCGGGGTATTTGAACCCCTTCACCGTGGGCGTCGAAGTGGCCAACCAAGGGGCCATCATCCCGGTGAATGCCTTGCCTACCGACAATCAGCTCACTGTGCGTTGGTTCAAAAAAGTCAGTGCGCCGAGTGCCGAGTTCCAGGACCTCTATGTGCCGGGCAAAGTGGGCCGCTACACCATCGGCTACCCGCCTTCGACCACGCCGGAAATCGTCATCGCCCAAGGTGTGGGCACGGACAACCTGCCGCTTGCGGAGGCAGACGGCAGCATCTACACCCAGAACAATCCCGCCCTGCCGGGCTACAACCCGAACGAGGAGCACGCCCTCATGCTCGGTGGCCGTGCCTATGCCCTGCGGGAGGACCTGAATGTCACCAGCGGTGGTGGCTACACGTCCCAGCCCTTTGTGCTCGTGGCCTACACCGATCCGGCCGATGATCGTCCAGCCATCCACGCCTACAAAGTCGTCCGCAGCAATGGCAGCTACGACTTCGACTACACCGCCACCGCCGGTACGCTGCTGGTGAAGCCCTACCCGCTGCCGCTGATGGATGAGCCGCTGAAAATGGTGAATGGCGAGATAAAGACCTGGGACACGGAGGTGACGACGCCGGAGCCGATCACCAACACCACCCTGAGCGGCAACGTGAGCTACTCGGGCTTCACTTTTACTGACCGGAAGGGCTTCACCTGGATCCACCGCGGGCCGCATGACGCGGGTAGCCCATCGCTACAGATGAAGCTCTATTACAAGAGCCGTGCGGGCTTCTTCGTGCCCGGCACGGGCGAGCTCCCGGCGGATACCATCCTGCCTTTCCTGCGTGCCTCGGGGCGCTCAGGCCAGCCTTTGAACCTCAGCGCGATCAATCCTGGCCAGGCAGATGATCCTCTGATGATCACCTACACGCCGGTCTGGCCTGCGGATGCGCCTGAGCTGCGAGTGGGTGAGACGCTGACCTTGCCGAAGTTTGGCCTGCCACAAGTGCGCGGTCAGATGAGCGCGGAGGTGCTTTACCAGCAGTCTCTGGCCAGGGCGGCACCTGCCACTACGGACACCCAGACCAGCGCCGTACTCATCGACCCGACTCGTGAGCGCACCTGCTTTTTGTCCGTGCCTGCGGTGAACCTCGACGGGCTGCCTTCCGTGATCAAAACCACGGTCTATCAAGGCCGCACCTACTTCCAAGGACTGCCGCCGCACCTGCAGCGGCGCTTCTACTATGATCCTCTGCGCGGCACCAAAGGCACCTTGGTGTTCATCGGTGAGTTTCATGATGAGCTGGCCGGGGAGGATTACCTCGACCTGAATGTGCTAACGAGTGCCGAGATCACGCTCTTGGAGAATCTAGTGCCAGTGGGGCATGCGGACCGCAATAAATGGCTCGCAGCCATCCAGGCAGTGCTTGGTGACTTCCGCTACACCCGCGTGAAGAACAGTCAGGGTGGTTACAACCTGGTATTCAACCGCTATGAATTCACAAACAATCTCATCACCCTGCCCACCTCCCTTGATTCGGCAGACAGCTACGCTCTGACCACCACGGCACGCGGCACAGGCTTTGTGACCTTGGTCTTTGGCAACAGCCCTGCCTCTGAGCAGCAGCCGCAGGGTGATCCCGTGCAGATACAGGTCATCAAAGTGGTGCCAGAACTCTACACGGGGGATTTGAAAGTCGTCAAAAGCAGCAATCCGCTGGATGAACAGGTCACCTTGCGTCACAGCGCCGACTTTGCGGCCAAGCCGGACATGTACCAGTTTGAATGGCGCTGGGGCACCGGGGAACCCACGGCACCCCTGACCTACTCCAGCAACATGCAGAGCGTCATCGGGGGTGCCTCCGCTCCGCTGAACAACACCTGGTTCATCATGCGTGACATCGGCCAATCCAGGCCCACTTCCACCCAGCGCGACACCGCGATCAATGCCGGTGCTCTGCCGCTGCCACGCGTTGAAAACATGCGCCCGGTGAACTACGTGCTGGACCTCCAGGGAAATCCCACCAGCACCGTCATCGCGTCCACCAGCTACACCGATGATGAGATGGCTGCGGGCTTCCCCAGCCTAAATCTCCAACACAGCACAGGCGTGACCTTCCCCACCGGCGCTCCTGAGAAAATCATCTTCAGCGCCGAACTGGGCGATGCAGATGGCTTCATCCTTTATGTGAATGGCAGCAGGGCTCTGGCACACAATCTGCCCTCTGTGTCAGCTCTGAGCGATGTCACCCAAACGGCGGCGAGCAGCGGCCTCTCCGCTGGTGGGCTGACCAAGCAGTTCACGCTCGAATCTCGCTTTTTCCGCACGGGATCAAACTCCGTGGAGCTGGCGCTTTTCACCCAGGCCCTGCCCAACACCTCCACGACACTGAATTTCCGCCTCGAAGCTGCTGTGGAAACCGACCTCGTCACCTCCGGCACCTACTGGCAGACGGCGAGCGACCCACTGGGAAAAAACACCAACATGGCTCCGGTGGGCGGCTCGCCCCAAAATCCCTTCGGTGGAGCCCAGTTCGTGCTCAACGACCGCTGGTTCACCATGCGCTACCGGCCGAAGATCAATACGGGCAACATCATGGCTCCAGGTTCGGATCAAAACGCCATCCCTTGGTCCCGCTGGCTGCCGCCGCAGTTCGTCGAGGGCTGGGTGAAGCGGGTGCTGGCTGCCATCAATCCCTTTGAGCAGCGGGTGAAGGACCTGAACAACAACGCCGTGAATACGGACGTGAGTGTTTTGACCCAAGCCGGCAAACGCTGGGAGGGCGACATCGCCCTCACGCTGGAAAACATCAACGACGTGGGCCTCATCGAGATCTACGAGACCGTGCTGAACCGGGCCAAGAACATGAGCATCGACGCCAACACCAACGACCCGGACACGAACAACGCCCTCGTGCTGGCCGCAGGCTACCTGAACGATCTCTACACCATTGTGGGCAACGAGGCCTTCGCCGACGCGGCCAACCCCACCATAAGCATCGACGACATGCAGGGCATCAGCCAGGTAAACACCAGCCGCTTCAGCTTTGAAGGCCAGGCCGCCAGCGCTCTGGATGAAGAGCTGGCCCTGCTACGGGGACGAGACGGTTTTGTCAGCCCCGGCACCAGCACCTCCCCGGCCTACAACCGGCTCTGGTGGAACTACACGCAAGGCATCAACAGCGGCCAGCTCATCTATGCCGTGAACTACAACATCCGCGAAAAAGCCGGCAGCAGCACCGCCAACGGTGTCATCGACGAAGCCGATGCCCAGCGCATGTTCCCGCAGGGGCATGGCGATGCCTACGGGCACTACCTCACGGCCCTCACCGGCTATTACCGCCTGATTTCACATCCGAACTTCACCTGGCAGCCTCGTGCGGAGTCGGTGACGGTCGCCGGGCAGCCCGTGACGGTGGACTTTGCCGATGAACGGAAGTTTGCCGCCGCCGCAGGGAACGTGGCACGCACCGCCCAGCAGATTTGCAGCCTCGTGCACCGTCAGACCTATCAGGATGATCCCGCCTCAGGCTGGGAGCATTTCCGCGATGACGCCGTGAAGCCCGGAACCACCGAGACACGCGATTGGGGCCTGGATGAATGGCTCAGCCGCAGCACTCAGGGTGCTCTTTATCACTGGGCAGTGGCCAATGCCCTCGTTCCCGAGACAGACAACTACAACAGCGGTGTGGAAAAGATCGACCGCAGCACCGTGCCGGAGCTCCAAGAGCTGGCCTCCGCCGGGGACACCTTCCAGACCATGGCAGACAATGCCAGCGCCCATCTCAACCCCCTCGGCCTCAGCCCTGGAGCCATCGCCTTCGATATCTCCCCCGCCGAACTTCAGGGTGGCACCTCACACTTTGAGCAGGTCTATCGCCGTGCCACCCGCACGCTCTTCAATGCTGCCGGAGCCTTCAACCAGGCCGCTACCATGAGCGGCAGCCTGCGCAGCATGGAAAATCAGCTCGATGACTTCAACACCACCATCGCCCAGCAGGAGACAGCCTATGTGAATCAACTCATCGATATCTATGGCCGTCCTTACAGCGGTGAGATCGGCGCCGGAAGGCTCTACGCCCAGGGCTACACGGGCCCGGACCTCGTCCACTGGTATATCGTGGACCGGCCCAATGACCTCGTGAACACCGCAGGCACCTTCGACGTGCAGATTAACGAGGCGGTGAACATCAGCGGCTTCACCTCGACTCCGCTCACCAGCCTGCTCAGTGGCATTTCAGGCACCACCACCATCAGTAAGACCGTCAAAGTCCAGCCCTCCCAGTTCGTCCAATACAACGATGTCTGGTCCAGCTCCCTCGGCAGCCGTGCTGAAACCGGTGAGCTGCAAAACGCCCTGCTCGACACGCAGATGACCTGGCTGGCTCTTAAAGAAGCTGAAACCAGTTATCGTGCCCACGATAGTCAGCTCACGCATCTCCGCGCCATCATTCAAAGCATGGTCACCACTCACAAGAACAAGCTTTCGGAGCTCGGCACAAAGCAGGCGGAAATCCTGGAACTGGAAAAGCTGGTGCGGGATCTCGAGATCACCGCCCAGGCCACCGATGATGGTGCCGACCTCGCTGTGTTCATCGCCGATGCGGTGCAGGAATTCTTCCCTACCACCGTCGGATTCTCCAACGATGTGACGTCCGCAGGACGCGGCGCCGCAAAGCTGGCCGGAACCATCGCCCACGGCATCCAGAAGGCGCTTTCGCTGGCCTCCAAGGCCGCCGCCCGCTATCAGCAGACCAGCATCACCGAGCTGGAGCAAAAACTGGAGCATCGCCTCACTGAGCTGGGCTTCGGCCATGAGGAAGTGCAGGCAGGCTATGAATACGACAACCTCATCCGCGAAAAAGTCACGCGGGCCAGTGCCCTCATGCAGCTCACCATTGAGCATCAGCGGGCTTTGGAAAACGTCCGCAACGTCATTGCGGATGGCAATCGCATCCTGGCCGAGCGTGAGATCTTCCGCCAGCGTGCTGCGGCTGTCATCCAGGGCTACCGCACGCGGGATGTGAGCTTCCGCCTTTTCCGCAACGAAGCTCTTGAGCAATACCGCACGCTGTTTGACCTCGCCGCACGCTACTCTTACCTCGCCGCGAAGAGCTACGACTATGAAACCGGCCTGCTCGGCAGTAACGCCGGGCAGCAGGTCTTCAACCGCCTCATCGCCTCCCGTGCGCTGGGAGATCTCAGCAGCGGCACGCTCCAAGCCACCGTCAGTCCCCTCGGAGACAGCGGACTCGCCGGCGTCATGGCCCAGCTCAGTGCCGACTTTAGCGTGGCGGAGGGACGGCTCGGCATCAATAACCCCGACCAATACGGCACCGTCTTCAGCCTGCGGTCCGAGCTTTTCCGCCTGCTCAATGATGCATCCACGACGGCGGATGACGACGCCTGGCGGCAGACGATGGAGCAGCACATCGTCGCCAACATAATGACTGACAGCGATGTCGCCACCTACTGCCGGAATATCAAAAAGCCCGATGGCAGCCCCGTGCCCGGCTTTGTCATTCCCTTCAGCACCACGATCCAGCATGCGAAGAACTTCTTCGGTCTCGACTTGGCAGCGGGTGACCACGCTTACACCCCCAGCAACTACGCCACGAAGATCTACAGCGTCGGCGTGGCCCTTCCCGGCTATGTCGGCATGGATGCCTATGCAGCGGGCAACTTTGGTGCTGGCGCACCAGCCTCCGGTGATCCAAATGCGCTTAGCGCCACGCCTTACTGCTACCTCATCCCCTGCGGCCAGGACTTCATGCTGGCCCCGCCGCTGGGAGACACCAACACGCTGCGGACCTGGACGGTGCATGACCAAGCCCTGCCGCTGCCCTACAACCTCGGGGACACCGCCTTCAACAGCACCCAGTTCTTCACCGCCAACGGCACCCTCAGCGAGCGGCCCTGGATCATCCGCAAGCACCAGGCCTTCCGCCTCGTCTCCGACCCCGCCTTCTTCTACAGCAGCGCCCCGGCGGAGTTCACCAACACGCGTCTCATCGGCCGCAGCGTCTGGAACAGCCAGTGGAAGCTCGTCATCCCAGCCTACACCCTCCTTTCCAATGAGCAGGAAGCCCTCAACCGCTTCGCTGCCAGTGTGAGGGACATTCAGATCTTCCTGCGGACCTATTCGCACTCCGGGAACTGAGATGGAGCCGAAATGACGAAACAAGCCTGAAGCCCATGAAAACCTCTTCGTCATTCATGCTTCGCCATTCCTTCGTCTTGGTGCTTTCGGCCTTCGTCATCGCAGGCTTCGGCTGGTGGTTGGCTTCGCCGGAAAAACGATCGGAGATGCCCCGTGCGACCTCGAAGATCAATCCGCCGACCACCACGGTCACCGACCCCGCTCTTGTCTTCCAAAAAGCCTTCTGGAAGCGACCCTCCGCCGAGGACCGCATCCTTCATGCGGATCGTCGTGAGTGGGCGGACAAAGAGGGCGTTTCCAAGTGGCAGTGGTTCATCAGTGTGCAGCCCTCGTCAGCGATGGTGGACCACCTCATCACAGACAATGCCTTCATGCTCAGCAAAGCCGTGAAACCTCTGCCTGCCGAGCTGCCCGGGTGGTTTCCGAGGTCTGCTGAGGGCTTTGAAAGCTACTCCAACTCCACGGGCACCTTCCTGATCCTCTGGGACAAGGAAAAAAACCTCCTCCATGCCACCGACCGTGGCGGGGGCTTCAATCCGGGAGCACCTGAGCGCACCCTCCCCATCGCTGCCGCCCAGCCCGAAGGCCGCCTGTCCACCACCCCACCACCGAAGCCATGAAACTACCTTCCCTCCTTCGAGCTTCGTCATTCCTTCGTCATTCGGATTTCGTCATTCGCCATTGTCGCAGCCTCGCCATCACCTTCGGTATCCTTTTCACGCTGACCACCCTTCCTGCACTCGCCGCCGTCCCCCAGCTGATCAATCACCAGGGCCGCATCGCGGTGAACGGCACCAACTTTGAAGGCACCGGCCAGTTCAAATTTGCCCTCGTCAACACGAACGGCACCACCACCTACTGGAGCAATGACGGCACCTCCAGTGCAGGTTCGCAGCCCACTGCGGCTGTTTCACTCGCCGTCGTCAAAGGACTCTACGCGGTGCTGCTTGGCGATACCACACTGGCAAACATGACCATCCTGCCAGCCAGCGCCTTCACGCAGGCCGATGTCCGCCTTCGGGTTTGGTTCAACGACGGCAGCAACGGCTTCCAGCTCATCACGCCGGACCAGCGTCTGGCAGCCGCTCCCTTTGCGCTCAATGCAGCCAGCGCTGAAAGCGTGCCTTCAGGCAGCGTGACCTCCTCCATGCTCGGCAGCGATCTCACGCTGGCAGGCAGCACCACTGGCACCTTCATCGGCAGCCTCAGCGGCAACGCCACCACTGCAACCCAGTTCACCGGCGCACTCGCAGGAGATGTCACCGGCACACAAAGCGCGACTGCCATCTCGAATGCCACCGTCACCAGCAAACTGATCACCGGCTTCAGCAGTGCTGCAGGCACGATTACAACCGCCGACAGTCTCTTAACCGCGATCAACAAACTCGACGGCAACATCGCTCTCCGTGCTCCTTTAGCCTCACCGACTTTCACCGGCACGGTGAGTGGCACTTTCGTGGGAAATGGAGCGGGCTTGACCAACGTCACCGCCAGCAGCGTGCAGTTGAGCAGCGTCATCGCACCTCCAGTGAAACCTGTGGTCGCTTGGGGAGATAATGATCATGGCCAGGCCAGCGTGCCTGCACTCGTCAACGTGGCGAACGTCGCCGCAGGCACCTCGCACAGCCTCGTGCTGCTCGATGCCGGGACCATCATTCAGTTTGGCAGCATCGCCGCCGCTCCGGGCACTGCTGTGAACGTCACCCACATCGCCGCAGGCACCGCACACAACCTGGCCCGCAAGAGCGATGGCACCGTCATTGCCTGGGGAAACAACACCCATGGTCAAACCACCGTGCCCGGTGGCATCACCACGGCGACGAATGTCAGCGCTGGTGAAAAACACAGCCTCATCCTGAAAGCCGATGGCACCGTTCAGGCTTGGGGAGACAACAGCTTCGGCCAGACCACCATCCCCGGCACGGCCACTAATGTCACCGCCATCGCCAGTGGTTACGATCACAATCTCGCACTCAAGGCTGATGGCACCGTCGTCGCCTGGGGTCGCGATGATGCCGGTCAGGTCACAGGCACTTATCCAACCGTAGGAGTCATTGTTGAGATCATCGACAGCACGAAATACCGGCTCTCCACCAACCTTGCCAACGGCACCAGCAATCTTCGCTATGATGGAAGCACCCTGCTCAATTCCACCGGTGACGGATCGGACATCGTCACGGTCGCGAGCACCGTCGGCTTGTCTTCCGGGATGACGGTCACCCGGGCCAGCCTTGTCGGGCCTTCGGGTCTGTCCAATGTCGTCGCTATCGCCTGCGGAGCCTTTCACAGCCTTGCCCTGAAGAGTGACGGCACCGTCGTCGCCTGGGGCTGGGACACAGGCGGCCAGGTCACCGGTGCGGAGAACCTCACCGGCATCTCCAGAGTGGCTGGCGGCTATGCCTTCACCCTCGCTTTGAAAAACGACGGCACCCTGGTGGCCTTTGGCGATAACACCGACGGCCAGCTCACCATCCCCAACACCGCCACCCAGGTCACCCACATCGCTTGCGGAGCCAGCCACGCCCTCGCCCTGCGTGCCGACTTCATCTCAGCGCAGGTCGCCCGACTCGATCAAGACAACGTCTTCACCGGCAGAGTCGGCATCCAGCGCACCCCGGCTGCGAACAACCTCGAAGTCCAAGGCAACGCCAGCAAAACCACCGCTGGCAACTGGCTCGCGAACTCCGACCGCCGCATCAAAGACGACATCCAACCCATCACCGGAGCTATCGAGAAGCTCGGGAAGGTCCATTTGGTCGATTTCCAATACTCAGAAGCCTATCGCCAAGCCCACCCTGAGGTCGGAGACAAACGCTACCTCAATGTGATTGCTCAAGAGTTCGCCGAGATCTTCCCCGAGCACGTCCAAAACAGCGGCGAACAGCTGCCAGACGGATCTCCCATCCTCCAGGTGGATACTTACCCGCTCACGATCTACTCCGCCGCCGCCGTGCAGGAACTGGCCAAAGAGAACGAAGCTCTGAAAAAGAAGCTCGCTGAGCAGGAGGAGCGGCTGAAACGACTGGAGACCCTGATCAAATGACGAATGCGTAAGCCCGAATGACGAAATCCGAACCTAAAACGTGATGAAATTCTCTTCGCCCTTCGTGCTTCGTCATTCCTTCGTCATTCGGATTTGGGCATTTGTCATTCTCATCGCCAACACTCTGGCTCTCCAGTCGCTCCAAGCCGGTTCGAGCCTCAACTACACCCTCGACCCATCCGCCATCGACCACGGTGGTCTGCGCAGCACCAGTGCCAACTACACGCTGAATCCCTCAAACATGCCCGGCGGTCACGGCACCAGCGCCGCCTACACTCTGCGCACGGGTTTCGCAGGCCAGCTCGCCGATGCCATCGCAACCGCCATCGACCTGAGCGCCTCCCCTTTGACCCTTAACGAAGGCAGCACACGCCAGATCAGTGCCACCCTCATCTTCGATGATCTCAGCACCCAGCCGCTGGCCGCCACCAGTGTGAGCTGGAGCATCCAAAGCGGACCGCTCAGCAGTATCAGCACCAGCGGCCTCGTCACGGCCGCCGCCGTTTACCAAGACACCGCCGCCACCGTTCAAGGCACCTACCAAACCCTCACGGATACGCTCAACCTCACCGTGCTGAACTCCGCTCCCGACAACTTCGGCACTTACGCAGCCGATGGCATCGACGACGACTGGCAGGTGCTCTATTTCAATCTGCCCCCCAATGCGAATGCCGCCCCCGGTGCCGATCCTGACTTCGATGGGCAGGACAACACCTTCGAGTTCATGGCTGGTGTCATCCCCACCAATCCGACATCGCGATTCCTTCTCAGCGTTGCCTTGGTTCCAGGCCAGCCCTCGCATTTCAACATCACCTTCAGCCCACGATTTGCGGGTCGTACCTACGCGGTCCAAACGAGCCTCAACCTTCAGGCCCTGAGCTGGACACCACTCACCACCATCATCACCACTGATGTCGCCCTGCAACGCACCGTGACCGATACCAACGCCACTGGCCTCAGGAAGTTCTATCGCGTCGAGATCAGCAGACCTTGATCTCAAGGGTCGATCTAACTAAAAATCATTCATGAAAGTGCGTCCATCTTTAGCTTTGATCGAGGTCAAGAGTTGTTGGGTAAACCCGGATTCAGAAGTTCTCGGCAAGCGGGGCATTCTTGTCCCGCTGAACTTCGGCATCCGGGGTAAATCAAACGCGACGTCGGCTTGAATCGACCTTCAGCCGCCATCGCGAGAAATCGCATTCGGATTGTCGGCCTTAAGAAAGGCTGCGGGACCTCCGCTTGTCGTTGAATCATGCGCCTGCTCTCACTCAAGTCACAGACTCGGAGCGGCGATCACGGCTTCAAAGTCATCCCCCGGCAGCAAACGCGGCTGAACATCAATCGCGATGATCGTCTCATCCGGTGCGCGGATGAAATTGCGATCATGCGTGTCCGCGAGTTGCACCCCATCGCCGCGTTCCCAGAGCATCAGGCTGTCGTTGTAGACAAACCCCAGCGCATGCAGCAAACCATGAATTTCCTCCTCTGTCGGAATGAAGCGCACGGGACGCGGCTGAATGAACGGCTGCGAGGTCACGATGCTCAGTCCACCCGGACGCTTCCAAATGCCCTCAAACTGCACATCATCACCAAAGATGCGATTGCTGAGCCTCAATCGCCGCAAGTAACCCGCTGGCGTGTAGTAGCCAAATTGTCCGAAGCCAGCTTCTCCGGGGAAGGTGGCCTTCCACACTCGCCTTTGCGCCGCATGAAGATACGCCGTGATCTCGCGCCCCGGAGTCGCTCCACGCAAAACAGGCGGCAGATCAATTTCCGTCAGAGCACAGCCGCTGCTTTTTGCAAAACGCTGGAGGCTTTTAAACTGCGCGGCGACTCTTTCTTCCCACTCGGTAACTGGATCCCGTGGCTGACCCACATTTGCCACTCCCAGGCCTGCTCGAGCAGTTTTTGGTCTTCCGGAGAGAGCGGCTTGTTCTGCTTCTGCAAGGTCCATATCCGTTGCGCCTCCTCCAGAGGGATCGGTTGGGGCTCGTCTGAGTTCATGACTCATTTTGACTGACAGAATCGCCTGCGGCAACCTTTCGTTTACTCAGATTGAGCCATCACCTTTCGCCCCATGCTTTCCCTCATCCTCCTCGCCAGCCTCAGCACCGCCGCGCCGCGTGAAGCCCTGCCTCTCGATGCGCCGGAGTGGCCGTTAAACTACCGTCTGCATCTCGAAGGCGCGGCCAAGGTGAAACTTAGCAATGAGCTAACACTCTCACTCGATGCGAAGGGGCCGCACGACATCGCGGTGGAGCATCCGGCGACAGGAGCGCCTGTGCTGCGAGTGTGGAGCGATGGGAAACTCGTGCGTGGACCGGAGGATGTGCCAGCGCTGGCGCAAACAGGCGCGAAGGATTTTCCAGACGCGGGGCTCGACCTCGGTGCGGATTTCACGGCGATGGCGCAGTTTGAGTCGAATGGCGAAGGCACATTGTTTTCGATGTGTGCGCCCACAGGCAAGTGGTCGCCGGATGCGAAGGCGCTGTTCATTCGCGGCGGCAGGCTGGTGTATGACATCGGCTGGCTGGGTGCAATGAACTCGGGGCCGAAGGTGAATGATGGAAAGCCGCACACGGCTGTTTTGAGCGTCAGCGGCGGCACGGTGAGGCTTTGGCTGGATGGCAAAGCGATCGCGGAGAAGGCGAACTTTACCAAGCCGGATCAAAAAGGGCATGTTTTCAAAGTGGGACGCGCCGCGCCAAACTTCGGCAGCGATTTCACCCATGGGAAAATCAGCGTGGTGAAGGTCTGGAAGCGTTCGTTGCCGGAGGGCGAGATCGCGCTGCTCTTCAAAGATGGCGGCGCGGGCGCGAACACGCCGGACTTCACGCATGCGCCGAAGGCGAGCGGGAAACCGGTGATCGAAGGCGGCAGCGGCTGGGTGCAGGCGCTAGAGCGCAGCGACCACGCAGAGATCGTGGGCAGTTGGAATGCGAAGACGCTCGAAGAAGGCGCGACGATCTATAAAACGCTCTGCGTCGTGTGCCACGGCACGAAGGAGCAGCCGGGATCACTTCCAACCGCGCTGCGTTTTGCCGAAGGGCAGTTCAAAAACGGCAGCGACCCGTTCTCGATGTATCTCACGCTCACCAAGGGCTTCGGCCAGATGGTGCCGCAGCCGCAATATACCACCGCGCAGAAGTATGCGGTGATCCATTACATCCGCGAGACCTTCCTGCGCTTGCACAATCCCTCACAGCTCAAGGACATCGACCTCGCCGCGCTGCCGCGCGGTCTCGCCCGTGCCGAGGCCGAAAAGATCGACACCACACTGCCACCGTATCAACGCATGGAGCTCGGCAACGCACTGTTTTGGACGCTGGAGGTCGCTGCGGACAACATCGCGCAGAAAGGCATCGCCATCCGGCTCGATGACGGCCCTGGCGGCGTGACGAAAGGCCGCGCGTGGATGGTCTATGATCACGATACGATGCGCGTCGCCGCGGCGAGCACCGGCGCGTTTGTGGACTGGAAAGGCATCGCCTTCGACGGCAGCCACGGCACGCACACGAGCCTCATCGGAGAAAAGCAGTTCGTCATGCCCGTCGAGCCAGGCTGGAGCCTCAGCGGTGATTTCGAAGACACCCGCACCGCAGCCAAAGATGGCAAAAATTACGGTCCCATGGCCGGCTTGCGCTTCCTCGGCCTCTACAAGCATCAAAACCAAAGCGTCATCGCCGCGAGCATCCACGGCACGCGAGTGCTCGAATCACCCGCATGGATGGATTACGGTTCCACGCCGATCCTCGTGCGCACGGTGAACGTCGCCGAGGCCAAACAGCCGCTTTTTCTTCGTGTGGCACCCGACAGCATGAATGTCGTTTTGAAGGGCAAAGGCGAGTTGAAGCGTGAAAACGGCTTTTGGGTCGCCCAACTGGCTTCGGGTGCGCAAACACGCTTTTTCATCTCCCGCGTCGATCCGGCTTCGCTCGACACGATGGCGAAAAACTTCACTGCGCCGCTCGATCTGGCTCCGCTAACGAAAGGCGGTCCTGCGCAATGGCCGCAAACGGTCACAACGATCTCCGTGGCGGGCAAAGACGATGCGGCGTTCGTCGCCGATGACTTCTCGCTACCCGTGGAGAATCCGTTTCAAAGCTGGATGCGCCCTGGAGGCTTCGATTTCACGCCCGATGGCAAGGCCGCCATCGTCGCGATGTGGAATGGCGATGTGTGGCATGTGGAGGGCGTGATGAACAAAGCACCCGCGAAGCTGACGTGGCGCAGAATCGCCAGCGGGCTGTTTCAGCCGCTTGGCGTGAAGTTCCGCGATGGCGAGCTCTTCGTCCTCTGCCGCGACCAGCTCGCGAAGCTCGTCGATTTGAACGCGGATGGCGAAACCGACTTCATCGAGTGCTTCAATGACGACGCGCAAGTCACCGAACACTTCCACGAGTTCGCGATGGGCCTGCAAACCGATGTCGCGGGCAATTTTTATTACGCCAAGAGCGGCCGCCATGCGCTCGACAGCGTCATCACGCAGCACGGCACGTTGCTGAAGGTCCGCGCCGATGGCGCGAAGACCGACATCCTAGCCACCGGCTTCCGCGCCGCGAACGGCGTGTGCCTCAATGACGACGGCACTTTCTTTGTCACCGATCAAGAAGGCTTCTGGACGCCGAAGAATCGCATCAACCGCGTGAAGGTCGGCGGCTTCTACGGCAACATGTATGGCTACACCAGCGTCACCGACGAATCCGATGCCGCAATGGAGCCGCCGATGGTCTGGATCACCAACGACAAAGACCGCAGCCCCGCCGAGCTCATCTGGGTTCCCAAGAACGCGTGGGGCAATCTCGGCGGCAGCCTGCTCAATCTCAGCTACGGCACCGGCAAAGCCTTCATCGTGCCGCACGAGGAGGTGAACGGCCAATGGCAAGGCGCCGTGTGTGAGCTACCGATGCCCGCCTTCGCCACCGGCATCATGCGCGGTCGATTCGGCCCCGATGGTGCGCTTTACACCTGCGGCATGTTTGCGTGGGCCGGAAATGCCACCTCACCCGGCGGCTTCCATCGGATTCGTCGCGGAAACAGGCCCGCTCAGGTGCCCCTGGCCGTTCACGCCATGAAGGGAGCCATGAAGGTCACCTTCAGCGATCCCATCACCGACACGAAGTGCGCGATGAAAGTGTGGTCGCTCAAACGCACGAAGGCCTACGGTTCCAAGCACTACGACGAGCACGAGCTGACGATTCGAAGCGTGACGCTCAGCGATGACAAGAAAACGATCACGCTCGACATCCCCGACCTAGCGCCAACGTGGTGCTACGAACTCCAAGTCGGCAGCCGTGTGATGCACGGCACGATTCATGAACTTGGTTCCTCCTTATGATGGCTTTTTTCTCTATGATCTCGAAGTGTTTACTCATCTTCATGGGCTTGGGTGCTTCAATGCTGCTAACAAGCACGTCGCTCCACGCTGCGCTGGAACGGCCAAAGCTGCAGATCATCAATGGCACCGCGCAGGTCGTGGAGGTGTTTTGGATCAATGAAAAGGGCGAACGCATCCCCAACGGCACCGTGCAGCCGGGCAAGCACACGATCATCGGCACCACGCTGGGGCATCGCTTTGCCGTGGTGGGTCGCGAGGACAAAAAAGAGAACCTCGTGACCGCCGAAGTGCCGGTGCAGGCGTTTCGCGTGGGCGGAGTGCCGTCGTTTTACACGCAGCAAGCCAGCGCGGGCGGCTTTCCAGTCGTCGCGTCGGACAAAGTGAGTCCGTATGCGCTGAAGGAGGCCGTTTACATCATCGACATGATGCTCTCGAAGCGCCCGGACGTGCGCGAGGCGATGGGGAAAAGCGGCGCGCGATTGAGCATTCTCGCGCACAATGAGTTCACCTGCGATCAACCCGAGTGGGCGTGGCTTGCGGAAGAAAAAGAGGAAGGATTTGAGAATCTGAGCGCCCGTGATTTCCGCGACGCTCGCGCTCGTGGCATGGGCGGCAGCATCACGGATCCTTACTGCTCCTGCGCCGAGGAAAACCTGCTCGCCTACGACGGCGATCCCTACAGCACGGAAAACATCCTCATCCACGAACTGGCGCACAACATCCACCTGCGCGGCATGATCAATGTCGATGCCACTTTCGATCAACGCGTGAAGGCCGGCTACGACGCCGCGATGAAAGCAGGTCTCTGGAAGGGCAAGTATGCCAGCGTGAACCATCATGAATACTTCGCCGAGGGCGTGCAGAGTTGGTTCGACAACAACCGCGAGCCCGATCACGATCACAACCACGTCAACACCCGCGCCGAACTGCTCGACTACGATCCCGGCCTCGCCGCGCTGTGTCGCGAGGTCTTTGGCGATACCGTGCTTAAATACACCAAGCCGCAAACCCGCCTCACCGGCCATCTCGAAGGCTACGACCCGAAAACCGCGCCGAAGTTCACCTGGCCGCCGCGTCTCGAAAAAGCCCGCGAACTTATCCGCGCCAAAGTCCGTGCTAGATCGAATGCCGCCAACAAAGTGGTTTCGGCTTCAGCCGAAAAGAATGCGGCTAAAGCCGCAGCTACTTTCTCCCAAACCCGCAACCTTTCCGGCTGGACTCTCCACATCAGTCCCAAGATCGACGCCGCCGCGTGGAGCAAGGCTTTGCCGCTGCTGCAGGCCCAGCTCGATGAAATCATCCGTGTCGTGCCCGCCCAAGCAGTCGCGGAATTGCAAAAGGTGCCGCTGTGGATCAATCCCGAGTATCCGAACGTGCCTCCACGTGCCGAATATCATCCGGGCGCCGGTTGGTTGAAGGACAACGGCCGCGATCCTGCGATGGCGAAGGGCGTCGAGTTCACCAACGTGCGCAACTTCGAGGCCGAGACCCGCCGCATGCCAAACTTTGCCCTGCACGAGTTGGCGCACGCGTTTCATGATCGCGTGCTCGGCTTCGAGAATGCTCAAATCGAGGCCGCTTATCAAAAAGCCAAGGCCGCCGGCCTCTACGACCGCGTGCAGCGTCAGGACAGCGAAGGCCGCAAGCGCCTCGACCGCGCTTACGCTCTCACGAACGCTAAAGAATACTTCGCCGAATGCACCGAGGCCTTCTTCACGAAAAACGACTTCTTCCCCTTCACGAGAGACGAGTTGCAAAAGCACGATCCCGAGATGTTCGACCTCCTCACGCAGTTGTGGGGCAAGAAAACTCAACCATGAAACACACACCACTCGCCGCATTCTTCCTCATGAGCCTGGCCACCGTTTTTGCTGATGATCTGGCGGACCTTCGACAAAAGGCCGTCAGCGGTGATCCTGCCGCGCAGCTCTCTTTCGCCATCGCGTTGCGGGATGGCAAAGGCATCGCGAAAAACGACGCCGAGGCCATGCAATGGGCGCACAAGGCCGCTGATCAGGGAAATGCCGATGCGCGGGATTTTGTCGGCTTTGCCTACTTGCGCGGTGCGGTGGTGAAACGGAATACCGCGCTCGCCTTCGCCTACTTCAAAGAAGCGGCGGATGAATCGGCTCAGGCGGCCTTCAATCTCGGTCAGTGCTACTTCGGTGCTCAAGGCACGCCGCAGGATTGTGCGAAAGGCATCGAATGGTGGGAGAAAGCGGCCGCGAGAGGTCATGGCCGCGCCGCCGCTGCCGCTGCGATGGCTTATCACGCGGGCGAGGGCATCCCACGTGATGCGAAAAAAGCACGCCAGCTCGCCGAACGTGCCGCGGAGCTCGAAAACGCAGGTGGACTCGTGTTTCTCGGTGAACTGCAGTTTCAATCGGGCGACATCGACGCCGCGAAAGCGAACTGGACCAAAGCCTCGAAGCTCCAGCCCACCACCGCCACCGGTCATCCCGCGCAGCCTTCCGACAACGCCTCCGTGCAGCAAGGCGCGGACCTCTTGAAGCTCATCGAGTATCGCCAGCGCAAGAGCGAGCCGGGCACGTTCGCCTTCGTGCAAATGCCGCACATCCTTCAGGGCTACAACAACTGCGGCAGCACCGCCTGCGCGACGTTTGCACGCTTTCAGGGCAGCGACATCTGCGGCTGGGACTTCAAAAAACTCTGCCCATCGCCTCTCGGCACCGGCACCGACTGGTGGCACCTGCTCGATGCCTCCGCGAAGATCGGCCAGAAGTGGGAACTCGTCACCTACACGCCCGATGACGACGGTTTCGCAAAAGCCACTGCGATGCTGAAGAGCGAGCTCGATGCCGGACGGCCTGTGGTGGTCGATTTCAAATACATCGGCCCGCAATACGCCGGAGGTTTCGCCGGGCACACGCTCAGTGTCTGCGGCTACATCGCGAAAGACGACCTCTACATCCTCTGCAACCCCGCCGTCGTCACCCCCGGCCTCCAACTCATCACCGCCGCCGATTTGAAGAACTTCTGGCGCTCCGACTACTACGGCTCAAAAGCCAACGCCGTGCTCTCACGGCCTGCGTTTGTCATCGAGAGGCCTGGGAAGAAGGACTGAGTTATTGGCAGGAGAATGAAGGCAGAAGAATGTCAAACCATCTGATTTCATTCTTCTGCCACCATTCTTCTGCCAACTCTCCCCGCGATTCACTCCAGACATCCATGAAACAGCTCATCGCCTTCCTTCTGCTGTCTTTCAGCACCGGCTTGGCCGCAGAAAAACCCAACATCATCTACATCCTCGCCGATGACCTTGGCTGGGCGGATGTGGGCTGGCATGGTGGTGAAATCGAGACGCCGCATCTCGATAAGCTCGCGGAGGGCGGGGCGAAGCTGGAGCAGTTTTATGTGCTGCCTGTCTGCACGCCGACTCGCGCGGCTTTGATGACGGGGCGCTATCCGATCCGTCATGGTTTGCAGGTCAGCGTAGTCCGCCCATGGGCGCAATACGGCCTGCCGCTGGATGAGCGCACGCTGCCGCAGGCGCTGAAGGAAGCCGGTTACACCACGCACATCAGCGGGAAGTGGCATCTCGGTCATTTTCAGCCTGCTTACCTGCCGATGCAGCGCGGGTTCGACACTCAATACGGCCACTACAATGGCGCGATCGACTTCTTCACCCACGTCCGCGATGGAGGCCTCGACTGGCATCGCAACGACCAGGAAAGCCACGACCAAGGCTACGCGACCACGTTGCTGGGCGATGAAGCCGTGCGTGTGATCGAGCAGAAGCACGACGAGAAGCCCTTCTTCCTTTACCTGCCCTTCAACGCCCCTCACACGCCTCTGCAGGCACCACCGGAGTATTTGAAACGCTACGCGCACCTCACCGACAAGAAGCGCCAGATCTATGCCGCGATGATTGAGTGCCTCGATGAGCAAGTCGGGCGCGTCGTGGCCGCGTTGGAGAAACGCGGACTGATCCGCCACACGCTCATCCTTTTCTCCAGCGACAACGGCGGCCTGCTCGGTGTCGGCGGCGGCTCCAACGGCAAGCTCCGAGCGCAAAAGGGCACGCTTTACGAAGGCGGCACACGCGTCTGCGCTTTGGCAAACTGGCCCGGCCGGATCAAGCCCGGCACCGTCATCCAAGAGCCGCTGCACATGGTGGACTGGTTCCCCACGCTCGTGAATCTCGCCGGCGGATCGCTCCATCAAGCGCATCCGCTCGATGGCCGCGACATCTGGTCCGTGATCACCGAAGGCAAGACATCTCCCCACGACGACATCCTCATCAACGCCATGCCCAACAGCGGCGCGATCCGCATGGGCGACTGGAAACTCGTGCTCAACGGCCACATCACCGCCAACGAACTCCAAGCAGCCCTCGTGAAGAGCGCCGCCGACACTCGCGTGGAGCTCTTCCACCTCGCCGATGACCCCGAGGAGCAGCACGATCTCTCCGCGAAACATCCCGAGAAAGTCCAGCAGCTCCGCGAACGCCTCGAAGCCTATCGCGCCGCCGCCGTGCCCCCCAAAGCCGAAGACGAGCCCGCCGATTATAAGGCGCCGCGTGTCTGGGGGCAGTCAGAGTTTTCAGCCGCAGCCCAGTGAGGTGCAGCCGTCCCGGCTGCTTCCAGCCTGCCGGAATCGGCCCAAAATGGCCCGAATTGGACATAAATGGACAGAATTGGACTGGAAAATGGGCATTCAGGGCCGAAACTCCCCCATGCTTCCACCCCTGCCCGATTCCATTCCCATCTCCGCCGAGATGCTCCGCCTCGTCAGCGAGATCGACGAGTTCAAGGGGCACTGGCGCACCTGGCAATCGCTCACACCCGACCGCCTGCAAGGCCTCCGCAGGGTCGCCACCATCGAGAGCATCGGATCCTCCACCCGCATCGAGGGCTCGCGCCTCAGTGACCGCGAGGTCGAGGCGCTGCTCGGTCGTCTGGAGACGAAGTCCTTTGTCACCCGCGATGAGCAAGAGGTCGCTGGCTACGCCTACGTCGTGGAGCAGGTCTTCGCGCACTTCGGCGAGATCCCGCTCACCGCGAACATGCTACGCCAGCTCCATCGCGATCTTCTTCAATACAGCACCAAAGACGAGCGCCATCGCGGCGAGTGGAAGTCACTGCCAAACCACGTCGCCGCCTTCGATGCCGATGGCAAGGAGCTGGGCATCGTCTTCGAAACCTCCAGCCCCTTCGACACACCCGCGCACATGGATGCGCTGCTCGACTGGCATCGCCGCGCCGAGTCCGACACCGGGCTGCACCCGCTGCTGCGCATCGGCGTCTTCATCGTCGCCTTCCTTGCCATCCACCCTTTCCAGGATGGCAATGGCCGCCTCTCACGCATCCTCACCACCTTGCTGCTGCTCCGTGCCGGATACGGTCATGTGCCCTACAGCTCGCTGGAAAGCATCATCGAGCAAAACAAAGAAGCCTACTACCTCGCCCTTCGCCGCACGCAGACCACTTGGCGCGAATCCACCGCCGACTGGCCCGCGTGGCTGATGTTTTTCCTCCGCAGCATCCGCCAGCAAATCACCCGCCTCCAGCAGCGCCTCGATGCGAACCGCCCGCAGCTCTCCCCGCTCGCCCGCCAGCTCGCCGCCCTCTTCGAGACCCGCGAAACCCTCACCAACGCCGAAGCCGTCACCCTCACCGGTGCCAACCGCTCCACGCTCAAAGCCAAGTTTGCCGAACTCATCGCCGCCGGGCTCGTCGAGGCGCATGGCAAGGGGCGTGGGGTGTTTTATGCGAGGAAGCGGTAGTGTTTGAAATCATCTGCCCATCTTAAAGCCATGAAAAAGCCCCGCGACACCTCCCTGGCCATCAGCACCGACTACCGGCAGTTCGTGACGGAACTGAAGTCTCGTATCGCCAGTGCTCGGCTGTCTGCTGCTCGCCACGTTAATCGTGAGCTGGTCATGCTCTACTGGGACATCGGCCAAGGCATCGTTGAGAAGCAGAAAGAGCTGAGTTGGGGTGAATCTGTGGTGGAGATGGTGGCGGCAGAGCTGCGAGCGGCATTCCCTGACATGAGCGGCTTCTCACCGCGGAACCTGCGGGACATGAAGCGGTTCTACCTCAACTACAGTGATCCAAAATTTTGGCGACAACCTGTCGCCAAATTAAACGACAAATCACCGTCATCCGCAATTTGGCGACAAGCTGTCGCCAAATTGGGCAATGGCGAACTTCTGCCACAACCTGTGGCAGAAACTGGCACTCCCAACTCCATCCAAATTCTGCAACAGCTTGTCGCAGAAATTCCGTGGGGACACCATCTGCTCATCCTCAACAAGCTCACAGATCCCGCCTCTAGGCTGTGGTATCTCCGTGCCACGGCTAGCTTTGGTTGGTCACGGAATGTGCTCTTGAACCAAATCAAAGCCGGAGCCTACGAGAGGGCCGTCACGGAGAAAAAGACGCACAACTTCGGCCTCGCGCTGCCAGAGCACTTTGCGGAGCAGGCGGAGGAGATGCTCAAAAGCTCCTACAACCTTGAGTTCCTCGGCCTGCGTCGTGCGGTCAGGGAGCGTGAGCTTGAAGACCGCCTTATCAGCAGGCTGCAAGCCTTCCTGCTGGAGCTTGGTTACGGCTTCTGCTTTGTCGGCAGGCAACACCGGATCGTGCTGGGAAAGAAGGAGTATTTCATCGACTTGCTCTTCTACCACCGCTTCCTCAAGGCCCTCGTCGCCTTCGAGTTGAAGCTCGGCCCCTTCGAGCCCGAGTTTGCGGGCAAGATGGACTTCTACCTGAACCTCCTCAACGACACCGAACGCGCCCCAGGTGATCAGCCCTCCATCGGCATCATCCTCTGTGCCGAAAAGGACGATGTGGAAGTCGAATACGCCCTCCGCACCAAGACCAACCCCATCGGCGTGGCGGCCTACACCTTGCAGTCGAAGCTGCCAGGCGAGTTGAAGGGCCGACTGCCCACGGCGAAGCAACTCGCGGAGATCGTGCGACTGGAGATGGAGCGCCAAAAATGAGAGCTCTATGAAATGTGTCATTGAATCAGAACTCACTCCTTCACGTTTCAGCGAACTGGGAGATCCCTATCGCATCTTCCATGATCGTGAGCGAGGGCTTGTCGCCATTGCGAGCCGAATGCCACATCTCGGCTATCCCGGACGGTGGCTGTTTCCCGAGGTTTATCCCTCATCAAATCGGTTGAGCATCTACCGTGAAGCCGACGGATCTTTGGTTGGCTGCATTTCCACAAAGTTCCCAATCAACGACGTTAGTTTTTCTCCAGTTGAAGACAGTGTTGTCATAGCCACGGGTTCTTACGATGGTGGGTGGTTCTTCGAAGGGTATCTGCTTCGCTTCAACTGGAGCAAGAATGAAGCGGAACAACTCCTTGGGCAGAGTCGAGAGTTTGTTGCCTGCCGTCACGAGCCGAACGGTGCCATCACTGCATTAATGCGTCCTGAAAACGAAGAGGAGTTTTGGGAAGCGAAGCAACTGGACGCCTGGAGCATCGTTCTGGCGGTGACTTTTGATGGCAGATCCAGCTCATGGAAAGGTGCTCCGGTCGAAGTATCACGCGAGGATGCGAGGCAAAGCGGTTTGATCCCGTCCGTTCCCAGTGATCACGGCTTCTCCGATGAGATACTTACTCCAACGTCCAAACATCATCGCGTATGGCGGCGAGAAGCCATGGATTGGCTGGAACACATGGGGGCCGAGCTTTACGCTGGCATTTGGGATGTAAAATGGCTCGACAGAGAGACACTTGCCTTTGTGGCGAACGGCGTAGCTCTCGAGCGGCGAAGCGTCAGCAACGGGGTTCTTAATCGAGAAAGATGCGAAGGAAACGGGGTCGAACTGATCCAGCATCCACGCTTGGGGCTGCTTTCGCATGTCCAGTTTGCCGGACAGCATGGCGGAACTATTGATACCCGAAGCGAGCTTTGGCAGTGGAGCAATAGGAAGCAACCAACCAGAATGCGTTTTGAAAGGCCTTACGCTTTCTCTTTCGACCATTTGGGAAACGGGTTGGCAATCGACATCAGTTGGGCCAATCAACGAGAGCACAAGAGCCTGCTTCTTGGGCCAAGCGGCCAAACTCTTCAAACCGTTGATTGTGGAGCAAGTGACCGTCTTGGCCCCACCGCCTTCCCTCATGGATTGGACACATGCTATTTCCTCAGGCGTGAAGGAGAGCAGGCTTTCAGCAACAATGACTATCGCCTCTGGCGTGTCGAAAACGCCCAAAAGACCTCACCGGTCAGAGTTTGGAATACCCTCGAGCGAGACTTTTGCCCCGTCGTCAGTGTGGCGTGCTCAAGAACGACCATGCTTGGTGCTGGCTCTGTCTGGAATCGGGACGTTCATCAGAGAGTCGGCTGGTTCATGAAGCTGATCGAACTTGCAAGTGGGCGAGAAATCATATCCGGAGACATTTCGAGCAGCCCCACCTGTGTAGCGCTATCGCAGGACCGACAGACCGCCATCATTGGATTTGTGGACGGAAGGATAGGCCTCTTCGACTTGGGTTCAGGAAGCATTATTAGCGAGGTAGCTCTTCCGAAACGCCACACTGGATCGGTTCCCATTTCGTTGTCCGTCCATGAAAACCGGCTGCTGGTAGGAACTCATGACGGAAGAGTTCTGCTAGCAGGAATCCATCCATAAGAAAATCGCAAGACACAAAGCGCAACCCTGAACCGCAGAGCCAATGAGATGGCAGTTGAGGCCCGTCATTTCACTATGCCTCTTTGCTCGCCTCCAACCGACAATCTCGCCAAGACGCGGCGTGTTGGATGCGTCACCATGAGTCCTGTGAAGCTCTTCCTTCTGCTCCTTTCGTCATTCGCCATTTTGCATTCGTCATTTTCGGCGCAGCCGAACGTCCTCTTCATCGCGGTGGACGATCTGAATGACTGGATCGGCTGTCTCGGCGGGCATCCGCAGACGAAGACGCCGAACTTTGACCGGTTGGCGAAGAGCGGGGTGCTGTTCACGAATGCCTACTGCGCGTCGGCCTCGTGTAATCCATCGCGCACGGCGGTTTTTAGTGGGAGGCCGCCGCATCGCTCGGGGCTGTATCACAACATGCAGAAGATGCGCGAGGCGTTGCCGGAGGCGGAGCCCGAGCAAGCTCAGAAGCTCGCGGAGATGCGTTTGCTCGCGCAGGTCCAACATCGAAGCAGATGAGGTAAGAAAATGAGTGGTAAGAATGTTTTTCCGATCCCTCTGATTTCCATTTTCTTACCACCAATCTTCTTACCTTTTTCCCATGCCCATTTCTTGTCCCATCAACTTTCCACGACTCTCCACGGAGGAGTTTGGGGCCTTGGACTATGAAATCATGAAGCTCGCTTTTGCGTGTCATGGGGACCTGGGCCGCCTTGGCGATGAGGGCATCTATCAGGCGGACTTTGCGGCTCGGTTGAGTGCCGCTGGCTATGAATTGCATCGGGAGGTGCCCATCACGGTGAGCTTTCGCAGCTTCGTCAAAACCTACTCCATGGATGTCGTAGTGAACGGAGAAGCCGTCTATGAACTCAAGACGGTGACAAGACTGACACCTGAGCATGAAGCCCAGGTGCTGAACTACCTGCTCATGGTGAACTGCGCCCATGGAAAGCTCATCAACTTCCGCCCGGCCTCGGTGGACTCCCGTTTCATCAATGCACCGATGACGGTGGAGCAGCGCAGGGCGTTCACGGTGAATGACCGCCGATGGCGCGGTGATCCGGCTTCTCGTGATCTGCTGGTGGAGCTGCTTCGCGACTGGGGCACCTGCCTGGAGCTTCCGCTCTATTACCAAGCCTTCATTCATCTCCTCGGTGGCGACGCCATCGTGACGCATCAGCTCCCGATGCAGCGTGCGGGCATCTCTTTGGGTCATCAACGATTCCATCTCCTGGAACCTAGTGCCGCCTTTCGCTTCACCGCCTTTGGTGAACTGACAGTAGGCTACGAAAAACAGCTTCAGAATCTCCTCCGGCTCAGTCCGCTCAAAGCCATGCACTGGATCAACATCGGACACGAGGAGGTCACGTTCACGACCCTTGTTTGAGGAGAGGTAAGAAGATTAATGGCAAGAATATTTTCCCGCCCCCTCTGACTTTAATTTTCTTACCACTAATCTTCTTACCTCATGAATCCGTGGCTTCTCCTCCTTTCGTCCTTCGCCATTCATCATTCGTCATTTTCGGCGCAGCCAAACGTGCTCCTCATCCTCGCCGATGACCTCGGTTACGGCGATGTGCGCTGCTACAATGCCGAATCGAAGGTGCCCACGCCGAACATCGACAAGCTCGCCAGCGGCGGCATGCGCTTCACGGACGCGCACAGCCCTTGCACGGTCTGCACGCCATCGCGTTATGCGTTGATGACCGGGCAGATGGCGTTTCGCGTGCCGCGTGGTGGCACGGTTTTTCAGGGTGTCGGTGGACCATCGTTGATTGCGCCTGGGCGACTCACGTTGCCTGCGATGCTGAAGCAGCAAGGTTATGCCACAGCGGCGGTGGGCAAGTGGCACATCGGGCTGACCTTTCGCGACAAGGCGGGCGAGCCGATCCACAGCGGACGATTGGAGGACGTGCAGCGCGTGGATTACTCGCGCCGTATCGAGGGCGGGCCGCTGGATCATGGCTTTGATCGCTTCTTTGGCACTGCCTGCTGCCCTTCCACCGACTGGCTCTACGCTTTCATCGATGGCGATCGCATTCCCGTGCCGCCGACAGGACCGCTGCAACGCGCCATCTTGCCAAAGCATCCTTATGCGAATGATTGCCGCAGCGGATTCATCGCGCCTGACTTCGATTTGCAGGAGGTGGACATGGTCTTTTTGCAAAAGAGCCGCGAGTTCATCGCGGAGCATGTGCGCAGCTCGCCGCAGAAGCCGTTTTTCCTCTATCATGCCTCGCATGGCGTTCATCTGCCATCGTTTGCCGGGAAGGACTTTCGCGGCAAAACGCAGTCCGGGCCGCATGGCGACTTCATCGCCGAGTTTGATCATGTGGTCGGCGAACTGATGAAGGAACTCGAAAAGCACGGCCTCGCCGACAACACGCTCGTCATCCTCAGCAGCGACAATGGCCCCGAAACCACCTCCGTCGTCCACATGCGAGCCGATCATGCGCACGACGGCGCGAAACCCTGGCGCGGCATCAAACGCGATGCCTGGGAAGGCGGTCATCGCGTCCCGTTCATCGTGCGCTGGCCTGCTCGCGTGAAAGCGGGCACCACCAGCGATCAAATCGCCTGCCTCACCGATGTCATGGCCACCATCGCCGCCATCTCCGGCACCGAGCTCCCGCGCGATGCCGCCGAGGACAGCTTCAATCTGCTCCCCGCTCTCGAAGGCCAAGCCAGCGAGCCCATTCGGCCCTATTTGCTCATGCAGGCCTTCGCTGGCGAGCGCACGCTCTCGATCCGTCGCGGGAACTGGAAATACATCGCCCATCGCGGCTCCGGCGGAAACAACTACGACAAAGACGAGCTGAAGCCCTACGCCCTGCCCGACACCGATCCCGAAGCCCCCGGCCAGCTCTACGACCTCGCCAACGATCCCGGCGAAACGACGAATCTTTACTCCAAGAAGCCTGAGATCGTGAAGGAGCTGCAAACGCTGCTCGAGGAGTCGAAGAAGAGCGGGCGCAGCAGACCGTAGTCACAAACTCTTTGCCGCGCACTGCCTGGCGGGCCAAAGCTGTGTGCATGCCGCTCTCTTTTGCCCGCCTTGCATCCTTGGCCCTCATCGTGACTGTTTTCGACGCGGCTGCGTGGGCTGAATCTCCTTCAACAGCCGCGAGCCGCTGGTCGCCCATCGGGTTGAATGCGAATCAGATGTCGATTGCGACGGGGCAGCCTTCGCTGGTGGTGATGTCGAAGGGTTCGACGCACCTTCCGGTGTGGTCGTTGTCCGGCGGCACGGCGGGGCAGTCGGTGGCGGGCGTGGTAACAGGGCTGCCGGGCGATTGCGCGGCGGTAAAGGTCGAGATCGTGGTGATCACGAATGAGGAGACGACGAGCGCGGCGTTTGATGATGTGTATCGCGTGCATCTCTCGCAGCTCGCGGAGGGCGAGGACGTCACGGAGCGCTACGTGCTCGGCACGCCAGTGCGCACCGCTTTGCCTGCCGCGCCTTTTGTGTCGCGCACCATCTTGCTGGAGTCGCACTACGCCGTCGATCCGGCCGCGACGCTGTGGGTGCGCATTCAACGCGAGCCGACGGACCCACGCGATTCCTTCACGCGCCCCACGGGCCTCGCGATGGTGAAGGTGACGCCGCTGGCCGCACTCCAGCCTGCGCGAGTGGTGCAGGAGGCGAAGGGCTACAACTCATGGCCGATGCTCCAGGCGCTCGGTGATAAGCTCGTGTGCGTTTACAGCCGCGGTGGCGGACACACGATTGGCGATGACGCGCGTGCCGTGTATGCCCGCACGTCCACCGATGGAGGCCAAACATGGTCCGCCGAGACCGTGGTGTCCGACACACTTGGCTATGGCGAGGTCGAAGTGGGCAAAGGGCTCGACGCCGATGGCGCGATGCTGCTCTGGGTGCGCCGCATCGGCAAAGGCGAGTGGCATCACGATCTCTATCGCAGCACCGACGGCGTGAAGTTCACGCTCGTCACCACGCCGAAGCTCGACGTGCGGCCGATGCAGATCACGGATGTCTTTGCCGTGCCGGAGGTCGGCTTGATGGCGCTCTGGTTCGCCGGTGACTACGGCGACAAACCGACGAACGCCTGGGGCGGGGGAAACGCTGAGCTTAGTGCTGTGCGAGGCACAAGGATTTGCAAGGCTCTCTTGACCATCCTTGGCATGGCATGAGTTTGTTTCCATGTTCCACAATTCCGAACACAGCTTTCACACCACACGATGGAGCCTTGTTTCGCGGCTTAGAACGCAGGATGACGAGAGCGCGGCACGCGTGGCTTTGTCGGAGCTGTGCTCGCGAAATTGGTTTCCCGTGTATGCCTTCATCCGGCGGATGGGTATGTCGGCATCGGATGCGGAGGATGCGACGCAGGGCTTTTTCCAGCATGTGCTCACGCATGATCTGCTGATGAAGGCACAACGAGAGCGAGGGAGGTTCCGTTCGTTCCTGCTAGGCTGTTTGAAGCACTTCCTTGGCAATGAATGGCAGAAGGCGCAGGCGCAGCGCCGTGGTGGGCATCTGGCGGCAGTGCATCTGGACGCGCTGGAGGCAGAGGAGCGCTACCACATTGAAGTGGAGGCGCTGAGCACGAGTGATGAGGAGGTCTTTGATCAAAGCTGGGCGCATGGCATCCTAGACACAGCGATGCTCCAACTCCGCGCCGAACAGCAAGATGATGGGCGCTTTGACCTCTTGGCTCGGGCTTTGACCGGCAGCGAGGACCGCGCTACTCTGATGCAGGCCACCGGCATGACGGAAAACGCGCTGAAAGTAACCATTCACCGCCTGCGCAAACGCTACCGCGAGCTGCTCCGTGCCGCAGTGGCCGAGACGGTGGAGAATAAAGCGGAGGTGGACGCCGAACTGGCCTATTTGGTGGCCTGCCTGCGACGCTGAAAACTTTTCTGTAACCTGCCGACGAGAACTCAAAAGGACTCTGGTGAACCCCTAACGACCTGCTCACCATGATTTCCTCCACCTGTCCTGAATGCGGCGCGGCGATGAAGCCCAGCGCCAACCTTTGTCCTGCGTGCCTGCTCAGCGCCGGGGCGGCAACCATGCCTGTGCAGCCGGTGAGTTCCGGCATCACGACTCTGCCGTGCGTGTTTGGCGGCTATCAGTTGATCAAAAAGCTCGGCGCGGGTGGCATGGGCATCGTCTATGAGGCGGAGGAGTTGGCCAGCGGCCGCCGCATCGCGCTGAAGGTTCTGAATCAAATCCTAGATACTGAGGAGCAGCGCCAGCGTTTCCTTCGAGAGGGACGTTTGGCAGCAACCATTGATCATCCACGCAGTGTGTATGTTTTTGGCACGGCAGAGATCGAGGGCGTGCCAGTGATTGCGATGGAGCTGGCGGAGGGCGGCACGCTGAGGGACGAGTTCAAGCGTCGCGGACCGCTGCCCGTTCGCGATGCGGTGGATGCGATCCTCGGCGTTCTCGACGGCCTGGAGGCGGCGCACGCCAAAGGGATCCTTCACCGTGATATGAAGCCCTCGAACTGCTTCGTGACGGGCGATGGAAAGACCATCGTGGGCGATTACGGGCTCTCCATTTCGCAGAACAACCCCGCTGGGGATGACAGGCAGATCACCCGTAGCGGCATGATCATGGGCACGCCCGCGTTTTCACCGCCGGAGCAGCTCCGCGGACAGTCGCTGGATCAGCGGGCGGATCTCTACTCAACCGCAGGCACGCTATACTACCTGCTCACTGGAAAGGCTCCGGTAGAAGCTGGATCACCAGTGGAAACCGTGGCTGCCGTGCTAGAGGGCCGCATCACGCCCTTGGCAAAACTGCGTGCCGACGTGCCACCGGATCTCTCTGCTGTGGTCATGCGTTGCCTTTCCGCCGATGCGGCTAAGCGCCCGGCTACCCATGCGGAGATGCGGCAGGCTCTCATTTCTTTCAGCAGCATCGCGCCGGAGCCCGCCCCGCTCGGCATGCGCTTCCTGGCCGGCCTGTTTGATGGCGTCATCCTCTCATCGCTGTTGGGTGGGCTCTCCATGATTGGAGATGCTTGGTCTCTGTCCTCCTTCAGTGACTATCAGCGGTATGCCATCGTCTTCGTGCTGGGGCTGCTCTACTATGTGATGCAGGAGTGTGCCTGGGGTGCCACACCGGGGAAGATGCTCTGCGGACTGCGCGTGCAGCGTGTACATGGCGGCAGACCGGGAGCTCGTGCGGCAGCCTCGCGTGTCGGCATCTGTTTTGCGGTGCCGATGGTGGCCGTCTGGCTCGTTGAGCCGTTTTTGCCCCTTGAACAAGCCCTTCGAGACCAGACCAGCGGTCTTTTTCTCGGGCTAACTGCCCTCTTGCTCATCCTGGATCAGGCTCACCTCCTGCTTTTCATCCCTGCGTGGAAAAGACGAGACCGGGCCGCGTGGCATGATCAGCTCACTGGCTTGCGAGTCGTGCGCAAAGCCGCCCCCATCGTGCGCAAGATGCTGCCAAAGTCCCGTCCTGTGGCTGAACTGACAAACCAGGAGCGTTGGGGACCTTTTGTGCCTGGTGCTGTCATCTCGCCTGAGTGGCGGCATGGGTATGATCCCGTTTTGAAGCGCCCCGTGCTGCTTCAATGTCGCTGCGGGAGTGGCCCTTCCGCGCAACGCCGCGATTGCAACCGCGGCGGACGCCTCCGCTGGCAGCAAAGTGTGCCGGATGCTGCTGGAGCCGTGTGGGATGTGTGGCAGGCTCCTGCCGGTCAGCCTTTGCAGCAAATCACCGGGGAAAAGGCAGCTGCGTGGCGTGATGTGCTATCGTGGCTCCAAGATCTCTCGCAGGAGCTGGATGCAGCGGAAAAAGATCACACGCTGCCATCCACGCTCACACTAGCGCAGGTGTGGATCACCGCAGATGGCCGCGCCATGCTGCTGGATGCACCGTGGCCTGGTGTTTCCGCCGATGAGTTTGCGGATCATCATCCGCAAGCCTTTCTGCATCGCGTCGCCTCGCTAGCACGGTCCCAGGAGCGCCCGCTATACAGTGATGCCCTGCTCACTGGCCTCGCGAGTCGCTCGTTTGACCGGCTCAGTCACATCGCTGGCAATGTGGCGCATCTTTTGCCGCGACGCTTTCTTGTGAGCCGCACCGGACGTGTAGCCTCGCTGATCAGCCCAGTGCTTCTGCCGTTGCTTGTCATCGCGGGGATACTCCTCACCTACGATGCCTTTCTTGCGGCACGCTGGTCAGAGCCATTTCCGGGCCTACCGCCCCTGCCGAAGGTGCTCAAATTGTATTCTGAGACGATCAACGAACCCCAGCCGGAAGCACGTGAGGCCATCGAAAAACATCTCACCGCCCACTATGCCCATCTACAAGAGACCGACGGCACTGTGAAGCTTCCGGACGGCATGTATTTGAAGAAAGCCCACATGGACGGACTCAGGGTAGCACTGGCAAAAAGTGCCATGACGAATTCTTCAACGCGCACAGCCAGTCCTGCACCTTATGATGAAAAGGTGAACGAACTCATCCAGTCACGGTTTGAGCCCTTCTACCTGCGCCAGGTTAGTTTTAAAGACGAACTCGCGCCCACGCTGCTCATGATCCTCGTCGGTGTTGCCACGTGTCAACTGGCAGGCATCCTTTTGATCGGCTCACCCTGGCTTATGAGGCTCAACAGCGTGGCGGTGGTCACCGTTACACAACGTCCCGCAAGCCGTCTGCGCATGCTCTGGCGCTGGTACATTGGCTGGGCTCCCGTGATGCTCTTCATCGTATTCCAAACCTTGCTGGGCCATGATCCCTTCCTTACGCTGCCCCTTCATGCCCAATATTTGCTGCTGGCACTGCTGTTACTGTCGCTCATCGCCTTCGTCCCACGCCGCAGTCTTGTGGACCGGCTAGCGGGAACTTGGCTGGTGGTCAGGTGATGATCCTTCTTTAAAGCATGGTGGCGGGAATGGCACGACTGCGCGCGATGTCGAACAGCGGCCTGGATTCATTCAATTGCGCTATGTTCTGCTTAGCTCGGATGTTCTTCAAAGCTACCAATAACAGCAACGGCGTGAGCACGCTGGGTCAAGGGGCCGATGGCAGCTACAACCTGAGCCAGATGCAGGATGTGCTGAACAAGCTCGACGAGCTGATCAACGCGCTGCTGCGGTGAGTGTGGTTGAGTCCTCCGGACTCATCGGACGCAGTCTAGAGGAAGGCCGACGTCCCCCTTCGCAGCGATGACTGGCCGATGCCGAATAAGAAGGGATGAATCAGTGGTGCAACGGGTAGGATGGACTTGTGCATGATCCAAACCCTTCGGCTCACCTCGTAGCTTCCTTTACCCCTCCTCCAAGTGCACGATCCCGCGTTCGATGGCAAGGGTGGCGGCGCGGGTGCGGTCATGGGCTCCGAGTTTGTCGAGGATCTTGCGGACATCGAGCTTCACCAGGGGTTCACTCATGTTGAGGCTGCTGGCGATTTCCTTGTTAGAGCGTCCATCGACGATGTGGCGAAGGATGGTGGTTTCACGTTCAGTGAGAGATTCGCGTTTGCTGCGAGCCCGGAGTTTGGCGGCTAAGGCGGGCGGGAAAACGGTTTCGCCGCGATGGATGCGGCGGATGGCGTCGAGCAGGATGTCACCATCGACCGATTTGAGCAGGTAGCCGCTCGCTCCGGCTTTGGCGGCACGGTAGATGTCTTCCTCGCCTTCATAGACAGAGAGGAAGAGGACTCGTGCACTGGGGAACTCGGCTCGAATGGCTTCGGTGGCCTGGATACCGGTATGTCGGCCAAGTCGGTAGTCCATGATGACGACCTCGGGGCGATGCAGGCGGTATTGCGCGATGGCTTCAGGAGCGCTGCTGGCCTCGGCGATGACTTTCATGTCGGGCTGGCTGTTGATCGGCACCGCAAGGCCGACACGCGCCATGCTGTGATCATCCACGAGGAGAACGGTGATGGGACCTTTCATACGCTGATGTTGCTCAATGGCTCGTCGAGGTTGGGCGGAACAGCAGGCAGACGAACTAGGACCACGGTTCCGTTTCCTGCGGAAGAGGTGATTTCGATATGGCCACCGAGTTTGGCAGCTCTCTCCTTCATGCCCGTGATGCCGAAGTGGCCTTGCAAGGCATTGGCGAGCGACGGATCGAAGCCTGTGCCGTCATCCGAAATGTTCAGCAACAGTTCTTGGCTCTCCATGGTGAGGTCCACCTGGATGTTACGGCCTTGGCTGTGACGCACGGCATTGGTGACTGCTTCCTGGACGATGCGTGATGCCGCGTGAGAGAGAGCTTTGTCGAGCGATGGCAAATCAGGTGATGCCTTCAGGCTGAGGGTGATGCCGGAGTTCTCAATGATGGGCTGAAGAAGCTCGGAAAGCGCTTCGGGGAACGGGCGTGATTCGAGAGTCACGGACCGCAGTTCGGCGATGGATGTGCGGGACTCCTCGCGGCAGCGACGCAGCATCTGGCGGGCCAGCTTCAGCGGCTCTAGCGCGTCCTGATTGGCGTTTTGGATGCGTCGCACGGATTCATCGAGCAGGTGTCCCGCACCGGCGAGTGATTGCTGGAAGGTATCGTGCATCTCTCGGGCGATGCGTTGCCTCTCCTCCAGCACGGCTGCACGCTGGACCTTTTCTTTGATGATGAGCGTCTGGGAACGCACGGTGCGCTGGAGCATGACGACCCAGGCTGCGGCCACG
The DNA here is from genome assembly GCA_027484445.1 of Verrucomicrobiaceae bacterium. Taxonomy (GTDB): domain Bacteria; phylum Verrucomicrobiota; class Verrucomicrobiia; order Verrucomicrobiales; family Verrucomicrobiaceae; genus Prosthecobacter. Next base: position 51,385 of record JAIXSY010000008.1, read on the forward strand.
CCGCCGAGAGTGAGGATCAGGAGAAGCAGCCAGACGAGGCGCTGGACGTTCCACCAGGGCGGTTGGGACAGGATGGTGATGTCGCTTCCGCTGCGAAGATGCAGCCGGAAGCCCTCAATCCAGTCTGGCGTGTAAAACAAACGTGATGGGCGCAGCTCGATGAGTCCGGTGAGCTGGAGAAGGGACCCAGGGCTGATTCCTTCGGGCAAGGGTGGCGTGAGTCGGCGGTCCAGCACGGCCTCGAAGGCTTTTTTCCCTGACTGGCATTGCAGGATGTAAGACCCATCACTCTCGCTCACGGCGAGGAGCCTGGCCTCGCCTTTGACCAGCTCGTGATGAAGGCGGGTTGAGAGCTTGTCCGCAGGATCAAAATCCAATGGCTGTGGCGACGGCCCGTGACTGACGATGCGCAGCTCTGTGGCGTTGAGAGCCGGGCGCAGGGATTCGAGTTGGGGAAAGCCTTCCGCTTCAATTTCGTCTCCCGGCACGAAGATGTCTGGCTGTGCGCTGAGGATGCGCAGGGTGCCGGTGGAGTCCTTCAGGTAGGAAGCTTCACCCGGGATGCTGTGAGTGATGACGCCACGCACTCTGACGAGCTGGTCCAACTCCGATCCCAGACGCAGCAGGGCCGCGGCTTTCATCGGCACGGCAGATGCATGAGTGGTGCCGCTGATGGGCACGGTGTGCTGCTGATCGGGCACATAGAGAAAGCGCCGCGTCAGTTGACGCTCATCGTTGAAAACACTGGCGGCGACGCCTCGGACGCGCAGGCGTTGGCCGATGAGGTGCCAGAGAGGCGATGCCGGCTGCGAGACCTCCCGGGGCAGAAAGGCGTCAATCTTCTGGCCTTCCACAGCGAGATCAAGGCAGGGACCTCCTTCTTTGATGCTGCTGCTTGTCACCCGGCCTTCGATCTCCACCCACTGGGCATCGTGAGTGGTCTTAAATACATCTGCTCCGCTCAGCTTGGCTGGGTCGGGTTCTGTTCCGGGGCCAAGCGCTAACAGGGTCGTCACGGCGATGACCGGCCTGTAGCCGCCGGGCTCGGTGACCCCCTGGATTCGATAGCGGTTTCCACGCTTCAAGACATCACTGTGAAGCGCTCCTGGAATCCGTGCATAGCAGCTCGCCGTGCCATCGTGGAAGAAGAAAGTGGAGCGATAGCGGTCATCCACGAGCAGGAGCGCCTGCAGCTCGACAGGCTGACGTTGAGCCGCCTGCTCGGGCGTGAGGGCCAGCACATCTCGGATGCTGCCCAAAGGTGCCGCCGCCAGCGGCAGGGCTGGTAGCAGGAGCACGGCGAGGCGGAGGAGCAGGTTCACGCCATACTTTATATCTGCGGTTTCACGTCTGTGGCCGGAAAAGTTTTATCCGGTCGGATAGGCGACGGGTGGAGATCCGGTGGTCATTTGGCAGGCGACGTGCCGCAGCAGTTTCCTTCGGGCGGCAGAAATGATGACCCCAACCACCGCCATGAAAGACTTTGTCAGTTCTTTGGTCGCTTGCTGCTTCTGTCTCGCTCTCAGCAGTCAGATCAAGGCTCAGTCCACCATCACCTGGACGGGAGCCACCGATGGCAACTGGGCCACAGGGACGAACTGGTCATCCTCTCCAGCCATACCTGCCACGGGAGATCATATCCTTTTCAACGATGTGACCAATCAATCCATCACCCTCGGCGCGGATCGCACCATCGGGAACCTCACCTTCAATGCCGCTGATGCCTACACGCTGAATGCCGGCAACAGCCTTATCTTTGGCACCAGCGGCCTCAGCATCACGCAAAGCGGCGCGGGGGCCGTCGGCATCAGCAGCGGGCTCAATTGGGGAGCCAATGGAATCACCCTCGCCGGCGCAGGCGCGGGCCAGGTCACGCTCAACGCCCTCACCGGCACCAGCACGATCAACCAGACCGGCGGGAACTACCGCCTGAATGTCACCAATGCCTCCACCCTGACCGGAGCCACCAAGTGGAACCTCACCGGAGGCCAGCTAACTCTCGGCGGCACTTCTCCCACGGCAGCTTGGCTGGGCGCGGCACCCGCATCACTCACCGGAGACTTCATCACTCTGAATGGCGGCCGCCTCAATCTTTCCGCCGCAGCAGGAAACCTAGGGAATCGAGGCATGACCATCGGCACTTCCGCAACCAGCACGATCGACCTTGGCAACGTCGCCAACTACGACGCGCTCACCTTCAACGTAGCCAACACCTTCCTCGGTAGCGGCAAGGTCATTCTTCAAAATGGAAACTCGTCTTTAAACACCCGTGCGCTGACTTTCACGGCAGCACAAACCAGTTTCAACGGCACTATCCAGCTCGGGAATGGAGCCTCAAGCCGTGCGCCGGTGGTCTATTTCCAGGGCGGTGGCAACTACACCTTCAGCGGCAGCTTTGAGTTTAATGACACGCTGAACTCCGGTGCCAATCTGCTCCAGGAGCGGTCAGGTGCCAGTGTTGTCACTCTGGGTGGTAACATCACTTTTGCCGGCACCTCGTTTGAGCAGCCGAACACCCTGCTTTCGCGATTTAACGGTGGGCGGCTGAATCTCGGCAGCACCAGCACGGTTTCAGCCGCCGCTGGCGTCACTGGGTGGCTGGGTGTTCGCGCAGGTGGTGACGCGGCGGTGACAAATCAGGTAAGGGTCGATGGCACGATCACCAACGGCCCAGGGAATGTGAGCCTGGCATTCCAAGATGGTGGCGGCAACTACATGAGCTACAAGGTCACCGGCAACAACACCTACACCGGGGGTGGCACCGTGGGGGGCAGCAGTGCCACCGGGCGATTTGGGGCCATTACCGGCACGCAGATTCAGCAGGGAATGGTCTATCTGGGACACAACAATGCCTTCGGTGCCAGCTCGGCGGGCAACCCCATCAGCATCTTCCGCGCCACGGGAGGCCAACCGGGTGTTTACGCAGGCATGCTTTCGGACACGGCCACGGATTTCGTTCTCGGCAATCAGCAGACCATTACGGCACGTCCTTCGAATAGCGCGGTGAGCACCTTCACCATCGGCGGCAATGGCGCGGTCAACAGCACCTTCAACAACAACATCGTCATCAACAATCCCGGTGGTGCGGCACCAGCGGATGCCTCGGCAGGCTTTGCCCTGCTCTTGCATCAGGCGACCGGAGGAAAAACCTCGTTCAGCGGGAGCATCACCGCCAGCGGCTGGACTGCGGCCGTCATGAAAGCCCCTGTCTTTGAAAAAACAGGCGCAGGCACCGTCGTCCTGCAAAACGCCAGCAGCAGCATCGCTGCCACGCCGGTCATCCGCGATGGCACACTCCTTGTGGAGGCCAACGCTCCCGCGACAGGCACCACCGGCGTGCTTGGCAATCCGACCACCACGGGCAGCACCTTCGGCCAGAAGACCGACATCCAGCTCGGCGGGGCCCGCAATACCACTGGTGCTGCCAATGTCCGCATCGCCACCATCGCCGACATCGGCGGCACCTATTCCGCCACCGGCGGAACCAACGGAAACGGACAACTTACCGGCGTGACCAATGGCAGCACTGCCCTCGACGGCACCACGCTGGCCGTCGGCGACCGTGTGTTGGTGATTCTGCAAGGGAACAGCAGCAACAATTCCACCGCACCTGCCAATGGCATCTACACAGTGACCAACACCACCGGTTCCGTGACCCTCGACCGGACCACCGATGCCAACAGTGGCATCGGCACCTGGGTGACGGTCAATACCGTCGCAGGCAAGATCAACTCCGGCAAAACCTTCTACCTCGCCAACCAGAACACGACCTTCAACAACGGCGGAGCCAGCGGCACCGTGCAGGTCTGGCTGGAGGATTCGAGCACCAACACCAGCGCCACGCTCAACCCCGCCCTGCTTACCAACGCAGCCGTCACCATCGCCCGCAACATCACGGTGAACGCCAGCCCTGCGATCCAGAGCAGCACCCTCGGTGGCGTCAGCGACCACAACAGCACCTTCAGCGGCGCGGTTTTTCTGAACCGCGACATCATCGTCACCAGCGCCACCACTGGCACCAATGCCACCAGCTTCACTGGCACGCTGAACGATGGCGCGGGCAGCTTCAGCGTCACCAAGGCCGGAAACGGCTCCGTCATCCTTGGCGCTGCTGCCGGGAACACCTATGACGGCGGCACCGCGGTCAATGCAGGCACCCTCCTGGTGAACAACACCACGGGCAGCGGCACCGGCACCGGAGCCGTCACCACCGCGTCCAGCACCATCCTCGGCGGCACCGGCACGCTCTCACCCACGGGCAGCAATGCCATCACCATCAATGGCAGCCTCGCCCCCGGCTCGCCAGGCACCAACAGCGGCGTGGGCACGCTCACCTTCACCCCGGCCTCCGGCAATGCCACGCTCTCCAGCACCAGCACCGCCGACTTCCAGCTCCTGAGCAATGGCAAGCACGGCTACACCGCCACTTACAATGGGGATGGCACCCTCGCCAGCCTCAGTGGCACCTACAGCGGCGGTGGCAATGACCGCCTTGTGTTCAATGGCGGCGCTGCGGGGAATCTCCTCGATCTCACGAGCCTCGGCAGCGGCAACTTCAATGTCACCTTTGCCTCTGGCTACACGCCCATGGATCAGGACCTCTTCGACCTGCTCGATTGGGCAAACCTCTCCGGCTCCGGCAGTCTGAACAATCAAAGCGGTGCCATCTCCGGCCTCAGCACCAGCCAGCTCGATCTTCCCAGCCTCAGCGGAGGTCTGGCATGGGACACCAGCTTCTGGGTCAGTCATGGAGTCATCGGCATTTACATCGTGCCTGAGCCATCGCGGGGACTTTTGGTCCTCGGCGGCGTGATCAGCCTCATGCTGCGCCGACGTCGTCTTGTCTGATGGGCGCAGGCGATCCTCCTCACCACCATGCCGCGCCCCTCCGTTCACACCCCACAGCAGAAGGCGGCCATGCTCGCCGCCGCACGCCAGATGCTGCGCGTAGGTGCGAAACGCAAAGACGTGGCCGCCCGTCTCGGCATCAACATTTCCTCACTCAGCGGCTGGCTGCTTGATGACACACTGAACAAGCTCCTGCCTCCCGTGGAGCCCACGCAGAACCCGAGAGCTCGACGATCATCGCATCGTGATTTCGCCCAATACGCAGCCAACATTCCTTCAATACACCATGAAGAAAGTCTTCCTGTTCATCCTTCTGACCATCGCCGCCATCGCAGGCTATTTCATCCTGCAACGACCGCAGCAGACAAAGCAGACCACAGCCGTGCCATCTTCGTCTGAGAAACCAGCCGCCGCTTCCGGCTTCAACTACGCCGAGGCGTTGCAAAAGAGCCTCTACTTCTTCGAGGCGCAGCAATCGGGAAAACTCTCGCCCAACAACCGGGTGGCTTGGCGCGGAGATGCCTGCCTGACTGACGGTCAGGACATCGGACGCGATCTCAGCGGTGGCTGGTTTGACGCCGGAGATCACTGGACGGCCAATCTCACCATGAGCTTCGCCGCCATGACGCTGGCGTGGTCCGCCGTGGAGCAGCCGAAGGGCTGGACTCAAATCAGCCAAATGGAGGAGCTGCTGGAGTCCCTCATTCATGTGAACCGCTACTTCCTCAAATGCGTGCTCAACCCCGACTGCAAAGATCCGGCACACGAATTGGAGGTCGTCATCGGCTGCGGAGGCAAGGACGGCGTCGAGCCGCCGAACGTTCATTCAATGTGGGCATCCGCTGAAGTGGCGCACCTCATGACGAACCGCCCCACCTTTCGCCTGAACAAAGACTGCCCCGGTGGCGACATCCCGGCCGCCATGGCCGCGGCCATGACGGCAAGCGCCATGGTCATCCGCGAGCACGCCTCAATGCTCGCTGGACGCAAAGGCTATGAGGGCTTCAATGCGCAAACCTTTGCAGCCGAGCTCATCGACCGCGCTGAGAAGCTCACGGCCTTCGCTCACGCCAACATGGGGCCGATCATCACTGACAAGGCCACCAAGGAGGAAAAAGAAGCCATCCAGCAGCAGAGGAAACGCGCCTTGCGCTCCGATGGCAAGATCGTCGAGGTCGGATACCGCGCTGGCGCTGCTGACAAGGTCTTCGCCGCCGCGTCATGGCTCGCTCGTGCGGCGGGCGATGCCGCCGAAAGACAACGCTGGACCCAACTGGCCGAGGAAGTCCACGAAGGTCCCTACAAGGCCGAGTTTTACCACGATTGGTATCGGGACAGCGGCTGGGGAAACTTTGGTCGGATCGCAGCGATGAACATGCTCCGCCTCAATCCCGGAAATGAAGAATACCACCGGGAGCTTCAGCTCTACGCGCAGATGTTCACCAACTACAAGGCCACTCCCGGCGGCCTCCGCCTGCGTGAATGGCAGGCCCATGAATACGGCAGCCTGCGCCATGCCAACAACGCCGCCGTCATCGCGCTCTACTACAGCGACCTCGTTGAAAAGGCTCCCGCACTCACGGGCGACACCTCTTGGAAAAAGAACCTCACCAACCTCCAGCTCAAAGAGCGCTTCATTCAAGAAGCCAAACGCCAGGTGGACTACGCCCTCGGAGCCAATCCCTACCGCCGCAGCTTCCTCGTGGGTTTCGGCGCTCAGCCTTTCAATGACTCACACCATCGCGGTGCCTTTGGAGCCTGGGCAGGCTTCAACCACAGCATGACCAACAAACCCGAAAGACAGGAGCACGCCCGCCACAACCTCTACGGAGCCCTCATCGCCGGTCCCGATCACAATGACGTCTTTCTGTGTGGTAAAGACGGCCTTCGTTGGCTGCCTCTGCCCGATGGCAGCGGCCACGACTTCTTTTACCAGTTCCCCAATCGCACCGAGCCCGTGCGCAAATCGACCTATGTGTGGAACAGCGCCGACCAGCCCGTGCAGGATGTGATGGATTCCAAGTTCAATGAAGTGGCGCTCGACTACAACGCGGGCATCACCGCCAGCTTTGCATGGCTCATCGCGCATGGCGAAGGCTCCAATGCCCCGCTGCCAGATGCCGACTTCCCACCCAAGCCCGAACGAAACGAATCCCTCGATCTCTGGCACACCGACCGCGAGTTTCTTGTCACGGCCAAACTCGTCAACGAAACCGCCGAATCGACCTCCCTGGAGGCCACGGTCTGGAATCGAAGCCGCTGGCCTGCCCGCGTCAGCGACCAGCTCAGCTTCCGCTATTACTTCACCCACCACCAGGGCGAAGTGACGGCCACCGCCAGCTTCGTCGGTAAACCTGGCGAATGCACGGTGAAGAGCGCCCCCGATGGCCGCCGCTATGTAGAGGTCAAATGGCCCGGCGACCTGATCTATCCCGGCGACTACAAAACCAACTCCCGCAGCCTGAAGCTCCAGCTCAAAGCCACCGGCTGGAATCCCGCCGACGACTGGTCCCACGCCAGCCTTGATCAAGACCTGCGCGTTATCCCGCAGATCCCCGTCTATCAGGCGGAAACTCTGATCGGAGGGAAGGAACCTTGAAGCCAAGGTCCTCTTATGCCCACCGCGCCGGACAACCACGACGCCCACGACTACGCCGAGCGCATCCGCGAGCGGCTGCCGAGACGGCTTCAGGAACTGCGGGAGGGCATGAAGCTGAGCATGTATGCGCTGTGGCTAAAGTGCGGTGTCTCGCGGGATACCATCAGCCGCATCGAAGGCGGTGAAACCATCCCCGGCGTGCATGTGCTGGCGCGGCTGGCGTGGGGGCTGGGCGTGACGCTGGAGAAGTTTTTCGGCGGCATGGAGGATTGAGTAAAGTGGTCCGCACAGTCCTCTGTGCGGCATGGGCCGAATCCATGCTCTGAACCGCACAGAGGACTGTGAGGACCACCTTCAAACCCCGTCCTGAATATCGGACTAACCGCCCTTTCGGGGCCTGTGCTCTCATCACGGCCATTCCACCCGATCACCGCGATGAAGCTGATTTTTGCTCCAACTGCCTCGTTTTCGCCTCTGGGGGCCGCTTTTTGGCCTGAAACGGGCCTTTTCCCCCGGAAAACGACGCCCCCAATCGCTACGGGGGCCGCGTTGGACGCTCCGGGGGCGGAGTTCCGGCCTGCGGGGGCGTCGCTGAGCCGTCCGGGGTCAGCGCTCCGCCGTGCAGCGGTGCCCCCCTGCGGCGCGGGGGCGGAGTTCCACCCGCCGGGGGCAGCGGTCCACGGCGCGGGGTCAGCGCTCCGCCAGCCGGGGGCGGCCCCCCTTTTCGCCACCGAAGCCCCCGCCGCCCGCAGCGGTGCCCCCGCAGCGCGGAGCGGACACCCCGCCGCGTGCGGGTCTGCTGCCTTTAATGGGAGCGCGGGCACTCCTGCCCGCATCACCAAACCAGCGCACAAGAGTGTGCGCGCTCCTCTCTGCCCTCAGCCCTTCGCCCTTCGCTTCGCATGAACTGGGACCAAGGCACCTGGGACAGCGGCTCGTGGGACCAGCCGTCCGACTATTTTTCACCTCAACCTCAACCCAAATCCAAAGTGAAACGCCAAGACTACTACCCCAGCCGCATCGGAGACCAGGTCAACTGGCTCGACAACTACGCCGCCAAGCTCCCCATCCACGGGGCCACGCTCGGCGTCATCGCCGGAGACATCACCGCCAGCGTCAATGACGCGAAATACGCCAACTACGTGCTCGGCACCTGGCTCACCGCTGTGCGGGCCTTTTCGCCCTCCACCACGGACGCCGTGGATGACGTGCTCACCGGTGGCGGCACCGGTGCGATGGTGCTGCCGACCTTCACCGCGCCTGCCCTGCCCGCAGGCGTCACCGCTGCCGTCCCTGGCACGCTGAACCGTATCTTTGCCCTCATTTCCAAAATGAAGCTCAGCGCGGGCTACACCGAGGCCATCGGCACCGATCTCGGCATCGTGGGCGCGGCGGTGACGGAGAAAGCGCTGCCGAAGTTCAGCGCCGACCTGCTGCAAGGCGCGGGCTGCCAGTGCGTGAAGCTGACCTTCGCCAAATACGGCCACATGGGCGTGTATATCGAAAGCCGACGCGGCACGGGCGCGTGGGAGTTCCAAGCCATCGACACCGAAAGCCCCTACATGGACGAGCGACCGCTGCTGGTGGCCGGACAACCCGAGGTGCGCGAATACCGCATGCGCTTCTGGGACAAAGGCACCCCGAACGGCGACTGGACCGATGTGGTGAAGGTCACGGTGAGTCCGTGATGCCAAACTCATAGGCAGGAGAATGGGGGCAGAAAAATGATGGGAGAATCCGAAGCCAACACAGCCGCTGCCGTCTTTTACCCCCTTCTTTTACCAGCCTGAAATCCATTCTCCTGCCCCCATTCTTTTGCCTAAACCTCAACCTTCTTGCGATCATGCCTTTCGATCCAACAAAGCCTGCGAACAACGCGCCGCTTTCCAGCGCGGAGATGCGCAGCCAGCTCACCTCGCTGAATGCCGACATCCAGCAGCGAGCGACAGTCAATGACCTCAACAACGCCATCGCGAATGCTCTCCAGCAAACGAGCAACAACAGCAACAGCGTGAGCACGCTGGGCCAAGGGGCCGATGGCAGTTACCAGCAGTGGCAGATGCAGATGCTCTTCGACAAGCTGGACGAGCTGATCAATGCGCTGCGGCGGTGAGTGTGGTTGAGTCCTCTGGACTCATCTGAAGCAGTCCAGAGGACTGCACCACATTCCACTGTGCCCGTTTGATCAGGTCGCGGCACCATTCGTGCCAAGACGCGGCGGCAGGAGACGTTGTAGCGTCCTTCCATGAAGCCCATCCTCACTCTCTTTGCGATCTCTGCGTTCCTTGGCGGCCCATCTCATGCCGCGCCGCTGAAGGTCTTTATCCTCGCGGGGCAGTCGAACATGGAAGGTCATGCGAAGATCGAGACGTTTGATTATATCGGCGACGATCCGGCCACGGTGCCGCTGTTGAAGATGATGCGTGGCGATGACGGTCAGCCGCGCGTGTGCGATCACACCTGGATCTCCTACCTCACGGGCAAATACGATGGCAGCGCGAATGGCGAGGGCACGGGGAAGCTCACGGCGGGTTTTGGGGCTCGCGACGACGCGACGAAGTCGAATGGCAAAATCGGCCCGGAGTTCACTTTTGGCCTCACGATGGACGCGGCGCTCAAGGAGCCCGTTTTGATCATCAAGACGGCCTGGGGTGGTAGAAGCCTGAACACCGAGTTTCGCCCGCCAAGCGCGGGGCCGTATGAACTCAACGACTACCAAAAGAAGCTCTACTACGGCCCGCCGGGCCACGGCGTGCCGAAGGACATGAACGAATGGCTCGCGGAGAAGAAACGCGAAACCGGCCGCTTCTACCGCTACATGGTCGAGCATGTGAAACACGTGCTCGCCGATCCAAAACGCGTTTGTCCGGCCTACGATGCCAAGGACGGCTACGAGATCGCGGGCTTCGTGTGGTTCCAGGGCTTCAACGACATGGTGGATGGCCACACGTATCCGGATCGCGGCAAGCCGGGCCGCTTCGCGCTCTACAGCAACCTCCTCGCGCATTTCATTCGCGATGTGCGCAAGGACTTCAACGCGCCGAAGATGCCCTTCGTCATCGGCGTGATGGGCGTGGATGGCTTGGATGCCCCGCCGGACACGCTCGCCTTCCGCGAGGCGATGACCGCGCCCTCGCTGATGCCCGAGTTCAAAGGCAACGTCTTCGCCGTGCCCACCGCGCCGTTTTGGTCCGAGGAACTCGCCGTCATCGACGACAAACGCGCCCAGGTCCGCCAGATGGGGCATTTCCTCAACTCCAAGCACAAAGACCACGCCAACGCCGACGGCCACATGACCGAGCAACAAAAGCGCGACTACCTCAAAGACTACGAAGCCAAGCTCATCTCGCCCGCCGAAGAAGCCCTGTGGAAACGTGGTGCCTCCAACGCCGGCTACCACTACCTCGGCTGCGCGAAAACCTTCGCGCTGATGGGCAAGGCGTTCGCGGAGACGCTGCTGCGCAAGCCATTCACCGCATCTGCCGAAGCGAAGGAAGGCGAGATGGCCGGTTATCTCTTCGCACCAACGGAAAAGGTGTCGGATGAGTTCAATGGTGGCTTCTCGCTCTATGCAGCGGCTTGGCCGCTCATGGGGAAGTATCCGGGGCATCGGTTTCAGACGGGGCTTTGTGGGACATGGATGCATCCGCAGTGGTCGGAGGCAGAGAAGCCGAAGGAGAAATGCTACACGGACATTGAGGGCGGGCTCGGTTGGTGGCGTGATACGCATTTCCCAACGATCACGCCGAAGTTCATCATGGGTGGTGTCGGGCCGAACTTCTCCGTCATCGCGAATGGTCCTGGCTACGGCGCGGGCACGTGGGAAAAGCCGCGAGGTCAGTATGGCGTGGCGCAGCTCAGCCCTTGGCTGCTGATGCCGCTGGATGGTCTGAACCTGAAGCAAGGCACGAGCGGCGAGCTGTTCGGCTATGGCTACTTGCCACTGCCGCTCACGAACAAAAAGAGCACCACCGCAGGCAAAAACGTGCCGACGGGCAACCAGTGCTGGACGCTGTTTTTGAGCACGGGCAACTTCAAAGGCCCGGTTGCTTTCTTCACGCCGTTTTTCTGGTCGCAGGCACTCATCGAGCATCCCGAGTGGACAGGCAAGCTGCTCGACTCCTGTCCGGTGGGCCCGAACAAGCCGATCCAGATGGAGACGCAGCATGTGCCCGCGATTTTGACCGACAAACAGGCCCGCGTCGCGCCGACACGTTTTCCCATTGGCGCAGATGGCACCTCGACCGTGTTGCATCGACTCACCGCGTATAAAAAAGAAGCGCTGTGGGATGACGTGCAGCGCTGGTTCGATGGCGGTGCGGCAGCAGATGGTAAGATCAAGCCCGAAGCCTCGGTGATTCATGCCTTCCGCAACGGCGGCGGCTCCAACTGGAGCATCTGCCCGCCAAACACGAAGCGTGATAACAAGGCACCACTCAACTGGAAGGCCTTCGCCACGTCCTTCACACCGAACCCGATCACGTTTGCCTACAAATGGAACGAGCAGCTCACACGTCGCGAAGGGTCACTCGTTGTTTTGCCCGAGTATTATCAACTCGGCACCAACCCTCATGGCAAGCCGCTGTGGCAGGTCATGGATGCCAAACAAGTCACTGCGGACACCAAGCTCACCCAGTATCGCTTTGAAACGCCGAAGGAAAAGCCACAGGAGCCGCGCACGACACCCGATGACGCCAATAGCTGCTGGAAGAAGCCTGGGCCGAAAGCTGGTCCCTTCAAAGCGAAGCTCGGCGATGGCAGTACAGTCACTTACTGCTGGTATCGCTTCGCTGACCAGCCTGCGATGCTCAATGCCGACCTCACGTCCGAAGAACGTGAGCAGGTGCAGCAACGCATCGAGAAACTGCATCGCGTGTGGACGAAGGATCGCGATTACCTGGCACCCCCCGATCTCGGCAAGCTAGCGGACATCGACCCCGCGCTTATTCTTGTGCCGCCGACAGGTCTTGAGATCGGCTACGTGCCCATCGCGACGCGGCAGGAGATCGAAGCGCCATGAAGCATCGTTGCCACCTTCTTGCTCTTTGTTTGCTTCTGAGTGCTTGGCCCTTGTTTTGGGGCAAACAAACCAGATCTTATCATCATCCCCGTGGCGCAGTTCCTAGGGTCTGATCTGGGTTCAACTTCATGATGCATGGCGGTTCGATGCGACCCGATGGGCATCAGTGAGTGGCCGTTTTACATGGTGTTACCGTCATCAAAATTGCCCCTGATTTGATACTTCCTGCCTGCAAAGTAGCTGTTTTCTTTCGTAAATGCATTCAAGTCTGTTTCCACCCCCTCACGTTTTCTCTTTTCGATGACGAAATCTCCTTTCAACGCCCCACGCTCCTCTCGCGGAGCGAGAGGGCTACTTTGCTTCGCGATTGCGACCACTTTGTCCCACGCCGCTGACGACACACCAAAGCTCGTGCAGCAGTTTCTCGGCAAATACTGCCTGGAGTGCCATGACGCGGATGTGCAGAAGGGCGACCGCTCGTTTGAGAACTTTGAGCTGCCGCTGAAAGGTGCCGCCGACCTCATCGAAGCGCGTGACATCATCGACCAGCTCACGCTGAAGGAGATGCCGCCGAAGAAGGCCGATCAGCCGAACGACGAAGAGCGCATCGCCATGATCCGCGCCCTCCGCGATGGAACGGTGGTCGCGTATGGCAAGCTCCAGAGCACCGGCAGCCGCACCGTGATGCGTCGCCTCTCCAGCCGCGAGTATGAAAACACGCTCGCGGTGCTGTTTGGCCGTCGCGTGGACACACTCGGCCTCACGGCCCAGTTTCCGAAGGAGAAGACCACCGAGCACATGGACACGATCGGCAAGTCGCTCGTGACCTCCGGCTTCCTCGTCGATCAGTATTTCCAGTCCGCGAACCGCCTCGTGGAGGCACGCCTCGGCAAACCGGCGACGCCGCCGAAGGATTGGAAGTTCAACAGCCACTTCGTGCAATACGAGGAACTGCAGGGCTCGCACAAAAGCGCCTTCAACTACCGCTACCTCAACATCTACGAGCAGCCGAACAGCGACACGCGCCAGGGCGGCTACGGTCACATCGAGGACTTCAAGCAAGGCGTGCCCGTCGCCGGCCTCTACGACCTCGAAGTCGAGGCGGCTGCGATGCATCGCGATACTCACTACGATCCCGCGATCTTTGGCATCGACTTCTCCGAGCCCTTCATCCTCGGCGTCGTGCCCGGCGATGTCACCGCGGGTCACATTCACTATCCGCAGCCCATCGAGCCCGTGCTCGCCACCGCCGTCGTGCCGGACAACACGCCCACGCGGCTCAAATTCCGCGTGTGGCTCGAAGCCGGGCAAACACCGCGCTTCATCTTCCCAAACGGCCCGTATGAATCCCGCGCCGCCGTCCTACAAATCAACAAGCGCTACAAAGACGAATTCAAAGCCGATGTCGGCAGCTCAGGTGTCGGTCGTGCGCACATTTTGAAGGAGGGCAAACTCCCGCACATCCGCATCAGCGAGATCGTGATCCACGGCCCCGTGCCGGAAAATCATGGCAGCGTCGAGGAAGTGGCCGTTTTTGGCAAAGACGGCTTCCAGGAGGCCAAGGCGCTCGATCAATTGAATGCCTTCGCCGAACGCGCCTACCGTCGCCCGCTCGCCGATGCCGACCGCCAGCCCATCCGGGCGCTTTATGAGAAACGCCTCGCGGAAAAAGCCACGCCGCGCCAGGCCGCGCTCGATGCGTTGAAGCTCATCCTGTGCTCGCCGAACTTCCTGTATCTCAGCGAGATCACCGACGAATCTGAAAAGCGCCTCAAGCCCTACGACCTCGCCTCGCGTCTCTCGTATGCGCTTTGGGCCGCACCGCCCGATGATGCGCTGCTTGCCGCCGCGAAGTCCGGCAAGCTCACGCAGGACGCCGAATTGAAAAAGCAGATCGAGCGCATGATCGCCGATGAACGCATCACCGGCTTCGTGAACGGCTTCCTCGACAGTTGGCTGAACCTCCGCGACCTCGGCTCGCAGCCGCCACCGCGCGAAAACTTCCGTTCCTACTACGCCGAGGACCTCCCCAGCTCGATGAAGACCGAGGCGCGGCTGTTTTTCCGCGATCTGCTCAAGAACAACGGCAGCGCTGCGCAGTTCATCGACTGCGAACACACCTTCGTGGACAAGAAGCTCGCCAAACTCTACGAGCTGCCGGAGAAGGACAAACTGCGCCTCGCCGACGGCTTCCAAAAAGTCAGCCTCAAAGGCAACAACCATCGCGGCGGCCTGCTCGGCATGGCCGCGGTGCTCACCGTGAGCGCGAATGGCGTCGAGACCTCACCCGTGACGCGTGGCGTGTGGGTCACGGAGAATTTCCTCGGCGTCCCGCCGCCTCCGCCGCCGGATGTCGTGCCCGCGATTGATCCCGATGTCAGCGGCGCCACCACCATCCGCGACCGGCTTGCCAAGCACCGCGCCGACGCCGCCTGCGCCGAATGCCACCGCAAGATCGACCCGCTCGGCTTCAGCCTCGAGACCTTTGATCCCGTCGGCCGCTGGCGCAAAAAATACCCCGCCGCCAACAAGAAGGCCAAACCCGCCGACATCGACACCACCGGCGAATTCCCCTCCGGCGAGACCTACGCCGACTTCACCGGCTTCAAGAAGGTCATCCGCGACACCCGCAGTGATCTCTTCACCCGCCACCTCATCCGCCAGCTCCTCACCTACACCACCGGCCGCACCATGGAGCTCAACGACGACCTCCCCCTCGATCAACTCCACGACAAAGTGAAGAAACAGGGCCTCGGCCTGCGCACGCTCATGGTCGAGTGTTTGATGAGCGACATCTTCCGGTCGCGGTGAGAAAGTGGCTGCGGCTTCAGCCGCATCAGATCCCATGTTTCGGCTAAAGCCGAAGCCACGTTACCTGAGGTCGAGCCACAGACTGTCCACTTGCCTGAAGGGTTCTGGGCCACTAAAATCGCCCCATGAGCGTGACCTTGACCATCGACGAAGCCCTGCTCCGTGAAGCGGAGCAGGCTACCAATATTCACGACTGGTCTGCCTTGGTGAAAAAAGGACTCCAGGCACTCTCCCAGCGGCCTGCACGCCCAGAAGTGACACAAGTTCCTTTCGACTTTGACGCCGCTCTCGCCGCTGCTGCCGGGTTGCCCGACCTCAGCGAGGAAGAGTTCGAGCAGTTTGAGAAGGAACTGAATCGTCCACTCACCGCCGCCTGGAACTGATGCGATTGATCGCTGACAGCACCGTGCTCATGCAGAACACCCGGCATTTCACCCGCATCCCAGGCGTGCAGGTCATCGGGTATTCGATCCTGCCGTGAGCATGAAACCAGATCCACGGGCAACTGAGGAAGCAGGGCATCGGCCTGCACAGGGTCATGGTCGAATGCATCATGAGCGAGATTTTCCGGTCGCGGTGAGAGGTAAGCCCACTTTGAATCTTGGTGGTTTGTTAGAGAATTTTATCCGACATGGGCCAACAGGTTGCTTGTTATTGGGTGTGAGACTTGCTCCAATAGAGGTTCTCTCCCTCTATGATCACCCCCGTCTGGATCATCGGCTTCACCGGCCATCGCCCCAAAAATGCACCGGGCCGCACCAGCGCTGAGCTGGAGCACCTTGCCTCCACCATTCGCCAGGAGTTGCTGGCGCTGAAAACCAAAGCGGAGGCTCAGCAAGGCCGCGCCGAGTTCCTTTGTGGTGTCGCGGCGGGTGCCGACATCATCGCGGCGCGGGAGGCGGAGGCGCTGGGCATGCCGGTGCACGTCATTTTGCCCATGCCGCTGGCTTATTTTAAGGAAGACTTTAAAGACGATGCTCTTCAGGCCGATCTGGAGCACGCCCGTCGCTTCATTGACCTAGCGCAGAAAGGCAAGGGCGGAGCCACTTTCCGGATCGCGCATGGGTCCCAGCTCCGGGACGACTGCTACTACGATGTCGGCTCCCAGATCGTCTATGCCTCAGATGCGATCATCGCACTCTGGGATGGTGTCGAGCCACAGGAGATCCAGATTCAAGATGCCACCGGCAAAAGAATATCTCCAGATCGCGGCGGCACAGCGGATGTCATCGCGCTCGCGGAGGCGGATCGCATGCCGTTTCTGAAAAGGAAGAAACCAGCGGAGGGCTATCGCTGGCTGTCTACCCCCGTGCGCTGCATCCACAGCGCTAAAGGTGAGGTCACAGGCGACATTTCGAATTTCGCTAGCCCCACCGATGCTGGTCTTGCTGAGATGAAAGCCCTCCAGCATGCCGCTGATGTCGAGCACGGGACGGAGAAGCGGATCAGTTCCGCGAAGGAGCTCATGGACTTTGTCGATCACAAGGCGACCGACTGGGCGAAGTGGCTCCGCACCGCGCTGCTCTGTGGCATTGGATTTCATTTCATCGCTTCCCTCACTGCTGCCGTGTCAGCCGCCTCGCAGAAGGCTTTCGTCGGCATCTGGACGCCCTCCGTCCTTGCCAGCGTCGAGCTGGCCTTCGTGCTGATCGCCATTGGTATAGCGATTTGGGCGCACGGGAAGCACGTCCAGGCCCGCTGGCTTGAACTGCGGCTCGCTACAGAGCTGGCCCGAGGGCTCTTCGCCGCCGGACGCCTTTCCGACCCGCTCTTCCCCATCGCCACGGACCATCTTCCCGGCTGGCGTCGCTACTGCCTCTCCGTGGGCCTCAGCATCTGGCGGGATGCCCACGGGACATTCAGCAGTGCCGCCACACCCGAGGACTGCTTTGCAAAGGAAAAACAGGACTACCTCGAAAAGCGCATCGAGGACCAGCTCCAGCATTTTGAGAAGAACGACCCCAAAGTCCGCTACCGCTGGCACCACCTCGCTAATCTCGCCAGCCCCATCCTGTCGGTCGCTGCCGTGATTGCCATCGTCAACGCCCTGATCCACAAGGTTCACGATGCAAAGTCGCTGCTTGCCGAGAAGCCCCTTCCCGATGCCACCCTAGCCGCCACCCTGCTGTACCTCTTCCTGCCCATCGCCCTGCCCTTGCTCGCCGGTGCCGTTGCCTCCCTGCAATCCGTCACCGATGTGAAACGCCGCGCCCAGGTCTATCCCGAGATGGTCGAGCGCCTGAAAAGCGCCCGCGACTTCCTCCCCGCCATCCGCACCCCGGCCTCCCTCCGCCGCTTCGTCCGCCGCACTGAAGAAATCCTCCTCGACGAACTCGTCGGCTGGTATGCAGCCGCAAAGGGGATTTCGCATTGAAGCAGCTCAAGCCGCCGCGTTCTCATGAACCCGCCCAAGATCTTCATCTCCGCCACCTCGTGTGACCTCAGCAGCGCGCGGCAGATTGCCAAGGAGGCTCCGCTCACCATCAATTGCCATCCCGTCGAGCAGGCCAACTTCGAGCCCGACTGGCGCAGCGTCACCATCCGTTTTTAGCCTTCACCGTTACAGATCATGCCCTCGACTCAGTTCCGTCCCAAAGTCTTTGTCAGTTACTCCCATCGGGACCGTGACCTCAAAGAAAAGTTTGATGACAACCTACAGGTGCTCAAAGAGCAGGGAATCATCGACTTCTGGACCGATGGTGAAATTCAGGCTGGCGACCACTGGCCTGATGAGATTGCCAACGCAATGAATGAGGCGAATCTGATTCTCTTCTTGGTCAGTAATCACTTCCTGGCTTCGTCATTCATTCGCAATAAGGAAGCACCGATGGCGATGGTCCGCCAAAACAAAGGGCAGGCTGTGATTGTGCCCATCATTCTGCGGAAAACACCTGGCTGGCAGAAAGAAGAATGGAATACCCTTCAGGCACTTCCGAGTCAGGTCAAACCAGTGGATCACCCCGACTGGCGCTGTGCAGAAAACGCTTTTGCAGAAGTGGAGGAGAGGCTGAGAGAACTGATCGAAGACCTTCCCCAAAAGCTCGCAAAGCAATCCTCTCAGTGGCGTTCAGTTTCTCAGGGGCACGAGGTTAAGGCTGCTTCTGCCAGTACAGGAGACTTCCGAGCTTCAAAATCCATTAATTCTTCTAGGCATTTGAGTCTCGGCTGGTTGGAGTGGGTAGGTTTAGCCGCAGCATTTGTCCTTTCAATAAGCGCAATGGTCTATTTTGAATCACCTGTGATATCCGCAAAGAAGATTGTTCCAAAGCAGTCGGAGTCTGATGTGTCACCAGAGTTGAAAGCCTGGATAGATGCACCTCAAGTAGATCGAAGTGTCATGGTAATTTATGGACCCAAAGGTAACGGCATGTTCCAGAATGGGTTTCAACAATTAACAGGCTCTTCGGTCACTGTCGCAGCTCGGCGAATCCATGAATTGATATGGGAAGAACCGGAAGGCATACTAAGGAAGCAAAGCAATGGTGCACAGTGGGAAGTGGTGATGAGGGATTTGGCAGGAAATCCAATAAAAGAAGAGGTGAAATTGAGTGTGTACTTCAATGCACTCAAAACAGTGCCTGGGCTAAACAAATCAGGTCAGATTTATGTCGATCCATCAGACAAAGCAGGCTATGCCGAATGCGGCACAGAGGACTGCCCCCCAGGTTTCAATTGTGTAAGTTATCTCACAGGAGTTCCATCACCACTCTGGGATCCAAAAGATGTTTTTTTGAGTCCATTATTCTATGCTGGAGCTAAAGGTGTAGTGCCGGAAGGTAGGCACCGAATAGCTCTTGAAGCTAAAATTAAAGATAGGCCTGTTTACCGTTGTCTATTTTATATCTTGGTTCCGCCTATGGTGTATTCAAAAGACCAAAACGACTGGGTGACGGAACTGCCAAAATCAGAGATCGAAGTTTCAATTGTCGATCAATCAGTGTGTTGGCCTAGCGAAGGTGAGATTAACTGGAAAATGCAAATCAAATGTGATCCATCTCGCCTTAAGGACCCCCTCTCATTTTTGCACTATTTCAGAGCACGTGAACGTGATGAGCCAGTTTCTAATGGTTGGACTGTAGATAATCGGCGTGACCTTCGCATAGGTAGGGCAGTCGAAATTGAGGGTTTTAACCGTTATATCTTCACATGGGGTGGTGGGTGGGGAGGAATCCCTGAATTCAAATCTGGTGTAGCCAAGCAGCTTCTAACGATTGTTTCTGGCCCTCGCGGTAAACTCGCAGGCGGTAGATACCCAATAGCGATTGAGATGTTGAGTCGCGGAGATCCCGTGTGGCGTGGGATTGTTCATATCGATGTTCCTGCAAAGCCGTGGTCTCTTCCCGACGCTGAGAACTTGCTGGAAATCACGACAGCAGACGATCAAGACATTCGCACCGCAGTGAATCCCATTGCTGCTGTAAAAGCGGATCGGCATGTTGAGAAAGGATTGTCTGTGGGTTTGACTTTTGGGCCTCTGAAAGTCAAAAACAAAGGGCAGGCACTTACGGGGCCTTTTCTGGTACAGTATTACCTCAAGGCAGTTCGTGCACCGAAATCACCGACTGGATTTGCCACCATTTCTGCGGGTCCATACCCTGGAATCACCATTTTAGATAAACCAGACGAAGGGGGCTTTACCGCACGAGCTGCTAGCAGTCTTATCCTCGAGAACCAAGTCGGCACGAAAGGTCAATTTGATACCCCAATTTTTACCTTCTATGTTGGTGAAGACAAAACACAGCCAGGTGAGATTCCTGTCGGAGTTCACGAGATTGGTATTGAGATTCTACAACAGACTGGGAGTGGCTGGTCTGCCCCCATCTACAGAGGAACGACTAAACTCGAACTGAGATAGTCATCGCATAACACATAGACCCGCCACTGTAGACGAAGCGTGGAGCAATGATCTGCGATGTCTCTGAAATTGAGTGGCCTCACTGCAATGTGGAGATGCTCGATGAACCTCAAATGTAATACTTGAAGTTCGGGTGCTTCACTTTGGCTCCTTGGTTGGCGATGAGGATCTCGCCGACGGCGTCGGAGAACTTGACGGTGACGGGCTGGTCTTCGCCGAGTTTGCAGGCGTTGTAGTTGAGCTTGGTGAGGGCGAAGATGTCGCGGGCGACGGTTTCGAGATCGGCGTCGCCGTGCTGGAGGTCGATGACGAGGGGAATGGGCACGTCGGGACCGTTGTAGGTGCGGAGGCGGGGCTTGAAGCCGGAGGCCCAGAGGAAGCCGCGTCGGTCAGTGACAGGCCAGAAGGTGCCGCGCAGCACCGGACGTGTGCCGGGGCGGTAGAGTCTCATGCCGAAGCGTTCCTCAGCCACACGGACGGCGACGAGTTTGACTCCTGTGGGGCAGGCGGCTTGGTAGCCAGCGAGTTCCTCGGCATCCAGACTGGATCGGCAGTGGAGGAAGATTTCCCGCAAGGGCTTGCCGTGCATTTGGTCATAGGTGTCGAGAACGCCTTTGAGCAGACGGCGGGCGTCATCCTGAGGCAGATGGTATTGCTTGGTGACGGGTGAATACCATGGGCCAAACTCGCCGACGAAGACGACGCCATCGCCATCATCGAGAAACATCTGGGCAGCGCAGCAGGCGTTGGATTTCTTCTCGTCGGCGTCTTTGAAGGCGATGCCGACATAACAGACGCCTTCGCGGGCAGTGGCGAGCTTCCAAGGTTTGAAGCCTGCTTTGTAGTAGAGTGCAGTGGCGAGGTTCCAGGCGCGGTCCGCGAGCGGTGTGAGTCCGCGTTCCTTGATGGACTGGCGTTCGGTGAGACGAAGGGTGGACTCCAGAACGATCTGGACGGGCACGCCGAGTTCCATGACGCGAGCTTTGAGCTGTCGGCGGAAGTCGAGTGAGAACTCGTATTGCTCAGGCTGGAAGAAGGCGTCGGCCGTGTTGGCGAAGAGTTCGTCCATGGTGCGGCGCATCTTGATCTCGCGGGACTTCGGGGCTCTGCCTGCGGTGCCAAAGACCTTGGATTTGATGCGGCAGTTTTGCTTCACCTCATCGGGCACAATGCAAATGAAGCATTGGAAGGGATCATCGCGCCGTTTGGCGGCAGCGAGCTGCTCCATGTAGAGGCCGACCGTTTTATAAACGCGCTCGTGGGCATCGCCGAGAGTGGTGGCCGCGTGAAGAGCGGCGGAGTCGATTGGCTCCTGACAGGCTGGGATGCCATCCCAGGTGACTTGGAAGGCTTCCTCGAAGCCGGGGAAGTGCGGCCAGAGGGTGGGATCGTGATCGCCCTCAGAAAGGATGGGCTGGCGGAGGCGCTGGGAGAAGGCATCAAAGGCGGCGAGGCCGCTGGGGGTGCCAAAGACGCCATAAGTGATCTGGCGGGGCCGGTCCACGCCACGGCTGTCGAAGGGGCCGAAGAGTGTGAGGCCATCGCAGGGATGGGATGCCCGCTGCCCATTGGCAAACTGGAGCGGAGTTTCTTCAAAGCAGATGACTTCACTCTTCATCGTGATCGGCAGCGGTGAGGGGTTCATCGTCGGGGAGTTCGCCTGCGTCCTCGGAGTCGATGGCTTCGGCAGGAGGCGGCGCTTCTTTTTCAAAGAGTGCCTCGTTTAACCGGCAAGGAGCGCCAAGGCTGATGCCTGCCGGGGCGAGCGTGATGCCATCGGTAGCCGTGGCCTGAGTGCTGAGCAGGAGCTGCTCGGCGGCGAGATAGCGGTCGCGCCACTCGGCATTGTAGTAACCACGGGTGATCTTCCGGCGGAGGCGGTTCACGCGCTCATCGACGATGGGGCTGCCTGCGGCATCGAAGAGCATGATCGTGGGCACGAGCTGGATGTAGAAGCCCGCGTCGAGGCCCTTCGCGAGATCACAGCGGAAGGCGAAGTGGAAGAAGACTTTCTCCTTTTCCATGCCCCGGCGGATGGTGTTGTAGCGGCGGATCTTGTGGGTGTGCCGTTTGCCTTCGAGATCGGTAAAGGGGAGCTTGCCGGTCTCGTTGAAGGTCTCGGGGAGGTAGAAGACAGCGTCTTTTTTGGGATGGACTGCACACCCAAGCTTCAAAAGCCGCGTTGACATCGTTGTGCGGACAAGCCTCGGCATGATTGAGGTGATGGGCACGCCTAAGATGGCTCCACCTGCGGACCAAAGGTGCTGAGCGGAAGTGGGTTTGATGCCCTCAGGAACGCCACTCGGAGGTGGAGCGAGTGCAATGGCTTTGTCCCCGACCGTGTAGCAGGCCCAGGTTTGCTTCAGTGCCTGCGCGGCATCGTCGCCGAGGAGCGGAAGAGTGAACACACGAAGCACAGGCTGAGTGATGTCAGCACGGATGGCATTCAGGCGGAGCGTCTCGGGTTCCTGGAGGACGAGATTCTCTGGCTCCATCGACTGCTGAGCGAGAACGGCACCGTCTGAGAGCGTGCGCGGGAAATCGATTTGATCGAGCTTCTTGAGCAACTGTCGCCAGCCTGCGGCCCAGCCGTGATGGAAGGGAATGCCGGTGTGGTTGTGAAGCGTCCAATCCCACTTTGCTTCATCAAGTCGGAGCGGAATGACAAAATCGGGGATCTTGCGCTCTCTCCCTATGCTCAGTCCTTTGGTTCGTTCACTGACCGGCAGGTCCTTTTCGATGGAGTTTGCTGACATGAGAGCCAGCAGGCGACTGGAGCGATTGAGTGCAGCGTCTATTGTCTGGGGCCAAGGTTCTCCACCCAGCATCTTCAATGTATCCAGCCAGACTGCATAGCCAGCGGAGGCCAGTTTCCGTGCCAGCCACTCGGCGAACGTCCGATCTTCGGAGGCGTAGCTGATGAAGAGGTGGCTGGGAGCTGACATATCGTAGGGATGACGATGGCAAGTAGTTACGGCATGTCACGAGGGAGATGCCAAGCCTGATGGAGGCCCACATGAAGGAAGACTTCCCTAGAGCATATTAAATAATTTTGTGGAATATGCGTGTGGGTGGTGTATAAGGTGATATGGCCGCACTCTCCCTCGATCTCCGTCAACGCATCATCAGCACCTGCGACCGCGGTGAAGGC
>JAIXSY010000035.1 GCA_027484445.1 Verrucomicrobiaceae bacterium
CGGATCGCAGACAAGCCGCACCTCACCCGCCTCGCTGGTGAGCGCGTAGGTCGGCAGGCCACGCTCGACACCGACCGTCCAGGCGTCAAGCGCGTGGACGGGAACAGACATCGCCGCAAGCGCGGAAACAGCCAGAACGGAGGACAGAACATGCATCGACAGAAAAGCCTTTCGTGGTTCGCGTGGCGACAGCAAAGCACCACTTCTGATGTCGTTAGATATGTTCTGACGGCGCTTCTGTCCATGACCGCCTCTCGCCAACGGACCATCGGAGGTGGGAATGGATAAGGTCGTCCGAAGCGCTGCCAAGAACCCAGTTATCGATCGTCGGCTGTGGCGTATCGACCGTGGAGACCGGGAACTCGTTGCGGAGCGGCATCGCACCGCCAGCGGTCGGTTCAGAACCGTGTGGCTGGTCCCGGAGGAAACCCTGCGTGGCGTCCTATGGGTCGAGGTTGTCGAGGAAGCACCGGGCGATCCGTCGCCATGACCAATCACCTTTCTGAATCGGACCGCCCGGATCGATTCAGAAATGCAATTGGACTTGGAGAGCGGCAAGGCGGAGTCTCTGCGGGGGGAGGACCGCCATGGCTCTGTCACATCTGCACCGCATCGACCCGGAGGCCAACTTGGCGCGGTTCTACTGCATCGATGTTGCGGCGACGCGGTTCGGAGACGTCTCCGTCTTGCGGACCTGGGGCCGGATCGGAACGCACGGACGGACAAGACTCGAGACTTGCGCCACCATGGAAGAAGCGGAGAGGGCCGCATTCCAAACCCTTCAACAGAAGATGATGCGCGGCTATCTGAATGCCGGCCAAATGCTGCCGCCAGACCTTGCAGTGTGAGATCTGTCAGGCCCTCCGCTGAAGCCTGCCTTCCAACTTGGCACCGGCCTCGACGGCGATCCGCTCATGGATGACATCGGCCTGCACGACCGCACTCGGCGCAAGCAGAACGTTTCGCGCCGAGATCATACCGGAGACCGTTCCAAGCACGACGCCGTGCTGAGCGACGACGGAACCTTCAACACGACCTGAACCAGCAACGGTGATCTCCGGCGACCGCAGTGAGCCAACGACCTGACCTTGGACCTCGATTGGTCCAATGGACGTGACATCGCCGTCGACGACAAGGTCCTGCGCGAAAACGCTGCGGCGAGCGTTTGCGCCCGCCGGGTCGGGCCAACAGTCGAGGTCGCCATGTGGGAGCTTCATTGTTGTGCAGCCTCAGTTCAACTTCGTGCCGCCGGACTGGACCAGAAGCAAAACGAAAGGGCAACGCGCGGCGTGATGATCGGCGAAGAAGTGCGTCCGCCGTCGGCGCTGCACAACTCGCCCGACCAAATTCGTCGCCGTCGTCTCTCATGAGCTATAGGCCTAGCGCCTATCGCTCATGGCATATCTCCAAGCCGAGGTCCGCTGCTAATCAGGTGGAACTGGGTGCGAAAACAAGTCACAAAAAACGGCTGTGTCCGAAGCGCCTGCTTGAAATCGCGGCCACGCACATGTATATGTTTCTGCATATGCAATGGAGGCCGCCATGGCGCAAGCTCAGACCTATGACCACTTGCCGGGCAGGGAAGCCAAGCTTTTTCGCAACAACAAGAGCCAAGCCGTGCGCATCCCGGCCGACTTCGAAATGCCAGGCGATCGTGTGATGATCCACCGCGACGGGGACCGACTTATCCTTGAGCCCGTTCGACGCCGGAGCCTTCTGGCCGTGCTGGCCGATCTTGAGCCGCTTGGTCCGGAAGACCAGTTTCCCGACGTCGACGATACACTCTTGCCCCCACGCGAGGTCGACTTGTGAGCCGGCTTTACATGCTGGACACGAACATCGTGTCCGATCTGGTACGCAACCCGCATGGCCCGGTCACGCGGCACATCGTAAGGGTCGGGTCCGAGGCCGTCTGCATCAGCATCATCACCGCCGCAGAACTTCGCTACGGCTGCGCACGGAAGGGGTCAGCCAAGCTGCTCGCCAATGTCGAAGCCATTCTGGGCAGCATCCAGGTCGTGGCCTTCGACGTCCCGGCCGATGCGGAATATGGTGGGATCCGGGCCGAGCTTGAAGCCGCTGGCAAGCCGATCGGCTCGAACGATCTCCTGATCGCGGCCCATGCCTACGCGCTCGGTGCAGTTTTGGTCACAGCCAACACGGGCGAGTTTTCTCGCGTGCGGGGCCTGCAGATCGAGAACTGGCTGAACCCACCTTGAGGCAGGACGACGGATACAGAGGAAAAGGCCTCTATTTGTGACTCCGACATTTGTCAAAATGAGCGGAACTGTTGAAGAAAATGAGCCGCGAATCCGGTTCATTAGATTCGCTGGAGCTTGCCAAGTTCTTGCTCTGATTTTTGGTCTAGTGGGAACGCAAGCCCAAAAATAACCCGGGCCTGCTCCGGGGTCGCAGTTGTGCGCCCGTGCTGCGCACAAAAGCTTACAGTGCGTTGCACCAGCGCTGCATTGGACGGGGCAACTGTCAGTGCAATGCTCAGCATCCGTGTTGGACGCGGCTTCGAGCAAGAAACGACGTTCTCTTGAGAAGCAGAGCGGAGCTCTTCTGACCAACCAACCCCAGAAGTTTCTCAATGGATTGAACGAACCCATCTGCCGATGACTCCGACATCATTGGAAATTCATAGTGCATGGGATCTCCCGTCGCTCGCAACGATGGAAGCCGACGTCGGACGGCCAGTGCCGCCCAACTTCGTCTTCAAGTTAGGTTCACATGACCCGCCAATGCTCGGGCACCCAAGCATAGGCGCTGTCCTTCTTCTCGACATGCCCAACGCCCGGGAACGGAAGGTGAGTGGCGGCTACAGCGATCCGATCTACTGAGACCATGTCGAAGATCGCTTTGCGAGTCACGGCCGCCTGTGCACCGTCCGCATCAAACGCAATACCGGCGTCTGGGTGCGTAAACTGAACTGCCGCGATAGCTGCAGCGTCACCAAGGATCAGAAGCTGGTCTGTTCCGCCAGAGACCCGCACCGCCGAATGCCCCGGGGTGTGTCCAAAGGCTTCAACGGTGCTGAGCCCGCCACCAAGATCTACCGAGCTGACAAACGGATTAAGCCGCTCGCCGTAGGCGGCAGACACACCGCGCGCTAAAGCGAAGAAGGGCTTCGAGTCGTCTGGAACAGAGGCTGCGATTGCCTCATCGGTCCAGAATTTCAGATCGGCCTCATGGACATGCAGGGATGCGGAGCCGAAGACAGCCTTCCCGTCTGACGAAAGCAGGCCTCCGATGTGATCCGGATGCATGTGGGTCAAGACGATTCGCGTAATCTCTTCGGTGCCGATCCCCATGGTGTTGAGCGCGGCCGCAACCCGACCCGCAGTAGGGCCGAAAGCACTTCCCGAACCAGCGTCGATCATGGTGATGCCGTCCGCACCATGGACCAGATGGATGCTGATCGGCAGCCGGATCTGATCGCTGGTGCCGAGGTAAGCATTCGTCATGCCAGCGTCGATCTGTTCGGCCGTTGCGTTGGTGATCAACGGACGCCCAAGATCAAAGAAGCCGTCCAGAAGGACTGTCACCCGCAGATCACCGACCATCCGGTCATAGAACGTTGGCAACACGACGCTGGATGTTTCTGCTTCCTGAGCAACGGCGATGCGCGCGTTCAGCAGCGGAGCGCCGAGAGCGAGAGCGCCGCCGAAAAGAGCGGCGCGACGGGAGAAGATTGGGTTCATGATATGCCTTTTGCCATTTTGAGTGCAGGGAGGTAGAGCGACCGGTTGCCCGATCAATGTTGGATTGGTCTAGACCTTTTGTCAGCGATGAGGGTGCAGGGCGTGGATGAAACCGGTCTGATCCGCAATCGCGCAGATCACCCAGACGGTGTTCGCCCATTGTGCGCCGCGCGCGGTTGCAGCCCGGCCCGACGCGTTTGGCTGCGGCTCGGTCCCGTGGCTTAGGATCGGGTCCGTGCCTGAGTGCCCTGCTCAGACAAACTTCTCCGTGCTGAGATGTGCGATCAGGCGGCCGCGCGAGGCAAGGGTGATGTGATGACGTCCGACCCGCGCCGCGTCGCACCACAGGCGCGCGTTGAGTGGCTCTGCTGGATCAACGTTGCCCAAGAACACGATCCGACGACGGGTAAGAAAGCCCTGCGCAGAGGCGCGCGACAGCGCCCATTCGGCACGGTCCGCCAAGGCGGGGTAGCTTGCGCAGTAAAGAAGCCCGACGGCATTGAAATCGGTTGTGGGACAGGGGGTGACATCGGTCTCGAGGCCGGGATCGGTGGCAGTTGTCTGCCGCACGAGATGTGTTGCCTCTGCGACCAGTCCGGCATCGGCGCCGGGGTCCATCATCGGCAGGGTCAGAACGCCGCGCGGCTGCACCCTCTGGATATGGGCATTGCGCCCCGATGGATCGTGGCGCACGAAGGTGGTGATCATCGTCACGTTGCCAAAGGGCAGGCCGTCGACGGACAGGTCGTGAAACGAGATCAGCCGGGTGGCGGAAAGGCGCCGAAGCCGGGAGGCGATGGTCAGATCCGCGCCGGGCCGCGCCAGCGCGGGCTGTGCCACGTCGATCCCGATGGCGCAGAATGCGGCGTAGACCGGGGCGCCGTCCTCATCCTGGAACACGGCCTCGGTCTGCCCCATGGCCAGCGCGATCCGGGCCCAGTGCACATCGCCCAGATGCCGCAGCAGCCAGCCTTCGGACAGGCCGCGCCAGCCGCATTGGGCCATGCCCAGCCGATGCTGCGCCACGCGGTCGGCCGAACAGAAGGATTCGTGCTTCATTCGGCGGCCTGCGCCCCGGCCCGGGCACGCTGCACGATCTGTTCGGCCAGATAGCGCGCATCATCGCCCACCGCCAGGAACCGCCCCGATCCCCAGGTGTTCAGCCAGCCCAGCCCGATGAAATAGACACCCGGCACATCGGTCACGCCGCGACGATAGACCGGGCGGCCCTGTTCATCGAAACAATCCACCTCGAGCCACGCATAATCGGGCCGGAAACCGATGGCCCAGACGACAGAAGTGATGCCAAGCGTGGCGCAGTCGATCTCGGTCACCTCTGTCTCGGGGCGCCAGACCTTGTGGAACGGCGTGGCGGGCGGCGCGTCGATGCCCTGGGCGGCAATCCAGGCGTCGATCTGGTCGCGGATGCCGCAATAGCTGCGGTCGGCATCGTCGAGGTTCTTTTCCAGATCGGGCAAGAAGCGCAGGCGCGTGCCCTCTGCCCCCGCGAGCGAACCATATAGATGCACTCCGTCCAGCGCGAAACGCCGTAGGTCGATTTCCTTGCCACCATCACGGCCCGACATGTAGTGGTTGGTCTGGGTCAAAGCCTTGATCGGGTCGGGGTGGCGGTCGATGGTGATCGCGTAATGGCCCATCTCATGGAGCCAATCGGTGGCATCGCGCCCGCGATATTTGCGCGGGCTGCGCGGGGCAGGGCCGACCGCCAGATGCACATCGCGGCCATCGCGGTGCAGATCTTCCATGATCTGCACGCCGGACTGGCCGGTGCCCACGATCAGCGTTCCGCCTTCGGGCAGTTGCGCTGGACGGCGATACTGGGCCGAGTGCATCTGCATCACCTCGGGCGCGATGGTGCTGGCATAGGGCGGCACGATGGGCTGGTCATAGCCGCCCGTGGCCACCACCACCTGCCCGCAGGTCCAGACCCCGGCCGTGGTTTCCACGCGGTAACCGCCCGGCACCGGGCTGACGCGAGCGACCGACACGCCTTCGTGCAGGGGCGGATCAAAGCTGGCACTGAAGCCGTCCAGATAGTCCACGATTTCGTTGCGCAACATGAACCCGTCGGGATAGTCGCCTTGGTAGGGGTAGCCCGGCAGGCGGCACTGCCAGTTCGGGGTCACGAGGCAAAAGCTGTCCCAGCGGTTTTCGCGCCAGGAATGAAAGGCGCGGTGGCGTTCCAGCACCACATGGTCGATGCCGTCGCGGGTCAGATACCAGCTGACCGACAGGCCCGCCTGTCCGCCACCGATGATGACGACCGAAACATGGGATGAGCCGTTATGGGGCATGGGGATCGCTTTCATGACAGGGACAGGCAGATGACCGGGGGGCCATCGGGGCGGTGGCGCTTTGCGGTGGCCTCGATCCGGGCCAGTTGGTCCATCGCGCTGGAACAGGCATAGCCATAGCGCGCGGCGACCCGGTCGGATGCGGCGTTCAGACCCGCACGGGCGCGCGCGACAAAATCGGGCAGCGGATAGCTTTGCCCGGCGGTCAGATGGTCATGGATGATGGTCGAGGGCGAATAGCAGCGCTCTTCCACACCATCCGGCCAGCGGATATGGAAGATCACCTCAGGCATGGGTCACCGCCCTGGCGTGCAGGTCCAGATAGGGGCGGGCCTTCCAATCCCAGAACCGCGCAAGGTCGGCCCCTTGGCGCAAGTCGATCGCACTTTCCTTTGTGGCGTGGCCGATCACGGAGGCGGCAAGATCGCGCGCGGCGAAACGCGCGCAGACATCGGCGGCCCTGTCGGGCGCGACCGACAGCAGAAAGCCGAAACTGGGGAATGCGCGCAGCCAGCGGGCAGGGTCGGTGCCTGCGGGCATCGGCACGGCAGTAAGGTCGATCTCGAACCCGCATCCGGAACATTCGGCCAGCATCAGGCTGGTGCCGACGATGCCGCCCTGGCTGATATCCTTGCCGGCGCGCACAAGGCCTGCATCGGCCAGATCGGCCAGCAGGGCGAGATCGCCTTGCAGCCGGGCTGGAGGCACGTCAGATGCGGCAAACCAGTTGTCGAAGCGCGGCCGCCAGGCGCCGCGCAGATCTACCGCCACGATCAGGGCTTCGCCGGGCTGCGCGGCAAAGCCGGAGATCAGCGCCTCCGCCCGCCCGGTGACCGCAACGGCAAGGTTCAGCGCAGGCGCGTGCAGGTTCGTGTGCCCGCCCACGATGGGCACGCCATAAGCCTGTGCGGCCTGCGTCAGCCCAGCCAGCAGGGGGGCGGCGCTGTCGGCATCGGGGGCCCAGATCATGTCGGTGATCGCGGTGGCGCGTCCGCCCATTGCGGCAATGTCGGACAGGTTGACCATGATCCCACACCAGCCCGCGAACCACGGATCATCGCCAACAAATCCGGGGATGAAGCCTTCGGCGGCGAACAAATCCCAGCCGCCGTCACGCCTTGGAAGGGCGGCTGCATCATCGCCGGGCTGGCCGGTACTGGCTCCCGTCAGCCGCAGGGCACGCGTCGCCTGCGCAATGTCCAGCTTGCCTAGGATCGACGGATGCACCGCAAGGCCCGCCGCCAAGGCCTGAAGGCTCATGCCCCGTCCTCCACCGCGCCGGGGGCCTGCACCTGCCAGCCGGTCGCCGGGTCGGGGATCGGGGCATAATGCACAAGGCTGGCCAGCATATGCGCATGGGGGCGGCCGTGCAGATCAACCTCAGCGGTCGTGGCCCAATGCAGTCGGCGGAACAGGGGCACGTTCTGGCGCTGCACATGAGCGTGAAATTCCACCGCGCCCCGTGCCCGCGCCGTACCGACAGCCAGCCGGATCAGTTCCGATCCCAGCTTTCCGACCCGCCGCCATTCTGGCGCTACGGCAAGACGCGATCCCCACCAGATGCCCGGCTCCGGCTCGTGGATGCGGACCGTGCCCACCACGCGCGGCCCGCCCGTTGCATCCTCGGCAATCGCCACGAGGGGCAGCGCAACCGCGTCGATCGCGTCGCGGTCATGGCCCGCAAAAACGCCCTGTTCCTGCACGAAGACCTGCGCGCGCAGCCGCGCGGCACCGTGGTTCATCCATTCACCCTGCGCCGCGCAGATGCGATAGGTTTGCAGGAACCGCGCCTCAGATGTCTGGTGCGTCATGCCTGCCTCATCTTTTCATAGGTGGACAGGGCCGAGCACGCGCCGCATTTGCCGCAGCCTGCCTTGATGTCGCTGGCCTGCATCCCGCCGCTGACCGTCATCCGCGACAAGGGTTGCAGAATCGAGGCCATGAAATCGGACGAAGGGGCAGGGTGGCTTTCCAGCGGTGTGCCCGAGATCGGGACGAAGGGCACGACAAAGGGATAGACTCCGATGGCCACCAGCCGTTCCGACATTTCGAGGATCGCTTCGGCGGTGTCTCCCAAGCCCGCGAGGATATAGGTCGACACCTGCCCACGCCCGAAAACCTTTACCGCCGCCTCGAAGCTGGAGAAGTATTTCTCCCGAGGCACCGTGGCCTTGCCCGGCATGATGCGGGCGCGCACCTCGGGCGTCACGGCCTCCAGATGCATGCCGAGCGTGTCGACGCCCGCGTCGAACATGCGTTGGTGCCAGACGTCATCCTCTGGCGGCTCGCATTGCGCCTGGATCGGCAGATCGACCGTTGCCTTGATCGCCCGCGCGCTGTCGGCCAGAACGGAGGCCCCCCGGTCCGGCCCTTTGGGCGTGCCGGTGGTCAACACCATGTGCTTGATGCCGTCGAGTTCCACCGCCGCTTTAGCCACCTCGGCAAGTTGCGCGGGCGTCTTGTGGGCAATCGTGCGCCCGGCGGCAAGGCTTTGGCCGATGGCGCAGAACTGGCAAGTCTTCTTGCGAGACTCGTAGCGGATGCAGGTTTGCAGCACTGTCGTCGCCAGGACATCGCGGCCGTGCAGCACGGCGATCTTGGAATAGGGGATGCCGTCGGCGGTGCTCAAGTCGTAGAACCGCGGCCGGGCGGGAAAGTGGATGCGCCCCACTTCGGCCCCGTCGCGGAGCACGCGGGCCTCACCCTTGGTGCCGTCGGGCGCGTCGATCACGTAGGGGCTGTCGAAGGCGGGGGCTGTGTGCACCGGCACCATCACCGTCTGACCCGCCAGCGTCATCGCCTTGTGGTCGGAAGGGCCTGCCCCACCGCGGCGGCTTTCATGCCCGGCCGAAGGGTCCACCAGCCGCGCGCCGCGCGTCTGCAACTCGTTGATCAGGTCTGCATCAAGCATCGCTCGGCTCCTCGAGGTCCAACGGTTCGGTGGCCCAGTCCTGCCGGGGCAGGGCAGGGCGGGTGTCATGCAGCAGGCGCAGCAGTTCGGGTCGCGCATAGTGGCCCACGCTGTCCATCATCCGCTTGCGTTTGGTGATCAGCTTCATGTCCAGATCGGCGATCAGGATGCCTTCGCCGCTGGTCAGGGGTGGCACGGCGTGACGCCCCTCGGGCGTGATGATGCAGGTCATGCAGCCATCGCGCAGACCCTTTTGCAGCTTCGGATCCGGGTGGATGCTGGCGATCTGCTCTTCGGTCAGCCAGCCGGTGGCGTTGACGACAAAGCATCCGGCCTCCAGCGCATGATGGCGCATCGTGACCTCGATCTGTTCGCCAAAGATCGGGCCGACAAGGCTGCCGGGGAAGTGGGCGGCGTGAATCTCTTCATGCTGGGCCATCAGCGCATAGCGGGCCAGCGGGTTGTAATGCTCCCAGCAGGCCAGCGCGCCGACGCGGCCCACGGCGGTTTCGACCACTTTCAGCCCGGCGCCATCGCCTTGGCCCCAGATCATCCGCTCGTGATAGGTTGGTGTGATCTTGCGCCGTTTGAGCGCAAGCGTGCCGTCGGCATCAAAGATCAACTGCGTGTTGTACAGCGAGCCGTGATCGCGTTCGTTCACCCCCACCACCAGCACGACGCCGCGCTTGCGGGCCGCCTCAGCCAGCGCGCGGGTCTCGGGCGAGGGGACGGTGACCGACTCCTCATAGAGCCGCAGATGTTCCGGCCCTTGCAGCACCGGGGGCAGGACAAAGCTGAAATAGGGGTAGAATGGCACGAAGGTTTCGGGAAAGACGATGCACTCCGCCCCTTTGTCCGCCGCCTCGGTGACCGCGTTCAGCACCCGCTCCATCGTGCCCGCGCGAGAGGTCAGGTCGGGTGCGATCTGCACGGCGGCGGCGCGAACAACGGGTTTGGGGGGCATGGTGTTCTCCGGCAGGGACAAGGATTGGCCCACCCCCCGGGCGGGGGGCAGGCCGGACATGTCAGACAGTCCAGGTGTCGATGATCACCGCATTGGCCTTTTTGTGCAGCAGGATGCAGTCCAGCACGTCCTGTGGCATGATCGTGGTGATCCCTGGGATCAGCGCCGGCTCGCCCGAACCGTAGAGTGCCTGAAGCGCAAAGCGGCAGGCATAGACCTTGCCACCCTCGACCATGAACCGTTCCAGGTTCTTGTTGAAGTTCTGGTGGCCGGGGAACGCCTCATCCCCGATCTTGGGAAAGCCGCGCTGCACGCCCAACAGAACACCGGGGCCATAGAGCAGGATCGACGTCTCATAGCCCTTTTTGTTCAGCCGGATCGCGTTAAGGATGTTCACCAGCCCGATTGAGCCTTCAAAGGCCATGGTGTGAAAGGTCACAAGCGCCTTTTCGCCCGGCTCGGCCTTTACGTCTTCAAAAACCTTGGTCTCGTAGTCGACAAAATAGTCGCCGGGTTTGTGGGCGTCCTTGGTGACTTTGGGCATGGGCCTCTCCTGCTTGGGTGGGGTATGAGAACAAGGATGATGGCTCTGGCGATGCAGCCAATATTGGAATCAATAATCCATACAATTTAACCGGCAGTATCTACAGCCCGCTGAAATGATGGGCGGAATCCACGCGGAACTGATCGGGAATCTAGCGTTTTCCCTCGCTTATCTTGCGGTCTGGTGAGAATCGGCTTGCGCTTTCGGCGGCGCGGCGGGATGCATACATATGCAGTCAATTTCCACAGCCGGAGTTAGGAATGACATCCTGGGTGCCCAGCTTCAGCACAAGCGGTAAGCCGCGCTATCTGGAAATCGCCGACGCTATCGAGCGCGATGCCGCCAGCGGCGTGTTGACGGCGGGCGCACAATTGCCCCCGCAGCGGCGGCTGGCCGATGTGTTGGGGCTGGATTTCACCACCGTCAGCCGCGCCTATACCGAGGCACAGTCGCGTGGTCTGGTCGAAAGCCATGTCGGGCGCGGCACCTTTGTGCGGGCACGACCGGGCACCACGGGGCCGGTCGCCGATCCACGCCGCGCGCGCGAACAGGATCTGGCGATGAACCTGCCGCCGGAACCCGACGATCCGGCGCTTCTGGCGGCGATGCGTCAGGGGCTGGAAACGGTGGGTGCCAATCTGGTTGCGCTGTTGCGGTATCAATCCACCGTCGGGTCGGAAATGGACCGCTCGGCCGCGCTGTCGTGGCTGTCGATGCGCGGGATGGTGCCCAACCTTGATCGCATTGCCGTAACGCCGGGGGCCCACGCCACAATGGTGGCCGTGCTGCAGACGCTGGCCGCCCCCGGCGACACGATCCTGTGCGAGGCGCTCACCTATCCCGGCATTAGGGCCATCGCCGCACGAGCAGGGCTGGTGCTGGTCGGGTTGCCGGTGGATGCGGCTGGCCTCCTGCCCGATGCGCTTGCAGAGGCGATCCGGCGCCATAAACCCAAGGCACTTTACCTCAACCCCACACTGCACAACCCCACCACGCTGACGATCCCCGCCGCCCGCCGGATGGAGATCGCCGAAACGCTTCAACGGTATCGCCTGCCGTTGATCGAGGATGATGCCTATGGCTTTGTGCAGCCCCACGCTCCGGCGCCCTTTGCGACGCTGGTGCCCGAGCTGACGTGGCACATCACCGGCCTTGCCAAGTGCATCGGCGCGGGCCTGCGTCTGGCCTTCACCATCGCGCCCGACAGCCGGGCGGCGTTTCAACTGGCCCAGACTCTGCGGGTGGCTAATGTGATGGCCTCGCCCCTGGCGATGGCGCTGGTGACGCGCTGGATCGAGGACGGCACGGCCGACCGCATCTGCCGCTTTATCCGCGCCGAAAGCGCCGCGCGCCAGGACATCGCCGCGCGGCTGTTGCAGGGGTTCGAGTTCACCTCAGACCGCCATGCCTTCAACCTGTGGCTCAAGGTGCCCGAAGGCATCGGCCGGGCCGAGGTCATGGGCCGGATGAACGGGCGTGGGATCGGTCTGATGCCATCTGACGCCTTTACTGTCTCCGGCCCGCCGGATGAGCACCTGCGCATCTGCCTCGGTGGTTCGATCACGCGCGAGGGGCTTCGATCTGGCCTGTCCTTTCTGGGCAGCAGTCTGAACGGGGAAACCTGGATCGGTTAGGTCGGTGCCATCAGGATAAGTCCAACTTGCGCCGCCGCATTCCCCATTGAGTATGCCAAGCGACAAAGAAGAAGCGCCAATGGCGAGGCAAGGATATCTCGGCCCTGCGACATTGTGAAACGTCTGAACATTCTGCTTTCAAGCGCGCTGATGAATTTCGGCAGGCAACCTTTGCCCGTTGGGACGGAACGGTGAGAGGTCAACAGGAATGGTTCCGACTCCTATTAGAGTCAGTCCTCGACGGGGCCGCCGCCCGTTTTCCAGTCACCGATGCCGCCCACATTATGGACGTTTGCAAAGCCCATCTCGCGTAGCGTCTTACCCGCCAATGCGGCCTGCCCGCCAGCGCCACAGACAAGGTAAATCTCCGCATCCTTTTTCAGGGCGGGATTGTGATATTGCGTGGCGTCGTCGGCCGCAAATTCGAGGAAACCGCGCGGGACACGCTCAGCGCCTGCAATGGTACCAGTCTTTGCGACGGCTGCCGAATCGCGTACGTCAACGAACACAGCCCCACCCTTCGCGTGCCGAGCGATTGCGTCGACAAGCGAGACGCGGGGAACTTCGGCGTTGGCGGCTTCGAGATAGTCTTTGGCGGTCTTCATCGGGTGATCCTCGGATTATTCAGTTCTCTTCAATAGTAAGTTGCAAGGCGGTTGGCCATCAAGCGATCAAATCAGCAGCGCAGGTCTAGATCCACTGTCCCCCGTCGGCTTTCTCTCCAAATGCCTGCTCGCTCTGTTGTAGTGAACCGCCAAGTACCATCAGGCCACCAAGCGATCGTCGCGGTACAGGCGCAAAGCCGAAGCCGGCAGGCGCAGTGACAGACGGTCTCCTACGCTGGCGGTGGTGCCGGGCAGGCGGGCACGGAAGACATGGCCCGCGGCCTCGATGCTTGCGACCTGTTCCGCCCCCTCGAACCACAGCCGGGCGATCCGTCCGTCCAGCGCCATGCCCTCAGTGGTCCCGACATGTTCGGGCCGGAAGCCGAAGGTCAGCGAACCCGACCCGGGGGGCAGAGGGGATGACAAGCCGGTTCCGGCAAGAACGACGAGGTCGCCCTCAACCGTGGCGGGCAGGAAGTTCATCGCCGGACTGCCAATAAACGTGCCGACATGTGCCGTTGCGGGGCGATCAAACAGCTCTTGCGGGCTGCCGGCCTGGATCACTTCGCCGTGGTTCATGACGACGACAGTATCAGCGAAGGTCAGTGCCTCATTCTGGTCGTGGGTCACGAGAACCATGGTAAGACCGAACTCGCGGTTGATTTCTTTCAGCGTCTTGCGCAGCTCGAATTTCATCTGCGGGTCGATCACAGTCAAAGGTTCATCGAGCAGAACCGCCGAGACATCTTCGCGCACCAGACCCCGGCCAAGCGAGATCAGTTGCTTCTGGTCTGCCGTCAGCCTGTTCGCCCGGGCCGTCAGGTGCCGGGCGAGCCCCAGCCGTTCGGCGACCGCCGTGACGCGGGCCTTGATCCGGGCTGCAGGGACACCCCGGCACACCAGCGGGAAGGCCAGATTGTCGGCCACCGTCATCGACCGGTAGATTACTGGTACCTGGAACACCTGAGCGATGTTGCGGGCGCCGGTATCCTTGTCGGTCACGTCCTGGCCGTCGAACAGCACCCGGCCCTCCGACGGTTTCAGAAGGCCCGAGATGATGTTCAGCATGGTGGACTTGCCGCAGCCCGAGGGGCCAAGCAGCGCGTATGTCCCCCCGTTCCGCCAAGTCATGTCGAGCGGCTTCAACGCATAGCTGCCGTTGCCATAGGCATGAGCAAGGTTGGCCAGGCGTATCTCTGCCATGTCAGATCTCCTTTCTTGCGCCGTCGGCCCCGAACACAAGGCCAGCACCCAGATCCAGCGACACGCCCAGTCGATCGCCGGGCGTGCGGGGGACCACACTTTTCTCCTGCATCACCAGATGCTGGCCGGAAAGGCGCAGGTGGGTGATCGTCTCGGAACCTGTCACCTCGGTCAGAGTCACCTCAGCTTGGTGCGGCCCGCCAGGATGGATGTCGGCGGCACGCAGACCCAGCGTGTAAGCGCCGGGGGGCAAGCGGAACGGATGCTGCCCGAGCGCGCCGAAATCGGCAACGCTTGTCTGGCGGAACGGGATCGGATTGATCGGCGGATCGTTGATCACCTGCGCCGCCGTCAGGCTGGCCGGGGCGGCGAACACAGTACGCGGCTGGCCGGACTGAACGATACGTCCCTCTGCCATCAGAATAATCTGGTCGCCCATCTGCAGAGCCTCGCGTGGTTCGGTCGAGGCGTAGAGGACGGTGGTGCCGGTCTCGGTGGCCAGCAGTTCCACGAGGTCCTCGCGGAACGCCTCCCGCAGCTTGTAGTCGAGATTCACAAAGGGCTCGTCCAGCAAAAGGACGGGCGCCTTTTTGACCAGGGCGCGTGCAATCGCGACTCGTTGCTGTTGGCCGCCAGACAGCTCTGACGGGCGGCGGTCCATCATGGATGAAAGACCTACGCGGGTCAGCGCCGCATCGGCCTTCGCGGCGGCCTCGGGCTTGGCAACCCCGGCACGCACCAGCGGGAAGGCCACGTTATCGCGCACGTTCAGGTGGGGGTAGTTGATGAATTGTTGTGTCACCATGGCGACCGGGCGCTTCCAAGGCGGCAGACGCGTCCAGTCGGAACCGGCCAGTGCAATGCGCCCGCTGTCGGGGATCAACAACCCCGCAATCGCGCGCATGAGAGATGTCTTGCCAGCCCCGGTACGACCCAGGATCGTAGTCAACGTGCCCGGCTGAAAACTGGCCGTCAGGCCAGAAAGGTGCGGGACTTTGGCCTCTGTCAGCGAAAGGTCGGTGATCGTAAGCATCAGCGCACCGCTCCGGCAAGGCCGCCTTTCGACAAGAACCGCTCAACGACGAAGGCCAGAACGACCAGAGGCGCAATGGAAACCAGCGCCGCAGCGGACAGTGCCCACCACGGTGTGACCGAAGAGTTCAACGAGACGATCGCCACGGGCAGTAGCTGCGTTTGGGTGAAGGTCAGTGTGAAGGCAAAGAAGAAGTCGTTCCAGCCGAAGATCAGGCAGAACATCCCCGCCACCACCAGACCCGGCACGGCGTTGGGCAGAATCACCCGTCGAAAGGTGGTGACCGGATCGCAACCATCCATCCAGGCCATCTCGTCCAGGCCGCGCGGGATGCCGTTGAAGAAATCGACCATGACCCAGACCGCGATGGGCATCAACAGGGCCACATATACGAGGATTAGCCCCGGCAGGCTGTCCAGCAGCCCCAGCGTACGCAGCATCAGGAAAAATGGGATCGCCAGCACGATGGGCGGCATGATCCGCTGGCTGATGAAGAAAAACGTGATGTCGGAATTGCGCATCCACAGGAACTTGAAGCTGAACCGCGACAGGGCGTAGGCGGCGAGCGTTCCGAGCGTGATCGAGATTGCACTGGCGGTCAATGTGACGATCAGCGAATTGGCGAAGGGCTGCATGACGTTGATGCCGCCCGCGCCGCCGAACAGCGACTGCCAGCCAACAATTGAAGGCTCGTACTGCACCCACGGGATCCAGGTGGCCCCCCCGGTCACGCCGTTCGCGGTCTTGAAGCTGGTGGTCAACGCCCAAAGGAAGGGAAAGATCACAAAGGCCGACCACAGCAGGATCGCGGTGTATTTAAGAGTCAGATAAAGCGTTCTCATGCCTGATCCCTTACAAGTGCTCTGACCAAGAGTTTCGCGACAATCGTCAGCGTCACGATCATGATGATCAGATAAGTCAGCGACAACGCTGCCGAATAGCCGATCTGAAAGTCGCGCATTCCACGGATATAGATGTAATAGCTAGAGGTTTCTGTGGATGTTCCCGGCCCGCCGCTGGTCAGGACATAGACAGTCTCCATGATCTTCGACGCCTCGATCAGCCGGATCAGGATGGCGCCGACCGAGATCGCCCCCAGCATCGGAAAGGTCACAGACAAAAATGTGCGGATCGGTCCGGCACCGTCAATCTTGGCCGCGAGAAACGGCTCATTGGGCAAGGACAGCAGTCCTGCCAGCAGCAAAAGGAACATGAAGGGCGTCCACTGCCAGATCTCTACAATCATCACCGCGATGAACGACCAGGTGGACTGCGACAGCCACGGGACTGCCCCAATGCCAATACCCTCAAGTATTGGGTTCAGCGGCCCGAGGCTTTCGTGAAAGATGGTACGCCAGAGTACGGACATCACGACGGGGGTGGTCATCATCGGGATCAGGAACAGAACGCGGAACAGGCGCCGTGCAACGACTTCGCGCCAGACAAGCAGTGCCAGCGCGAATCCCAAGGTGTATTGCAGCAACACCGTGCCGACCGTGAGGCCGGTCAGGCGCAGCAGTGCTTCCCAATAGCGGGCATCTTCCCAGAGACGGCCGTAATTCTCGCCGCCGACCCAGTTTAGACCGGGGTTGTACACGTCCCACGAGGAAAAGCTGACGCGGATCGTGAAGAGGAGCGGAAACAGGATGATCGCCACCAGCACCAACAGGCCTGGAAGAAGAAATAGGTATTTCTGACGATACATGTTCCTGCTCCTTTTGCTGGAACGGGCCCGCCCACAAGTGCGTAGGCCAGAACCCTGAATCCGCGTAAAGCCTCTTATCCAACCCTATCCCACTCGTCCGGGGTGTCGGCCAGTCGGGCAAGAGGGTAAAGGCCCGGTTGCGGGTTGGCGTGTCGGCACATCCCCCCGCCATCTTGCGGATGGCGAGGGTACCGACTGTCCGCCTTACTTGTCTTCCAGCGCCACCACGTTCGCATAAGCAGCCTGCACGCGGTCTTTGCCAATCCGCTCGACAATCGCTGTCCACTCGGCGGCAACGCCGTCCAGCGCCTCCTGCGCGGTCGCTTCGCCCGCCTGGGCGCGGGCCACGCCGGCGGCAAGCGACGACATGAACTCGCCCACCCCCGGCACACGCAAGTCGAACACCTGGTTCTGGGCTGTATCGACCGATTTCAGCGTATCTGCATAAGTCGTCGCCACATTCGCATCCCAGCCCATCTCAGTCTGGTAGAAGGCGGCGTCAAAGTGCTCGGCGCGGTAGGGATTCACGCCGAAGCGACCGATCTGCAGGTCGGCCAGTGTATTGGCCTCGTTCGAGAAGAAGCAAAGATAGTCGAACGCCATGTCCTGGTTCGGGCTGGCGGAAGCGACGGCCGAGGACCAGCCCCAGGTGACGTAAGACACCTGGTTTGGTGTCTCGAATGTATCCCAGGCGTTGGTGGTGCGGTTCCAGACCTCTTTCGCGCCAGGCAGCGGGGCCGCTGCAACCTTGTTGCGGATCGGGCTGTCGGGCTGCATCGCCTGAACAAAGGCATCATCCCAGGAATAGGACATCAGAGTCTGCCCGCCGCCGAACGAGAAAATCTCGTCGCCAAGGCCAAACGACGTGCCGCCCGGGGGCATCGACGCTTGTGCTGCGACGAACAATTCCAACCCGCGCACCCAGCCGGGGCTGTTGACGAGGGGCGTCATTGTTTCAAGATCGAAGAAGAACCCGCCTTTGACATCGGGGTGCTTGGCATAGGGCGCCACGCGGCTGATGAAGGCTGAGAACATCAAGTCGTCGCGCTTGGTCACTTCCGCCGTGCCGAAGTTCGGCGCGCCATCACCGTCGAAGTCGAAATTGTTGA
Source organism: Verrucomicrobiaceae bacterium (assembly GCA_027484445.1). Taxonomy (GTDB): domain Bacteria; phylum Verrucomicrobiota; class Verrucomicrobiia; order Verrucomicrobiales; family Verrucomicrobiaceae; genus Prosthecobacter. Next base: position 17,728 of record JAIXSY010000035.1, read on the forward strand.
AGACCGCCGCGACCTCGTTGTACTCTTCCCACGTCGCAGGCACGGTTAGGTCGCGGCCGGTCGCTTCCTTGAATTTCGCCTGCATCTCGGGATTCGAGAAAACGTCCGAGCGGTATTTCAAGTAGTGCCGGTCGCCGTCCATGGTGTACTGCACCATCTTGCCGCCGACCGTTGCGATGCCGCGATATGTTTCGGTCACCGACTTCATGCCCGACGTTTCCTGATAGGCGGCAGGCACTTCGGCGAAGAAAGGGTTGAAGTCGCCGAGCCAGAGCGATGCATAAAACAGCACGTCATAAGCCTGCTGCTGGGTCTGGAACGGGATCATGATGCGCTGGAACAGATCACCAAACGGCACGTGAACCACATTCACTGTGGCCCCGGTCAGTTCCTGAAACTGGGTGGCATGCAGCGCCGTCGGCTCGCCGATGACCGGGATGGCGTGAGTGATGATGTTGAGCGTGCGGCCAGTATAGTCCTTGGCGTCGATCGCCTCGAACGAACAGGCGCCGGGCACATCGGCCTTGATGCCGTATTTCGTGTAGTCTTGGGCATTGACGGCGCCTGCAGTCAGGGCCGTGGTGGCAAGTGCAACGCGAAGCGTGCGATTCATTCTCTCTCTCCCTTGTGAGTTCAGCGTGTTACGGGATTAGGACAGCCCGTCCCTTGATCTTGCCGTGATGCAGGTCTTGCAGCGCCTGATTGGCATCTTTCAGCGCATAGTGCTTGGTCGCCAGTTCCACGAGGCCGCGGTCCGCCAGTGCCATCAGCTCGTTCAGTTCTGCCCAGGTGCCGACGAGATTGCCGATGATGTTGCGCTCGGTGATGATCAAATCGACGGTCGGGATCTGGATATCCTCGCCGTAGCCTACGATGTAATAGCTGCCCATCGGGCGGGTCATGTCGAGCCCCTTCTTCGTGGTGCCCCGTTCGCCTACGAAATCCAGAACTGCCTCGGCGCCCTTGCCGCCCGTCAGCGCCTTCACGGCCTCGACCTCGCCACCGTCCGCCTTGATCAGGTGGTCTGCACCGCCATGACCTGCAAGTTCCAGCGAGATGTCGGACTTATCGACTACGATGATTGTTGCCGCGCACATGGCGCGCAGCACCTGTACACCGATATGTCCCAGGCCCCCCGCACCGATGACCACGACCGACTGGTCAGGCAGCAGCGTCTGCGCTGCCTTTTTTGCAGCGCGGTAGGCGGTCAAGCCCGCATCGGAATAGGGTGCCACGTCCTTCGGAGCGAGTGTCTTCGGCAAGGCGACCAAATTGCGCGCGGTGGTCGCCAAATACTCAGCATAGCCGCCGTTGCTATCAAGACCGGGGAAGGTGCCGTCGCCGTGCATGTCATGGCCGCGACGGCAGGCAAGGCAGGTGCCGCCAGTGATCTTGGGGTGCACGATGACCGGGTCGCCGATCTTGAACCCTTCGACTTCGGGGCCGATCTCCTCGATCCACCCAGCGTTTTCATGGCCCATGATCAGCGGCAGCAGGGCATTGCCGTTCGGGTCCATGTGGGGCCGCCAGATGCCTTCGATGATGTGCAGGTCGGTGCGGCAGACGCCTGCGCCGCCGATGCGGACAACCACATCTTGCGATTTGATGATCTTCGGATCGGCGACGGTTTCATCATGCACCCAATGGGGCGCGGTCAGTGCAGGGTCGTAGGTGCGCAGCACTTGAGCTTTCATGGCGGGTTTCCTTGATGGTTCTGGGCGTCAATCGGACTTGCCTTTGCGAGCATCACAGCCGCAAAGGCAAAGACGCGTCCATCCCTTTCGCAGAGCGTCCAATGGATGAACATCGTCGCCAAAAGCTGTTCAAAATTTGCACGGACTAAGTATCCGCACAAAGCAAGTGAGGCTTCCAGAGAACCTCTGTTCAGATTCTGGACAGGCAGGGAGCGAATCGGCCAACGGCATTGACGTGAACGCTCAAACGCATAGGCTGGATGACTGCACGGACCTGGGGAGGAGCCGAGGCGATGGATCATACGCATTCTGGGCTTTCACGCGCACGACGCGCGTTAGAGGGATCAGGACGGTTTCCGGGAGGCGCGCTTCCTGGCGACATTTCAGACAGTTGGACACGCAGTCTATCGCATGGCATCGACCCGCTAGCCCGGCCCGAGGGTTTTGTCCAAACGGCAAGAGCCCTAGCCGACGTGCGAAGTCAGCACGCAGATCTTATCCGATTTGCCCGTCCCGAACTGGAAGTCTTGTATGACCAAATCGCCGGATCGAACTTCATGATCGCACTTGGCGCACCAGATGGCGTCGTGCTTGATACCCTCACTGATACCCAGTTTGGAGACAGCGACGCCGGGCGTGCGGTAATTCCAGGATCGGTCTGGACGGAAGAGGCACGCGGTACCAATGCGTTGGGGCTGTGTATTGCGACCGGCCGCCCGGCCCAGGTCTATGGCGGCGAACATTTTCTGCGGGCGCATCAGGATGTGTCCTGCATCTCTGCCCCGATCTTCGACGGACGCGGCAAGCTGGCTGGGGTGCTTGACGCGTCGTCCGGCTCAACCGTGCGCCAGCAGCACACCGCAGCTCTGGTGCAAATGTCCGCCAGCAACATTGAGAACAGCCTCATCCGCTCGGGCCATGACCGCCGAATTGTCGTCGTTTTTCACCCGCGGCCCGAGTATCTGTCCACCCTGTCGGTTGGCATGCTTGTGCTGGATGATGATTTCCGCATCCATGCAGTGAACCGCAAGGGCCTCCATTTCCTGACCGGATTTGGCTCCCTGATTGGCACGGATTTCGCACAAGTGTTCGACACCGACTTCGCGACGCTGATCCGGCGGCTCCTGACAGGAGAGACCTTGCGAGTGCGCGACCGAATGGGTTCGGCAGTGTCGATGCGCTGCGTGGCGAACCGGGCAACGTTCGCGATGGCCGGTCGCGGCGCGACTGTCCATTCCAGCGTAGTGGCACCGTCGCCGAACCTGTTTCGCGACATTGTGATCGAAGACCCTAGCCTACGTCGTGCGCTCGCCACCTTGCCCGCAGCCGCTCAGCGAGGTGCGGTCATCACCATAATTGGAGAAACCGGAACCGGAAAGGAAGTCACAGCGCGCCTAGCACATGCGGCGGCGGCACGAAGCGGCGATTTTGTGGCCGTCGATCCGCGCAGCCTGTCCGGTGACGTCGAGGCTTCGATCTTTGGACAATCCGATGCAGAGCCCGGTCTGTTGGCCCGCGCCGATCGCGGCACCCTCTATTTTGACGAAGTGACGGCTTTGCCGCCGGTAGTACAGGCCGCCCTCATCAGGGTGCTCGATGTAGGCGAATATCGCCGCGTCGGCGAAAGTCAGGTCCGGAGTATAGACGCCTTGATAGTGGTCTCTTCAAGCCGCACGCTTGAAAAAGCCGTAGAAGAGGGGAAGTTGCGGGCGGACCTGCGGTTTCGGCTGGAGGGCTATCTTCTGATCTTGCCGCCGCTGCGTGAGCGCTCTGATTTCACCGCTCTTGTCCTCCGTCTGCTTGCGACGCAGGACCGAAGGTTGCAGATCACGCCGTCCGCCTTGGGGCGGCTTGCCGCACATGACTGGCCGGGCAATATCCACGAACTGCGGGGGGTGCTTGAACGGGCAGAAGCCCGCTGTTTGGGGGAAAGCATCGGTATCGACGATATTGATGGCCTGCCCGATAGCCGCCCCTTGCTCGCACCCGTATGCCCTGCTTGCGAGGGCAGCGTCTGGAAAGAGCAACAGTGTCGAAGCATCCGTAGCCTCGTTAACACCCATGGCGGCAGCATCAGCAAGGTGGCAAGGCAGTTGGGTGTCAGCCGGACGACGGTCTATAAGCATCTTGAGGAACGGCCCTTTCTACTCGGAAGTTCAAGAGGATGACGCCGTCTTTGGTTCATATCCCGGCCAGCGGTCCAGATCGCAATGTGGGGTCTTCATCTTGATGCTGCCTCGGCTCAACGTCATGCCGTCAGACTGGACCAGAAGCGAAACGAAAGGGCAACACGCGGCATGGTGATCGGCAAAAACTGCGTCCGGGCCGGCTTATAGCGCGATGACGCAAAATGTTTGTTATGTAAGTATTTACAACACTGTGGGCGGAAAGCGACGTTCAGTAAGTAAGCCCTGACCCCCGATGAGAGTTCCGCGCGCCGGGCGATTGCTCAACCCGCGTCGAAAGGCGTAAAACAACAACTGGCTCCGGTCGCAGCTGGATAAAAGTTCAGTGGCAGGTCACCCCTAGGGGCAGACTGGATCATCGCTGTCGACCCTGACGAAAGGTTCGAAGACAATCTTTCGATCGAAATGCCCCGCATGGTTGCGCGTGGCGAGGGCAACCTCTGGATGTTCACAGTACGTGAAATGTTCGAGCCGACGCGCTATCGGACTGACGGCGTCTGGGGAGGGAAATCGCACATGCGACTTTTCCCGATGAGCGCCGTGAAGGGCGACCTCACGGTCGCGCTGCATGGCCGTTGGATCGGTGACACCACCGGCTATGTCATGAGGGAGTCCCGTATCAACCTGTACCATCTGAGAATGGCCACCAAGGCGCGTCGCAGCCTTCGGCGCGACCTTTACGCTGCGGCCGATCCGAGGCGCACATTTCAGAAGATCGGGTATGATTACTTAGATGACGAACGCGGAATGCTGCTCGAACAGATCCCTGCTTCTCGAACGTTCAATCCGCCATTTGTCGAGGACGGCGGGTTGTGGTCGCCGGAACCCGAAAAGGTCGGCGCGATTGTTTCGGACCAGTTTGAGCATCGATTGCACTTCGTTGCGCAATCCATCGCACGGCAGGGACACGAAGCCGCCTTCCATGTTCTACGCGACCTTGCCGCCGCAAGCCCGCAGGACCAGGACCTCCCCCTGCTGGCTGCAACCTATGCGTTGACTGCTGGCCGGGCTGCCCAAGCCCATGCGCTTTCGACGACCGTTCTTGCAGATCGACCGGAGTGCCTCGCTGCGCGGGTTCTTGCGGCGCGGTCCTTGCACATGCTTGGACGTGGCGAGGACGGACTCTCAACGACCGCGGGTTTGCCGTACAACAGTTTGTATTGCCAGCATATTCTGGCTGGTTTGGTGACCGGGTCAGATGATTTTACGAGCGACTCCGCAATCTGGCGTCGGTGGATCAAGGGGGGCGGGCGCTGCGAGGAAGGCCACGGAGTAAAGTCGTCCGACCTTGCTGTCGTGGTCATTGGCTTTCGCGCGCAGGACACCCTGGCCGCCGCAGTTGCCTCGGTTATCGAACAGAGCGAACCAGCCGAGATCGTTGTCGTGAATACCGGGGGGGGGGAACGTCCACAAGATGCTGGCTTCCTACCTTCATTGCATCCGACTGATCGCCATAGACGAACCGCTTTTCGTCGGTGCGGCCCGCAATATCGGCATCGATGCATCGCGCGCGCCTTTCGTCTCCTTCCTCGCTGGTGATTGTCTGGCAGAAGCCGACTGGACCGCAGGACGGCTGAAGCGTCACCGGGACGGGGCACGGATGGTTGCAACCCCAGTTCTTCCGCAACGGAACGCCAGCCTTGTCGCCGAGGCCGCCAATCGGCTGTTGTATTGGGGGCGACGGCCCGAAACCCACTTGGCTTATGTCGCGCCTTTTGGACGCTCCTACGATCGTCGCCTGTTCGACATCGTCGGACACTTTCCGCCCGGATTGCGGGTCAACGAAGACGAGCGCCTCAACCGTCTGGCAGACCAGATAGCACCTTGCGAATGGGCTCCCGAGGTTGTGACCAGGCACCGTGATCCCCAAGCGCTGATTCAGCTGCTTCTGGCCCAGATCCGGCGCGGTGAGAACCGGGCCGACCACCCGCCATTCCGATCCATGGCCACGGGCACCGACAGAAAGCGTCGATTGGCCGAAGAGATGCGCAGCCGCCGAGTGGCAAGCCGGAGAATGCTGTGGTCCGATCAGTCAATACCCGGCTGGCGGCGCTTGTGTTTGGCAGCGGTGCAATGGCTGGCGAACCGCGCGGATGCAATCGGCGTCGCACGGGGACTGGCACGAATTGAGGAGGCGGAGCGTCTGGGCGCGGATAAAGAAAATCAGGATCAGCTAGCGCGGTCCTCAGCGCTTGATCCGCAGGATTGGCGCAAAGCCTTGGCTCACGGGGTAGGACTCGCGAAGATCGACCCGGACGCCGCCTCTGCCCAGTTCCGTCGCGGACTGGCACTGGCACCGGGTGAGGCCGCTTTGCTGTACGCCCTCGTGCGCTGCCTCGAACAGAAGGGCGAACCAAGCTTGGCATTGCAGGAAGCCGAACGTGCAGTGATCGCGGCGCCGCTGTCCCGTCGAAGCTGGGAAATAGCGGCCGAGATGGCCCTGCGTGCAGGCCAAACTGATCTGGCGTGTGCCTTTGCCCTGCAGGCCCTTGCCCTTGCACCCCAGGACCCATCGGCGCACCGGCGCATGGCAACCTGCCATCATGCAAATGGTGAGCCGATACCTGCCATGTTCCGCAATCATGCGGCGCAAAGGGTGGAAGGGAAACCGGTCCGGTCCCAGTAGGGATCCTTCTTCGGAGTCGTACGTTGCAAATCAGCCCACTCGAGCGTTAGCCGTGGCGAAATACCGTCACCCTGAGTACGCCGCTCCCACCTTGCCAGGCGGTGGCCGGAAACCGCGTTGGCTCGTTGACGCGCTTTCAGCAGGTAAAACCGCTGGGGATATAGCGATCAGCCGAAAGACAAGAGGAGGAGGCAACTGGCGGCCGGACCGGAACAACCTCCGGTCCGGCTTTTTTCGGTTCACTTCGCGGCGAATGGTTGCAGGGCGACCAAAGCCCCGCGGGTGGTCGGACCGCCGGTGAAGGCCCCGCCATCCGTTGCGACATAGAGCGTGTCCCGGTCCGCGTCCGTGGTGCCAAAGACCGCGTCGACAGCACCAGTCACCCCATCACCGGCATCGGCAACAACCGTCCGCGTTCCATCGGGCGCCACTCGGACGACCGTATTGTAGGGATGTGTCGTAACAAACAGCGACCCATCCTTGCCGATGGCGAAATCGTCACCGGGAATGCCCGTGGCCACCACTTCAGGGGCGCTGAAGTCACCCGTGTCAGTCATGCGAAACCGCAATATGGATGTGGCATCCGATACCGTCACGATCATGTCACGCCCTTGGAACTGGATTCCGTTCGCGCCAGGGGCAAGCGCCACGAAACGGCGGGCGAGCAAGGCGGGGTCCTTGGTCGCAATCTCGGACTTGCCGCTGGCCGGATCGATGCGCCAGATCAAGCCGAGGTTGCTGTCGGCAGAATAAAGCATGCCCTCGGGTCCGAAGGCGAGGCCATTTGGCCAGGCCCCACGCGGCAGCGAGGTCAGGAGGCTGTTCGTTCCATCCGGCAGGATACGCCAGATCCCCGACGTTGCTCCATTGCTGGTCACGTACAGAGTTCCATCAAGGGCCACCGCAACCACGCCTGCGGTGGATCCGACCGGCGTTGTGAAGAGGACCGTCTCGCTCCCGTCCGGGCGGCGCGCGATCACCTCACCCTGTGCGGAATGATAGTAATCGGCGCGCGCAAAATCGAGATCGCGATTGGCGGAAAGATACAGTGTACCATCCGACCCGGCCCGCACACTTTCAAGCCACACGCCCTCATCATAGGTCTTCACCACCGTTACGGGAACCGGTGCATAAGACAGGGTATCGGCTTTTGGCAGTAGGATGACCTTCAATCCAAGGGGTTGTGCTATCCCGGCGAAGAAGGACCCGACCAGCAAGAGGGCCGGAATCAGCCAGAACCTGCGCATCGGACCGGACAGGACAAGGATCAGCAGGACGATGGCCAGAAGGGCCGTCACGCTGGACGCGAAGAAATTCAGGAACGGGACCGCAGCACCAGCCATCAGGGCGGCGCCCGCCGTCGCGGCCATCAATGAGATGGCAAGGCGGGGCCATAGGCCCGAGGGGAGACTGTTCGGCAGAGCACCTGCAATCCGAGGCCTAAACGCGATGGTGGCAGCGAGACTTAGACAGGTAAGGCCCAAAACGGCGGGCAGGACGGTGCTGATGGAAGTCATGGGAAGTCTCCACGAAGTTATGGTAGGAAGCTACCATCAAACATAGGGGGCTACCGATAACAATAGTAGCCTACCGATTTTTTCGAATAATCACGCGCCTGTGATCTCGTCCAGATTGCGCTCGATTCGGGTCAAAAACCGCAGGAACTGCCCGCGCTCGGCGTCAGTAAAGCCATCAAACATCTTGGCCACCAGATGATCGCCCGCGTCACAAAAGGCGGCGGATGCGCAGATGTTTCGGGCCGTATCAGTCAGGTGGATTGTCTTGACGCGGGCATCCTCGCCATCGGCGCGCCGAGTGACATGGTCCTGACGTTCCAACACATCGATCACATTGGTTAGGGTGGGCGACGAAACGGCCAGCCGCCTTTGCAACTCGCGGTGTTCCAGGCCGTCGTCATGCATTAGCACCTGCACCACATCGAACTGTCCACCGGTAAACCCGAAGGGCCGGATCGTATGTTCCAATGCGCGGCGCAGTGCCAGATATGCGCGTTTGAAGTCAAGCGTCGGGTGTGACATAACCAATGTCTTCCTTATGCGGAACTCTGCAATCGTCATTTAAGGGCAAGCCGCCCTCTCCGACCGTTTCCGATGGCGTTTTAGCAATGTACCAATGTGGCAGCGAGACTGAGAAACAACAAGGCTGGCGATGTCACTAGTTAATGTGGGCCAGTTCTTCACAGACACCAAATCAACGTCGAGTCGTAGCAGGCCATTCGAAACACAGCGACCAGTTCTACAGCTTGGGTTGCCTCGGCCCGGCACCCGTCGGATGAATGCCCGAGCGACAAGAGCTACGGACCAGAGATAGGCATGGAAGGGCATCTGCGCCGATCCCGGCCCCAGAGAAGTGCGGCCGAAGCCAACTCCCTAAGGGATCGGATTCCGAGACGATCACGACCTCGTGCCGTCGATTTCATCGGCGGGGACGGCGCCGAATGTTCCATCCACTGCGTGGAAGACGACGATCGAGACCATGAGCGTGGCGGCGAGGGAGGCGGCGAAAGCCTGGGCGTCTTTGCGGGACATCTGTTTGGCTCCTGTTTTGGAGGCTGGGGATCATCCCCCGCGCGACAGGACCCAGCAGACCCGAAGCCTGGCTGACATCGCCGGGTGCGTTCGGCTTGTCCGAATCTGCTCGGCGGCGAGGGCTCGCCCGAAGTCCGACCCCTTGAGAGTTGATCTCGAAGACGGGATTCGGGGCAAGGAAGGGCACGGGACCCGGCAGCCGAACAAGCGATGGATCATCCGACCAAGTGTTCCCTGCATGTAGGCGAAGAGTTAACCTTCGATCTCAGAATTTTGATTATGTAATTTCTCTGAGTACGATGGGTTAAGATTCCGTCACAGAGCATCCCAAGAACGGCTCGCATAGACCCGAACGATGACGATCCACAGGGAGCACACGAAAGTAGCTACCTCGTGGTGATCTCGGACCTGCTCGCCTCAACAGGGTTTTTGCGCTCTGAAGACAGCAGCCCGCGCACTACGATCCTGTAAGTAGGTTCGGTATCGAGAGAGAAGACCGTCGTTGTCTGCTCCTTCCCCGATCAGCTTTTCGGTTTCGGTTAGAGCAAACTCGTATGTGAGACAGCCAGACCCGTCTCCCGCCAATTGGTCGGCCAAGCGTCGCTCTATCTCCACCTTTACCGCCGCGGGAAGAACTCCGCGAGCTTCGAAGTAGATCAGGCGCAAGCCAAACCACCGCAGGCGCTCGTCCTCTAAGCCTTGCACGATCGCAAGACGGTCCGGCCATGAAACTTGGTGAAAATCGCTCATGCGCCTCTCGTCATCCGGCCCTGGAAAACCGTTGTAGATCCGCTCCTCGAGATGAGGCGACAGCGGATAAGGCTCTCGGGTGGCAATAAATGCAGCGACAAGGCGCGCACAAAATTGCGGGTCCGACTTTACGCGCCGGGCCTGGCCTTCGATGTGATCGATGGCCCCACCATCCAACATGTGTTCCGGAGCATCGAAGAATGCTGTCAGCGTTGGGGCCGAGTTGACCCTGAAGTGACGGATAGGACTGGGCTTTTGCGTCAGATGTGCTTGTAGTTCGCTGTCACCCATCGCAGCAAGCTTGCCGACGTCCTGATTGAGACTGAGGCAAATCCTGCCGTTGGCTTGGTCGGGATCGACACCAATACAGACTACCGGAGCGTGATAAGCTTTGCCGCCGAAGAACTCAGTAAGCACAAAGCCATCTTCGGCATCGACGAAATCCGCAACGGTCGCCTTGTTTGAAAAGCGAACGAACCGCTGCCATAGGTCCGGAGTCCGATCATATACCAGTCGACATAACTCGACCGTCGTAAGCACGTCCGACATGGCATCGTGCGCCTGGGTATGGTCGACGCCATTCGCCGCCGCCAGTTGATGCAAACGGAATGTCCGCCGCCCCTCTGCGCTGACTGGAACGACAAGCTGTGCGGGCGATACGGCATCAGCAGCCATCACCAGACTAAGTGCGTCAGCCCGGCAGTTGCGGTGGTTGCTCGTCAGATAGGCCGGATACAGGCACTGGAAGAGTGCCTGACGCAGCATCTCTTCGTCGAAGCGAATGGAGTTGAAACCGACAAAGATGGATGGACTCCAGGACATCAAGGTCCGCCGAATGTCTCCTACCATTGCGTAGTGCGTCGGCAGGCTGGCATCAGTCAGCCGTTCTATCGGCAGTCCGTTCGTGCGCATCGCTGAAGGATGGGGCAGAACGTGAGGCTGGAGGCGCGAGCGCGACTCGAAGCGCGCCACCTCGTTCAAGTTCGCATCGGTGCGCACAGCTGCGAAATGGATAATCTGATCGAAACCGCGCTTGAGCCCCGTCGTTTCAGTATCGAAAAAAACGAAGCTCATGGACGTGTTACAAACTAGCTAGCCGAAAACGCATTGCGGCCGTGCTTACTCTGAACCGACGCGCCAAGACTTCGATCGCCGACTCGTCCTCAAGGTCGACGCCCCCGCCTTCCAAGGCGTCGGCGAGCAGGTAACCAGGGATCAAGAGTTCCGAAGCAAAGGCGTTGGCATCGATTTCCATCGGATCCGTACCGAGAGCCGAGACATCATCCCGAAAGAGGACGCGGATCCCTTTATCGACATGCACGGCTTGGCTGATCTCAGTAGCATGAAGAATGTGGTGTGCCAGCTCGTGGGCAGCCGAGAACCGCTGCCGGTTCGGATGGTGCAGCGCGTTCACACCAATGATGCCAACACCGTCCTTGATGTACGCCATCCCCGAAAGATCTTCGTCGAGGGGCGCATACTGAAGGACGATCTTTCGAGCTTTGATTATCCGTTCTACCGGGACAGGTGGCGCAGAAACGCCAAACTCCTGCAGAATCACACGCGCAGAAGCGCGCGCGCCTTCTGGATTGGAATTGGCCATAGTCAGACCCTTCCGCGTCGTGGCTGCAACGCAGATGCAATCAGATCGGCGACCTGAGCTTCGGCATGTTCAGACAACGTCTGCTTCGATAGCGCCTGATTGGAAAGCTTCATCTTTAGCCCCTCCCCTATAATCTTCTGCGGCATCGGAGGCAGGAGCTCGGCCACTTTGGTGAAGTCGAGTGCGGCAGCAAGCGCATAAACGTGATGCAAGAGGATGTTCTGCCGGCCACTCTCGATGTTCGCAATCGAAGCGCGCGACATGTTCACCTTACCGGCCAGTTGCGCCTGCGTTAGGCCGAGCGCCTTCCTGCGGGCCGAAACCGCACTGCCAAAAGCCTTGTAAAGCAACTCGTCTCCCATGTGATATGTTTGCTCTCTACTCCACCAGATGTCAACACGGCAAACATGCTGTGCTTATTGCAAACACAGCTATGTGCTTGATCGTTGACAGTGGGAACTGAATCGGGAATCCTTCGCAATAGGGCATGGTGCCCAAGGCGAGTCGGAGGACCAACTATGTCGAAACGGATTCATGTCGTGCCCCACGGGTCGGGCTGGGCAACACGTCGCGAAGGCGCCACCCGCGTCGGATCGACCCACAACACGCAGGCGGATGCGACGCAGGCAGCGCGAGGTACCGCCGTTCGCGAACGTGGCGAAGTCATCATCCATCGCCCGGACGGTCGCATCCGGGATTCCAATTCTTACGGCAACGACCCCTTCCCGCCGAAAGGCTGACAGCACCGGACCGCTTCTTGAAGCGGTCCAGATCGGCTGCGTGTTGAAGAGACTGGGGTGTCAGAAAGGATATATCGGGCAGATGGCGGAAAGTACGCAAGATCAGGGTGCTGAGCGGCCATATCGAGTGCTCAGCCTAGACGGTGGAGGGATGCGGGGAATCTATACGGCTGCGTTTCTTGCCCGCCTGACTGATCAGTTTGCGCGAATTCGAGGCGAAACGGCACTCGATCTTGGCCGCGGCTTCGACTTGATCACCGGGACCAGCACCGGCGCGATCGTCGGCTGCGCATTGGCCGTTGGACGGCCAATGGCAGAAGTTGTGGCACTTTATCGCGAGCACGGCCCCAAGATTTTCCCGCATCGGATCAAGGGCAAACGCAGCGCAATCTACCGTGCGAGCCAAGGCAGCCGTTTCGTGCGTGAGGGTGACAAGGCACTACGTGATGCGCTTCGCGGCGTGCTCGATGACGTCACAATGCTCGACGTGTTTGCAGGACGTGGCATTTCACTCGCGATTCCGACGGTGCTGATGAGCGAGCACCGGGCTTGGGTCTTCAAGAAGACACCCAAGAGTGGGGTGCGCGACGATCGGTATCCACTGGTCGACGTTTGCATGGCGACGAGCGCTGCGCCGATCTATCGCTCGCTGGCCGCCATTGATGATCCAAACTCGCCGGGCGGGCCTAAACAAGTGTTCGCCGACGGCGGACTTTGGGCCAACAATCCGATCATGGTTGGGCTCGTCGATGCACTGACGATTGCGCCACCCAATCGTCCGATCGAGATTTACTCACTCGGGACCTGCCCGCGCCCCGAGGGTGACCACCTCGACGCAGAGAGTGCCCACCGTTCCATGCTCGACTGGTCGTTTGGCGCTGATGTCGCGCCCCTCAGCATCTCGGCGCAGGAGTTCGCATTCGACCACATGGCGCGGCTTTTGACTAACGCCATCAGCGGCTGCGGCCGTTCGATCCGGCGCGTACGTTTTCCCAACAAGCCGGTCCCGGCGAGCATGATGCCATACCTCGCCCTTGATGACACTCGGCCAGAGGCGATGGATCGGCTCGTCGGTCAGGCGCACACCGACGCCGATCTGACAAAAAGTGCTAGCGACGATCCACACAGCGAGGAGGGGCGCATGATTAGCCGTCTCATGCACGACCTGCCGACGATGCCGGCGACTGGCGCCGTCTGGCGTGGCTCCTCCACCGACAAAAAGGAAGGATAAGATGATGTTCGACTGCTCCAAAGATGTACGTGCGTACCACGACCAGGACGTAACTCTGCCCAAGGTCGAACAGGATGCGATGCGCGACCGTCGCAATTCGAACCGGACGCGGCTGCGTAACGGCTTGGATAAGGCAGGCAAGCCCAAACCGATCGAGTTCGTCAAACAGGGCAGCTACGCCATGAAGACGATGTGTCGCGATCCCGACAACGACTACGACATCGACGACGGCGTCTACTTCGAAAAGAAGGATCTGGTCGGCGATCGTGGCGCTGAGATCACGTCCCTTCAGGCGCGCTGGATGGTGCGCGACGCGGTCGACGACGGCAAGTTCAAGCGAGCGCCAGAGGTGCGTTCGAACTGCGTCCGTATCTTCTACGAGAAGGGTTATCATGTCGATCTGCCCCTCTATCGCCGAGTCGTCACTGACACTGCTTTCGGTGAGGAGGTACATTACGAACTCGCGGCGAGCAGCGGCTGGAGGCGTTCCGACGCCCGCGATGTGTCGGATTGGTACGAGGACCAGCGCGCCGCATCTGCCGACGGCATCCAGCTGCGGCGCATCAATCGCGACCTGAAGAAGTACGCCCGCAGCCGCTATAGCTGGCGCGGCTCGGTACTTAGCGGCTTTGGCATTTCGGTCCTGACTACCGAGAGGTTCCGCGCGAACGGACGCGAGGATCGCGCGCTCTACGACACTATGGTTGCCATCCGCGATCGCCTGGATTGGAACCTCGTCGTCGTCCACCCTGTGACCCCGGGTGACACGATCACAAGAGGGTCCGATGACGCAAAGGCGCGCTACTTCCGCGAGAAGCTGACGGAGGCAATCAACACGCTTGAGCCGCTCTTCGACACCGACTGCACGCGGAAGGAAGCCCTTAAGTGCTGGGACAAGGTGTTTGCCACAACCTTTTTCAGCGAGCGCCTGGAAGAGGAACAGAGAGCGTCTGTGGCCGCTTCCGCCGTCATCAGTTCCGCAGCCCTGCTGAACGTGACGGCAGCGGCGGCCGCCGCCGTCAGCAGCGCCGGCGGCGGACGTCATGCCTAAGGACGATTTGGATCTCACCTGGCGACAGGCAGCTCTTGGGCTCGAAGCGACCCTGCGCGAACGGGCGGGCCAGGTACCCGAGCGTCTCGACCGCTTGACGATCACCCGCGACTACCCATGCCGAGATTGGATCGTCGCAGCTTGGCGAGTTGGCGTTGAATTCTCCGACGGGGTAACCCGCCGGATCGACCTTGTAGCTAGTAAGCAGTTTCCGATGACTCCAATCAGGACTGCCTTGGTTGACCATCCTGAGCCGATGACCTGGCCACACGTCGAGCACGACGGTATTCTGTGCCTGTTGCCGAACTTAGCCGAGTGGGATCCCGACGATCCCTTCGATGTCGCCATGGACCTGCTGAATCGTTCAGTAAAACTGGTCGAGGAGCTGCTGGAAGGTGGCATCGTGGAGCGCGACTTCCGCGAGGAGTTTGTGACCTACTGGGGTTATCGTGTGCATTCGCAAGGCGAAAACTTCTTCAGTCTTGTGGCGCCAGAGCCTCCCTCGCGCATGGTACACGTTTGGCGCGGTAAGGGTCTCGAGGTCGCTGGGGAGAACGAGGACGCCATCGCGAAATGGGTGCGTCGCCGTTTCGGCGCTAAGGACCGGGTGAAGACCGAACCGGCCGCGTTTCTTTGGCTCGACGCGCCGTTACTTCCGGCTGAGTACCCTGAGACGGGTGCCGATTTGTATCACTTGGCGGAGCGGATCAGTGGCGATGCCAGGACACTTCTGGACCAAGTGGCGAAGGACGAGCCTGACGAAGTTCTGGCCCTGCTCGGCGCCGTTGGACGCGGGGGCGCGGCGTCGATTGGGGTAAAGGTGCTCAACCCAAAGCGGCGCAAAGACCGACCGCGCGCGCCCGACACCCCCCTCTCCGTGGGGTTCCGGCCTGGCCACACCCCACAGCCGCTGCTGCTGGGCCGCTTTTTCGACGCGGGTCCCGTCGTCAGGACCCTTGTGCAACGCGCCGATGCGGACTGGGTGCATGGGCGAGGCCAGGATGCTCGCGCCCGCTGCTTGCTCGGTGCAACTGTTGTTTTGATCGGCTGCGGGTCAGTTGGCGCGCCGACCGCCTGCGCACTCGCTCAGGCGGGCGTCGGCCGCCTCATCTTGGCCGATCCCGACAGGTTGACCTGGCCAAATGTCGGGCGTCATCCGCTCGGCGCGTCCGCCGTGGGCCGTAACAAGGCCAATGCTTTGGCCGAACGACTGCAGGCCGACTTCCCGCATCTTCACGTCGACTATCGCGCTTGTGATCTGCACCACTTGGTCGCGCACAACACAGATCTGCTCGCAGCGGCTGATTTGATCGTCGCTGCGACTGGAAACTGGGTCGCCGAGAGCGCGCTCAATCGCTGGCATGTTCAGCAAGGGCGTGGACGGCCCGTTGTATACGGGTGGACCGAGCCGCATGCTGTAGCTGGTCACGCGGTCGTAGTCGGCCCAGGCGGCGGCTGCCTGCAATGTCACATCGGGCGCACTGGCACGCCCGAATTCGCGGCGGTGGAATGGCCAAACGGAGGTGACATCGCTCAGGAGGAGCCAGCCTGCGGCGCGCACTATCAGCCTTATGGGCCGGTGGAGCTTGCCTACGTTAACGCGATGATCGCGGAAGTCGCGCTAGAGTGCCTTCTTGCTCCGCCGGCGCAATCCTTCGGTCGCGTATTCGTCGCGTCGCCGCGCCGTATCGCGTCACTTGGTGGGCAGTTGATCGAAGACTGGCGCTTCGATTTCGGCGAAGCTAACGAGGGCGTTCGGACTGTCGATCGGCTCTGGCCTTCTGCTTCGTGCGCCGCTTGCGGACCTGGCTGTCTCCACGTAGTTGCCTAGTGCTAAGCGGAAATTGAACTTGCGCAGATCTTAGTCGAGATCCGCTATTGAGATTGCCGTCGGAATGGGCAAGTGGCCGAAATTGGGCGCGAAGCGGACATCATTGTCGAAGCTCGCTATTGGCCATGAGTGACAGCCCTTCAGCTCCGCCTGGCCCGGCGGGTTTACCCCGCCGGGCCAGGGTGTTGGTCGGCTTAGAAGCCGCCCTCGTCGTCGCGATCGACCAGTTCGGGCGCATCGCCCTCGGTCGCCTTAGGGCGGCTGAGGAAGTCGATCTTCTCGGCGATGATCTCGCAGCCGTAGCGATCGACACCCGCCGCATCGGTCCACTTCGTGTAGTGGATGTGGCCTTGGACCAGGACCTTCATGCCCTTCTCGCAGTTCTCGGCGATCGACTTGCCGAGCCCGTTGAAGCAGGTGATGCGGTGCCACTCGGTGTCCATCACGCGGTAGCCGTGCTCGTCGCGGACCGCGCGGCCTTCCGAGAGGCGGGGGCGCGAGGTGGCGAGGGTGAAGTGGGTGATCTTCGTGCCGCCTTGGGTGGTGCGGGCCTCCGGGGCCTGACCGATGTTGCCGGCAAGGATGACGATGTTCTGCATGGTGTTTCTCCTGGATTTCGCTGAAGGGACCATCCCTTCGACAAGACCCGTCAGAAGCCTGTCGGGAGACGTCCGCACGGCCGGGCCAAAGGACCAGCCGGAAACCCCCGAGGGCCCGGGGTGGAGCGGGCAGCCCTGGCACAGGGCAACACGGCCCGGGCAGGAGTTGGGGTTGCGGGCAGGAAACCGAACAGGCTTAGGGGATTGTCCGTCGAAGGGGAGGCGCCTCAGGCGGATCTCTGGGGGAGAGACCCAAGCAGACAGGCTCAGACCGATCTCACCCGGCAATGTCAGGCCCAGGGGGAAAGAACCCGGGAGGGGGCCGAATGGGATTACCACGCCCACACACGCCCCTACCCCACCGTGAGAGCAGCCGAGATACCTGTCGAGCGCTTCAACGGGATTCACACGGACTAGAACATCGCGCTCAGCTTCAATCTGCGCGGATGTCAATCGCGAACCTTCGGCAAGGGTGGAAGGCCGGGGTCTGGACCTTTGCCAACATCGAAGAACCTGAGAGAGCGAGGCCAGAACGCGCTCGCGATCCCCGCCCATGAGTCGGTCTGCTCCTTCGCCGAATTGGCGTGTTTCGAGGTGCTGAAAACCACACGCAAAGGCCTGACACACATGCGAACAAACACCCAGCCGACAAACCCAAGATTGCTCTTGCCAAACTGGGGCTATCCACACACCCTGACGGTTTATGAACACGACGCGACGCTTCTCCTCTCCGAGTCTCGAACCTTACTGACCCAGTGAAATGCACGCCGAAAGAAGTGAGGACATCTATCTATGCTGCCCCGTTAGTACGGATCGCAAGATGTTGCAGCAAGTTCAATAGAAATATATTGGCTGGGATGCAATCACCTGCGAACAGTAACCTCGGGGAGATTATGGCCTACAATACCGGTGCTCAACTTGGAGGCTCACTTGAAGAAGAAATACGACCGCCTGAGAACAGTTGAAGGATTGCCATATGAAAATCATGATTCTGGGTGGGATGCCAAGAAGTGGTGGGCCTAAAGATAGTAAGCCGCACCCGCGCTGTTTGGGTGGGATATCAAATCTCGCCGGCGAGCTTGCTCAAAGGGGACATGAATTAATTTTATGTAGCCCATTTGAAGGGTCGGCAGACTACGCTGCGTTAATTGGAATTGAAACACAGCATGTCGCTGCGCGAATAGAGTTCCACTTTCCAGACGTTGGACTAATTAGGAAGGAGGTGGAAAGCTGGCTAGAACGTATTCCCGAATCCAGAATCGAACTGTTCCCGCATCACCCACCGGCAAGCGAAGATCCAGAGGCCCTCAAGTATTCATGGCTCCTATCGCAACTCAGCGCCCTAGATAGAGCATCAGCGGTGATCTCGATTGGTGGAAATGTAGGCGCTTCGGCCGAACTTCTTCTAAAGCTTGCTCATAGCCGTGGTCGCCTCGTAATCCCCCTTACAAGCTTAAGAGGTGCGACCGCTAGGTTCTTCGAGTCCCATCGAACCGAGTACAAAGAATTACTTGGGGATTACGCGGAAGAGCTAAATGATGCCAAGGCGGTTGACAATCTCCCCTCTGTACTAGTCTCCGCCATTCGAAATCAATCGCCCAAGGCGAAGAGCAATCGCCGCGCCTTCATCAGTTACGCCAAAAAGCGATCAGATGAGGCCGATTTGGTCGAAGTAGTACTCCGACGGCGTGGATTTGACGTGGTACGGGACGAATCGTCTTTTCCACCAGGGCACGATATACCAGATCAGATTCGAGAAAAGATATTTAGCTCGGAGATATTTGTGGCGCTTTGGTGCGCGGAATATGCATGCAGCCCTTGGTGTTATGACGAACTTGAACTATCTCTTGATCGGCACGATGATGGAAAGATCGTGCTTTGGATTCTGCAATTAGATGAAACACGCATGGTTCCTCGTAGGGCCAGAGATAAGCTCGCGTTCCCTGCCAGAAACAGGGAGGAAATCAGAGCGGTTTTAGAGGGCCTTATTGCAGGCAAGGAAGACCCGTAAAGTAACTTCGGCAACATGCTTGGACCGGGCCCGAAAGCAGGGGGCTCAGGCCCCCCTCTCGAACTTCAC
>JAIXSY010000058.1 GCA_027484445.1 Verrucomicrobiaceae bacterium
GCAAAGAAGTCGGAGGGAAGTAGAGCGCCAAGCATGGCTGCCAGATCAGGCAGCGCCAGGTCGCGGAGCTTTTGCAGTTCGCCGACGACGCGGCTGGCGGCGGAGGTCTTTGCACGACCCAAAAGGGTGTGGGGAAAGTGAGGCAGAAAGCAGGTGGAGAGAGCCATGCGAGTTGAACCCCGAAGCGGCCACGGCGTTGTACCCACAAGGCAAATTTGACGACAAAGGCACGTCCCCCCTTGGCGATCCCCAAACGGCCTCAAAATCAACGATGCCCGGCCTTATCCGAGTGCCATTCTTGCCTGGCAACTTTTTCTTGCGAAGCGCTGGAGCTGGCTCGTTGCACGTTGCAGGCAACATCACTTTCGCTTCTTCACCAGCAACCACAGCAGGCCAGTTGCCGCAACGACCAACACGACGATGATGCTCCACGGCGTTGATGAGGTCGATTCCTCGCTCGGTGTCGATGCCGTCGGATTTGCTTCGGTTGCCCTCTTTAGTGCTGGTAGTTCGAGGGAAGGTGTAATTGTTCTCTTTGCTTCGGAAGCAGCTTCTTTGGCCGCCTTGAAGATGGCGGCATGTCGTAGCTCTCCTTCAATCGTGGCAGTGAGGTAAGGGCGGGCTTTGATCAAGTTGCGGAGTCGTTCAAGGTCTTCGGGTGTTCCACGTCTGACGAGTAGCCCAGCCACAGTTCCGGCAACACTTGAGTTCATTTCCTTCGTTCGGGTTTGAAGTACATTGCGAGCATACTCCAAATAAGGATTGAGGTCCTTGATAACGTAGGGGGCATTGCCAATGATTCCCGTTTCAAAGCCTGAGTTTGGGTTCTTGGCGGCGATGTCCAAAAGCAACGGAGTGACGGTATCACCGCGCTTTTTTATGTCCTCTAGAGCCGCGACATCCCATGTAGGATAGGCTGTGTAGTCAATCGGACGCTTGGGTGGATAGAACTGCATTATCAGCTCACTGGCCATAAAGTTAGCATAGGCCAATCGCAAAAGCGGATCATCGAGCGGCAACTTGGCAAGCTGTTCAGCGGTAATACTTGGTAGTGGCGCGACCTCCTGCAAGAGGGGCTCCACTGGATAGGCCAAACCTTCGGGCGGAATCTGGGCTGGAGCTTGCAGTGACCAGCACAGCAAGAGAATAGCACTAACGATGCCATTCCTGCCAGGCAAATAGTGCAGAATTGCCGATGCAAAACGTTGATTTCCAATGTGGCTGAATTGCCAAGGCGAGTCAAAAAAACGGCGCGACTTGCGATGGGCGCGGGGAAAACGGGGTCGGTGGATGAGGTATGGCATCAGAGCTTCACTTCCAGGTGCTGCACTTCGATGGCACACGCTTGTGGATCATGGCGAAACGTGTGGAGGGGGTACGATCTTCTGACAAAGGCGGCGCGCAAGGGGCAGGTGAGGCGGAACTCAAGCTGGAGACATTTGCGAACAAGCGAACCCTACGGGAGATGTCATGCCGGATTCCGCAATTCTGGTCTGGCAGACAAGAGTGTCCGCCTCTCTTGGAACTGCGGAATCCGGGCTCATGCTCCTGCCGCCCCGATCCATGGATGAAACCTGGCGGCACCGGTGTCTCAATGCCCATGGGCTGATTGTGGGTAGCCGGGCCAGGAGGAATGTTCTGGGCAAAACATCCCTGGTGGCTGGCGTTTGGTCTCACTCGCCACTACGCTTTTTTGCTCATGTCTGCCAATCCTGCCGCCTCCGATTCCGCCTATCCATCTCCCACGCCCCCTCCGTCTCAACGCTGGTGGCAAAACGAAGACTGGCTCGCCATCGGGGCCGCCCTGCCGATTCTGATTTTCACCGCTCTTGGCTGGAGCCCGAAAATGCCTGCTTTTGGCTGGAAGGCAGCTAGCGACATGAGCCAGACGTTTGCTGCCGGAAACCTCGCCATCAGCGGCCTCTTGCTCGCTCTTTTTCTTGGCATTTCTTCCATCGCGCTCGCGGCTTCCCTGGGCCGACGCCTTGTGAAATTCATCCCAGGAGCCATCGTCATCTTCGTGCTGGCTTGGTTCGCCCAATGGCTGGCAGGCCATGCCCTGATCAAGACCTGGGGACTCGAATACGTCGTCTTTGCCCTCGGCCTCGGCCTGCTGTGGAGCCACGTGCTGCCGGTGCCCGAGTGGTTGCGCGAGGCGGTGCGGACTGAATTTTTCATCAAGGTCGGCATTGTGCTGCTGGGTGCCACCATCTTGCTGCCCGAGATGCTGAAGGCAGGCCTGCCCGGCCTCATCCAGGGCGCTCTCGTCATCCCTGTCGTCTGGTATGCCTGCTTTTTCATCGCGAAAAAGCTCAAGGTCGATGACGAGTTCGGTGTCATCCTTTCCACCGCCGTCTCCATCTGCGGTGTCTCCGCCGCCATCGCTGCCTGTGGAGCGATCCAGGGCGATCGCAAAAAGCTGTCCTACGTGACCTCCGTCGTCCTTCTCTGCGCCGTGCCGATGATGATCCTGATGCCGGTGGCCGTGCAAAAGCTTGGTCTCTCCGAGGCGGTCGGTGGTGCCTGGATGGGGGGTACCTTGGACACGAGTGGATCTGTTGCGGCGGCCACTGAGCAGGTCGGGAAAGAGGCCACCCAAGTCGGGGTGATCGTCAAGCTGTCCCAAAACGTGCTCATCGGCGTCGCCGCCTTCGTGCTTTCGGTTTGGTGGTCGCTGCGTGGTGGCAAGGACGGTGCTGCCAGCCGCGAACGCCCATCCGCCGCCGTCATCTGGCAGCGCTTTCCCAAGTTTGTCATTGGCTTTGTCATCGCCTCCCTTCTGTTTTCTTACCTCGTCCCCACCGCTGTGGCTGAAGCGGCTGCCAAGCCGCTCAAAGGCCTTCGTGAAATTTGGTTCGCGGCTGCCTTTGTCTGCATCGGTCTGGAAACCCGTCTGGGAGACATCTTCACCCTCGGTGGTGGCAGACCCGCCCTCGCTTTCCTCGGCGGACAAGTTTTTAACATCCTCTGGACCCTCATCCTCGCGATGTGGTTGTTTGGGAAGTGAAGCCTCACCCCCAACGGTAAACCGAACTTCCAAGTTCGGTCTTCTTCAGGGGGCTTGGGTTCGGCACCTGGCTTGCCTTCCCGGCCATCAAGGTTATCCGGGGCACGAATGCCCAGCTTGAGCAGAACTTCGGCATCCGAGCTGAATCTTTACAGCTATGGCAATGAGTCCGCCCCCAAGGTGGCACGTCCTGATTCGGGATCGA
The DNA here is from genome assembly GCA_027484445.1 of Verrucomicrobiaceae bacterium. Lineage (GTDB taxonomy): Bacteria > Verrucomicrobiota > Verrucomicrobiia > Verrucomicrobiales > Verrucomicrobiaceae > Prosthecobacter. Next base: position 3,213 of record JAIXSY010000058.1, read on the forward strand.
GATCGCCGCTGCGGTTGCTAAGGAAGAACCCGTAGCCGCCGGCACTAGTGCCTTTCTGCAACAGGATGCCGCGGAAGCTCGGCCGAGTCCTCGCTGGGCTGGTCCAGTTCGGCGTGAACGCACCGCTCCAGCCGCCCGAGCTGGCCGTGGCATGAAGGGTGAAGCTGCCGTTCGTCGTGGGGATCTTGACGATCGAGCTGCCATTGATGCTGATGGCAGCGATCCGCACTTCCGTGACGAGCTTGCCATCCGTGAACTCAAGCACGCTATTGCTCGCTCCCACGCCCACGTTGCTCAGACCCAGAGTGGACTGCAAGGTGCTGGCCCTGGAGTATAGTGCGCCCACTGCATCCACGATGATGCCGCTGGGCCAGCCTGCGGTGTAAAGCTGGCTAGCCAGCGCAGCAGCCGTGCTGCCACTCACTTGACTGACCTGTGGCCGTGTCCAGATCAGGTCATCGCCCGTGACATCCGTGCCAGCGGCTATGCTGTCAAAAACCAGCGTGCCGCTGAAGGTGCCACCACGTTCAGTCCTAGAGCCAGGAGTCAGCAACTGGGCGAAGCACGCCGCCTGTCCATCCCTGACCAGTCCGCCAGCGGCCGTCCATGCGCTGCCATCGGCCAAGACACCAACAACCGTGAAGGTGCCCGCAGAGGCCAGCGTCAGCGTGGCAAAGCCATCACCCTGCGGGTAACTCGCCAAATCCCTCGGCGGTGACTGGAGCTGGGCTGGCAGCGCCAGCGTGTAGTAGCCACTGGTCTTCACGCCACCTGCCATGCTGGAAACATTCAGCAGTGCATCCGCAACGGGATTTGCCACCGTGTGGGCGATGCGCAGCGCCATCCCCGAGCTGTACACAGCACTGGAGCGCGTGATCTGCGCCTGGATGCCAGCCACGCTGTAGTCCAGGCTGAAACGGTCACCATTGGGCAAAGTCAGGCTCTGACTCGACACACCCCCTACCGTGAAGACGGAGATTCCATTGCCGTAAAAGCTAGTGACAAAGCTGACGACTGTACCGTTGTGGCTGAGTTTGCCAGAAAACACACCCGTCGTCGGCGTCAAGGTACCAGTCAGATAAGCCAAGCTCGACCGATCCGTCGCGACACCGCTGGTCGGACGCAGCAGCCCGTAGAAGGTATTCCCCTGACCTGCCGGTGGCTGAAAGGGATTGGCCACAAACACTGGCGTGACAGTAGTCGCCATATCCGCCGCAGGCATCACCAAAGCAAAGCTCGGCGTGAAGGCATCCACCCCAGCAGGCAGGCTGCTCCAGTGGCTGAAGACCTGACCGGCCGCAGGCGTGGCCGTCACTGTCACCGCCGTGTTTGGCAACACGGCGTAGGGCAGCACCGTCGTCGTCGCGGTCTGTGAGGTTAGCGCACTCACTGGAGTGGCCCTGACCGACACCGAGCCCAGAGCTGAAAGGCTGGTCTCCAAGCGATAGCGGCGGGTAAACGTAAAGCTGCGAGTTACAGGCAGACTGGCTAGGCCATTCCGGTCATACGAGATGACCTCCAGGCTATTGTCCCCTTGCAGAGGTTGAATCGGCAGGCTCCAGGCCCGGCTCATGAATGTGGCGGCTCCCAGCGTGGCATCCACCGCTGCGGCTCCATTCAAAGAGACCGTCACTCGGGTGATGCCCACACGCTCGGTGTCACCTGCCGTCCCAGTTGCCAGGAAGGGACTCAGCCCTGAAGTCAGGCCTGGACTGGCCACCGGGGTGGTGATGCCTGCGGTCGGTCTTTTCCAGGCGATGATGCGAATGACACCGTAGTTGGAGCCGGAAATGTAGGTGCTCGGCCCTGGTTCACTGAGCAGGGCAAAGAGACGATAGTTCGGCTGCAGTCCCGTGCGCGGCAGCAACGACAAGGTGACGGACTTTGACATTTCATTGAGGGCGAAGTTCAGGGTGATGTCCTGGAACAGGTAATCCACACCGAGCTGCGCCGCATCGAACTCACGACGATTTTGGGCAAACGATCCATCTATCGTCGTCAGCCGCACGCTCGTGGCCGCCGTGCCGCCCGTGCGGCGGACCAGCATCGTGACCTGTGAGGCCCCCTGCTTCACATCATAGCCCTCGGCGCTGAAGGAGAACGTGCCGCCCGGCGGAAGTCCGCCTGGATTGGTGTAGGCCGTGCCCTGGATCTGAAAGCTGAAGTCTCCCGTGCCGACGCCGCTGTTCGCCACGCTGACCACTGCCGTGCGCAGGCCCAGAGCCGTCGGCTGAAACACGATCTGCATCCGAGCGCTACTGCCTGCCTCAAGATTCGCAGGAGGTGGCGTGATGACACTGAAGTCTCCTGGATTCGCTCCGCTGATGACCACCCGTGGCGTGCCTGTGAGCAGCAGCGTGTTGGTGCCCAGGTTGGCGAGCACAAAGGTGCGCGGCTGCCTCAGGCCTGTGAAGGGAATGCTGCCAAAGTCGGTGCCATCCGTTGCATCCGGCGTGCTGTCGCCATCGCTGATGGGCACCCCGCCACCACTCACGCTGAAGATGGACGGAGGCGCATAGGTAAACAAGGTGTTCGCCGCATTCGTGCCGCCGGGCGTGGTGACGAGCACGCTGGCGCTGCCTACCGTGCCTGCCGGGGTGATGGCTGTGATCTTACTGGAGCTATCTACCGTGAAGCTCGTCGAGTTCGTCCCGCCAAAGCTCACCGCCGTGGCTCCCGTGAAGTCTCTGCCGGTGATCGTCACCTCCGTGCCGCCCAGCGTGCTGCCTATCGCAGGGGAAATCACCGTGACCACGGGTGCTGGAGGGAGCAGCGTGATGACAAAGGTCTGCGCGGCACTGGTATTGGCCCCGCCAAAGTCCGTGCCGCCATCATCCACCGCCGTCACCGTCACCGTGGCCACACCCACCGTGCTTCCTGGGGTGAAGGTCAGCGTGCCGTTGCTGGAGATCGCAGGCTGCGTGGTGAAGAGGCCTTGGTTGTCATTCGCCACCGTGAAGCTCACCGACTGCCCAGCCTCTGCGGCCAGACCCGGGCTGATGGCCGTGGCAAAGCCAGGCGTCGTCTGCAGGCCAGAGCCTGTGATTGCGCTCAGGCTGTAAGGAGCCGAAATGCCGACCGAAGTGTAAATCTGGCCGCCAAGAATACCCACGGCCAGCTTGCTGCCATCAGCAGAGGCAGCGCTGCACCACCAGTTGCGGTCACTTTCACGCGGCGTCCAGGTCATCCCGCTGTCGTTCGAGAGGTAGATCTGCCCACCTGGCACCACTGCGATCAGCGTGTTGCCATCTGCCGAGGAGGTGATGGTGGACCAGTAGCGGTCGCTTTCCCGAGGTGTCCAGCTCACCCCGCTGTCAGCAGAAGTGTAAATCCGGCCTCCTAGCTCCACCACTGCCAGCTTCGTTCCATCTGACGAAGAAGTGATGGACAAATGGTGCCGACTGCTGCCCTGCGGTGTCCAAGTGACGCCGCTGTCGGCGGAGGTGTAAACGTGACCGCCATAAACTGCCACCGCCAGCTTCGTGCCATCTGCGGAGGAGGTGATGGTGTGCCAGTTGCGGTTGCTTTCCCGTGCTGTCCAGCTCACCCCGCTGTCGGTGGAGGTGTAAATTTGACCGCCATAAACCACCGCTGCCAGCTTCGTGCCATCCGCTGAAGAAGTGATGGAATACCACTGGCGGTTGCTTTCTCGTGCCGTCCAGCTCACCCCGCTGTCGGTGGAGGTGTAAATCTGCCCGCCCTGCGCCACCACTGCCAGCTTGCTGCCATCGGCAGAGGAGGTGATGGAAAACCACTGGCGGCTGCTTTCCCGTGCCGTCCAGCTCACCCCGCTGTCGGTGGAGGTGTAAATCTGTCCGCCCACGTCCACCGCTGCCAGCTTCGTGCCATCGGCAGAGGAGGCGATGGAATACCAACTGCGGCTGCTTTCTCGTGCGGTCCAGGTCGTGCCCGCAGGGCTGGTCACCCCCGCCGGCAGGGCAAAGCTGGGGGCTGTGTTCGGTGTCACATAAGTGAAGAGCGCATTCTCCGCATTCGTGCCTCCTGGCGTGGTGACGAGCACACTGGCGCTGCCCGCCGCGCCTGCCGGGGTGACGCAAGTGATGCTGATGTCACTGACCACATCCACGCTCGTGGCAGCGATGCCACCGATGGTCACACCTGTGGCACCAGTGAAGTTCGCCCCTGAGATCGTCACGTTCGTGCCGCCTAGCGTGCTGCCGCTGCTGGGAGAGGTGCCCATAACGCTAGGAGGGGGGGTGCCATACACACGGATCGTGAAGTTCCCATTTTTTGACCAGGGATTGCCATCAATGCTAGCATCGTCAGTAAGCGCGAGCGTGATGACAGCTTCGCCCACCGTTCCAACAGGCGTATAGCTAAGCGCACCATCAACAGTCACAGCGGGCTGCGTGCTAAAGAGGCCAGGATTTGTGTTGCCGACGACTTCAAAATTCAGCGCCTGAACTACGGTGTTGTCGCCATCATGAATGGCCTGCGCCCACTGCCCAACGATCTGTGGCGCGGACGTTCCGGGGATGATGTCCTGATCTGGTCCGAGTAAAAAACCAGGCGCCTCGTTAACGTTACTGATCGAAATCGTGAAGGGTTTTTCGATGAACAAGCCACTACTATCGGTAGCACGCACACGAATGGCGTAGGCGTTTTTAACCTCGAAGTCGGTGTCCGGTGTTAGTGTGAGCGTGCTGTCGCTGATGGTGAAAAGAGCATTGTCAGAACTACCGGCTCCACTAACGAGGGTGAAGGTCATCGCCGAACTGGTATTGGCATCGGAGGCTGAAAGCGTGCCCACAACGGCATTAGTGCCTCGATTTTCTGGCAACGTGGTTTCACTGAGGAGGATGTCAGAGGGAGCCACAGCACCTTCTCCAGAAAGCGTGAGTGTAAAGGCACCTTCATCGGTGTCATTGCTGGCAATTTGAAGACTAGCGCGGCGCTGACCGCCAGATGAAGGCGAGAAGGTAATAATAAAGGTGGTGCTGCCGGTTGGACCGGCCAGAGGTGGTGCCGTGCTGAGTGCTCCGAGGGCGAAATCACCTGCCGCTTCGCCTGATTTCGACAAAACGAGGCCTGTAAGGTTGGCGGAGCCAAGATTGCGGATTGTAAAAGTGACGCTGGTGGAGCTGCCAGGACTGACGGAACCGAAATCAATCAGATCATTGATGGCGAGAGATTGCCCAGCTTTCTCAACCTCGATTTCCGGTGAGATAACTCCCTCACCACTGAGGTTAATGATGAACGGCGACTCATCCACATCGCTACTCACGATGCGTAACTGGGCAGTTTTAGTTCCCGTGGACTGCGGCGCGAAACGAATGACTAGGCTATCGCCGTTGCCGGGAGCTAACGTGCTGCCGGAAAGAGGAGTCTGAATGGAAAAATGTGTAGCATCGGCACCAGCAAAGCTAATTGCTAGGCCAGTAAGATCGAGCAAGCCGAGATTGCTAACATTGAAGGCGATGTCTTGCTTTGCGTTTACGCTGACGGTGCCAAAAGTCACAGGACTGGCATCATCGCTGACAAGGCTGGCCGCAGTCGTTTCCACAGCGATTTCCGCTGCGGCATTGGCTGTGCCTGTTAGCGCAATATCAAAGATGCCCTCGTCCGCGTCATTGCTTCGGAGTCGCAGGAGAGCGGCACACACTCCAGAGGTGGAGGGTTCGAACTCCACCGTCATCTGGAGGCTGGCTCCGGCTTCCAATGAGTCTGCCACTGCATTCAGCACGCGGAAGTCAATGCTGCGAGAGCCATCAATAAGGAAGTCAATGTTGTTAAGATCGGCGGTGCCTGTGTTTGAAACCGTGAGCGTACGGGTAACGTTCATGCCGGTGCTGACCGTACCGAAATTGACCGGCGTTGGGCCGCCGGAGGTCAAATTGACAGCGCTTGGCTCAAGTTTCACGGTGATCTCCGGCTCAGGCAGGGCAGCCAGGCCATTCCCACTGAGGGTAACAACAAAAACAGACTCGTCGCCGTCATTGCTGTGAATCTCAAAGCTGGAGGCAAACTCGTCCGCAGACGCTAGGCCGTTGGTAATGGTGACGGTGAAGGAAAGTGAAGCACCAGGAGCCAGTGTGCTTGTTTCGGGCACATCGAAAGCAAGATCCACCTTGGTTCCGCCCACCAGCGGATCCGCACCACCGATTTCAATGGCCTCCAAAGGCACAGGGCCATCATTGCGCACGGTGAAAGTGCGAGTGACCACACCCGCAGGTGGAATGCTGCCTACATTGACCATCGCCCCACCGCTGATCAAAGGTGTACCACCGTGAATCACCGTGATGTCAGGGGACGTCGTCACGGCGGGAGTAAAAACGAGATTCAAGTTGCCGCCACTTTGCGCCAACGAGAAAGTACCGCCGTGCGTCTCATTGGCGAAGCGTTGGGTGTTGATGGGAAAGGCGGCAGCGTTAAACCCTGCGATGCTACCAGCGGAAGCGACCGTCCAGGTATGTGCCACATAGGGATTAAAGTGAGGAACCTGACCTTCCTCGTTGTTTTCTTGGAGCGAGATGATGTCGAAGGAGATAGGAGCGCTGGCGGTGGCGATGATTTGCAACTGCCCTCCGACCTTCGTACAATCCCAGTTTAGCCCTGCTATACCTGCGGCGTCGTTGATCTGCCATTCCATCGTGAAACCGGACTCCCAAACAAGGTTGTTCGCCTCCTCGACAAAACCAGGACTGGCACCAATGCTATGAAGCGCGGTGCCCTGCATTCCCTCGCCGAAAGCCGTTGGCGTACCGTCTTTGAACCCACCAACCACTGTGGGAGTGGTGGCATCAGACTTACCCTTGGTGTTCTTGCCTTTGACCACAGGCTTTTTGGCCTTGAAGGTCTCGTATTGCCACGGGTACTTTTGCTGAGCTAGCGTGTGTCCCTGGATACGCACTAGAGGAGTATCACTGGGACCTGGAGCGATCACTGGATTGAATCGCATGAATCCCCTCGTATAGGCAATGCTATCGTAATATGCGATGGCTGGCATGCCGTTCACGAACTGCAAGGAAGTGGCAGCACCAGCCTCACCGATGGGGGCAATCGTCATCCGCTGATTCGTAGGCCACGTGTTGCCATCGGAATCGGCTGCCCAGGCGTAATTGAGTGTGCGCTTCGAGCCATTGCGGTAACTAATCGCGGGACGTCCGTTGATGACATTCAAAGAATTAAAGCCCCCAAGCATCGGCGAACTGTTGTCCACGACCCTGGGAGTGCCCCAGCGCATCATGTCACTTTGGGTCATTTGGATGTAGCACAGATCCTGGTTCCTCTGTGTTTTGTCGTACTTGTTGAAGGTAGCGTCGTAGTAACTAATGGCCGCTTCGCCATTCACTAAGGCCAGAGATGCGTGCTGGCCGACATTGCCGATTTGCTGAACACCGTAGAAAAAGGTCGGCCACTCATCGCCTATAGCATCATCCGCCATCATCAGGTTGAGGTCGCCATTCGTGGCATCGTAAAAGGCAATGACCGGCTTACCGTACACGACCTTCATGGAAGCGAACTTGCCTACATTGCCCTGGGTATACAGCCGCTGCGCCTGAGGCCAGCGCGTGCCGCTGGCATCGCTAGCGCGGACGTAGAGGAGGTCTCTGTTGGCGGAATCATAAAAGGCGATCGCTGGGCGCCCAGCCACGATCGCCAAGGAGGCATACGTGCCGACCTTGCCCTCGGACATGACTGTCACCGGCCTGCCCCAGGCCGTGCCTAAGGCGTTCAGCGCTCGGACGTATTTCAGGTCACGATTTTCCTCATCGGAATAAGCGATGGCTGGATTGCCATTCACCACACAGAGTGAGGTGAATTGGCCAACATTCTGCCCAGAATCGACGCTAACGACTGGCTCAAAGGCGGTGCCGCTGGCATCCTTGGCTACCTGATAAAGCAGGTCGCCAAAAATGGGTTCCTGGAAACTCATTGCAGGGCGCCCTTGAACAATCGCCTGTGAAATGTGCTGGCCAGGGCGGGTGGACGGAACTGGGATGCCAGGATTGCGGACCGCGATGGGCACAGTGACGATGCCAAGTGGGTTCACTGCACCGTCCTCAACCTCAATAGGTACCTCCACCTTGCTTGCTGGACCTAGCACTAGCTCCCCTCCGCCATCTTTGATCAATTCCGCCTGCGCATTACCGCCACGAAGCAGGCCGCTGATCTGTAGCCATGACTCAAGCGTGAGTGTCTGCTCCCCAAGCACTCTCACCGGACCGGTCAAAGTCATATTCTCCCCCGTGATGGTAGTATCAGCGGAAAGCACGACAGGATTGGACAGCGTCTGCTCATCATCGAGAACAAAGAGGTCCGCGCCTGCGAGCGTCAGCAGCCCACTACCTGCCGCCGTGCTGCTGGCGAGACCCAGGGTGCCCTCCGCTGCGGTAATGCCGCCAGTAAAGGTGTTGTTTCCACCCAGAATCAGGAAACCAGCACCCATTTTCACAAGAGCCGCCGTGCCCTGCACCGGCCCCGTAATGTCAAGAGTGCCCTGGGTATCAAGCACACGAGATCCATTGACACTCACCGAGCCAGTCAGCCCGAGGCCCTCACCTTTGATTGTCGTATTAGCATTGAGGACGACTTCATTTCCCAATACACGAAGTCCGCCCAATGCATTGATGGCCGCGCCACCTAGCGTCACCGTGCCTGTGCCTAGGGCAGCATCATGGCCGATGCCCACCTCTCCTGCCGTTGCCGTAAAACCGCCACTGAAGGTGCTGGCCGCATTCAGCACCAGGGTGCCAGTGCCGGTTTTTTCAATCTGGCCACTGCCATTAATGCCTGATGAAAAAGTCACCGTGCCTGTGGTATCGATCTGGCTATCACCGGTCACAGTCACGGGATTCTGCACGGTGGTCGTGTTGGTAAAGAGCAGCATGCCACCATTCATCGAGATGGGTGTGGTGGTGCTGACCGTTACCGTCACATTGCCCGTGGCGGTGCCACCCAGACCATCGCTAGCTGTGTAGGTGAAGGCAGCATTGCCACTAAAGCCCGCCGTTGGCGTAAAGAGCACGAGTCCACCCAACAGCCTTACAGAGCCATTCACGGCATCCTGCACGGAGATGAGCGTGACCGTGTCGTCATCCTCATCGGTATCATTTGCTAGGAAAGAGGATGCAAGCAGCACTCGCCCCACATCTGGGGGCGTAACAAAGGAGTCCGCCACTGCCACAGGAGTCGTGTTCAGGCCCGTACCCTGAATGCTGAACTCGAAGGGATTCTCATCCTCGTCATCACTACCGATGGTGATGGTAGCGGTGCGCAGCCCGCCGAATCTGGGATTGAAGCGCACGTTAAAAGATGTAGAACCACCTGGAATCACTGGCGTGCTGGCCGCTGTTGTCAGCACAAACTCTGAGGCATTCGTGCCACCGATGACTAGGCTTGTCAGATTCATGTCCGTCGCACCTGCGTTCGAAATGGTGAAGGTGCGCGTCACGTTCGCGCTGCCAGCCACCGCTACGCTGCCGAAGTCCGTATGGTCCGCTGTGGTGGGGGTCGTATCACCATCCGCGATGTTGGAACTGTTGCCAGAGACAGCGATGTCAGCCGGATCAGGCCCGACACCGTGAAAGATATAGACCGCGCCAGAATCAGCGGCGCTGTTGTTGTCCGTTGGGTTGATGCCCACACCACTGCCATCCTCCATATTTGCACTAATAACAGCCGTGCGGCCAGAAATAGACACTGAAGAACCCATAAAATCACCCAAACCTGGATTAGATGATTTTACGTATGCTTGCTGACTCCAAAAGCCATTTATGCGAACAAAAATATAACCAGCACCAGCGCTTCCAATAGATTCATTACTCGCAGGATTGATGCCGCTACCACTGCCTTTCTCATTGATGGCACCCACAACAATGGTGTCAGCATCAATGGCCACGTCACCTCCAAAGTTGTCGTTGGCTCCCGTATTCGAGGCCTTTAAGTATGCCTGCTGGCCCCAGGAAGTTCCGCTGCGGATGAAAACATAAGCTGCACCTGAATTGGTGGCACTCTCATTGCTCAAAGGGTTCACACCAGTGCCGCTACCATCCTCATTTTGAGCACCAACGACAATCGTTTCGCCTGAAATGGAGACAGTCCATCCAAATAAATCATTCGCACCGGTGTTCACTCCTGTCAGGAAGGCCTGCTGTGTCCAGGTCGTGCCGCTTCTTGTGAAAACATAGGCTGCACCCGCATCAGAGCCGCCAGTGTCTTCGTAAGCGGCACCCACAACGATGGTGCTGTCGGAGATCGCTACCGACACTCCGAACATATCTCCAGCACCAGCATTCGACGCTTTGATGTAGGCCTGTTGTGTCCAAGTGGTACCATCCCTTAAAAAGACGTAGGCTGCACCTGCGTTGTTAGCGAGCTCATTGCTTGTTGAATTGATGCCGGTGCTGCTGCTGTCCTCATAGTACGCGCCCACGACCAAGTAGTCACCCGAAAGATCAATGGAGGCACCAAAGTTGTCGTTACCTCCAGAATTGGATGCCGTCACTCTTGCCTGTGATGTCCAAGTGGTCCCACTGCGCGTGTAGATTTCCACCGCCCCTCCGTTGTTAAGTGAACCCACCGCCACTGTATTCCCATCCACCGCAACACAGATGCCTAGCCAAACGGAGGTGCCCGAGGTGGCCTTCAAATAAGCCTGCTGTGTCCATGTGGTGCCATTGCGCACAAAAACATAGGCCGCGCCCCTGTTGTTACCGCTATTGTTGTCCACAGGATTAACGCCAATGCCAGTGCCGTCCTCATTCCATGCGCCGACCACCACCGTATCCCCAGAGATGTCCACCGACTTGCCAAACTCATCACTTCCGCCTGTGTTAGAGGCTTTGACATAGGCCTGCTGAGCGATGGGATCGATAGTGAGGGGGTAGCGCGCGCTACTTTCATTCACGAGCAGCTTCACGGCGTTCTCTCCAGCGGCTTCAAAGCGTGACGGCAGCACCTTTCCATCCGCGTCCCATACCTTGAGCCCGGTGTAGGTTAGCACAGCGGCCCCAGCAGCATCCTGAAAAACCACCCCATGTGCGTCCGCACTGACTTGTGGCCGCAATGTGCCGCGTGTGCCTAGCACAAAAACCAGCTCCGCAGCTTCAGTTCCAGACGTCGGCCTTTCACCCACCGTGAAACCGTGTTCCAACCCGCGCTGGTCATTGACCCACCACTCTTGCAGCGCCTTATCCCATCGGTAACTCAGCCGCGCCGCCTCTGCTGTTACTTCTGGCTTGGAAGACAAAAAGCGCTGCCTCGTGCCATAACCGTAGCTGCGAAGCTCTAGCCCCCACCTCCACTCACCATCCTCTGGCTGCGCCAAGAAACCCCGGCCATCAAAATTCGTCGTCCACCGCTGCCCCGGATTCCAGGCCTGCCAGTGCCCGTCCTTACCCTCCATAGGCATCAACCGGTGCTTCCAAGCTGAGTGCGCCTCACGAATACTAGCCCAGTCCGACTTCGACAGGCCCTCCGGAGGCTGATCTGTTGAGGCCGCCAGCAGCGACGCTGACGCAAGGCAAAAGAGAGCAAGAAGTGGGAGTGTCTTCATCGGGATTAAACCTGAGTTCACCGTCATCCACACCGTTGGTGCAGCGATGTTACTGCTATTCCGAAAAAAATTCAGCCGCCCGTGCTCTTGCGCAGGCTTGCCTCGACCTTGGGCTGGATTTCAGCGACTTTTCGGGCGCTCAGCGGTGCCTTGGGCAAGACGTCGATCAAATGGCGGAGGATGTGAATGGCCTCAGCAGATCTTTCCGCCTTTCTGAGACGGTCGGCGAGCGCCTGCCAGCGCGTGAAAGAAACGGATTCATCCCAATCTTGTTCTGCCAGCATTGCGGGAAGCCTTTTCAAGGATGCCTCCGCCTCTGCGGTTTTTCCCTGGTCGTTGAGGATCAAGAAGTGATTCACCACGAGTGCCGCCGCACCTGTCGGTAGCCTGCCTTCCGCAGCGACGCGTTCCATCCAGCTCTCCGCCTCGCTTTGAGCCTCTGCCGTCCGTTTGAGGTCTCGCAAAAGCTCCACCACCTTGGCGGCTTGGCGCAGGGTGGCCGAATGCACCGGGCCGAGTTGTTGATCGCAGGCCTTCAAGGCTGCGCGACGCAGTTCCAAGGCGGCCTCGTGCCCGGAATGATCCTCCAGTGTATCCGCCAGGGCATCGAGCGTGGCATTGGCCTTCACATAGTCCGGCCCTACGGTGGCCCAGTAAATGTCGAGCGCTTGTCGGGCCTTGTGGATCGATTCGTCGATCAAGCCTGCCTCGCGGCAATGCTTTGCCAATCGGCCCAAAACCCGGCCCGTGAGCGAATGCCGGTCTCCTTTTTCTCGCAGGGAAAGCGCCGCCGTGTCGCGTCCGAGTTGCAGGGCTTCGTCACGCTTGCCTAACTCAAAAAGCACGGTCATGAGTTCGGTCTTGGCCGTGATCTCGTCGAAAAAATCCTGCCTGCTCTGGTACTGTGCCACGCTGGTGCGCAGCAGTTTTTCCGCCTCCAGAAAGGCCTCTGCCGTGCCGACCTCATCGATCAATTCCTCTGCCAAAGCGTAACGAGTGCGACAGGTGCGTTCGTCATCGGGGGAAAGGTGCGCTTCCTGCCACTCAATGATGCGGCGCAACTCTTGGCGCGCGGCGAGGGCGTCCTCACTCGTGGCCACGGCGGACTGCATGGTCTTCAGCGTGTAACGATAGCGCAGGCTCCAGAGGAGTGGGTCATTGGGATCGAGCATGGGCTCTACCTGAGCCAGGATGACACGGAAGATTTCCACATCCGCTGGCTTTTTCATCATGGTGGCCACCTCAGCCAGCATGGAGGCCTTGCGCCTTGGATCGCCATGAAAGGCGACCATTCGCTTCAGCAAATCCTCCCGCCAACGATCGGGGTCCACCTCTTGTCCCGTGACGTGCTCATCCATGTCACGCACGGTGTCCAGGATGATCTCGGCGATCTCATCAGACTCTGCCTTTTGCCGAAGCGCCGTGTTCTCCGCCTGACGTGCCTTGGCTGCCTGCTCAAGAGAGATCAAAAGACCGCAGCTGAGCGAGACCAAGGCGACGGTCAGGGCAGCCGCAGTGGCCTTGTGCCTCGCTGCCTTTCGCCAGATCAAGTCCAGGCCCGTGACCGGACGTGACTCGATCTGTTCCCCGCGCAGGTAGCGCTCCAGTTCATCGGCCAAAAAGCCCGCACAGCGCAGACGGCGCTCAGGCTTCTTTTCCAAACAGCGACGGATGAGCGTGGCGAGATCTGCGGGAAGGCGGGAAACATCCGCCGAAGCCGAGGCGCTGCCTGCGGAGTTTTTGGCCATCAAACCAAGACTCGGCTCCGCCTGAGTGATGCTGCGAATGACTTCCACCGCAATGGTGCCAGGAAAGGGAAGCCGATTCACCAGCATCTGGCAGAGCAGCACGCCAAGTGCCCAAACATCACTCGCCGTGGTGGTTTCCTGGGCACCGCCAGCCGCTTGCTCAGGGCTCATGTAGTGCAGGGTGCCGAGCTGCATCCCGCTTCGCGTCAGACCGGAATGATCTTCCAGACGCTTCGCTAAGCCAAAATCTGCCAGCAAGGGAGTGCCCTCCGCATCCAGCAAGATGTTCCCAGGCTTGAGATCGCGATGCAACACGCCACGATCATGCGCGTGCTGCACTGCACGGGCGATTTGCACCATCATGGCCGCAGCTTGCTTGGGCTTCATCGGGCCCTCCTGGGCCAGCTTTTCTGCCAAGGAGCCTCCTTCCGCCAAACGCATGGTGAAGTAGGGCAGGCCGTCCACTTCGCCACTCTCATAGACCGCGATGATGTTGGGATGCAGAAGCCGGGCGATGGATTTCATCTCCGCACGAAAACGGGCCGCTTCATCTCGACGGGCGAACTGCGCATTGCGGATCACCTTCATGGCCACACGGCGCTTCAGCCTTAAGTCCACCGCTTCAAAGACCAAGCCCATGCCGCCACCTGCGATTTCACGCTCGAGGCGGTGACCGGCAAACTCACACGGCAAAGCTCCCAAAAAAGTGCCGGAAATCGGTGGCTCATCGGCAGCAGCCTCCATGCCTTCCTTCAGCAGACAGACCAAACAAAGCCCATCTTTCTCCAGGGCACTGCGGCAAACGGGACAGGCTTTGGCAGTTGTAACCATCATGGTTGGGAAATTAAGCTCACCAAGTAGCGCAATTCATCATCCACCTCCGCTTCACTCGACACGACCTTGCGGACCTCAGCACGCAAAAGCATCCCAAAGCGACGCCGCATGTCCGTCGCTACTTTTCGGACAGCTCCATGAGACATGCCATGACTCTGCGAGAGACTTTCCCAATCGGGACTCGCCTGCTCCGAACCAAAAATGCGGAGACGCACTTGATGCAGAAACTCTCCACGATCGCTATCCGCATTGTCCACATCCAGTTGGCCGAGCACCTGATCCACAAGGGCGCGCGCCCAGCACCGGTCATAGGCCGTGTCTGGTGATCTCCCATCCACCAGCGCCTCGATCTCCTCCTGAGGATCGATCTCTAGAATGCGAAGGGCAGCATGGCCACCTCCACGCTTCTGCCGTGTTTCATGACGATATTGGTTGGCCAGCCAGTTCGTGAAGCACCGCAGCAAAAAGCTACGAAAGCGCACCTCACCGCGCCGGACATCGGCCAGTGTCTCCTGAGAAATCAGATGCTCAAAAAAGCCCTGCACCTGATCGGCAGCTCGTTCATGCACCGCACCACGTTGACGGGCGAAGACATAAAGAGGGTGCCAGTAAGCACGCGCCAACCTTTCCAAACCCTGGATCGCCTCAGTCTCACTGCCTGCGGCCTGGATGGCCGACCACATGGTGGCGGGGAACAGCGCGCTGGACTCGGGTGCTTGTTGAACTTGGCTCTGAAACTGACTCATGAAAAACCCTTGAAAATCACGAGTTTATCTCAGGCTTGTGCAAGCTGATTTTACCCCCTCTCGCCGTCGCAATTGGCCACAGGCTGCATCAATGTCAGGCCCGCGTGCGCGGCGCAGATGGGCCACTGCCCCTTCCCGCCTCAGTTCACGCAGAAAAGCCTCCGTCTGCTCCAAGGAACTTGGCTGGTAGCTGCGGCCTTTCAGGCTCAACCCCGTTGGATTGTAGCGCAGCAGATTCACATGCATGCGTCTTCCCTGAAGCAGGCGCGCTAAATCACGCGCTTGAGCGAGCGAGTCATTCACCCCCTCCAGCAAGCAATACTGAATCGTCGTGATGCGACCACTTTCCTCCTGATAACGATCCGCAGCTGCCAGCACATCCTTCACCTCAAAACGACGTCCCATCGGCAGCAAATCAGCGCGGGTCGCATCATCTGGAGCATGCAATGAAATGGCCAAATGAACCCCCAGGTTGGCTGCCCGCAGTTCCTCAATGCCCGGCACCACCCCCACCGTGGAAACCGTGATCTGCCGCCAGCCCAAAGCACCAAGCTTTGGGTCTGCCATGCGCTGAATCGCCGCAAGGACGTGCTTCAGATTCAGCATCGGCTCTCCCATGCCCATGAACACCACCGTGCGCAGCACACGCCCTGCTTCTTGAGCCACACGCCGCAACTGCCGAAACTGCTCGATGATTTCCCCTGAGGTCAGATTTCGCTCAAAGCCTGTTTGTGTGGTCGCGCAAAAGTCGCAGCCCATCGCGCAGCCCACCTGGCTAGACACGCAGCCCGCTGCACGATCGACGTGAAAGTCTGGCATCATCACCGTCTCCACCGTGCGGCCATCCTGAAGCCTGAGCAGCATCTTGGTCGTACCATCGGCAGACACTTGTTGTTGGGCCAACGTGGCTGCTTCGAGACTAAAGTCAGACTTCAGGTCTTGCCACAGACGGTCAGGCTCTAAAAAATAAGTTCGCGATGGCAATTCTCTGGCCGCAAGCAGGCCTCGAATCACCCGAGGCGCATGAGCCGAATTGAAACCGCGGCTTTGCATCCACGCGGAGAGTTCCTGCAGCGAAAGGTCAGCAAGAGATCGGGGGAAAGTAGCAGAACAGGACAAGACATGCGTTTTATGCCAGCCATTCCCAAACGGATCAAGTCCCTGAAAAAGGAGACTATCACCTGCGTTCCTGCCTGACCATGCCTTTCCGCTCTTGTCTTTCGGTCCTTGCGCTTCTCGCCACCAGCACCCTGCACGCTGTCGATGGCACCTATCAGCCCCAGCTTTTTCAACAGCTGCGTCTCGTCTATGAAGACTCTTTTGATTCCGGCAAGATCCACCCTGACTTTTGGGAAGTGCGCCAAAACACCACCTGGACTGTGAAAAAAGGAGTCTTGCACGGCAGTCCCTCCAGCCCCGAATTTCAGCAACAAAAAGTCGCTCAAGGAGACAAAGCCCACGCTGGTTTCAAGCCTGTGATCTGGCTCAAGCAAGTGCCTGAGCAATTCGTCTGCCGCTTGCGCATGCGCTATGATGCCAAAGCCTATGCCAAAGGTTTTCCTTTGCTTGATTTGGGTCACCACATTCACACGCTAACCTTTGCTGAAAAGACCACCAGCCTAACCATCAAGAAAGACCTGCAAAAACTGCCGATTGAGGCACCACGCCTCACGCTCAACGAATGGCATGACGTGATCCTTGAGCTGAAAAAAGGCCTTCTGCTCCTGCAAATCGACGGTGTGAAGCATCGCTTCGAAAGCGCAAACATTGACATGACTGGCCATGCTCAGATTGACTTCAAGGCTGTCGATCTTGGCACTTGTCAGATCGATCACATCCAACTCTGGGAAGGTCAGTGACTAGCTGCGCCACGATGCATCGCCTCGCCTTGCTACTGATCGCACTGAACTGCCCCTGTCACCTTTTCGGCTGGGGGCAGCCGCATCATGCGATCACGCGGGCGGCGTTGGAGACGTTGCCGGGGTGGCAGAAGGAGTTGTTGGGGGAGGAGCTGAAGGCGCTGGGGGATGCGCATTGCATGATCCCGGACAACGTTTACTCGGACAAGGCGAACGCGAAGTTTGCGGCGATGGAGTCGCGGCCAGGGGAGGTGTATTTGCAGGTGCTGCATCTGCCGACGGTGCAGACGGAATGCCTGGAAGTGATGACCTACTTCATGGAGCGGGCGGTGACGGCACTACGGGAAGGGCGCACGGGCGATGCGGCGCGGTTCATGGGGACGATGTGCCACCAGATCGAGGACTACGGCAGCCCGTCCCACACGATGCCGGGGGACAATCAATTCACCCTGCTCCAGCAGTTCCTGCCACCGAGCGATGCGATGAAGGACAAGCTGATGCACGGCCCGATCGAGAATGGCGACTTCACGGTGAGCATCGCGGGCTATCAGCCGCGTCTGCTGGGCACGAGCGTGAATGAAGCAGCATGGCGGCTGATGCATCGCGTGCATGAAGGCATCCTCAACGCCCGCTCGACGACGATCCCGATCCTGCAGGCGCTTTACGCGGAGGATGCGGAGGCCGTGACGAAGCACCAGATGCGTGCGGCGGTGGTGGATGCGCAAATCGTGGCGGATGCGATGCACACGATCCTCTGCCTCGGGGCACAAAAGGTGCCTGAAATGGCCGCCGAGGTGCCCATCGACACGTTTTGGCCGCTGGAGGCGGAGAAGCTGCACTACCCGCAGACGCAGTTTTTCAGCTCGCCGCATTGGGGACATCCGCGAGTCGGCTCGATCCTAGCCGCAGGCACGAAAGCGGTGCCGCTGAAGCTCAAGCTTGATGCCGGAGAGAAGGAATTCGCCCACGGCATCAGCGCCGGGATGGGCAAGCCGCTGACCTTTGTGCTGCCCAAGGGCGTCTTCACGCGATTCAGCGTGCTCGCAGGCCTGCATCCCGAGCTTGGAGCGAAAGGCCGCGTGGAGTTCACGATCAGCGGCGATGGCAAGGTGCTCAAAACGATCACGCTGAATGGCAGCGAGGCTGCGCAGAAGCTCGAATGCGAGGTTGGCGGCGTTTCCCAACTCCAACTGCTGCTCACCGGGCGTGGTCTCGATTCAAAGAGCAACTGCGCGATCTGGGCGGAGCCAGTGCTGGTGAAGTGAAGCTTCATTGAGGAGAACAACGTCCCCTCCAAGCACTTCAGACAGCCAAGGCGCTGACAGGCAACGGAGTCAGATCATGGACTCCATGAGGAAACATTCGCTTCCGTAAGGTCAACACTTCTGGGTCTTGTGCCGTGATGAGCACGACATGCTCAAAGTGCGCGCTGGGTTTACGATCTTGCGTGATGGCAGTCCAGTTGTCACTGAGCACGCGTGTCTTCGCTGTGCCCATGTTCACCATGGGCTCGATGGCAAGGGTCATGCCCGCCTTCAGGCGTGGACGATCTCCTTTTTTGCCATAGTTCGGTACCTGAGGCTCTTCATGAAGCTTGCGCCCCACGCCGTGACCAACAAACTCACGCACCACGGTATAACCATACTGCTCGACGTGATTTTCGACACTGTGGGAAAGATCGCCTAGCATCCAGCCATCGCGTGCATGACGAATGGCAATGTGCAGAGATTCCTCCGTCGCAGCCAGAAGGTGCAGGGTTTCCTTGGCCACATTGCCAACAGGCACGGTCAGCGCGTTGTCACCAATCCAGCCATCGTGCTCAATGCCAACATCAATCTTCACGATGTCGCCATCTTGAATCACGCGAGGTCCGCCAATGCCATGCACGACTTCTTCGTTGATCGAGATGCAGATGTGACCGGGAAACTTTCGATACCCCAGAAACGCACTTTTGCAGCCACGCGCCTTCATTTCCGCAGCCGCAAAACGATCCACCTCACCCGTGGTGATACCGACCGCGACCTGAGCTGCGGTCTTCAGCAAAATGTCTCGGGCGAGGGCATTGGCCGCACGAAGTCCATTCAAAATGGAGCCGTGACGAATCGGGATCTTGTTGCCGAACATGAGGGTCGGGAGTCGCGAGAGCCAAGACTTATTTGCCTGTGGCGATGAAGTAAGCGACGCCGATGAGGGCGATGATGGCAATGCCCGTCCAGAGCCAGACAACCGTGCGAGAATCAGCCACTTGACCCGTCTGAGCCATGCGATCGACGCGTCCACGAACGCGACCTTTCTTCAGGAAGCCGTCGTAGTGCGACTGAAGCAGATAGGTCTCAATCTGGCGCATGACATCAAGCACAACCCCCACCAAGATGAGCAAGCTGGTGCCACCAAAGAACTGAGCAGCCGTGGGTGAAATGCCCAACAAACGAGTGATGCCTGCGGGCATGACGTAGAGCAAAGTGAGGAAGATGGCACCCGCGAAGGTCAGGCGACTCATGGTGAAGTCGAGGAAGTCAGCCGTGGGCTTGCCAGGGCGAATGCCAGGCAGATAGCCACCACTCTTTTTGAGATCTTCAGAGATCTGCGTGGGCTGGAACATGGTCGCGACCCAGAAGTAGCTGAAGAAAAAGATGAGCGCGGCAGACAGCGTGTAGTAAGGGATGCCAGAGCTGAGCCAAGCCGAAAACCTCTGAATGCTCGCCACTTCGGGGAAGAGTGCACTGAGGATCTGCGCGGGGAAGAGCAAGATGGCCTGCGCGAAGATGATCGGCATGACGCCCGAATAATTCACCTTCAAAGGCAGATACTGAGTCTGTCCGCCATAAACTTTGCGACCCACCACGCGCTTTGCATACTGAATGGCAATGCGCCGTGTGGCCTGAGTGATGGCGATGACTCCTGCAATGACGGCAATCATGAAGGCCACGAGCAACACGAGGGTGGCCGGCTTGCTGGCATCTTCCGCAGCGTTACCCACATAGGTCTGCCAAACTTGAACCATCGCACCTGGAAGATCTGCGACGATGTTCACGCAGATGAGGATCGAAACGCCATTGCCGATGCCGCGCTCGGTGATCATTTCTCCCAGCCACATCATGAGCATCGTGCCTGCCGTGATGGTGATGACGGTCACGACGATGAACATTGGACCATAATCAGGCACCAGCGGCTTGCCTGTGCGATCAATCACTTCCTGAAGGCCACCGAGGAAGATGTTCTGACCAGGATTGGCGAGTGATTTCGCCAAAAGGTAACCTTGGAAAAGGCACAGCGCGATGGTGGCGAGACGCGTGTATTGCGTGATCTTCTGACGGCCGCCTTCTTCACGGGCCATTTTGCTCAGCGGTGGATACACGGCTGTCAGCAACTGAAGCATGATGCTAGCACTGATGTATGGCATGATGCCCAGGGCGAAGATAGCGCAGTTGGCGAGACCACCGCCGGAGAAGACATTCAGCAGTGCAGCCACTTGACCAGCGGCTCCGGTATCAGTCGCACGGCTGCTGATCCATTCGTCGAGCACACTGCCATCCACTCCTGGCAAGGTGATGGCGGTGCCGATGCGCACGATGACAACCATCGCGAGGGTGAAAAGGATGCGGGAGCGCAGTTCCGGAACTCTGAAGCTGTCACGAAAAGCAGAAATCATGGTCGGGGGCGGGAAAGGAGAGGCTGGGGATAAAGGAAAGCGGGCCTGGCCTCAAGACCAACTTGAGAAAGTTGGCAGGGACCGGCCCGCTCAAAGGGTTAGCAACAGATTTGGATCAAGCAGCAACACTGCCGCCGGCCTTCTCGATCTTCTCGCGGGCGGAAGCGCTCAAGCTCTTGATTTCAACCGTGAGCTTGCGGCTGAGGTCGCCAGTGCCAAGGATCTTGACGGCATCGCAGGTGCGATTCACCAGACCTTTTTCGCGAAGAGCTGCCTCATTGATCACGCTGCCATCTTCGAAAGCATTGAGATCACCGACGTTGACGACTTCATACACGTCGCGGAAGCGATCGTTGGAGAATCCTTTCTTGGGAAGACGACGAAAGAGTGGCATCTGGCCACCTTCGAAGCCAGGGCGAATGCCGCGACCGGCACGAGCCATCTGACCTTTGTGACCTTTGCAAGATGTTTTGCCGTGACCGGAGCTTTCACCGCAACCGATGCGCTTTTTGCGCTTGCGGGCTCCAGGGCGGGGGGTGGTGTCGTGAAGACGCATAGGAGATTCGAAATTGAAAATTTGAACTTTGAGATCTTACAGGGCTTTGCGTTCCTTGATCTCCTTGCCACGAGCGCGGAGGATTTCATCCTTCGGACGCAGAGCGTGGAGGGCAGCCAAAGTGGCCTTGACGACGTTGGCGTGGTTGCTGGATCCGAAGGATTTGCCGATCACGTCTTTGACGCCGACAGCTTCGAGCACAGCGCGCGCGCCGCCACCAGCAATGATGCCAGTACCAGGTGCTGCAGGCTTCAGCATGATGTGACCGCCGCCATGCTCACCGATAACTTCGTGAGGGATGGTGTTGTTGTTGAGATGAACGAGGTCCATCTTTTTGCGGGAAGCTTCGGTGGCTTTCTTGATGGCGTCTGCCACTTCGTTTGCCTTGCCAAAACCCCAGCCAACTCGGCCATTCTTGTCGCCAGAGACGACAAGAGCGCTGAAGCTGAAACGACGGCCACCTTTGACGACCTTGGCGCATCGGTTGATGTGGACGACTTTTTCGACGGAGTCGCCACGGGAATCGCCATCATTGGCGTTGCGGATTTCTTCTGCCATAAACTCGGTGCGGTGGGGGTGGATTAGAACTTCAGGCCCTTTTCGCGGGCGGCGTCAGCAAGGGCTTTGACCTTACCATGGTAGAAGAAGCCACCACGATCGAAGACGACTTCTTCAATCTTAGCAGCCAAGGCGCGCTCGGCGACAGCTTGTCCGACTTTAGTCGCACCCGCGACGTTGGCTTTGCCACCGCCGAATCCTTTTTCCTTGGTGGAGGCGGAAACGATCGTGCGGCCAGCATCATCGTCGATCAGCTGAGCATAGACATTGGTGTTGGAAAAATACACAGCCAAGCGTGGACGAGTTGCTGTGCCTCTGACCTTCTGGCGAATGCGCGCGTGAATGCGCGAGCGAATGAGTTTGCGGTTGATTGCAGCCATGTTCTTGGGGTCGTCTGGTAGATTACTTCACGCTCTTGCCTGCCTTGCGGCGGATCTGCTCGCCTGCATAACGCACGCCCTTGGCCTTGTAAGGCTCTGGCGGATAGTAGGCGCGGATGTCGGCGGCGAGCTGACCGACGACTTGTTTGTCGATGCCTTCGATGGCGATCTTGGTGTTTTCAGCGACGGTGACTTTCACACCCGCTGGAATTGGGTGAAGACGATCGTGGCTCTGTCCGAGCTGAAGATCAATCACGTTGCCTTTGACGGCAGCACGGAATCCGACGCCGTGAATTTCCAGGTCCTTGCGGTAGCCCTGGCTGACGCCGTGGATCATGTTGCTGATCAAACGCTGGGTGGTGCCGTGCATGGCGCGCACTTTGCGGTCTTCGCTTTCACGCGTGACGCTCAATTGCTTGCCTTCAGCAGCGACGTTGACGCCGACGGGAAGGGTCCAGTTGAGCTTGCCTTTGGGGCCCTCCACGAGGACGGAGCGGTCTTCGCCAATTTTGACGGAGACTTTGTCCGGGAGAGAGATGGGTTGTTTACCGACTCGTGACATGTTCTTGGATTCTCTCGTGTTGGGGGTTACCAGACGGTGGCGAGCAGTTCGCCGCCGACTTTGGCCTTCTTGGCGCGGGCACCGGTCATGAGACCGCGTGAGGTGGAAAGGATAGCAATGCCGAGACCGCCGAGCACGCGGGGAATCTCGTCACAGGAGACGTATTTGCGCAATCCTGGCTTGGACACGCGGCTGAGGTGGCGCACCACAGGCAGTTTGCCCTGATACTTCAGCTTCAGTTTTAGCTGAGGGTGAGCGGCGCTGGTATCCACTTCGTAGTTCCAAAGGTAGCCTTCTTCCTGAAGGATGCGGGCGATCTCGCTCTTCATTTTGGAGAAGGGCACGAGAACTTCCTGCTGGCCAGCTTTGGCGGCGTTGCGGATGCGGGTGAGAAAATCGGAGATCGGGTCGGTCATGGCTCGGTGGGAGTCGGACGTTTCAGGTCAGGTTCGGGTTAGGCGGCAGCTTCGCCTGGCTTCTGCTGCTGGCCGATCTTGCCACGGAATGGCATGCCGAGCGCACGGAGGAGTTCACGAGCGTGATCGTCGTTGTTCGTCGAAGTCACGAAGGTGATGTCAAAACCGAGGGAACGCTTGATTTTTTCCAGCTCGATTTCGGGGAAGATGGATTGATCGGTGATGCCGAGGGTGTAGTTGCCACGACCGTCGAAGGAACGGGGAGCCACGCCACGGAAGTCACGCACACGGGGCAGTGCGGTGCGGATGAGACGCATGAGGAAGTCATACATGCGATTGCCACGAAGGGTCACTTTGACACCGACGTTTTCACCGATACGCAGCTTGAAGTTCGCGATGGCTTTTTTGGACTTGGTGATCACTGGCTTCTGACCTGTGATGAGCTGCACTTCATTGACAGCGTCTTCTATGGCCTGCTTGCGCTCGCCCTGGGAACCGACGGAGCAGTTGATGACAATCTTTTCCAGTTTCGGCACCTGATGGATGTTTTCGACGCCGAGCTGCTCTTTGAGAGCAGAACGCAATTTCTCGTGATAGAGAGTCTTGAGGACGGGGGTCATGGGGTGATGGGGGTGGGCCTTTCCTCCGGGGGCTCTGAAGTTCATCCAGAACAGGGGCCGAAGGGGGCGATGAGGGGCGCGGATGGTGGCGAGTGCCGGAAGTTTCGCAACCTGCTTTTTTAAAAATTTATCTTTCTCGGCCAGCGCTCCTCAAAAACTAGATCGAATTCGATCAAGGTTCCAGCCAGCCCATGGCCCTCATCCACTCCCCGCAGCGCTGCGGCCAGGCATTCACGGGCAGGCCGCCTGCCCTCATGCCAAAGCCGTGCCCGCCTTTGGCATAAAGATGCAGCTCGGCGGGCAGACCGCGTTTTTTATACTCCAGGTAAAGCAGGGCGGAGGCGGTGGAGTTCTGCCCGTCCTCATGGGCACAGGCCAGGAACAGGGGCGGCGCGTCCGCAGGCACGCTGAAGCCGTCTTTGAACCGCGTGGGCTCCTTGGCATCCACAAAGCCGCCGCCGTAGATCATGATGCCAAAGTCCGGCAGGGCCGCCGCTGCGGGGCGGTCGCAGGCCAGATGGCCCAGCAGGTTGCCACCGGCGCTGAAACCGATGAGGCCCACGCGCTGCGGGTTCACCTGCCATTCGGCGGCTTTTGCACGGACGATCTGGAGGGCTCGCGCTGCATCCTGAACGGGCTTTTCATACGGCCTGGCGTCATCCCGCGTGGGCGTGCGGTATTTCAGCAGCACGGCGGTCACGCCCAGGCGGTTCAGCCACTCGCAGACCTGCGTGCCCTCATGCACGGCGGAGAGGAAAACAAAGCCGCCACCGGGGGCGACGATGACACAGGTGCCATTGGGCTTCTCAGGCCGGTGAACTGTGATCGTGGGCGCGTGGATGTTCGAGATCGTGCTTTTGCCGCCCTTGGTGCGGAGAAACTCAGCCGTGGCGGGCGAGGGCGGCGTCATCTGCCCGGGCGCGCCTTCGGGCCAAAGCGGAATTTCGGCAGGTTCAGCGGCAGAAAGGCAGGCGGTGGCCAGCAGGCAAAGGGACAACAAGCGCGTGATCATGGGCCCAAGCAAACGCGCCAGAAGCCACCGGTTTTCGCCCTCCTTTGGGGGTTTCACCAGCAAAGGCCTTCGTAGCGCCAGGGCAGGGTTTTCAGATCGCGCCAGCCATTCACGTCAATGACCTGCTGCTCTGGTTTTACCAAAGAAGCGAGCGTCTCCAGCGGCGCGCATTTTTGGGAGGCGATGACCAGCTCGGCGTGTTCGATGACCTCGGCTACGTCCTGCTTCAGCAGCGATTCCAGGTGCGGCATGCGGCGCTTCATCTCGGCGGCATTCGCGCCGATGAGTCGGGAGAGATTGAGGCTAGGATCATAAATGCGCAGGTCGTAGCCGCGGCCCAGCAGCGTCTCCGCCACGGCCACCATGGGGCTGCCGCGCAGGTCATCCGTGTCCGCTTTGAAAGCTAGGCCCAGCAGGCCAATGCGGCGCACGCCCTTGCTCGTGATGAGCTTCAGCAGCAGATCCAGATGAGCGTGGTTGGTGTCCAGCGTGTTGTCCAGCAACGGCAGGGAGATGCCTTCTTGACGTGCAAAGGACAGCAGCGCGCTGACATCCTTTGGCAAACACGAGCCGCCAAAGGGCGTGCCCGGCTTCATGTAGTAGCTGGAGATGTTCAGCCGCGTGTCGCTGCACACCACATTCATCACGCGCGATCCATCCTCGCCCAGGTGCTTGCAAAGGCGACCGATCTCATTGGCAAAGCCCACCTTCAGAGCGTGGAAGTAGTTGCAGGAATACTTGATCATCTCCGCGCCCTCCCAGGCCAGCACGGCAGGCTCGCCACCGAGCAGCTGGCGTGCTTCCTCGCTCTCCGGCGCGGTGCCATCGTGCGTGCCCACCACGGCCAGGGACGGCACGCGGAAGTCCTTCACCGCCGTGCCCTCACGCAAGAACTCGGGGCAATAGTAAATCCGCACTTGGCCGGCCACGCGCAGCTCTTCAAAAAAATCACGCACCATCTGGCGCGTGCTGCCCGGCAGCATGGTGCTGCGGAAAAGGATCACATGCGGCTTGCCGCTGCTCTTCAGCACTGCGGCGATCTGCTCGCTGACCTTGCGGACGAAGTCCAGATTTAGCCGCCCTGACTCTAGCGAAGGCGTACCCACGCAGATGATGCTGACCTCGCTGCCCAGCACGGCCTCCTGCGCGCTCGTGGTGGCGGAAAGACGGCCCTCCCGGCGCGCCTTGCCGAGCAGGTCGTCCAGCTCCGGCTCGATGATCGGGCTGCGCCCGGTGTTGAAGGCGTCCACCTTTTCCGGCTGCACATCGGCACCGATGATGACATGCCCCTGCTCCGCCAGGCACCCTGCGGTGACCGCGCCGACATAGCCTAAACCGAAGATGCTGACCTTCATGGGCGGCCCCCTTAGCACAGGCCTTCTGAAAAAGCCAAGTCCCGGTTGGAGACGGATGCGTATCCGCTGCCCATGCGCCATCTGATCCTTGTTCTCGGAGACCAGCTCGACCTTCACTCCGCAGCCTTCGATGACTTTGATCCCAGGCAGGACTGTGTCTGGATGGCCGAGGTGGCCGAGGAATCCACCAAAGTCTGGGTGCACAAGGCGCGCATCGTGACCTTCCTGGCCGCCATGCGCCACTTTGCCGAAAAGCTGCGCGCGCAGGGCATGAAGGTGGATTACCGACGGCTCGACGATGCGGACAACCAAGGCTCCTTCGCGGCTGAGCTGAAGGCTGCCGTGAAGCGCCTGAAGCCCAAGAAGCTCATCATGGTGGAGGCGGGCGAATGGCAGGTGCGCGAGGACTTCCGCGCCGCAGCCAAACGGCTGAAGATCGAGCTGGAGGAGCGTGAAGACCGCCACTTCCTGGCCAGCCATGCCGACTTCGCCAAACACGCCGAGGGGCGCAAGCAGCTGCGCATGGAGTTCTTTTACCGCGAGATGCGCGCCCGCCATCAGGTGCTGATGGACGGCGGCAAGCCCGTGGGTGGCGAGTGGAACTTTGACAGCGAGAACCGCAAGAGCTTTGGCAAAGAAGGCCCGCCGCTCAAGCCCGCGCCACGCCGCTTCCTACCGGATGCCATCACGCAAGAAGTCATCACCTTGGTGGAGCAGCGTTTCGCCGATCATCCGGGCCTTTTGGCCGAGTTTGACTGGCCCATCACCACCGAGGACGCGCAGGTGGCCCTGGCCGATTTCATCGACCATCGCCTGGCGGAGTTTGGCGACTACCAGGACGCGATGTGGACGCAGGAGCCGTGGCTGTTTCACAGCCGTCTCAGCGCCGTGATGAACCTGAAGCTGCTGGACCCGCGCCAGGTCATCGCCGCCGCAGAAGACGCCTACCGAAAGGGCCGCGCGCCGCTAGCCGCCGTGGAGGGTTTCATCCGCCAGATCCTCGGCTGGCGCGAATACGTGCGCGGCATCTACTGGCGCTACATGCCGCAGTATCTGGACATGAACGCCCTGGGCTGCGACCAGCCTTTGCCCAAGCTCTACTGGACCGGAGAAACCGACATGAACTGCCTGCGCGAGGCCGTGGGCCAGACCCTGAAGCATGGCTACGCGCATCACATCCAGCGTCTGATGGTCACCGGCCTCTTTTCCCTGCTGCTCGGCGTGCGCCCACGCGAAGTCCACGAATGGTACCTCGCCGTCTATGTGGACGCCATCGAGTGGGTGGAGCTGCCAAACACGCTCGGCATGTCCCAGCATGGCGATGGCGGCATCATGGCCAGCAAGCCCTACATCGCCTCCGGCAAATACATCCAGCGCATGAGCAATTACTGCGCCGGCTGCCGCTTTGACCCCGCCCAGTCCACCGGCCCGCGCGCCTGCCCCTTCACCACGCTCTACTGGGACTTCCTCATGCAGCACGAGCCCCGCCTGCGCCTGAACCAGCGCATGTCCATGCAGGTCAAGAACCTCGCTCGCCTCAAAAACAGCGACAAAGAGACCATCCGCACCCAGGCCAGAAAGCTGCGTGAAGGGTTAGCGGCAGGCGGATGAGCTAGATTTCGAAGTTGCGCAGTCAGGGCATTCCTGTTCGGCAACTTTTGCAGGGTTTCCCCAATGATCCTGCCGCTGGCATCGCCAGGGACGACCTGAAGAACCGCATTCTCATCCACCCAAAAGGTCGCATGAAGGAGATTAGTGCGTGGTTTTTTGGTGTTTGAAATGACGGCGTAGGCTTGTAGTCTCAATCTTGATATTAAAGTGCTTTATTGGCACATTTCCAAGTGTTGGTGACATTCGTTTGGGACTGTTGAATATTTTTCGGCCTTCGAAGAAGTCAAAAAACGGCTTGAAACCCATCCTGAGCTTGACAAACGAGGCATAGTGTAGTAGTCTACCTACATGAAAACGATAAAATTATACTTAAGAAATCGCGGAAAATTATTACGCCATATGTATTAACTGAAATAAACATTCGGCTAAACTTGCAATACTCCTTAGATTAAATTCTTTATAAGGTCGCTCTAGGCACGACACAAACGCATCTGTGCCCTTTTGCTCAAGCCTAAAGGCTTAGCATACCAAAGCCATCTCTCGGCGCTTCTATACCCACATCTTCTCATTATTGAGAATTTGCGCCCTTCTCATGCCTTTCGACAAACAAAACAAGCCAACAAACAACACACACATGAAAACACACAACATCACTGAAACCCTCAGAAACTACCCATTCACGATTGTAGCCAGTCGTGAATTTGAAAAACAAGACCCCAAGCACGCCCCTCTGCCAGCATCTCTTGACCCAGAGGTAAAGCACTGGATGGAATCAAAGTATTCCAAGGGCCTTTATTCCCACCAGGCCGAGGCGCTGGACAAGTTCCTCTCGGGTTCGGATGTCGCTCTTATGACACCCACAGCTTCTGGTAAATCGGCGATCTTTCAAGCGGCCGCAGCGCATGCCAACAAAACGAAGGGCGGAAGCAAAACGCTCGCTCTTTTCCCTCTCAAGGCACTCGCCCAAGATCAGGCGCGGTCCTGGATTGAGATGGGGGAGACGCTTGGCCTCAAAATTGCGGTGATCCACGGCGGGCAGTCGAAGAAAGGCAACCAAACTCGTCTGCAGAAACTTCAAGAATGTGACGTGATCCTAGCGACACCCGACGTCATCCACTGCTGGTTCATGGCTAACTTGGACAAAAAGGAGATAAAAGCGTTCCGAGCTCAACTTGGTCTTCTCGTTCTCGACGAAGCTCACACGTTTGACGGCGAATTTGGCACCAACATGGCACTATTCATCGCTCGGTTGCGGGCTTGTGGTCCTGACTTTCAGGCGATCTGTGCCTCGGCAACCATGGGTGCGCCTGAAAAGTTCCTTTCGACGTTGCTGGGTAAAATGCCCGCCGTCATCAATCAAAGTGGATCGAGTGCAGCAACCCGCCAATTGCTGACAGTTCGTTATTCCCGCACCGATAAAGACCGACTGATTGGTGCCATCCACGAGCTTGCTGGCTCCGTGGAAGGCCAGTGTTTGGTCTTTATCGACAATCGAGCTAAGGCCGATCACATCGCGCAACAAATCGAATCGCTCGGTGAAAATGCGACCTGGCTTGCCTACAGAAATGGTTACGAAGAAGAAGACAGGGAGGAGATTCAGAATGCACTGACCCAAGGCAATCTGAAAGGGATTGTATCCACGAGCGCTCTTGAAGCTGGAATCAGCATCGCCGGCATCGAACTGGTCATCATGCTCGACCGCCCGAAGAAGATGAGGTCCTTCTGGCAACGGTTTGGACGTCTTCGCGGTGAGGGCTGCGCCATCATCTTTGACGCAGACTGGCCTCAAGATGCGGCTGAGGTCGAGGAGTGGATTAAACGCCCTGTTGAGGAAAATCGCCTCTATCTCGAAGATGAAGTAGTTTGTCTCCAAGCGGCTTTTTGTGCTAAAGAAGAACAAGTAGCGGTCGGTGACGCTTATCGAATGGAAGTGTTCGACCATCTCGGACCCAGGTTCCAACGGATGCTGCACTTCGTAGTGCACCCCGACGAGATCTTCGACAATTCTCTGAAAGACGTGAACAGGCGTGCTCAAAACGGGGAGCCTCATCGCGAGTTCAGCCTTCGAAACATCGAACGCCAGTATCAGGCCTTTCACGGTGACTTGGGTTGCGGTTCATTTACCGAATCCCAGGTCTTTCGCGAAGCCTATCCTGGCGCGATCTACCGCTACCTGAAGCGGTCTTATCGGGTTTTGGAAGTCAATCGTAGAACTGGTAAGATCAAGTTGTCGCAACCCTTGAAACAAAATGCCAAAGAATCGACCTCCCCTGATTGTCGCACCTCGGGCAGCGCAGACTTTCGTGATTCAGCTAGCGGCAAGAAAGCCGACGGAATCTGGCTAGCGGAAGTAGTGGTCAATTTGGTCGAAACGGTGCTCGGCTACAAACAGAAGCTCTCTGGAGGAAGCACGCAGAACATCTCATATCAAGACACCACTTATAAACCTCTCACGAGGACTACCTACCCATTTGGCCTTGCAGTCACAGGCCCAGATTTGAATAAGGCGACGCTCGTAGCGATCAAGAATGCCTATTGCGGGATGAATGACTTTGATCCAAGCGACTTGGATGTGGTGAAGCTCTCGGGTGTCATTGGCGTTTCATTACCTCAGTCCACGAATGCGGGTTGGGCAATCGCGAATAAGCCAGGAACCGCCGCGCGACTCACTGGCGGATTACTGGTCAATTGGTTCAAGGTATTGGAAGAAGCACTTCGCACAGCGAACGACCCATTGACGGTGGGCCAACTCAGTGAACTGATTCGCATCAGTGCCTCTCTAGAACCTTGGCATGTGCAAAATGGCTTGGCTATCATCAAAGGTTCTGATAGCAGCGGGCTGGTTCGTGTCTTCGTGCCGAAAAGCCGAGTGTTTATTGTCGGTTGCAATGGCGATCGCAAGGAAGCTATCGTTGAAAAGTATGTGCATCGCCCAGAACAAGGCTGGTGCTACCGATACAACGTCGAAGGAAACATCACGGCATGGGTCAATCACTCACACGTTGAAGAGATTCCTGGAATCAGCGTCACGGCTCTATACAACCGAGACACGGATGAGTTTGAACCAACGCCAGCTTTAGCAGCGTGAGTGCTTTGATGATTTGGTGGGAAAAGTCACATTCAGTGCCCAAGTCGCTCTCAGCAGAGTTCATCGTCTTCGGCGACTTGGATCGAGGCCAGAAAGGCGAACAACTCACTCTGCTCGGC
Source organism: Verrucomicrobiaceae bacterium (assembly GCA_027484445.1). Taxonomy (GTDB): domain Bacteria; phylum Verrucomicrobiota; class Verrucomicrobiia; order Verrucomicrobiales; family Verrucomicrobiaceae; genus Prosthecobacter. The sequence goes on from JAIXSY010000058.1 coordinate 33,847, forward strand.
GGGCGAGAGTTCCACGGCTTCTTGTTTGAGCTGGGCGAGTGACATGATGGGTGTTTATCGACTTCGTGCGCTGGCGTCAACCATTCGGACGGCCTTACTTCGCCGACCTCTCCAGCACATTCTTCGTGATGCGAACCACATCCACGTCGTTGCCTTGAAGCCCATGCGCCCCAATCGGTGGTGGCGGCGGTGAAGTCGGTGGCAGGGCACTGACATCTTGCGCCGTCTGTTGGCTGGCAGTAGATTCATTCATCATGGATCACCGCCATCTGAACCCGCAACACCTCACGCCTGCCGCTGTGGATGATATCATCCGCCGGGGCGGGTGGCGTGATTGGGTGATGCTGCGGCGGGCGGCGCGGCGTGATCCGGCGGTGGCGCGGCGCATCGAGCGTGCGTGCGGCGCGGCAGATGGTGACGCGAGCGCGGAGGGCGGGCAGCGGATGGTATTTTGGAATCTGTATGTCAAACGACTCTCTGCCAGCCTGGGATGAGGTGCTGTCCGCCGCAGCACGCCTACAGCAACTGGTGCCTGAAGCTGTGCTGGTGGGCGGCACGGCGGCGGCGATTTATGCGGCGCATAGGTTTTCGCGGGACGCGGACCATGTGCTGACGGACCTGCGCCCGCGCTTCGACGAGGTGCTGGCGGAGTTGGAGTCCGTGGCAGGCTGGCGCACGGCGCGGGTGAATCGCCCGGTGCTCATCCTCGGCAGCCTGGACGGGATCGAGACCGGAATCCGCCAACTGATCCGTGATTCGCCACTGGAGACGCAGGAGATCCAGGTGGAAGGCCAGCCACTGCGCCTGCCGACTCCGGCGGAGATGCTGCGCATCAAGGCCGTGCTGGTGCTGCGGCGGAATGCCACGCGTGATTACGTCGATCTGGCCGCGATGACGGACCACCTGGGCATGGATGGCGCGGTGGCGGCGCTGCGTTCCTTTGATGCGCTGTATCCGCAACCGAACGGCGAGAGCCCCCTGCAACAGCTCGCGATCCAACTGGCGCAGCCGAAGCCTTATGATCTGGAGGAGACGAATCTGACGGAATACAAGAATCTCTCGCCCCGCTGGCACGACTGGCATGCAGTCGAGGCGGTGTGCCATGAACTGGCCGCGCACATTTTGGACGATATTCTCGATCCGATGGCGGGCGCTGGTGAATGAGGCATTGCCTGACCTCCCCAGCCGCTCCAGCACATTCTTCATGATGAGCACGACCTGCACGTTGTTGCCTTAAAGCCCATGCGACCCAGTGATGGCCGCACCGAGCACTGCTTGAGGTTCAGCGCGACTGCGAATTGCTGCCGAAAAAATGCCCGAGGGCTTCCATCATGCCTTCGCTAGCAGGGCGAGTGCCGACGAATCCTCCATGATGCTGGACATGTGCTTTCACGGCTGGCAGGCCATTGCCTGGAGTGGCGATCATGCGAGCATGGCGGGGGTTTAGCATCGAGAGATCATTGTAGTTGTCTCCTGCGGCAAAGCAGCGGGACGCGTCGATGCCGAGCAGGCGCGCTAGCTCGCTGAGGGCGGTGCCTTTGCTGTAGCCGCTGTGGGAAAAGCGCAGGTAGATGCCGTTTCGATGATACCCGATGTCGGGAAACTGTCGGGCGTGTGCGTCGATGTAGGCGCAGACGCGGTCCATTTCTTCATCCGTGGTGCCGACAATGCCGAATTCGCCAAAGTCGCCCTCCAGAAACTGCGCTCGGGTCTGCTGGCGGAGCCATTGGCGGATGGCATCAAACGAGGCTTCATGATCGCGGACAAAGCGCTCGTGCGCCTTGCGGGCTTGTTTGTTCCAACTGCCAAAGTCCACCCAGCGCCCGAGGATGCCGGGCCGGTAGATGTCGCACTCTTGGGCGATGATGTAGTCGGGCTGCATGAAGATGCCATGCTGAGCCAGGCCTGAGATCGTCTGCGAGAGGCTGCGGCCGGTGTTGATGACCCAGGCGGCTCCCTGCCCGCGCAGTTGCTGGATCATTTGACCGAGCGAGGGATGAAAGGCGGGATCGCTTTCGGGGTGCACCAGTGTGCCGTCGAAGTCGAAGCAGAGGATGAAGTGAGGCGAGGGGGCTGCCATCGGGCTAGGCGCACATGCGGGCCGCTGAATGCATCGACGCCCGCCCCGAGTCAAGGAGCGTGCGCCGAGCCCGATGGAATCGGGCGGTTCTGTCTAGCGGCGACGAGTGGGCGGGATGGCTCAGACGGCCTCGGGCACCTCGAAACCAGCGCGGTATTCGCGACGCAGGAGGGCCAGGGCCTCCGGTGTGGCGCTGTTGCCGATGAAGGTTTCTTTGGCTGCATCCACCTCCAGCATCTGGCCGATGCGGATGTCGCCCGTTTTCAGCGCGACTTCGTTGGCGGCTAGGTGAGCTGGCAGGTCGGTGATGACTTCTTGCCAAGGGGCGAATTCGGTGAGGGCCGCTTTGGCTTGATCTAGATCTCCAGGCTTGCCGAGCTGCCATGAGATGTTGCCCAGGTGGCACCAAGCGCTGGAGAAGTGGATTTTTTCGATCTCGCCCTTCAGGTCCTGCGGTTTCCGACTGCGGATCGCGGCGACAAAGTTGGCCGCGTGTGTGGCACCACCGTCGCCTCGGAACTTTTGCACGACTTTGCCATTCAGGTCATGCACGGAGCCACCGCCACGACCGCCGGCGTAGTAGCCATTTTCGCATTCGATGATCAAGAAGGCGCTGGTACGGCGGCGCAGGTACACATCGGGTGCTTTCATGCCCTTTTTGCGGGGCAGGTTGTGCACGTCCATCACGACCGGGATGGTGCCGGTGTCATAATAAATGAAGTGCGTGTTGGGTGTCTCCCCAGCATCCTCCCAGCCAAGACGACCTCCGCCGGCCAGCACGCGTTTGGGCAGCGTCAATTCATCGCGAAAGACGACGCTGCGCAGATCATCAAGGATGTGCGGCCCCCAGTTTCCGAGCTCTCCATTGCCGGTGTTCCAGACCCAGTGCCAGTCGTAGTGAAATTTTTCCCGAAGGATGGGGATGTCCTGCGCCGGGCCGAGCCAGAGGTTGTAATCCACAGTGGTCGGTGGGGTGATGGGCGCAGTGCGTTTGCCGATGCTGGCCCTCATGCCGTAGTGGTTGCACCGTACGTATTTGATTTTTCCCAGCGCACCTGTGTCCAGGTAGGCCTTCAGTTCGTCATGAAAGGGGTCACTGCGCTGCTGTGTGCCGCCTTGGACGATGCGGTTGTACTTTCGGGCAGCTTCGACCAGCTTGCGGCCTTCCCAGATGTTGTGGGAGATGGGCTTTTCGACATAGACGTCTTTGCCTGCCTGGCAGGCCCAGATCGAGGCGAGCACGTGCCAATGGTTGCCGGTGGAGACGCAGACGGCATCGATGTCTTTGTCCTCCATGACCTTGCGCAGGTCCTGGGTGGTTTTCGCCGTGGGGTATTTTTTCTTGGCCTTGTCGAGCGCGAGGGTGTCCGCATCGCACAGGTAGGCGATTTCCACACCTGGCACCTTGGCGAGACGAGCTGCATTGCCACTGCCCTGACCGCCGAGGCCGATGGCAGCGATGCGGATACGATCGTTCGCGCCGAGTACACGTGAAGCAGAGAGGGCAGAGGTCGCGAGGGCGGCATCGCGCAAAAAAGAACGGCGAGAGGTGGTCATCATGGGGGTGGGAAAAAGGCAACGCAGGCGGAAAGGTCAAGCTGTCACAAAATCCAAGGTAGAGAGAGGCACCCTGCCGCCGGCCTCGACCTACCGCTGTCGTTGGCTGGCCAGACTCAACGCCGCCCTCGAATGTCTTTTGTATTTACATTGTATTTATTTTGCATCCGCCCGTTTGAGTAGCCCGTTTCGGGAATTGGCTTTGATTCGTAACCCAAAGCTTTGACCATGAATCGCTTAACCCTACTCAAACGAAAATCCACGCTGTCCTGGGTGATCCTGGGCAGTTTCTTCACCACCGCTCTGGTCGCCAATCCCCCGCTGCCGGATCTTGATCGAGATGGCATCGCGAACATCATTGACCCGGACGTGGACAACGACGGTTTGCCGAACCGCATCGACCGCAACATTGACGGAGGCATTGCCCGCACAGGACCTCTGCGGGGCCGCCAGATCGGTGACGCCCTGCTGAACAACTCACCTGCGGAACTCGACATGGATGCCGATGGCCTGCCGGATCAATCCCCCCAGGAAACGGACATCGATGGCGATGGCCTCGCGGATGGGGCCAAGGGTGAATTCGACACGGATGGCGATGGCGTGGCCAATGGCCTCGATGGTGATGTGGACGGCGATAACATCGGAAATCTGCCAGACAAGGACTTCGATGGCACAGGGCTGAACGAGGACATTTTCTTCGAAAACGGCAATCCCTCTGCCTACCTTGATGACGCAGAGGCGGCCGATGTGATTCGCCAAGTCGAGGCTGAGCTGCGCCGCGTGCTTCGCATCGGGCCGAATGATCGCGGGCTGCGTGTGCGCGTTAGCAATCGCCCACTCGCTGGCATGCAGTGCGGGGTCTGGCGCTACTTCAGCAGCGATCACATGCAGGCCTGGGCAAACTGGTGCTACCCTGATGGTGACCTGACTCAGCTGAAGGCATTCGTTCAGTATGAATACACAGGGCCGTTTTCGGGCAACATGGACGATTACGTGAACCCGGCGAACTATGGGGTCTCTGAGGAAAGTCGCCTCTTTGCCCAGTATCCGCGCGGCCCGTTCACCTTCGTCAACTGGCTGCCTGGGGCTCCTGTCAGTTTTTACTACACGGCACCAAACCAAGAAGCCACCGGCCTGCCACCACCCATCGCGGCTCTCACAGTGGCCCTGGGCTCCCGACCGAACTTCTGGAACAGTGGCGAGGCCTTCTCGGGCGACATCGCGCCGACCTTCGCCAGTCTCCAGCCGGTCATTGACCTACAGCGCACGCTGTTCCGTGTCACACGCTCCGCGAATGGCCTAGCAGAGGCTCGGCTGCTGCGCTGATCTGGTGAAACGAGCCGTGATCAGCCTTCCCCTACCCATGCCTGCATCTCCGCAGGCATGGGACAGGTCCAGCAGGCGCTAAAGTCATGGGCCTCCACCTCAAGGCGATAGGAATGAAGCGCTTGGCGCGAAAAATGCAGCCTAGCTGCGAGAGCAGGCGTCCAGCCTGTCTCGATGAATTCCAGGTAGCAGCGCTCGTCGAGCCCGTAGATTTTGTCTCCCAAAATGGGAAAACCGAGGTGGGAGAGGTGCACGCGGATCTGATGCATGCGCCCCGTGATGGGCAGGGCCTCTACCCAAGCCAACCTGCCGACCTGCGGATGCACGACACGCCTCAAGGTGCGGAAGCTCGTGCGACATGCAGCGCCCTGGGGATGAACACTCTGTCGTACCCAGATGGCAGATGCTGCCACCTCGCCCTGTCGCAGAATGGGGGCATCCAGATCCAGTTCCTCCCAGGAAGGCCAGCCGTGCACGATGGCGTGATAGCTTTTGTGGATGCGCCGCTCCTGCATGGCAATGCCGAAGCGCCGAGCGGTGGGTAGGTTCTTTGCCACCAAGACCGTGCCGCTGGTTTCCCGGTCGAGCCGATTGATGATGGAAACTTGGCCCCCGTTGGCCATCTCGTAGGCCAGCAGGTCCTTCAGGCCATGCCAGAGGGTCGGAGCACCATGCAGACTGCCGGGATGGATTTGCAGTGGCGCGGGTTTGTTCACGACGATGTAATCGTCGGTCTCATCCAAGATCCCAAAGTCCGTCTGATGCGTGTGCTGCACGGGTTGTGATGTTTTTCAGAAAGCGAAGCCCACGACGACGTGCAACATGCCGCCGCCCTCCCCTTCACGTCGGGAGACATTGTGGCCGTAGTCGAGGCGGATGGGGCCAAACGGCAGGTGGTAGCGCAGGCCTAGCCCCACCGCTGTGCGGAAATCGCTGCTGTAACTGAAGGCGCTGCTGTTGCTTCCACGCCCCAGACTGCCGATGTCAGTGAACAGGGCGATTTCCAGATTCTTCACCACCTCATAGCTCATCTCTGTGCTGACCATGAGCGCCGAGGTGCCTCCGAGAGGGGTGCCGCCCTGGGTCAGCGGCCCGAGCTCGCGCTCCGCAAAGGCGCGCACGCTATTCGGACCCCCATTGAACACACGTGAATCGATAGGGATGTCCTGCGCCGCTGCTCCCTGAATGTTCAAGAGCGCAGCGCCCGCGGCGAAGCGCAGCTTTTTCGTGATCGGCTGATACCAGGCTCCGCGAAGATCGGTGCGCAGGTAGCTCACACCGGAGCCCATGGCGTCCAGCGTCGTCTCCACACGGGCGTTGAAAAACCAGCCCTTTTTCGGCAGCACGGCGTTGTCTCGGTGATCGAGCAGAAAATTCATCCCGACAAACGCCAGCGTGTAGAGATCAGGGCCGAGTTCCGCCTCCGTCAGCACTGCGGTGTCCACCGTGTTCAGGGAGGCACCGCCAAAGAGACTGTAGCTGAAGTGGCGGCTCACGCGGCGGGCCAGCTCCAGGTTCAGGCTGGTGCCGTAGCGGGTGTATTCGAAGAGGTCGAAGCTCTCCACCGCCAAGCGAGCCGTTGCGGCATAGGTGGAGCCCAAAAACGCAGGATCGTTCAGGCTGATCGAGCCCAGCGGCCCCGCCGTGCTCCAGTTCAGCTCGGCCGCCAGGGTGTTCCCCGTGTCCATGACGTTCGTGTTTTTCCAGGTCACGCCGGCCTGAGGTCCCAAAAAGGTATCGAAGCCGACTTCAAAGCCCAGTGTCTTCGGTGGCGTCTCCTCACCACGGATGCTCAGGTCTGCCGCTGGGGCATGGGCCAGGTCCTCGCCGCGCTTCACATTCACCGGCAGCGGCTCTGCGTCTGGTACCCGCTGCGGCTCCACATCTAGACGGGCAAACATGGCCGTATCGAGCGCCCGGCGGAAGACGAGATCGAGATTTTCCGCCGAGAACCACTGACCCTGCAGCTCCCGAAAGCCCGCGCTCAGCACTCGCTGTGACCCACGGCTGAAGCGCTCATGCGGCACGACCTGGCGCACACGATAACGCGGGCCGGGCATGAGGGTCAGGCGCACATCCACCGTCCCCCCTCGCGGGCTAAGGTTGTAATCCGAAAGCGTGCTCGCATCCAGCCAACCTGCTTCCTGCGCCAGGGTTGTCAGTTGCAGCTCGATCTGCTGCACGCGGGCTTCATTGAACGGACCTCCCTGCACGGCGTGGACAATGTCTTGGCTGCGCTTCTCAAGCTCAGGCGGAGCACCCGAAAAGTGAATCTGCCCGAGCTGAAAGGCCGGACCCGCCTGGATCTCGAGCGCCAGATCTCGCCGCCCCTCTGCATCCAGGCCCTCCGCAGGAAGGAGCGTCGTCTTCGCATTCAGGTAGCCTTCCGCCCGCAACCGACGCTGCACCAGCCCTGCACCCGTCGCTAGATCTGCGCCGACCCAGACCGGGTGGGTGCGATCCGCGCCCTCTTTTTCCAAACTCGGCCGCAGCAGGAACTTGCGCATTTCCTCCTCAGGCAGCAGCTGGCGGTCGCCCTTCCAGGTCACTGCACCCACCCGAGTCTGCTGGCCACTTTCGATCGTGAGATGAATCACCCCCGCTTGCAGAGACCAACGCACCTCAGCCTCGGGCCAGCCCTGGCGGATGTAGTGCTGACGGGTGAAAAACGCCAAATCATCTGCCAGCGGCTCCGAAACCTGCTGCAGGCCAGAAAGGGTGAGCTGATCCTTCAGCATGGTCTCCAGGGCTGAAGTCTGGCTGGCATCTCCCCCGAGCACCTGGACGCACAGTGCCCCCTCCGTGACACGAAAGGCGACCTCGCCGACGGACGCTGCCGCAGGGCTTGGCAGCGGCAGCCATAGCCCGAGCAGCCCGAGACAGGCGGAGAGCAGAACTGGGACAGCCGACCGCGCAGCATCGTCCCGGCCATCCTCAGCGGCACCTTTCAGAGGGAATCGCATAGCGGGCCGTCTCGCCGTGGAAGCGCTTCTTGTCAACGCAGGCAGTCGGTTGGGCAAGTTTTCCGCCTGCGGCCTTGTGCCATCCCTGGCCCTGCGGCAGTCTTGCCCGCCCTGCATGAAGGATACCCTCGAAGAGCTCGAGCAGTACATCATCGACGTCATCATCCACAACCGTCGGGGGCTTCGCGCGTCGATGCTGCGCACCGTGTTTTGGTTCCTGTCGGGCATCTATTCCGCGGCTGTGCGCCTACGGCTGCACCTTTACCGAGAGCGCTACATCCACGACCACCACCTGGGCGTGCCCGTGATCAGTGTGGGGAACATCACCGTCGGTGGCACTGGCAAAACGCCTGTCGTGGAGCTGCTGGCCAAATCCCTGCGGGACAAAGGGAGGCGCGTGGCCATCCTGAGCCGTGGCTACAAAAGCAAACGCCAGCGCAAGCCCCCCCTCGGCTGGCGCATCGCCGCCAAGCTAGGCCTGGCCCGCAAGCCACGAGGCCTGCCACCGCGAGTCGTCAGCGATGGCGTGAGCGTGCTGCTGGATTCTCATGTCGCGGGGGATGAGCCCTTCATGCTCGCGCACAACTGCCCCGGCGTGCCTGTGGTGGTGGATCGTGACCGCGTGAAGGCCGGCATCCATGCCATCCGCAAATTCGGCGCGGATGCCCTGATCCTGGACGATGGCCTGCAATACCTGCGGCTGAAGCACCGGCACGACATCGTGCTCGTGGACAAGAGCGCGCCTTTTGGCACCGGCTACATGCTCCCGCGTGGCACCCTGCGGGAGCCCCCGAAAAGCCTGCGACGGGCCAGCTACATCTTCCTCACCAAGTCCGATGGCGATAGCGCCGACATCATTCGCCAGATCGAGCGACACAACCCCGTGGCAGACATCATCGAGTGCCGCCACCGCCCCGTGCATTTTCAAAACATCCACACTGGAGAGCGACTGCCGCTGGATGCCTTCAAGGGCAAGTATGTCGGTGCCTTGTCAGGCATCGCCGTGCCCGAGAGCTTCGAGAACGGGTTACGCAAGCTCGGCGCTAAGGTTCACTGGACAGCGCGCTTCACCGACCACCACCGCTTTCAGGAAAAGGAAATCACGCAGTTCATCGACCGCCTCATCAAGGCTGATGCCGATGCCCTGCTGACAACGGAAAAAGACTACGTGCGCTTCCCCAAACTGACCGAAGGCGAGGTGCCGATCTACTTCCTCCGCGTCGAGATCGAAATCACTCGCGGTCGAGAAAAGTTCGATCGCTTGGTCGAACTCATCGCCAATCCAAGGCATGTGGCCCCAGGAATGGTCAGCTCTGAAATGGTGGAAGAAGGTGGCTGAAGCCGGAGATCAGATGACTTCCAGCAGAGCCTCCAAATGCTCTTCCGGCTTCACCTTGGGCAGCACGGCTTTGATCTTGCCATCTGGGCCGATGACCACCGTGGTGCGCTCTGTGCCCATGTACTTTTTCCCATACATGCTCTTTTCCACCCAGACGCCGTAGGCAGCCACGATCTCCTGCTTCTCGTCGCTGATCAGAGGAAACGGTAGGCTGTGCTTCTTGATGAATTTCTCGTGGCTCTTGATCGGGTCGATGCTGACGCCAAAGAGCTTGGCTTTCTTCGTCAATTTCGTCCAGCTGTCTCGCAGAGCGCAGGCCTGCTTCGTGCAGCCGGGAGTATCGTCTTTGGGATAAAAGTAGAGCACCACCGTCTGCCCACGCAGAGAGGAGAGCTTAAGGTCCGTGGGCGTACTGTAGTCTCCACCGACCACAGGAGCCGTGAAGTCGGGAGCGAGGGTCTTGGGTTCTGGATAACTTGCCATGGCAGGCGGGAAACGAATCGCGCGCAAAATCGGAGGCCTCAAACCCAAGACAATCCCTGGCCGAACCTTTTTTTCGTTGAACAAGACCCTGCCCCTTCGTTTCTCATCCTGTGATGAGTCTTCCGTCGTTGATCCAGTCCGTGCTCGCCATCCTGATGGCGGTACCACTGCATCTGTGCTGCTGGACTGGAAGGATGCAAGCTGCGGAACCTGATGAGGGAGTCTGCCCAGCCTGCCGAGCGCTTCAGGTGGCTGCGGAGACTCCAGCCTCTCCGGCGAAGGAGCATGACTCTGATCGAAACTGCGCCTGCTGCGATGACACGCTCCTTCGGGATGTGTCTCCAAGTGTCATCTCCGCCCCTCGCGCAGTGACGGTGGAACTTCCTCTCCTCGCAGGATTACCGCCAACCTCCATCGGCCTAAGCCCGAGCCAACTTTGGCATGAGCAGCAGGTTCACCTGCACGCGCAAAGCCCACCTTTGGCGCCAGGAGTAACGCTCTATCGTCTCCATCGCGCTTGGTTGCTCTGAAGCCAGTGGGCTGACGGCTTGGGTGCATGTCTTTTTGACCCCAAGAGCCGTCTGCGCTGACAGTCCAGTGCCCTGCCCTGGCGTGAACGCACGCCCTGCCCCTGTAAGTCCGACTGCATGACTTGCGCCGTCAAAGACATCTTCCGTTCACAAACACTTCAACGATTCAAAACTGATGAAAACACTTCTCTCCATCCTGACCCTGGCCGCCCTGAGCACTGGTGCAATCGCGGGCGATGCCTGCAAAAAATGCTGCGCTGACCAAGGCAAATCCTGCGCCACCTGCTGCAAAGACGCTGGCAAAACCTGCGGCAAAGATTGCTGCAAGGAAACCAAGTAACCTGATGAGGCTCTAACGCTGAGTCAGCTCCTGCGCCGTCGTCTGGATGATCCAGGCGGCGGCGTTTTCTTGATCTGCGATGTCAACCCTATCGGCTCAGCTCCAACATGCGCAAAATGGGCAGCTCGGCCCGCGCGCGGATGTCTTCGGCCATGTTGACCTGAGGCGTCAAATCGCGCAGCGCATCATGCAGCTTTTGCAGCGTGTTTAGTTTCATGTAGCGGCAGTCAGCACAGGCACAATGCCCCGTGGGTCCTGGGATGAATTTTTTCCCCGGCACCTCACGCTCCAGGCGGTGCAGCATGCCACTCTCCGTGACGATGATGAACGTGCTCGCCGGATGGTCGCGGCAGTAACCGACCATTTTTTCTGTGGAGCAGACTTCATCCGCCAACATGCGCACCGCATAGGTGCATTCGGGGTGAGCCACGACTTGCGCATCGGGATAGTCGTCTTTGATCGCCTGGATGCTATCGCGGGTGAACTCCACATGCACGTAGCAGGCACCTTTCCACAGCTCCATCTTGCGCCCTGTCTGCTCCATGACCCAGGAGCCAAGGTTTTGATCCGGCACAAAGAGGATCGGGCGATCTTGCGGCGCGGCTTGCACGATTTTGACCGCATTGCCACTCGTGCAAATGCAGTCGCTCAGGGCTTTCACGTGCGCGCTACAGTTGATGTAGGCGATGACGTAGTAGTTCTTGTCCGCATTCGCCTTCAGAAAGGCCTCCAGCTGCGGCCCCGGGCAGCTTTGCTCCAGGGAACAGCCGGCATTCGCATCTGGCAAAATCACGGTTTTTCCTGGGTTCACGATCTTCGCCGTCTCAGCCATGAAGTGAACGCCGCAGAAGGCGATGACATCGGCCTGCGTTTCCTTGGCTTTGTAGGCGAGGCCGAGAGAGTCACCCACAAAGTCAGCGATTTCTTGGATATCACGCGTCTGGTAATTGTGGGCGAGGATGACGGCATTCCGCTCCTTTTTCAGGCGGAGGATCTCAGAGACAAGAGTGGGCGTGGCGGCGGCAACCATGGGGACACGTAGCGGAGACGGACAACGGCTCAAGCAGGAAGAGTCTGGGAGAAAGCAGACGCCTCTTGCCATTGCGGGGCCGCCCTCCATTTTACCGCCCCACCATGCGCTGCCCCAAATGCGGAAGCTCCCAGGACAAGGTGATCGACTCACGCGAGGCGAGGGAGGGTCATGCCATCCGCAGGCGTCGGGAATGCATGCGCTGCAACTTTCGCTTCACCACCTACGAAATCGTTGAGCGTGAAGAATTGCGCGTGGTGAAGCGCAACGGTGCCCGCCAGAGCTTCGACCGCGAAAAGCTCATGTCAGGCCTGCGGAAGGCCTGCGAAAAACGGCCCGTCAAGATGGAGCAGCTGGAACAACTGGCCGACGACATCGCCAACGAGCTGGAGGAAGAAGGCTACCGCGAGATTCCCTCCACCGTCATCGGGGCCAAAGTCATGCGCAAGCTGGAGGCCATCGATCACGTCGCCTACGTCCGCTATGCCTCCGTGTATCGCCAGTTCGAGGATGTCGGCGAGTTCATTGATGCCATCGAGTCTCTGGATCGCCGCACCCATGGCGTGAATGATGACCAGGAAGAACTCTTTCCCTAACCCCAAGCCATGAGTGAGAAGACGATTTTTCAAAAGATCATCGACCGTGAGATCCCAGCGCCCCTGGTCTATGAGGATGAACTCGTGGCGGCCTTCCATGACATCCATCCGCAAGCACCGACGCACATCCTCATCGTGCCGAAAAAAGTCATTCCTCGCGTTGGTGAAGCGACTCCAGAAGATCAGGCCACGCTCGGCGCACTCTTGCTGGCCGCAGGGCACATCGCAGAAAAGCTGGGCTTCAAGGATCGCAGCCATGGATTCAGGCTGGTGATCAATCACGGCAAAGATGCCGGCGAAACGGTGCCGCACCTGCACGTGCACCTGCTCGCAGGAAGGGCACTAGACTGGCCGCCGGGTTGATTTTTCACTCAGGTTGCAACTTCGAGATGCCTACCGGGTTATTCTTGCCGTCATGGATCCGCTCACGCCCGACGACCCTCTCTGGAAAATGCTTGGCCAAAGCCGTCAGGTCGAATTGCGTCCCCAATTCGTGCAGAATGTCGTGCGCGCCGCACGGCAAACGCCCCAGGACAAAGGCTGGCTGGCTTCACTAAAAGCACGCTGGCAGGAAGGCTCCTGGGCGCAAAACGGACTGTCTTGGGCAGCGGCCGCCGCTATCGCCATCTTCGGCATGGTCTCCATGCTGCCTGAAGGGAATCCCGACAGCAACGCACCGGTCAGCGTGGCCCAGGTGTCTGAGCTCGATCCTCACGCCGCTGATTTCCTGGTGCCTGAATTCGAGTCGGAATGGCAAAACCTAGAGCAGATGGGAGACCTGCTCGTCGTCAACGACACCACGGTGCTCACGGACCAGGAAATCCAGATGCTGCTCTACTGAGCCTCGCGGCTCACTCCACAGGCAGCCAGCGCACGCCATCGACAACAACATAGCCATTGGCTCCTGCGTTGCTGATCGTGATCGCGGTGTCATTGCCGCATTCATAGTCGCCAAGGTCGATCCAGTGCACTCCTCCTGCTTCCTGGCCACGACGAAGGTCAATCTGCAGCCTCTTCAAACCGCCGAGATGCTGGACTTCGACGGCGGCATTGGTCGCGCGGTTGTTGTTCGGCGGTGACGCGAGCTGGAGGCGGAACTTGCCGGGCTTTTCAAGCTTGGGCTCAAAGCGCAGGCTGCACTGACCATCCTTCGCGTTGCCATCGTGGCTGTAGCCGTCGCCGATGAAGCTTTTGGCTGCGCCGCTCTCCTGCCAGTGACCGCTGACCTTCGCCTCCGTGTCATCCATGACGATGCCTTTGAGCTTTTTCGGCTCGATGCCGCGAGAGGACTTTGGGCCGCTGTAGTGAAGGATCTGTCCATCTTTGAGCAACCGCTCTTTTAGCTTTTCATAAGGCAAACTCTGCACAGGCAAGTTGTCTTCAATCGCCATCACAGCAGCCGTGGCGGCGGACTGGCCTAGGATCATGAAAACGGGCTCCATGCGGATGCTGCCATACGCGATGTGGCTGGCGGACATGGCCACGGGCACGAGCAAATTGCTGCCCTGGCCCTTTTTCGGCACCAGCGAGCCATACGCGATCTCATACGGGCCCTTCGTGCTCACGCCGATGTCGCCTTCGTTCTGCACGTAGCCTTCGGGCGTGATGTAGCGCTGCACGTTGTGGCTGTCGATGGTGTAGCTGCCCATGCCGACGGATTCAGGCGTGGGCTTCTTTTTGCGCAGCTCGTTTTCGGTCATGACATAATGGCCGATGAGGCGGCGGGCTTCGCGGATGTAAAGCTGGTGGCTCCAGTGGCCATTGTCGGTGAATTCATCCTTCGGCAGGCCCCACTGCCGCAGCTCATCCTGCACCTTCTTGGGCACGCGCGGGTCATTGGCGACGAACCACAGCAACCCCTGCTGGTAGCGGCGGTGCTCGGCGATGATCTCGCGGCGCTTTTCGTAGCTGGCCTCGGGGTAGTCGTAGTTCATGCCGATGTTGTCGAAGCTGAACGGGCCATGGTTGTTCGTGTCCGTTTTGAAATTCGGGATCGGGTCGAACTTCTCAAAGAACTCGTCCCAGCCGGTGTTCAGCACACGAAGGAGGATTTCGTATTGGGAAGCATCGTAGCCCTCCGGCTTCGGAAACGGGATGCGGTTCTCTGGCACATTGGTGTAGCAACTGCGGAAGCAGTAGGCCTGCACGCGCTTGTCACCTTCGCCGAACTGGCCGGGGTCTTCCGTGCTCACGCGGGGCAGCACGCCGCTCTTGGGATCGCCGGGGACTTTGTAGGGACTGATCTTTTCTTTCACCGCGCCAAAGTGATGCTTGTGATGCAGCACGCCGACCTGGATGCCGTTGTGCTCCTCGCCATAGACGCGGTTCGCCTCGCGGCCAACGTGGTAATCGCAGCCCGCAGCAGCCATGAGGTCGCCTTCGTAGGTGGTGTCGAGGAACATCTTTCCAGCGTAGGTTTTGCCGCTGAGCGTGGTGATGCTCACGATGCGCTCACCGTCCTTTTTGACGCCCTTCTCGCGGTCGAGCCATTCATCGCGCACGACTTCGATGCCAAACTCTTTGACGTAATCCTCGAAGACTTTCTCCGCCGCGCTGGGCTCAAAGATCCACATGGTGCGGTTCTCGCCGTCCATGGCAGGCGTGCCTTGGCCTTGGTTGCCATATTCAGATTTCTTCTGCTGCTTCCACGACTCGGGCTTCTGGTAGTGGAGGTAGATGCGATGGTAAAAATCACGCGCCAGGCCGCCGATGACCGCTTTGTTGCCCGTGTCGGTGAAGCCCAGCCCGCCGCTGCTGAGTCCGCCGAGGTGTTTATCGGGGCTCACGATGATGACGCTCTTGCCCATT
Source organism: Verrucomicrobiaceae bacterium (assembly GCA_027484445.1). Lineage (GTDB taxonomy): Bacteria > Verrucomicrobiota > Verrucomicrobiia > Verrucomicrobiales > Verrucomicrobiaceae > Prosthecobacter. The sequence goes on from JAIXSY010000058.1 coordinate 48,899, forward strand.
TTTTTGACCTGCACCGCTGCGGTGACTGCCGCGCAGGTGCCGCCGTAGATGACGACGTCATGGGTCTGGGCAAGCAAAGGCTGACACGCCAAGGCCAGCAAAGCAAAGAAGGTAGGTTGGAACTTCATGGGAGCACGCAGACAAGCGCGTGCCACGTGTCTTGCCACTGGAAAAAGGGCTGCTGGTCGCGCAGGCAGAGTCCCGGTTTTCGCTACTGCTGAAGGTCAGCCGCGCCAGACTTGAAGACCTGAATGATCTCCCGCGCTAGCGGTGCAGCCTGGGAAAACAAGACCCAGAGGCCAATCACCCAAACCACTGCATTGATCACAAGAAGTGGATACAACACGTTTGAGACCCAGGTGGGCCATGGCTTGAGAAAGCCGCTTTCATCAGCTTCAGCAGTGTAGATGCGATCCTGAAACACAGCGGCGGAGGCCTTCCAGAGCAGCGGCGGGAAAAACAAAAAGCCTAGGATGATGCGGCCAAGAACCACACCGGAGCGCCGTGCTGGCGGCACTTTTTCGTAGTCGCGATAGCGCGCGACTCGACGCCTGCGAGTGATCTCCGACGCCAACTCCTCGATCCCTTGATCGCGAAATTCTGGCAGCTCACGCAGAGGCATCCAGGCAGACTCACCGGCACGCATCACCAGATCAGCATCGCGTGCTGAACCATAAGCGAGGTAAGTGCGCAGGTCGTCCAGGGTGCAGGGTCCCAGGCTCTTGCCTCCTTTTTTGATGTAAAACTCCTGATGCAAAGCGTTCCGAAAGAGAACGGTACCATCACGGGAGGAGAGGGATTCTGTCAAGGTGAAGCACTAGATTTGAGCTGCCCTTTTTCCATGCACGAAGGTCACAAGTCTTGTGTCGCGAAGCGCGAACCTTTAATGATCAGCAAATACCACGCCAGCCCATCCTATGTCTGCCGCTCTCGCTGAATTTTTCGGAACCACGATCCTCATCCTGCTCGGAGATGGCGTCGTGGCCAATGGGGTGCTCAAACAAACGAAAGGTCATGAGAGTGGCTGGATCGTCATCACCGCAGGCTGGGCCTGTGCTGTCGCTGTGGCCGTTTACTGCACGATGGCCGTCAGTGGTGCGCATTTGAATCCTGCGGTCACGCTAGGCTTGGCCAGCATCGGCCGCTTTCCTTGGAGCGATGTTCCTGCCTATCTGGCTGCCCAGATGGCAGGTGCCTTTGTGGGTGCAGTGTTGGTTTGGCTGAGCTACCTGCCGCACTGGCGGATGACTGCCGATCCTGCCGCTAAATTGGCCGTGTTTTGCACTGCCCCAGCAGTCCGTCATCCCGTGTCAAATCTCTTCACTGAAGTCATCGGCACGGCTCTGCTAGTCCTGGGTGTTTTGGCGATCCTTGCGCCTGTGAATTTACCGCCTGGCTCAGGCTTTGAAAAAGCCCTGGCACCCGCGCTGGTGGGGCTGCTGGTGCTGGCCATCGGGCTGTCCTTGGGTGGATCCACCGGTTACGCCATCAATCCTGCGCGTGATCTGGGGCCACGCCTCGCGCACGCAGTGCTGCCCATCGCAGGCAAAGCTGGGAGCGACTGGGGCTATGCCTGGATTCCAGTCCTAGGACCTGCGCTCGGCGGGGTCATCGGCGCGCAGCTCTATCGTGCCTTTTGGCTGTAGCTGCGGGTCAGTGGGGCTCGAAAACGATGCCCTGGCATTCCGGCTTGCTGCGATCTCCCTGGCAGCGCCAGCGCCAGATGCGCACCTCTTTGACAAAAGGCATCGGTGGTCCCTGCAGGATGTGAAAGCGGCCACGCAACTCGGCCCCATCCTCGACTTGCACAGACCGAGCGGCCAAGGTGCCGTCCAGCACGCCGCCTGGAAGCAACGTGACCGGGCCTTCGCAGACAAAGTCTCCCACCGCACCGCCGGCGATGCGCAGCTCGCGGGAGCGCACCTCATGCAGAAAGGTCACCTCTGCGCCAGCAGCGATCTCGACGCACTCGGCCTGCACCTGCTCAGCCATCAGACCCGACTCGCGGATGACACGGCAGTGCCCGGCCTCGCCAGGTGCCGTGCCCTCGTAGCGGCTCAGCTTATCCAGGCAGATCGGACAGGTCGGTGTGGCGAAATCCCCCGCCGTGGCAATCTCCCACAGCAGTCCGGTGCGCTCTCGCGGCCATGCCGTGAGCACACGATGCAAGGCTGCGGCATCGACGGTCTCGATGCGGTGCTGCTGAGCAGCGAGCTGGGCTGCTGGGGTAAAGCCCGCAGGAGCGACCAGGATACCCCGCGTGCGGGAGGCGGTGCGCACCTCGCGGGCGAAGCGCATCACGGTCTCTGGCGTGGCTCCCCATTCGTTCCACGGCACCGTCTTCACCAGCGCCCGCTGCGGATGTGGCGTGTGCGGGTGCTCCATCATGCCAAACATCACCGAGCCATCGGAGAGCACCATGGAGCGCGCCAGCTCACAACCAGCCTGCACGGAAATGGCGCGCACCAGCTCGGCGAGGCGCATCCAGTCTAGGCTCAGAATCAGCTCGGGCGTGAAGGCCGCTTCTGCTTCCACTGCGGCACCCGTCGCCCACCGCGCCCGGGGGGAATCTCCCAGCTCGGCAAGGGTGCGAAAGGGGTCAAGCATGGGCGCAGAGGCTAGGCGAGGTTCACCATCTGGCAAGATCAGCCTGTGACCCTACTAGGCTGGACTGGAAGCCAGGGCTTTCTTGATGTCGGCCCAAAGATCCTCGACATGCTCGATGCCAACGGAGAAGCGGATCAGACCATCCGTGATGCCAGCCGCCTCGCGCACCTCACGCGGCACGGAGGCGTGAGTCATCGTCGCCGGATGGCAGACCAAGCTCTCGATCCCGCCGAGGCTCTCGGCTTGGGTGAAAAGATGCAAGCGGCGGATGAAGGCGAGTGCGCCCTCCTGCGTGTGGCCGAAGTCCGCCAACATCATGCCGCTGCCACCCGTCATCTGCTTCTTCGCCAGCTCATGCTGCGGATGGCTGGGCAGGTAGGGGTAGCGCACGGACTTCACGCGCGGATGCGCCTCGAGCCGTGTGGCAAGCTCCAGCGTGTTGGCGTTGTGGCGCTCCATGCGGATCGCCTCCGTCTTCACCCCACGCGAGGTGAGCCACGTGTCAAACGGGCTCGGCTGCAAGCCCAATGCCTTTTGGGCAAAAATCATCTTCTCCTGCCATTCGTCGCTGTTGCTGCACACCGCGCCGCCGAGTGCGTCGCTGTGGCCATTCGTGTATTTGGTCGTGCTGAGCAGCGACAAATCCGCGCCGAGATCCAGCGGCTGCTGCAGCAGGCTGGAGGCGAAGGTATTGTCCACCACCACGGCCGCACCCACTGCATGGGCCACCTCAGCGAGCGCCTGGATGTCCAGGATCTTCAGCAGTGGATTGGTGGGCGATTCCAGCCATAGCAGCGCCGGCTTCAGGGCTGCGATCTTGGTGTAGTTGGCGGGCTCGGCCAGATCGACATAGACGATATTCACGCCAAACTTCCGCAACACACGCTCGAAGAGCCGATAGGTGCAGCCGTAGATGTTTTGCTCAGACACGATGGTGTCGCCGCTTTTCAAACCAAAAGCGATGGCGGTGATGGCTGAGACACCGCTGGCAAAGACCGTGCAATGCTTCGCATGTTCCAGGCTGGCAAGCGTGGTCTGGAGGTTGCGGAAGTTCGGGCTGCCGCTGCGCGTGTAGTCAAAGCTACCTGGATTCCCCGTCTCGAAGGTCGAGGTCATGTAAATCGGCGGAATCACCGCACCCGTCTCGCTGCGGTAATCCTGACCAACATGAATCGCCCGCGTCTCAAAACGCGCATCACTGGGAACAGAAGCATCTTCTCTCATGGTTGGAACTCTTGGAGCATGGGAGCGGAGCTTTCGATGGGAAATCGAAAAATCCAAGAGGACGCACATTCCAGGTTCAACTCAGCCACGTCTTCAGCCTGAACTCATGGCTTCAGCAACGGAGCGAGCTGCGGGTGCTGCTGGAGGTAGCCAGCCAGAGCACGGGGATTTTTCTCCTGCCAGTCGGCGAGCACGGTCTGTAGCAGTTGCATCCGCATTTCTGGCTGTCGGATGCTACTGGCGACTGTGAGGGCAGTCTCCGGGCGGCTTTCCATCCAGGCCTGGGTGAGGTGCTGCCGGGCGATATCGCTGCTCTGAAGATTGGGGTGGCTGTTCAGCCAATCAGCCAGTTGGTCAGGCGCAGTGCTGGCCCAAGTCGAGAGAACCTGCTCCTGCATGGCAGTGCGCTCCTCAGGCTGTCGGAAGGCATCGGCATGGATCAATGCCTGCGCGGGATCATCTGCGGCCCAAGTGCCCAGCGTGCGGGAGGTGAGCTCTGCCCGCAGAGAGGCATCTGGCAGGCGGCTGACCCAGCTCAGCGCCTGATCTGGATCGGCAGCGGCCCAGGAAGAAATGACCGTACCGATCGCGGCACTGCGCTGACCGGGCTCCTGGAGCTGGCTCGCCCAAGCAGCGGCAGCGGTGGGATCGCTCTCCGTCCAGGCATGGGCAACGATGCTGGCAAGGCTACTGTTTTCAGGGTGGGCATCCATCCAAGAAGCCGCAGCGGCAGGATGCTGGTCTGCCCATTCGGCCAAAACAGAGCGGAGCGCCGTCTCTCGAAAATCCCCGGCAGGCAGTTGGCTGGCCCAGGCAGCACCTTCATCAGGTGCCGTGTTGGCCCAGTGCTCCATGACGACACGGATGGCCGTCGTGCCCGCTTTGCTGGCCGCCTTGTCCAGAGCCCACTTGGCAGCAGCGCTGGGGTCATGGCGAGCCCAGGTTTGAGCAATCGCTTCCACCGCAGCCGTCCGAGCACTGCCAGTGAGACGTCCAGCAGCCCAGTCCGCAGCATCTTGCGGAGCTTGGTTTGCCCACGCCGAGGTCGCGGCGGCATAGGCAGAGGCACGCAGTTCACCCGGCGGCAGGCTGGCGCAGGCAGCTAGAGCAGCCTCTGGGTCACTGGCCGCCCAAAGGCTCAGCAGTGGGTTCAAATAAGCCTGCTTGTCGGCCAGACCTGGAATACGGTCGAGCTGGGCAAAGGCGGCCTTGGGGTCGCTTGAGGCAGCGCTAGCGGCATAACGCCCGAGGTCTCTCTGACGCTGATCGACATCCAGACTTTCCAAAATGCCTGCCAGCTGCGCCGGTGACGCCGAGGAAGATGGGATAGCACTGAGCGCCCGGCTATCCGCAGACATGGCCTGTTCTTTCGCCACTGGAATGGCTCGGTCTCTAGCACCATGCCACCACCAGCCGAGATGGCTGACGATCAGCAAAAAGAGCCAGCCGAGAGTTTGAGTACGGGGATGCATCGGACAAAAAAAGGGGCCGCCAGAGATCACTCCAGCGGCCCGTCATGGATCCAAAGCTGGAGGGTGAGAATCAGGGGGGTGGCAGGGCAAAAGTACCCGTGTCATTGTCCTTTCTCACGTTCTTGTCGAACTCATTACGACCGAAGCTGCCAGTGGCGAAGTTCAGGCTGTAGTCGTCCCATTTGTCGCTTTTGAACTGGAGCCGCAGGGTGGCTGTGGTGCCGTTCGCGGTGTAGGTGTAGGTAAAGGGATCACTGTCTGTGGTGTCCATCTGCCTGCCCGTGGTGGCCGTGAGAAAAGCAAGACGCTCGGGCAACTGGGTGCCATTTTCACTGACGAGATAAGTCAGCCCCGTGAGAGCCGCAGGGGCATTGCCATCCCCCACCTGGGCTGCGGGGATGCCAGGGCCCGCATCGTCGTCATCATCATCGTCATCGACGCCGTCGTGGTCGTCATCGTCGTCATTTTCGTTTCTGACACCATCACCATCGTCGTCGGTATCACGGCCACGGCGGCGACCATCGCCATCCGTGTCGTCTTCGTCGGCATCTCCATTGCGGCGACCATCGCCGTCAATGTCGTCTTCCTCCTCTGCGTCATCGTCGAGTCCATCGCCATCAATGTCGTTCTCGCTAACACTATCGTCATTTTTGCCATCCCCGTCGATGTCGAGCTCCGTGGTGGCATCGTCGCGACGGTTGTCGCCGTCGATGTCATCTTCATCGATCGCCTCGTCGTCTTTGCCGTCCCCGTCGATGTCGTCTTCATTCAGGGAGTCGTCATTTTCGCCGTCCCCGTCGATATCTGACTCACTGGGATGATCGTCATTTCGGTTGTCACCATCAATGTCCGTCTCGGAAGGGCTGTCGTCGAGTCTGCCATCCCCGTCGATGTCATCTTCGCTAGCATCATTGTCTCTCCTGTCGTCGCCGTCGATATCATCCTCGGAGGGATGGTCATCACTCAGGCCATCGCCATCCATGTCGGATTCAGAGGGGTTGTCGTCGAGCCTGCCATCCCCGTCGATATCTGTTTCCACGATGGAGTCGTCGCTGCGTCCATCACCATCGATGTCGCTTTCTGAGCTGCTGTTGTCCTCCAGCCCGTCACCATCAATGTCCGTTTCTGTGGCATTGTCGTCATCTTTGCCATCGCCATCCATGTCTCTTTCAGACAAGGCATCGTCTTTCAGCCCATCCCCGTCCATGTCGCTCTCGGAGGGATGATCATCGGGCAGGCCATCGCCATCCGTGTCGGTTTCGGTCACATCATCGTCAGCTTTGCCATCGCCGTCGATGTCCGTCTCCAGCGGGGAGCTGTCGAGCTTGCCATCGCCATCCATGTCGGTTTCGGCAGCGCTGTCGTCAGATCTGCCATCCCCGTCGATGTCCATCTCGATCGCACTATCATCGTCGAAGCCATCGCCGTCGATGTCCGTCTCCAGCGGGCTGTCGTCAGGCAGGCCATCATCGTCGATGTCGGTTTCACCCACATTGTCATTGTTCAGGCGGTCGCCAATGTAACGCCCGGCCGAGGGACCAGACTTGGCCGTGCCTCCATCCACGTTGGGGTCGAGTCCATTGGGCAAGTCGTCATTGTCGATGTCCACATCGACACTGTTAGGAATCCCATCTCCATCCAGATCTCGCGAATCCGCCGCTTGCACCTCCTGAAGAGAGGTCAGAGGTAACGCCAAGCCAAAGACCAAGGCGAAAAGGTGAGCACGGGTTCGTTTCATGAGCGGGTTGAACTCTTTCGTGAAGAGCGAAAAAACTACGTTACCCAGATCATGATCTCTCTGTCTGCAAAAAAAGAGGACTGATTCACAAAGGAAGCAGCATCCGCCGGGGCAACCGCGCAGCTTCATCTAGCGCGTGTCCGCCACCAGCCCTGAACGCACCCTTGGAGCGATGCAAGAGCCCTGGGTGTCGCCAATGTTCACTTGTGCGTTTCATCATCTGCGCCCATTAGCGCGCCGCATGTCTGAACGCATCCCTGTCATCCTGAATCCCGCTGCACGCAGCACCCAGGCAGCGGCACGCGAGAAGGCCATCCGCGCACTCAGCCCCGAGCCCGAACTGATCCTGACGACCGCACCCGGAGAGGCGACTGAAATCGCTGCGCGTTTGGCCTGCGAGGGTCGGTCCCTGATCGTGGCTGCTGGTGGCGATGGCACGATGAATGAAGTGCTGCAAGGCATCTGCCGCGTGAATGCCCAGCGTGCTGCGGGTGAAAAGCACACCGCCCTGGGCGTGCTGCCCGTGGGGACGATGAATGTCTTCTCCCTCGAACTCGGCCTGCCCTCCCAAGACATCAGCGCCTGTTGGTCACGCCTGACCAGCGGCCGCCGGCGTGAGATCGACCTCTGGATGGCGAACGAGCATTACTTTGTCCAGCTCGCTGGCGTCGGTCTGGATGCGGAGATCATCCAAGAAACGCCCTGGGAGCGGAAAAAACGCCTCGGCCCACTCAGCTACGTGGTCTCCGCCGTGCAAGTCCTGGGCCGAACACCGCCCATCCTGCGCGTGAAAATCGAAGGTCGCCCTGATCTGCTCGGCAGCGTCGTACTCATCGGTGCAGGCAAGCACTACGGCGGGCCGGTCAAGGTCTTCCCTCAAGCTGACCAGCAAGATGGAATGCTCGATCTTCTCGTCTTTCGTCAACTGGGGGGTTGGGAGTTTGCTCAGATGGTGCGCGCTTTGCTCGAAAGCGGCTACGACACCGCTCTGGATCTCGATTACCTCCAGGTGCGCGAATTCACCGTCATGGCTGAGCCTGAAGCGCCCTATGAACTCGATGGCGAACTGGTCCAAGACCGCACTCCGGTGCATTTCCGGCCAGCCCCCTTCCTGCTGAAGGTGGCCGGGTAAGCAGGCACCCACCTACCCCCACATCACGTCGCCTGCAGCAGGATCGGCGACTCTGCGCGGACGGGTAGCCGCATCGTGAAGGTGGTCTCCACGCCAGGGGTGCTGGTCAGTTCGATGGTGCCGCCGTGCGCTTCCACCGAACGCCGCACGATGCTCAGGCCTAGGCCTGTACCCTTGATCTCGGGGCCGTGGTGCTTTTGCCCACGGTAGAAGCGCTTGAAGACAAAAGGCAGGTCATGCGCTGCGATGCCGATACCATTGTCACTGACCTGGAGCACACAGTGATCGCTATGCCACTGACCGCTGACCTTGATGACCAGCCCAGGGTTCGGGTTTTCCTTCAGCGCGTTTTCGATCAGGTTCGTGAAGACCTGATCCCAGTAGAAACGGTCGCCGCGCATGTGCCCACCATCGGCAGGGAAATCCAGCTCGATGCGTGTGTCACGGCCCTCCAGCATGGGCGCGAGGTGATCCAACGAATCCTGAACGCAGGCTCGTGCGGTGAAGGGCTCATCATTCAGCGCCGAGTTGCCGTTTTCCAGTCGGGAGATGGTCAGCATGTCCTCAATGATGCGGACAATGCGCCGGCCATGCTTTTCCATGACATCAAAGCAGCGCTGCAGGGCTGCCTCGTCCTTCAGCACACCGCTTTTCAGCGTCTCAATGTAGCCGTTGATCAGCGTCAGGGGCGTTCTGAGCTCGTGAGAAGCATTGGCGACAAAGTCCTTTCTCACTTGGTCCGCCATGACTTGTTCCGTGATGTCATGCACCATCAGCCAAGCGCCGCTTTCGGCCTTGGCTGGCAGCGGGGCAGCCTCGATCAAAAAGTGGCGCGCGTTCCGGCTGCTGCTGGAGGAGCCATTGGCAGAAAGTTCGACCTCCCGCACCGTGCGGCGCTGACTTTCGATAGCCGCCTGCACGATGCTGGTCACCTGGTGGTCGTGCAGCTCTTCGATCAAGGTGCGCCCGCGCTGAATGCTGCCTTTGTGAAACAGGTGCGCCAGGGTGCGGTTCACAAACTTGATCCGCATGTGGTCATCCACGATCGCGACTCCCTGGCGGATTTCATTCAGCAAGGCCTCAAACAAACGCCGCAGGTACTCTTCCTTGGTCAGCGCCTGGCTCGCCTCCACCAGCCCTTGGTAGCGGGCAGGCAGGCGATCGATCTCATGCGGCTTCAGGCCAGCGCTGCGGGTGACGACCTCAATCCGCCTGCGCCAGCGCAGCTCACGCCGCCAAGCCCAGAGGGCGAGCAGGATCAAAGCCGTGGCGAGGGTGGCAGTCATGGTGAAACAGAAACAGGAGAACGAATGGGGCGGCGGGCGTGGCAGGTGCCACCCATTCACCCGGGGTGTCCGATGCACCAAGTGCTTTCCTCAGCACGGAGCAGGACAGGAGGCCGCTGCCTCAGGCAGCGACTGCAGGCGTGGCAGGTGGCTCCATGACGAACTGATAGCCCGTGCCGCGCACGGTCACGACATGTTTGCCAGCCTCACCCAGCTTTTCCCGCAGACGCTTGATGTGCGTGTCCAGCGTGCGTGTCGCCACATCGTCAGAGTAGCCCCAGACCTCACGCAGCAGTTCCGCGCGGGTGTGCACGGCCGCCGTGTTTTCCATGAGTACCGCCAGCAGCTTGAACTCGGTCGTCGTCAGGTCGATCGGCTGCCCCTGATGGAAGAACTTCATGTTCTTGCGATCCAGGTGGAACTCGCCGTGCTTCACCTCAGACACATGCGTGACCTTCTTCGTGCGGCGCAAAATGGCCGTGATGCGCAGGGCCAGCTCCCGTGGGGAAAAGGGCTTTGTCAAATAGTCGTCTGCGCCGAGCTCCAGCCCATTGATTCGGTCGGTGGTCTGCGCCTTGGCCGTGAGCATGATCACGGGGATGGTCCGGGTGCGACTGTCCGCGCGCAGCCGCTTGAAGGCCGTCATGCCATCCTGGCCGGGTAGCATCAGGTCTAGCACGATCAAGTCAGGCTCATGCGCCAGAGCCGTCGGCATGACCTCCAGACCATTGGTGATGCACAGGCATTCATGCCCTTCGCGCATCATATGCAGCGAGATCAGTTCGGAAATGTCCGGCTCATCATCAACGACCAGGATTTTACTCATAAAAAGGAATGCGTGACTCAAACCGACTACGCCGGGCGTGGGTTTTGTCACAAACAGTTCTTGGTGACGACTATGTCACGCGGGGGTCGGACCTGTCACGATGCAAAGAAAGCAGCCCGTGACGCTTTCGTCACCCACAGGCCACTTGCCAGGTGCTGATTCTGCTTTCTCTCCTGCCGCCGTGCGCCATTCATAGGAAGCGGCGACGCGCCCCCGCAATCATGAGGTTCATGCTCATCACGGACACCTACCCGCCGGACATCAACGGCGTGGCACGGACCCTGCGCACCCTCGCCACCGGCCTCGTGGAACGGGGCCACACTGTCGAGATCGTGACCACCGTGCCCTGCGCGGCTGATGAGCCTGACACACCGCCGCGCCGCATCGTCACCTCTGCTCCTGTGCCGGGCTACCCCGGACTGCGCATCGGCTTCAGCACCCGTGCGGAGATGGCCTCGCACTTCGCTGCTTTTCAGCCAGATGCGCTGTATGTGGCCACGGAGACACCGCTGGGCATCGCCAGCATCCTTGCCGCAGCACGGGCGCAGATCCCCGTCGTGTCCGGCTTTCATACCAATTTCCAGACCTACCTGGAAAACTATCACCTGCCCGGGCTCGAAGCCTTTGCCGCAGGCATCTTGCGCTGGATTCACAACCAAACGGCCCGCACCCTGACCCCCAGCGCCGACACCGCCACCATGCTGAAGCACTGGGGCATCCGCAATGTCGGCATCCTCGGCCGTGGCGTGGACACGTCCCTCTTTTCCCCCGAACGCCGCAGCCCTGCCCTGCGCCAGTCCTGGGGCGCGACGGATCAGACGCCCGTGGCCATCTACGTGGGTCGTGTCGCCGCAGAAAAAAACCTGCCCCTGCTGGCGCGTGCCTTTGCGACCTTTCGGCAGATCCACCCAGCAGCTCCCTGCGTCGTTGTTGGGGATGGCCCACGCCTCGCCAGCCTGCGGGAGGAACACCCCGACTTCATCTACACCGGTGCCCGTCGTGGCACTGACCTAGCGGAATGCTACGCCAGTGCAGACGTCTTCCTTTTTCCAAGCTCGAGCGAGACTTTTGGCAACGTGGTGCTGGAGGCCATGTCCAGCGGCCTCATCACCGCCGCTTACGACTACGCCGCCCCGCGTCTGGTCATCCGCTCCGGCAGCAATGGCTGGCTGGCCCCACTGGGGGATGAGGCCGCCTTTCTCCATGCCACCCAACAGGCCGCCGCGAGCTGGGCTGAGCCAACCCTGCGCGCCGCTGCCCGACAAGCCGCGAGCGACTTTGGCTGGCATCGTGTCATTGAGGAATTCGAGGCCGAGCTCCTCACCGCCATCACCTCTGCCCGAACCGCGATCTCCCTCCCGAAGCCATGAGCGACCCTGCCGAAGAACCCACCGACCTGCCCGCTGACCCGACGCGGCAAAAAACCAAGCTGCGCGCCCGCACCGTCTTCATCTCCGACGTCCACCTGGGCATGCCGGACTGCAAAGCCGCCCAGGCTTCCCACTTCATTCGCCACGTCCTGTGTGATCAGCTCATCATGAATGGCGACATCATCGACGCCTGGCACCTGCGGCGCATGGGCGGCTGGAACAAAGGGCACACCGGCTTCCTGCGCACCGTCCTGAAAAAGATGGAAAAGGAATCCACCGAGATCATCTACCTGCGCGGCAATCACGACGACATCCTCGACCGCTTCATCCCCATCCAGCTGGATAACTTCCGCATCACGGGGGAGCACATCCACCCCACGCTGCGCGGCAATTACCTCGTCGTGCATGGCGATGGCTTCGATCACGTCACCACGAATCACCCCTGGATCGCCAAGCTCGGCGGCATCGGTTACAACATCCTCCTGCGTGTGAATCGCCTTTACAACTGGTGGCGTCATGTGCGCGGAAAAGAAAGCTTCTCCCTCAGCCGCTGGGTCAAACTGAAGGTCAAATCCGCCGTCAACTTTGTCGGTCGCTACGAGGACCAACTGCAAGAGCTCGCTCGCGCCAAGGGCTGCGTCGGCATCATCTGCGGGCACATCCACAGCCCGGCGAACAAAATGGTCGGCGACACCCATTACCTGAATTCAGGCGATTGGGTGGAGTCCATGACCGCGATCCTGGAGCACGACGACGGGCGCTTTGAAGTCATCAATTACCATGAATTCTGCCAGCGAACGAATCGCCAGCCAAAAGGTCCCGACAAAAGCACCGCAGTGCGCAACGAGGTGACCCACCGCTCTCCTGCCATGCCGATGTGAGAAGCGAACTCACGCTGGCTTCACGCCTCATGAGCCAGGGTCGCTTCCAGACGTGCGCGGTGCTGCTCGAACTCTTCCTCCGTCATGCGCCGAGGCACATTCACCGTGGGCTCGAAGATGACTTTCACCCGACTGAAGGGCAGCGGCAGGAGAAACTGATCCCAAGTGCGGAAACGCATGGCCCGGGTGTAAAGCACACGCACGGGGACGATCGTGCCGCCAGTCAGCTGGGCTAGCTTGATGATGCCCGGCTGGATCTGGTAAATCGGCCCCCGTGGCCCATCGGGCGTGATGCCCACATCGCGCCCCTCAGCCACTTTTTCCGCCAACAAAATCAGCGCCGCGAGCCCCTTTTGCGGCTTCGAGCTAGAGCCGCGCGCGGCCTCAAAGCCAAATTCGGCACAGGCATCGGCGATGATCTGCCCATCGCCACTCGGGCTGCTGAGAATAGCACCCGGAATGTGGGGGAACCAAAGGTCATGCAGGTAGGGAATGACAAACATTCGGTTGTGCCAAAAGGCCCAGATCGTGCCGCCACGCCGTGCGTCAAAGACACCAGCGCGATCTTCGACCTCAAACGTCAGCGTCCGCCCGATGGCGCGGATGAGCCAAGCGACGGCTTTCCCCAGATTTTGGATGCGTATGCGGGCCATGACAGAGCTCAGGCAGCGTTGCTCGCGCTGCAGTCCGGGCAGAGACCGTAGAACTCCAGCTCGTGATAAATGCGCTGGTAGCCCGAGGTTTTGGCGATCGTTTTCTCCAAGGCATGCACCGGACAGGCGACATCAAGCCGCTCGATGCGACCGCAGCCGTTGCAGATGAGGTAGTCGTGGTGCTCTTCCGGTAGATTGATGATGTAATACGCCGCGCGGTCATGCAGGCCGAGGCGGCGGATCAGGCCATGCTGCTCCAGCTTGACGAGCAAACGGTAAACCGTGGCACGGTCCGCGTCGCTCAGCAGATCCTCCGAGCCCGCGATGTCCCCCAAGGTCATGGGCTGACAGGCGTGAATGAGGATGGAAAGCACGTCCTGCAAGGCCTTCGTCCGCCGCAGTCCGGCACCGCGCGCACGGCCCATGCATTCAGTCAGCAGCCGATCCGGCTCGGGCCGCTGACAGCCTTCATGGTGGTGATGGTGATGCTTGCTCATGCAGGAGTATGCTTGCTGAGCCTTCCGGGTTTGTCCACGCAGGCTTTTGCAGGGATTCGTTTTCACCAACCGTTAGGCGAAAAGATCGCTCACCGCCTTGCCCTTGCCATCTTCGGTCACGTAGAAGGGGCGGCCTTCGATCTCAAACTCCGTTTTCGGGCTGATGCCCATCGCGGTCATGATCGTGGCGTGGAGGTCCATGACGCTGACGGGGTTCTTCGTGGCGATGAGCGGGCGTTCATCGGCGGTTTCGCCATACAGGTAGCCTTTCTTCGCGCCGCCGCCAAACATGACGACACTAGTGCCGCCAGTGAAGTGGCGATGCAGGCCGTAGTGCTGCGCTTCCTGGATTTTTTCGACCTTGAAGGTGGCTTGGTCGCTCGCGTTTGAGCCGGGTTTGCCTTCGATCAAAGCGTCGCGGCTAAATTCGCTGGCGATGACGATGAGCGTGCGGTCGAGCAGGCCTTTCTTTTCCAAATCGAGCACGAGCTGCGCGATGGGCGCGTCGATCTCCTGGTGCAGGCCGGCCACGGTGTCGTGCCCGCTCTTGTGCGTGTCCCAGTAAAGAAAGGGCACGTATTCGGTGGTGACTTCGACAAATCGTGCGCCGGCCTCGACGAGCCGACGAGCAAGCAAACAGCCACGGCCAAAGCGGCCAGTGTCGTATTTTTTGCGGCTTTCTTCGGGCTCAAGCGTGATGTCGAAGGCCTCGCGTTCCTTGGCGCTGAGCAGGCGGTAGGCATTGTCCATGCTGCGGAGCATGGATTGCTGCTGATAGTCGCTCATCACCTCGCGGTTCGGGCTTTGGTCCACCAGTTTGCGGAAAAGCCGGTCACGGTTGGCAAAGCGCTGCGCATCCATGCCCTTCGGCGGTTTCACGGACTGCGCGGCTTCTTCAGGAAAAGGCAAGTTCATCGGCCCAAACTCGCTGCCGAAGAATCCGGCGGTGGTGAAAGCCTTCAGCTCCTCGCTTTCGCCGATGCCCTCCAGCCGCTGACCGATATTGATGAAGGCAGGCATCACCGGATTGCGCGGGCCGAGCACCTTCGCCATCCACGAGCCGATGTGCGGGCAGGCGACGGTTTGCGGCGGCACGTAGCCGGTGTGCCAGTGGTATTGATGCCGCGAATGCAAAATGCTGCCCAGGTCAGGCTGCACCGCGCTGCGGATCAGGGTCGCGCGATCCATCACCTTCGCCAAGTTCGGCAAGCCCGCGCTGATCTTCACCCCGTCCAGCGTCGTGTCCATGGCGGGAAAGGTGCTGAGCATCTTCTTCACCTCCAGCCCCTTCTCAAACGGCAAGTAGCGTTTTGGGTCAAAGGTCTCCGGAGCAGCCATGCCCCCGGCCATCCAGAGCAGAATGCAGGCATCCGCCTTCGCAGGCGGCTGATTCACCGCTTCTCCCGTCTTCCCCCAGATCAGCCGCGGCTCACCCGTCATCCACGCCGCCGTGCTAGCCGCCGCCAGCTTTTTCAAAAAATCGCGGCGAACGAGGGACTCCGGCAGGCTGGGATCAAGGTCGTGCATGAGGGAAAAACGCTCCGAAAGCTGCCTTTCACGCACACATCACGCGAGCGCTTCCATGCGGGAGAAATCACCTGCAAAACTCAAAATTCACCTGACCACCAGCCTTTCCCCACGGTGGGTGATCCGTCGATCTCCGCTCACAAACAAAACCACGGCAGCGCCGTGATCTGCGGATGCAGCTGCATGGGATAGGCGCAGCGGCAGATGATGTAGCCGTGCGGGGCTTTCGGACCTTGCTCCTGGAGAAACTTGAGCAAATGACGCGCATCGGACAGCGTCGGACGCTCGGTCCATTTCACCTCGATGGGTGTCACGGTGCCGCCTTTTTCGATGATGAAGTCGATCTCCGCGCCGTCTTTGGTGCGCAGAAAGCTCAGTTGGCCGTCTTGCAGGTATTGCAGGCGTTTCCACAGCTCGATGCCCACCCATTGCTCGAAAATCGGGCCGGCATCTGCCAACGCGGTGTCGCGAGATGGTGTGAGCCCGGCAGCGGCATGACGCACGCCGAGGTCGAAAAAGTAAAAGCGCGGCGTGGAGAGCAGCCCCTTCCTCGCGCTGCCGGAAAAGGGCGGCACACGAAAGCCGATAAACATATCCTCCAGCAGTTCATAATGGCTCTTCACCGTGGGGTGGGACACGCCTGCTTGCTGGGCGATTTTCGAGTAGTTCACGACCTGCCCGCTTTCCAGTGCCGCCAGCTTCAGAAAACGCGAAAACGCGGCCCAGTCCTTCACCAGCGCCTCGCGCCGCACCTCCTCTGCCAGATAGACCATGCTATAGGCACGCAGCAGATCGGCGCGGAGATTTTCCTCCACGCTTACGATGCCCGGCAGCTCGCCCCAGGCCAGGCGGGTGGGCAAATCCACGGCTGGCCAGGCCGGCAAATTCAGCGCGCTGGGAAGCACCGCCCACGGCAGCGGGGATGCAGGCGTGAAAGAAAGCGCCTCCGCTTCGATGCAGGGCCTCTCGGCAGTCGTCAGCGGGTAAAGATGGCTCACCATGCAGCGTCCGGGCAGCAGGTTGGTGCCGAGCAGGCGCAGCTTCCGCGCCGAGCTGCCGCAGAGCACGAAGCGCCAGCGTGTCTTGTCGCCATCGTAGAGATGCTGCACCGCGTCAAAGATGGCTGGCACGTTCTGCGCCTCATCGATCACGACCACGGGCGGCTCCGCTGCCTTCGGCATGGCCTTGCAGATGCCGATGAGCTGCTCCGGCTGGCTCAGGAAGCTCGAGCGCTGTCCTGGGTCCGAAAAATCCAGCCGCAGGGCCGGATTCGGGATCAGCTCCTTGAGGAGCGTGGACTTCCCCGTCTGGCGTGCGCCAAACACGATCTGCACGAACGGCGTCGCCAGCTTCCGCTGCCACTTAGCCTCTGCCCAACGTTGAAACATGGCTGAAAGTGGCCTTTGAGCGATATATCCGCAAGTTTAGTTTCAATTAGAGCGAGGAATTGAAAGTACATGCTTCGACTTCTCGCTCAAAAAAGACCAAGCCCCATTTCGCTAGGTCGAAGAGCCAAATGGCTTCATACCTTCGAGAGCTGCAAGCGTGTCGGCGTAAAACTCTTCGACTTCTGAGTCCGCTTCGAAGTGGTATGATACAAATTTTTGGTTTGAGGCTTGGCGTCGGTTGTAGAAATAGCAAGCGTTCGCCTCTGTTCTCGGCGAGGGCATCACACGAATAAAAGCGAGCAGTTCCAGTGCTCTTTCTCCATCTGGATCGAGCAAGTGGAGTTTGCCGTCCTCCATTCCCTCGATGGTTTTGCGCTCTACCGTCGCGAACGGAGTTCGAGTTCCCATCACACGTCGGACTTTGTAACCGCACATTCCCCCTACGATTCTACATTCTCCAGGTTGCACTAGTTCATATCGTTCCCACGACATCCCCATCACACTTCGACAGGTTTGCACGAGGTCCATGAGCTGGGCATGTGCCGTTTCAATCTCCCTTACTCCAGAGACTCCACCATGAGCATGATTGTTTCGGATGCTGTTGGAGGTTTGCAAGATCGTCAGCAGACGGCGATCAAAAAGCATCTCCAGCACGTCCCGCGACTGCGTCCTGAAAAGAGAGGTGCAGCGATCAGCGTCGTCATTTAGCAGTTTGCGAAACTTCCCACTCAGGAATTCGATCACGCATTTCCACAGACCGAAAGTAGCCATATCAAAAGAGAGCTTTCCCCGTTCAACCGTTGTAGCTAGGGCATTAACATGGTCTGCCCAAAACTCACGGTCGGATTTGGCGGCGCTCAGGTATATCGTGGCCCAAAATTCTGCGAGAGCCTCGAAGAAGTGCAGTAGAATCTCATTCTTATCCTTTGTTGATCCATTACAGGCGCGGTAACGCCACAAAATGGAGGCTAACGGGAATGGCAGTCCTTCAAGCCAGTTCTCCAGCGTGTCTTCATGGTTCACTCGACGCAGTTGCTGTAGTTCCTTGTCTATCTTGGCTGGATGCGCCCAGACACCCGACTCGATCTCATCTAGTTCGGCACGTAGGGCGCTGACTCGTGAGATGGTGTCGAGAGCCTGTTTTTGCACATCAATGGCTGGAAGGTAAAAGTCCGCCCCCAGGAGCATCTCCAGATTAATTTGCCTTACCACAGCACTTGGAAGGGTGACAGTGTCCAAAAATAGGCGGCCAAGATCATCGTTAAGAGCGGCAGTTAGGAACCGAGCATCCGCTAGCTCACTATTGATCACTAAACGAACTGCCTTGCTTGATTTGGCCGTGAGTGAGTCAGGGTGAAGGACGGCATTGCCAACTCCTGCCAGAGGTAGGTAAAGGTCATTCGCTCCGTCAACAACTGCGGCCTCCGAACCCTTCAGCACATGATGTTCGAGGATCAATTGCCTCATCGGCACAGGCTTTAGCCCCTTTCGCTTGGCCATCTCATGAAGCCTTTCTCCTGCCGCCAGAACCTTGAATCCACGAAAATTTGACGGGCTCACCAACCTGCCTTGAGCTGGGTGCTTGCCAGGCTGGTGAGACTGATAGTGCGTCAGAATCTGGCGTTGTAATGCTTCATCACTCCCATACTGAGCGGTGAAGATTGTTTCGTGGTGCGACCTGTCTGCGACGGCAATGTAGGACTCGATGGCTGTCGCTTTTAAATGCCCGGATGGAACATGAATCAAAGCCCGTAAATTCAATCCCGCAGCCCCGAGGCTCTTCCATAGTTTCTCACCCCGAGTCCCTATGCAGGAAGCTGACAGCAGAAAAACAGCTCGGCCTGTCGGTGAAAGCTTGGATGAAGACCATGCCAGAAGTGCATCACTGGTATCATTGAAGATTTCGTCGCTTCCAGGTGCTGCAAATGGCTTTCTCAAACGAAAGGCGAACGGTGGCTCCGAGATGATCAAGTCGTAACACTTTTGAAGTGGGAGTGAATCATACAGACAATTCCCGTGAAACACCTGAGCCGTGGAGGGTAGTAGTAGTTCCGCCATGTCTGCAACTTGACCGTTTACGTCCACGCCATGAATCGTCGTGGCGCTCAGCTCTTCTGAAACCAGTGAAAGCAGCAGCCCCACTCCGCAGGCAGGATCAAGGACGCTTGCCCCCTCACCCTGAGCTCCCAGCTTTGCCATAAAGGTCGCCACTTCTGGTGTGGAGAGAAACTCACCACCTTCCTTGGAATGTCCTGCGCCCACGGTTTCGAGCCAAACTTTCAGACACTCTCGGCGCTTTGCTGAATCGGACTCCATTTCTAACCATCCTCGCAAGTTATCCGAAATTGTGGATCTACCACGGCGGGCGTCGAGATACTCAAACAGCTTGTTGACTAGGGATTCGTTCATCAGCAAACATACTGATGTCGATTTGCGTAGTGTCTAGCACAGCGATTTTACAGCTACTTTGGCGTTGGGTTCCTCAATTGGTCGAGTAAAAAAGTTGCCACATAAAAAAGATGCCAGGCAAGAATGGCACTCGGATAAGGCTGGTCATCGTTGATTTTGAGGCCGTTTTGGGATCGCCAAGGGGGGATGTGCCTTTGTCGTCAAATTTGCCTTGTGGGTACAACGCCGTGTCAGGTTCGGGGTTCAACTCGCATGGCTCTCTCCACCTGCTTTCTGCCTCACTTTCCCCACACCCTTTTGGGTCGTGCAAAGACCTCCGCCGCCAACCGTGTCGTCGGCGAACTGCAAAAGCTCCGCGATCTGGCGCTGCCTGATCTGGCAGCCATGCTTGGCACTCTACTTCCCTCCGACTTCTTTGCCAAAGCCCCCGATGCCAAGGCCAAACGCGAGCGAATTTACCCGCCAGTGACGCTCTTTTGGGCCTTCCTCTACCAAGTGCTCAACCCGGCCATGCCCTGCAAGGAGGTGGTCGGTAAAGTCCGCGCCTGGATCATCTCACGCGGCGAGAAGTCCAAGAAGCCGTCAATGAGCACGGCGGCTTACTGTGAAGCTCGCAGCACGGTGTTGAGCGCTCGTCTTCTCCAATCTGTGTTCGATGCTTTGCGCGGGCACCTCGGCAGGCGTGCAGCTTCTGCCTGGCTGTGGTGCGGGCATCAAGTCAAAGTGCTGGATGGAACCAGCTTCTCGATGCCTGACACTCCGGAAAATCAAAAGCACTGGCCC
>JAIXSY010000044.1 GCA_027484445.1 Verrucomicrobiaceae bacterium
ACCTCGCTGAACAAAACCATGCCGATGAAGAAGATCGTGAGCACGAGCAGCAACTCGGCTGTGACCTTGCCCGATGCGCCACCAGACCTGTTGGATGTGCCTGACGTGAGCTCGATGCTGGGTGGTGGATCGCTGGGTGGAGGTGGCTTTGGCAAAGCGGGCTCGGGAGGTGGCTTCGGCACCGGCATGGGCATGGGAGCCATGCAGGGCTTCGTGAGCCTGCCTCCCTCCATGAAGACTCGCTGTTCCCCCCAAGAACGCTTGAAGAAGCTGGCTGAAAGTGGCGGCACGCCGGAGTGTGAGCGCGCTGTGTCAAACTCGCTGGAATGGCTGAAATCCAAGCAAAACCCCGATGGTTCTTGGGGCAGCAGCAATAAAGCTGGCATGACCGGCATGGTCTTGCTCTGCTTCTTGGGTCGCTGCGAGACACCCGATTCGCCCTTCTACGGCGATAACGTCATGAAGGCGATCATGTTCCTGATCGAACTGTCGAAAAAGAACCCCTACGGTGCCATCACGGAAGACTTCAAAGGCAACGCAGGTGCCTACGAGCACGGCATCGCCACCTACGCGTTGGGGGAGATGTACACGCTGGCTCGTCTGGGCAACAAAGAATTGCCAGGCATGAGAGACGCCTTCGTCAAAGGCGTGGAACTCATCATCAAATGCCAGAACAAAAAGGAAGCGGGCAAGGCCGAGGGCTCGTGGGACTACTACACCAAAAACATCTCCGCTGGCAATCCGACCTCCAAACGCGAAGACTTGTCCGTCGCAGGCTGGCAATACCAAGCCCTCAAGGCAGCGAAGTTCACCAGCCTGAAGATCGACGGGCTGCACAGCGCCATCGACAAAACCTGCGATTACATCGAACGCATGCAGACCAAGGATGGCGGCTTCGGCGTTGCCAACCGTGATGCTCACTACAACCAGTGGAGCCTCACCGGCACAGGTATCCTTGGTCTTCAGACCCTGAGCAAAGGCCGTACCGCTTCCATCAAAAAAGGACTCGACTTCCTGCATCGTTTCCTGGAAGCCGAGCCGCTGGACTGGAACAAAAACTGCAATCTTTATTGCTGGTATTACTACACCCAGGCCTTCTTCCAGGCAGGTGGGGAAGAGTGGAAATTCTACAACCAACAATTCCTGCCCCAAATCCTCGCCGCCCAAAATCCAGACGGAAGCTTCAAGGCTGGCCGGAGCAACTGGCCCTCCGGCAGTGACAATGGCAATGCGATCTACCGCCAAGTACTTTGCACCCTACAGCTCGAAGTTTACTACCGCTACCTGAAGGTCGGAGACCGTGAAGAAGAAAGCTTCTTCGACCGTCAATAATCGGCCCCTGCTAAAAAGGCAGACATCCCCTGAACTTGCGGCATTGCCCTCTTGACGCACTGGGGCGCTCTTCTACTGTCGCGCCGCCCATCCCCCCCGCATTTCTTTCTCATGAATATCCACGAATACCAGGCCAAGGAACTCTTTGAAAAATTCGGTGTCGCAACCCCTCCAGGGAAAGTTGCCGCCACTGCCGAAGAAGCCGGTAAAATCGCCCAAGAACTCGGCGGTGCAGGCCTTGTGGTGAAAGCTCAGGTTCACGCAGGGGGTCGCGGCAAGGGCACCTTCAAGAATGGTTTCAAAGGCGGCGTGCATGTGATCAACACAGCCGCAGAAGCCCAAGACATCGCCGGCAAAATGCTCGGTCAGACCCTCGTCACCCATCAGACTGGCCCTGAAGGAAAACTGGTGGGCAAGGTGCTCGTCGCCAAATCGGTGGACATCGTCAAAGAATACTACTTTGCCATCCTGTTCGACCGCGGCAGCAGCAGCCACGCCATCATCGCCAGCACGGAAGGCGGGATGAACATTGAAGAAGTGGCCGAGAAAACCCCAGAGAAAATCATCAAAGAGTTCGTCAATCCAACCCTGGGTCTTCAGAGCTATCAGGCCCGGAAGGTGGCAGCGGCCCTTGGGCTTCAAGGAGCTCTGGCAAATCAGGCAGTGAAGCTTTTCTCCGCTCTCTGGAACCTCTACCTGAAGAGCGACTGCTCCCTCGTGGAAGTGAACCCCCTCGCCGTCACCTCTGACAATCAAGTGCTGGCCCTGGATGCCAAGTTCAACTTCGACGACAACGCGCTATACCGCCAAAAAGACATCGTCGCCATGCGCGACACCACGGAGGAAGATCCTCGTGAAGTGGCTGCTAGCGAATTCGGCCTGAACTACATCGGCCTTGATGGAAACATCGCCTGTTTGGTGAATGGTGCCGGCTTGGCCATGAGCACGATGGACATCATCAAGCTGCACGGAGGCGAGCCTGCCAACTTCCTGGACGTGGGCGGTGGTGCGACCAAAGAGCAGGTGACTGCGGCCTTCAAAATCATCCTGGGTGACCCGAACGTGAAAGGCATCTTGGTGAACATTTTCGGAGGCATCATGGACTGCAACATCATCGCCAACGGCATCGTGGCAGCAGCTCAAGAAGTCTCCTTAGACATCCCTCTGGTCGTCAGGTTGGAAGGCAACAACGTCGAAGCCGGCAAGAAGACACTTGCCGAAAGCGGTCTCGCCATCACCAGCGCCGATGGCCTGACGGATGCGGCTCAGAAGATCGTCGCTGCGGTCAACACCACAAACTGAACGAAAGACTTCACCCATTGAACAAAAAAGAGCCTGAGGTTTCCCCTCAGGCTCTTTTTTTGGAATTGCAGCTTGGCTCACTTGGCCTCAGACACGGCCAAGAACCGAACGCATACAGCCCCCCCCACCGAGACCTTACGGCCAGTAAACTCCAGTTTGCCCGTCTCTGCATCGACCTTGAAGAGAGCGGCGGTATTGCTGTCCTGATGGGCTATGATCATCCAGCGACCGGTCGGATCGAGGTTGAAATTGCGCGGGATTCGACCTTCAACCGGTGCGTTTTGAATCAGCTTCAGGCGTCCCGTGGCAGGATCACAGGAAAACACGGCCAGGGTATCATGGGTGCGGTTTGAGACATAGACGAAGCGTCCATTCGGATGCGCGATGGTCTCTGCGGTGCTGTAGCCAGTGTTGCCTCGATCCACTTCTGGCAGCGTGGACACCGTTTCAATCTCGGTCAGGGCTCCTTGGTCTGCGTCATAAGCAAAACTAGTGGCAGACATCAGCATCTCATTGTTCACAAAGACAAAGCGCCCGGAAGGATGAAACGCTAGATGCCGAGGACCACCACCTGCGGGGACCGTGGCATGACCATGGCTGGCAAGAGTGCCCCTGGAGGGATCGAGACGATAGATCAGCACCTTGTCCAAGCCGAGATCACAGGCGAAGCCGAAGCGATTGTCAGGACTGACGTTGAAACTATGCGCATGAGGGCCAGCCTGGCGCTTGGGGTTCACACTGGAGCCTTCGTGTTGGATGAAGCTTTTGGCCTCACTGAGGGCTCCTTTTTCATCAATGGCATAGCTCGCGACACTGCCGCCGCCATAGTTGGCAATCATAAGCATGCGTCCGGTTTTGTCGGTCGAGACATGGCAAGGCCCCGCTCCCACTGAAGACACCTGATTGATGAGAGTCAGCTTCCCATCAGGTTGATGGATCGAAAAGGCGCTGACACCCCCACCCTTCTGGCCCGGAGTCGCCATTTCCCCCACGGCGTAAAGCTTAGTGCCATCAGGGTGAATGGACAGGAAGCTAGGGCTGCCGGTTTCGACCGCCAAAACAGGATCGCTGAGTTCACCCGTTGCAGGAGCAAACTTGGAGACATAGATGCCTTTGCTGCCGGACTTCGCATTCGTGTAACAGCCGAAGTAAACGTGATAAGTGTCAGCAGCCTGGAGGGAGAGCAGCGTCAAGCTGGCAGCAAGGGTGGCGAAGGTTTGTTTCATGGGGGTTGGGGATTGGAGATTACTTCCGCGCCTTCTCAGCGATGGCCTTGTAGTAGCTTTCAATGGCAGCGCGGTATTCAGGGGCGGCCTCGGTACGAGTGGCCTCGGTCAGGTCTTCGGCCATCTTGCTAGGCAAGTGGCCCCAGTCACCTTTCACAAGGATCAGTTCGGTGCCGAGCACACCTTCCTTCAAAGCGGCTTGCAGATCACCGCCGTCTTTCGAGGCCGCCGTGGCCTGGGAGGGCTGCGGCTGTCCCTGCTGATTTGGATTCTGTGCCGTTTGCTGGGAAGCCTTTGGCGGCTGAGCCCCCGGCGTCTGCCCTTGGTTGCGCTGATCCGCCATCTGCTGCTGCTGGCTCTGCTGGGCTTGCGCCAGGCTCTGCTGGGCGCTCTGCTGCTGGCCGGGCTGGTTTTGCTGGCTCTGCTGTTGCTGCTGGCCGTTCTGCTGCGGCTGGCCGTTCGCTGACTGCACCGGATGCAGCTGGGCATCGAGCTGATCCAGCGCCTGCGCGAGCAAGGCCGCCTGCACGGCCTCCAGAGGATGCGCGGTCATGGCAGGAGGCGTGGCAGCAGCCGTGGCTTCTGCGGCTTTGGCCGCTTGAGCTGCCGGGGCCAGCGCGTCCTGGCCGACAGGCTTGGGCGTGGGCAGGGCTGGCTGCCCAGGGGCGGGGGGCGCGGTGCGGGCGGCGGCAGCCTGCTTGGCCAATTGTTGAGCGGCTTGCGCCGTCTGCTGGGCAGCCTCCTGAGCGCCCAGACGCTGCTGGTGGCGGGCGACTCGATTCAAGTCGTTCGCCGCCTGCTCCGTCGCCAGTCCCATGTTCACCGGCTGTTGAGCTTCGCTAGCGATGGATGCCTCACTGGCCTGTGCGGTCTGCTTGCCGAGTTCGGCCAGGGCTTTCTGCATCGCCGCATTTTTTGGCAGCTCTTTTTCCAGCTCGGCCAAAACCTTGCCCGGATCTTGCGTTGCGTCTTGAGCCATCTGGGCCAGGGCTTGCGCGCGCGCGTATGCCTCATCAAGAGGCTCCTTCACGCTGAGGTCCTGCTCCATCTTGGCCGCATCCGCCAGCTCCTGCTCGCTCAGTTCCTGCCCTGCTTCGACTTTGGCCATGTTCTGCGCGAGTTGATCCAGGGCCTGAGCAGCCTGCTGCTGGGCTTGAGCGGCCTGGCTCAGCGCTTGGGCTTGCGGCTGGCTTTGCTGGGCTTGGGCCGCTTGTTTCAAATTCTGCGCTACCTGCGGCTGCGTCTGCTGCATCTGAGCAAGGGCCGCATCCGCGGTGCGGGAGAGCTGACGCTGGCTTTGATTTTGCAAATCCGCCGCGTTCGCTTCCTGACGCAGTGCAGCCTGGAGCGATGCCATCCTTTCGGCATTTTCACTCGTGGCTTGCTGGAGTTCGGCAGCCTTTTGCGCCACCTCGGCCACAGGTTTCTGCGCTTCTGCCTGGGCAGCAGCAGCCTGGGTCTGCTCCTGCGTTTGCTTCAGATCTTGCGCCACGGCTTTCATCATGTCGCTGACCTTGGGCGTCAGCTGGGCCAGCGCTTCACGCGCAGACTGGGTCTGCGCCGAGAGCTGCTGGGCCACCTCGCTGGCCTGCATCCGGGCCTGATCCGCCATCTGCTGCGCGGCTTGGGTGTTCAAAGGCTGATCCGGGGGCTGCGTCGCGGCCTGCTTGTTCAGGGCCTGGAGTTGATCCGCTGCCGCGCGGCTGATGTCAGCGGCCTGCTGGGCTTTTTGGGCGAGCTGTTGGTTTGCCTGCGCGGCCTGAGGATCAGCTGTCTTTATCCGGCGCAGCATGTCGGGCAGTTGCTTCAAGGCCTCGGAAGCCGCACGGGCCTGCTGCGCAGCGGGTGAATCCAGCGGCTTGCGGGTGTCAAAGGCGGCCTCTTCTGCAGCCTTCATGGCACTTTGGGCCAGGCCCTCGGTTTCGAGGGCACTCACTGCCCCGCGCAGTTGCTCGGCCTTGGCGACCAGCGGGTCTGGTGTCTTGTTTTTGGGATCTTGGCTGGCCTGGCTGGGCATCCGCGCGCCTTCGGACGTCGTGGCTGCCTTCACCTCGCGGGCGAGCTGATCCGCTGCGCGGGAGGCGCGGCTGGTATCGAGAGCCGCCTCGGTGTTGGTCAGCGTGTTTTGTTCCTTCAGCGCCGCTTGTTCTTCCAGCTGCTTGGCCGCGCTGGCGAGTTCCTGGGCAGCTTTTTCCTGCGCTGTGTTGCCATCACGATCTTCGCGCGGTTTTGGGTTCGGCTTCTTCGCCTCCTGCTCGGCCTGCTGAAGTGCTTCGCGGGCTTCGTTCAAAGCAACAATGGCTGGGTTTTCCTGGCGGGCGAGTTGCTCACGGAGTTGCTGGCCACGATTGGCCGCATTTTCTGCCATGTTGCGCGCGGCTTCTGCGGCACGAGCCAAACGCTGCCGCAGGTTGTCCGAGGCTCCGTAGAGGTGCTCGGGGCTTTTGGCCTGATCCGGTTGGTCCAGGCTCGCGGCTAGATCCGCGCTGGCTTCGCTGATCTGCTTTTGAAATTCCTTCAGCTGGTTCTGCTGTCCACCATCGACCAGAGACTTCAGCTCCTCCATCTGCTCATTCAGTGGCTGGGTGGCTGCCAGTGCACCGCGCTGCTGCTCCTGCCATTTCGGGCGCTGGCTTGAGTCGCGGTTCGCAGGCAGGGATTGCTCCGTCAGCATTGCTTCCTGCCGCGCGAGCTGCTGCGCCTGCTGGGCCACGAGACGCGCATTGTCCTCCGCCGCAAACATCCGTGCCGCCTGAGCGACACTATCGATGTCAGACTGCGCTTCGTTGGCATTCCGCCGCACGCTGTCGGTGCTTTCGATGTCCTGATTCAGCTTCTGCTGGAGCTGCTTTAGGGCATCCGTGCGCAGATGCGCGAGACGTTCGCCCAAAAGCTGCACCTCCTGTGCATCCAAGTGGGTCGGGGCTTGGCGTGCGGTTTCCTGGAGCTGTTTCCAGAGGTCCTCCGCTTTGGCCGTGACCTTTTCCGCCTCGGTCTGGGCACGCACCAGGGCATCCTGGGCATCGCGAGCAGCTTCGGGACTCTTGGCTGCCTGCTTTTCCGTCTTGCGCACCTGCTCCACAGCCTTGCGCAGCTCGCGGGCTTCCTCCGACAGCGTCTCCGCCTGCTGGGCAAAGCGCCGCGTCTGCGCCGCCCACTCGCGCTGCTGCGGGCTCACCGTCTGCTCTAGAATCACGATGCGCACAGGCTCAGACTCCGCCGTCTGCCCCTTCAGGTCCGTGGCCGTGAGTTTGATCAGCACCGTATCACCCGCCTTCACTTGCAGCGGGGCCAACGGCAGCAGGCTCTGGATCATCGACTCCCTGCCCGTCTTGGCGGAGACCTCCTTCTCCTCCCACGTCCCGGCATTGATCTGGTGAGACAGCTTCACACTCGCCAGTCCCACGTCATCGCTGGCCATGCCTTGCAGCCGCACGCTTTCATCCGGCAGCATCTCTCTCTGTTCCGCAGGCTCCGTGATCTGTACCAGCGGCGGCAGATCGGGGATGCTGGTCACGCTCCAGGGGCTGGATTCTTCATTGGTAAAGCCGGTCTCTTCGGCCGTCAGCGAGACCTGCCAGGACTCTACCTGCGGCTGGATGACGAATTCTGTGCTCACCACGCTTTCGGCGATGCTCTGCGCGGCGATGGCCTCTGGATGATCGGCATGATCGGGATTGATCAGCAGCTCCGCTTTCGACACGGGCTGGTTGGTTTTCAGCGCCAGCTTCAGCGTCGAGCCTTCCAGAGCCTCAATGTCGCCATGATCTTCCTTCAGCTCCGTCGCTGGCAAACCCGAGTAGGCCGGTGGCACCAGCGTTTTCACGAACTCCAATACCCGAGGCCGTGGCTTCGCGGTGAGCGTGTGCCAAGGGCTAATGGCATCTTCCGCCAGGATGCGGTAGCGCACTGCCACTTGGCCGATGCTGACCAGCGCCTGATGCTGCCCCACGGCATTGCGCGTCATGTCCTGGAGGCGTGGTTTGGCCTCGCCGGACTGCGTTTCGATCTGCACCCGCTCTGGCACCTGCCCCGTCACCTCGGCCAGCACTTCCAGCTCTGAGGCAATCGGCACCTGCCGGTCCGCTGGCTGCGGTGCCACGATGGCGATGCGAACGCTGGAAGGACGCGCGAAGTTCACAAAAGGCAGGGCGGCTCGCGCCAAAAAGCCCGGCAGATGCAGGGAACTCACGGGGCAAAGCGCCAGCACTGTCAGCACCACAGCTCCTGCCCGCAGGAACCAAGGCTTTAGCGAGGCAAAGGGCAGCGCTTCATCCAGGCGCACGCTTTGCACCTGCTCTGCCACATCGTCCTGAAGCTTGGCGCGGAATTCCGCCGACTCGTGGCCATGCCCCTCAGCCAGCTCCACTGCGGCCATCAACCGCTCACGCAGGTTCGGGGCCGCCGACTCCAGCAAGCGAGCAGCTCCCGAGAGGTCCCGTGACTCGGCGATGAGACGCAGCGCAACTTTCCAGGCGACAAAGGCCGCACCTGCATAAGCCGTGAGAGTCAGCCATGGACGCAGCGCTTCAGGCATGAACCGTGCGCGATCCAACAGCGCAATACCCAGCACGGTGGCGACAGCTACGGCACTTCCGGCGAGCACGGCCCGCCCGTACAGCAGCTTTTGCCGACGCAAACGAAACGCAGCAAGAGCATCAAGCGTGGCAGGGCGGAGCGAGGGATTCATCGGGAAAAGAAAAGCAGAAGTGCAGACAACGTGCCTGAGTGCCGTCATCTTGTCGCAGGACCGCAGGGAATTCGAGGCCGCTTTGCCATTCCTGCCCCCGCTTTGGCTGAAAGCTCCCCTGCCTGCCCACGTTCAACGCAGCATCATGAAACGCCTCGCCTTCTTCTTGCTCGCCCTTGGTCCTTCGCTCTTCGCGGACGAAGCTTCGGACCTCCTCGCTCAATCCGGCGTGAAGGGCGGCATCGTGGTGCATGTCGGCTGCGGTGACGGCACGGTGACGCAGAAGCTGCGCGCGAATGATTCGTATCAGGTTCAGGGCCTCACGACGAACACGGGAGCGCTAGAGACCATCCGCGAGTCGATTCACAAAACGGGCGCTTACGGCGCGGTGGCCATCGAGGGCTGGGACGGCAAACACCTGCCCTACATCGAGAATTACGTGAACCTGCTCGTCATCGAGGACGCAGCGGCGGTTGCCAAAGAGGAGATCGATCGCGTTTTGACGCCGCTGGGCGTGGCGATGGTAAAAAGGGGCGGCGCTTGGGAAAAGATCACGAAGCCCTGGCCGGAGAAGATGGATGAGTGGACGCACTACGCCTACGATTCGAAGGGCAACCCGACCTCGAAGGACTACCTCGTGGGTCCGCCGACGCGGATGCAGTGGGTGGGCAATCCTCGCTGGAGCCGCCACCACGACCGCATGTCCTCCGTGAGCGCGAAGGTCAGCAGCGGCGGGCGCATCTTTTACATCATCGACAAAGGCAGCCGCATCACCATCCTCACGCCGCCGAAGTGGACGCTCGTCGCTCGCGATGCCTTCAATGGCACCGTATTGTGGGAAAAGAGCATCGAGAAGTGGAGCACGCATCTCTGGCCGCTGAAATCCGGCCCCACGCAGCTCACGCGACGCATCGTGAGCATTGGCGACAAAGTCTATGTCACGCTCGGCATCACCGATCCCATCGTCTGCCTCGACGCGGCCACCGGAAACGTCATCCGCACCTACGAGCAGACCAAAGGCACCGAAGAAGTGCTCTACCGAAACGGCACGCTCTTCGCGTTGGTGAACAAAGAGGCGTGGCGCTTGAACGAGGAGTTCGCGGTGAAGCAGCAGAGCGATCAGAAGCGTGTGGAGACGGAGTTCAACTGGGATGGCAAGCCGCGGCACCTCATCGCCGTCGATGCGGAGAGCGGAAAAACACTTTGGGAGCAGGAGGACCGCATCGCGCCCATCACGCTGGCCATCGATGACAAGCGCGTCGTTTACTACAACGGCGACGGCCTCGCCTGCCGCGATGTGAAGACCGGCGCGGTGAAATTCACCACCGATCCCACGAAGCGCCGCGAGCTGTATGAATTCAACTTTGCACCGCGTGTGCTGCTGCACGGCGATGTAATCATCTACGCCGGCGGCACGGGCGAGATGAAGGGCATGAACGCGGAGACCGGCAAGGACATGTGGACCGCGCCGCATGAAAAGAGCGGCTACCGCAGCCTCGAGGACGTCGTCGTGGCGCAGGGCCTCGTGTGGAATTCCGGCAACCTCCAGGGCAATCAAAGCGGTGAGTATCGTGGCTTTGACCCGCTCACGGGCGAGAAAAAGAAGAGCTTCTTCCCCGATGTGCCGGAGGGCACCTACTGGTTCCATCATCGCTGCTACATGGGCAAGGCGACGGAGAAGTATCTGATCCCTTCCCGCACCGGCATCGAATACGTGGACATGGAGAAGAAGCACTGGGACCTCAATCACTGGGTGCGCGGTGCCTGCCTCTACGGCGTGATGCCCTGCAACGGCCTCACCTATGCCGGACCGCACAACTGCGCCTGCTACCCCGAGGCGAAGCTCGATGGCATGGCCGTCATGGCCAGCACGCCGACCTATCCGCTGCCTGCGAACACGCCAGACACCGAGCGCCTCATCAAAGGCCCCGCGTATGCCGATGCCATCGATGAAAAAGAGGCCGACGCAGGCGACTGGCCCACCTACCGCGCTGACAACGCCCGTAGCGGCGCGGCGAAGAGCGATCTGCGCAAAGATCTCGGCATGGCCTGGGAGGTGAAACTCACCCCGCCACTCTCCACCACGAGCACCGCCGCCGGTTTGACCTTCGTCAGCGAGGTCGATAAACACACGCTGCATGCCTTTGACGCCGCCACGGGCAAGGAAGCGTGGCATTTCATCGCCGGTGGCCGCATCGACTCGCCGCCCTCGTATTGGAAGGGCCGCGTGCTCTTTGGCGGCAAGGACGGCTACGTCTATTGCCTCCGCGCCACCGATGGTGCGCTCATTTGGAAGTTCCAAGCCGCTCCGGCCAAGCTCAGCCACAGCGCCTGGGAGATGATGGAGAGCGTGTGGCCCGTGCATGGCAGCGTCTTGGTTGAAAACGGCCTCGTGAGCTGCGTGGCGGGCCGTAGCTGCTTCCTCGATGGCGGCTTGTGGTTCTACCGCCTCGACGCGAAAACCGGCGAGATGCGCGTCAAAATTAACTACGACGACAAAGACCCCGAAACCGGCGGCGACCTCAATGATCGCCACAAGACGCTGCAAATGCCCGTCGCGCTCAATGACATCCTCAGCAGCGATGGCAAGTGGACCTACCTCCGCACGCAAAAGATCGGCGATGACGGCCAGCGCGTCGAAGTCGGCCCGGTAAGCGGCGATTTCGCCAAGCAAGGCGGCGCGCACAAAGGCGAAGGCTCGCATCTTTTCGCGCCGATGGGCTTCCTTGATGATTCGAACTTCCACCGCAGCTACTGGGTCTATGGCAAAAGCTTCGCCGGAGGCCACGGCGGCTATTATCAAGCCGGCAAGTATGCACCCGCCGGCCGCATTCTCGTTCACGACGACAAAAACGTGTACAGCTACGGTCGCGAGGCCCAATACTACAAGTGGACCACCACCATGGAGTACACGCTCTTCTCCACGCCGAAGACGCCGCCGGATGAGAGCTACAGCACAGAAGACGCCGTCACACCGCGCCAAGGCAACAGTTTGACGCTCGGCCCCGATGGCCAACCGCTCGCCGTGCAGCCGCCGAAGCTCGAAAAAGAAGGCAAAGCCGCGAAAAAGGCCGGCAAAGGCAATGCGAAGGGAAAAGGCAAACAAGCCGCCGCACCCGTCAACGCTCCGATCCCCGGCTCGGTGCTCTTCCCGATGAATGACGCGCTCGATCCCGCGCAAAAAGGCCTCAGCGTCGAAGCGTGGGTGCTGCCGGACAAAGCCAACGGTGTCGTTGTTTTGCACGGTGGCCCGTCGCGCGGCTATGCGCTCGAATTGCGCGAAAAGAAGCCGAACTTCCATGTGCGCACCGATGGGAAACTGCACAGCATCACCAGCGCCGAGGCGCTCACCGATGGCTGGCACCACCTCGCCGCCACCTTGACCGCTGAGGGCAAAATGGCGCTCTACATTGATGCCAAACTCGTCGCTGAAGGCACAGGCGCTGCCATCGACGCCAAACCCGCTCGCCCCATGTATCTCGGCAACGGTAACGGCGTCACCGAAGGCGACGTGGGCGGCTTCAGCGGCCTGTTTGACCAATTCGCTCTCTATCACAAAGCGCTCAGCGCCGCCGAGGTGCAGCAGCGCTTCGAAGCACCCGATGCCAAACCCGCCGATGCCATCCTCGTCTGCAATTTCGACAACGGCGACAGCCGCGACAGCGGCCCGAACGGCCTCCACGGCATTGGAGCCGGCGTCGAAACCGGCAAAGGCAAAGTCGGCGGAGCCTTGTGGTTCAAAGGCGGCGCAGCAGGCGGCAAAGGCAATGCCAACACGCCCGGCAGCTTTGTGAAGCACACCTGGGACCGCTTCGTGCCCATCGTCGCACGCAGCATGGCCTTGGCAGGCAAAACGGTGCTCGTCAGCGGCCCGCCCGACACCATCGACGAAGAATACGCCTTCGAGCGCCTCGCCGCCAAAGACCCGGCCATCCTCGAAGAGCTCAAGGAGCAAAACGAAGCCCTCGAAGGCAAACGCGGTGCCAAAATGTGGGCCGTGAACGTCGAGACCGGCGAACAATCCGAGGGCCTGGAGCTGACCAGCCCGCCGGTGTGGGATGGCATCACGGTTGCCCAAGGTCGCGTTTACGTCAGCACCGTGGATGGCAAGCTCCAGTGCTTTGGGAAGTAAACTCTTTGAAAGGCTTGAAGCGAACGGCTCTTGCCCCCACCAAAGGACAGTTTCGCAAAACGCAGCTGATGAACGTGTCAAAGCAGGCATTCATCAAACATTGGAGGCTTGCTCGGGAAAGTAGCAGATCGCAGGCAGATCCAAGCGCTGAGGCGGTGAGCCGGGAGGCATGGTCGATGCACGGCCATGAATCCGTCGGACGCAGGTTTTGACAAAGAGGGTCGCCGGGCATTTAGGTCAGGCCAAGACGATCATGGCTGAGATTTCAATGTTCACGGGCGGCATCGCCCAAACGAATGGCTACCTGGTACGAACGGCAGGCCTCACTTTCCTGGTGGATGCGCCAGAGGGCGTGGCGGCTTGGCTGAAGACGCAGGGGGTGAAGCTGGACGCTCTGCTGCTGACGCATCAGCACTTTGACCACGTGCTGGATGCGGCGGCGGTGGTGCAGGACCAGGGCTGTCCCGTCCATGCCTGGGCTGCCTTTTCCCATGACCTGACGCTGGAGCGACTCTACGGCGCGGTCTCGGGCTCTTCCTTTTCGGTGCCTGATTTCACGGTGAATGAGGTGCTGGAGGGGCTTTCGAGCCTGGAGCTGGGCGCGGTGAAGCTTTTGCTGTTTCACATCCCCGGTCACTCGCCGGACAGTGTGTGCTTTTACCTGCCGGAGGAAGGACGGCTCTTCGGCGGTGATGTGCTTTTTCTGGAGGGGGTGGGACGCACGGATTTCCCCGGCGGGTCGTTCTCTCAACTCGCGACCGGCATTTCCCGAGATCTGTGGCCGCTTCCCGATGCTACGGTGGTTTACCCCGGCCATGGCGATGACACCACGATCGGCCATGAACGTGAAGAAAATCCCTTCGTGGGTGCAGCGGCCTGATCCCATGAGTGACTCGCTTCTTTCCATCGACCCGCCGCTGATCCTGAACTCGGACGAGCATTTCATGCGCGAGGCCCTGCGCATGGCCCGGAAGGCTGCTCGGCTGGATGAAGTGCCCATTGGGGCGGTGATCGTGCATCAGGGGCGTGTCATCGCCCGGGCATGGAATCAGGTCGAAACGCTAAAGGACGCCACCGCCCATGCGGAGATGCTGGCGCTGACGCAGGCGGAGAGTGCGCTGGAGGATTGGCGGCTGGCCGATTGCGATCTTTACGTGACGAAAGAGCCCTGCCCGATGTGCGCAGGGGCCATTGTCCACTGCCGTGTGCGACGCGTGATCTATGGCTGCCCGGATGTCAAAGGTGGGGCGGCGGGAGGATTCTGGAACCTGCTGCAAGCGCCCAACCTGAACCACCGCTGCGAGATCACCCCTGGAGTGCTGGGCGATGAATGCGTGGGCATTCTGAAGGAATTCTTTGCTGAGGCAAGACGACGCAAGGCGGAAGGTCTGCCGCACAAAAAGGGAGCCGCGATTGATGCTACCTCCAACACGCCTAGCTTTGACGGGCCCTGAGCGGATCAGGCCTGGATCGGCCAGGTCTCGGGCAGGGGCACCACGCGGCGCTGCCTTTTTTCAAAACGGATCGTCGTGTCGTAACCGACGCTGCGGACCAGCTCCAGCGCCTTGGCAAAGTCAGCCCCGACATCGGTCGGCGTGTGTGCATCGGAATTGATCACGATGGGCACCTGAGCGGTATAGGCCATCTCCAGCATCTCCCGCGCTGGATAGATCTCGCGTACGTCTTTGCGCAGGCCTGCCGTGCTGACCTCCAGTACGCCCTGGGTATCGACCAGCGCCTGAATGACAGGCTCGTAGTAGCGACGCAGATCTCCAGCAGGCCGCAGGCCAAAGCGCTTGGCGAGATCAGGATGGGCATAGAAGTCGAACTGACGCGTGCGGATCATCTGCGCGTAGAGCTTCCAATACATGCCCCACATGTGCTCGATGTCCGCTGCGGTCTGCCAGCGAGAGACATGCTTGGGGTCGTCCACGGCCACACCATCGTGGATGTAATGGACGCTGCCGATCAGATAATCCCAAGAAGCCATGGCGGTGGTCTGCTCGATCCAGCGCTCTCCACCCTGCAAGTAATCGCATTCCAGGGCCAACCGGATCGGGAAGCTGGGCAAGGCGGCGCGTGCTTCCTCGACGAGTTCGAAGTAACGCGGTAGGTCGCTGATGAGCATGCGCCAATCATCGTATCTCTCCGCCATCGGGTTGTGGTCCGAAAGCCCGATTTCCGCCAGGCCGATCGACTGCGCGTGGCGAGCGTAATCAACAGGATTTCCCTCCGCATGGAGACAGAGCGGTGTGTGGGTGTGATAGTCGGTGAGCATGGGCACTGCCCCTCTGCCACGCCTTCCCGGACACGCAAGCGTGTCGCAGCTGGACCTTACTCTGCGGCGCGCACGGCATCCAGCGTGAGCTGCCACTGCTCTTCACCGCGCCAGACATTGCGCTGCACGCGCATGGCGATGTCCCAGGGCGGCTTGGGCAGGTTTTGCAGCGGCGCATTGAACCAGCGGGCCTCCATGCTAGCCCCTTCTTGGGAAAGCATGACGCGCAGGTGCTTTTCTTTCATGGTTCGTCCAGGCAGACGCGGCATGACGCGGCGGCAGAGGAAAAGGGGCTCGTGGTTCTGCTGACCGAAGGGCTCCATGAGCCGGAAGTTTTGCAGGAAATCGTAGGTCAGATCCGCCAGCCTGACTTCGGCATCCATTTCTAGGACAGGAGTCAGGGCCTCTTCCGAGAGCACGCGCTTGGCGGCCTCACAGAAAGCCGAGCGGAAGACCTCCAGCTTGTCTTCGGTGATGGAAACGCCAGCTGCCATGGCGTGGCCACCGCCACGGATGATGTGATCGCGGCAGATGTCGATGGCCTCGACCAAGGAGAAACCGGAGATGCTGCGTCCGCTGCCCTTGCCCATGCCATTTTCATCAAAGGAAAACAAGATGGTGGGACGGTTTGCGATGCGGGAAATGCGTGAGGCGACGATGCCGACAACACCGGGATGCCAGTTCCGCGAGCCCAGCACGATCGCATGATGGGCCTCCAGATCGCCCATGGCCAAGAGCATCTGCTCTGCCTCGGCATAGACATTCTGCTCCACGGCCTGCCGGTCGCGGTTGTGGCTTTCCAGCAGCGCGGCGAACTCAGAGGCCAGCAGGGGATCATCCGCCAGCAGCAGCTGTAGGGAGGTAAAGGCTGTGTCGAGACGGCCTGCCGCATTCAGGCGTGGTCCCAAGCGGAAGCTCACATGGTGCGTTTGCAGGAAGCCTTCGACGCCGGCTGCTTCCTTGAGCGCACGAATGCCGATGCGTTCTGTCTGTGCCAAGGCTTCCAGACCCCGACGAACGAGCAGGCGGTTTTCCTCCACCAAAGGCACGAGGTCGGCCACGGTGCCGAGGGCGACGAGGTCCAGGCTACTTTTGAGATCAAAGTCAGGCAGGCGGCGTGCCTTCAGCAGGGCATGGGCTGTCTTGAAGACCAAGCCTGCGGTGCAGAAGTAGTGGTATTTGTTCCCTAGCTTCGGATTGACCAAGGCCATGCACTCAGGCCGGCCCTGGGGAGAGAGCTCATGGTGGTCGATGATGACGCAATCGACGCCTTGCTCCCGCAGCCAGCGCAGCTCTTGGATGGAAGTGGTGCCGCAATCCAGCGCGATGAGGAGATCCGGCTTGCCAAACTCTTCAAACAACCGAGCAAAACCATCCTGACTGAGTCCGTAACCTTCATCCATGCGGGAGGGCAGGAACAGGTGCGGCTGCACGCCATAGGCCCGCAGGGTCAGGCACATGAGCGCCATGGAGGTGACACCATCCACGTCGTAGTCTCCATAGAGTGCTACCTTTTGGCCTTCATCAACCGCCTTGAGGATGCGGGCCACGGCGGCCTCCATCTCTGGCAGTTCATTGGGATCTCCCAGCGAGGCGAGCTTTGGCACGAGAAAGTCACGCACCTGGGCTGGCGAGGTGAAACCACGCTGAGCTAAAAGCAGGCAAAGGAGCTTCGGCAACCCGGTGTCGGCGGCCAGCTGCTCAGCGACCTCCGGCACTGGCTTGACAAGCCAGCGCGGTTGGCGCGCATTGGGCAGCGGGAGTTCGGAGGCGAGGGCCATGAAGGTGCGGAAGAAACGGTAACTTGCTTGTATGGAGCACGTGAGTCAGCTAGTCAAAGCATCCCTCGGAATCATGACAAACACCCCCTCTGACATGCCCCCGTCTTCAGCTTCAGGTCGTCTGTGGATGGCCAGCCTGGGCCTTTGCCTCGCCGTGGCCGGCAGTGCATTCACCTGGGTGCTGTGGGTGGCCTGGCAGCGAGCGGAAGAGACACGCCGCTGGCCGGAGGTGCCCTGCCGAATCGTGGTGTCACGCTTGGTTAGCGAATTGCCCACGCCTAACTCGAATCCAGCCTACCGCGCCGAGATCCGCTACCAGTATGAGTTCGGTGGCAAAGCCTACACCGGCACCCGCCTGAAGCGAGTGGATAGCCCAAGCCAGCATGAAGACGTGATTCAAAAAAAGATCAGTGGCTGGAAGTCAGGCAGCGACTCTGTCTGCTACGTGAACCCGACCCAGCCCGAGATCGCAGTGCTGAAGCATGACCCACGCGCCCCACTCTACTCCATTTGGTTTCCGCTGCTTTTTGTGTTCGGCGGTTTGCGCATCACTTGGGGAGCTTTGAAGAAGGCCTGAAGCACAAAAAAGAGGTGCCACCTGGGGTAGCACCTCTTGAAGGAAGAGTGGGAAGAAGAGTCTCGATGAGCTTCTGTGACTGACATTACTCCTCATCGCTGCGACCACCCATGATCAGCGGCAGCACGTAGTGAAGGAAGCTGGCCAGGGCGCTCAAGAATGCAGCGACATAAGTCAGTGCAGCAGCGTCGAGCACTTTGCTCATGGCATTGAATTCCTGCCCAGGAGACACCGCACCAGTGCTGGCCAGGATTTTTTTCGCACGAGCCGTGGCATCAAACTCGACGGGCAGTGTGACCAACTGGAAGAGCATCACAACCCCGAACGCGGCAGCCAGCAAAGGCAGCACCACTTTGGGAGCCATGAACATGCCGCCAATCGCCAAGATGGGAATGATGTTCCCCGCCATGGTGGTGATGCCGACCGCTGCCATGCGCCACTGAAGCGGGGCGTAAGCCACGGCGTGCTGAATGGCATGACCGCACTCGTGAGCAGCGATGCCCAGGGCCGCGACGGATTGGCCGTAGTAGTTTTCTTCCGAAAGGACCAAGCGACGATTGCTCGGATCGTAGTGATCCACGAGATGGCCCGGTGAGGCATGCACGGTCACATCATGGATGCCATTCAGATCCAGGATGCGCTGGGCGATGGCTGCGCCGGTGAAACCGGAGGAAGCTGGAACCTCCGAGTAGCGACGATAATTGGAAGAGACCTTCCACTGTGCGTACAGGGACAGCAGCATGGCGGCGACGATCAGAAGGAGTGTCATAGGGGGATGGAATGAAGGGGTGTTGGGGTTTACGAGCCGGGTTTGAAAGCGGAAGCAAGCGCTGTGTTGAGTAGAAAGATGGGAATATTTTCCATCCACTGGCCGCTGGCTGACAGACGCAGAAGCCAGAAATTGCGCTTCATTGACCGGAAATTGCTTCATCCTTGGTGCGCTCGGCGGTGGTTCGTTACACTGAGTGCATGAATCCGAAAATTTGCCGCGCCCTGAGCACGATCTGCTTTCAGGCAGGAATGATCTCCATCCTGCTTTCCATTTGGATCTGGTGGTTCCTCAATGGTGAAGACCCTCTCCAGCAAGCCCACGCTGAGCGCTTTGGCATCTTTGTCGGCCTCTGGGCACCGACCTTGCTGATCCTCTCGAATCGCTTTGACCGCTATGCGGACAAGGCGCGGCTGGTGCCGGGGCTGCAGGAGTCTGACCGAAGCCACGAGCCCGTCTGAGCCAGATCCGGGCTGCCCACACGCCTAGCTCTTGCCCAAGGGCGTTTTTTGCGCCACATCCGGCGGCCATGTTTTCCCTACTGACTGACAAACTCGAAGATGCCTTCCGCAAACTCCGCGGCCTGGGCAAAATCAGCGAATCCAACATCGCTGACGCGATGAAGGACATCCGCATGGCGCTCCTGGAAGCCGATGTGGACTTCAAGGTGACCAAAGATCTGCTGGAGGCAGTCAAGCAGCGTGCTCTGGGTGAGGAAGTGCTGCGCACCGTCAGCCCCGGCCAGATGATCGTGAAGATCTTCCACGATGAGCTGACGAAGATCCTGGGCAGTGAGGCCTCAGAACTGAACTCGGCCCCGACCCAGCGCATTCTCATGGTGGGTCTGAACGGTGCGGGAAAAACGACCACCTCCGCGAAGCTGGCCGCCTGGCTGAAAAAGCAGGGCAAACGCCCGCTGCTCATCGCACTGGACCTTTATCGCCCAGCCGCCATCAAGCAGCTGGAGGTGCTAGGCCAACAGCTCAGCGTGCCCGTGTGCGTGCCGCCCGAGGGCGAAACTGACCCCGTGAAGGCCACCCGTGCCGCGCTGCAATGGCTGGAAAAGCAAAGCGGAGGCGTGGCGATCTTTGACACCGCCGGACGCCAGGAGGTCGATGAGGAACTGCTCAGCCAGCTGAAGCAGGTGCGCGATCTCGTGCGGCCCGACGACACCCTGCTCGTGGCTGATGCAGCGACCGGCCAGCAAGCCGTCAGCGTCGCAGGCAAGTTCCATGAGACCGTCGGCATCACCGGCCTGGTGATGACCAAACTGGATGGCGACGCCCGCGGCGGTGCCTTGCTTTCCATGCGCCAAGTCACAGGCTGCCCGGTGAAGTTCCTGGGCGTGGGTGAAAAAGTGGAGCAGCTCGAGGTCTTCCACCCCGACCGCATGGCTCAGCGCATCCTGGGCATGGGTGATGTCGTCAGCTTGGTCGAAAAAGCTGCCGAGGAGATCGACGAAAAAGAGGCCATGAGCATGATGCGCCGCTTTGAGGAGAACAAATTCGACTTCAACGACTTCCTGAAGCAGCTGAAATTCATGAAGCGCCTGGGACCGCTTGAGGGCATCCTTGGCATGCTGCCCGGCATGGGTGCCCTGAAAAACATGCCCGGTGTCGATGACAAGAAGCTGAAGCACACGGAGGCGATCATCCTGTCCATGACGCCAAAAGAGCGGGCCAAGCCCGACCTCCTGAACGGCAGCCGCCGCAAACGAATCGCCCAAGGCAGTGGCCGCCCAGTCATGGAGGTCAACCAACTCGTCCAGCAGTATGAACTGATGCGAAAGCTAATGGGCAACAAAGGCATGATGGCCGCGCTGGCCGGAGGCATGATGGGCGGCGGTGGAATGCCGGGCCTGCCCGGTATGCCAGGCATGGGGGGCATCCCCGGCATGAAAGGCGGACTGCCCGGACTGATGAAAGGCGGCGCACCAAAGTCCAAACTGCTGCGTCGCATCTCTGCCGGTGGTGGCGGCGGTGGTGGAAAGCCCAAATTCCCCAAGGGCTTTGGTTTCTGATCCCCACGACTGAAACTTAGCCGAATGAAGATCCTAGCCGCCATGTCCGGAGGCGTGGACAGCAGCCTAGCCACCGCTCTGCTGGTCCGCGAAGGACATGACGTGACTGGGGCCTACATGAAAAACTGGATCAATGAGGAGGGCATCATCGGTCACTGCCCGTGGGAAGAGGACATCACCGATGCTCGCGCAGTGGCGGAGCAGCTGAACATCGACTTTGAGGTCGTGAACTTGATGCGCGACTACCGCGAGCGGGTGGTGAAGTATCTGCTAGAAGGTTATGAAGCAGGCATCACCCCGAACCCGGATGTGATGTGCAACCGCGAGATGAAATTCGGCGTGCTCTGGGATTGGGCCAAGGAGCGCGGCTTTGAAGCCATCGCGACCGGCCACTACGCGCGCAAAGAGGGACCGCAGGTCATCCGACGCGGAGCAGACCCGAACAAAGATCAGACCTACTTCCTGGCCATGATGCGGCCCGAGCAGACCCAAATCGCCCTTTTTCCCATCGGGCACATGCTCAAGCCAGAACTGCGAGACGAGGCGCGTCGCCTGGGTCTGAAAACGGCAGACAAAAAGGACAGCCAGGGCATCTGCTTCATCGGCCAAGTGAAGATGGAGGACTTTCTCCGTGCCTTTGTGCCGGATTCACCCGGCCCCATCGTGAATCTGGAAGGCAAGGTCTTGGGCCAGCACAAAGGACTGCACCTTTACACACTCGGGCAACGCAAAGGCATCGGCGTCGCCAGTCCCCTGCACAAGCAGGCCTACGTGGTCGTGGCAAAGCGACCCGAGTCGAATGAACTCGTCATCGCCATCGAGCGCGAAGACACACCCCTGCTCTGGGCACGCCGATGCACGCTCTCCGGCCTGTCCACGACAGGTCTGCCACTGAATGAAGCACGCCCCCTCAACGCCCAGCCGCGCTACCGCTGCCCTGCCGGCTTGGCCAACTTTGTGCCGCTAGGGGAGGGCCGGGCTTCTTTGATCTATCATGAGCCTCAGCGTGCGCTGACCCCAGGCCAGATCTGCGCGCTCTATGATGGCGACCAACTGCTCGGAGGTGCTTTTTTCGAAAGCATCGCGTATGACTGAGCCGAGGACTGCGTTTGTTCCCCTCCCTCTCCCTTATCAACACCCTGCGATGAAACTCACCTTTGCCCGTCTCTTGCTGCCTCTGCTTGGCTCCCTGAACCTATACTCATCAGCCGCAGAGCCCGTCTCGCTCTTTGATGGAAAATCGCTCGCAGGCTGGAATGGCCCGGATGGCAAAGCCCCCAGCGCAGGATGGGTGATCGACAATGGCACCCTGCATCTGAATGGCCAAGGCGGTGGCAATCTGCTGAGCAACAAAGAGTATCAAGACTTTGAACTCGAGTGGGAATGGAAGATCGAAGACGGCGGCAATAATGGTGTGAAGTATTGGGTGACCAAAGTCGGCGGCAAGGAGTGGCTCGGCATCGAGTATCAGATGATCGACGATGCCAAGCACCCTGACGGCAAGAAGGGCGGCAGCCATGTGACCGCGAGCATCTACGACATCAAAGCCCCCGAAGCGAAGAAGCCCCTGAATGCCCCTGGCCAGTGGAATCAGAGCAAAGTCATCGTCAAAGCAGGCAAGATCGAACACTGGCTGAATGGCAAGCGGGTTTGCCAAGCCGACACTACCCAGCCTGAATGGAAAACGATGATCGCGGCGAGCAAGTTCAAGAACAAAGCAGGCTTCGCGCCCGGTCGTGGTCGCATCATGCTGACCGATCACCACGACAAGGTGTGGTATCGGAACATCCGCGTGCGGGAGCTGTAAGCAGCTCAAACCGCCGCCTGAAGACCCGCGCGCATGACCTCTAGCGGCGCGGGTTTTCCGAACCAATGCTGATAAGAAAGCGCGCCTTGGTGCAGCAAGAGAGACATGCCATCGGCATACTTTGCCCCAGCTTCTCGGGCGTGGCGAATCAACGAGGTCAGCCCATCGGCACGATACACCATGTCATAGATCAGGTGTTTCTGCCAAATCACCCGAGGGCTGAGCAGCAACGGGTCAGCGGACTTCATGCCCACAGAGGTAGCGTTGACAATCAGATCCACGGAAGCAGCGACCTTGTCCAGCCTCGCCGGAGTCCAGTAAACACGTTTCAGGGTTTTGCCCTTCATCAGCCCCAACTCCTGCTGCATCTTTTCGAGTTCGAGAGAGACCATCACCGAACGCTCGGTGGTGCGATTGGAAAAGTAAAGTGCCTTGCAGCCCGCGAGCAGGCACTGGATCAGGACGGCACGCCCTGCCCCCCCGCCCCCACCCAGGATCAAGACACGGAGCTGACTCAGCTCCACGCCAAAGGCTTCTTTCACACTGTTCAAGAAGCCTGGGCCATCCGTGTTGTAGCCAAACAAGCGCCCATCTCGAATCGCCACCGTGTTCACAGCGCCTAGCCTTTGGGCCAGCGGGTCCAGTTCATCGACCGCTTCCAGAGCTTCGAACTTGTGAGGAATGGTGACATTGATGCCAAGAAAACCGGCCTCACGAAGACGACGAAAAGCCTCTGCCACCTGCCCCACGGGCACCTGCACCCGCACATACTGAGCCTCCATGCCGCTAGCGACGAGCGCCGGATTGTGCATCTGCGGCGATTTGGAATGAGCGATCGGATCGCCAATCACAGCGAATCGCGCAGGAGGCGACAAGACCGGAAAATCGAGCAGTTGATCAAAGGTATAAAACGGAGAGGCCACATCGGAGCATTGGCACGAATGGCTTAAGCTGAAAAGCGCGGACTTTCCCAAAGCCTCCACAACAAGAGTCGCCGCCCCTGACCAGCAGCGCTTACTTCCTCGAACGCTTCTTGGCCACCTTCACCTTCTTCACGGTTGCTTTGCGACTGCGCTTTTTTGGGGGGGCTGCGTCCAGCGCATCCAGGGTCTTTTGCAGGTCAGCGGCGCGTTGTTCCAGAGCCGCGATCTTCTTCTGCTTTTCTTCGCGACGCTTCAGGATCACACCGAGTCGCTTCCAGTACTTTTTGTCCAAGATGTAGCCCACGCAGCTAGGCTTGCCGCAGCGGCAGGGATGGTCCTCCCAGGTGTCGAGGCCAAAGCCGTAGTTGAAGGTCAATTCTTCCCCTTGGGTGATGTCGCGCTTGGCGTGAAGCCAGATGCGTCCACGCGAAATGAAGGCCTCACAGTTCGGCTCACACGAATGATTCATCAGCCGCGCAGGATTGTTCGCCCCTGCCCCATCCAGATCGTAGCGACTGTTCAGCGTGAAGATGTAAACCGCCGCACCACCTGTCTTCTTGGCCTTGGCTTCCAGCGCCAATCCACGGCGTGTGCTCTCCGCCTTGGTGATCTTTTCCCCCACGTATTCGATGATGGCCGCCTCCTTCGGAATGTCGGTGCGGGCAAAGAGACCGCGGTTGTGGATGGATGAGCCGCGGACGACCCAGTATTTTTTCGCGGAAGCTTCAGGCATGAGGAGGCAATTGAGCGAATGTCATGCCGCCGCGTCCCTTAAAGTCAAGACAGGCCGCGCAAAAGTCAGCGCAAAGCTGAACCAACAGCCTTCCCAGTGAGGTGCGGATACTTTTCCTGCCAGTCTTCGGGCAGTCGCAGCGGTCGCCCCTGCGGCATCTGCACAAGGGCCAAGCTCTGACGGCACGTGATCAGCACGAGTTCTTCCCCTTCCCGGCGGATTTCAAAAGCAACCCAAAAGCGCGCTCGTTCCACACGCTCCAATCGTCCCCGGATGACCAACAGATCGCCCAAGGTCGCAGGCTTGCGATAATCAATCTCCGTTCGCACCACGACCGGATAGATCTGCGTGCGGGCCATCTCACGAAGCTGCATTCCAAGCTGAGCGGCCAGCCGCGTGCGAGCCGTCTCAATCATCCGCAGGTAAGCGATGTTGTGCACGACACCGCCGATATCGGTATCGAAAAACATGACCTCCTCGCGGGTCTCAATGACTGGGGTGTCTTCTGCCATGAGACTCCGCTAGGCTGCGTTCGCGAGCACGCAAGCCCTGGATGCTTCAAAGCTTCGGCGGCGCGGGCTTGATCGGCGCTTGTTGGCCGCTGACGACGCCTTTGGCTTTCGTGGCGCGTTTGTAAATCGTGTCGCCGCAGGCGATGAAGAGTTCGCCGAGGTCTTTGCCGCCAAAGCAGACATCGAGAGCGGGTTTCGGTGTTGGGAGGATGAAGTTCACCCGGCCAGCTTGGTCGAGCACTTGGATGCCGAGGGAGGTGGCGACGTAGAGCCAGCCATTGGTGTCCACGCACATCGCACCCATCTCTACCGGGTGGGTCTGGCCATAAGGATTCTCCGTGAGATAAAAGGGCTGATCATGCTGAAACAGGGGTGGCTCGGAACGAAGCTGAACACAGTCGATTCGGTTGTTATAGCCCGAGATGTAGAGCAGGCTTTGGTCCGGTGAGAGACAGATCTCTCCTGATGATGAAC
The DNA here is from genome assembly GCA_027484445.1 of Verrucomicrobiaceae bacterium. Classification (GTDB taxonomy): domain Bacteria; phylum Verrucomicrobiota; class Verrucomicrobiia; order Verrucomicrobiales; family Verrucomicrobiaceae; genus Prosthecobacter. The sequence continues at coordinate 24,557 of JAIXSY010000044.1, forward strand.
CCAGAACATCGGATTGGAGTTTCTCACCATGAAGGTAGCGATAACTGCCATCCCTATCGACCCGGCCGATGAGAGCATCATTGCAGCCCGCAAAGTACAAGTGACCTGAGCTGTCGCAGCAAATGCATGAATGACGGGTGTATGGCAGATCATACTCGTTGTCTTTTTCACCGAAGGTGATTTCGCGCAGCACCTTGCCATCCTGCGTCACATCCACGATCCGCGCGTATGCGTTGGGATGGGTTGCGTTGATAAAAAGGCGCAAGCAGTCGTTTTGACCTGCTCGGAAGCCACTGACGTCTCCTGTGATGCGGACTTTGATCTCGTCTTGGCTCCCTGACGGATTCAACCGGGTGAATAATACCGCATTTTCTTCCTTCGACATCTTACGGACATAGACCGAGCCAGCTGCAACGGATGCCATCTCACCGGTCAATGGAGTGGAACCGAAGTCTGGATTCTCGGGAGCGTGCAAGACACTTTCCCACCCTCCATTCCCCAGCACCTCATACCCTTTCCACTTCGATTCGCCCTTCGGATTCTCCTTCACCTCAATGTCCGTCTGCCAGTTGCGCCAGAGCCAGCGCATCACATCAGGGAAGATCTGGCTGGCGTGCTTCTGGTTATGGCCGCCTTCGCCCCAGGCGTGGTTCACGTCGTAGCCAGCCCAACTGAGGCTGCGTTCCATCATCTGATTCGCCATCCACCAGTCACCACAGTAGAGGTTGTTGTCGCCAGTGCCACTTTGCAGAAAGATCCGGAGAGGCTTGGGCTGGAATTTGCGAACGAACACGGGCAGTTGATCCGCGCCGTGAATGCCGACGTAGGTCCCGACGCCGGTGAAGACGCGACGGAAACGATCCGCACGATGCCAGGCGACCATGAAGGCACAGATGCCACCGCTGCTGTTGCCGGAGATGGCGGCGTGATTCGGGTCGGTGCTGAGCTGGATGCCGTGCTTGGACTCGATAGCAGGGAGGAACTCGTCGATCAGGAAGTTGGAGTAGGTCGGCGTGATACTGTCATACTCGTAGCTGCGATTGAAGCGCGGCAGGGCATTTTCATTCGCAGCGGGTACCACACCGGGCTTGATGAAGATGCCGACAAGCGGCGGGATGTCCTTTTTGGCGATGAGGTTGTCGAAGACGACGGGTGCCTGATAGATGACGCCATCCTGAAAGATCATGAAGGCGGTGGGCTTGGTTTTGTCGAAACCAGCAGGCAGGTAGATCTGATACTCGCGCTGGGTGCCGGGGAAAACGCTACCTTCCTTCGCTGTGTAGGTATCTTTGATGAGAGTGCCCTTCGCTACGCCTTCGTGCGGCTTGGAATCTTCGGTCAGCGGAAAGTCAGGTTCGGCAGCGAAGATGCAGGCAAAACCCACGGCAAACGGAAGAGCGACGAGGCGGCGGAGGATCATGATGACTTGCGGTAAAATGGCTTCTTGACGATTTCCGCAGGAAAACAACGCCCGCGAATCTCAATCTCGATGGATTGGCCGACTTTGGCCACTTCCGTAGGCAGATAAGCCATGCCGATGCCAATGCCAAGGCTGGGGGATTGCGTTCCGCTGGCCACTTCGCCCACAGGGCTACCTTGGACCACGACCGGATAATGGGGCCGTGGCGGAGGTGTCGCTCCCTTCATCTGAAAGGCGACCAAGCGACTGGGTAGGCCTTGCTCCTTTTGGCTGACCAGCGCTGCTTTGCCGACAAAGTCGGGCTTGTCCATCGCCACGAAAAAGCCAAGCCCGGCCTGCAGCGGCGTCTTGTCTGGCGCGAGGTCATTGCCATTCAGCGGATAACCCATCTCCAGGCGCAGGGTATCGCGAGCCCCGAGTCCGCAAACGGTGCCTTCTTCCTCACGAACGGCGGCGATGATTTTCTCAAACCACGCCCTACCCTCAGTGGCAGGCATGAAGAACTCGAAGCCCTCCTCTCCTGTGTAACCCGTGCCGCATAGCCAAAAGGTGCCGGAAGCATCTGCCGACACGATGATGGTGTTGTGCTCAGGAAAAACCAGCGATGTGCCAAACACGCGATCAAACACCGCACGGCTGCGCGGTCCCTGAATGGCAAGACCGGCACTCTGATCGCTCAAGTTCGCCAGCGTCACGTTTTCCTCCGTGGTTTTTAGCTGAGTCAGCTGAGCCCAGTCCTCCTCGATTTTGGAGGCGTTGACGACCAAAAAAAACTCATCGCCACGAGTGCGGTAAAGAATGAGGTCATCAATGACACCCCCAACCGCATTCAAAAGAAGGCTGTATTGGCCTTGGCCTACTCCGATTTTTTCCACATCATTGGTTAACGAACGATTCAGGAAGCTAGCGGCATCCGGCCCACTTACGATGAACTGACCCATGTGCGAAATGTCAAACACGCCCACGGCTTTGCGCACCGCTTGGTGTTCCTGGACAATCCCGGTGTATTGCACGGGCATTTCCCAACCAGCAAAGGGCACCATCTTGGCACCCAAGGCGAGGTGGCTGTCATTCAAAGGAGAGCGAAGCAAAGGAGATTCAGGGCTGGACATGGCGCGCAGGGTGGCAGGTCAAGCCAAGATGTCAAAGTAGGGCACGTCACTGAAATGGAGGATACCTCGACGATTCGCTGCCATCGTGCAGGTTTGCCAAAATGGCACCGTTTTCCTAGACCTAGAGCCGAAAAGCCCACTCTCTCGCCATGAACTCCTCCGACCGACGCTCGCTTCACCTTCACCCTCTTTGGCTGTTCGCGATCGGCACTCTCGCGCTGCCGTCCGCAGAGGCCGCGACACCGTCCGAAGTCTCCGCCGCCACCATCAAAGCCGTCACCTTCTACCACACCCACGCGGCGTCCCACGGCGGTTACGTCTATCGCTACAGCGCCGACTTCACCCTACGTGAGGCCGAAGGCATCCCCGGCCCTGACACCATCTGGATTCAGCCACCGGGCACGCCGGCGGTCGCGATGGCGATGCTGGATGCTTACGAGGCCACGAAGGACGAAAAGTGCCTCGCCGCCGCCGTGGAGGCCGCGCGATGCGTTTCGCGCACGCAGCTCGCTTCGGGTGGTTGGGACTACTCGGGCCATTTCGATGCCAAAGGCCGCGAATCGAAGAATTACTGCCGCAAGGCCGATGGAACGGCCATTCCACACACGATGACCAGTTCGCGCGAAGCCGGCTGGCACAACTGGCGTCGGCAGGACAAGAAAAACTACGCCACCTATGACGACGACGTCTCCCAGGCCGCCACGCGCTTGCTCGTGCGGGTTGATCACGCGCTCGGTGGCAAGGACGCCGAGATCAAAGCCGCCGCCGACTTCGCGCTGCAAACCCTCCTCATGACGCAGTATCCGGCCGGTGGTTGGAGCGCGAATTTTGACGACGCGCCCACCGCGCCGCCGCCTGTCGAAAAGTATCCCATCAAGCCCGCGAGCTACCCCGCCGACTGGCCGCGCAAGTGGCCGAAGGACTTCACCGGCTGCTACGTCCTCAATGACAACACTCACGCCACCTTGATGAGCACCCTGCTCCTCGCCTGGCAGCTTCGTGGCGATCCAAAATACCTCGAAGCCGCGAAACGCGGCGGCGACTTCCTCCTGCTCGCGCAGATGCCCGATCCGCAGCCCGCCTGGGCGCAGCAATACAACGCCGACATGCAGCCCGTGTGGAGCCGTCAATTCGAGCCCACCGCTATCAGCGGTCGCGAAAGCCAGGCCGCCATGTGGGCCCTGCTGAAGCTCGCCGCCGCCACCGGCGACAAAAAATACCTCGCCCCCGTCGCCAAAGCCATCACCTACCTCCGCACCGTGCTCCTGCCCGGCAACAAGCTCGCCCGCTTCTACGAACTCAACACCAACAAGCCCCTCTACTTCGAGCGCGGCCCCGGCGGCAAAGGCTTCGAACTGACCTACTCCGATGCCAAAGCCTCCTCCAACTACGGCTGGGTCTGGGACAGCGAACTCGACGCCCTCCAAGCCGCCGGCAGCCAGATCGCCCGTGGCGAGCCCGTCACCTTCCCCCGCACCGAAAAAGAACGCTGGTCCTCCCCACCCACCGACGCGGACATCGCCACCATCCTCAAAGAACAAGCCCCCAACGGCTCCTGGCCCATCACCGACGACGAACGCGGCGTGATGCGCGACGCGAACGGCAAAAAACAAAAGCCAGCTGGTGGCGTGATCTACAGCCTCGACTTCGTGCAGAACGTCAAAGCCCTCAGTGCATGGCTGAAAGCGAAAGGAGCAAAATGAACCGCACTGGCCCAGAATTTAGGCAGAAGAATGGGGGCAAAAGAATGGGTTCTTTATTCTCCTGCCCCCATTCTTTTGCCTGCCTTCTGATTGTTTGCCTTTCCAGCCTTCTCTTCACTCAAGCCGCCGAGAAATACGACAACCCCACGCCCTGGTCCTACCAGCGTCTCCAGCGCCCAGCCATTCCCGCCACGAAAGACACCGCGTGGCCGAAAGACGAACTCGACCGCTTCATCCTCGCTCGTTTGGAAAAAGAAAACCTCCGCCCCATCGGCGATGCGCCACGTGCGACACTCATCCGCCGTGCATCCTTCGATCTGCGAGGCCTGCCGCCATCTCAAGCCGAGGTCGAGGCCTTCGTGCGCGATCCTTCGCCCGACGACGCGGCCTTTGCCAAAGTCGTGGACGCGTTCCTTCAATCCGAACGCTTCGGCGAGCGCTGGGCGCGGCATTGGCTCGATGTCGTTCGCTACGCCGACAGCGTCGGCCGCGTGTGGAATGCACCGTTTCTGTATGCGGCGAGGTATCGCGATTGGGTGATCGACTCCTTCAACGAAGACAAGCCCTACAACCGCTTCGTCGCCGAGCAGATTGCGGGCGATTTGCTGCCTGCGAAAACCGTGCTGCAGCGCCGCGATCAAATCGTCGGCACCGGCATGCTCGCGCTCGGCAGCATGAACGTGCAGGAGGGCGACTACGAGCAATACATCCTCGATCAGGTCGATGACCAGATCGACGTCGTTGGGCGTGCGTTCCTCGGCCTCACACTGGCCTGCGCACGCTGCCACGACCACAAAACGGAGCCCGTCACCATGCGCGACTACTATGCGCTCGCCGGCATCTTTTACAGCAGCCGCACACTCAGCGGCACACCGAACCGCAACGAAGGCGTCAGCGGCGGTTACGTCAGCCCCGAGGCACTCGTCGATCTGCCCACGGAGCTCGATGAGGCCGTTGGCCCGCCGCAAAAACTGCCCGCAGGCATCCATTCGATGGATGACCTCCGCGAACTCGGCAATGCGAAGGAAACCATCCGCTACGACCACGATCCGCACTTTTGCATGGGCGTGATCGACGCCGAGATCAAAGACTGCGAAATCGCCATCGGCGGCGATCCGCATGATCGCGACATCGCGCCCGCTCGCGGCGAAATGAAGCTGCCCGCCTTGCCACCGATGCCCAAAGTGCCCGCGCAAAGCTCCGGCCGCCTCGAATTCGCCCAATGGCTCACGCAGCCCACGCATCCGCTCACCTCCCGCGTGATGGTGAACCGCCTCTGGCAGCATCTTTTCGGCGAAGGCCTCGTGCGCACGCCCGATGACTTCGGCATCACCGGCGCCGATCCCAGCCATCCCGAACTGCTCGACCATCTCGCGATCCGTTTCGTCGAAAACGGCTACAGCATGAAGAAGATGATCCGCGCCATGATGCTCAGCCGCACCTATCGACTTTCGTCGGGAAATTCGGAATTCGGAATGCGGAGTGCGGAATCCCAATCAAGCACCGCTCCGGCGTCAGCATCTTCCATTCCGCATTCCGAACTCCGCACTCCGCATTCATCCTCCGATCACCCCGACGCAGGCAACAAGCTCTATTGGCGAATGAATGCCAAACGTCTGGAGTTGGAGCCCCTGCGCGACACGCTCCTGCAACTCGCCGGACAACTCACCTTTGATCGCCCCGAAGGCATCCAAGTCGCCGGAAGCGGCGGCAAAGGCCGTCACGGCATCACGCGCGGCCTGCTCGGCATCAAGGAGCCGTATCGCACCATCTATCTGCCCGTCGTCCGCGACAACATCCCCGAACTCTTCAGCACCTTCGACTTCCCCGGCCCCACCCAAATCAAAGGCCAGCGCGATGTGACGACCGTCGCCCCGCAGGCCTTGTTTTTCATGAACAATCCCTTCGTGGAGCAAATCGCCGCTCAAATCACAGAGAAGGCCGGAAAAGACACGAAAGCCATCTATCAGCTCCTTTTGGGCCGCGAACCCACTTCCGAAGAAATCACCGACGCACGCGACTTGGACGACCAAACGCTCGTGCAGGCACTTCTGGGCACCGCAGAGTTTCGATATGTTTTTTGAATGCGGAATTCGGAGTTCGGAATGCGGAATAACAAGCCAGCCAATCACCAGCCTATGAATACAGACCTCAAAAAGCGCACCAAAGATTTTGCTCTTCGCGTCATCAAACTCGTGGAAAGCCTTCCGAATACCCGCACATCGGATGTGCTGGGAAAACAACTTCTTCGTTCTGGCACTTCTGTGGGTGCAAATTACCGCTCGGCTTGCCGGGCACGCAGTGCTGCGGAGTTTCAGGCTAAAATGGGCATTGTCGAAGAAGAGGCGGATGAATCAGGCTTTTGGATCGAACTGCTCGCCGACTCCAAACAGGTCAAAGCTGCTCGCGTGGCCGAACTCCTCAAGGAAGCAGGTGAATTGACCGCCATTGCAGTGACCTCGATCAAAACCTCAAGACTGAATGCGGGAGGTAAGGCGAAAAAGAGAGCGTGAATGCGGAATGTGGAACTCGGAATTCGGAATACAAACCAGATTAACACCAGAGCCTAGAAGTCATGAAAGCGCCCTTCACTCCGCAATTCGCATTCGACAATCCGCAATTACCCATTCCGCATTCCGAACTCCGAATTCCGCATTTCCCGACCCGCCGCTCCATTCTCCAATCCACCAGCGCTGGCTTTGGCTGGCTGGCGTTCAATGCGCTGCATCAGCAGTGGGCGAGTGCTGCGGCGCCGCCGAAGACGATCAATCCGCTCGCTCCGAAGGCCCCGCATTTCGCGGCGAAGGCCAAACGCGTGATTTTCATGTTCATGCAGGGCGGGCCGAGTCATCTGGACACGTTTGATTACAAACCGGAGCTGGTGAAGGCGCAGGAAGCCAAAACGGCGAAGTACATGGGCACCGCGTTCGATTTCAAACCACGCGGCAAGAGCGGTCTCATGATCTCGGATGCGTTTCCAGAGCTGTCGAAGCATGCGGATGATCTCTGCATCCTCAATGGCATGCAGACGCGCACGAACGCCCATCAGATGGCCACGGTGGCGCTGCACATCGGCAGCGAGATCTTTGTGCGGCCTTCGATGGGGGCGTGGATCGTCTATGGACTCGGCAGCGAGGCGGAGGACCTGCCAGGCTTTGTCACGATCAATCCCGTGGCCGATACCGGCGGCGCGATGAACTACGGCTCGGCGTTTTTGCCCGCGAGCTTCCAGGGCACACGCCTCAGCACCACCGGCGGTGGCGTTCCCGATCTCTCGAACGACCGGCTCAGCGACGCGCAGCAGCGCAAGCAGATCGAATTCATCCAAAAAGCCAATCGCAGGCTCCTCGCGGGCGATCCCGGCAATCCCGAGCTCGAAGGCATCATTCAAAGCTACGAACTCGCCTACAAAATGCAGACCAGCGTGCCCGACGTGCTCGATCTCGACCAAGAGCCCGCGCACATCCGCGAGCTCTACGGCCTCGACAACGGCGACACCGAGCGCTTCGGCACGCAATGTCTCATGGCGCGTCGTTTGGCGGAGAAAGGCGTGCGCTTCATCCAGCTCACCAGCGCTGGCTGGGACCATCATCAGCAACTCCGCGAAGGCATCACGCGTCAGGCCGGCAGCATCGACAAACCCATCGCCGGCCTTATCGCCGATCTGAAGCAGCGCGACATGCTCAAAGACACCCTCATCCTTTGGGGCGGCGAGTTTGGCCGCGGCTCAAGCTACGACAACGAACTCTACAACGGTCGCGGACACAACGGCCGCGGCTACACCATGTGGATGGCCGGCGGCGGCGTGAAAGGCGGCTTCACTTATGGCAGCACGAACGCGATGGGCGACACCGCCGAAACCGGCATCATCACCACTCACGATCTTCACGCCACCGTGCTCCATCTCCTCGGCATCAATCACGAACGGCTGACGTATCGCTACTCCGGCCGAAATTTCCGCCTCACCGACGTGCACGGCGAGGTGGCGAAGGACATCATCGTATGAGGCAGGTTGGATATGCTCAGGGCGCATCCCGACCTGCGGGACGCACGGCCTTTCCTTTCACGCCGCTTAGCGAATCGCCCAACTCCAGACGCCATGCCTCGGCATAGGCCTTCAGCTTGGCGACCACCTCCGGGTGCTGCGCACTGACATCGACTGACTCAGCAGGATCTTGCGTCAGATCGTAAAGCGCCTCGGCCTGCTGCGCGACTTGGTAGCCATGTCGTGTGGCGATGCCGGCGATGCCACTTTGGGTGATGGAGGCTGGCTTCATGCTTTCCCATTGAGAAGGTTTGCCATCGCGTCCAGGCTCTCCCATGACCGTGATGTAGGGGTGAGCCAAATGCAGCTTCCAGGGTCCACTGCGGATCGCTTGCAACTCATCACCCGCATAAAAAACAATCGATTCGTGTGGCGAGGAAGCCCCGTCTCGCCCCAGCAGCAGAGGGCCGATGTCTTTGCCATCCATCTTTCGGTCTGGCAGCGGCGCGCCCAGCCAAGCTGCCAGCGTTGGCAGCAGATCCATGGCCGTCACCGGTTCGTCACAAACGCGCGCTGCAGGGATTTTGCCCGGCCATTGGATCAAGAAAGGTACCCGCACCCCACCATCATAGCTGGTGAGTTTGCCTTCACGCAGGGGCTGGGCACGACCAGCGTGATTGCCATAACTCAGGAAAGGGCCGTTGTCGGAAAAGAACATCACCACGGTGTTCTCCGCCACGCCCGCCTGTTGAACGGCTGCCAAAATCAGGCCGACACTCCAGTCGAGTTCTTCAACGACGTCGGCATACAGGCCATGAGGCGACTTCCCCTTGAAGCGCTCGGAGGCAAAGATGGGCACATGCGGCATCACGTGCGGCACATAAAGAAAGAAGGGCATCTTCTCATGTCGGCGAATAAAGCTCACGGCCTTCTCGGTGATTCGACGCGTGAACTGAGATTGATCGGGGTCCGTCTCCACGACCTTCTCGTCCTCATACAGCGGCAGGGGCGGCATCTCAGCCGCGAGACTGGGGTGGAACTTGCTGTTGTCGTTGGAATAAGGGATGCCCCAGAATTCATCAAAGCCATGCTTCAGCGGGGAAAACATCGGTGTCGTCCCGAGGTGCCATTTGCCAAATACCCCACAAACGTAGCCCTGCGCCTTCAGCAGTTCAGGCAGCAAAACCTCGTCCGGGTGAATGCCTTCCCGACTCGTGTGATTCAGCGCCCCTTGCATCGAGACTCGATTCGCCTGACAGCCCGTCAAAAAAGCGGCACGCGACGCACTGCAAACGGCCTGAGACACATAAAAAGAGGTCATCCGTGTGCCACGACTAGCGAGGGTGTCGAGGTTCGGTGTTCGATGCACTTGGCTTCCCTGACAGCCAAGATCGGCATAGCCCAAATCATCCGCAACGATCATGATGATGTTTGGCTTGGGTGGCGTTGGAGCTTGCCCTGGCAAAGTGCCGTCTGCAGAAACGCAGAGGCACGCGAAGGCGACAGAGGATGTCACATATCGAAGCATACCCTGCTGCATAGCGGCAGCTCTGCCGAGATTCCAGACCAGAATGCTTGGCTGAAAGAGAACAAGCTCGGCCACTGCGGGTTCCCTCACGCCTGCCTGAGCTTTCACGCGAAAAAACGAGCCCAAAGCATCCAAGCCCCTCGACAAGACGATCCCAGGATTGGCAATGAAGCCGCTTGACGCTCCGCTGAGGGCATTTACCCCATGCGCCCGCTCCAAAGCCCCTGACGAAAACTTACATGAACGAACATCCTGAGACCCAATGGCTATCGCAATACGTGCTCGGCAATTATGGCCGATATGACGTGTGGCCAGTGCGTGGAGAGGGGCCTTACGTCTGGGATCGGAATGGCAAAAAGTATCTCGACTTTGCCGGAGGCGTGGCCGTCTGCCCGCTCGGCCATTGTCCTCCCACCGTGGTGCATGCCATCACCACCCAGGCTTCCCAGCTGATCCATGTGTCAAATTGGTACTGCATCGACAAACAAGCCGAACTTGCCCGGCTGATCGTCGAAGACTGTGTCGGCATTGCGGGCAAATGCTTCTTCTGCAACAGCGGAGCCGAGGCCAACGAGGGCCTGATCAAACTCGCCCGCAAATATGGCCAAGCCTCCGGCGGACGCTACGAGATCATCACCTTCACCGGCAGCTTTCATGGGCGGACCATGGGTGCCATGACTGCCACGGCTCAGGAGAAGATCCACGGAGGCTTCGGTCCCCTGCCCCCTGGCTTTGTCTATTCGACTTTCAATGACCTCGCCGCTCTGGAAACCAAGATCACGGACAAAACGGTGGCCATCCTGATGGAGCCCGTGCAGGGCGAGAGCGGGGTGCATCCCGCCACGCCAGAATTCTTGCGCGGCGCTCAGGCCCTATGTCGGAAGCATGACCTTCTGCTTCTGCTCGATGAAGTTCAGGTCGGCTTTGGCCGTGCGGGTGAAATGGCAGGTTGGAAAGCCATCGTGCCGGGCGATGAAATCCAGCCCGATGGCATCAGTTGGGCCAAGGCCATCGGCAGTGGCTTTCCTCTCGGTTCATTTTGGCTGAACGACCGTCTTTCGCCCAACCAATTGCTAGGTCCCGGCACCCATGGAACCACCTACGGCGGATCGCCTCTCGCCTGCGCCGTTGGTTTGGCCACCTTGCACACCATCTTGGCAGAAAAGCTGTGCGACAATGCCAAGCGGCAAGGAGCAATCATCTCCCAGGTCGGTCGCTCCTGGAATCATCCACTGCTCAAGGAAGTGCGTCAGCTCGGTTTGTTCATCGGCTGGGAACTCAATGCTGATGCCATCGTGCCCCACGCAGGCGGCAAAGTGCCCTCCATCTACCTCGCACAGAAGATGCTCGATGCCGGCCTCATGGTTACACCTGCGGGTTCGAATGTGGTGCGTTGGCTCTCCCCGCTGAACATCACGGAAGCCCACGTCAACGAAGGTCTCACGATCTTCAAAAGCGTTTTGGATGCTGTTCCACAGTGAGCAACTAGCGCGATTCATTGCCGCATTTTCAGAAGCATCAGGCTTCAGCACCATCAATTTGGACTCGTGCTGAAGCTCAGCCCTTTGACAAATTCGTTGGTCTTGAAGAACTCCGGGCTAGTCACTGGTTTGCCTGCCAGGGTGAGGTTTTCGAAGGTGAGGTTTTGGATGCGCGCCTTTTCGCTGCCCCAGAGGAGCTGGGGTTCGCCGAGGACGCTGGGAGCAGTGATGAAGATGTTTTGGAAAAGGATGCCGGAGAGGTCGCCAGGCTTGCTTTGGGCATCGCCATAGGGACCGGGCACGGTCATGCAGAGGAAGAACTGCTGGAGCGTCGGACGCGGATCACTGATGCGAATGTTGCGGAAGATGACGCCCTGGCCGCCGGGTTCGTTGTTCTCCCCACGGATGTTGAAGACGCGGCCGCCGCTCCAGTGATGCCATTTGGCACGCGAGTAGATGACGTCACAATCTTCAATGAGCAGCGGACGCTGTGGCACGCTGCTGAGCACGAAAGAGGAGCCGTTGGCATCATTCCACAGCACCACGCGCCGGATGCCGAGGCCGTTCACGTAGAGCGAGTCATCCTGCGTGCGGATGAAGCAGTCTTCGATGCGTGTGTTGCCAAAGGGATTGATGCCATCGCCATTGGCGCGCCAGGTGAAGATCTTCGTCCATCGGACCTCGTTGGGATGACCTTCCTGGTAGCTGTTGATCAGCATGACGGAGTGCGAGGCGGAATCGGCGAGGGTGAGTCCTTCCACCTGCGTATCGCTAGCTCCAAAAATCTCGATGGGCTTGCGGCTGGTCTTGGAACTGCCTACGAAAAGCTTCTTCAAAGCGTTCGCGTGCTTCAGTGACGCGCCGGAAAGCGTGCCATGGCCAAAGAGGCGGATGTGATGACCATTGGGCCATTCGGCGTTGTGAAAGGAGCCATACACCATCGCATCGCCGGGGATGTAATACTGGCGGTTGGCATGCACGGGAAAGGCCGCGCCGATGTCGTGCACGCCAGGAAGAAAGTAAAGCGTGCTCCAATCGCCATCAGCGGGTGGTTTTTCGCCGGGTTTCACAGATAGCACGCCGGGGCCATCTGGCGTGGGTTTGCCCGCAAGCGGTGGATTGGCAAACAGCGAGATCGTGTGGATCGGCGGCCCCTTGTAGCCTTTGCCGGTGTCCTGGCCGTCCATCTGGCCGTCGATGTCCACGGCGACGAGGCAGGGCTTGTCCAACCTAACGAACACTTTGCCATCCTTCACGAAGCAGGCGGAGGCCTGGCGCTTCGGATGGACCGCGGCGCTGCGAATGGGCTGGCCTTTGACGCGGGAGATTTCGATCACAACGGGGACGGAGGTTTCAAAGTTCACATAGGTGTGCGTCCAGCCCTTCAGCGTGTCGAAGTAGGCTTCCTCATCCTTGCACTCCGTCTGCCACGCAAAGGCTTCCCGCCAGGTGTCGCCATCGCTGGATGGACGAATGCGGACTCGATAGTGCAATGAAGCCTCCAGGCCGGGAACAGGTGGATAGACGGTCAAATCGTCCGCCAGAGCCACTGCGGAGATGAGTGCGAGGCTGAGTGCGATGAGCAATCGTTTCATGAAGCTGTTATCGAATGAGGAAAGGCACGGCGGGGGAAGCTTCGCGATAGTAGAGTAGATGAGCTCTGGCGTGACTCAGGCCACCTCCACGCCCTTCACGATCACCGTGTCCGGCTTGTCGCTGCCCATCTTGATCGTGTATTTGCCCGGCGCATACACACGCGGTTGGAAGGTCGGGCCTTGGGTGCGCACGGTGTAAAGGATTTCACCCGTGGCCTCCGCGATGACCTGCACGACGGCATTCGGCACTCCTTCCAAAAGCTGCGGTGGTAGATGCGCGTAAACTTTACGGCCATCGTTCGCGTCTTGCGTGATGGTGATGGGCCAGCCAGGAAACTGAGCACGATCCCCATCGGCCACCTTCGCGAAGCGCGGCCAGCATTCGAAGGTGATCTGGCGCGTCGTTTTGTCGAAGCGGATCAGCCCATAGCCATCGGCACGCTTCTTCTCATCTTGGATGTCCTCCGGGTTCGCGTAGGCCAGCATGGAGATGGGATTGCCCAGGCCATCTTTGAAGTCGCCCGTCCAGGGCAGTGGGCTGTTCGGCACAGGATTCGGGCCTGCCTTTTCATCCAGCGGGTGCCACCAGCGGCCGTAGATGGTATTCACCAAAGCAGGGCTGGTGAAGCTAAAGGGGCCATCGCGAAAGGCATCAATGCCATGCTGCACCACGACCGCCAGGTGCTGATCCCCACACAAATGCGGAGCCCAGGCCCGACGGATCTCCACCAGCGCTCGATTCCTCCCCGCCTGCGGCCAGCCATTGCAGTCCAAGTCCGCCAGCAGTCGCTGATCCACCCCGCCGTGCATGTGCACAGCACCACAAAAGGCCGTGGCGGACAAAACGCACTTCATCTCCGCCCCATGGCTGTAGTCCTGAGACCAGGCGTGCAGGAACTTTTCCTGGCGTTCGCCCAAAAGCTGCAAGCCCGGTAGATCGATGCTCTTCGGATCATACGCAGGATCGTTGATGTGATCCGGGCGTGGCCCCATCTGTGGGATTTTGCCCGCTGGCCCACTCTTGAACTTCCGGTCCTCAAGGATCGCAAAGTCAATGCCGCCCACGATCATTCGCGTGAAATAGACCTGTACGTCGCGACTCACGGCAGCAGGATCCACCGCATCTGGCAGATGCCAGGCCTGCTGACGCTGCACCTGATTCACATAAGCCACCGGGTAGCGAAAGCCCCCATCAGCATCCCCTTCGATGCTCGACTGCTTCCCACTCTCTCCCCACAGATTGCCATGACCGACATCATGATCGTCCGGGATGCAAACCGTGGGCCGGTCGCGCATGATGTCACGGAACTGTAGGCCAAACTCAATCCAGCCCGCCGTGTGCTCCGTGTGGCGATAGGTTTGGTCCCCGCCAAAGAAGAGCACGTCTGGATCTTGAGCGCGGAGATTGTCGATGATCTCCGTGCGCGGGCCGATGGTCCGACTGGAATTGCAGGACATGTTCGCGATGACGATCTGCGTTTTTTCCACCGGATCGCGGCGGATCAGCCCCTCAAACTTCGCCTTTTCACCATGCCGCACGCGATACGGCACATTCCGCGAGCCATCCCAGCCCTCCACACGGAAGTGGGCATCCCAGCCTGGGTAATGCACTTCTGCCTTTGCGATCTCCGTCCACTCCTCGCCCTCCCGCTTGACCTCCAGCCGAGCCTCGCGTGCCTCATCCGGCATCAGCGGGAACAGCTGGGCACTCATCTTCAGCACACCGCCCTGCTGCGTGTAGTAGGCAAAGCAGACCACCTCATCGCGCGGCACCTTCATGGAGGGGGGCGGTGCAGGCTTGCCTTTCCCCTTGCCCTTGCCCTTCGGTGTCACAGGCAAATCCGACCTCAGCCACCACTCGCCCGTGGTCAGCGATTCCAGCTCAGGAAACTCCGCCCCAAAAGGCGAAGCTGCCTGCACAGCCAAACTGGAGCTAGGGACGAGGCAAAGAGGCGTGGCTTGAAGAAAAAGGCGGCGAGAGAGTTTCATGAGGTTGGCTACAAGTCGGGAAAAAGCATCGTTTCGGTCAAACCCGAGACTGCCCCAGAAACGCCGTCCAGGGGAAGCTATATCCACGAAGTCAGCCCGAAGAAGCCCATCCCAGACCACGAGCCGATTCGTGGAGAGGGGCAATACCTCCCGCGATGCAAGCCCACCTTTGTTAGCCTGGATGTCTCGAATCCTCTTGAGCGCCTCACCACAGAATTGGCCCGGCGTCTCTGCTGCTAAAACAATCCACCGTGGTGAGCAAGCAACCCGGAGCTTTACCGCCTCGACAAGGACCTTGGAGGCGGGGCATGCCCCATTCAGATCGACACCAGCACGCTAAGCCTATGGCAAATTCCACTTCGGTGGCTGGCGCTGAACTGGGATCAAGCAGGACAAGGCCAGAAAGGGCACAGGACAGAAGGATCCCCTCAACTGAGGGGGGAGCTGGAGATTCTAGGTGCGTGGGTAGGGTTTGAGGTTCACCTTTGTGAGACATTCACTACACTTAGCTATCTCCTTTTCCCATGTACGGACTCGTCAACAAAGCCATCGAAGATCTGGTCGTCACCCATCATGGGGAGGATCTCTGGGAGCGGATCAAAAAGAAGGCGGGGGTGGAGGTGGAGGTGTTCGTGAGCAACGAGGCCTACCCGGATGAGATGACCTATGATCTGGTGGGAGCAGCTTCGGAGGTATTGGGCGCATCGGCGCGAGACATTTTGATCGCCTTTGGCGAACACTGGGTGCTGAAAACGGCAGCGACGAGCTATGGGGCCATGATGCGCGCGGGCGGCAGCTCGCTGAAGGAGTTCCTGGTGAATCTGCCGAACTTTCACACGCGGGTGCAGATGATCTACCCGAATCTGCAACCGCCGCGCTTCGAGTGCACGAACATTGGGGAGAACTCACTGCACCTGCACTACTTCACGCATCGCTCAGGCCTAACGGACTTTGTGGTCGGACTGGTGCAGGGGCTGGGGAAGCTCTATTCGACACCAACAACGGTGAAGGTGATCGAGACCAAGTCAGCTGGGGCAAATCATGATGTGTTCGAGGTAGCCTGGACGGCAGCAGTGGCATGAATGTCCCTGGGGAAAGCACGCGTGTGATCGAGCGCCTGCCGACGCGGGAGTTGCTGCGTGCGTTCCCTTTTTACTTCGCCTGGGATGAGCAGGAGCGCATCGTGGAGGTAGGGCCATCTCTGACGCGGTTTTGCCCCCAGGCAGTGCTAGGCGCACGGCTGCCCGAGGTGTTTGTGTCGAAGCGACCTGAGGGTGAATTTTGCGACGCACTGGCACGGGCCTACCCAGAGAGTCTGTTTCTACTCCAGGATCGAGTCCACCAGCGGGTGCTCCGAGGTCAGGTGGTGCTGCTAGAGTCGCCACGCCAGGGGCTGATGCTAGGCTCACCCTGGTTCACGGATCCAGATGAGGTGCTGGCCAGTGGTCTGACGATGAGTGACTTTGCCATTCACGATCAGACGATCGACCTGCTGCAGGTGCTGCAAACGCAAAGAATGGCGACGGATGATCTGCAAAAGATGAATCAACGCCTGCGGGAGCAGCGGACGCGGCTGCGGGAGCAGGAGGCCTATTCGCGAAAGCTAGCACTGGTGGCGGCACGCACGGACAATGCGGTGATCGTGACGGATGCAGTCGGCCGGATCGAGTGGGTGAATGAGGGCTTCACCCGCATCACGGGCTGGGCGCTGGAGGAGGTGGTGGGACGCACGCCGGGCTCTTTTCTCCAGGGACCGGATACGGATGCGGAGACCGTAGCGCTGATGCGCACGTGTGTGCGAGAGCAGAAGGGCTTTCGCACAGAGGTGCTGAACTACCATCGCAATGGGACCAAGTATTGGACAGCTCTGGAGGTGCAGCCAGTCCGCAATGAAGCGGGCGAGGTGACGAACTTCATGGCGATCGAGAGCGACATCACGCAGCGGCGACGGGACGACCAACACCGTTTGTTGCAGTTTTCGACAAGTCGCATCCTGGCAGAGGCCGATACCATGGCGCAGGCGGCAGCAGGAGTGATCGAGATGATCTGCAAGCAACTGGGCTGGACAGCGGGTGCGATGTGGCTGCTGGATGCAGAGCTGAATCAACTGAAGCTGACTGAATTTTGGCACGACCCTCGACGGAATGTAACGGCCTTTGCACAGATGAGTCAGACCCTGGCTTTTTCCGCAGGCTGCGGTCTGCCGGGGCGGGTCTGGGAGTCAGGCACAAGCCAGTGGTATCGTGACTTTGCCGCGCAGCCGGACCTTTTCACAAGGGCCACCAAGGCCTCGACCTGTGGACTGCACGGAGCGCTAGGTTTTCCCATCGTGGCGCAGGGGGAGATCATCGGGGTGATCGAGCTGTTCAGCGAAGAGATCCTGGACCCAGATGAGACGCTCCTGCAGGCGCTAGCAGGCGTGGGTAATCAGATGGGGCAGTTCATTGAGCGCAAATCTACAGAGAATCAGCTCTGGCAGACGAACGCGATGCAGAAGGCAATCTTGGAAAGCGCGAACTACACGATCATCTCGACCAAGCCGGATGGAGTGATCGTGACCTTCAACCGAGCAGCAGAGCAAAAGCTAGGCTATCGCGCCGAGGAGATGATCGGCCTACAGACACCGACGATTCTGCATCTGCCAGAGGAAATGGAAGCGCGCGCGGCAGACCTGAGCGTGGAGCTAGGTCACCAGATCCCCGTGGGCTTTGAGACCTTTGTCGCAAAAGCGAGCCTGGGAGAAATCGACGAGCGGGAGTGGACCTATGTGCGCAAGGATGGCACACGCTTTCCGGTGCGGCTGTCCATCACTGCGCTATTCAATGAGCGCGGGGAGATCGCGGGCTACCTGTGCGTAGCCTCCGACATCACGGAACAGAAGAAAGTGGAAGAGCAGCTGCTGCACGCGAAGGATGCTGCGGAATCCGCCAGCACGGCGAAGAGCGATTTCCTCGCGACCATGAGCCATGAGATCCGCACGCCCATGAATGGCATCATCGGCATGTCATCTCTGCTGCTGGATACACAACTGACAGAGAAGCAACGAGAGATGGTGGAGGCAGTGCGCCACAGTGGAGATGCGCTAATGACGATCATTGATGACATTCTGGACTTCTCGAAGATCGAGGCACGCAAGCTCGACCTGATGGAAGAAAACTTCCGTCTGGATTCAGTGATCCGCGGGGTCGTGGATCTACTGCACCACAAAGCTGCAGCGCGTGAGATCGACCTAGTCGTGAACATCGAGCCGGATGTGCCGAGCTTACTCATCGGCGATCCGGGACGACTGCGGCAGATACTCATGAACCTCGTGGGGAATGGCATCAAGTTTACCGACGAGGGTGCCATTTGCATCGACGTTCGTCGTCTAGAGTCGCGCCACAGCGGCCCTGTGACGCTGGAAATCAGCGTCACAGACACCGGTATCGGCATGACGCCAGAGCAGCAGGCGCAGCTGTTCCAGGCCTTCACCCAGGTGGATAGCTCCAGCACGCGTCGCTTTGGCGGCACCGGCCTCGGCTTGGCGATCTGCAAGCGACTCGTCGAACTGATGGGCGGGCAAATCGGGGTGGAGAGCCAGCGCTTTCAGGGATCGCGATTCTGGCTGCATCTCCCCTTGCGGGTGGCCCTGGTCACTGAACCGCCATCAGAAGTGAAGAGAGAGGAGCCCGTGGCACAGAAACCGCTCGAAGGCACGAAGCCGCGACTGCTGGTGGTGGAAGACAATCAGGTGAATGCCCGCATGGCCATGATGATGCTGGAAAAGCATGGTTACCCCGCCGAAGTCGCCTGCGATGGCGAAGAGGCCGTGGATCGGTTCGCCAGCGGCACCTACGATGGCGTGCTAATGGACTGCCACATGCCACGCATGGATGGTTATGAGGCCACTCGCGCGATCCGAGAGATCGAGGCAAGTGGGCTGTGGAGACGCCCCCGCTGTCGCATCATCGCCATGACTGCCAATGTCATGGCAGGCGAGCGCGAACGATGCCTAGAGGCCGGCATGGATGACTATGTTTCGAAGCCACTGCGAACCAAGACATTGATGGAAGCGCTGCAACGCATCCAGATTCTTGCGCAGTCCAAAGAAGACACTGAAT
Organism: Verrucomicrobiaceae bacterium; assembly: GCA_027484445.1. Classification (GTDB taxonomy): domain Bacteria; phylum Verrucomicrobiota; class Verrucomicrobiia; order Verrucomicrobiales; family Verrucomicrobiaceae; genus Prosthecobacter. Next base: position 43,470 of record JAIXSY010000044.1, read on the forward strand.
CGCCGCCGTGGTCGGCAGAGGATCAAAGCATGGCCCATGAAGCAATCCAGCAGCTGGCCGAAGAACTGAGTGTGGAAGACACGGTGGAACTCATCACCAACTGGCTAAAAGACACGCCCGAACGCATCCTGGATCTGGAGAGATTCGTGGCTGGTGATGATCAAACTGCACTACGTCGCACGGCACACTCGCTGAAAGGAAGCAGCTCCCTCTTTGGCCTGACTTACCTTCACACACTGTGCCGAGAACTGGAACAGTTGGCCGAAAACCAAGTCCGTGCCAACCAAGCCGAACTGGTGGCGCAGCTGAAGCAAGCCTTTGAATCCGCCGTGCCTGCTCTGCGCGAGCAGATGAAGCGCCTGCAATAATCATGCGTTGAGGCCTAGCTAAGAATCACTCAAGCCATCAAGCCCTGGCATCCACCCAGCTGCGGGGATTTCACATGGACGAATGGCTGCCAATCTCTGGGCACCATGAAACTCCTTTATGTCCATGAACGCTTCGGAGCCCTGGCTGGGGCTGAGGCCAATGCCTTCATTACTGCTGAGCAGCTCGCTCTGCGTGGACACGACATTGGCATCCTGCATGGACCCACCACGGGCAAAAACGAAGAAGGTTGGCGTCAGGTCTTTGCACACCCCTTTCCACTCGAAGGTGACACCGCAGCCAGCACACGACAGGCATTGGCGACCTTTAAGCCTGACGTCATTTACGTCCACAAAATGGCCGACCTGAAGGTCATCCAGACCCTCGTGGACAGTGGTGTGCCCCTGGTGCGCATGGTGCACGACCATGACATCTACTGCATGAGGAGCTACAAGTATGATTACTTCACCCGCAAGATCTGCACACGTGCAGCCAGCCTCTACTGCGCGATCGGCTGCGGAGCCTGTGTGGTAAAAAACGCGGGGGGTGGCTTTCCGCTGAAGTATGTGAGCTATCGCGAAAAGAAGCGTGAGATCGCCCTGAATCGGCGCTTTGACCGCATGGTGGTCGTGACACAATACATGCGCGATGAGCTGCTGAACAATGGCTTTGATGCGAACCGAATCAAAATCCACGCACCTGTGCCTCGCATGGGTGATCCAGACCTACGCAGCAGCTTCAGCGACCGCAATCTCATCCTCTACGCTGGGCAGATTATCCGTGGCAAAGGCGTGGATGTGCTGCTTGAATCTCTTGCCCAAGTGAAGAGCCGCTACGAGTGCATCATCTTAGGAGATGGCAATCACCGCGCCTACTGCGAAAAACTCAGTCAGCGTCTCGGACTCACTGACCGCGTGCATTTCAAGGGCTTTGTGCCCCAAGAAGAACTGAAGGCCTACTACCGCGACTGTAGCGTGGTGGCACTCAGCAGTGTCTGGCCTGAGCCCATCGCCACCATCGGTCTAGAAGTCATGCGCTATGCCCTGCCGGTCGTGGCCTTCGATGCAGGTGGCATCAAGGATTGGTTGATCTCAGGTCACAATGGCCACTTGGTGCCTTGGATGGACCGCAAGGCCTACGCAGCCAGCCTGGACGACCTTCTGCAAAACAAAGACAAGGCACGTCGATTCGGCCAAAACGGGCTTCAGCTGGTTTCCGAGCGTTATGACTTCAGTCGCTACATCGGCGATCTCGAGATGATGTTCGCTGAAGTGTCCGTAGCACGCCGTTCGGACACCCCTGCACGACCAGTCGGCTCCCCCATCACACGAGCAGCAGCCCTGAAGCCCCAAACCACCCTAGCCACCTGATCGCCACATTCCCCACACCTGCGGGGAGTTACAAAAGAGCCAAACCCAACATTCTCTGCCCATGCGTCAAACGTCACAAATTGCTGAACAGCAAGCCCTCCGCCTTCTTGAGGCACAAAGTCGTCTAGGGCGCATCAAGATGCGGCTGGCCCTGCATGGCAAGCGCTGGACCTGGCTCACGGTTGTGAACGGAGCCTATGCAGCCAAGCGCCTGTTCGACATTGTGATCAGTCTGGTCTGCCTGCTCCTGGCCGCACCCTTGTTCATCGTGATCGCACTCCTGGTGCGTCGCGATGGCGGCCCTGTCTTCTTCAAGCAGAAACGAGTTGGGCTCCATGGACGAGAGTTTGAGATGCTGAAGTTTCGCTCCATGTGCGTGGATGCTGAAGCTAAACTCGCCGAGTTGCTGGCACAGAATGAGAAGGCCCAAGGCGTGACTTTCAAAATGAAAAATGATCCACGCATCACCCCAGTAGGACGCTTCATCCGCAAGACATCGATTGATGAGCTTCCGCAATTTTTGAATGTGCTGCGCGGTGACATGTCCATCGTCGGCCCACGTCCACCGCTGCCGCGAGAGGTCGCTCTATACTCCAACAGTGACCGACTTCGTCTTCATGCACGTCCAGGCATTACCTGTCTCTGGCAAGTCGGTGAACGCCAAGGCGGTCTCTGGGAAATCGGTGATCGGAACTCCATCGACTTTGAGGAACAAGTGAGCCTGGATGTACGCTACATCGAAAGCCAGTCGCTGCTGCGTGACCTGTGGATTTTGCTGAAGACCATCCCCGCTATCATCCTTGGCAAAGGAATGTAACTGACATGAATGCTGTCCTGATTTGCCCTGATCAACGCGAAGCCGCAGGTTACGCACGCCGGATGAAACCCCTGGCCTTGCTGCCCTTCATGGGGCGCTCCTTGCTGGATCTTTGGCTGGAAAAATTGTCGCTAGATGGCATCAAAACCATCACGGTGCTAGCAGCTGACCGCCCTGATCAAATCCGACGTGCAGTGGGAAATGGCGGACGCTGGGGAGTCAAAATCAGCATCATCCCAGTACCGACAGAACCCGATGTCGAATCAGCTCGCGCGCTCTTTGCCACAGACGCCGCAACCAAGGTCCTGAAGCTCGATACACTGCCTTCTCTTCCCCATAAACCCCTCTGGGAAAGCACCGAAGGTCTGTTCGATGTATTGCTGAAGCGTTTCACTCAGATCCAACCGGAATCCCTGCTGACGATGCGGCGCATAGGACGTGATGTCTTTGTCAGCACTCGCGCCCGAATCGCACCCAACGCCGTCATCGAAGGCCCTGCCTGGATCGGACCGCAGGTCATCGTAGGATCTGGAGCCCACATCATGCCTGGCACCATCATTGAAGATGCAGCCTACATCGACCGGGAAGCCACAGTGCGCGGAAGCTGGATCGGTCCAAAGACCTATGTAGGCGCCATGACCGAGGTGGCCCATTCCTTTGCCTGGGGTAGTGGCCTGGAAAATTGGCGCCTCGCCTCCTTCATCGAAGTGTCTGATGATTTTCTGCTCGCCAGTCTCAAGCAGCAGCCTTTTGGCGGTGCCCGTTGCAGCTGGGCCACTCGTCTGTTTGCACTGTTACTCATGCTTGGCACAGCACCGCAGGCCCTCCTTTGGATCGCGTGGACACGATTGATCCGACAAAAGAATGCCTTCACTCGCGCTCAGTTCATTTTACCTCCCCCCGGCCAGCAAGATCGCTACACACGCACGGTCGGATTGCATCGCCTAAACGGCCATGACGGATTGTTTGGCCGCTGGCCGGAACTGTGGCGTGTCTGGCGTGGGGACATGCACCTGATCGGCAATCGTCCCCTCAACCCCAGCCACGCAGAACAGCTGGGAGATGAGTTTGAGCAGCTGTGGCTGACTTCTCCTGCTGGCGTCTTTTCCCTCGCTGATGCAGCGGAGGACGGACTCCATGATCATGAAACTCAGCTAGCCCATGCAGCCTACTACAGCGTGAACCGTTCGTTCCGCACCAACCTGAGAATCTTACTGAGCTGCCTACCGCGCTTTCTGACGATGAGCCGTGCACACGATGCCAGCGTCAACCTCCCCGACACCGAAACCACCACCTGCCCCGCCTAACTCATGAACACGAACCCCATCACTGCCCCCAACGAACTTTGCTCTTCCACAGCTCGCCTATGGAAGGAACGTGTTAGCAAAGACATTGCCAATCAGACGGAAGCTAGCATTGATCTTTCCAAGACAAGATTCATCGACAGCTCAGGGCTCGGTGTCTTGCTCTCTCTAAACAAAACGCTTCAAGCCCAAGGTGGAGTTCTCAAACTACTCAATCCATCCAGCGCAGTGACCCAGCTGATTGAGTTGACCCGCTTGCATCGTGTCTTTGAAATCGTTCATGCCTGATTCATGGCATGAAGCTCAGCTGTCAACGCTTCGAAGGGCTTCGCATTGATTACGATGCGAACCTCGACAGTGCGCGTGATGCCGTCATCAAAGCCATTGAATGGTTAAACGATCAAGGCCTCACGGATGAAGAATGCCAAGCCTGGGAACTTGTGCTGGCAGAAGCTAGCACCAACTGTGTTTTGCACGCGACCAACGCAGACCCACTCCGGATCGAGCTGGTTGGCACAGAGAACAAAATCGAAATCTCTCTCACCGATCATAGCGTTGGCTTCGAGTGGCCCGATCACGCCGAGCTTCCCGAAGATGACGACAACGAGAATGGTCGCGGCCTGTTCATCATCCAAAACCTGACCGACCACTCGAGTTACCTGCATGGTGCTCGTGAAAATGTGCTGAACCTCAGCCGCACGAGAACCAACCCAAAGCCTCTCGCCGAAGACCTGAGGGAAACGCTCGACCTGATGACGAGTGAAGTCGCTGCCTGCTACGAAACACTTGCCAACATCTTCCGAATCAGTGCAGAAGCCGCCAAAGATCTACCGCCCGATGAACTTGCCGCCAAGTGGCTAGAAGAACTATATCCCTTGTCTGGCGCTGACTTTTTGATCCTGCGCATGATCACCCCTGATGCAACTCAGCTTGCACTACTTGCGACAGCACATGCAAATTCGAACTTATCGGAGTTCATAGAACTTAGCGATACTACCATGGTCGAATCTCGTGCAGCGAACGGCAGACAGGATTGCTGGTTTGATGCCAACACGACGTTTTCCAGCTCAGATCCTCTCACCTACTTGGGTGAATCCGTCAGTGGCTTCGCCCATCCTTTAGAAACCGGTGGTGAAGTCATCGGCGTGTTAACAATGGGTGTTCGATCTGCCCATTGGGAACCCAAAGCACGTGACATTCATGTCGTGCGCAGCCTGGCGGATTTCTTGGGCACTTTGCTTTACAGCCTGCGCAGCCGGGATGAATCCATTCATTCACGACTCATCCAGCGGGAACTGCAAATCGCTGCCGACATACAACGATCTCTGCTGCCTGCTGAGTTGCCTCAAAGCTCGACGCTTCAGAGCGCAGGCCATTTGACCACCGTCGGCGAAGTAGGCGGTGACTTTGTAGATGGCATTGCTCTTGCCGATGGAAGCCGGTTGTTTGTGATCGCTGATGTCATGGGCAAAGGGGTGCCTGCCGCCCTCTTCGCAACAGCATTTCGCAGTTTACTGCATTCCCATCTCAACCTAGCCACACAGCCACGTGACTTGATGCGCAAACTTAATGCAGCCCTGTTTCCAGAACTTGATCGAGCAGAGATGTTCATCACGGTGCAACTGGCTTACATTACCGCTGATGCACTGACCCTACGAACTTCAAGCGCTGGTCACAGCCCGCTCTTGGTCGCAAACTCCAAGACCGTAATTGAACTCCACGCCAACGGACCACCACTTGGAGTGATCAAAGATATTCCTTATGAGCAACAAGATCTCAGCTTGTCGGATTTCACGCATCTGATGTTGCATACCGATGGCCTCAGCGATCCGTCACTTCCCAAAGAATATGGTTTCAGCAAGGAGAGGCTGCATAGCTGGCTGAGAGTCACCTCAGTTGAGGGGATCGACGCGTGGGATGCACGAGATACGCTGCTTCACATGCATCACCTAAATCAGGATGCAACCCACACACGTGACGACGCGACCTTTGTGATTCTGACCCGAGAAGGTGCCCTTCGCCACAAACCTCTGCCCCACACTCTTACACATGCCCACCGATAAGCCTATTCTTGTTGTCGATGATGAGCCGCATATTCGACGCGTCACGGAACTCAGCATGAAACCTCTAGGGCATCGTGTTCTGGTCGCTTCCGATGGCCAAGAAGCCTTGAATATCGCCAAGCGGGAAAACCCATGCATCATTCTTTTGGATCACATCATGCCAAACATGGATGGGCGGGAAGCCTTGGATCAACTCAAAACAGATCCACACACACGTGACATTCCTGTCGTGATCCTGAGCGCGCGAGGTCAACTTGCAGTTGGTCATTACAAAGGTTTCGAAGCAGCTACCCTTTTTGTTTCCAAACCCTTCAGCCCAACTCTGCTGCGAAGAGAAATCCAGCGCCTGATCGCTTAACCAAGGATGACTCCACTCACACGAAACTATCCAGCCTAAACCTATGCAAGAACGTCTCGACTTATTCATCATGATTGATGCCTGTGGGTGGGAAATCATTCAGCAGAGACCACGGTTTCTGCAAGACATAGCTCCGCATCGCCGCAAACTAGAAAGCGTCTTTGGCTACAGCAGCGCTTGTGTTCCAAGCATCCTGAGTGGTAGGTGGCCAGACGAGCATCAGAACTGGTGCTACTTCATTCACGATCCCCAAAACTCTCCTTTCGCTTCGCTTCGTTGGTTACGCTGGATTCCGAAAGCATTCACAGGCCGTCGCATCGTTCGCCGTTATCTCACCAAATGGGTAAAACAGCGACTCGGGTTTCAAGGTTATTTCGATCTCTACAACATTCCTTTCCACCACATTCACCTCTACGATTTCACAGAGAAAAAAAGTCCGCTCAAGCCCCAAGGGATGAATCGGGGGCAGAATATCTTCGATCAACTTCAGCAAGCTAAAATTCCCTACTTCGTCACCGACCCGTCTCTAACCGAAGAAATCAACCGAGACGCTTTGGATAACTCAATTCGCAGTGAAACGATTCATTTTGCCTTTCAGTATTGGGCAGGACTGGATGGCCTTCTCCATCGAGTTGGTAATCAATCCCCAGAAATTGACACTAAACTTAGTGAATACGAGCGCTGGATCGACAGAACAGTCGCCCTAGCGAGGAAGCATTATCGTGAAGTGAATGTTCATGTTTTCAGCGATCACGGGATGGCAAACTGTGACATCCACCTGGACTTAGCTTCACAAATTGAAACGTTAGGTCTTCGGATTGGTTTTGATTACAATGTGGTCTATGATAGCACCATGGCACGCTTTTGGTTCTTCAATGCATTGGCCAAAAAACGCATCACAAAAGCACTTCAATCCGTCAATGAGGGGAGAATCATGGGAGATGACGAACTCAAGCAATTCAGAGCTTACTTTGAAGACGGTAAATTTGGAGAGCTGATCTTCCTCGTTCAGGAAGGAACTTTGATTGTTCCAAGTCACATGGGCGAACGTCCGATCCGAGCCATGCATGGTTATCACCCACATGCACCTCAGAGCTATGCGACACTTTTCAGCAGCACAACCGATGTGCCAGAGGACATCACCCACATTCCCCACATTCATCGTCTCATGCTGCGCGCGATCTCGCGACCAGCAGCAAGCACCCATGATCACGCTCTAGCCGCTTAATGCCATGACACTCACCTACCCGCATTTCATTCAAGACTTCCTGACTCGCTGGCACTTCAAATTCACTTTACCCGCTAAAAAAAGGGCCTTGTTGCACGGAGTCGAACTCGACATCAGCCTGCTATCTTCCCTCATGAAGAATCACATTCTTCAGGGCCGATATGAGCATCAAGAACGGAAACTTGTGCAAGAATGCATCACCTCAGAGGATGTGATTCTTGAACTTGGAGGCGCCATTGGATTCATTGGTCTCTTTTGTCGAAAAATCATCGGTGTGAAACATCACCTAACCGTTGAACCAAATCCAAAAACATTGGCTATGCTCCGAAGAAACTACGAGCTCAATCAACTAAAGCCACTCGTGATTGAGGCTGCAGCATCCTCTAGCGATGGCGAGATTGAACTCGATATCGGGGGAGAATTCTGGGAAAACAGCATAGTGAACTCCCGTCTTGAGAGCAAAACCATCCAAGTGCGTTCCATGAGTCTGCGGAGCATCATTCAAGAAATGCCTGCAACACCGACTGCATTGATCTGCGATATCGAAGGTGCAGAAATCCATTTGGATTTGAAGCAGATTCCAGAAAGCGTCACGCGCATCATCATTGAGTTGCATCCCAGCATCGTCGGGGAAGAAGCACATCAAAATGTGATCCAACGTATTCACGAGCTTGGATTCAGGACTGCCAGCATCCAAGAAAACACATGGTTGTTTGTACGATAAGGAGAGCATTTTTCATGCTAGCTCAGCGGCCAGAGCACCCGAATAAAATGCCACCCACCTGAGGGGATTGTTCAGCATCGAGTCATCGACAACCTTCGACAATCCCATGACCTACAACGACCTTCAAAACCGAATCTGGAGCAATGCCCTTTCCAATTACCTTCGGACCTTTGTGGGAATTGGAGTCGGTCTTGTCACGTTTCGGCTACTCTATCAAGCGATGCCCAAGGAGTCCTTTGGATTTTGGTCTTTGCTCTGGAGTGTGTTCGGCTACGGCATTCTCTTGGATTTCGGCTTTGGCTTCGCTGCACAAAAGCGAGTAGCCGAGTTATCTGTCACCAAGGATTGGGCTCAGCTTAGCCGAGTGCTCAGCACCATTCTCTTTTTCTATTTCGGCATTGCCATCTTGTTGGCCAGCATTGTCGCCCTGGCTTCGAATCCAATCATTGAGCTCTTTGGTGTCTCTCCGAGTCACCGAGAGGAGTTTCGCCTGGCTATGATTGTTTTTTTTGCCGCGATTGGCTTTGCCTTCCCTCTCGGCATCTTTCCAGAGATCCTACGCGGACAACAGCGCATTAGCCTAGCGAACAACATCATCACTCTCGCTTTGCTAGGACGTCTTTCTGTGATGATTTGGGCAGTCTATGCTCAGTGGAGCTTTTTAAGCATCATGATCACAGCACTTTTTTTCACGCTGGTTCCTGATCTTGTTTGTGCTTTCTTTGCCTTGAAGCACATGCCCGAAGTGCGACTGCGCCCGCAGTTTTTTTCGCGTGGAATGATGCGCGAAACCATGGCCTTTTCCATCTTCGCCTACATCAGCACAGCCACAAATCTGATTTTAGGAAAGACCGACCAACTCGTTCTTGGAGCCACACTTTCCGTCGGTGCTATCGCACTTTATCAAGCAGGTGCGAAGGTAGCTGAAATTTTCGCACAATTTACAAAGCAACTTCAAGACACGCTATCTCCAGCAGCTGCACATCTGCATGCGAGTGGCGACCAAGACTCGATTCGAGATCTACTCAGACAGGGAACAAGGTGGAGTGCTCTCATTGCTACACCCCTCTATGTGTTTTGTGCTTTTGAAATGGAAAGAATGTTATGGCTACTCACGGGTGAAGCTACAATCAGTCATGAAACAATAACTGTCGCTCAGATCCTGCTTTTTTGGTTTTATACCACCACACTGACTCACAGTGTCAGCAAACGCATCTACATGATGACCGGTCATGAGCGTCGATTGATGTGGCTAGGTGTGGGTGAAGCGGTTGCGAATCTTGGGCTAAGCATCGCTTTAGTGTTTGCATTTCGAAATGTTGCGAGTGTGGCCATTGGTTCTCTGATCCCAACTCTATTCTTCGGTTGGTTTAAACTTTGGCCATGGATGTCACGAGACATTGGCATATCTCCTTTGCGACTGCTCCGAGAGTCGGTTCTCACACCAGCACTCTGCTCACTGCCAGCCGTCCTGGTGCTTGGCACGATGAATAATCTTCCCCAGCTTCAGAACAATTTGGTGCTCTCCACGCTATTGCCGACTGGCTTTGCTGCCACCCTGACGGCAATTGCTTTGTGGCACGTTGCGCTGAAGCCTGAGGAAAGAGTAGCTGTGCGACGTCGATTCAGTAAAAATCGTGTCGAATCCACAGAAGTCGCCTGCTGCATCTGATCAAAATTTGGTGCTACAACTGATTCACAGTTCAACCCACGATTGCCCATGAAGGTTGCTCACATCCTACGGAAGTATGACCCAAATCAGTGGGGAGGGACAGAAACTGCCGTTTTGCGTCTCATCCAAGGACTGAATCAACATCAGATTACTTCCACCGTTCATGCGCCAAGGAGCACTTCCGAAAATGCAAATGATCCCCTTCAAGAGATAGGCACACGCGTGCAGCGTTATCGTGCGTTTGTACCTGTCAGTGGAATCTCGAAACAACAGTGCAACGAGCTCATTTCGTGGGGTGGAAACTTGTTTTCCTGGGAACTTTTTTTGCACCTTCTTCAGGACTCCGGTGATGTGATTCATTCACATGCCATCAATCGAATCGCAGGCATTGGTCTTCGTGTAGCACGATGGAAGCGAATTCCTCACGTGGTTACTTTGCACGGGGGAGCCATGGACATACCAACTGAAGTTTCGGAAAAACTTACAGAACCCCTTCAAGGAGGATGGGAGTGGGGAAAAGCTTTGGGGGCTCTAGTTCAGAGTCGTCGTGTGCTCGAAATCACAGATGCCATTTTCACCTGCAATCCTCAAGAAGCTCGCCTGTTGCAAGCAAGGTATCCACAACAGCGCATCATGGTCCAACCACACAGTGTGCCAGCATCACACTATGCTCAAGATCATCGCGACTCTGCTCTACGGGCATTTCCACAAATTGCAGGACGCGATCTCCTCATTAAAGTGGCACGCCTCGATCCTGCCAAAAACTTACCCTGGTTAGTCCGTCAGTTGCCAGAAATCAAAAGACGTCATCCCAATGCTATGCTTGCTCTCGTGGGGGCTGAGACCACGCAAAGCGTTGTTGAAGAACTCAAACAGACAATTACTCAACTTGGACTTGAAAATGATGTATTGCTTACAGGGGGCCTAACCTCAGGTTCCCCCGAGCTGATAGGACTGATTCAGCAAGCTCGGATTTTTGTTCTGTGCAGCACAGCTGAACCTTTTGGCATCGTGATTCTTGAAGCCTGGGCAGCAGGAACGCCAGTGATTGCCTCTCGAACCTCAGGACCAATCGCATTGATCGAACCAGGAAGAACAGGATTACTCTTCGATCTCGAAAAGCCCAACGAATTTCATCAAGCCATTGACTCCGTTCTCCTCCATTCAGATCAGGCTCTTCACTTGAGGAATGAAGCACAAAGTCACGTTCTTGCCCAGTTTGATGTTCCTCAGGTCGCTTCCAGAGTCGCGAAAGTTTATGAGGAGCTGAAATCCAGAACTGAACAAACAACCTTTCAGAAAGCCTACGCTCTGCCATGACATCGCCCGTGATTAGCATCGTCATGCGTTCATACAATGAAGCTTGGGCGCTTCAGGAAACGTTGCCTGCTCTTGCAAACCAAGACTATCCAAATGTAGAACTCATTGTCATCGATAGTGGGAGCACAGATGGTTCCCAAGAGCTCATTCTCGCAGCCAAGCCGGCACACTTTGTTCAAATCACTCCGCAGGAATACAACCCCAGTCGAGTTATGAATCATGGCATGAGACTGGCTCGAGGTGAAAGAGTTTTATTCTTGAATGCAGACGCTACCCCACAAGGCCCAAATTGGTTAAGACCCTTGGCAGATGCTCTGATCGACGAAACCGTGGCTGCATGTTTTGGACGTCAAATACCTCGACCTGATTGTCAGGCCGTGTTTGCCTGCGATTATGATCGGTGTTTTGGAGCGAAGCGTGAATCAGCCAACTGGAAGCACTTTTTCAGCATGGTCAGCAGCGGATTGAGAAAAGACATATGGGCGAAGCGAGGCTTTCGAGAAGATTTGCAATATGCAGAAGATGATGAATACACCCGGTGGTGCATCGCTCAGGGATACCACGTGCAATACGTGCCTGAGTCAGTAGCCATGCACAGTCACAACTACTCGCCTCAGCAAGCTCGCAAACGCGCACAAGGCGACGCACGAGCTCTAGCTCAATCGGGAAGTGTCACGCATCGTGACAAAAGCTGGCTTAAAACGGTTGCTCTAGGTTTTCTGAATGATCTCCGTCACGACATCATTTGGCTGAGACGAAATGATCGCTTGTCAGAATTACCTCATGCCATGTGCATCCGCTGGAACCAGAGGATTGGTAAATACGACGGCTTTGTGAAGATCAACTGAGTCCAACAGAAGCCTCGATCGCTTTGCGCAGATCAACGGGTCTCACAGGAGATGCCAAGGCCACATCAACTAGATCCTCTTGATGCTGCTTAGGGTCAGCATTCAAAAGTATGATGCGTGCCGATGACAAAGACTGCTTCACAGCTTGCAGTTGACCTCTGGAAGTGAATTGAGCATCCAAGACGGCGAGCATCACTGACGAAGCCTTGGGCAAAGCAAGAATTTGTTCAAGTGATTGAACTGGCTTCACCGTCAGTCCAAGCTTTTCAATCACTCGTGTTGCCACCAATGAAGTCATGGAATCATCCGTCCAAATCACAACTGTGCGGCCAATCTCAGGGGTATCGTTGGCAAAAGACTCAACCGGCACAATAACCACAAAACTGCTACCTTTCCCAAGTTCAGACTCGACCCTGAGTTGGCCTTTCATAGCCTCGCAAAGGCGTTTGCTCAAAGCCAAACCCATTCCCGTGCCTCCGTGTCGACGTGTCGTACTGCCATCAACTTGGAAAAGAGGTTGGAAAAGCTGCGCGATCTGGTCCGAAGGAATGCCTATCCCTGTGTCTTTAATTTCGAAATGAAGACTTCCTGCCGAGCCCTCCTGATGTGACGTGACTTTGAGCTGTATTCTTCCGAAGTCAGTGAATTTGATCGCATTATCGAGCAACTGAGAAAGAACTTGTCGCAAAAAGACAACATGCCCCGTGAATTTCGGTGGTGTTTCTTCAGAAATGCTAAGTTCAAGGTCAAGACCTTTCCTGGTGAGATCTGCTTCATGTGACTGAACAATATCATGCAGCAGTGACTGGACGGAGACTTCCTCCAGCTCTTGGACAGCACGCGTCGAATCAAGCTGACTGAATTGCAAAATGCTCGTCAAAGTCGCAAGCAAGGATTCCCCAGAGGTGGACAAGGTCTTGAGCATCTCACGCTGGTGATTATCTAGCTGCGTCTCAGAAAGCATGGAGCTCATACCAAGAACTGCATTCAGCGGTGTTCTTAACTCATGACTCATTGCCCCAAGAAAATCAGCTTTGACTCGTTCAGCAGCAGCGGCAGCATCGGAGGCTTTCAAAAACTCAGCCAGTGACCTTTGTAAACGGCGATGATACCAAGACATCCAAGCACTAGCCATGTAGGCTAAACATATGACACCCACAGTGCTCAAGGAGGACAAGTGCGTGAGAGCTGAGCGCTGCAGCTCGTAATCTTCCAAAGACATATCCACTCCCGCTGCGGCGACTAAGGTTCCATTTTCGTCAAAAATAGGCGCATAGCCACTCATGAATGTGCCCCAGCGATCTGTATAAGGTTCATCGTCCACACGAGCGAGGCCTGTTTGCAGCACACGCACTAATGTGCGGCTTGCCTGCTCGTAAACTTCGCTCAACTTTGCGCGGTCATTGACACCGTCTTTGTCGGAGTCCCCTTCAGGCGTAGTATCAATCACAAAACGCACTTGTTCACCCTCGAGACGGCAAGTGTAGGCAAACTTGATCATTCGTTGCGGATCAACAGCGATCTTGGCTTGAACCAACCTCATCACCTGCTCGTGATAAGCTATCGACAAATCTTGTTCGGGGATGCGAAGCAGTTCATGCGAAGGTACATCCACTGACTTCGCAAGAACACGAGCGGCACTGAGCAGATGCTCCTGAATCCCATCTTTTAAGATTTTATCAGCTCGGCGGTGCATGTTCCAAATTGCAATCGTCAATGGGGTCAAAATCACCAAAAAAGTGATCAACCCAATTTGAAAAGGTCGCCAGTGAATCCATGGAGCATCGGCGCGATGCGATAGAGTTGAATTGGAACGATATGAAAACACGTGGATCGGTTAGGGATGACAAAGATAGCAGATGTCGGTCACCTTGCCGTTCTTTGAGGTCCCCGCAATTAGGGGGACATTGGCATTCAGGCAGGAACCCACAGTTGCGGGGAATGACCCTTCTCATGATTTCGGCAAGATGGAAAGCGAAAGCCAATCCTATGCGCATCCTGACTCTCACGAATCTCTATCCTCCCTTCTACGTGGGCGGATATGAACTTCGCTGTGCTGCAATTACAGAAGCTCTGAGGCAACGTGGACACAAGATTCATGTTCTCACGAGCAATCATGGGCTCGACCAACACACCGCACCGCCAGATCAGCTCCACGTTCAGCGTTCGCTGAGGATTCATGGTTACTATGGTCACCCATGGCTTAATCTCAGACGGCTGCAGCACCTAGAAGCTCACAACAATCAGATCCTTCGTGAGACAATAACCTCCTTCCAGCCTGAGGTCGTTCATGTGTGGTGCATGAATGGAATCTCCAAATCATTGTGTCTCACTCTACAACAACTCGGAATTCCTACCGTCTATGATGTAAGCGATCACTGGATCTTACGCAGCCTGAAAGCCGATGTTTGGCTGGATTGGTGGAATCGCAGCGAGGGATCTTTAGGTTCAAGAGTGCAACGCACGATCTGGTCGTTGCTTGGCCTCCGCAAAAAACTACATGCACTGGCACCGACAAACCCAGTCGGCGACATCCGTTTTTCTCGCCTCTACTTTACTAGTGCACGACTTCGAGAGCTGACCGCTGAACAGGGATACCAGGTTCAACACGGGGCCATCATTCACTGCCCTGTCGATACCGATCTTTTTTATGGTGAACCAGTGCATCGGCAGCCTCGGAGCTGGCTTTGGGTGGGACGTCTGGCTGAAGACAAAGGGATTCACACCGCGCTCAAAGCTTTGGCTAGATTGGGAGATCGTTTTCAAGGCGAATTGCACATCTACGGCAAAGGCGAATCAGGTTATGTAGCTGAACTCCAAACCTATGCCTCGGAACACAAGCTTCCGGTATCATGGCATTCTGCCACACCCGATCAAATGCCTGACGTGTATCGAAACCATGATGCCCTGCTTTTTACTTCAGAGTGGGAAGAACCCTTCGCTCTTACGCCTCTCGAAGCCATGAGCTGTGGGTTGCCCGTCATTGGAACCATGACAGGCGGCAGTCGTGAGCTATTTAGACACGGCGAAAACGCCCTGACTTATGATGCGGGTGATGCCCAGCAACTGGCAGATCGAATTCTAACTTTGCAGACTCAAAGCGAACTGCGGTCCAAGATAGCTTCGATAGGCCATCAGGAAGTGCGCACTCGCTTTGCTATGAAGCCAATCGTTGACCAAGTAGAAGACTTTTTGAGCGCATGAACAGACGCTTCACCCTTGATGGCAGCGATGCACTAGAACAGCATCTCTCTGAAGTCTGCAATCTAGTGGCTGATGGGATTCGCAGTTTCGTGCCATTGTCCAAACTACAAGGGATTGCACTAGCAGGCGGTTATGGTCGTGGTGAAGGAGGCGTCTTGCGATCTGATGATGGAGACCACCCTTACAACGATCTAGAGTTTTTTGTTTTCATCCAAGGGAGCCTCTGGAAAAACGAAAAACAATATCAGCCCCTTCTCATCGAATTAGGCGAACGCCTAACACCAATCGCTGGTATCGAAGTAGAATTTAAAATCATCTCCGCCTCTTCCTTTCGCAGAGCGAAACCGAGCATGTTTTATTATGACCTAATCATGGGACATCGCTGGTTGGTGGGTGATGATGGTTTGCTCAAAGACTGTCAGCACCACCAGGATTCATCGCGGATACCGCTTCACGAAGTCACAAGGCTACTTTTCAATCGATGCTCTGGACTTCTCTTTGCAAAGAGCAGGTTGCAACAAACTCATTTTTCGACAGCAGACGCCGACTTTGTTTACCGAAACATAGCCAAGGCACAGTTGGCACTCGGAGATGCAGATCTGGCGGCAAAGGGAAAATATCACTGGAGTTGCCTCGAACGTCATCAACGGCTTGAGGCGGAGGATGCGATACGCTATCACCACGCCAAAGGGGTAGAGTTCAAGCTTCACCCCCATCGGAGTCTTTATTCAAAGAAGGAGTTGCATATTCTTCACGATGAAATCTCTGCTTTGGCAGAATCCTGCTTTTTGAGGATCGAGTCTCAACGGCTGTCCAAGGTATTCAGCTCCGCCAAAGAATATGCGGCTAGCAAGATCAACAAATGCCCTGAGCAGCCCATCTGGAAGAACATTCTACACCACGTCCGCCTTCGTCAACTGAAGCGCATCACACGTCATCCGCGAGAGGCACTGCTGCATCAGCTTTGTGAAGGGCTATGGTCAACGGGCCAAGTCAATATCACAGAGTATTTGAAGCTTTGGCATCGATTCAACTAAACCTCTTGGATTGAGCCCGTGACTTCGAACAGCCATACCCCCCACTTGCGGGCGATGCAGTCTCTTTGATTGAGAGCTTATTGGTTCGTCATCGCATGAAAATTCTGGTCATCTATCCCTACATCCCCTTCCCGATTGATCGCGGCACTTACCAGCGCACCTTTCACCTGCTGCGGGAATTGGCACGCGAGCACAGTGTCGATCTACTAGCCCTCACAGAGAGAGGTGAGCGGCTTGAGCATCGACACGTGTTCGAGGAGTTCTGCGGTGATGTTCGATTCGTGCCCTTTGAACATCCCGCTTGGCCGAAGCTATTCTCCCGACGCCTTGTCCAGCTGACTCCATCATCTGTTCTGCATTGGAAACTTCCTCACGTTGCAGAAGCCATTGATGATCAGTTGAAACGCCATTCCTACGATTTGGTTCATGTCTGCGATATCGTGATTGCACAGTATTTTCTCAACCGACACCTCGATATCCCTCTCAGCATTGATCGCAGCCGTGTCGATCTGCAATTTCAGGCGCAGCAAGCCGCTTTCCAGACGAAATCACTCAAAGACAAAATCTTAACTTGGGAAAGCTTGTTCAAGATGCGCCTCTTTGAAAAACGCATGGCTAAGCGCAGTCAACTTCAAGTCTTGTGTGGCCCTGATGACGAAGTTTTTGTGAGAGAACAAATTAGCAAAACTGCGCCAGTCAAGGTCATCGCGAATGGTGTAGATCTTGATTACTTTCAAGCAGGTTCCAATCCCGAACCAAGAGGCGCACCTCCAACCGTGCTGTTCTGTGGAGCGATGGATTACACCCCCAACGTCGATGCTTTGCGTTGGTTTTTCAGTGAGATTCATCATCGTCTGATTCAGCAAGTTCCGGATCTGAAAATCTTCATAGTAGGTAAATCGCCGCTCAAAGAAGTTCAGGCCTATGCCGAACGCCAGGGTGTCACCGTCACAGGCAGCGTGGACGATGTGCGTCCTTATTATCGTCGCGCATGGGTGCAAATGGTGCCTCTCCGCATTGGCGGAGGCACACGACTCAAAATTGTCGAAAGCTTAGCCATCGGCACTCCGGTGGTATCGACCACTCTTGGAGCACAAGGACTGGGCTTGACCCATGGAGCCAATATCCTGCTTGCTGACACCGCTGAGGCTTTTGCGGAACAAATGATTCGAGCTCTACACAGCGCTCCCTTGCGTGAGCACCTTCGAGAAAATGGCATACGCATCGCTAAATCGCGCTTTGGCTGGAAAAACATCGGTGCGGGACTCAGCAAAGAATACTCAAACTTTGGCTCCAAAGAGCCCCAACGAATTCGTCTCATGAATGTACCTTTTGATGCCGTCACCATGCCAAAGGCCATTGAGACAATAGGAAGGATGATCGAATCCAGAAGACCTCACTATTTGGCAACTGCGAACGTGGACTTTCTTGTTCAGGCACGTCGAGATGCTGAATTGCGCGACATCCTAGAAAAGGCCCACCTCGTGGTTTGCGATGGAACGCCCTTGGTTTGGCTTTCGCGAATGCTGAAAAGAGCTTTGCCGGAGCGCGTTGCGGGTTCCGATCTCGTGCCGAAACTTTTGGGCCATGCCGAACGCGAAGGATGGCGTGTGTTTTTCTTGGGCGGAGAACCGCAAGTGCTAGAGAAGGCCATCACGAACGTCACAAATCAACATCCAGGTCTCAACATAGCAGGTGGATTCTCGCCACCTTTTGCCCCTCTAGATCGCATGGACCATGAGGCGATTTGTCAGCGGGTTCGTGATGCAAAGCCTGATTTGCTGTTGGTATCCTTTGGCTGTCCAAAACAAGAAAAATGGATAGCGCGTCATCATCAGACACTTGGGGTGCCTGTCAGCATCGGAGTCGGCGCAACGATTGATTTCCTGGCTGGAACGATCAAACGGGCACCACGATGGATGCAAATGGCAGGCCTGGAGTGGGTTTTCCGATTGGCTCAAGAGCCCCGCCGTCTCTTGAAACGCTATGCTACCGATCTGATCGTTTTCGGTTTTGGAGCCATGCAAGAAATCATCAGTCTTGTTTTCACCCCCAAAGCAAAGCAGCGCGCATGAAGATAGCTCTTTCCACCAGTGTGATGCAGCGCGGAAAGAGTGGAGTCGGTCAATACGTGCTGGCGCTGACTCGTGCACTTTTAGCACACGCAGATGAACACGATTTTCACCTACTGGTGCTCGAAGAGGACCTTCCGCTTTTTGATTTTGCTCAAGGGAAAATGCGACTTGTGCCAGTGGCAGAGCAATGGCGTCCAGCCGTGAAAAATATCTTTTGGCATCAGACCATCCTTCCCCGGTGGCTTGCCAACGAGGGTGTCCAGGTCCTGCATGTACCGAGTTATCGCAGAATGCTGAATCGTGCTCCATGCAAGCGAGTCTCCACCATTCATGATCTCGCCCCTTTTCATGTTAGTGGAAAATATGATCTCGCGCGCATGATTTATGGACGTGTGATGGTGAAGCACTTGGCACGCAGGCAGGATCAAATCTTGGCCGTCAGCACGCACACGGCACGTGACGTGCATCGATTCTTTGGTATTCCTGTCCAGAAGCAAAAAGTAGTTCTGAATGGCATAGACCATACACGGTTTCACATTGGTCATCCTGGCTCAGCCAAGACCTATGTGGAGAAGCGATGGAAACTGACCCAACCATTCTTTCTTTATGTCTCGCGTCTGGAACACCCTGCCAAAAATCATGTGCGACTGATCGAGGCCTTTAACCACTTCAAGCAAGTCACTGGTAGCGATTGGCAGCTTGTACTAGCTGGGGGAGACTGGCATGGTGCTGAACACATTCACGCAGCAGCGAAGTCATCACCCTTTCGCCATGCCATTCACACGCTGGGCTTCGTCGAAGACGCCGTGCTACCCGACCTTTACCGTGCCTCTTCTTGCATGGTTTATCCGTCTCTATTTGAAGGATTTGGTCTTCCTCCCGTAGAAGCCATGGCCTGCGGCACACCTGTGATCAGTTCCATCGCAGGTTCGTTGGATGAAGTTGTAGGCAAAGCCGCACAAATTGTGAATCCGGAGGACGTGCTCGATATTGCCGAAGCCCTGCGCTTTGTCGCGAGCGATGAAGAACGCCGCACCCTGCTGACACGACTGGGACTGGAAAATGCACGACGTTTTGATTGGTCTAAAAACGCTAATCAAGTGCTGGAAGCCTACCTTTCCTAATTCACTATTTTTTGGGTTTATCATTTCCCAACCTAAGGAACATCCACCCACCTGGGGGGATTGTAGCGACGCTGCGTGCATGGCATAACCTCCATCATGCCTGATCCTGCAGACACATCATCACTTCCTGTCACCGTTGCGCCGCGGGCGCTTCGTCGTCCGGTGGTGACTAGCCGCAGGGCGGAGATGGTTGAGGTCGATGCAGAAAGCCCTGGGGCACCGACAGCCATCAAACTACCCTTTGACCCACTTCGCCTCATAGATGCTCTCGTGCGTCGTTGGTGGTGGATGCTACTGGTCGGCACGGCATTCGCTGTCACCTTGATGATGATTGGAAAAGCAAGATTTGAAACCTTGCACTCCGCTCAAGCTCAAATCATCAAACAAGAGGCAGCATCCGCCTTTCGCCAATCTGAGTCAGGAGAGACCTACAAGCCACGTGATTTCAGCATTCCAACGTTTGTCAGCCTCATGCATTCCAGTGCAGTCGTTGAGGCAGCCAGCAAACGCCTGGATGGAAAAGTGCCTGAGAGCGTGCTTCGCGCAGGTCTCATCGTGACACCGATGCGCGGCACAGATATTGTCTCGATCAGCATGACGTCAGATCAAAGTCGCGAGCTAGCCTTGCAGATGCTAGAGGCTTACACCTCCACCGTTTTGAACTTAGCCCGTGATCTTGAACGCGGCTCAGCAACCGAGATGCGTCAATTCTTGCAGCAACAGATCGAACGAACTGACGCCGATCTCGTGAAGGTGAATGAAGAACTTCTCGATTATAGCCGACGTGAAAAGCTACTTGATGCCGACAAGCAGATGGACGCATGGCTGGGTGAGCTGGGCAACTTTACCCACAAGTATGAATCACTCAGACTTGATCATGAAACGCTCGACCTTCGCATTCAAGGCGTAGAAAAAGAACTGAGCAAGGTGGACACCAATGTGACCCGAGTGGATGCCGCACGACGTGAAGTGGCTGAACTGTCGGTGCGCTACACGGACGAACATCCGACCATGATTGAAGCACGTGAAAAACTCGCTGCTCTAGAGGTGCAATACGCAAACAACGGTCCCCGCATGGATGCACCACCCAAGCCTGGCGAGAGCAATGTGGCCGAAAGCCTTTACCTAGAGCTTGTGCGATTGCGTTCAGAAAAAAAAGTCATGAGTGAGCAACTCACCAAACTCAGTGCCTTGCGCGATGATCTGAACCAGCGACTCTCCCAGCTGCCGCGGAAGGCGATGGAATACGCCAACATCAAATCCAAGCAACAGACCTTGGAGTCTTCACGAAGCCTGCTTGCCAGTCGGCAGCGCGAGGCCGTGCTTTTCGAAGAAAATGCACAGGGCTTCTTCAAGCTCTTTGCCATGGATCGGCCTCAAGACGTCAAAACCATTACACCGACCCAGAAGTTGACCATGGTCACAGGGGCTGGGTTCGTTGGAGGTGCTGGTCTGGTCGCTTTTGGAATCATCGCTTTCACGCTGATGGATAACCGCATCCGCAGCGGAGGCGATCTGAAGCGCGCCACCGGCGTGCCTGTCATCGGGCTCATGCCAAGGGATCTACGACATCTCCATGAAAGCGAGGAAGCCTGGGCTTTTCGCACCTGGACGCGACTGCAACCCATGCTGATCATACCTGCCCGTGGTGAGGCGACCCTCTGTGGTCTTCTGCATGATCGCGACTTCCAAACAGCCACATGCATGACCTGGCGTCTTGCTTCAGCAGCGGTGCGTCGAGGTCAGCGTTGCGTCACCATCACCTACGAGGCTAGCAGCGCAGCAATGACCTTGCTGGATGCCGTGCGCGATCCTGAGAAACTCATGACGCACCTGCGTGCACATCGAGATGAAGTCTGTGCGATTCACATGGATGAAAGCTGGACTTGGTCGAGCGAGCAGCGTCAGTTGTGGTGGAGTGCCTTGGCCAAGTGGAGAAACACCTCAGATCTCATCATCCTCATCACCCTGCCTTCGGTGGACCAGCCTGAGTCACTTCTGATCGCTGAAAAACTACCTAATTTGGTCTGGATCGGCAGCAGTGACAGCACTGAGGTTCAGCGGGTGAGCGACAGCCTGCGCATGTATCGAGATGCTGGCTGCCGTCTGGTCGCAGCCGTTCTAGATCGTGCGCCACAGTTGAAACCCTTGGCCTTATCACGCTACGCCGCTTTGTTGCTGTTTACCTTCCAAGGATTGCACGCTCAAGAAGCGCCTCTTTCTCAGCAGCCCAATCAACCCGTTGCTGCCGCCAGCTCCAGCACACTCACTTTAGGGCCGGGAGATTCGGTCAATCTCTTCATGCCGGGCTTTGAGGGGCATGCTCGCACACAGGTCACCATCGGACCTGACGGTCGCCTCACTTATCTGCAAGCTCGTGACATGGTCGCAGCAGGCCTCACCTTGGATCAACTCAGGCAAAAACTCACAGCTGAACTTCGGCGCTATTACAAGAATGCCAAAGTCGTTGTCACACCCTTCAGCTTTCAGAGCCGCAAGGTTTATGTGTTGGGGAAGGTGGTGAAAAAAGGGGCGATCAATCTGGACCGTCCGATGTCCTTGCTCGAAGTCATTGCCGAGGCTGGAGGCCTAGAAACCGGTCTTTTTCAGCAAAACACCGTCGAACTGGCCGACCTAGGTCGCAGCTTTGTCATGCGCGGCCAGCAGAGACTGCCTGTGAATTTAGAAGCCCTATTTCTACGAGGCGACATGTCCCAAAATGTGGCGGTTCAGCCTGGAGATTACCTTTACTTTCCCTCGGCCAATTCGAACGAGATTTACGTCCTCGGCAGTGTGAAAATGCAGGGCACCCAGGGCCTGCTTGCCCACACTAGCGTTCACAGCGCTGTCGCTCAGGCAGGTGGTTTCACACCCCAGGCTTACACAAAGCGCATTTTGGTCATCCGAGGCTCTCTGGACAAGCCTGAACGCTATGTGGTGGATCTGAACGATATCTTGAGCGCTCGCACCCAGGGATTCCGATTGGAACCCAAAGACATTGTTTACATCGCAGATCGCCCCTGGGCTAGAGCTGAAGAATTGCTGAACATCGCCATCAATGCCTTCCTACAAGGGGCGGTTTCCAGCTGGACCTTGGCCAACGTGGGCCAAGCCGTGCAATCACCCTTGCTACCGCAGATTCGCTAAAACGATTTTCCTGCACTAGCTTTGCAATCTACGAAAAAGCCCTTGTCCTGAACCCCAGGCATGTCGTTAGTTTCCGACATGTCTGAGACTGCTAGCGATTCCCCGGCCTTGAATATCCTCCGCGTCGCCGTCGTGGAGGATGATGCGACTTTGCGTCTCTTCATGAAAAAACTCATTCAGAAGCCAGCGAATGGTTTTGAATTCATCGGAGCCTGGGAAACCGCAGAGGAATCCGTGAAGCCCATCATCGAAAGCAAGCCCCATGTGGTCGTCGTTGACCTTGAGTTGCCCAAGGTCTCAGGCATGGAGCTAATCCGTCAGCTTTCCCCACGCATGCCCAACACGGCCTTTGTCGTCCTCACCATCCATGATGACCCCGACAAAGTCTTCACAGCTCTGCGCTCGGGAGCGAACGGCTATCTTCTGAAAACAGCGAAGCCCAATGAGATCGCCGCAGGCATCCGTCAGGCCAGTGAAGGAGGCGCTCCCCTGAGCCAGGAAATCGCGCGACTCCTCATCAAATCCTTTCAAGAGCCAGCCGTGCCGCAGAAAAAGGAAATCCCAGGACTCACGCCACGGGAAGGCCAAATCCTGGAGCGCCTCGCACAGGGCATGGTGCCCAAGGAAGTGGGATATGACCTCGGGATCAGCTACGAGACCGTGCGCGATTACCTCAAGGCCATTTACACAAAACTACACGTGCGGTCCCGAACCGAGGCAGTGATCAAATACCTGGAGCACCAGCAGTAGCTCAAGTTCACCGACCTCTCTCGGTCTGACCTTTTCATCCCCAAAGTCAGACCGTGTTCACCACCCACCTGTGGGGATTGTTGGGTGGGAAGTCTCCGCGAAGCTTTCGGCATCACCGATGCTATGAAAAAATTGCTTCCGCTCCTGCTGCTTCTGCCTGCATGCGCTTCGCTGCAAAAAGGACCAGGCTTTGATCCGCGCAGCCAAAGCCCTGCTGCAGTGGCCACTCCACAGTTTCAGTCCACGACACCCCCAGAAGCCATCCAGCCGCAGTGGCTGCAAAAACCTGAGAAAGCCTACACTTTGGGTCCAGGTGATAAAATCGAGCTAGAAATCCTCGGCGAGTCAGGCACTCGCACAGAAACATTCGTCACTCCCGATGCGAAAATCTATTTTGATCTACTTCCCGGAATAGACGTCGCTGGCAAAACCACTCAACAGCTCCAGGCCGAACTCGAAGCAGGCTTGGCCAAGTATTACAAACAACCTCAGGTCGCCGTAACGCTGCGAGAGGCCGTGAGTCAACGCGTTTGGATTTTGGGTCGCCTGAATGCTCCTGGCATTTACCCGATAAAGCAACCCATGCGTGTGCTCGATGCCGTGTCCCAAGCTGGTGGACTCTTCACCTCTCGATTCAGTGGCACGACAGAGGAGCTCGCGGATCTGAAGCACAGCTTCATCATTCGCCAGGGGCGCACACTTCCTGTCGATTTTGAAAAACTGATCCGCAAGGGGGACATGTCCCAGAACATCTACTTGGAGCCGAACGATTACCTCTACCTACCTTCGGCACTAACCAATGAAGTGTATGTGCTCGGGGCTGTGATGGAACCTCGCCCCATCGGCTTCATGAACGAGATGAATCTCATGTCCGCCATCGGTCGTGGCTTGGGCCTTCGTCCCGATGCAGACCTCACTCAAGTTTCCATCATCCGCGGCTCTTTGACAGAGCCTAAAATCGCTACCGTCAATGCGCTGGACATTATGCAAGGCAAGGCCACGAATCTTTTGCTAGAGCCGGGCGATATCGTTTATGTGCCTGGAGAGGGCTCCATTTCCCCAGCAGGCCTTGCCCGTGAGGCTGTGAATACCTTTGTTCGCTTAGTCGCTGCCAATGAAGGCTCCAATGCAGGTGCTCCTGGTGCTTCGGGAGTCGGGGTGAACATCAATCTCGGAGGAACCAACTGATGATCTCATTGACCCTTCCCAACTTGGCGCGCCTTTCCCCTGCCCAGCCTGATTTGAACGCATCGGTGAGCCAAGCAGAAACTTCGGCCTCAATCCCAGCTGCTATGACTAGCACAAGAGCCAAGCCACGTGTGTTGATCATTGCAGAGGCGGCCAACCCTGTCCTGACCAGCGCAGCACTGGTAGGCTGGTCTTGTGCGAAAGCCATCGCCGCCGTGGCCGATGCACACATTGTGACTGAATGGCGGAATCGAGATGACTTTCTCCGCGCTGGTCTGAAGGAAGGTCAAGACTTCACCGCCATCAACAATCGACGACTTCAGCATCTGTCCTGGAGCCTAACAAACAAGATCAGTCCTCGGGGCCATTTCAGCTGGAGCCTCTATGCCATGCTTTCCAATCTGGCCTATCCCTTCTTTGAAAAGAAGCTCTGGAAGGCCTTCGGACCACGTCTGCGTGCAGGTGAGTTTGATATCGTGCATCGCATCTTGCCGCTATCACCCACGACCCCCAGCTGGATCGCGCCCAAGCTGAAAAAGATTGGCATTCCCCTGGTGCTAGGTCCCTTGAATGGCGGCGTGCCCTGGCCCAAAGGCTTCGACGAGCTTCGCCGCAACGAACGCGATGCTGCGGGCAAACTTCGCAGTCTCTACCAGCTCACTCCAGGCCTCAAATTGTCTCGGGAATGCGCGAGCGCCATCCTAACAGCCTCGCGCACCACTTATCGTGAGATGCCAAGCTCCGTTCAGGATCGCTGTGTCTTCATCCCTGAAAATGCGGTCGATCTCACCAAGTTTCCCCTCAATCCGCGTGAGGTGCCCCCCGAAGCGACAGACCGCCCCCTGCGTCTATCCTTTGTCGGACGACTCGTCGCCTTGAAGGGAGTCGATATGCTGCTGGAAGCTGCCGCCCCACTCCTCCGCACTGGTGCAGCCACGCTGGACATCATTGGAGATGGACCCGAGCGGGCTCGTTTGCAGTCCATCTTGGATCAACAGGGCCTGACCGACGCTGTGCGTATGGAGGGCTGGATCGACCACGCCAAACTGGGGCCACGTCTTCGTGAAAGTGATCTATTCGTCTTTCCTAGCATTCGTGAATTTGGTGGAGGTGCAGTCCTGGAGGCCATGGCACTTGGCATACCTCCCGTCGTGCTGGATCATGGCGGCCCGCCTGAGTTGGTGCCACCTGGCACAGGCTTTGTGCTGCCCATGACCCACCGCGAGGATATCATTCGACGCTTGCGCGAGCTTTTGATCGCTGTGTCCACCGATGCTGCCAGACTGGACGAGGTCGGACGCAAAGCGCAGCAGCATGTTGGCACCTACTACACCTGGGAGGCCAAGGCCAAGCAGATCCTCGAAGTCTATGATTGGCTGCTGGGTCGGCGAGAAACAAAGCCCGACTGGGGAAGCCCCATGGGCATGAAGTAGCTCGCCCTCCCAGTCAAAATCTCCCCAAGCGAAGTGATCGGAGATTTGATGTGGGATTCACAAGTCGTATCGGCAATTGCAAGCCTAGATCAGGCTTTCATCTCGCCCTCGCACGGCGGTTCATTTCCATGCCAGAGAGAATGCCAGCCAGCATCAGCCAGTGAGATAGATTCTTGGTTTGCGTCAAAATGCGCTCCACCAGCCCATGAGGATAGCAGATCAGCAAGGCAACCATGATGCCAAAGGCCACATAGCCCATCAGACTCTTGCCCCCAGAAAGAGTGGCGCGCAAACCATGCCAAAGCGTCACGGCCAGAAAGGACACAAAACAGCACCAGCCCAACCATCCGTTCTCTGCCAAAATCAGCCAATAGAGGCTCTCGGTCAGTGGATTGGCCCAGTAATTCTCATCGACGATCGTAAAGCCACGGCTGCGATCCCATTCCTCCAGCACTTCACTATACTTGGCCCCTCGTGGACGACTGTTCGCGATACCGAAGTTATTCCAGCCAATACCGATGACTGGATGATCCGACAGCATCGCTTTGGATTGGCGATTCAGGATGTCACGCAGATCCTCCGCAGTCTTCTCCTTACCCGCCTTCACCTCCTCCAGCCGTGAGTTGATCGAGTCCATGGCAAACATCAGCACCATGCCCGCACCGACCATGCCCATCAGCGAGGTCAGTGTCGTCCGCACGCCGGGCCCCCGCAGCCAAGCCATAAGCAGCACGATCGCTGCCCCAGCCGAATACGCAGCCAGAGCCGCGCGTGATACGGACAGCAGGACACACAACCCCGCTGCGCCAAAGGCGGCATGGCACAGCCAAAGTAGCCGCCCTTTGACCTCACGATGCATGGCTGCTGCAAAAACGACACACGCGCTCATGTAGGCCCACATGGACATCGGGTTTTGATGCTCAAACCATCCCTTGATCTGAAAATAGCCCTCCAAATAACGCATCTTCATGCAGATCCAGCCTTGCACGATTAGCGCCAGAGCCAGCCCATAAATTGCGGCACGCAGATCTTTGTCATCGCGGAGAAACAAAGCCGCCGCAGCATAGATCAGCGTGCTTTTCACCACACGCACAAAGGTCATCAGGCTGTAGGTGGGCTCCCAGGCATGGATGATGGAAATCAATCCCGCAAAGCACCACAGCAGGTAGATCCCAGTGCCAGGCGGCCAAGAAGCCCGGCACGGCATCGAAGGCTCGCGCGGTCCACGCAGCACCGCGATGATCAGAGCTATGGCAAAAACTTCGATTAAAGAGATCTCAAAGCCCTTGGTGTGACCTCGGTAAAAATCAATGCTGCCGAGCATCAGCGTGAACCTTCCCGGCTGTAGCGTTGGCATGAAAATCATCAACCCAAACAAAACACGCTGCCAAGAACGGCGCGTGGCCATCAGCCCCCCCAGCAGAGGAGCCAGACCTCCATAAAAGGCCAAAGCGATGACGAGTTTGATCAGATCTTTCAACTTCCCCCACCTTGCCATCACCCAGGTCTGAAAGAAAGTCCCCTCATGTGTGGGGATGGTTCAGGAAGCATTCATGCCGCAGTCTAAAGTTCCATGAAACCACTCCCCCACCTCCGTGCCTTCACCGCACTTTCGCAGGTCGCCCAGGTGGTCCAGGGCACAGCCCCACGCGTTCACCCCATCTTCGTCTGCCGTTGCGATGCGCTCAGTCCCCATGATTTCGGCGCTGAGTGTGATCGCTGGGCTGCACCCTTTCATTGCTGCTGCCTCGCAGTCACGAGCATGGCCCAGTCTCTCTAGCCACTTCGTTCTCGGGCTAGACTCACCACGCTCAGCCTTTTCACTCACCCTCTCCGCCTGTTGTGAAAGCTATGTCCCCGCTCGCCACCTCCTTGCCACGGCCTAGTCTCGCGGTGCTCATCCGATTTGCGAACTCAGCCACCACACTGCCCTCCGTCTTGAGTGCGCTAAAGCAACAAACCCTTCAGCCCGATGACATCCTTGGCATCAACTCTGGAAGCCAGGATGGCTCTGCCACGCTTCTAGAGGCCGCAGGCGGTCGCATCATCGACTGGCCGCACCGCTACGAGCACGCCAAGGTGCTGAACTTTGGCCTCAGCCACCTCACCGCTGATCTCGTGCTCATCCTCAGCTCACACACCGTGCTCGAATCTCCCGACGCACTCGCCCACATGGTGGAGGTGATGCGAGACCCCAGCACTGCCTGCGTCAGCCTGAAATGGGACAAAGATCCTTACTACAGCGACCGCATTGACTGGCAGGAACTGCGCGCCAAAGGCCTCAAGTTTGGCTCCATCTACAGCAACAGCATGGGCATGATTCGGCGTCGGCTCTGGCAGCAGCATCCCTTCGACGAAACCCTGCCCACGGCTGAAGATTACGCCTGGGCCATCCATCAGCTGCGCCAAGGCCACACCTGCCAGCGACTGGCCCTCCCCTTTCACTACCAGCGCCAGGGACACCTGCGCGACCGCGAATTCGCCGACATCGTTTTCCGCTTCGCCCGGCAACATCGCCTGCACGTCGCTTGGCTCGGCGTCCGGGCTGCCGTGCGTGAGCTCATCTCTCCGCGCCGCACCCCTGCCACACGCGAACGCCTCCTCGCCTACCTGCGAGCCCAGCTCCGACTCAGCTAAAGCAAGCCAATTCATAGCGCGACAGGCCAGAAGCCATGGCTTCTGCCAGCAAAGCGCCGCTGAGAGGAAAAAGCATGGCTAGTTCTGACTAACGCCCAAGCTGGTTCGACCACGCAACTCAAAGCCGTGGAACCAACGATGGACTCCTGGAATAAAAGAAAAAGAAGTGACTTTAATTCCTATTTGACAGATATACTTAAAAGAAGAAGGATGTTTCACGATCACCGCATGAGTTCACACGCCCAGCCCCTTCAAGCCTCCAACGATTCTCACGAACTTTGGATTGAAATTGTCCGCCAAAAGCTCGCCTCCATGCGCTTCGGCTCGATCCAGCTTGTGGTCCATGAAGGCCGCGTGACCCAAGTCGAGAGCTTGGAGAAAACTCGCATCCCTGCCGAAGCCAACGCCGCACGCTAAACCCCAACTCACCGCCCTCGCCATGAATCACCTGCCTACACGCTACCATCAGCCCCCGGAAAGCCTTCTTACCGTGCGTCTGCGCGCATGGCTCAACCATTGGCTCAACGGCCTTTCCCGCAAGCTCGGCTGAGAAACCTTCCCTTCATTCCATCTTTTTTGTTTTATCGTTATGGCCTACTTTCACAGCATCACTGAATCGATCGGCAGAACGCCTCTGATACAGCTAAACCGAATCACGGCCGGAGTCCCGGCTCGCATTGCCATCAAAAGCGAATTCAAGAATCCGCTCGGCAGCGTCAAAGACCGCATCGGGCGTGCCATGATCGAGGCAGCGGAGAAGAGCGGAGCCCTCAAGCCAGGAGGGCATATCATCGAGCCCACCAGTGGCAACACCGGCATCGCCCTCGCTTTTGTCGCTGCTGCGAAGGGCTACCCACTGACGCTTACCATGCCGGAAAGCATGAGCCAAGAGCGCCGCACCCTGCTCGCCCTGCTTGGAGCGAATCTAGTCTTGACCCCCGCCAAGGAGGGCATGAAGGGAGCCATTCGCAAAGCCGAGGAACTGCTGGCAGAAAACCCTGGAGCCTGGATGCCACAGCAGTTCGCCAATCCTGCCAACCCCCAGGTGCATCGGGAAACGACCGCTGAAGAGATCTGGGAAGACACCGAGGGTCAGATCGATCTCTTCGTGGCTGCCGTTGGCACCGGCGGCACCATCACCGGTGTCAGCGAGGTGCTCAAGGGCCGCAAAGCCGAGCTGCAATCCATCGCCGTCGAGCCCAAGGACTCTCCCGTCATCACGCAGACTCTTCGCGGCGAACCTTTGGTTCCTGGCCCCCACAAGATCCAGGGCACAGGCGCAGGCTTTGTCCCCAAAAATCTCAACCTCAGCATCGTCGATGAAGTGATCCAGGTCTCCAACGAAGATGCCATTCACACCGCACGCCGCCTTGCCGCTGAAGAAGGTCTGCTGGTCGGCATTTCCACCGGAGCCAATGTCTGGGCTGCTCTGCAAGTGGCATCTCGACCCGAAAACGCAGGCAAGCTTATCGTTACCATCGGCTGCAGCACGGGTGAGCGCTATCTCTCGACCGCCCTTGCTGAAGAGGCACGTGCCAAAGTCAGCGCCTAAATCGTCCACACTTCTTGATCGCCATGCTGCTTTCCCAGCTCCCTCAATCCCGCTTTTCCACGGAGGCGCAGCCCATCTCGGCTCGGCCCGCCTCACGCATCTTGCTGGAAAGCCTGCCGCCTACCGAGGGCATCTACCTCCCGAAATTCGTCAGCAAACCTTTGCAAAAAGGCTATGGCTTCAAGTTCGGCATCTTCGCCGGCATTCATGGCGATGAAGAGGCAGGCATCCTCGCCACCAACGAACTCATTCGCTGGTCCGCAGAAAAGCCCGAAGAGCTCGGCGACTTCGAGATCCACTTCTACCCCATCTGCAATCCCACCGGGCGCAATCTCGGCACACGCCACAATCGCAACAACCTCGATCTCAACCGTGAATTCTGGTATGGCTCCATTGAGCCCGAGGTGCTCTACCTCGAGTCCGAACTCCGCCGCGAACACTTCGATGGCATCATCTCCCTGCACTCCGACGATGACTCCGACGGCTGCTATGGCTTTGTCAGCGGTTCCCTGCTCAGCGAGCACCTGCTGAATCCCGCCCTGGAGGCTGCCAGCGCCCACCTTCCCCGGAACTCGCAGCACATCATCGATGGCTTCCTGGCCCAGCAGGGCATCATCAAGGAAGGCTACCTTGGCATCCTAAGCGCCCCACCTGAACAGGTCGTGAAGCCCCTGGAGATCGTCTTTGAGACACCTGGCCTCGCCCCCCTGCATCAGCAGGTCGCCGCAACTGTGGCCGCTGTGAAAAGCATGCTCGCCAGCTACCGACTGCTCCAGTCCTACGCGCCTAACCTTTGATTTCAGCCAAGTGAACGAAGACCTCCTCTTTTACATTGGCATTGGCTTCATCGCTCAGCTCGTCGATGGCGCTCTCGGCATGGCCTACGGTGTCACCGCCTCCAGTTTCCTCATCGGACTCGGGCTCCCGCCCGCCATCGTCAGCAGCACCGTACATGCGGCGGAATGCTTCACCACTGGGGCATCCGCCGTCTCTCACCATGCCTTCGGGAACATCAACAAGAGCCTTTTCTTGAAGCTGCTCCTGCCAGGCATTCTAGGTGCCTTTGTCGGAGCCTACCTGCTCACCCAGATCTCCGGAGATGCCATCAAGCCCTGGATCGCAGGCTACCTGCTGCTCATGGGCCTCATCCTCATCGTGAAGTCCGTGCGCTCCTTCCCTCCTCAATCCGTCACCACCCACGTCAGGCCCCTCGCCTTCTTCGGTGCTTTTGTCGATGCCATTGGCGGAGGCGGCTGGGGCCCTATCGTCGGCTCCACCTTGCTCGCCCGGGGAAATCCTTTCCGTGAGACCGTTGGCAGCGTGAACGCTGTCGAGTTCTTCGTCACCTTCTCTGCTTCCCTTGGCTTTCTGCTCGGCATCGGTCTCGATCACTGGAGCATCATCCTCAGCCTTGCCGCAGGGGGCGTCCTCGCCGCCCCCCTCGGGGCCTGGATCTGCCAACGCGTCCCCCACCGCCCCTTCCTGATCTTGGTCGGCCTTGTCGTCATTGGCCTCAGCCTGCGCACCTTGCTGAAGAGCTTCGCCTGAGCCACCTCATGGCCAGCTCGCCTTCAGGCTTATGATCGCCCTGCTCCTGCTCACCACTGCCACCGTTCTCGGGGTCTCTTTCCTCTGCTCCTTGACCGAGGCCGTGCTGCTCAGCCTGAACCCACTGGAACTCCAGGTTCAGGAAAAGCGCGGCATCGCCAAAGCCGGGCGATGGCTCTCGATGAAAAAACAGATCGAGCGGCCCATCTCTGCCATCCTCGTCTTCAACACTCTCGCCAACACCGGACTCGCCACCCTCGCCGGAGCCCAGTTCACCGCGGTCTATGGCGCCGACTGGCTCTGGGCCTTCTCCGCCTTCATGACCGTCGCCGTTCTCTTTGGCAGTGAGATGGCACCGAAGATCATCGGCGTCCACCTCGCCAGCCAGCTCGCCCCACGCCTCATTGGTCCCCTCACCTGCATGCTGCACCTTTGCCATCCTATCGTCTGGGTCATGGTCAAATTTGCCGAGCGGCTAAAGCGCAGCTCCCAGGCCAACACCAGCCAGAGCGACCGCATCCTTGACATCATCACCCTCGTCGAAAGCGCACGCGCCGAGCAGCTCCTGCACACCCAGGAAGAGATCATCATGATCCACGCCGCCACCCTCAGCGCACGCCGGGTCAAAAGCGCCATGGTGCCACGCGAAGCTGTGAAGGTCTTCGACCAGCGGCTCGACCTTGCCACCAATGTCCGCCAGCAAGGTCACAAACTCCACCGCAGCTACCCCGTCAGCCCCACAGGCGACCTTCAGCACGTCAGCGGCTACATCCGCGTGCGAGAGCTCTTCGTGCAAAACCTCATCGAGCCCCACGGCCAGGCTTGGCAAAGCCTCATCCGCCCTGCCCTGCACATCAGCGGCACTGCTTCACTCACGCAGCTGCTCGCCCTCTTCCTGGAAAAGCACGAAGTCGCCGCCCTCGTCGATGCCCCCGACGGAACCCTGCTCGGCTGGATCACGCTCGACGACGTCATGAAAGTGCTCATGGGTGCCCGCGTTTGAGCCAGCCCCTGAGCGGCAACACAGGTCATGCTCCTGAGCCGCGAAAGCATCACCATCGGCACCAACTCACGCCCCTGCCCCGCTTGCCGCCAAACTTCCTCTTCGTCATCCTTCACCCACGAAGCCTCATCACCTACCTGCGCACCTAACGACGATTCAGCCAAAGAAATTCATGCCCTCAGCTCACCAGCACACTCATCAAACGAAATCTGCTGAAAAGCTGCCCATGGCGCGATGACGCGGTCAGACACCTAGCGCCCTGAGTTTGGCCAATGAAGCCGAGTTCGCCTCAAAGACTCCATGCTCAGTGATGAGCGCGGTGACAAGATGCGCGGGCGTGACATCAAAGCCATCATTGCGAGCCTGAGTGCCCGCCGCTGTGATCAGCACTTCCTCACGCAGGCCTTCCGCATTCAATCCGGGCATATGGGTGACTTCGCGAGCGCTGCGTTGCTCGATGGGGATGTCGTGGATGCCATCGGTGATGTTCCAGTCGATGGTGCTCACCGGCAGGGCGACGTAAAAGGGCACGTCATGAGCTTTGGCGGCGAGTGCTTTGAGATAGGTGCCGATCTTGTTCGCCACATCCCCCTGCGCAGTGACACGGTCCGCACCGACGATGACCAAATCCACTAGCCCACGCTGAAGCAGATGCCCAGCATTGTTGTCCACGATCAGGGTGTGCGGCACGCCGTGCTCACGCAATTCCCACACGGTGAGGGAGGCCCCCTGCCCGCGTGGCCGCGTCTCGCTAACCCACACGTGGACCTTCATGCCCGCATCATGCGCCTGGTAGATGGGTGAAATGGCCGTGCCCCAGTCCACGCAGGCGATCCAGCCCGCGTTGCAATGCGTCATGACATTCAGCGGCGCGGTGGGATCGGCCTTCTTTGCCTGAATGGCCTTGAATAACTCCAGCGCATGTTGGCCGATGGCATGGTTGGTTTGCACATCTTCATCGCAGATGCTCAAAGCCTCGCTCCAGGCCGCGTCGGCCCGTTTTTCGACGGAGAGTGGCAGAACCACGCGCTTCACGCGATCCAGCGCCCAGCGCAGATTCACCGCCGTGGGCCGAGTGGCATGCAGAGTCTCGTAAGCCTGCTGCATAGCCGCGTCAGACGCGTCATCTCGCAGTGCAAAGAACAGCCCAAATGCCGCTGTCGCCCCGATCAGCGGCGCACCACGCACTCGCATGACCGCAATGGCCTCCGCCACATCCTGCATCGTCTCCAGTTCCCGCCACTCGACTAGGTGCGGCAGGAAGGTCTGATCGACAATGCGTGCGATGCGCCGACTATGGTCGGCTTCGATGGAGCGGTGCGGCTGGCCGTGGATGTTCATGCGTGCGTGATGTGAATGTTTTGGCAGAAGGACGCCAGCATGAAGTTTAGCCGAAGGGTCGTGAAGGTGATGCCTTCCTCCGTGACAGAGTTGTAAACATTCCCATTTCTATTCTCGACAAACGGAGCCCAAATAATCAAAATCCGCAGCGCTATGCCTAATCGCCGACTGCCGAACACCATCAGTTCCGTCATCCGCACTCTCACCACAGCGCGTGATGCTTAGAAGCAATTTCCCAATGATCGTCTCATCACCGCCCCCCATTGGGCAAAGCTGGACGACTCGAAGGCGGACAGCTTCCTCAACAAGCTCATCAAGGAGGCCGGGGATGTGCCGAATGCCCTCGCCGCGCAGGCACCGCTTACGGAGGCCTTGAGCCAGACCATCGCCAAGCTCACGCTGCACGTCAGCCACTTCCATCAGGTGTATGACCTCGGCGTCGCACGTGGCATCTTCACCGCCGGAGGCCGCGCCTTCTATGATCGCGATGTCAATGCCACCTCGCTGCCTGATCTGACCACCATCGGCAACGTCATCGACGCTGCTGC
The DNA here is from genome assembly GCA_027484445.1 of Verrucomicrobiaceae bacterium. Taxonomy (GTDB): domain Bacteria; phylum Verrucomicrobiota; class Verrucomicrobiia; order Verrucomicrobiales; family Verrucomicrobiaceae; genus Prosthecobacter. Next base: position 78,127 of record JAIXSY010000044.1, read on the forward strand.
CAAGATCGCCACTGGTGAAGCCGCCCGCCGAGCCGCCGAAGGCAGCAAGCACATTCCCATGGCCCTACCCAGCGCTGCGGAAGTCGCCACTGTCCACGACGATGCCGTGGCGAAACGCGCCGCCAGCGAAGCCGCCAAGCACAACACCGACACCCAGCAAGGCGAACTCGCCGCCCTCTACCCCGAGGCCCAAAAGCTCGCCGTGACCTCATCAACACTATTGAGTTCAATCTCGGTGAACGGGAGGATTTGGATGATGCCGGCAGAAGGCGCATCGCCCGGGCTTGGGGCGTGGTTTATGTGAATGAGGATGGGACGGCTGCAGCTGAAGGGCCTGTGCCATCGCCCTCTCCGACTGTGCCAAATGGATAGTTCCAGTTACTCCACCCAACCACATCGTGCCAAGTATCGAATACAGCTTGTTCCGAGCTAATTTTATCAAGCCGGTCCAGCAGTCTTTTCTGCACGACAATTTAACTTCGAGAGAGGTGTTTATTCGCGCCATAAACGACCGTCCTTTGGCAGAACTGCGCAAAGGTTACACTTGGCACATTGGGAACTTTGACACGTTTACCGACAGCGCTGGTTACTTTGCGATTGGTAGAACCACGAAGGCCACCATCAAGAAATTTGATGAAAAGACCGGAAACTTTCTTGAAGAGGAATTGTCAACCAGCCTCTACACGCACTGCGTCTATGACGCCTCAATCGGTTTTGTTGGCATAGCTAGGAAGAATAGTCTGGCCGGAACTGCAAAGGGCATAGCTTCGATGCTGGAAAGGCTATTCTCCCACACTAACACGGTACTACAAAATGAGATAACTGTTGAAATAGCACCGATTCCTGATCCCGATGGATTTTTGAAAGCCCTAACAAACGCCCACCGAGTTACAAAATTCTCTGCCACATTTCGTGGTCCAAACCCTTTCGACGCGGACGAACATTTTCAGCGCCCATTGGCCTTTCTCTGCTCAAAGGCACAGGCCGCAAAGGGAAAGGCTCAAGTCCAAGGCGAAGACCTGAACCGCGACGTTTTGAAGGGCATTGCCCGCAGCACCGCTGCAACAGGTAATGAAGCCTCAGCGATGATTGTGACGCTCAAAGGGCACAAAGCCCACAGAGTGAACTTGAGTGGTGACCCGATTAAAAGACGCTATGACGAGATGGATCACGATCCCAAACAGGTGCTTGAGGACTTGATAAACTTATACAAGAAGGTGCGCACGAATGAATGAAGTCATTGTTGACGATCCAGAGGATTTGCTAAAGCAGCTCAACAACCTCCCGAATAACTTCATATTCCGGGGGCATGCTAATGCAGCATGGAGATTGGAGTCGTCTCTTGAGCGTCTTATCGGTGCCGGGTGGTCAGCAGTAGCTGCTGAGAAATTTGAGGATCGCTCATTCGATGAGTTCAGATCGAAATTTCACCTCTATGACGGAGAGAATCTCAAGCCGAACTCGAAATTCGCCTGACTCGCACTGATGCAGCACTATGGGATACCGACGCGCCTGTTGGACTTCACCTCGAGTCCATATATCGCGCTATACTTCGCTCTCGAGGCATACGACACAAATTTGCGGCCTGATTTTGCAGTCATCGCCTTGGACTACTCAGCGATAATGGAACAGTCTATCGCTTGGATTGGCTCCAAAGACAGGGAGTTCAGAGAAACACGGGGATCGGTGCATGCTAAGCGAGACAAAGTCTTCGACGAGACAGTTGACCGATTGTCATACGACATTGCATGGATCGGTGAACCCGCAGAATTAAACGTCCGAGTTGATCGACAAGCTGGAACCTTCCTTGTGTCGGGTAATCGTGGCAAAAAGATCGAGGAGGCATTGGCCGCGCCCATCTACGATTCCATCCAAATGACTAAGTTCACCATCAAAGCATCCCTTTATGAGTCGGTGTTTGTGTTGCTGAGAAAAATGAACATCAATAGCAAGAGTCTATATGGAGATTTGAATGGCCTCGCCAAAGCCATTCGAATGGAGATGCAGATGTATGCCATGCCTCGCTGAATGGTGAGGTAACGAATGTCGCGGCAGCGTCCCGGAGTGCGGTGGCAGAGATGCGAGGGCAAGGCCCTTGCATCGGCGACACCGCTTTCGTGGGGCCGGGGGTGATGCGGGCCGGGAGATGAGCGCCGGAGGTATGTGGGTGTAGAGAGAGGCTTTGCGTGACTTGGTGATCGGGGGCTTCGGCGCAGCGGTGTGGCGCTTCGCTTCCCACCGCACTCCGGGACGCTTCGCGACTTTCGATAGCGCTTGCAGAGAACGAAGCGGTTTTCTAGCATCGGGTCCATGTCGGACTCAACAGATCGTCTTTCGTGGCCTCATGCGCCGGTGCATCGGTTGACGGAGCATGGCATCTACTTCGTCACGGCGGCGACGCTGCATCATGCGCATCATTTTCGCTCGAAGGCTCGGCTGGAGGTGCTGCATCGGGGGCTGTTGGCAATGTGTTCGCAGTATGAATGGCGGCTGGAGGCGTGGGCGGTGTTTTCGAATCACTACCACTTCGTGGCGGAGTCGCCGGGCACGGCGGAAAGCCTGCCGGTGATGCTGGGCACGCTGCATGAGAAGCTAGCGAAGTGGGTGAACAAGCTGGATGCCGCGCCGGGTCGACAGGTGTGGCACAACTACTGGGAGACGAAGCTGGAGGAGCAGCCGACGTATTTCGCGCGGCTGAACTACACGCACCAAAACGCGGTGCGGCATGGCCTGGTGAAGGTGGCGAAGGATTACCCCTGGTGCTCGGCTGCGTGGTTCGAGCAGCACACAAGCTCCGCGATGGTGAAGAGCATCTACCGCTTCAAGACGGACAAGATCGCCGACGAGTATGACGTGGATGCGGATTGGTGAGGGGCGATGAAAAGCGCGGCAGCGTCCCGGAGTGCGGTGGCAAAGAGACAAGGGCAAGGCCCTTGTCTCGACGACACCGCTCTGGTCGGAGCGGATGATAATCGAATGACGATAGAATCCTGTGAGTGGAAGGGGTGTGGTTTTGTGCCTCCATCGGTGGATTTGAGGTCTGCGGCGTTGTTTGGCCTGACGAGAGCGGTGTCGCCGATGCCGGGTGGCCCCGGCATCTCTGCCACCGCATTGCTTCGCTGCGCTCACCCTTCGGGCAGCCTACGGCTGGCTATCTCCGCTTCGCTACGGTTCCGGGACGCTTCGCGAGGTTCGTCAGCCGAGGACTACTTCATCGAAGCTGGCGATGATCGGATGCCCGCTCTCTGGCTGTGCTTTGTTTCCGGGGCGGAGGGCGAGGGCGGTCTTCAGGCCGGCGGACTGGGCGGCGTTCAATTCATCGACGAGGTCGCTGATGAAAAGGATCTCCGCGGCAGCCATGCCAGAATCAGCAGCGATGGCTATGTAGCTAGCAGCGTCCTTTTTCATGCCGGTGGTGGTGTCGTAGTAACAGGAGAAACAAGATGTGAGATCACCCGCAGTAGTGTGGGCGAAGAAGAGGCGCTGCGCGTGGATGCTACCGGAGGAGTAGATGCGGATTTCGCGGCCGCTTTCCCGCCAGCGATCCAAAGCGGGCAGGACATCATCGAAGAGCGTGCTGCGCAGGTCGCCGGTGCGGAAGCCTTGCTCCCAGATGAGGCCCTGGAGCTGCTTCAGGCCGGTGACTTTGGCATCGGCATCCATGAGGCGATGCACGGCGGCTTCGGCCTCGAGCGCATTGAGAAAGGCGGCCACACCAGCATCGTGAGCAAGCTCGGCGATGACCTCATGGCCCCAGTGCGCCCCGAGCCAGGCGGCGGCGAGCTTTCGTGCATACGGAAACATCACGTCATGCACAAAGGCGAGCGGCGAGACGGTTCCTTCGATGTCGAGCAGGATGAGTTTGCCGCGAAACTCGATCATGCGGCGATAGTGACGGCTTGCTCGATGTGGATGCCTTTGGCGGCGAGGTAGTTCGGCCCAAAGCAAAGCGGCTGATAGCTGCTGGCGATGCCGTCGCCGGTGTAGAGCGGCGTCCACCCGGCTTTCTCTTTGAAGAGGCGGATGGCGCGGATGGTGCGTTCGGCGCAGAGGTCAAACCAATGCCTCACGCCAGCAGGCACGTTGATCAGGTCGCCTTCATGCACCTCAATGGAGAAGACCAACGCGTCATCCTCGGGGTGGATGTAAAAAATACCGCTGCCTTTGACGATGAAGCGCACCTCATCCTCGGCGTGACGGTGCTCTTGGTTAAACTTGTCGAGCATTTCCTGTAGGTTCGGCACGTCGGGTGTGACGTTGACGACATCGGCGGTGATGTAACCGCCCTGCTGCATGAGCGCTGCGACCTCCGGCGCATACGCGGCCAGGATCTCTTCCTGCGTGGCATCGCCTCCGGCACGGCCCGCCACTGCCCAACGCTCATAGGTGATGCCATGCTTCAGCAGGAAACTGCGGATGAGGTCCGCATCCTCAATGACGCGGCTTTCAGAAGGGATGCGCAGGATGGCCATGAGATGCAGTTCGGTTCAAAAGGAGCCAGTGAGCAAGCGCTTCCGCGTGACGACTTCGAAAAGAAACTCCAGCACCTCAACCTGCCGCCGCGCCTCAGCCAACGTGCCGCCCCAGGTGTAGAGGCCGTGCCCGGCCAGGAGGAAGCCGTGCCGCAGCGGGTTCACTGCATCTGCCAGACGTCCTTCGATCTCTTGGGCCAACGCGGCGATGTCCTGTGTGTTCGGGTAGATTTCGATCCGCGCCTCGGCTTCATGCGTGGCGATGCCTGACAGGCCCTTCAGCATCTCGTAGCCTGCGATGCGCAGGGCTCCGTCCTTCAAAAAATGCTCGCTGAGCACGGTGGCGGCCACGGAATGCGTGTGCAGCACTGAGCCTGCGCCATGTGTGGCCAAAGCGTTATGCAGCAGAGCCTCGGCGCTGGGTTTGAGCGTTGTTTCGCTCATGGCGGCGGCGTTTTCATCGACGAGGAGGAACTGCCCGGGCTGGAGCCTGCCTTTGTCATGGCCACTGCCCGTCATCAGCAGCGTCAACGGCTCCCGGCCCACCACCACGCTGTAGTTGCTGCTGGTGCCGAGGGACCAGCCACGGTGGTGGAAGTCGCGTCCGGTCTCGATGAGATCCGCGATGACGTCAGGAAAGTCTAAGGCCGAAGGCATTCGTGATGAATCCAGCATCCGCAGGCAGGGTCAAGACGCGGGGGGCGATGGGGCGATAACGTCACAAAAGCACATCACCCGCAGAGCTGATGCCAGAGCGGCAGCCCCCTCCGGCGCAGGGGCCAATTTTGATCAGCACCTTTCACCCCACAGGACAGGCCGCTGCGAAGAGCACGGCGGGGAAGACAAAGTTCTCCATGGAACGAGGCATCGCTCGTCAACCTTCCTCAGCAGCAGCGAGAACGTCATTGGGCACCTAGGTCTCGACCTGGAGCGGGCGATGGGAATCGAACCCACGTATCAAGCTTGGGAAGCTCGTGTTCTACCATTGAACTACGCCCGCTTTGGTTTGGCGATCACGATGCAATTCAAGGCGGTGCGAATGGGTTTGTCAATCTTTCCTCAGGGGCAGATGCTTCCTGGCGATAACTCAATCCACTCGCGCGGCGTAACGGTATGGTGTCTAGTTTCGGCTGCCATGACTCATGCTGGTGTTCTTAGCCTGCGCTGTCCTTCGTGCGGACGTCCCTTTCTCTCGCTGCCTCATCAGCAGGGAGCTCTGGTGACGTGCCCGCACTGCGCGCACAGCGCGGTCATGGAGAGCTTCTTTAGTCCGAGTTCTCCTGCGCCGCCCGCACTCGGGGCACCTTTGACCCCGCTACGTCGGCGGCAGCCTCGAATGGCCGAGGTTGGGGGGCCAGGCTTTGGACCTCCGCCAGCTCCACGTCAGGTGCCCTGGCCGCCTGCCCCTGAAAAAACGCCGCTCTTTGTGCCACCGATGGCACCGCCGACCGCGCCACAGCCGATGTCGCCCTTTTCGGCATCAGGTTCGCCCTGGGACGGCAAACCAGCTGCTAACGAACGGGTGCCCCCAGCACCCGCGGCAGCTTTGGGCACGGCCTGGTCTTCCCCTTTTTGGAATGCGCCAGAGGCAGCGATGCCTGCCCCGCCACCGAGGGTGCCCGCCTATGTGGCTCCAGACGTGCCTCCTTTGCCCCAGCCCGTGGCTAGCGCGGGAATGTCTCCTTTTTCGCCAGTCGTGCCTCTCGACCCGGTGGCGCGGGTGGAAAAGCTGGACCCGTCCGGCTGGGTGGCGGCTCGGCCGACTGTGACGATGGACAGCGAAACCGCAGCGGAGGCCCAGGACATGGCAGCCTGGCAGCCGAACCCAGCGCCACGCAGTTCTCTCGGTCCTGTGATTCTGGGACTGCTGGTGGTGGCCGGTGGGGTGACGTGGCTGCTGCAAGATGACTTTTTTCCGCCGCTGGTCGTGGATGTGCCGGTGACGCTGCGTGAGAAGGCCCCCCTGCAGACTTCTCCTGCGCCTGAAAAGCCAGTGCCTGCTATGGGAAAGCCACCCGCCATGGCGCCGCCAGCTGTGGCACCCGTAACCGTGCCCCCAGTGGCTCCGGCAGAGCCCGACCTAGTGGTGCGGCGCGCTGAGTTGATTCCGCCCTCGGAGATTCAGGTGGATCTGGAAGCCGCGACGCAGGTCGCATCGCCCCTATTTCGGCAGCTTTCTGAAGCCAAGACAGCCGCTGAGCGCGCCGCCTTGTTGGCTGAGCCTGAAGAATACGGTGCTGATGCCGAGGAGTTCTTCGCGCAGCAGAAGCTGGAGGTCCTAAGCTTCAAGCTATCCAGCATCACCCCGCTGCTGCTGCCGGGCCGCCAGTCGGCACCCTTGTTTCAGGTCATGACACGTGCAAACCCGCAGGGGGCACTGCTGCGGCTCGTGCCGCGTGCACAGCCAGGAGCCTTCCTGCTGGACTGGCCGCTTTTTGCCGAGACGCATGAAAAAAAGCTGGCCCGGGTGATCCATGCTCCGGCGAGTGATCCCACTTGGCTGCACCTGGGCCTGCGCCGAAGCCATGGCCTGGAATTTGCGGAAAGCCAGCGCTCGGGCTTGGTCATCATGACCCTGCAGGGCAGTGCCGATGGGTCGCTGACGTGCCAAGCGATCTCCCCGAAAAACACGCCAGCGGGCCGATACCTGGACCGCGAGACGGAGTGGGGCCAGGTTTACCTCGCGCGGCTGCTGCTGCAAAAGCGCAAGCTCGAGGACGGGACACCCGCCATCTTCATCCTCGACATCGAAGGTGCTGCGACCAGCAGCCAGCCCTGAAGGCCGCGCGCGCTATTCCACCCGCAGCACTGTGCTGCCGTGAGGTGCGCCCAGGCGAGGGTTTACCACCACCTTGGGCAGCCGACCTAGTGGCTGCACCCGCTGCTGACGACGTCTTTGCCACCCCTCCCACGCCCAGAAAACCACAGCCAGCAGCACGAGGCCTGCGCCAAAGACACGCCCGAGACGAAAAAAATCACGCCCCTGCACCTGATCCAGCTTCCCCTGCTGAGAGGAGAGCGTGGCGATGTTGGAAAGCAGGCGCTGCACGCATTGCTCCATCCGCTTTTCCAGGGGCAACGAGCGCTGCTGCATCGTCTCATGCAGACTCTGATGGAGGTGAAAGAGACCCGCAGAAGGCAGGCGCGACCACAGATCTGGGGAGTAGGACAGCATCTCACGATCCGAAGAGCGATCGTAGAGGAATAGCACCGCCGCGCCCGCTGGGCTCCAGGCCTGGCGGAGCTGGCGCGCACGGTCGCGCGGCGTGGTGCCCTGCGGCAAAAAGGTCTCTGCCACCACCCACACGCTCACGCCATGCTCCACGCGCAGCTCGGCCACTGCGGTGGCGAGTCGTGCCCGCTGATCAGGCGTCAGCGCCCTTGTGTCATCCCAGATGCCGTCCGCAGGTGCAGGTGGCAGTGCAGGCGGATCCGCTGCCTGGACCATAGTCAGGCACAGCAGCCCACAGAGCAGGCCATACAGCCGAAGATGGAAAACTGCACAGAGCACAGGGTGTCAGGGAAAACGCAACCCGCGCAGCCCTAGCCACGCGGAATAGCCCTTTCGATAGCGGCTTTTGCCGACTGACGAAAGCGCCATCCTGTCGAAAAATAACATCGCCGCTGGAAATGCCCACGTTTCTCCCTACCAGAGTTCTCCCCCCCCTTTTGGTGCCTCCAGCACCATCACACGTCCTTTGATTTCATCCAATCCCCATGCCCTCAGCCAAGAAAAAGCCGATCTGCCATCCGGTCGAAGCCATCATCGCGGACATCAGGGCCGGGCACATGGTGATCGTCACGGATGATGAAGATCGAGAAAACGAGGGGGATCTGATCTGTGCGGCTGAAAAGATCACGCCGGATCTGGTGAACTTCATGGTTCGTGAAGGTGGCGGCATGCTGTGCGTGCCTGTCAGTCTCGAGATCGCCCAGAAGCTAAACCTGGAAAGCATGGTGCCAGAGAATCGGGAGGCCTTTCGCACCGATTTCACCGTCACGGTGGATGCCGCTCAGGGCATCACCACTGGCATCAGCACCGCCGACCGCGCCCGCACGATCAAGCTGCTGTCAGACCCCAAGAGCACCGAAGCCGACTTCGTGCAGCCGGGGCACATCAATCCCCTCGTGGCCAAGCCGGGAGGCGTGCTGCGCCGCGCTGGTCATACCGAGGCCGCTGTGGATCTCTGCCGCCTAGCCGGGCTGAGGGAAGCGGGCGTGCTGATCGAGATCATGAATCCAGACGGCAGCATGGCACGCCTGGAGGATCTGAAAAAGTTTGGCAAAAAGCACGGGCTGAAGATTTGCTCCATCGCCGACCTCATCGAATACCGCCGACGCAGCGAACAGCTGGTGGAGAAGCTAGAGGTCGTGGACATGCCCACGGACTTTGGGGACTTCAAACTGCATCTCTACCGCAGCCTGTTGGATGGTGTGCACCATGTCGCCCTAGTCATGGGCACGATCGATGGGAAAAAACCGACACTGGTGCGGGTGCACAGTGAGTGCCTGACGGGCGATATCTTCACCTCCCGGCGCTGCGACTGCGGCAGCCAGCTCCACGCTGCCATGCGCCGCGTCTCCGAGGCAGGCAGTGGTGTCATCGTTTACATGCGCGGTCATGAAGGGCGCGGCATCGGTCTCCATGGAAAAATCCAGGCCTACAAGCTGCAAGAGCAAGGCCTAGACACGGTCGAGGCCAACCTGAAGCTCGGCTTTGGCATGGATCTGCGCGATTACGGCATCGGTGCCCAGATCATTCATGACCTCGGCGTCCGAAAGATCCGCCTGATCACGAACAACCCACGCAAGATCGTCGGCCTGGACGGCCACCGGCTTGAGATCGTCGAGCAAGTGCCCATCATCTCTGAACCCAATCCCCACAATCAGCGCTACCTGGAGACGAAGAAGAAAAAGCTCGGGCACAAGCTGTGACCCCTGCCCTCTTGCCCACACCGCTGAGTTCCCCCGATTGACCCTTTTTCTGCACGCAGCCCGAAGCCAACCATGTCGAAACACGCTCCCACCCGCCCCCGGCCAATCCAAGAGCCGGTCTCCATCGCGATCGTCGCCAGTCTCTACAACAACACCTTCGTGCAGGGCCTGCTCGACGCTGCGCGTGAAGAACTGGAGACCCTAGCTCCCCATGCTGAATTGACCGTTTACCGGGTGCCTGGTGCCTTTGAAATCCCAGTATGTGCCGAGCTCGTGCTGAAAAGCACCAAGCCCGACGTTCTCATCGCCTTCGGTGTCATCATCCGTGGTTCGACCGAGCACGCTGACCTGGTCGGAGAATCCGTTACCGATGCTCTCCAGCAGATGGCCGTCCGCCACCTCGTGCCAGTGATTCATGAAGTCCTGCTCGTGAACAACGAACAACAGGCTGAGCAGCGTTGCCTGGGCCAGGAAATCAACCGTGGCGCTGAAGCTGCCCAGACGGCCGTGAACATGGTCAGCCTGTTCCGCAAGATGCGGGCTAGCTTTGCCGGAACCCCAGGCCTGGAGGGCGCGTGAATCATGGGAAAACGTCGTGAAGGGCGGGAAGCCGCCGTCCAATTCCTCTTCGCCCACGAACTGCACAGCGATCATACCGCCGAGGAGCAGAGCGCTTTTTGGGAGATCCACAATGCCAAAGCAAGTGTGCGCGCCTTTGCGGAAGAATTGATCCGCGGCGTGCTGGCCCACCGCACGCAGATTGATGCGATCATCACACCTGTGGTGGAAAACTTCCGCCTGGAGCGCTTGGCAGGCGTGGATCGCAATATCCTCCGAGTCGCCGTGCATGAGCTGCTGAACGTGCCGGAAGTGCCTGCGCCCGTCATCTTGAACGAGGCCATCGAAGTCGCCAAAAACCTGGGGGGCGCTGAGTCGGGAGCCTTTGTGAATGGCGTGCTGCACAAGCTCTCCCACAGCATTCGCCCACGCGGAGATGCCTCACGCCCGCCTTCACCATCGAGCTCCACGACACCGCTCGCTGGCTAATCAAAAGCCGAACCTTCGACAAGCCCCTGGAAACTCTCGCAAGAGCTTTTTCTTCCCCATCCATCGGAGGGCGAGCATGGATGCCCCTAGCCAGTCCACCGGTTCAGGGAAAAAATCGCTAGGATTGCTTCGCAACAAAGTATGTTGGTGAGTCCTCGCACCCAACATGGAAGAAAACGACATCCCTACCCTCCCGGTCTTCCAACCGGTGCGAAGTGCACCCGAAGGCATGAATGAACCTTCGCTGGGGGCAGACAACTATCGTGTCGGTCATGAAATCGCACGCGGCGGCATGGGCAGCATTTTGGAAGCAGAAGACGGCAAGCTGAAGCGCACCGTGGCTGTGAAAATCATGCACCTGGACGCGCAGCAGGATCACTCAGCCCGCCTGCGCTTCCTGCGTGAGGCCGAGGTGCTGGCCATGCTAGCGCATCCGAACATCGTGCCGATCTACGACATCGTCTGGGAGCACGGCGTGCCGCTCTTTTACTCCATGAAGCTGGTCAAAGGCCGCACGCTTCAGCACATCCTGCACGGTTTGCAAAACCGGCATCCCGATGACCTGCACGATTACACCCTGGATCGTCTGCTGCTCATCTTTCGCAAAGTGTGCGATGCTATCGCCTTTGCCCACAGCAAAGGCGTGCTCCATCGCGACCTCAAGCCGGAAAACGTCATGGTGGGCGAGTTCGGGGAGGTGCTCGTCATGGACTGGGGACTGGCGAAGTGGAAAGGCCAGTCTGAGGCTGATCTGGAACGCCGAAAAGCCGCCGCCTCCATCTCCAGTGAAGTTCTGTCTAGCCTCCCCTCTTTGCAGACACTCGATGGTTCCGTGATGGGCACGCCGCAGTACATGAGCCCCGAACAGGCAAGGGGCCAAATCGATGAACTGGATGAGCGCTCCGACATCTTTTCCCTAGGCGGCATTCTTTACGCCATCCTCACCTTGAGGCCCCCGGTGGAAGGCCAGACGCTGGAAGAGGTGCTGAGCAAAGTGACCTCAGGCCAGATCACCTCGCCCTCGGAATGGCAGGTCAGCTCTCAAGCGAAGGGCAAAGCCCGCAGCAAAGGCGATGTCTTGGACGCCAGACTCATCAAGCCTCTGCCTCATGTGTCGAGTGGCCGTGTGCCACCTGCCTTGTCAGCCGTCGTCATGAAAGCCCTGCGGCTGGCGAAAGAGGATCGCTACCCCACAGTCGCTCATCTCAGTGCAGACATCGAAGCCTACCAGGGCGGCTTTGCCACAAGCGCAGAGCAAGCAGGCGCGCTCAAGCAGCTGCAACTCCTCATGCTCCGCCACAAAGCGGTCACGGGAACTCTGGCAGCACTGCTGCTGGTGTGTTTCGGCTTTGTTCTGAAAGTCATCGCCAGCGAACGCAAGGCGACACGCCATGCAGAAATCGCCGTAGCGAACGAACAACGCGCGAATGAGCAGGCCGAGAAAACCAGACGCGCGCTGATGACCTCCCAAATGGCAGTGGCCGAGTCCGCCTATCGTGCGGCTGATGTGCCTGCGATGCTACGCGCGCTCGACTCCATCCCTGAAGATCTACGCGATCAGCGCTGGGATTACTTATCCATCAAGCGGGATTCCTCGGTCATAGACTGGCAGATCCCAGGATTTGCCAAACTAGCCGCTGCCCGCATGATCCCTGGGCGGCCAGGGCAGTTCGCCTTAGCCAACCATCGAGGACAAGTCGGCATCGTGGATGTGCCTACCAGCACGATCCTTCGGCAGATCGAGACAGAATTCAAAAATCATGTCGTGATTGCCATCTCCGCAGATGGCCAGCGACTCGCGATCAGCAGCAAGCAAGCGCAGCAGATTCAGATTTACCGGATTGAAGAGGGTCAGCTGGAAAAGACCGTGCCAGCGCCCTCGGCAGGCATCAATGTCATGACTTTTTCTCCGAATGGCCAGCAGTTGGCCGTGCTGGATGAAATCGGGAAAGAGAATGTGGATTCAAAACTCTACCTCGTGGAACTCCACGATGGCTCGGTTCGCTTCAGTCATCCAGGCTGCTTTGGCAGCGCCTTGTTCAGCGGAGATGGCAAACGCTTGTTTGCAGGCAAATCCATAGGCCGGGCGCTGCTAACCTTCCATGTGGAGGAAGGCAAGCTGGTGAACCAAAGAGACGAATACTTTCAGTGCATGGCTTTGAGCCAGGATCACAGCCGTCTCGCCGTCGGCTATTACAACGGCGAAGTCGCGATCCTGAATGCAGCCACAGGTGCCACGCTACAGCGCGGACGATTGCACCTGGGCAATGTCACCCATCTGGCCTGGACCGCAGCGCATCAGCTGATCACGATTGGCAATGAAGCCGGCATTGATCAAGGCCGATCCGTCATGCGTCTCTGGGAGACATCGACCTTCTCCTCGCGTGGAACTTTCTTGGGGATGAAAGAAACACCGCTGAGGCGCTACTTTGATTTCCATCCCCTGAGTGGGCACCTCCTGGTCATCGGCAGCAGGAGCACGACCGCACAGCTCTGGCATATCCCCACGGGTCTTGAAGCCGCACGCATCATCTCCCCCAACGCCCAACAAGGCTGGGCCACCTGCTTTTTGAGCAACACGCTGCTGCTGAATCGCGTGGATTATGGGCTCCAACGCTTTGACGTCAGCACGCCAAGCCGACCGAATCCCGTGCACCCGAAGTTGTTGGATGGCTATCATATCATGGCCATTCACCGGCCCGACGGACTAGTGGCCATTGGCAACCGCACCAGCGGCGCCCCCCCGAGAAACATCAAACTCTATCGCTTGCATGGCAGTGAGCTGACGCCCCTGCATGAACTGCCCATGTCTGGGCTGACGACACGCCTAGATTTCGATCCCACCGGCAGCCGCCTTCTCGCACTCTCCACCTCTCTAGAGTCATTGGTGTTTGAGGTGTCTTCGGGCAAGACCTTGCTCAAAATCCCCCAGCGGCTTCACCGAGCAGTGTTTGTTGGGGCTGGAGATCGCATCGCGGCCATTCTCTCCCAGAAACGTGCCGAGGAAGAAGTGGTGGATCACCTCTGTCTCATGGATGCCTCTCAGGGCAAAATCATCAAAAAGCTGACCTACCACGTCCAGCAGGAGGAGCTCGTCACCTCCCCGGATCGAAAGCTGATTGCGATGGCTGGGGCCGAACAAATCATTCGTATCTTCGACGCTGAAACCCTGGAAGAACAAGCCAACTTTCGCGCTCACGATGCTGAGATCACGGCACTCGCCTTTCATCCGACTCAACCCAGGCTGGCGAGTGCCTCACCCGATGGATCGGTGAAGATCTGGGACTACCATACCGCTGAACTGGTGCAGCAGTTTCTCGGGCTCAATGGAGCACCGGTCATGCTTGCTTTCAGTCCAAACGGACAGCTTCTCAGTGTCGAAGGTCAGGAAAAAATGTCCCGACTTTACGACCTGAATGCGCCGACTGCAGGCAGTAGGGTTCCCTCTCGGGCCAGCCAGTGATGGACCACCCAGTCCATGACCTGGAGATCTGTGTGCAACTCCAGGAACATAAAGCCAGCCTCAACGTCTGACTGGATCAACGCACACGCTGCGAATGGCCAGTGCTCAGCCCTGACGCTCAAAGGCATCGGCAGCTCGCAGCAGGGTGAACTCGTCGAGAGGCTTTGCGATCATTTGCAGGCCAACGGGCAAGGAAACGCCACCTTCGACGGCAAGGCCACAAGGCAGGCTGATGGCGGGAAGTCCTGCCAAGTTCACAGGGATGGTGAAGATGTCTTCGAGGTAGGCTGCGAGCGGATTGTCCTTCAGCTCGCCGAGCTTGTGCGCTGGGGCGGGGCTGGTGGGGCTGATGATGAGATCGACGCTTTCGAAGGCTTTCTCAAAGTCCTGACGGATCAGGGTGCGCGCGCGCTGGGCCTTGAGGTAATAGGCATCGTAGTAGCCGCTGCTGAGCACGTAGGTGCCAAGCAGGATGCGGCGCTTCACCTCGGGGCCGAAGCCTTCTTCCCGCGTCATCATGTAGTGCTCTAGCAGGTCATTGGCCTTCGGGCTGCGGTGGCCGTAGCGCACGCCATCAAAGCGCGCTAAGTTGGCTGAAGCTTCAGCTGGGGCGATGATGTAATAGGTGCTCACCCCGAGGTCTGTGTGCGGCAGTGAAATCTCGACAGGGATGGCTCCGAGTGCTTCCAGCTTCTTCACGGCTGCTTGCAGGGCGGCCGAGACGCCTGCGTGAATGCCTGCCACGAAATACTCACGCGGCAGACCGATGCGCAGCCCACGAATGTCCTGACCCAGAGCTTGGGTAAAGTCTGGCACCGGCACATCCAGGCTGGTGGAGTCGCGTGGATCTTTGCCACAAAGGCTATTCAGCAGCAGTGCAGCATCTCCCACGGTTTTGGTGATGGGGCCGATCTGATCGAGTGAGGAGGCAAAGGCGACCAAGCCATAGCGCGAGACACGACCATAGGTGGGTTTCAGGCCGACGCAGCCACACAGGGCGGCAGGCTGCCGTATGGAGCCCCCGGTGTCAGAGCCGAGGGTGGCGATGGCCATGTTCCCTGCGACCGCAGCCGCGCTGCCCCCACTGGAGCCCCCAGGGATGCGGTCGAGATCATGCGGATTCCGCGTGATGCCCAGCGCCGAGTTCTCCGTGGAGGAGCCCATGGCGAATTCATCCATGTTCAGCCTGCCAAAAGGAACCGCACCCGCGCGGCGGAGGCTGCCGATGGCTCCGGCATCGTAGGGTGCGCGGTAGGTGCCTGCGAGCATCTTGGAGCCGCACGAGCAGGGCTCGCCGAGCACGTTGATGTTGTCTTTGATGCCGATGGGAATTCCGCCCAAAGGCTGACTGAGGTCCGCCTGCTCTGCCTGAGCGAGCGCTTTCTCGACATCCCAGCCCAAATAAGCACCGAGGGAGGGGTTCTTTTCCTCCACCGCAGTGGCGAGATCACGGATGATGTCGCGGGGTGAGATTTCTTTGGTGGTGAGCTTCTGGCGGAGCTCAGAGATCGTGGATGTGGCGAGGGACATGCAGTACGGTCAGAGGGAAAAAGGTTCGCAGCAGCAACACAGGCATCATTCCACCACCTTCGGGATCTGGAACTGATCCATGACGCGACGCGGTGCGTTTTGCAGCGCTTCTTCTTGGCTGAATCCAGGGTGCGTCACGTCCTCGCGAACGACGTCATAGACCGGTGTCGGATGCGCACTGGGCTCGGCAGCTAGATCATGATGGCTGAGCTGATCCACATGGGACAGGATGCTGGTGAGCTGAGCATGAAAATGCACAGCCTCCTCCTCGGTTAGAGCGAGACGGGCAAGCTTTGCCACATGGTGAATGTTGATTTCTGGCGCTGGCATGAGGGTGGCCTTAGTATCGCGATGCCGCGTGGACGCAAGGAAGGATGTCCACACCCGAGCGTCGATGCTCCAGACTCGGAGGATTCGCGCGGATCCAAAGCGAGACGGCTGAGGGCATCAGGGAGGGAGAAGCTCGACTTTGCCCGAAAGGATCGGCGTCGCCGTGACCGGCTCGATCTCGTCTTCGGGCAGTCTTGGCAGGATAAAGTAGCCGATGCCCTGCTGCAGGCCCGAGCGCTGGAGGATAAGGCCGCGGAAAGTCGCTGTGCGTAGGATGGCAGGCTTGTTCGTGGCCCAGGGATGAGGGTCGCGGAAACTGAAGCTGCCGCTGAAACGTCCATCCGTGCCAGTGAGCGAAAGTCGCACGCTCTGTGGATTCAGGGCCAGAGGCGTGGGCACGCGGGCCGTGCCGCTGAGAGTGACCTGGAAGCTCTGTTCCAAGGGTTGGGTCAGGCTTTCTCCCTGGAAGAGCAGACGTGCATTCAGCTCCTGCGGAAAAACGCCTGGCGGGGAGAGGCTGAGCAGCATCTGATCGCGCGCGGGGCGGACGTAGAGAGCTCCCTGCGTCTGGAGGGTATGCAGGGGGATGCCATTGCCATAGTTTCGCGGTGGATTGCGCAGGGCGGGCTGTTTGAGCCAAGTGAGGGTGCCATCCACCAGCCCCGTGCCCAGCGTCAGGGTGCTCGCTGACCAAACGCTGCCCGTGTTCGCATACAGCATCTGATGCATGAACCACTGACCGGAGGGGCCGAGCAAGGTGCTGCCAGTGATGAGCGTGTCGTCCGCCATGCGGCCAGACCAGGAAAGGCTACCGGTGGGGGAAAGGCTGAGCACCGCCCAGCTGACACCGTGAGGATAGGCAATGTCACGCTCTTCCAGACTGCCGAGCGGGAGCATGAAGGCGGTGTTGAAGACCGTGGTGGCGGTGACGGGCTTCAGCGTGCTGCGCCAAGGGGAGCGGAACCCAGTGAGCGCGGTGCCAGTGCCGGGGGAGCCGTGACCGCAACTGCCTGACAGCAGGCCACTGAGGGGATCAAGGGTGAAAGACCCGACCAGTGGGGCGAGGTTCGTGCCACGGCTGAGGCTAAAGGGGGTGGCAAAGGCGGCCTTCGCGGGTTTGGCGTCCAACTGGCCACTCCAGGCAAAGGCGCGAGCCCCCTGCGTCAACCTGGCAGAAAAACTGCCGGTCGGACTCACGGTCAGGCTCAGGCTACCGCCGAGCTGCGCATTGGTGTCGGCCTGGCGTGCGACCAGTCCGCGCCAACTGCCGACCAGTTCCGGGGGGAATTCTTCCACGGTCCAGACAAACTCAATCTCATCGCTGGTGCCTGCGGCATTCACGGCGCTGAGGTAGAGGGTATGGGTGCCGACGGTGGTGGGGCGCCCGGTGAGTTCACCATTGACTGCATTGAACCTGATGCCTGTCGGCAGCTTGCCACGGAGCCTGTAGCTGGTGGGACTCTGGGTGGCAGCAAAGGCAGCCCTGACGCTGCTGCCACGCACGACATTGCCAATGGCGGGCGGATTCATCACAGGTTTCAGCAGCACGTTCAGCGTCAGTGCTGAGGTCTCGTAGGTGGTGGCCAGACCCGCCATGCCGACCCGACAGGCATAACTTCCCGAATGGGCTTCGCTGACCCCATCAATGACCAGCAGCGCTGAGGTCGCTCCGCTGAGGTTGCCTTCATTCGTGAGCGGCTGGTTGTCCCGCAGCCACTGGTAGGTGAGGCCGGGCCCAGCTGCCGGGGCAGAGAGCTGAAACCTTTTGCCCTGCACCGCGAGCTCACTCGCAGGCAAATCCCCGACCACACCGACAGCGATGGCCTCAGAGGTCGCGCTGCCCGCTGCATTCACGACATTGAGCCGGTAGTTGCCTGCTTGGCTGAGCTGAATCTCGGGGATTTCCAGACGCGCGTTGTTGCCTGGCAGCACCGTGTTTTCCCGTGACCAGAGGTAGGCCAGTCGCCCTTCGCCAGCGCCCTGCCCTTCCAGGAGCAGAGGACTGCCAGCGCGGAGAAAGATCGGGCCAGAGGTCTGGCTCGTCAGCATCGGCGTGGAGACAGGCGTGCCGTGGAGGGTCAAGGTGGACGCCTGGTAGCTGCCCACATCTC
This sequence comes from Verrucomicrobiaceae bacterium, assembly GCA_027484445.1. Taxonomy (GTDB): domain Bacteria; phylum Verrucomicrobiota; class Verrucomicrobiia; order Verrucomicrobiales; family Verrucomicrobiaceae; genus Prosthecobacter. The sequence goes on from JAIXSY010000044.1 coordinate 96,015, forward strand.
GCCGGGCGAGATCACGGATGTTCAGCGTCCAGACTCCGTGGCTGGATTCCCCCCAGTGGCGCACGCTGGTGAAGACCCAGTCGTTGTAGCCGAGCTGGCTGTTGTCCGCAAAGCTGCGGACGGCGAGGTTGCTGATGACGCCGGTGGGAGAAATGAGACGGACTGAAAGATCCCCTCGGAAGGTATGCGTGACCCTCAGCGACAGCGTAGCGTGTTCTACCCGCAGTGTGGTGAGGGAGGTGAAGTCCAAAGGGATGCTGATGCCGACATTCGTGCCAGAATCGGGAGCATCGGGGATGGCGATCGTGCCGGAGTGAGAGCGTGAACGCTGCTGCATGGGGCCGAGGCTTGGCCAGGTCTGCGCCATCGCCACCGCGGCCGCGGCATCCACGCGCCCGCCCCCGTAGTCTTCGTGGTGCTGAATGAGCGGCAGGCTAGGGTCACCCCCATGACGCGATACCCAGGTGGTGTCAGCCGAGTTGATCCTGACAGAGGTGCGCAGGAAGATCTCTTTCACATCCCGCCAATTCAGCTGCGGATTCGCATTCAGCAGCAGTGCCGTGACCCCAGAAATGACCGGGGTGGCGGCGGAGGTGCCGCCAAAACTGGAGGAGTAATTTCGGTCCGAGAGCTGCCCCCCCAAGGGACCTGCACGGTTGTATCCATTGTTGCCTCGCAGATCCGTGGTGCTCATGGAGCGCGTGCCCCCATTGCTGGGTGCTGAGACGACGATGTGGGGCCCACCTTCGCTGTAGCTGGAGAGGTTGCCTTGGTTCGTCACAGCCGCCACGGTCAGGCCATACATGTTGTTGGTGTAGCCGTCCTTTTGCCCCTGCTGTTCATCGGCACGATTGTTTCCTGCCGCCCAGATCATCAGCATCCCACGCCCACCACGGCCCTCACTGGCCGCCGTTTGCACAGCGGCTCGGGTCAGCGGCCCCAGCGGAGCCAGCACATTGGCCGGGAAGCCCGAGCTCCAGCTATTGTTCTTGATGTCGATGTATTGGTTTTGGTAAGCCATCGCCTCCGCTTCATCTTGATCGGTGGTGCCATCAGGGTCGGTGCTTAGCTCGGAAATAAGCCGCAGGCCGATCAGTGTGGCCATCGGGGCCACGCCTGAGACACCGGCACCATTGCCGCCACGCGCGGCAGCCAGACCTGCCACGCAGGTGCCGTGGGCATCTTCCAGATTCACCACCGGGTGAGGCACCGCCGAGGGATCTCTGTCGGGCGGGTAGTCATTCCAGTCGTAGCCATTCTGGAGATCCAGATTCGGCACTAGGTCGGGATGCTGGAGATCCAGCCCATCATCCACAATGCCGATCTGCACATTGCCGCCACGCAGGGTGTCCCAAACGTTCGTCACGTTGATGTCGAACCCGACTCGGCCCCCACCCTGCCCTGTGTTTTTCAAATGCCACTGCTGAGTGAAAAGCGGGTCATTGGGAATGAATTCCTTCTGACGCTGCCGTCCCATCAAAGCCGACACGGTGCGAATGCCCGGCCTTCCCGCGATCTGATCCAGCGCCACCAGCGTGTCGAGCGCTGTCTTGGACACGGGCTCGAGGATCCAGCAGCCCGGGGCGTAGTCAGGTCTTTCCACGACTCGCAGTTTCAGCGAACGAAGCGTCGCCTCAGCGGCTGACGCATCGGCGATTTCCACGACCATGCGATTTTTCAAAACATGCCGCAGGAAGAGTTCCCCCTCATGCCCGGCAGGGTAAAAGATCCATTCGGCCTGCGGCTCACCCAGCTTTTCCGCCTGCTGAATCAGCGCCTGACTCGACCGGACCGGGGCAAAGGACGCGATGCGCTCTGCCAGCGGACGCCCAGGCAGATGCAGATGGGAAAGCGACAGCACGTAGGGCTGCGCCTGCCCATCCGCAGGAATCCAGAGCGGGGCTCCCTGCTCCAAGGCCTGAATCAATGACCTGGAGGGCTGCCTCAACGCGGCGATTTCCGCTGAATGGAGAGGAGCCTTGACCTGCACCTCTGAAGGCACCTCGGGCGGAGTCAATCGCGGCAGAGCTTCGTGCAGCCATAGCCAGCCCGCCACGAGCACGATCCCGCCGAGGGCAGCAAAGCGTGCAAAAAAGGAAAACGGGGCAGACATGCGAGGGCTGAAACTGAGACAGGAGGCTGAAATTTCAGTTCAACCCGACTTTGATCCTACAGCCAAAAAGCCCGAAGGCGTGGAGATGCACGGAAAAGTTTAGAGTTGAGCTGAAAGCAGACATCTTAGCCAAAGCACCGCCAGGCTTGGCAAGCCTAGACTTTGCCCATGACTAGACGTCCGGGCTAGAGGCGGATTTCCATCGCCTGGGCAGCGCGATGCGCCTTGCCCCGAGCAGCCTGGATGTCCCCCGCACGCGCCAGGGTGACGGCCATCCGTCTCTGCCCGCTGACCTCCGGCTTGCCAAACAGGCGCACCTGCGTGTCGGGCTCGGCCAACACCTGATCCAAGGCACCAAACTGCACCTGGCTCGACTCCCCCTCCACCAGCACCGCGCAGCTCGCACTGGGGCCATGAGCATGAATGTTGGGAATCGGCAGCCCCAGGATGGCGCGGACATGCAGGGCGAATTCGCTAAGGTCCTGAGAGATCAGCGTGACCAGCCCCGTGTCATGCGGGCGGGGCGAGACCTCGCTGAAGATGACCTCGTCTCCCTTGATGAACAGCTCCACGCCAAACAGTCCCCTGCCCCCTAGCGCCTCGGTGATCGCCCCTGCCATGTGCTGCGCGGCGGCCAGCGCCTTTTCCGACATCGGATGCGGCTGCCAGGACTCGCGGTAATCCCCCTTGATCTGCGTGTGCCCCACAGGAGCACAAAAGCTGGTGCCGCCCACGTGGCGCACGGTCAGCATGGTGATCTCGTAGTCGAACTCGACAAAGCCCTCGACGATCACTTTGCCCTTCCCCGCACGCCCGCCTTCCTGGGCATACTGCCAAGCGTAAGCGATGTCGGCCTCGCTCTTCACCACACTCTGCCCCTTGCCGCTGGAGGACATGATGGGCTTCACCACACAGGGCATGCCGATTTGCACGATGGCAGCACGGAACTCCCCCTCCGTGCTGGCAAAGAGGTAGGGGGAGGTCTTCAGGCCCAGCTCCTCCGCAGCCAAGCGGCGGATGCCCTCGCGGTTCATCGTTAGCTTCGCCGCCCGAGCGGTGGGCACGACCGTGCGGCCCTCGTTTTCCAGGTCCACCAGCGTGTCGGTCGCGATGGCCTCAATCTCCGGCACGATGTAGTCAGGGTCCTCCACCTCCACCAAGCGGCGCAGGGCCTCGCCATCCAGCATGCTGATGACATGGCTGCGGTGCGCCACCTGCATGGCCGGCGCATTCGGGTAGCGATCCACCGCGATGACCTCGCAGCCCAGGCGCTGGAGTTCGATGACGACCTCCTTGCCCAACTCGCCCGAGCCGAGGAGCATGACTTTGGTCGCCGTGGAGGAAAAAGGAGTGCCGATGAGTGCCATGGGGCCGCTACTAGCCAGGACCGTGGGTGAGGTCAAACAAGTCTCGTCACACCACCCCACCCGCGTTTGCACAGCAGGCTTGCATTTCGCAGAGCGACACAGCACGATCCCCCATGCTCCCCACCGCCCAGCGCGCTCTTGGTGCTTTGTTCATCCTCTTCATCCTCGCTGGCTGCTCAGGGGGAAATCGCCGCTGGGAGTACCGCTACGTGCCCGGAAAAACGGCGATCCTCGTGGATGGCAAAGCCGTGCCACCCGCAGGCCTACCCCGCCAAGTCATGCAGGCCCTGACCGCAGGCAACCAGATCGTCGGCCTGCCCTACAAGTATGGAGGCGGCCACCGCACCTTTCACGACAGTGGCTACGACTGCTCCGGCACCGTCTCCTACGCCCTCCACGGCGCAGGCCTGATCCGCAGCCCAGGCACCTCCGAAAGCCTGCGCAGCTACGGCAAACGGGGCGAGGGCAAACACATCACCATCTACGCGAAAAAAGGTCATGCCTTCATTGTCATCGCCGGCCTGCGGCTGGACACCGGCTACCACGGCGAAAACGAAGGCCCCAACTGGTCCACCCGCTCCCGTCCCATCCAAGGCTACGTCGCCCGGCATCCGCCGGGGTGGTGAGTCAGTCACGGTTCCAACTCGCCTGTCTGAGAAAGTCGTTCCACCACTTCCCTCTGCCTCACCCGCGCCTAGACCTCCCCCGGATTTCGTCATCGCCTTAATTGCGCCCTTGGGTTCGTTTGGCAAGATCGCACGCGTGGACGAAATCGATCTCCTCATCTCCCAGCCCAACGACGCTTACTTCAAGCAGGTCTTCTCCGATCCGCAGCGTGCCACGCTCTTTTTCCAAACGCACCTCGATGCCGAGGTAGTAGCGCTGATCGACTGGCCCTCCCTGAAGCTGGAGCCCACCTCCTTTGTGAAGCAAACGCTCCAGCAGACCCATTCCGACCTCCTCTTCAGCGTGCGGCTAGGCGAGCGTGAGATGAAGCTCTATCTCCTCTTCGAGCACCAGACCAAGGTGGATGCCGAGATGCCGCTGCGGGTGCTCGGTTATGTGCTGGAGATCCTGCTGGCTCATCAAAAGACTCACGGGCTGCCCCTGCCGCCCGTGCTCCCCTTTGTCCTGCATCAGGGACCCGACCGCTGGACGGTCTCGCCCTGCTTTGAGGACATGTTTGAGCTGAGCGACGCCCATGCCAGAGTGCTCCTGCCCTACCTGCCCAAGTTCCGTCACGCGCTGCTCGATCTCACGCAAAGTGACCCCGACAAAGACGAGATCCACGATCAACTGCGGCTTGTGTTTCAGCTCATGAAAATGGCCCGGCAGAAGAGGGTGGCGGAATTTCTGCTTTGGATCGCCGAAGCGATGTCACAGCCTGAATGGGAAGTGGAGGAAGCACTGATTTTGCTGAGCTACCTCTACGCCATGAGCGTGGACGTGACGATTGACGAGAAACAGATCGCCCATAGCTTGGAGCAGAAGCCGAACCTGAAGGAAAACGTCATGTCACTCGCCCAACAACTCATCGCCCGTGGAGAAGCCAGAGGAGAAGCTCGTGGAGAGGCTCGTGGTATCGCGCTCGGAGAGGCTCGCGGAGTCTGGATTGGCAAGATTCAATTGCTGGAGCAAATGATGGCCGGGGCCGTCACGACGACGGCTGAACTAGAGGCTCTGGACCTGCAAAAGCTCGAGGAGCGCTTCACTGTCCTGGAGCAGGCCTATGCGGCCAAGTTCAAGCAGCTTTAAGTTGGCAGCGTCGGAGGGCAAAGACATCACGCCCGATTCCCCAAAGGGCCACACCTTCATCGTCATCGCCGGCCTGCGGCTGGACACCGGCTACCACGGCGAAAACGAAGGCACCATCGGGTCCACCCGCTCCCGCCCCAGCCAAGGCTACGTCGCCCGGCATCTGCCAGGATGGTGAGGTGCGTCCTCCCCCGCCACGTGAATTGCCCCAAAGGCATCGCTAGGCCCATGCCAGATATGCCCTGCCCCATCCCCCATGGGAGGTTGCCACCTGTGAGTCACACGCGCCCGCACGTCCTGCTTCCCAATCATCATCCCAGCCCGGTTTGGGGCCATGAGCATCGCCGCCTAGCAGCTAGGCCCCTAGCCCCCCAATAGATCATCGGTGCCCGGTTTGTCGGATACCCAACACGGCCTAATCACGCCAGAATCCCGAGACGAAAAAATGATTTATTGCAATGATCATCAATGCATTGAGATTGCGACCTTACTTTTTGCCTGGCATCTTTTTTCCGGTGCGCAGCAATCGAGGCCGACGGGGCGGAGGTGGTGCGGAGGCGGTGGGTTGCTGCGGCACGGGCGAAGCCGGGGCCGCTGCGGGGCGGAGCCTTCAAAAGCGGTGGGCGTGGCTGGTGAGTGGTGGCGGTGCAGGCGGTGGGTGGCGAAGCGCGGGGAGCTGCATCGCCACCACTCACGGGCCGCGTGGGTAGGCCGTTGGCTGCGCCGGGTGGTGGGTCGCATGAGGCATGACACGGGCGGGGGTTCGGGGCGGTTGGCCGTGGCGTGACTCATGCTTCAGCGGGGGCGGCGCCTGGGGGCCTTGCGGCCTGAGCACCTGCGGCGGAGGTGAGGCACGAACGCAGCCGCCTGATACCGGGAACGAGGTAACTACACACAATGGCGGGTATAGTGGCGAGGCTCTGCGAGCGCACAGCAGGCCGCCGGGTCCCGGCGCTTTGGCCGGGTGGCGGCCTGCTGCACTATACAACGCATTGTGTCGTGGTTACCGCTTTGGGTGCGGAGCTGCGAGGCTTTGCCGAGCACACTGGAAGCGATGGGTTCATCACCGGTGCGGAGCTGCGGCGATACGGAAAGCCGCACTGTTCTTTGTGGCAGGGGCGGGAGCGGGCGGAGCATCCCCACGGCTGGCAACGGCGCGGAGCCGAGGAGCTTCGCGACGAGCTGGGTTATTGCCGCTCTGTCAACTATCGACTCCTGACCATTTCCAGTGAGGAGGATCAAAAGCTGTTGGATTAATTCCCCGCAAGAGCCTCGAACATAACTATGGTTTTATCTTCGGGACAAAACTTGATTACAACGGCACCGCCTGAAGCGGGCAAGGTTAGAGTCGTTAAGCTCTTGCCCACATAAGGAGATAGCATCGTTCTGCGATTTCGAAGCACATTCGTCCAATCTTCCCCTCTCGCACCCAGCTTGATCTGCTCATCCAAAAAAGCTAAGTAAGATGCATCTAAAAGCTTGGTCTCTACGCTGGGCGAATATGTCTTTTCGACAGTGAAAAAAGATGCCAGGCAAACAGAACGCGAATCAGCCCCATTTTTGATCAAATTTTAGCCGCATGAAAGTCGCTCAAGCCTTTGACAATCAACTCGATCCACTGGAAGAACAAGTTTCT
>JAIXSY010000030.1 GCA_027484445.1 Verrucomicrobiaceae bacterium
ATGCAGCAATTGCGTTTGCGCCAGAGGAGGAAGCCGACATCCTCGCCTTTGACGGGATAGACCTGCCCAGATTTGGGCAAGATCGTGGTCGCTCCAATCGGAGAACAGGCTTCGCGGCCGCTCACCATGGGCGTCGGGTTTACCTGCTGCATCCGGTACTGGCTCTTCTTGAGGATCGGCATGATGTACTTGGAACACAGCGCTTTCGATCCGCTGGTGCCCCAGGCGAGCCCCTGACGGTGGAGCTTGTAGACCATGCGCTCAGCCACGAGCCGTGCCGACTGCTTCATGCCGATATTGGCACCAACATTGCCGTTCATCGGATACATCGAACCCTGGCAGCCAGAGCACCAGAACAGCTCATCCATGGGCAGTCTTGCGCTGGCTGAGATGCAATCGGCCGAGCAGGCTGCCTGCGCGATGACTGAGGTGAAAAGGGCGGCCTCGGGATTGAGGAGAGATGCCAGCTCGTCGTCCTGCCAAAGTGGATCGATCTCGCTCATATAGGCAACGTCGAACGAGCTCGCCTCGAGACACAGGAAATCGGTCACCACTTCGAGCCAGTACAGAAGCGGGTAGATGTAATAGTGCACGTGGTATTTGGCGGTGCGCTGAGACTGGCCCCCTAGCTGCGCGCCGTCCGAGGCATAACCGTTACCGATCGGAAAGCCGGGATCGAGCTTGATGCCGCCAAGGTTCGGAAAGCACCAAGGCTTGGTCGAGACATCAATCAGCCGGACCGGTTCCCAGAAACCGATCGCAAGGCCGATGCGCGGCACCGGCGTGCCGCAGGCGCAGATCGGAAGATCCGGATTGTCGGTGTCGGCACGCGATGATGGCCATATCTTGAGCGAGCCCAGCGACAAGGGGAACATGCAGCCCCAGCACACATCGGTCACCGGATTGACGAAACTGCCTGAGCACCGACCAGGCCCGCTGGGAAGACCCTGAGCAAGAACCGGGGGAGCCAGCACGGATGCCGCCATGAACAGAGACGCAAAGCCCAGGAGGAGCGCAAGGAGCCTAGAGCGCATCGTCTCTCTCCCTCATCAACCAGGCATCATCTGCCGCATTCTTGGCCCGGACCCAAAGGACCCCCTGAACCAGAGCGAAGGTCGTAGCGCCTGCGAACAATGCGAGAGCAAAAATGCCGGTTAGCGCCCGAAGAGCCCCGAACGAAACAACGAGCGCAGCGACCAGAAACAGAGCCGCCATCGTGCGCAAACGTGCCGCCTTGAGCGCGCGCGTTTCGGGGGCAGCAAGGGGCGCTGGAACCAGATTGCGCCAGGAGTTCATGCCCCCCTCCCCTTGCGCGAAATGGCTTGCTCAGTGACTATGAGGACGTCGCCGCGCTGCTCGACCAGCGCCGGGGTCCGGCGTATCCCGAAATAGCTGGTAAGACGGCCGTCCTGGTCAAAGTAGAACCGGCGTTGGTGAGCCTTCATCAGCTCGAACGGAGAGCCATCAACGAAGATGATCTTGGCGCGCGCATCGCCGCCGTGCTTCATCGCCCATTCGACTTCTGCCGGATCGTCACCATCAACGAAGAGAAGTTTCTTGCTAAGCGCAGCGGCGGTAAGCGGATTGACGCGCTGACCCGCCACAGCAATCAGGTTCCCCTTATGATCACGGATGTCCTTGTCGATCCGGATCGACGGATCGAACTCCCAACTCCGGGTCTCTTCCGCAGGCGAAATCCCGGAGACCGGGACCGGGCGCATCACCCTCGCCTTCACCTTCTCGGCGAACTGACGATTCATCTGATCGAGTTTTCCGGTGGCAGCCGCATGGTCGAGCCGCGCCTTGATAACGCTCAGGAGATCTGGCTCAGCAATGGACCATGTCTGGCCCATTTGCCCGTGGTCGACGCTTTGCCCCGACACTGCCCCGCCGCTCGAGGCGGTCGCTGACACCGCAAGTCCGCCAGCAACGAGGAAGGAGAAAGCGACCCTCACAGGATTGGCTGCCCGGTGCCGACAAGCCGGTCGCGGCACACAAAGCCGATATGCGCATAGCGGCTGTCGAACCCGTCCTTGTGCGGAGTGCCTGCAAAAATGCAGCCTTCCGGCACAACCCCAAGCGGGCCAGCGGCAAGACGATCGCCTCGCTTCGTCATCGGTTTGATGGTCGCCACGCGCTTGCCGTTGACGTGCACATCATTGCCGATGCGCGTCACCGTGTCGCCTGGCAGACCAAGAGCGATCTTGGTGAAAGCCACCGGCTTCGCCCCAAAATACTTCACCGTAATGGGATCATGACCGGGATGGAAAACCACATAGTCCCCGCGCACCGGAAAACGCCTGGCCTCGACCATGAACGCCCAGTTCGGGAGCGAATCCGTCGCGTTGATCATCAGCGCGTGGTTCTCGCTCCACCTCGAAGCTGCACTGAGGGCACCTGTAACGAGACAGACAGCAGCGATCGCCATGAGCCTGCCGCCGGTCGAAAGGCGTCTGGTCCTGCCTGTCGTTGCAGGAGGCTCGCCGTCCGACAAAAGCCGAGCAAACCCCTTGCGCTGAGCCGAACGAAGGAGCTGATCAGGGTTTGCCATCGCGCTGACGTCCGTGATTGGCAGCCATAAAGGCCTGCATCTCCTGTTCAACGCGGGCCGCCTGCCCCTGAGGAGCAGCGCCGAGCGCCTGCGCCGGTTGGGGACGCGGAACCTTTGCGTAAACGGCAGTCTTCACGCTCTGCGTAACGTCGGGAACTTCGCCCCCAACGATCGCCTCGTGAACGAGCACGACTTTCCCGGACTTCGACAGGCCGGAGACCGTCTCATCCAGCGCTGCCATGAAGACAGCGGTTTGCCGTGCGGCGGTCTGCTCGTCGGCATTCGAGCGTGCCTGTGCCTGGAGATATTCCCCGATGATGCCCTGCAGCTGAAGCTGGACGAATTCCTGCTGCCCTGACCCCTGTGCGGCAACACTCTTGGTGACCCAGGCCCCCCAGACAAAGGTCGTCGCAGCACCAGCGAACAGGAGGATTTCGCGAGCCGACAGCGCGGCAAAGCGACCGCGAGGTTTGACCTGCGAGGCCTTTACCGACGCGGGTGTCGCAGGCGCAGCCATATAGTCGAAAAGGTCCGTCATTGGTCATCTCCGGCTACAAAGAAGGCTGAAATCAGGCTCGCGCGGCGGAAGAAGGCGATCAGCACAAAGCCTGTGAGCATGACGCCGAAGCTGATGGCCGCGAACTGGCCGCGTCTCGAAGCGTCTGCTGCAACGAAGCGCGACGCGAGATTGTCCAGCTGGAGCATCAGGCCATCGAGAGTGAAGCCGCCAAGGACAAGGAAGAACAGGGTGGCGATGCCGAGGGTCGCAAGCGCGCTGGTGGCAAGCCAACCGCTGAGCCGAAGGGCGATAACGAGAAGATCCTGAGCGGCCTGCTTGCGGCGCGCTGCGGCCGAGCGGCGGGCCCTGGAACGGACCAAAGGACGAGAAGGCGTGCTCATTCCGCAGCCTCCCTCATCGGAAGTCCTTCAGGCTCTCGATGTTCTTCAGGGAAAGCCACCGCCTCGATCGCTTCGGGCATCCGGTAGCCACGATGCACATAGTCCTCGATCTGAGCGAAGACATGCGGGCTCGATGAATAGAGCGTGCCTGAGAACCGGTCGAGGACGAGCCGAGCGACGCATTCGGTCTCTGGCCCCCGGATGAATATGTCCGAATAGTCGGTGCCGTTGCGCTTCAGCGACCTCAGCAAAGCCTCGGTCATGTTGTCCATCTCGAACCGGTCCGAATTGCGGAAATCCGAGATGGTCTCGCCCTTCTGCTGGAGGATGAGGAACCAGTCGGAGTTTTCGAGGGCCGCCCGCGAGCCTTCGGACTTGTAGTAATCGTGGATCGACTGCGTCGCGGTGATCAGTGCGCCGCCATATTTGCGGCAGGTGCGCGAATAGGTCTCGACGAAGTCGGCCATCGCCCCGCCCTTCAGCATCTGCCAGGCCTCATCGATGATCAGCGGTTTCGGGATCGCGCGGTCCAT
>JAIXSY010000036.1 GCA_027484445.1 Verrucomicrobiaceae bacterium
CTGGCGACCTTGCCGCGCACCCGCTCGGCTGCGGCGCGCAGCTCGTCTTGGTCGGGGCCGTAAATCCGCACAACCACGGTCGCGCCTGCGCCCGAGAGCACCTCCTTGATGCGTTCGCGGAGATAGGTGAGCACGTCGCGGTAGAGGCCGGGGTAGCCTTCGACCACTTCCTTGATACGGGCGACGCTGGCGTCGTAATCGGCCTCGTCATCGAGGCTGATCCACAGCTCGGTGAAGTTCGGGCCGACCACTTCGTCGGCCGCTTCGGCACGCCCGATATGCGCGCCGAAGTTGCGCACGCCAGGAATCGCGCGCAGTTCCTTCGAGGCGCGGATGGTGATGCGGTCCATCGCATCGATACCGACACCCGGCTTCTCTACGAAGTGCATTAGGAAGTCGGTCTCGCGGAAATCGGGCAGGAACTGGTCCTTGAATCCCAGATAGCCCACGCCGGAAAGCAACAAGCCGCCCGCGACGATGCCCATGGCAAGCCGTGGCCGTTCGATCAGCCGGGGCAGGACACCAAGATAGCGCTGCTTGAGCGAGGCAACAAAGCGCGTGTCGCGATGCTCCTTCATCGGCGCATTCGGCAGCAGCATCAGGCACATCGCAGGCGTCACCACCAGCGCGACCAGCAGCGAGGCGGCAATCGCCAGCACGTAAGCAATGGCCAGTGGCCGGAAGAACGTCCCCGCCACCCCGCCGAGGAAAAAGATCGGCAGGAACACCAGCATCACGATCAGCGAGGCAAAGACGACCGCCGTGCGCACTTCGAGCGAGGCCGAGAGCACCACAGCAAAGGCTGAGCGCGGATTGCCCGCCTCACGGTTCAGGCGCAGGCGGCGGGCGATGTTCTCGACATCGATGATTGCATCATCGACCACCTCGCCGAGGGCGATCACCAGTCCGGCGATCACCATCGTGTTGATCGTCGCCCCGCTCCACAGCAGCACGAGCCCGGCTGCGAGCAGCGACAGCGGGATCGCCACTAGGCTGATCGTCGCCTGCCGCCAGTCACGGGTAAAGGCGAACAGCACGATTGCGACCAGCAGGCAGCCGATCATCAGCGCACGGGTCAGATTGTCGATCGACTTCTCGATAAAGGTTGCCGGGCGGAAGATCGTGGTATCGATCTTCACATCTTTGAGGCCCGGGCGCAGCTCTGCGACCGCCGCCTCGACATCGCGGGTCAGCTGGAGCGTATTGCCGGTTGGCTGCTTCTCGACGATCAGCATGAGGCCGGGGCCATCGTCGATGATCGCATTGCCGATGGGGGCGGCAAAGCCATCGGTCACCCGCGCGACATCCCCCACCCGCACCGGCGCATCGCCTGCGATCTTGATGACCGTGCGGGAAAGATCCTCGGCGGTCTGGATCGCGCCTGCCTGCTGAACTGGCAGCCGCTGGTTGGGCGTATCGACAAAGCCGCCGCCGCCGACCAGCACTGCATCGCCGGTCGCCGCGCGCAGTTCAGCCAGCGTGACGCCCGAGGCTTGCAGCCGGTCGGGATCGGCCAGCACCTGCAACTGCCGGTCGCGGTAGCCCCAAACGGCGACATTCGCGACGCCCGGCACCGACATCAGCTTGGGCCGGATCGTCCAGCGCACCAGCTCGGACAGCTGCATCTGATCGAGCTTTTTCGAGGAGATGCCGATCTTCATCGCCCGGCTCGTTGACGACAGTGGCGGCAGCATCACCGGCGGGCGGGCAGCGGCAGGCAGTCGCGCCTGCACCTGCGCGACCCGTTCCTGCACCAGCTGGCGGGCGCGGATCACATCGGTGCCGCGCTCGAACAGGATCGTCACGGAGGACAGCCCAAGCACCGACTTCGAGCGCAGAGTTGCCAGATCGGGCACGCCGTTGACCGCGGTTTCGATCGGCACCGTGATCAGACTTTCGACCTCCTCGGTCGAAAGGCCCGGCGCCTCGGTCTGGATCTCGACAATGGGCGGAGCGAACTCCGGGAAAACATCAAGTGGCACATCGGCCGACGCGCGCAGGCCGAGCACCACCAGCAGCGCCGCCATGGCGAGCACCAGCACGCGCTGCTTGAGCGCGGAGCGAACCAGCCAGGCCAACATCAGTGTGCGACCCCGAACTCGGTGCCGAACAGCTCGGCCGCGCCTGCGGTGACGACCAGCGTGCCGGGACGCAGACCCCGCGACAGGATCGCACGGCCATCTTCGGTTGCTGCTACCTCGATCCGCTGGCGGACATAGGTGTCGGCCTCGGTCCTGGCATAGACCCATTCGCCCCCGTAGATGTCGCGGAGGATCGCGGAACTCGGCACCGACAGCCCTTCGCTCCGTGCCCCAGTAAGCGGAAGCGCGACGCTGACCCGCTGGCCGACACGGTAGGCCCGGTCACGATTGTCGAGCGCGAAATAGAGATCGACGGTGCCGGCCACCGCATTCGCCGATGGCGGCGCATCGACGGGCCGCGCCGATCGTTTCGCGCCATCCTGTCCAAGCGGCGAGACCAGCGCCGACTGACCTTGTTGCAGCCCGGCAAGGTCACTCCCGAACACCGGGACCCGCACCCAGACGTGGCGCTGATTTCCAAGGCTCGCCACCGCAGGCCCGAGCAGGCGGCGCTGGGCCGCAGCCGCATCAGCAGCAGCCTTGGCCGCGCCAAGTGCCGCCGTCGCCTCATCACGCGCGCGGATGCTTCCAGCTTCCTCGTCAACCAACGCCGAGGCGCGATCGTAGGCGACGCGCGCCAGAGCCAGTTGCGCGCGTGCCCGCGCAAGTTCACCCTCGGCGGCGACCTGCTGCGCGCCAAGCTGTTGCAGGTTGCTGGCGGAATTGATCGGCGCCCCCCCGACACCTGCCGGGATGACGATCTCGCCGCTTGTCATACGCATGGCAGATGCGGTGCCGGTGCCGATCCGCTCGGTTACAATCCCGAGCCGCTTCTGTGCTTCCGGCGTGAGCTTCAGGCGGACAAGTTCGGTCTCGTGGGCGATCGCCTCGCTGTGAACAGGTGGCTTCGTCGGCGCAGCGGGCTCGCTTCCGCACGCGGTCAGCAGGATGGCAGGGGCGATAGGAACAAAAATCAGACGAATAAGCATACCCCTCGCATAAAGCGTCAGCATTGGGGCAGCGTTGGCGCTGCTATACAATTTCCCAATGTTTGCGCGTGATCTGCTGGCGTCTTGGAATTGGGCTACTCGGTGTCGCTATGGTGCCGACTCCTGCATGGCTGGTTTCAGAAAGTGAGCCTTGAATTGCCGCTATTTACGATCCCGAAGCATGGTTGTGTCCGATACTGCGAGCACAGGTCATTCGGCATACGGTCTAGGAACGACAACTAAGTCCCGCTTCGCGTCCTTCCATGCTGCACAGATAGTGCATACCAAGAGGAAAACTGTGGGGCGTTATGGCTCGACCGAGAAAGGCGGCATCAATGGCTCCGGCATTGCTGCTCCACATGCTCGAAACAGTGCGCTGATGACAGACGGCGCTGCCTCTATCGGAATAAACACCCGGGTGCGAAACGAGATGATTTCCGTGAAACAGCCGATGCTCTTGAGCCAAGGCAGCTGATCGACAGGCGCCCCGACGATTTCGTAGCGCTGGTCGCCTGCCACGCGCGAGCATTTGATGGTGGCCTCGAACGGCTGCTTGATAGGGACTGTCCGGCCTTCGCCGAGCGCCCTGATGATTGTATCCGGGCTCAGTTCAACGGTGGAGGCAATGTCGAACTTCTCGAGCAGCTTCGCCACATCGAGTTCGTGGACCATGCGGCCGAGCCAGCTTCTGCCCTCTTCGTCGACGATCCGCCGAACCTCCAGATAGTCGATAGGCAGGCTCGACCAGATCGGAAGGAGAAGTCCGGTCGCAAGGTACACGGTCTCTGTCGTTAGCCGTTCGGCAAGCTCCCCAACCTCGCTTTGCCACAGCTTCTCGAAAGTCCGGCGCGGAGCTTCTTCCCAAGCCGATTCCGCAAGGTCATCGAAGTGGTGGTATTCCCGCCGCAGGGGACGGTGGAGGATAACCCGCCTGATGAGTTCGCCCTGCTCGGTCATGAAGTGCCGCGAAGGTTCGGCGAGGGCTGCTTTCTCTCTCTTGGTATTTTGGAGCAGAATGCATCCGTCGGCATAGTCGCGGCGCTCAAGGACACGCTCAAGCGAGATCGGCCGCGCTCTCGTCTTGAGAGACAGCTGCAGCAAGTGTGACGTAGCGCCGGTTCGCCCGTCGGTCCGCAGGACGATGTCTTCGACAACCTCGGCCTGTTCGACCCGCAGGGTCTCGACGCCAACATCGAGCGAACCGGCCTCGCGCGCTGCGGACACCCGCGCTTCGACCAACCCCAGAAATTCTTCGAATATCGCATTCTGCATTCCGATAGGCAGCGCGAGGATACGATTGAGCCAACGCTGGATCGGCGGAAGGTCCTCTTCGAGCACGCCGTCTTCCGAGACAATCTTGAGCCCGCTACGGCGCTGGAAATCGACCAGCGTTGCGCTCTTCAGCTTGCCATCCGCCAGCAAGGCAAACCACGTCGAGAGTGCCGCCTTGGCATATTCGCTTTCGAGATTGTCGGCAGGGTCAAAAAGGTTCTGCCCGCCCGTCTGGCGTTGGCCCCGGGTCAGCGCCCCCAGGCTGTCGAGCCTGCGCGCAATGGTGCTGGTGAACCGCAGTTCCCCTTTGCAGTTGGTGGTCACAGGCCGGAACAGCGGTGTGTTGGCCTGATGGGTCCGGTGCGTTCGGCCCAGCCCCTGGATGGCGCGGTCGGCTCGCCACCCCGGCTCAAGCAGGAAGTGGATGCGCCGCTTCTGGCAAGCTGCGTCAAGGCTGGCGTGATAGGACCGCCCTGTGCCGCCCGCGTCGCTGAAGACAAGGATCGGCTTCCTGCCATCCATGAACTGGTCGGTCTCGGACTGGTTCGTCCGCGGCGAGCGGGTCTCGAGCCGTTGCTGGCCGTCGCTTTGGGTTATGAGCCGCTTGCTGCGCCCGGTCACCTCGGCGACCCTCTCCGGTCCGTAGTGCTCGATGATCCCGTCCAGCGCCGGCTTGATCGGCGGCATGGCGCACAGATGCTCGATCATCTCGCTGCGGCGGGCGATCGCAGTCTGATTGTGGACTGGACGGCCTTCCTCATCGAACATCGGTGCCGAGCGCTGAGTGCCGGTATCATCGACGAACACTTGCATCTGTTGCGTGGGGAAGGCGCGCTCGAGGTACTCGATCACGGCGTCGAGCGGGCTGAGGTCGAGGTCGAGCTCAGCCCGCTCTTCTGGCGAGAGGCTGTTGAGACGGCGATCGAGGATGCTTTCGGCGGTCGAAACCAGTTGAACGACAACCACCTCATCGCGGTCCAGATGGAGATTGATGGCAGCAATCAGCGTTGGCAGCTTCATCGACAGCAGCAGCTGGTTGAAGAACCGCTGCTTGGTGCTTTCAAACCGGCTTCGCGCTGCGGCTTTCGCACCGCTGTTGAGCGTTGTGCCGTCGATTTCATCGACGACACCGGTCAGCTCCAGCGCCTCCTCAAGGTTCTGATGAATGATCGCCCAGGCGTCGGCATAAGTGTCGTAGACGGCGATCTGCTGAGCGGTCAGATCATGTTTCAGGATCTCGTATTCGACGCCTGCAAAGCTAAGCGCGCGCGCCTGATAGAGGCCCAGTGCCTTGAGATCGCGCGACACGAGTTCCATCGCAGCGATGCCCCCTGCCCTGATCTGGCTGATGAAATCTTCCCTGTTGGCAAACGCGGTGCCGGGTCCCCACAGACCGAGCCGCACGGCATAGGCAAGGTTGTTGACCTCCGAGGCCCCAGTCGCAGAGGCGTAGAGAACCCGGGCATCAGGCAGATTGTTTTGCAGCAGCACGCCGGCGATGCCCTGCAGCGATCCGCTTTTCGTGCCGCGGGCGCCCTCGCCTCCTGCAACACCGCCCATCTCGTGGCTCTCGTCGAAGGCGATGACACCATCGAAATCCTCGCCCGCCCAATCGAGCAGCTGCTTCAGGCGGGTGGCGTCCTGACGCTGGCTGCGAAGGGTTGGGTAGGTGACGAACAGGATCCCTTCGCGAAACGGAACCGCCTGATCGATCTTCCAGTTAGAAAGCGGCTGAACGTCGGCCGCAAGGCCGTCGATGGCGCTCCAGTCGCGGCGCGCATCCTCAAGCAAGCTCTCGTTCTTCGAGACCCAGATGGCCTTGCGGCGTCCAGCAAGCCAGCCATCAAGGATGCAAGCGGCGATCTGTCTGCCCTTCCCTGCCCCCGTGCCATCGCCGAGGAAATAGCCTTTGCGGTAGGCACGCCCTTGCTCGTCCAACTGCAGGCCAACGCCTTCCTCAGCCGGAACGAACAGGCCCGGCAGATACTGCTGCCACGCGTTCCCGGCATAGATGACAGTTTCGATCTGGGCCTCGGATAGCAGGCTTTCCTGCAAGACCCGATCCTGCAGCGCCGGGACATAATCCGGGATTGGTGCCGGGATCGAACCCATGGCCACGCTTTCGACGAGCGGTGTCGGATGTTCGCGTGCACCAGCAATATCGACCCGGCTTGGCCGGTACGGGATGTAGACCCCGCTTTGCTCACCAAGCACGCGCGGCTTGTCTAAGGTACTGAACGCCAGCGCTGCAATCGTTGGGGCTTGGGCTACCCTCGCTTTGACGGGCTTTGTGATCGGCGTTGCGCGCATGGCTTTGAAGAGCGCACCCGGCTTTGCTTTCGGCGGCACCGCGCGCGGTTCGCAGTCGGGTTGGACTGTCACGCGTTTCACGATTGGAACCGTAAACGCGATGTCCGCAACTGTCTGTCGCGCCAAAACTGCAGGTCTGATCTGCCCGGGGATCTTGTCGATCACGTACAAGCGCACGGCCACGCTGGTGCCCTGCTTGTGATAGCATTTGTCGAGCCGGATGGATGTGCGGACTGTGCAAGAGGCAAAGGTGTCTTCGTAGATTTTCGCAAGCTTTGCGCTCGTCGTGAACCAGTCCTGCATGATCGCGACAATCCGCCCCCCTTGCCTGAGGCGTGTTATGGCAGCGCGCAGGTGACGCACCGCTGCAAACTCGTCTGCTCCTCGTCCGATTGACCGCGAGAACGGCGGGTTCATCAGGATCAGGCTTGGCTGCACTGCCGCGTCGAGATGGGAGGCCAGCATGGCTCCATCGATCCCTGTTGTGGTGGCCTGAGGAAACAGCAGGGCCAACTTCTCACGCCTGCGCGGGTCGATTTCGTTGAGGTGCAATGCGCTGACATTGGGCAGAGTTGCAACGAGAGCGCCATGTCCGGCGCTCGGTTCAAGGACGATATCGGTTGCGAGCGGTTGCGCCAAAATCACGCAAAGCGCTGCGAGGTCTGCGGGCGTCGAGAATTGCTGGAACCTGATCTGGTCTTCACTTCTGACCGTATGTGTCGGCAGTGCCTCGATAAGCTCACTGATCTCCGAAACCTGGTGCAGCATCTGAGGCTTGTTCAGCAGTCCGGCCATGTGGCGCGTCAATGCCGCCTCGAGCAGGTCAAAGGCGTCCCTCTGGCTCCACGCGCCGCTTGCGGAGCCCTCCCCGTAAAGCTGGCGCATCGTCTCAAACAGGCGTTGCTTGTTCGCCAGTCCGATGGCGATGGCGTGCTGGATTTCGGTGATTGCTGCGTCCAGCTTCTGGCTGGATTGTTGAAAAAGGTCGGTCACGGTCTGCTCCTGATGCTGAACCGCATCAGGTCATCCCCCTTCCCTCTCGCCTCGGGGTTATGAGCCCGTGATCACTACAGGCTATGCGACAAGGGGTGGCCGGCAGGGACGGGAATTCGGGACCGGTACCATTCCGATGATATCGGTTTGACTTCTAGCGCCGAAAATGATCATAAAACACAAACTGGGTCGCAGAACTGCGATTCATCGAAAGGCAGACGCATGTCCTACACCGTGAACACACTGCGAAATATGACCAGATCCTGCGAAATGATGCGCGATCGGGTCAAAGCTGTGGTGTTCAAACCTGATGAACGCAAGGTCCTCGATATCACCTTTGGGCCTACGGCGGCAGCGGAATTGGTCGGAAGAACGCCTGAAGCGCTTGCCAAGGCAGAGAAGGAGGGGCGTCTCGCGCCTCCGAAACAGCTCAACAATGGCCGCCGCTATTACACGCTCGAAGACCTTACTCATATTCGCAAGGCGCTGAACATTCATCCGGGCAAGCTAGCCCATGAGAATGCGGTTGTAGTAGCCGTGCAGAATTTCAAGGGCGGCGTCGGCAAGAGTACGATTACCAAGCATTTCGCCGATTTTCTCGCACTGAACGGATATAGCGTTCTCGTGATCGACTGCGATCCGCAGGCGTCAACGACAACTATGTTCGACATCCAGCCCGAAGCACTTATCGATGAAGAGGAGACTTTAGGAAACTTCCTGTCGCCTCGCAGTACATTCGATGATTTCAGGAAGGCAATCCGAGAAACCGCTTGGCCTACAATCAAAATAGTGCCGTCAAGCCTTGGCCTGCAGGATGCAGAGTGGGACCTCACGGCAACGTTGACGGAGGGCGGACAAGCAGTGCGCGAGGGACTTCAGCGTCTCCGTATTGGCATCGACAGTATCATCAAGGACTTCGACGTCGTCTTGCTCGATCCTCCGCCGGCTATGGGGTTCCTGGGCCTCAATGTGATGGCCGCCGCAACAGGTATGCTTATCCCGGTTCCGGCAAGACAGCTCGACTATCTTTCAACCATCCATTTCATGGACACCATCGCCGAGAATATCGAGATCCTCGAGGATCACGGAACGCCTGTTGATTACGGGTTCATTCGCGTCGTCTGCTCGGCCTACACCCCCAGCAAGCCAGGTGAAGCCGACATGTGGAAGATGATGAAGGCCACATATGCCAATTTCCTGCTGAATCAGCCGATCCTAGCTTCTGAGGAAATCAAGAATGCCACTCAAGCATTCCGGTCGATCTATGAAAGCAAGCCTTCAGCTGCGCACGCAACCTACCAGCGTTGCCGGGACAATCTCAACGCAGTCTTCGGAGAAGTTCTGAACGAAATACATGAGCAGTGGCCGTCGAAGAGCATTTCGAGACGGTCATCTGACACGGCAGGGAGTGTTGCAGCGTGAGCCGTCGTTCATTGATTGGCGAGGCGCTCGCCTCCCCTGCCCCTGACCAGCCTTCCGTCTCTGAAGCCAAGGACGCTGCAGGGGCAACCGCATCGCGCAATTTCACAACACGTCGGCTTGAAGGCTTCACGGAAGCAGCGCGGATGGTCAAGCGCCCGACCATCCGGCTCAAACCTGCAGAATGTTCGATCTGGCCGGGAAACGCCCGTGATTACGAACAGCTCACCGAACCCCGTTTGCGATCTCTGATTGAATCGATCCAAGCAGAAAACGGGAACCGCATCCCAGTAGTCGTGCGCCGGAAACAGCAAGGTGAGCTGCAGTACGAACTGATCATTGGCACAAGGCGCCACTGGGCTGTCGCGTGGCTCAACGCCAATCACTACCCGGATATCGAGCTCGTCGCGATTATCGAAGATCTCGATGACGAAGCTGCGTTCCGCCTTGCTGATATCGAGAACCGCGAGAGGGAAGATATCTCAGATTTAGAGCGCGGTTTGAACTACAAGGCAGCAGTCGATACTTATTACGATGGCCTTCAGGCCCGGCTTGCTGAACGCGTAAAGATCTCGAAATCTACGCTCGCCCGGTACATCGGCCTGACAGAGATCCCGCAAACAATCGTAAGCGCATTTGCGTCGCCAATGGAACTTCAGGTGCGGTACGGTGACAAGCTTCTTCCAGCCATACGCAACCCATCGCTGCGCCCTAGGATGGAGGAAGCAGCAAAGCAGATCGCTGCGGAGCAAAGTTTCCGGCAATCCGGAGACGAAGAGCCAATTTCTGGCCCTCAGGTTGTTGTCCGTCTGCTCAAGGCAGTTTCGGGCAGGCCTGGCCGTGTTCAGAAAGCCGTAATCGAAGCGGCGGGATCGTCCATTGGTGTCATCGAAAAGGATCGTGCACGAGGGCTCACGATAACGATCAACCCCACTGATTTGAGTGCTGACGAAATCCTCGATGCATTGCGCCCTCTGATTGAGAAGGCGAAGATTTTAAAAAGGCCTGCCCCATGAAGGAGGGTTTCGGACCCACCTATGGCCATGTGTTCACCACTCTGAAAATGTGGTTTTTATCGTTGTATTTCATATGTTTAGATCGCTTGTCCCACGTGTGGGACAGCGGCAGATTTACTGGGCGAAGAACGTGAGCGAGAAAGATCAGTCCTCCTCCGGTCGCCGGGTGCAGTTCGAGATGTTCTTCACGCTGCCTGATTTCAGCGACATCTCGCTGCGGGACTATCAGGAGACCATGCAGCGTCCTTTCTTCAGCCTTTCGAAGAAGAAGCGCCTGAAACCCATTGAGTACCTCAGTCCGGATAAGTCGGTCACCGTGCATGTATCAGCCAACCCAGCCTATGGGATGGCGACCATCTGGGATGCAGATATCATGATCTATCTGGCGTCCCACCTCAACGAATTGCGCGAGCGGGGTGACAACGACCTGTCGCCGACCATTCGTGTTCAACCTGGCGATCTTCTCAAGCGAATCTGCTGGGGTGTAAGCGGGCGCGCTTATGAGCGACTGATCGCAGCGCTTGATCGTCTTCAGGCCACGACGATCAAGACGAACATCCGCGCGAACTCCAAATCCCGCGAGACCACATTTTCGTGGATCGATAGCTATACTCATCTCGTTGATGAACGAACCCAGCGTTCGCTTGGGATGGAAATCACGCTTTCCAAGTGGTTCTTCGACGGGGTCATGGACAAGCGAAATGTCCTTGCGATTTCGCCTTTGTATTTCGAGATAACGAGCGGACTTGGGAAATGGCTCTACCGCGCCGCTCGCAAGCACGCTGGTGGCAATGGGCCAGAAGGTTTCACGATTGGCTTCGAAACTCTTCATCAGAAAAGCGGCAGCGAAAGCTCCCTACCCTCGTTCAAGAACAAGATTCTTGAATTGGCGCGAGCTAACAACCTGCCGGATATCAGTCTGGAGGTCATTGGAGCAGAGACGCCGCGTCCAAAGCTGAAGATGGTGATGCGTCGCCATCTCGAAAAACCTTCTGGAAAAATCGAGGATAGTGGCTCTGTCACCACGGAGAGCAGAGCCCAGCGCATTCAGCGCGCAACCCCCGAAAAGGCAGCCAAGGTCAGCCCTCCGCCAGAATTCGTTGATCCTGCCCTCGTGCGCAAGCTCCTTGCAACAACGAGTGCGAGTTTGCGCCCCGAACAGCAAGCCGATGCATCAGCCGCATTGGACAGCAACGCAAGCCAATCTCAGTCACGACGGAGGGGAGGGGGCGCGCAAGACACTCTTGATCCCGAAATCTATCAGGCCATCCGTTCTGAATGTCCTGGTTGGGATCTCGATGTGCTGATGCGGCAATTCGATTCCTTTCTGAACAGCAATCCCCATGAGTTGCCAAGGAACTACTCGAAGCGGTTCTACGGCTTCATGAAGAAGCACCACGAGCGCAACAAGCATACGCTTCCGGGCTTTTGAAGGTCGCGCCCGTCTGTGGGACCGGTTATGTGCGCCCGGCGCGCTAGTAGCGCCGTCGCCCAGCTTCAGACCGGTGACAGTCTGCGGCAAGCATCGCGATTGATCGAAAATATAAGAACGGTCTCATGATGTACGCCCGTTACCGAACGTGTTTTCGGGAATCACGCCACTTACCCCGCCCGATCAGAAAACTACGTCTACGTTCGGCACCTGCTAAAGAATTGCCGACAAGACCCAAGAGCACCAGCATTGAACACTCCGCGAGTGCTTCAGCCGGTCATCTTCGACTGAAATCAGCCATCTAACGTGGAAAGGTCGGACCAGCTTGCAGATCGCCTAAGCCTCCACTTCGGGCACAGCTTCCAAGAAGCGCGACGGGTCAGCCGGCAAGCTGGAGGAAAAAGGACGCCGCCAAAAGCCATTCCCGAAAACACGTTCAACCAGAGATACCAGATTTCCGAAAACACGTGCGTTTCAGCCTCGGGGCAAATGGGGATCAGAAAGTTTGGGATCGACGCACCATATGTGAATCGGAACGCTAACTGATCCTATGGCCTCACGCTCTGAGCCGCGCTTTCAAAGTTATCAACAGGGCAGGGAGGTGGCCAACGTGTGATCGGGCATCAGATGACGTGTTATTAGAATCTGGCGGTCGTGCTATCAGAAACCGAACATCGTGTTATCAGATTCGACATAGCGACCCCGACTCGCGAGAAATCAGGAGTTTGCAGGCTGATGGCGAGCAGGTAATCTCTTAACCTTAGAATCTAAATCCCCTAACGTTTTCGCCTGCGGCGGATTTGTTATTGATTTGATTCAAGATTAAGGAAGACCGCGCTCTCGCTTCGAGAATGACCTCGCCCGAGAGACGCGCAAATTCCATAAGAATCAGACGTCCGCAGCTGAGCGGCGGTCACAGCCTCAGGATCGATTCCTTGAATCACCATAGAGACCTGTGATTCAAACTTCCGATTGGCCTAGCTCCAGGCGGCTGTCGCATACTCCTCCGTATGTTAGAGCATGATCAGAACGAGTGTCACATTTGGCTCGAAGCCAAAAATCCCGATCTCAATGTTGCACGGCGCTATGCCATATCTCAGAGCCAAGACCTGTTCGGTGTTGCGATTGTTGAATTCTCGTGGGGACGGATTGGAACGCGTGGACAGAGACGTAAGTTGTCATTCGCTGACCCGGGCAGGGCGAGAAAGTTCGTAGAACAGCTGCTGCGCCGCAGAGCGAGCTCACAAAATCGGATTGGCGTTTGCTACCGGGAAGTATTCCGGGGTCCATGACACGTTCACGTGTCCGTTCGGACGATTGCGCCATCAGAAGTTCGAAGACTGGCAATGCCGGCACCCACCATAACCGCAACTGATTGTGACGCGGTTCGCTTGGTCACCTCAAGGCCTCTGGCAAGCTCCGCACGGGTAAGAGGTCCGATCCCGGCTACAAGACGCCAAGCCAGGGGAGCCGTCGACGAGGCGTAGAGGCCTGAAAGTGCTCCCTCAGCCTGCAGGTGAGCCCTTTGCATGGCACGGAGGTCTGCGGCTGCACTCTCAGCAGCAGACTGAAGCGCACGACGTAATAGGACGGGCAGGGGATCCTCGTGAAGTTCACGGAACAGAGCCCGCGGCATGACCCCAGCAAGCGCCATTGGCGCCGAGCCTAGCCCAAACAAGTGTGGGCGCATGGCGGCCGCAAGCGACGCAGCCCAGGCCGCCCCCCGGGGCGCCGAACGTGTGACGGCGAACCCACTGACTTGGACCATCTCGCTGCCGCCTTCAAGAAAGTCGATTTCTTCAGTTCGCAGCTCCGCCAACCATTCAAGCAGGGTCCCCATCGGATCACGGGTCGGCAGCACCGCATCGAGCCGTTCGAGCGCACGATCGGCGGGCAAGTAGGCCTCGCTGAACCCTTCAGAGTGACATTTGGCGGCCATGACCAGCTTGGCGGCATGGGCGAGGGGAGGGTGACCTCGCCGGCTGATCCACGACAAGAACTGACGGCGTTCTTCGGAATACCACGAGCGCACAAGCTCGTCGGCCTCAAGCCCCGGATTGTGTTCAATTCCAAGATTATCAAACGGATAATCGCGCACATGCATGCGCCAGAGGCGCCGGAGTGAGGCCAGCGCAAGGCATTCGGACAGCTCGGGTGAGATGAAGGGGAGGGCGCCTTCGATGCGGGCAAGCGTCAGTTGCCAGGGTGCTGGGGCGGATGCCATCGGCCAGATAGTATATAAATGGCCTAAAAAGTATACCCAGCTTGTACGGTGCGTTTGCTGTCCGATAAGCGCCCTTCACGGACGACGCGCTATTCTATATAAAGCAGGCGACGTTCGCTGCGATGTCGCCCCGACCCGAAGCCAAGGGCAGGGCACAGCAGCTGCATTGAAGCTGAAGGAGTGTCGCCTTGGATGATGACAGCAGCAAGGCTTTGCGGCTCTCAGATGAGGCTGCGCTCGCGCCCTTGGGGAATGCGATCCCGCCGCAGCTTGCGGCTGAGATCGAAGCGGCGCGGTCGTACCGGGCGCGGTCCAAGGCCGCCAACACTGTGCGGGCCTACGACAGCGACTGGCGGCAATTCGAAGCATGGTGCTGGACGCGCGATCTTGAGCCTATGCCGGCTATGCCGGAAGCAGTGGCCACATACCTTGCATCGCTGGCGCAGGCGGGGAGGGCGGACAGTACCATCGGGCGGCACCTTGCCGCCATCGCCTGGCACCACAGGCAGGCAGGGCAGGTTGCACCCCAGCACCGCGATCCGCGTGATGTCATTGGCGACACACTTGCAGGGATCCGTCGCGAGCAGCGCGCGCGGCCGACGCGCAAGAAGAGCGCAATTTTGGTAGCCGATCTGGCTCGGATGATCGCCGCTGTTGAAGGTCAAAGTCCGCGGGCGATCCGTGACCGTGCAGTTATGGCGCTTGGGCTCGCTGCGGCGCTGCGGCGGTCCGAACTGGTTGCGCTGCAGCTGGCCGACCTCGAACTGGTGCGCGAAGGACTCAAGCTGACGATTAGGCACTCCAAGACCGACCAGGAGGGGGCAGGGCAGGTCATTGCGGTGCCCTCTGGCAAGGTGCTCAAGCCCGGTGCCCGGCTGAATGAATGGCTCAGCGTCAGGGGAGGGGAGGCCGGTCCCTTGTTCTACCGAACCGACGCACAAGGGCTGATGACCACGGAGTCCATGTCGGATCGCTCAGTTGCCCGGCTGATCCAGCGCTACGCCGAGAAAGTTGGGCTCGACCCCGTGGCGGTCGGCGCGCACTCCTTGCGCTCAGGATTCCTTACCGAGGCTGCCAAAGCCGGTGCGTCATTGCCGAAGATGCAGGAGGTATCGCGGCAGAAGAAGGTCGAAGTGCTGCTCGGCTATGTCCGCGATGCAGCGCTGTTCGAGAACCACGCGGGCGAGAGATTTCTGTAGACCGTGTTTTTATGCGCTCTGCTTCGCCGATCTGACCGGATTTTTCCCATGAGATAGCTTGAATGTCAGCTCACGCCAGAAGCTGACATTCAGCGCTTACCCGAGCGGCGCAGCTTCTCCTCATCACTTATCCGGCAGCGGCTTGATCTGCCGAGACTTTAGATCCGTCTTTGGTCACTAATGAAGCCGTGGTACGCCAATTTTGGCTACACTTTGTTTAAGGGCTTCAAACTTGTTCGACCATCGAAAGAAACTGGCGGGTTGGCTTACGACGGCTGTAAATCGGCTAACTCGGAAAGCCGATGAGGGAGGCGCTGGATCCCGATACGTCGACCTTGCCCCAACCGACCAAGCTGACCCTGCGGGTGTCTATTCGGCTGCCCTGACAAAGGCGACCAATAATCCCCGCGTGATGAACATTGCCCTCACCGGACCCTATGGATCAGGTAAGAGCAGTATCATCAAGTCCTTCCTAAAGGGGTATAAGCGTCCAGTTCTGCAAATCTCCTTGGCGGCGTTCCTGCCTGAGGCTCTGCCTGAAACGGGGGCAACCAGCGGAAAGGTAGGCCGGCAGGAGATCGAGCGCAGCATCCTTCAGCAGATGCTCTACGGCGCCGATGCCAGACGGCTTCCGCTTTCGAGGTTCAAGCGGATTCAGTCGCCTGGCCGTTGGTCGATGCTGGCCTCTCTATTCATAATCTTGGGCGTCATCTCCTGCTGGCATCTGTTCCAGCAGCGAGATGCGATCGTGGCTGGTACCTATTTTCGTCCGTTGGCCATAGCGAACTGGTTAAATCTGCTTGCCTTCGCGATCGGCGGCGGATTTATTTGGAAGGTCATCCATCATCTTTATATCGCGAGTTTCGGTATATCGCTGAAGAGCATATCCCTGAAGGATATCGAGATCACGCCCAAAGCGGCGACCGAGGAATCAATACTGAACCGTCACCTAGACGAGATCATATATTTCTTTCAATCCACGCAATATGACCTTGTCGTGATCGAAGATCTGGATAGGTTCAACAATTCCGACATCTTCGTCACGCTGCGCGAGATCAACAGCCTCGTGAACGCAAATCTGCGAGGCAAGCGGCACATCCGGTTTCTCTACGCGCTTCGCGACGACATGTTCGTGAACACTGATCGAACCAAGTTCTTCGAATTCATCATTCCCGTTATCCCCATCATCAACAGCTCAAACTCGATCGACAAGGTACTGGAGCAGGGCAAGCGCCTTTCCCTCGACGATATGACCTGACCCCCTGATTTTCCTCCAGTCTCGATTAGAGTCCGGCCCTGACAGAAGGACGGACGAGATGAAGAGAACGAGGTTTACAGAAGAGCAGATCATTGGCGTGCTGAAGGAGGC
>JAIXSY010000050.1 GCA_027484445.1 Verrucomicrobiaceae bacterium
ATGACATGCTTTGCTCCGTCGCCGCGCCCATCGACATCGATCTGGGGTGCTGTCCAACAGGCCGATCAGCTTGGCCCCGGGATTTGGTCGGTGATGACCGCCAGCCACGGCGGCATCATCCTTTCCGAACAGCGACAGGCCGCCATGCCGCCGGCGCTACAGATCGAGAGTGGGTTCTACGAGGAAGATTGCGACTGGGCGCTCCCGATCCTTGCCTTTACCAGCGAGCTTGAACGGCAAGGTACCTGCTCCGCAGGTTTCCTGCAGCTTGCGCGCGATACCGTCCGATGTTGGCACCCGGACCGCCTCAGCGCCTTGACGGGCGAGGCCGTCGAGGAGAATGCGTCCGCAATCCTGCGGACGCGCAAGGCCTATATGGCCGTGATCGGCGAATTCTGCACGACCACCGCCTGGGGTGATTGGGCCGACTGGGTGCCGGACGGAAAAGTCGGCGTGATTGCCCGGCAAGTCGAGCGCGTCGATCACCTGGGTCGGCCAATCTATGGCGAGGCCGAAGTCTGCGCGCTCATTGCCAAGGACCTCTACGCTGCGCGCGGCGAGGTTACGGCGCTGTGCGATACGGCGCACGAGATCATCCCCATGCCTGAGGATTTGCGGCCGAAGCGCGTGGGTTGAAATATACCCTCCAAACACGCTGCGTTCGCCATAGCTTATGGACTCTATGATATGGTCATCGTATATGACCAGTCACAACACATGACTATAGGAGTGTCAGATGCGAGCTGAAACCTACGGCGCGGCAGACTTCAAGGCCAACTGCCTTGCAATCCTCGACCGACTAGCACGTCGCGATCTGGATCAGGTTACTATCACCAAACGAGGTCACGCCGTCGCGGTGTTGACGCCGCCACCCAGCACGGCCGACGCCGTTAAAACGCTGTACGGTTTTATGTCTGGTTCCGTGAGCATTCCCGAAGGGTTTGACCTCCTCAAACCTGTACTTGATGAGCCGCTAGGTGCAAGCGAAGGCGTGTTGCACGGGTGATGACGAAGAAAAAACCCTCAGAAATGCCGAGCGCTGTCCTGCTGGATACGTGTGCGGTCATCTGGCTCGCCAATGGTGATATGTTTGCCCAAGAGGCGCTCGCTGCCATTTCACATGCCGCACTCGCAGAAGGCGTGTTCGTATCACCTGCATCGGCTTGGGAGGTGGGATTGTTGAGCCGCGTTCGCGGCGGCAACGGCCCTGCTTTGACTTTTCTTCCAGACCCACAAAGTTGGTTCGCGCGGTTCATGGCCGGTCCTGGCATCAAGGAGGCACCACTGCTTCCGGAAATTGCGATTGCGTCCTCGCATCTGCCTGATCCCTTGCACGGTGACCCTGCCGACAGGTTCGTCATCGCTACAGCAAGACACCATCAAATTCCTGTCATCACGCGCGACAGCAAGATCATCGATTACGCGGCCCAAGGCCATGTGAAGGTTATCGCTTGCTGAGTTTTTGGCTTCAGGCTTGAGCCAAGCGACTGCCCCGCTCGGCAAGATCTAGCAAAGCTCGGCGCGGCTCTCCATGCGATCAATCTATTGTCCAAAGCATACGGGTGTCTCGGCCACGTGCGCTGATGGCGTGGCCCGAAGGCCGTCCGGCTCCGACCAGGCGTCAATCCGCCGATCTGAAGGGGAGGGGGAGGGGAAGGGCGAACCAGTGCGATGAAGGACCCTTTGCCATGAACACGACAATCATCCGTCCCAGCGTCAGCCCGAAGACGATCACCAAAGTCACGCGCCTCTTTAACGGCACCATCGGCGATATCCTCGGCGAGCTCCTCCAGAACAGTCGCCGCGCGGGCGCGTCCCGGATCGATATCGCCTGCTGCGCGGATCAGGACGGGGCGCGACTGACCCTGGTCGACGACGGAACCGGTGTCGCCGATCCCCAGACCATGATTGCGCTGGGGGATTCGGGCTGGAACCAGCGCATCCATGAGGCCGAAGACCCGGCAGGCATGGGCGTCTTCAGCCTGGCGGGCAAGGACACCCGGATCAGCTCGCGCAATGCCGATGCTGACACCGGATGGTCGGTGCATGTCCCCGCAGATGGCTGGACCGGCGCGCAGGATATTACCGTGGTGCCTCTTGCTCGCCCGGTTGGAACGACCATCACCTTCCTGATGCCCGGGGTGAGCGAGCAGACGACCGAGCGGATTCTGCGCGAAGTCGCGAAATTCTACCCACTGCCGGTGTTCTTCAATGGCACGGAAATGCCGCGCGAGGACTTCCTCGCCAAGGCGATCTACATCGCCGAGTGGAACGGCAGCCAGATCGGCGTGTTCGAGGGCCGCGAATATCACCAGGACCCCACCACGAACTTCCATGGCATGGTGCTCACCCGCAAACTTGCCAGCGTCTCGGAGAGACTTGGCGGCAAGACCTACCATGCACGGCTCGATATCGGGGCCACCCCGGGCCTTGCCCTTGTGCTCCCGGCGCGCAAGGAGTTCGTCGAGAACGCCGCATTTGCGGCACTGCAGGCAGCGTGCAAGCGTACGATCTATGCCGCGCTGGCACAGAAAGGCCAGCACCGGCTCTCCTTCCAGAACTGGAAGGAAGCGCGCGATCTGGGGGTTGCCCTGCCCGAGGCCGACCCCTGTCTGCCCCGCTGGCATGCGGCCATCGCGGAGAGCGACAACGTCAATGTCGAGTATGAGGAAGTCGCAGCAGGTGCGGACACGATCCTTGTCGCGGATCTTGAGCCCGATATTGCACAGGGACTCGAGCGCGCGCTGCGAGAGCACCCCTTGCGCCCGCACCTCGTCGAGAACCATCCCGCATACGCTGGCTATGGCTGGTATGACGCGCTGCATCAGCTCGGCAACGTGCGCTTCTATGTTGCAGCCGGGGAGCAGGGCCACGTCATCGCCGAGAACGGCAGCTTCCCGCCGCTCGATGACCATGTTCGTGCCGAGACGATCGAGCTGAGGTTCTGTGTCCTCCACCGCGCCAGCGAAACGCAGCGCGAGGAACGGATCCCGGCAGATGTGGCCTTCGTCGTGGGCGAGGATGGCTGGTACAGCGGTGTCGACCAGATCCGCATCGCTTATGTGCCGGGTCCGGCGCTGACCCCCGAAACGCTGGTCGATCTGATCGAGAACGTCTGCTTCTGCGCGAGCGACGACAGTGAGGCCGATTCCTGGGACACCCAGCACGAGCACTTCTTGCGCGATGCGCGCGAGCTCGCTGCCCGGGTGCTGCTCGGCGAAGACGAGGCCATCGCGGCGCGTATCCGCGACACGCTCGCCGGCATCCTGTGGGTCATTCCCAAGGACCGGCAGGTTGCCATTACCGTCGCCCCCGGGACCGCGATCGATGTTCAGCTGTCCGCTTGTCAGCCTGCCGGCTGAGGCTCGCGAAGCCGTCCGGTTGCCCGCTGATCGCCCCTTTGATCGGGAGGAGACCTCCAATGCATGACACATCCGACCGCTCTTGCGCGCGGCAGCGTGCCGAGCGCATCGCGCTGCCCAATGATGCCGCACGCCAGGGCCGTGACCGAACGGCCCGCATCGTCATGACCTCCGGGCTTCTAGCCGAACTCGGCGGCGACACGGTGGCACAAAGCATGATGGCACAGGCCCGGTTGATGGCCGCTCTGCGCCATTGCACCTTCGCCCCGGGTTCGCCCGAGCGAGACTTTGCAAGCATGGATGTCGATGGCATCAAGGTGCTGATGAAAATCGATTTGTATGATCCGGGCCTTGTCAAGGTCGCATTGAACGGTTCCTTCTGTTGACAGGTTGGGGGGCCCCACACGCAATGCTCAAGGATTGGCTTCATTCGTTCCGAGGTCAGCTGATGCACTATCCGTGCATAGACTTGTATCCGGTCGCGGCCGTGCCCGCGCACCATAATCCGTATTCACATCCCCGGATCGAGCAAAGGC
>JAIXSY010000039.1 GCA_027484445.1 Verrucomicrobiaceae bacterium
AGATCATCGATGCCATAGCAGCCTGGAGAGCAGCTCCCGTCGATCGGGATTGATTGGCGCAACGTGCAGACAGGCAGGCCCCTTGGGGCCTTGTCCTATTGTGCGTCAACGCCAGACCAGTGGCGCCAACCCCGCGGATCGGCACCCCAGGTAGCCAAAGTCAGGTGTTCCGGATTACTGCCGCAAAGGGACTATTCGCTCACCGAAATCGGCGAGGACGGACGATCAATCATGCGACCAACGCCAGCGTCAGCAAGCCGAGACGCGGCGAGGTTGATGTCCAGGCACGCAATCAGCCCCTGTGCCACCCGCACGTCCGCCGTCCAGTGCCCATGCCTCTCTGGTCGAGCTTAGGGCCAACCTGCAGAAATGCGAGCCGTGTTGCCCGGCAAGCCGGGCTGCCCGCACCACCTCGATTTCCGAGGTTTCCCGCGCGCGAAGGCGCGCGGTGTCCCAGCTCTCCCGCCGAGGCTCGAAAAGGGCACCGGCGGACGAGCCGTCGGCACCAAGGAGGCTCTTGCAATGAACATCGTCAACCTCGTCGGCCGTCTCGCCAAGGATCCCGTCGCTCGCGATCGCAGCGACACCCGCATCACCGAACTCATCCTCGTGACCGAACGTCCCGTTATCCGCGATGGGAAGGTCCAGAAGGATCCGGAAACCGGCTACCCGGTGAAGGATGCCGAATTCCACAAGATCACCGTCTTCAATGGCCTCGGGCTCCCGCTGCGCCAGCACAAGGCCAAGGGTGACCAGCTCGCCGTGACGGGTCGCATCCACTACTCGCGCTGGCAGGACGCCGAAGGCAATGACCGCTACGGCTGCGAGATCATCGCCGAGAACGTCGAGTTCCTGTGATCGTCAGGAGGGCGGCGCTTCGGTGCCGCCCTTCCACTCGTCACTGGTTGCGCGAGCCAGATTATGGAGCGCAGGTCGGATAATTGCCGGTAGGATCAATCCTGGCACCGCGGTGACCACAGCTGCAGCGCAAGTGCCGGGCTACCATGTCCAGTTTGAGGGGGATCGACCTGGTGAAGCACTGATCGCGCAGCCGGGCCGCCGGCATGATGACTACACGCCTGCAGCGGCAGCACTCGATCTGCGCATTGAGGCCATGACGAACGAGATCGGCGACAGAATCGAGGCGTTTGGTTCCCATACGCACCGAGAACATATAAAGAACTTTATCGTCAAGGGATGCCGAAGGGGAGGTTGGCGCCTGTCGGCCTATGGCCGGCACCGCGCTCTATTCCGCCGGGCTGCCGCCAACACACAAGCGTCGCCTGTGTGCTGGGTCTGCGACCGGCGTCACCAAGTCCCTGCCGGGCCTCGGCCCGTTCGGGTGACGATCACTGGCGCGAGGGGTCGTGCCTTGCCTTGCTCTCGGTCCGGCCTAGTCAGCCGTGCCGGATGACCGGGATTGGGTGGGAAGCGAAATTTCCGTTTTGACCTTGCTGTGGTTTGCCCCGCATTCTACAATAATCTCGGCGGGGCAAAGCAACCTCCCGCTCAGGCCGAGATAAGCCCAAGCGTTGCCTCGTAACCTTGCCCTTGCGGGCGAGGTTTGTTTTGCGAGGTTGTTTTGGCGTCCTTGGCTCTTACCCCTTCTATCACCTTCACCGATCTGCTGCGCGCGTTTACCCGCATCGGCCTGCTCAGCTTTGGCGGGCCTGCTGGTCAGATTGCGCTGATGCACCGCGAACTGGTGGATGAACGCAAATGGATTGCCGAGGAGGATTTCCTCCACGCGCTCAATTTCTGCCACCTGCTGCCCGGCCCCGAAGCGCAGCAACTGGCCACATGGATCGGGTGGCGATTGCATGGCTGGCGCGGCGGTCTGGCGGCAGGACTGCTGTTTGTCATTCCGGGTGGATTGATCATTCTGGCGCTGTCGGTGCTCTATGCCATCGCGGCCAATCTCGACTGGGTGGAGGCGCTGTTTCTTGGCGTGAAGGCGGCAGTGCTGGCGATTGTGGTGCAGGCGCTGCTGCGGATCGCGGGCCGTGCGCTCGATACCGGATTGAAGCGCGCTCTGGCGATGGCAGCGTTTGTCGGGCTGTTCCTGTTCGATCTGCCATTTCCGCTGATCGTGCTTGGCTCAGGCGTGATCGGCATGGCAGTCGCGGCTAAACGGCCTGACCTGCTTGCGCTCAAACCCGGCAAGGCCGACGCCGTTTTGCCGGAACGACCGTGGCGCACAACGATCCTGTCAATTGCGCTGTGGGGTGCCGTCTGGGCTGCGCCGATGCTGCTGATTGCGCTGACGCTGGGGCAGGACCATGTGCTGTGGGAGATCGGCGCGTTCTTCTCGCAGCTGGCGATCGTGACCTTTGGCGGGGCTTATGCCGTGCTTGCCTATATGGCGCAGGAGGCTGTGCAGGGATTTGGCTGGCTGCGACCGGGCGAGATGGCCGACGGGCTCGGTCTGGCCGAAACCACTCCGGGGCCGCTGATCCTAGTGACGCAGTTTGTCGGCTATCTCGCGGCGTTCCGCGCGCCGGAGCCGTTCACGCCATTCATCGCTGGATTGCTGGGCGCGGGGCTGACCACGTGGGTGACGTTCGCGCCGTGCTTCATGTGGATCTTCGCCTTTGCGCCGTGGATCGACCGACTGGGCAACGCGGTGCGACTGAAGGGCGGGCTGGCGGCGGTGACGGCAGCGGTGGTGGGCGTGATCGCCAACCTCACCGCCTGGTTCGCGCTACACGTGTTATTCGGCGAAGTCGGTCAGCGCCAATTCGGCCCGCTGCGGCTCTATTGGCCCGATCCGGCGAGCTTCGACTGGCGTGCGGGCGTGCTGGCGTTGCTGGCCTGCATAATGGCGTTCGGTCTGAAATGGTCGGTGTTGCGCGTTCTGGCGGTCTCGGCCCTTGGCGGCCTAGTTTTTGTTCTGGCATTCTGAGAGGGCAGCATGAGTATCATCACACGCAGGCAAGCTATCGGGACTGCGGCATTGACGGCGACCGGCATTGCGTTGGCAGGAAACGCAACCGGTGCCGCTGCCCAAGGTGCTGGCAGCATGGCCGCCGCTTTCGCAGGCAGGCATACCCCCAAGCCACTGCGGTTCAACCCCGCCAAGCTCACCGGCCTGTCCGAGCGGTTGATCACCTCGCACTGGGAGAACAATTATCAAGGTTCGGTGCGCGGTCTCAATACCATCGAGACCCGACTGGCCGCTGCAATGGCCGACCGTGATTTCCCACCCGTCGCCTATGCCGGGTTGAAGCGCGAGGAACTGCACCGCACCGGATCGGTGGTGCTGCACGAATATTACTTCGACGCGCTGGGCGGCAACGGTAATCCGGGCGGGTCGATCTACGAGGCCCTCGATGGCTGGTTCGGCAGCTTTGCCGCGTGGGAAGCCGAATTCCGCCGCACCGCGATGTCGCTGGCGGGCGGATCGGGCTGGTGCATTCTAAGCTACAACCGCCACACCAAGTCACTGCACAATTACTGGGCGTTCGATCACATGCACGGCGCTGCCACGGGCGCACCGCTGATTGCACTCGATATGTATGAGCACAGCTTTCACATGGATTATGGGGCGGCGGCGGCGAAGTATGTAGATGCCTTTATGGCCAACCTCGATTGGGAGGTAGTGGACGCGCGCTATCGTGCGGCGCAGGCGTAGGTTCGCTTCGCCGCGACGACTGATTTAGGGTCGGTTTGCGACTTTCCAGGTTCGGCGGAAAGGTGATCGAAGCTGCCAGTCCGGTTCAAGCGCTGACCTAATCTGCGGCGAACGCAGGGCCGGGGATGCCAGATGCCCTTATCGGCCCTCCTGATCCAGACGGATCGCTTCAACGAGAAAGCGCTGGGGGTCTCGCACGTACTGCGCTGCCTGTGATTGCATGATTGTTCTCATGACAGCCTCATGGTTCGGCTGAATGATTGCGCCCTCTGGCGTCGCAAGGACGCTATCGAAATGGCGCGCGAAGTCGCAGATCCCGCCGACCAATGGCAAAGACAGGTCCGCTACATTGAGGCGGAACTGGATCCCCTCAATCGCCTGCCCGTCGATGCTGACCTGAATGTCGTCCGCTTTCTCGTCGCCCCAAATCCGCAGGCCTTCAGACCAAGACGGTTTCTCTGGAAGGAGCCTGCCAAGTTTCAGGAACAGCACTTCCGCATCAGCCGACGAAAAACCAAGAACGGTCTCATCGAGTTGCGCGCGGCTCATCCGCACTGCGGCAACCCCTGCGACGCGCGCCGCAGACGCAGGAATGAGATCGATGACGAATTGCCACACTGCCATCGTCAAAACATAGCGCTTAGCTGGGCGACAGCAACAGGTTGAGTTGCCGCATCGTCCCTGGCTGCCCTCCCTCTGCCGACGATCCGCGCCGAACTGCCTCACAAGATTGGGAGTGTTCCCGCTGTAACCCCTTCGCAGGGCCGAAGGGGCGGCCCGGCGTGGCGCTGAAGCGCCTGACCGGCCCTGCCTTCGTCTCACCTGCTCGTGGGCGGGAACGTCTCTTCCACACACACAGGAACACCTGCCGAAACCTATCGGCGGCCGCCCCTTAGTCAAGGATCGCGGTCC
>JAIXSY010000028.1 GCA_027484445.1 Verrucomicrobiaceae bacterium
AAGTTCGAATTCGTGAAATGCAGGCAATGATGGACACGCTTCGTCATCTGGCAGATGCGTGCTGCGGCGATCACCGCCCGGACTGTCCGATCCTTGCCGACCTCGTGAATGGCCCCGATCATGGCAGCGGAGCGCGCGAGGAAGATCAACAATCCGCGCCCCGCTCCGGCAAGGCTGCCGGACTTCAAGCGCATTGACATTCTGCGGCGTGCGCATGATCGTGATTTTGTTTGGTGTTCATGGGATGCAGAAGCCCCGAACTCAATCGGGAATGAGGAAGGGCGGGCCCAGTTGCGGCGCCCGATACCTGAGCCGCCCCCGCGACTGTATGCGGTAGTGGCCCTTGGATATGCCACTGGGCAACTGCCCGGGAAGGCGAAGGGTTGCAGTGACCGTGAGCCAGGAGACCGGCCAGACAGGAGACTTAACCCCAATCCCGTCGGGTGTGATGAGCGGAGAGACATCATGTCTGCCACCACTCTTTCCACCGCGTCCGTACAGCACGCAGGTCTGGTTCGGCCCATCCTGACCAGTGCTGTCCTTGGTGTGTTTCTCATCTTTGCGGCAGGTTTCGCCTCTTCAGATGCGCTGCATGCCGCAACACATGATACCCGCCACGCCACCGGCTTTCCCTGCCACTGACAGATCGGGTTAGCTGACATGACGAAGTCCCTGCTGTCCGGCGGGGTGATTGCTGGTGCCGTTACGGGCCTCGCGGTTGCCTTTTTGCAGTTTTTTCTGATCCAGCCACTTATCATCGAAGCCGAGCGATACGAGACCGGCGAACTTGTCCTGATGGGGGTGGCGCAAGATGACCCCTCGGGATCGAGTGGCGATCCTGTCCTGCCTGCGCACAATACCGACGACGCTGACGAAGAGGTTGGTATCGTCGTGCGAAACGGCCTGACGGTCCTGACTTTGGTCTTGACCTGGTCAGGCTTTGGCCTGGTCGCGGGAGCTGCTCTTGCGACACACCGTGCCCTGTGGGGTCCACACAGCATTTCTGTGCCCGCGCTCGCCCTTTCCGGCTTCGCTGCATTCGCCCTGTCACCTAGCTTGGGACTGCCACCGGAGTTGCCAGGCATGCAGGCCGCTGATCTGTCGGACAGGCAAATCTGGTGGGTCATGACGGCGGCGGCGACGGTGGCGGGGCTTTTCTTCTTAAGCGGGGTCAAGTCCCGGCTAGGGCGTCTCGCAGGGCTTGCTCTGATGGTGGCCCCCCACCTTCTCGGGGCACCGCAGCCACCCGCTTCCGTCCCGGTCATTCCTCCGGATCTGGCCGCGCTCTACAGTGCCCAGGTACTCGGTCTGAGCCTGATCGGCTGGCTTGCTCTCGCATCCCTTCTCTTCCGATTGATGCCGGAAGACGGGCGAGAGCAACCTATTGTGGTCGCAGAAGCTGTTGACACCCGTTGAAAGAGCAGTCGGAATGTCCCACGCGATCCGTTTTGGCGGTGATCCGATCATCGCCCTTCACATCTTGAACCGCACGATGACGTCGAGGAGAACTTTTTCGGGTGGCTGACGCCCGACGCCTGTGCAGAGCTGTCAGTCCGTAGCGCGCCACATCCGATACCGTCCCTGCCCCGTTACCTCGCGGATCAAACCCCGCTCCTCCATCTAGGCGAGGTTGCGCTGGACGCCGGCGCGGCTGGCAACGGTCAGCACCTCGGCCATAGGGGCTGAGGCGAGAGGCCATTGAGTCAGCATGGCGCGCAAGGTCGGGGGGGTTCTGCCCGAGAGCGGAGCCTTCGCGGTTTCTGCCCGCTCTGACCATTCCTCAGTATCGTCGAGGTGCCGCATCGCTGTAAGGCATTCCATCTCCAGTCCCTCGAGTTAGAGCCAACGGCAGCAGACCGAACGCAACGGCCCCCGCTGGAGCCGTTGCGATGTCCAACTGTCTAGGGGGCTTTCATTTCTGCATAGTCCCCGGCAGTCCGCAAACTCATAGTCACTGGGGCGTCGGTGCGGTTGCGCCAGAACCAGCCATGATTCCCAGTGAACGCGGCAGTCAGTTCGCCGGCTTGTTCAGGCACGCCGCGCCCGGTGTCGTAGCTGATCTTCTGTCCGCTTCCGTCGCCATGGGTGTCATAGTTCACGACAGCGCCGTTTGCGGTCCATTCGAAGCGTGCGGTCTGGCCTTCCTGCATGACCAGCTTCACCTCGATGCCTTCGCCAGGGGCCAGCGTATAGTTCACCTGGTCACGCCATTCCGACGTGATCGCTTCGGCAACCGCCGCTTCGACGGCTGGCTCAATCGCGGCTGCTTCGGCCGCAGGCACTGGGTTTGCCTCCGTATCTTCGACCGCCGGGGCACTCTCAGGCACAGATTCTGTCGCAACGGGTTCCGGTGCGGGTTGCGGTTCCGGTTCCACGACGACCAGCTCCTCTGCTGGCGCACTTTCGAAGGCGGGCGCGGGAAGGTCGATCGCTGGCGCGCCGATGATAGCCCCAATGGCCAACAATTGCGCTTCCATCCGGTCCAACCGAGCCGTCACGGCGGGGTCAAGTGTGATGACCGGTGCTGCGGCCGCTGCAGCATCGTCGGCCGCCGCTTCGTCGAAGAGCTGCTGCTTGATCTGACCCATTTCAGTCAACCCAAGCATGCCTCCCAGACCAGTCGCGTCAACGCCGTATTCTGCCGGCAGGTAGAAGATCGTCAGGACGGCCAGGGCAGCGGCCCCCGAGATGACGGTCGACCGGATCAGTCCGCCTGACGTCGCCTCGACGCCTCGGACGTGTCCGGCCTGATCGTGCATAGAAGTCTGCGGCCCAGGCGCACGCTCTGCACGAAGAGGAGTTTGTGCTGCACGACCGATATCAAAACGTTGTTGCATTTCAGTTTTCTCCTCTCATGCCATCGCCAGCCCGATGAGCTGGAAGCCCATCAGATAGAAGCCAAGGCCCATCATGATCACGTTCACAGTGTAGGCTTGCCGCCCGAAGGCCGGCATCGCGCGCCAGCGGTTCATAAACACCAGGATTGCTGCAAGGGCGGTCAGCTGACCGATCTCGACTCCCACATTGAAGGCGAGAAGGTTGACCAGCAGGCCATCCGGCGAAATGTCGTAGTCTAGGATTTTCGACGACAGACCAAAGCCGTGCAAGAAGCCGAAAATCAGCGTTGCCGCCTTTGTATTCGGTTGCACTCCGAACCATCGCTGGAACGCGCCTAAGTTATCGAGCGCTTTGTAAACGACCGAAAACCCGATGATTGCGTCGATGATGTAGCTGTTGATCCCGAAGTTGAACCAGACACCGGCAAGCATCGTTGTTGAGTGGCCGATGGCAAACAGGGTGACGTAGATTCCGATTTCCTTCATCCCGTAAAGGAAGAAGATCACGCCAAAGAGGAAGAGTATGTGGTCATATCCTGTCACCATGTGCTTGGCGCCAAGGTAAAGGAACGGGATGATCTGCGGTCCGGTGATTTCCTGAATATAGCCTTTGTCGCCAAGTGTGACGGCGTGGGCGAGTGCCGCTTCTGCCCAAAGAAGCGTTATTGCGATTGTGGCAAGCAGGACCATGACCCTTAACGGGCCGTGATCCGCAAACCACGAGGTTTGCGTCCTATGACTCATGGTTGTTTCCTTGAAGAGGTGTCTCGAAAGGTTGACGCCGCAAACGGCGGCAGGTCAGACGTCGAGACGCGGGGGCCTTCGTGGCCCACCCCGGTCAAGTCCAGATGCGAAAGATGCTTCGATGTACAGGTCGTCGGCCTCTTCGTCCGGGATCGGATGTTCAGCCCGCGGGATCACTGCGAAGCTTTGATGCTCATGGTCCGTTGCATCATGGGAAGCGGACCCGTCGCCACTGAAGTCGTGTGAGTGACCATGAGCGAGATCCTCGGCCGCAGCTGCCACTGCCTCGGCATAGGCACCCGGGCCATGAGTCGTGATTGTGAACAGCGGCGCGATGAGCAAGGCGCAGATAACAGCAACGGACCAGAAAACTCTGGCCCAGACTGGTCTTGTTCCCAATTGCGCACTTTTGCCCGACACGCCTGCTCGCCTATTGACGTTTTTTCCCTCTCCCGAGGTTTCCAAATCCTTACAGCAACATCGAAAACGCATCAAGGCGACCGCTGCAAATTGAGCATCTGGGGTCGGTGAAAGCCTCATGGCCTGAAGTCGACCCTTGCAATGTGAGTTGGTCGGCCCTAGTGGTATCCCCTCCAGGGGGATAGGATCATGACGAGCGACGCACACACCCACACCGGTCATCCCGAAATCATCAAGCGCTTGCGCCGCGCCGACGGGCATTTGCGCTCCGTGATCCAGATGCTCGAACAGGATAGACCCTGTCTCGACATCGCCCAGCAGCTTCTCGCTGTAGAGAAAGCCATCGTTCAGGCCAAGAAGGCGCTCATCCACGATCACATCGACCATTGCCTCGATGCGATCGCAGAGCCGTTGGCCAAAGGCGACCGGGCGCAGATCGACGAGTTCAAGTTGATCGCCAAGTACCTGTGAAAGGGACACCACATGAAATCGTTATTGTCTTGGCTCGGATATGGGGACGGCGACCACGTTCTTGGTGGCCACGGACACGGCCATTCCGGGGGGCATGACCATGGGAGCGGGGGGCATGGTCACACGCACGGTGTGATCGACCCGACCATCGCCACCACGAGCCGCGGTATCTGGGCGATAAAATGGTCGTTCGTGCTCCTGGCATTGACCGCGGCGGCACAGATGATCGTGGTCCTAATCTCGGGCTCGGTCGCCCTGCTTGCCGATACGATTCACAATATCGGGGATGCGGTCACCGCGATTCCGCTCTGGATCGCCTTCATGCTGGCGCGCCGCAAGCCTTCGCGCACCTTTACCTACGGCCTGGGCCGGGTCGAGGATCTTGCCGGGCTGTTCATCGTGGCGATCATTCTCTTTTCGGCCATCGTCGCGGGCTACCAATCGATCTTGCGCCTCATTGACCCGCAACCCATCACGCATCTTGGCTGGGTCTTGGCTGCCGGTGTCATCGGGTTTTTCGGCAACGAGGCGGTCGCCATTTTTCGCATCCGCGTAGGGCGCGAAATCAATTCGGCCGCCCTGATCGCCGATGGCTATCATGCCCGCACCGACGGCTTTACCAGCCTCGCCGTCGTTCTGGGAGCCCTCGGTGTCTGGATGGGATTTCCGCTGGCCGATCCGATTGTTGGATTGGTGATCACGGCAGCCATCTTCATGATTGTCTGGCAATCCGCACGGGCCGTGCTGACCCGCATGCTGGATGGCGTTGAGCCGGACATCCTGAACGAAATCGATCACGTCGCCGAGCATGTCGCAGGGGTGCAGCGTGTTCATGCGGTTCAGGCGCGCTGGCTGGGCCACCGGCTGCACGCAGAAATGTCCGTCCAGATCGATGAGACATTGCCCCTGGCTAACGCGTTGCGGATCGTTGATCACATGCGGACGGAACTCTTCGCACATCTGCCGGTCCTGTCGCAGGTCTCGATCCGGATCGAAGCGCCAGCTCATGACAGCACCGGTCATGCTGCCGCGCCGCACCATTCTGACGCACATTCGCACCACCATGCGCCAGAACCGTTCCGGTTCGAAACCGGGCTTGCTGCGGGTCTGGTAGAGATTGTGGATACGCCAGGTGGTGAAAGAATGCGCCTAACGCTGGCGCGGCACGTCGAGGGACTATCGGCAAAGGTGGTGATTGATCGCCCCGATGGCCCGGAAGTTCTGGAGCTTATGCCGAACATGGACAACCACCACAGCTTGACCAGCCATGCCGTGCCTGCCGAGCCACATGAGTTCAACGCAACGCTCGTGTTGACCGCGAGTAACACATCCGAAACCCTTCCGTTCCGCATGGTGGAGCCGGACGGGCATCACCATTGAAAGCCACACATGCTTGGAACATTGAAAAACCCGACCTTTCGCCACCTCTTTGCCGCACAGATCGTGGCGTTGGTGGGCACAGGTCTTGCGACCGTGGCACTTGGTCTTCTGGCTTGGAAGCTCGCAGGTGACAACGCGGGTGCCGTGCTCGGCACCGCCCTGGCCATTAAGATGGTGGCCTATGTCACGCTGGCCCCGGTAGCGGCCGCCATCGCCGAACGCTTGCCGCGCCGGGCCTTTCTGGTGGCACTGGACCTGATCCGCGCGGGCGTCATCGCCTGCCTGCCTTTCGTTGACCAGGTCTGGCAGATTTATGTGCTGATCTTTTTCCTCCAAGCCGCCTCGGCTGGATTCACGCCTGCCTTCCAGGCGGTGATCCCGGATGTCTTGAAGGATGAAGACGACTATACCAACGCTCTTTCGCTGCTACGTCTGGCCGAGGATCTGGAACAACTCGCCTCGCCCATGATCGCGGCGCTTCTCCTGACCGTGGTCAGTTTTCCGGTGCTGTTCGCCGGCACCGTGGTGGGCTTTGTCGCCTCTGCCCTTTTGGTGGTCACAGCGCGCTTGCCGGGTCGGGCGCAAGTCGAACCCGGTCATTTCTGGGCCGATGTGACCAAGGGC
Organism: Verrucomicrobiaceae bacterium; assembly: GCA_027484445.1. Taxonomy (GTDB): domain Bacteria; phylum Verrucomicrobiota; class Verrucomicrobiia; order Verrucomicrobiales; family Verrucomicrobiaceae; genus Prosthecobacter. Next base: position 6,477 of record JAIXSY010000028.1, read on the forward strand.
ATCCGCATCTACACCCGAACGCCGCGCCTGCGCGGTCTGATGGTGATGGAGGCAGCCGTCGCTGCCGCCGGTGCGATGGTCTATGTGAACACCGTGGTTCTGGTGCAGGCCCGGCTGGGTTTGGGCGAGGAATCCGTGGCGCTGGCCTTCGCGGGTTTTGGCGCGGGGTCGATGCTGGCGGCGTTCCTTCTGCCCCGCATCCTTGACCGGCTGGCGGACCGCCCGGTGATGATCGGAGGCGCCGCCCTGATGGTCGCGGGTGTGGCGCTGGTGCCTCTGGTGGGCAGCCTTCCCGTGCTGATCGCGCTTTGGGCGGTTATAGGCTTTGGCTTTTCGCTGACGCAGACGCCCATTGGCCGCATCATCAACCGTTCCGCGCGCGAAGCTGACCGGGGCGCTGTGTTTGCCGCGCAGTTCGCGCTGTCGCATGCCTGTTGGCTGGTGACCTATCCGCTGGCGGGCTGGATCGGCGCAGGGGCGGGGCTGACGGCTGCGGCCCTCGTTCTTGCCGGGATCGGCTCGCTAGGGCTTGTGGCCGTGTTGCGCATCTGGCCGACGCAGGACGCCAGTGAAATGGCGCACGACCACCCGGACCTGCCACCTGATCACCCGCATCTGGCCGAACATGGGCCCCATCACGCTCATACCTTCGTAATCGACGATCTGCACCGCCGCTGGCCACGCGCGGCCTGATCATGATCGAGCTTGGTGGTTTGTTTCTGGCAGCCTTTGCCGCCGCCACGCTGATCCCTGCACAGTCCGAGGGGGTGCTGGTTGCTTTGATCCTTTCAGCGAACCAACCGGTCTGGCTGCTTCTGTTGGTTGCAACTGTCGGCAACGTGCTCGGCTCTGCTGTGAACTGGGCGATGGGTAGGTTTCTTATCCGCTTTGCCGGCCGCCGCTGGTTTCCAGCATCCGTAACGCAGATCGATAAGGCCACAGGCTGGTATGCGCGTTGGGGACATTGGAGCTTGTTGGCCTCGTGGGTTCCCGTGATCGGCGATCCCTTAACCCTTGTCGCGGGCGTGCTGCGCGAACCATTCGGGCGATTCTTGCTGATAGTTGCCTTGGCCAAAGGCGGTCGGTATCTGGCGCTTGCGTGGATCACACACGGCCTAGCAAGCTGACGGGATCAGGACGAAGGTCCAAATCTAGCTGTCAGATCAAAGGAGTCACCACGGAATACCTGCTTGGCAATCGTCAAGGTTTCGTCACCGCGCCACGTCCTCCTCTCTACCAATAGACAGGGCATGCCGATGCTGATCTCAAGGCAGCGGGCCGTCAGCGGATCGGCGGCTGTCGCGTTGCCCTTAAATTGGGTCATCCTCAATTTGTGTGTCACGGTCTGACCGAGTTTCACAGATTGAAGGGATCAGGCCGTGGTATCGAAGAAGCATTGGGCTCCAACCGCCAGCGTCGAGGTTGGTGAGGTCCGCCAGTCTGAGACGGGTGCATGGGTCGTATCTGGCAGACTGGCTCCGAATGGCACCTGCCCTGAGTGCGGGACGTCCTCAAGACAACGACATGGTTGGCGGCGCCGGCGGATCGAGGATTTTCCTGCTCAGGGCCAAGCGGTTTGGATCGAGCTCAGGGTTTGTCGATGGCGATGTTTGAACTCGGATTGCCGCCGCCGCACGTTCTCCGATCGCGAGGGGGCGGTGGCGACCCCTTATGCGCGCCGGACGTCGCGACAGGCACAACTCTTAGGCCATATGGCGCACGCCGCTGGCGGCACCCCAGCTGAACGGCTCTTGCGGCGACTGGGTATCCGGGTCAGTGACGATACTATTCTCCGACAGTTGCTACGCGCAGCTCAAGTTGTTCCACCACGCGCACGGATCATCGGGATCGATGATTGGAGTTGGCGAAAGTCGCAGAACTACGGGACGATCATCATCGACCTCGAGCGTCGCGCTGTCATCGATGTTCTCGAAGATCGTGATGTCGTCACATGCACCGACTGGCTAAGGCGTCATCCTGAGGTGGAAGTCATAAGCCGGGATCGCTGCGGTCTCTACGCCCAAGCCGCCCGACAAGGAGCGCCGCAGGCGGAACAGGTCGCCGACCGGTTTCATATCGTGCAGAACCTTCGCATGGCAATCGAGGAGCAAATGAACCTGCACGGTCGTGCAACTGGAAGGGCCTTGCTCTCCGATGCAGACAACATCAGCACAGCTCAGAACCTTCTGAAATCACGTCTTGCCCATCGCAAATCCCGAGAAGAGATTTTCAAGACCATTTCGGTACTTAGGCAGCAAGGGCTGACGTGCAGCGAGATCGGACGGCGAACGGGGTTTCCCCGGCGTAGCGTCGCGAAATGGCTGCAGTTCGAAACGCCACCTGACCGAAAGCGCGCCGTCCTCAAGCGCTCCTCCGCATGGTATTTTGAAGAGTACCTGAAGCAACGCTGGGAGAACGGTATTCGCAGCGGCAATGCGCTGCTCCCTTTGATCCAAGAACGTGGTTATGAGGGCAGCCTGTCAAACTTGCAGCGGCTCTTGGCCGGATGGCGCAGAGCCGAAAAAGAGAAACAGGAGGGACCCATCAAGGAAGATCAGGTCCTTGCACCGGTCCGGGACCCGGAAACGGGGCACGCGATTTCCCCGGTTATCGCGGCCGCACTCTGCATCAAACCAAGAGGAAGATTTACCTTGGAGCAGGCGAGAAAAGTCGAAGTTCTCAAGGAAGGCTCGCCTGCCTTCACAACAATGCGGCGCCTCGCCATGCGTTTCAATGGCATCTTGCGTGGTCGAAAAGCAGACCCGCTGCCCGCCTGGATCGACGATGCGATCGAAACGGACCTAGCGCCCATCGTGCGGTTCGCCCGAACCTTGAACAGAGACATTGATGCGGTCAGGAATGCGATCGAAATGGAGTGGAGCAATGGTCAAGCCGAAGGCCAGATCAACCGATTGAAGACCTTGAAGCGCGCGATGTATGGGCGAGCCGGCCCGAACTTGCTCAGGGCCCGAATGCTCCCTCTGCACCACACAAATTGAGGATGACCCCATTTAAGGGCTACGCGACACCAGCCCAGGATGCGTTTGAACGGATCTTTCGTCATCAAGGGGGCGACCGCATACATCATGCGGCCCTCGCCCAGAATGATCCGCTCTGCGCCGTGTGGCACGTCGACTGTGCGGCCAGCCATGTCGGTTACTGTGATGTTTTCGGCAAATGAGGCGGTCGCCCAGACAAGTCCGCCCGTCACTAGGGCCGTGAGGAAAGTTTTCGGTTTTGTGAGCAGCATCGCCCCTCCTTCGCGCCAGGCGCGGGTTGAATTCATAGGGCTTGCGGGATGCTGGCTTGACCGTGTTCATAAGGATGAGCCTTGAATCTGTCAATGTAGATTAAAATAGTCAGGAATTAATCGCAAGGGCGCAAAAGAGGGGCTAACCATCGGAAACATATGGTGAAACCCCCGGTATGCGCCTTCAGTCATGGTTCTGGAGTAAATCTGACTTACGGGCAGATTGCCCTATCCGGGCGCCTTGGTCCGGGGTCAACATTCTTCGCTGAGTAGGTTGCAAGCTTATGCCAGTCCCTGCATACTTGAAAAGTCTGGTGCCTCCCCGCAGACGCGGAAGGATAATCGGGAATGCGGTGTAAATCCGCAACGTGCCCAACGCTGTAAGGTGGACCGAACCGCAAATGCCACTGGCGCAAAGCCGGGAAGGCGCTGTTCGGAGCGAAGCCAAGTCAGAAGACCGGCCAGACGAAACCGAGAGTGCCGAAGGCCGGCGGTTGCTCTCGCTTTCAGCCTGCAGGGGACACATGTCAAATTTGAACGACCATCTGAAATCAGCCGCACCCTTCTCAGAGACCGAGCGCGAAGCAGTGTATCGTGCGATCTTTTCCCGACGGGATGTACGCAGCCAATTCACCGAACGACATATTGAAGAGCATATTCTAATGCGCCTCTTGACCGCTGCACATCACGCACCGTCGGTCGGCTTCATGCAACCGTGGAATTTTATTGTGATCGCAGACCGAGACATAAAGGGCAGAATGCGCACTGCCTTTGACCGCGCCAACGCCGAAGCTGTTAAAATGTTTCCCGAAGACCGCCGCACGCCTTATTCAGCTTTAAAGTTGCAAGGTATCACCGAGGCCCCAGTCAATCTCTGTATCACTTGCGACCGTAGCCGGGGCGGCCCGGTGGTGTTGGGTCGTACGCATGCACCGGATATGGACCTGTACTCAACAGTTTGCGCCGTGCAGAATCTCTGGCTCGCCGCGCGCGCCGAAGGAATTGGTGTTGGTTGGGTCAGCATTTTTCGAGAAGCAGATGTACGGCAGGTCCTCAACTTGCCGCCTGAAGTAATTCCAGTGGCATATCTGTGCCTCGGCTATGTTGACGTACTTTACGACATGCCTGAACTTGCTGTGAAAGGATGGGGACAGCGTTTGCCACTTGACGATCTCGTTTTTCGCGATGGATGGGGACTGACACTCAAAAAATGACACCCCGCATGCCGGCAAATCTGAGAGCTCATCGCTGTTTGTTGGCGTGCACCCAAATAGCCGACCCCCAAAGTGTCCCAGCTCCGAAGGCTGAGAACAGCATCCGTCCTGAATCCAGAGAGCCGTTTGCTGCGACGTGTATAGATAGGGCCAGCGGAATTGTCGCTGCCGAGGAGTTGCCGTGCTCGGCCAATGTCCCGAGGCAATTCGCCGTGTGCAGGCAAAGCCGTTGCCTAACTTTGTCGATGATACGTTGGTTTGCCTGATGCGGAGCCCAGGTTGAAATGTCTGCTGCGACAAGCCCGGCAGAGCTCAAGGCCTCATTGGCAGACCTGACCATTCCATCCACTGCGCGTTCGAATACCGCCTTGCCATCAGGCATTCGCATGGAAAGCCCATCAACGCCGGTCGCGGAGAAAGGCAAGCGAGAACCACCGCGGTCAATGCGGATCATATCATATCCAGAGCCATCCGATCTCAAGACTACTGATCGCAGCCCAAGCGCCGGGTCCGCAACTGGACGTAACAGGACCGCCCCCGCCGCATCGCCAAACAGAACGCGGCTTGCAACTTCTGTCGGCTCAATACGTCGCGACAGCAGATTGGCCGCGATAACCAGAACCGACTGTCCGGTGGTCCGCACATGAGCTGCAGCCAGTACAAGCGCGTGCAGGAAACCGGCGCAGGCCCCTGCCAAATCAACCGCGCCGCAGCCCAACCCCAAACGATGCGCGACCAAAGGTGCGGTAGGAGGAAGCAAGTGATCCGGCGTGGAAGTTGCAAGCAGCAGCAGCCCTACTTCATCGCGCATAGCGCCCGCTACTTCCAGTGCCATTTTCCCAGCCGGGATGGCCAGATCGCTCACCGCCTGATCGGGTGTTGCATAGTGGCGGGCGCGGATACCGCTGCGCGCTTCAATCCAGCCAGGCGGCAGATCCAACTCGGCCTCGATCTCGACATTCGCAACCCGGCGCTCGGGCAGATAGTGGCCGAATCCTGCCATGACAACGCCGCGCTCAACCAAACGCATCGGCGGCGTCCAAAATCGCATCATGGCAGGCAGTAAGTTCGGCCGCCGTGCTGCAATAGGGTGGCAACAGATAGACAGTATTGCCCAGCGGTCGGATCAGCAGATTTCGTGTACTGAAAAAACGGAGGAGGTCGGGCCCACACTCAGAAAGATAGCCACCTTCGCCAATCTCAACCGCAAGAATTGTACCCAACTGTCGCGCTCCGCTGATCTTCGGATGCGCTGCCAGCTTGGTCTGCCCTGCCGCCTGCATGACCGAAACCGCGTCGATGCGCGCCTGCACAGGCTCACGCTCCCAGAGTTCCAGATTGGCCAATGCCGCGGCACAGGCGATGGGATTGGCTGTGTAACTGGAAGAGTGGAAAAAGGTGCGCCGCCGGTCGGTTGACCAGTGCGACTGGAATATTTCCTCGCGGCAAAGTGTTGCTGCCAGTGGCAGATGCCCCCCTGTAATGCCTTTCGACAGGCACAGGATATCCGGCACCACGCCCGCATGGTCGCAGGCCAGGAAGCGCCCGGTGCGGCCCCAGCCGGTCATCACCTCATCCGCGATCAGCAGCACGCTATTGCGGGCGCAGATCGCCGCCATTTCGGTCAGAATGGCGGGCGGATAGAACAGCATGCCCCCGGCGCCAAGCGCCAGCGGCTCGACCAGCAGCGCGGCGGTCAGAGGGTCGCGGGCGAGGTGTTCCAGGGCATCGAGGGTCGCCTGTTCCCGTCCCGGTGCGGGGAAAGGCAGGCGGTCCACCGCATACAGAAGCGGATCATAGGGCTGGGTGAAGGCACCGCGTTCGCCCACCGACATGGTGCCGACGGTGTCGCCGTGATAGCCGTTTTCCATCACTAGAATGCGATGTCGTGCCTCGCCCCGATGGCGGAAATGGCCAAGCGCCATCTTGATTGCCACCTCAACCGCGGTGGACCCACTGTCGGAAAAGAACAAGCGTGTCAGTCCGGCGGGCAAACGGTTCAGCAGCTTTTGTGCAAATCGTTCCGCCGGTTCGTGGGTATGCCCGGCAAAAATGACCTGATCCAGCTTTCCAGCCTGATCGCGGATTGCCTCTACGATATGCGGGTCGCAGTGGCCATGCGTCACCACCCACCACGAAGACACCGCATCAAATACCCGCTGTCCCGACACATCGGTCAACCAAGCACCAGATGCGGAAGCGATGGCGCGCATTTGTGGGAACAACGCGTGCTGTGTGAAGGGGTGCCAGATTGGCGAGGCCTTTGGCGGGTTCATGAGCGCGACCCGGAATTGGGGGCCATCGTGGCAAATACATCGACAGCGAAGGCCGCATCAAATCCCGCGCTCAGACTGTCTACGGTGACGGCGTCCAACCAAGGCAATCGGCCCAGATGGCGGGCTTCACCTATGCGACAAATGGTGGCTTCGACATGCGGCTCGGGCTTGCCGATGAAAGCGACACCATGAAGAGCCACGCCCGCCCACCGCAGCGCGGCGATAGAGAGCAAGCTATGGTTGATGGTCCCAAGTGATGTGCGCGCGCAGAGAATTATCGGCAACTGCCAGCGCGCGAACATATCAAGAAAAGTGACCTGGTCATTCAGCGGCACCATCAATCCGCCCGCGCCCTCGATCACGAGCGGGCGTTGAGACGGCAAGGTCAGGACGCGGTCATCGATGGTCACGCCCTCTCGTGCAGCCGCAATATGGGGCGACGCAGGCAGTTGGAGCCGGTAAGTCTCAGCATGAACAGGCTGGCCGGACAGGCGCGAGACGATCTGGCTGTCGGTCTCTTCTTCCAGTCCCGATTGCACGGGCTTCCAATAGGTAGCGTTAAGCCGCTTGGCCAGTCCGGCAGCAAACACCGTCTTGCCGATGCCGGTATCAGTGCCGGTCACTACAAAAGCCGTCATTGAGTAGTCTCCTGCAGCGCTGCGAAGACAGCCACCAGTGCTGCATCATCAGGGTTGAGGGTCAGCGACAGGCGCAGCCGTTCCGCCCCTTTTGGGACGGTCGGGGAACGGATGGCACAGACATCAAAACCCAGCCCCTGCAGCCGAGCCGCAACGGCAAGGCATGCGGCATCGCCCGGCAGAATGACCGGCAGAATCTGACTGCGCGATGGGGGAATGCCGATATCACGCGCCAAACCTCTCGCCCGTGCTACACGCGACAACAAGTCAATACGGCGCGAGGGATCGTTTTCCAGATGGGTCAGCACATCGCGCAGCACTTCGGCCAAGAGAGGCGAGGGCGCCGTAGAATAGATGAAGCTGCGGGCGCGGTTCACCAGCAAATCAACTAGAACCGGATCGGCGCAGACCAGAGCGCCCTGGAGCCCGAGCGCCTTGCCGCAGGTGTGCAGGGTCACCACGTTTTCCAGATGCGCGAAGGGTGCGGCAAGGCCCCGGCCTTCCGGCCCCCAGATACCCGTCGCATGGGCCTCGTCCACGATCAGGAACGCGGATTCTTCGGTTGCCAGCGTTGCAAGGTCGGCCAGCGGTGCGAAATCGCCGTCCATGGAATAAAGGCTTTCGACCGCCAGCCAAATCTGGCCCTTGCCACCGCCTGCGCGCCAGTTCTGAAGCGTGTCCCGGGCCGATTGAACGTCATTGTGGCGGAAGTTGCGGGTTTCTGCTGCTCCAAGCCGCATCCCGTCCAGCGCACTGGCATGGATCAATGCATCGTGCAGTACCAGGTCGCGCGCCGCCGGAAGAGCCGCGAAAATCGCCAGATTGGCTGCGTAGCCCGACCCGAAAAACAGCGAAGAGCCACTGCCAAAGTGACGTGCGGCGTGATATTCCAGCGCCGAAAAGCTGTGATGATTGCCGCGCAACAGGCGCGCTGCGCCCGATCCGGGAGAAATGCCCCGTTCCAACGCAGCTTTTGTCAGACGGCGTACAAGGGTGGATCCCGCCAGCCCGAGATAATCGTTCGAGGCAAAGTCAAAGCCCGCGACAGGCCGCAACGTGCGTCGCCGGTCTCGCTGCGTCAAGCTCTCGAGCAAGCCGCGCTGTTGCGCAAGCAAGTTCATGCACCAATGTCTGTAGAGTCTTGCAGTGCCTGTGGCTGCAGGCCGAGCCTGTCGAACAGTTTCCGATCCCGGTCTTCTCCGGGATTGGCGGCGGTCAGCAGCGTATCACCCATAAATAGCGAATTGGCACCTGCAAAGAAACACAATGCTTGCATCTCGTCACTCATACCGGTCCGACCCGCCGAAAGCCGCATATGGCTTTTCGGCATAAGGATACGGCCAAGCGCTATCACGCGCACAAAGTCAAGCGGGTCCACCGGCGCGGCATTGGCCAAAGGCGTGTCCGCAATCGGGATCAGCATGTTGATCGGCACGCTTTCAGGGTGTTCCGGAAGCGTGGCCAGAGCCACCAGCATGTCGATCCGGTCGCCCGCGGTTTCGCCCATGCCGACGATACCACCTGAACACACACTGATCCCGGCCTCGCGCACGCGGGAAAGAGTGTCAATGCGATCGGCAAAACTGCGGGTGGTAATGATCTTTGGGTAAAATGCCTCTGACGTGTCGATGTTGTGATTATAGTAATCAAGCCCCGCATCTTTCAGCCTCAGCACCTGGCTGTCATCCAGCATGCCCAGCGTCATGCAGGTCTCCATGCCCAGCTTTCGCACGCCGCGCACCATGGCCTCGATGGCCGGCATGTCGCGCTCCTTTGGGCTGCGCCAGGCTGCGCCCATGCAATAACGTGTGGCACCTGCTGCTTTCGCCTTGCGCGCCTCGGCGATCACACGCTCCACCTCCATCAGCTTGGAAGCGCTCAGGGCAGAGCCGTTGCGCGCCGACTGGCTGCAATAGCTGCAATCTTCCGGGCAGCCGCCGGTCTTCACCGAAAGGAGACGGCTCATTTGAATTTTGTTGGGATCGAAATGTGCACGATGCACGGTCTGGGCCTGAAACAGCAGGTCCACAAAGGGTTGGTTGTAGATTGCCTCAGCTTCTGCGCGGGTCCATCCAGTATTAATTTCAGCAGGTTGCGTGTCCCTCGGCATCGTCTGTTCCCTTTTTCGGCGCTCCGAACGGCTAAGGAATGCCAAAATATCTATTTTTTATCCACAGGAATCGCACACCCATAAAAATTATCTATAAAATCTTTCTAAGATGACCCTTGCGGATATGTGAAGCCAAAATTCCGGCGGCCCGATCGATCTGGGCTTCGCGTAAGGACGACAGGATGATCTTATGATCGCGATCCTCACGGGGAAAGGACAGGGTCTGTCGTCCACCCAAATGCGCAACGCCTCGACGGAGCACTGAGTGCAATCGCCCTATCTCTGCCAGAAGTCCGGGCATCGGACAGGGATCGATCAGCAACTGATGGAAATTCCTATTTGCCTTTTCCCAGTCACCGGCGGTCATGGCACTATTGCAGACAAGATCAGCCTCGGCGATCTTGGCGAGATGCCCAGGCGCGTAGTGGGCTCGCGCGTGTACAAGCGCGAGACTTTCAAGAACGGCCCGCATTTCTATAGCTTCGAAATACAATTGTGCGTCAACGGCAGCTACCCGCGCACCTCGCCGCGGCAGGGATTGCACCAGTCCCATGGCTTCGAGTCGCCGGAACGCTTCTCGCACAGGCACATGACTTGCAGAAAACCGTGATGCCAAATCGTTCTGCAGCAGGCGCGATCCGGCAGACAGTTCGCCAGTCTCAATCTCGGCGGCAAGGACAGACACGATGCGATCGACAAGTGTGGGATCAGGGCTGACAGACATAAGTTTAGTTTATCTACAAGTGATCCGGATTCCAACTGCCATGCAAGCGTGTGGATTTGCACGAAAGTCCCTCTGAGCTGCCCGAACCTCAGCTGCGCGCGGCATGTCAGCGTCATAGCCAGTCTGAAAGATAGCGCTTCGCATATTCGCATGCTGTCGCCAAATCATGCCCCCTGGCCAAGTGCACAGCAATTGCGCTGGCAAGCGTGCAACCCGTACCGCGGCGACTGCCGGGTTTTCGTGACGAAGCAAATCGAAGTGGGGCTGAACCGGGACGAAGCAGCCAATCGACCGCTTCCGGGCCGTCTGCATGACCTCCTTTGATCAGAACCGCCCGTGCGCCCATGGCGAAGAAACCCGCAGCTAAGGTGGCAATTTCCGCATCGCTTTTGAGACCGGTCAGCTGGGCGGCTTCAAGCAAGTTTGGTGTCACCAAAGTTGCGCGCGGGATCAACCGAGCGATCATTGCCGCGCAGCCAGCCCTTTCCAGCAGTTTCGCGCCAGCACTTGTCGCCAGAACCGGGTCAATGACAAATGGCACCTCGGGCAGAGTCTCGGCGATGGCGTGGACGATGTCTGCATTGGCCAGCATCCCCGTCTTGGCCGCTCGCACCTGACCGGCCGCACGAATCTGAGCAGCAACAAGCGTTGCAGGAATCGGGTGAATGCTACAGCCCCCTGCGGAATCCTGTGCCGTCACCGCCGTTGCCGCCACACGTGCTGTCATATCATGATCGCACATCACCGCGAGATCCCGCGCAAGGCCCGCGCCGGTTGAACTGTCCAATCCTCCGATAAGAAGCACAGTCATTGTCCGTCTGCCAGCAAGGCCAGCTTCACCGCCCCCCTTTCCGCCAAAACCTGTGCGCCGCGCCAAGCCCGCAAGCCAGTTGCACAGCACAGCACGACCCGGCCAAAGGGGATTGGCCAGTCGACGAGATCCCCCGGAGCCAATATCTGGGCACCTTGGAAAACGCGCACGGACCCCGCCGGGCGCAGGTCGATCACCGTATCGGTGGCGGTAATCTGCTGTGCGGAAACAAAACCAAAACCGGGGGCCTCGGTGGCGTTCTCAAACCCAAAACCGCCAAAACGCCAACTTTCCATGTCCAACGTAACAATCCGACCGAGCGGGCTTGGCTCAAGCCCGATCAGCACCGAAAGCACCATCTGCGCCTGTACCGCGCCGAGGGCGGCCACGGCAGGACCCATTACCCCGGCACTGGCACAGCTTGCTGCTTGGTTGGGAAGGTCGGGAAAAACTGCACGGTAGCCGGGGGCCGGTCCGCAAAAGCCCCCCGCATAGCCTGTCCGCCCAATCACCGAAGCCGAAATCATCGGCTTGCCCGTAGCCCTGCAAAGGTCGGACAGAGTGTATGTAACGGCAAAGCTATCTGCGGCGTCCACAACCACGTCCACCGATGCGATAAGATCGGGAGCATTGCCCGGATCAAGACGCACCATCAGCGCCCCGGCCTCGCAGGCGGCGTTCAACTTGCGGGCGTGACTGGCAGCCACCATCGCCTTGGGTTGGCCGATATCGGACGCGTCGTAAAGCAATTGCCGGTGCAAGTTGGTCAGCTCCACGCAATCGGGGTCGATGATCGTCAACCGCCCCACCCCCGCCGCTGCCAGTGCGGGAATCGCGGTGCAGCCGAGGCCGCCAGCGCCAACGATCAAAGCATGCGACGCGTTCAAAAGGGTTTGGCCCTTGGCCCCAACACCACACACTTGCATCTGACGCGCGTAACGGCTCATGGTCTGGCACCGACGGAGTTTATCCAGAGGCGGGTCTGTGCCTCAGGGTCGGATGCCGTGACCAGATCAGTGACGACGGCCGCGACATCTGCCCCTGCTGCAAAAACCTCGGGCAGACGTGCGGGCGTGAGTCCGCCGATGGCCACCAGCGGAATCTCACCTATCCGCGTTTTCCAGCGCGTCAGCTTGTCAGGCCCCTGCGGCCGCCATGGCATCTGTTTGAGCAGCGTGGCCCAAATCGGACCCAACGCGATATAAGCGGGCGACAGGGCAAGTGCTCTGTCCAGTTCCACCCTGTCATGGGTGGAAATCCCCAGCCTCGCCCCGGCGCGGGCGATGGCGACGAAATCTGCGCTGCCCAGATCACCTTGCCCCAGGTGGATGAAATCCGCGCCCTGATCTAACGCCTCCTGCCAATAGTCGTTTACGACCAACTGTGCGCCATACTGGGCACAGATAGCCAACGAGGCCGCGATCTGTGCATTGATATCGCAAGCATCACCCTTGAAGCGCAGCTGGACCAGACGCACGCCCAAAGGCACCAGCCGGGCGATCATCGCGGCATCGGGCAACACCGGGTAAAAGCGGGGCAGGATCATCGCATCCCCCCCAACCCCAGATCAGCCATGCCCAACACCGGGGTTGAGGGCACCGCCATGTCGCGCGGTGGCATCAGCCCCGCCTCAAACGCCAACCGCCCCGCCGCGACCGCCTGCCCGAAGGCCCGCGCCATGGCTACAGGATCGCCCGCCTTGGCGACGGCGGTGTTCAAAAGCACTGCGTCAAACCCGATTTCCATCGCCTTGGCCGCCTGACTTGGCGCGCCGATCCCCGCATCAACAATCAACGGGACGCCGGGAAAATGCCCGCGCATTCTGATCAGCGCGTCCACATTCCGCAGACCGCGGCCCGTTCCGATCGGCGCACCCCAAGGCATCAACACCCGGCACCCGGCGTCGAGCAGACGTTCGGCGACGATTATATCCTCGGTGGTATAGGGGAACACCGCGAAACCCTCGGCGCAAAGGATGCGCGCAGCTTCGAGCAGCGCGAACGGATCGGGTTGCAGGGTGTCGGCATTGCCGATTACCTCCAGCTTGATCCAGTTGGTGCTAAAAACCTCGCGCGCCATCTGCGCGGTGGTGATCGCCTCACGCGCCGAATGGCATCCGGCGGTGTTGGGCAGAATGCGCGCGCCTGTGGCCTTCAACAGCGGCCAAAAGCCGTTTGCTTTGCCGGAGCCTGCGGTTTCCCGGCGCAATGAGACAGTGATGACGCCGCAACCCGAGGCGGAAATCGCTTCGGTCAACACCTGCGGCGAGGGATACTGCGCCGTGCCCAGCAGCAGCCGCGAGGTCAGCTCAATGTCAAAAAGCTGCATCCTATCCCCCCTGCATCGGGGCCAGCACTTCGACCCGGTCGCCATCGTGCAGCGACGTTTCGGCGCGGGCGGTGGCAGCCACAAAGCTGCCATTCAGCGCCGTGGCAAGCGCGCCTGCGTAGCCGAGTTCGGCCAGAGCCTCGGCAAGTGTGCGGGCGGCGACCTCGGTTGCGGTGCCGTTGAGATCAATACGCAAGGGCGGCCTCCTGTCGGGTCGGGGCAAGCATGTCAGCCAACTGCCCGGCCAGCGCCGGGGCGGTCAGAAAACCGTGGCGATACAATCCGTTCAGATGCCAGCGCCCCGCCGCTTGCGTCAGCCGGGGCAGATTGTCGGGCCAGGCCGGGCGCAACCCGCTGCCCATTTCCAAAATGGCGGCCTCGGCAAAGCCGGGATGCAGGGCAAAGGCCGCCGACATCAGTTCGCTGGCGCTGCGCAGGGTCATCGGCCCGGTCGCGTCAGTTTCGATCATCGTGGCCCCGACCATGAAAAGACCATTGTCGCGCGGCACCACATAGACCGGAAAGCGCGGGTGCAGCAGGCGCACCGGACGCGACAGCGCCACGTCCCGGCAGTGCAGCATCAACATTTCGCCCCGCACCGCGCGCAGATCCAACAGGTTATCGCGGGCGGCGATGCCCCGGCAGTCGATATCCGCCTGTTCTGGCGGAAAATGGGTGTCATAGGTGATCGTGACACCGCGATTGCGCAATCCCTCCGCCAGCGCCTTGAGAGCGACGCGGGGATCCAGATGCGCCTCGTCGGGGTAGTAAAGCGCACTGCCAAAGCGGCCCGCAAGATCGGGTTCAAGCCCGGCGATCCGGTCTGGACCGATGCGTTCGTGGCCAGTGGTACGGGCAGCGAACCGGTCAAGCTCGGCCTGGTCGCGGGCCAAGGCCACCACCAGCGTGCCGCGCCGCACCACCCCCGGTACGCGTGCCGCCCACCAATCGGCGGCAGTGGCACCCAGACGCGCCACCTCGGGCGGGGCACTTTCTGCCTCGACGAAGGGGGCCAGCATCCCTCCTGCCAGCCAACTTGCCCCAGCGGCTTGCGGGCCGCTGTCCATCACCTGCACGCGATAGCCGCGTTCGGCCAGCACGGTCGCGGCGCACAGCCCCGCGACCCCCGCCCCCAGAATGGTGATCATTCCGCGACCTCTGCTGTTGGCAGATAAACCTCGCCCTTTTCGCGAAATTTCGCTGCCATCGCCGCCATTCCGTCCTTCTGGGCCTCGGCGCGGATATCATGGCTGATCCGCATCGAGCAGAATTTTGGCCCGCACATCGAACAGAAATGCGCGGTCTTGTGCGCCTCTTTCGGCAGCGTCTCGTCATGCATGCTGCGCGCGGTTTCGGGGTCGAGCGACAAGTTGAACTGATCTTCCCAGCGGAATTCGAACCGCGCACGCGACAGCGCATCATCGCGCGCCTGCGCCCCCGGCAGGCCCTTGGCCAGATCAGCAGCATGCGCGGCAATCTTGTAGGTGATCACCCCGGTTTTTACATCGGCGCGATCGGGCAGGCCCAGATGTTCCTTCGGCGTCACATAGCACAGCATCGCGGTGCCGAACCAACCGATCATCGCCGCGCCAATGGCGCTGGTGATATGGTCATAGCCGGGGGCGATATCGGTGGTCAGCGGCCCCAGCGTATAGAACGGCGCCTCGCCACAGGTTGCCAGCTGCTTATCCATATTTGCCTTGATCTTGTGCATCGCCACGTGACCCGGCCCTTCGATCATCACCTGACAATCCTTGGCCCAGGCGATCTGCGTCAGCTCGCCCAAAGTCTCCAACTCTGCAAACTGCGCCGCATCATTGGCATCGGCGATGGAGCCTGGGCGCAACCCGTCGCCCAGACTAAAGCTGACATCATAAGCCCGCATGATGTCGCAGATTTCGTCGAAATGCTCATACAGGAAGCTTTCGCGGTGGTGATGCAGGCACCATTTCGCCATGATCGACCCGCCGCGCGACACGATGCCCGTCACCCGGTTCACCGTCAGTGGGATATAGTGCAGCCGCACGCCCGCATGGATGGTAAAATAATCTACTCCCTGTTCGGCCTGTTCGATCAGCGTGTCGCGGTAGATCTCCCATGTAAGGTTTTCGGCAACGCCATCAACCTTTTCCAGCGCCTGGTACAAGGGCACGGTGCCGATCGGCACCGGAGCGTTGCGCAGGATCCATTCGCGGGTGTTGTGAATGTTGCGCCCGGTCGACAGGTCCATCACCGTGTCGGCCCCCCAGCGGATCGACCAGACCATCTTGTCCACCTCTTCCGCCATCGACGAGGTGACAGCGCTGGTGCCCATGTTGGCGTTGATCTTGACCGCGAAGTTGCGCCCGATGATCATCGGTTCCAGTTCGGGATGGTTGATGTTGGCCGGGATGATCGCGCGCCCGGCGGCGATTTCCTGACGCACGAATTCGGGTGTCACATAGTCCGGGATCGACGCCCCGAAATCCTCGCCGTCGCGCGGGGTGGGCAGGGCGGCGGTGCGGCCCAAATTCTCGCGGATCGCCACATATTCCATCTCGGCAGTGATGATGCCCGCGCGGGCATAGGCCAGTTGCGTGACCGCCTTACCGCCCATGGCGCGCAGCGGGTTGGTCTGCACCGGAAAGCCAGGCACCAGCCGCGTGCCGGTTGCAAAGCCGTTGTCGGCGGGCTGGACGCTGCGCGCCGTATAGGTCTCGCAATCTCCTCGCGCCGCCATCCACGCGCTGCGGACGGGGGCCAGACCCCTAGCAATATCGGTTTGCACCGCCGAGTCGGTATAGGGGCCGGAGGCATCATAAATGGTCACCGGAGGCTCGCCAGCCGAGGGATGTACGGCAATTTCGCGCATCGGCACGCGAATTTCGGGATGGATCACCCCAGCCACATAGCGTTTGGAAGAGGCGGGCAGCGGCCCGGTGGTGACGGCGGGCAACGCAGGTGTAGTTGCGAGCGCAGTGGTCTGGTCGGTCTGGTTCATCAAAGCCTCTTTGCGTTGATGACCCGTCATAAAGGGAAAGAAGCCGGGATTATCCCGAAACCGCCCCGCCGGAAACCGGACAAGAAGAGCGACCGCTTGTGCTTCCTACGCCAGTATCAACTGGGTCAGGTTCAAAGGGTCGCTTCACCGGGGTTGCCCCCTATCAGCCTCTCAGTCCCTTCGGCGGGACTCCCCTGACAGTGCCGGTTTTGTAAGCAGGCGCCTGCACTCCGTCAAGAGCCGCTGCCTGGTCAATTTTGGAAACGGTAATGTCGACCCGAACACGACTGCGCAAACCTGATGCGATTGGCTTTGGATCTGCTCGCCTCGCCTTTATGACGCGGTAATTCCGGCATCTGCGAGTTGCTCGGGATCGGGCAGGTCGCGCAAGGACGCCATCCCGAAGGCGGCCAGGAAGGCATCTGTGGTGACGAATGTATAGGGCGCGCCGCGTCGCGGTTCGCGCGGGCCGGTGCCGATCAGGTCCCGCTCGGCAAGTCGCCCGATCAGGTCACGGCTGATCTCTTTCCCGAAAATATCCTTCAATCCGTCGCGGCTGATTGGTTGGTGAAACGCGATCGCCGCCAGCACGGCCAAATCGAACTCCGACAGGTTCAACGCCTGATCCCCCACATCCCCCGCAGCGCGGATGGCGGCAGCATAGGCAGCGCGCGTCCGCAGCATCCAGCCGCTGCCCACCTGCGCCACCTCGTAAGGGCGGCCCTCCAGATCAATCACCAGATCTTCGATTAGGAGATCGACCGATGCCCCCTGCCCCACGACCCGCGCCAGATCCTCGCGCGCCACCGGGGTCGCGCTTGCAAACAGCACCGCCTCGATTCGACGCATCCATTCCCGCCAGCGCATCTCAGGGGGAAGAACGGCCAATTCGCGGTCAAGTTCTGTGTCTTCGCGCCGCCCCATGCTTAGACCCCGTACAGGCGGAACGTGTCCCGCCCTGTCAGTTCGCGCACGGCGCCGAGCGCAACCAGTCGGTCGCAGAGCCGTCGCGCGGCCCGATCCGACATGAAGGCCAATGCCCCCGGCACCAGCGCATCGCGCGACAGGAACAGATCGACCGCCCGGCCCGCCGCCTTGGCGCGCAGCTTCGGGGCCACCGCCCGAAGGCGGGCCGCCGCCCGGGCCAGATCGCCGGCCAGCGGCAGCGCCTGCCCGACGGCAGAGACAACGGCGCGGTGACAAGCCAGCCGCAGATCATCGCCCCGCAAGCGTAGATCGCGGGGCTTGAGCGTCAGCGCCAGAAGCGGCAGCACATGCGTTGCCCCCAACGCTCTTGCCAACGCGGCATCGGCCAGGATCAGGGCGGCGGCCTCGGCTCGCGGACTATCAGTCAGCACCGCCTCGACGACCTGCGCCGCGCGGTCCACTGGAGTCGGTCCGGTGGCATCAAGGCAAAGCGCGATCCGCTCTGCCGCTATTCCTTCCAACGCATTGACCAGATGCGTGACCGAAACCGGTCGCGCAACTGCTCTCGACCATTGCCGAACGACTCGGCCCGCCGGGCCGGGATCGTCGCCTGCCTTCGTCAGATGCACCGCATCGCGCAAGGCGCCCTGCCCTTCCCTTCGCCCCGCCATTGCAGCGCAGTTCCCGGCCGCCGCCAGGGCCAGACGATCGCGCCACAGCGCCAGAGGCAAATCCCCCGACGCCATTGCCTGACCCAGATGCGCCAGCGCAGCCCCGGATCGGAAAGCCGCAGCCTCCGGCGTCTCGGACGGCGCAGAGACGATCCAGCCCGGCAGCGGGGGCAGCATCGGCAAGGTTTCCAAAGGCTCGGCGCGCGGTTTTCCCATGCCGGCAGCCTACATGGTGACGGCGCTTTCTACCAGATAAATGCACCGATAGCGCCGCAGCTTTGTCAGCGCTACTGTGTCCAATAAGTTTGCATTATCGGACGTGCCGGGAGTATGCTCGACGGTATGACCGAAACGCCCGAGAAATCGCCTTCAGAACCCCCGGAACGTCCCGATCGCCATGAGCGGGCCGACAGCGCTGATATGGAGCGCGACACGATCGCCCTGCCCTCCCATGTCGCTGGCTCGGGCACGCTCGACCGCCTGGTCGAAACCGCGCGAGACTATGCGCGTCAGGCGGCGTCGCAGAACACGCTGAAGGCCTATGCCAAGGACTGGGCCCACTTCGCCCGCTGGTGCCGGATGAAGGGCGCTGAGCCGTTGCCGCCGTCGCCGGAGATGATCGGCCTGTACCTCGCGGATCTTGCGTCCGGGTCAGGCCCCTCCCCTACCCTTTCGGTCAGCACCATAGACCGCCGCCTGTCGGGTCTCGCCTGGAACTACGCGCAGCGGGGATTCACCCTCGATCGCAAGAACCGGCACATCGCCACGGTGCTGGCGGGGATCAAGCGAAAACACGCGCGACCGCCGGTTCAGAAGGAGGCCATTTTGGCGGAAGACATCCTCGCGATGGTGGCCACCCTGCCCTATGATCTGCGCGGGCTGCGGGATCGGGCAATCCTTCTGCTTGGCTATGCTGGTGGGCTGCGTCGCAGCGAAATTGTCAGTCTCGATGTGGAAAAGGACGACACGCCCGACAGTGGCGGTTGGGTCGAGATTATGGAGAAAGGTGCGCTGCTGGCGCTCAACGCCAAGACCGGCTGGCGCGAGGTCGAGATCGGCCGCGGCTCGAAGGAGCAGACCTGCCCGGTCCATGCGCTCGAACAATGGCTGCACTTCGCGAAGATCGACTTCGGCCCCATCTTCGTGGGCACCTCGCGCGATGGCAAACGGGCGCTAGAGTCTCGACTGAACGACAAGCACGTTGCGCGACTGATCAAGCGCACCGTTCTTGATGCCGGCATCCGGTCCGAGCTGCCCGAGAAAGACCGCCTCGCGCTCTTCTCTGGCCATAGCCTGCGTGCCGGCCTCGCCAGTTCGGCCGAAGTCGACGAGCGTTACGTCCAGAAGCAGCTCGGACACGCATCTGCCGAGATGACCCGGCGCTACCAGCGCCGTCGCGACCGGTTCCGGGTGAACCTGACTAAAGCAGCTGGTCTCTGATCGCGGGCTCATTCGGTCGTTTATTAGCAGTACATGAAACTGCAAACGGCCTGTTTTGATGCCATTGATAGGCTACGCGCGCGTCTCGACCGAGGATCAGACCCCCCTGCCCCAGTCGCAGGCCCTGAAATCCGCAGGCTGCGTCGAGATCCACGAGGAGCAGGCCTCGGGCGGGAACCGCGCGCGGCCCGTGCTGGCGCGGGTGCTGGAGCGGATCGGCAAGGGCGACACGCTGGTGGTGGTGCGCATCGACCGTCTGGCGCGGTCGCTCTCCCACCTCCTCGAGGTGATCGAACGGCTGGAGGCCAAGAACGCCTTCTTCCGATCGCTTACCGATCCGATCGACACGTCCTCCCCGCAGGGTAAGTTCACCCTCCAGGTCCTGGGCGCCGCGGCGGAGTTCGAGCGCGCCCTGATCCGCGAACGCACCAAGGCCGGGCTGGCCAGCGCAAGAACCAAAGGCAGGGTCGGCGGCAACCCGGGCCTGCGCGCCCGTGATCCGGCGGCGCTGCGCAAGGTCCGGCTGGCGCGGCAGGACGGCTACATGGAGCGCCTGAACGAGACGGCGCAGGACTGGGTTCCCCATGTCCGTCGCCTGCGCCCGGACTTGGCCTGGGAAGACGTGGTGCGCATCGTCAACGGCCCCCTGCCCCGCGAGCGCCAATGGACGCAAAGCCGCCTTTTGCGCGCGGTCAACGCCTATGTCCGGGACGGCTTCCTACCGCTCACGGTACTGGACCGCGCCGGCCGCCGCGAAACCGACGACCGCCTGCCCGCCATCGTCGCCGCCATCAAGGGCGCGGACCCCGACGTCACGCTTCAGGCGATCTGCACCCGGCTTGAGGCGATGCGCGAGCGCACGCCTCGCGGGCGGACAAGCTGGCAGCCGTCTTCAGTGAAGATGCTGCTGGAGCGGGCCGAAAGGCTGGGCTTGCTCGACTGAAGTGCGAGTAACCCATCCCCTCATGCGAAGGGGTTCACAATGCGGAGTTGGCCCTCCACCAACAGGCCATCCTGCATGTCCTCGCTCCATAACGTCGTGCATCCCGCGATTAGGGCGCTGGCTACGA
Source organism: Verrucomicrobiaceae bacterium (assembly GCA_027484445.1). Lineage (GTDB taxonomy): Bacteria > Verrucomicrobiota > Verrucomicrobiia > Verrucomicrobiales > Verrucomicrobiaceae > Prosthecobacter. The sequence goes on from JAIXSY010000028.1 coordinate 26,916, forward strand.
TCATCGCATCGTAGACCGAAAAGCTATAGCGCTGTGCCAGGGCTCGCCCCACGTCGTGAGTCTGGAGGGTCAGTTCTTCGACTGCGCACAAGGCGCGGACACCAGCAAGAAAAGCACCCGTTTCTTCCCAGTTGAGACCAGCCTTGCGTCGGCAGTTCACTAGCGCCTCGTTCAGCGCTTGAACGCTGATCCTGGGCCCCTGCCCCAGGATCACCTCAGCGCGATCAGCCTTCGGGCCGTCGTCGAGCAGGTAAAGGATGACGTTCGTGTCCGCGAACTCAGCGCTCATGCGCGTCGTCGCGGCTCAGGCGTTCCGCCGAGGGCAGTTTGCCCCTAAAGCGGCGCAGACCCGCCAGCACCTCATCTGCACGGGCTAAGCGACGCACCCGCACCTGGCCGTCATCTTTCACAAGGTCGATCTGGTCGCCTTCCTTGAGGCCAAGCTCGCGAACGAGATCCGCGGGCAAGCGGACGGCAAGTGAGTTGCCCCATTTCGCGACCTGCATCGCTACCTCCTGGCGTTGATATACAAGCTGAAAAGTATATCAACATGGGTATCTGCGCAAGCTCGGCCTTGAGACACCGTCGCCCTTGTGGGTGTCGTACGCTAGGGCACCAAATCTAGAAAGAGCTTGCGCGAATCTGATAGCTCGGGCAATAGTCTCGAAAAATAACGCGCGGACACATAAAAATCGCGCCCACGGATCGAGCAGGGTATGAGCGCAGCAGAACAAGATCTCGATATTGCCATCGGCCACTTTGCGGAGCTACTTGCTTCTAATCTGCACGCTCAGCGCGCTGCTCACTTCCCGCCAGATGCGAAGAAGGTGATGCGAAGCCTGAGCAGTGGCGAAGCAGCAGAACTCCTAGGAGTCGATCATACCTACCTTCGCAAGCTTCACCGCGAAGGCAAGATCTCAGATGTCGAAACCACGGCGGGAAGCCACAGACGCTACACGCTCGACGATATCTGGGAGATTCGGCATAGCCTAGAAGCGAACGCCAAGAAGCCTGGAACATATGTGCCGGGGCGACGCAGTGGTGACGAGCTGCAAGTGGTTTCTGTCGTGAACTTCAAGGGCGGGTCCGGCAAGACAACTACGTCAGCTCATCTGGCGCAGCGATTGGCGTTCAAGGGCTATCGCGTTCTGGCGATCGACCTTGATCCTCAAGCTTCCATGTCTGCGCTTCATGGTATCCAGCCCGAACTTGATCTGATGGAAGGAGGTACGCTTTACGACGCGGTTCGCTACGATGATCCAGTTCCTATTTCTGAAGTGATCAGAAAGACTTACATTCGCGGGCTTGACCTTATTCCGGGCAACCTCGAACTCATGGAGTTCGAGCACGAGACACCAGCTGCGATCCAGCGAGGGGGTGCACGTGCTTTTTTCGCGAGAGTCCGTGACGCACTCGATAGCGTCGAGAGCGACTACGACGTCGTCGTGATCGACTGTCCGCCACAACTCGGCTTCCTGACCATGTCCGCGCTGTCTGCGTCCTCTGGCGTACTAGTCACAGTGCACCCGCAGATGCTTGACCTCATGTCCATGTCGCAGTTCCTGCGTATGACGGCAGACTTGCTCGGCGTGATCCGTGACGCAGGGGCCAACCTTCGCTTTGATTGGCTGCGCTTTCTGCCCACCCGTTACAAGGTGGGTGACGCACCGCAGACCGAGGTCATCGCGTTCATTCGTGGACTTTTTGGCCGCTCGGTATTGACCAACCATATGGTCGAGTCGACGGCTATCTCGGATGCAGGGCTGACAAAGCAGACCCTTTACGAAGCCGACAAGAAGGACTTCACGCGTCAGACTTTTGACCGCGCAATCGAGTCCATGAATGCAGTCAACGACGAGATCGCTGCGATCATCCAGAGCACGTGGGGACGCAATGGCAAGAAAGCCTAAACTGGGACTGCCCTTGCAGACTTTGCGCAACGCGCCCGACGCCCTTGAGGGGCGCAGGCTTCGGGGCGGTGTATTCGAGATTGAACCGGACCATATCGAGACCTCGGGCAGACTGGACGACCGCCTGCAGATCGAGATTGCTGGCCTAAAAGCCTCGATTTCGAGAAGCGGACAGCGGGTGCCCATCTTGGTGCGTCCACTTGACGGGGATCGCTACAGCCTCATCTACGGCCGACGTCGGCTGGAGGCTTGCCGCGAGCTTGGGATCAAGGTCCGAGCCATCGTCACAGAAATGGACGGGGATCAGGCGCTCAGGGACCAGCTGCTGGAGAACCAGGAACGACGGGACTTAAGTTTCATCGAACGCGCCTTGGTTGCATCTGCCTTGCTGAATGGTGATCACCTAGGCGAGCCTGAACGCACCAACAAGGGCGTCGCAGAGGTTCTCAATCTCACTGAGGCTGGTGTCTCGCAGTTGTTAAGCGTTGTGCGCACCGTCGGCGAGGATCTTGTGCTTGCGATTGGAGCTGCGCCCGGCATCGGACGGCCCCGATGGGAAGAACTAAAGAAGGCGATGAGCGACGCGCAGGTCGACCGTCAGCGACTCGCGGAATTGGCGGTTGACGCCAAGTCCTCCCATCCTCGCGGGATTGACGAGAACTCTGATGCGGCGTTCTTGGCGGTCTTGGCTGCCGCAGGGAAGGCCAATCGCCCCTCCCCTGTACCGAAGTCCCTGAGAGAGCCGAGTGTGGTTATTCCGGGTGTGGGTGCAGCGACGGTCACCACAGGGCGTCGTGGCAGACAGCTCAAACTCGACTTGAAGGCTGATGACACGGATTTTGTCAGCTGGCTTGAGGGCAAGGCCCCGCAGCTGATCGCTGAACTTCACGAGCGCTGGAAGCGCAAGGAAGACTGAGGAAGAGCAACAACCAAAAAAGGAGGCACGAGACAGGCAGAAAAGAAAAAGGCCCCGAGAAGCAAGCTTCACGAGACCTTTCTTAGGTTTCGCACGGGACCAGCCCGCTACAAAACTCAGTTTTCGCACCTCTGAATGTAGCGATCTGGCCC
>JAIXSY010000013.1 GCA_027484445.1 Verrucomicrobiaceae bacterium
GAGCGGTGAGCAGCTACCGGGGGCTGATGGTGCAAAAAGGCAGTAGCGCAGGCGGCTACGGGTTCTACCTGAGCGACCGCCTCTACGACCTCGACCCCGAATCCAGCCGCGTCTCTCTCGGCCTCCCTTGAGGAGCTTTTCAGACAATCAGCCTAACGAAAAACGGCAAGCCAACCCTGGCTTGCCGTTTTGATGCAGGAGTATGAATCGACTCAGCTCTTGGACTCTTCGCTGCTATCCTGTGGCAGAAGTGGCTGGCCAAACATGAGGCGCAGGCGATTGCCAGGATGCAGCTGATCCAGCTGCTTGCGGGAGGCTTTGCGCTCTTGCTCGCTCAGCGGCAGGGCGAGCTGATCTCCCTGCTTTGGGCTCGCACGTCCTCGACCACTGGATTGACCCGCTGCCGGTGAGGTCGAAGTGCTTTTGCGCTTGGGAGTGTCCATGATTCGAGAGAGTGGAATGGGCGTGGTGAGCTTCAACGGCAAATGCTGAGCGGGTCAGTGCCAGGCTAAGGAAGCCGATGGCAAGCTGAAGCTAAAGAAGCTGCGCTAGATTCAGGCCAGCACAGCGCGACGAAGTGGCTGAGCATGGTTTGCTTGGGAGGCGAGGTGGAAAGAGGTTGCCTTTAGAAGATCTCTGGCTCGGGCACCGCAGGACCATGCTGCAAGAAGTCAAAGTCAGCGCCCTCGTTCGCTTGGGTGACATGCTCGACATACAGCTTTGCATAGCCACGATGATAGCGAGGGGGTGCAGGTTTCCAGGCGGCACGGCGTTGGGCCAGTTCTTCATCACTGACGTGCAGGTGCAGGCGACGATTTTTCACATCCAGTTCGATCCTGTCTCCTGTCTTCACCAGGGCCAGTGGACCGCCAACCGCGCTTTCGGGTGCGATGTGGAGCACGCAGGCGCCGTAGCTGGTGCCGCTCATGCGGCAGTCGCTGAGGCGAACGAGGTCGCGGATGCCCTGCATGAGTAGCTTTTTCGGGATGGGAAGCTGTCCCCACTCAGGCATCCCGGGTGCGCCGACGGGGCCTGCATTGCGCAGCACAAGCACGGTGTCCTGGGTGACGTCGAGATCGGGGTCGTCAATCTTCGCTTTCATCTCTGGGTAGCTGTCAAAGACAAGCGCAGGACCCGTGTGTTGGCAGAGTTCGGGTGTCGCTGCTGCATGTTTGATCACGGCTCCATCCGGGCAGAGATTGCCGCGTAGGATGGCGGTGCCTCCATCGGCTTGGAGGGGATTGGCCGTCGTGCGAATGACATCGGCATCGTAGATCTCACAGCCTGCCACGTTTTCCCCTAGCGTGAGACCGGTGATGGTCGGCACCTGCATGTCGAGAAGGTCGCGCATGGCATTCAGCAGGGCCTTGATGCCGCCGGCCAGGAAGAACTCCTCCATCAGGTATTTGCCAGCCGGGCGCAGGTTTGCCAAAAGCGGAACACAGCGGCTGATTTCGTCGAATTTTTCCAAAGGCAACGGGATGCCTAGCCGCCCCGCCATCGCAATGAGGTGGACAATTGCGTTCGTGCTGCCACCGAGGGCCATGTCCACGGCAATGGCGTTTTCAAAAGAACGCTCACTGACGATCGTGGACGGGCGTCGATCCATCCAAACGTTTTCCACCATCTGTCGGCCTGCAGCAGCAGCGATGCGGGTGTGAGCACTATCGACGGCAGGGATGGATGACGCGCCCGGCATGACAAGGCCCAGGGTCTCGGCCAGTGCCGTGAGGGTGCTGGCCGTGCCCATGGTCATGCAGTGGCCAGGGCCACGGGCGATGCCGTCTTCGATCTCACACCATTCTTCCCAGCTGAGGTTGCCGGCGCGTTTTTCATCCCAGTATTTCCAGACGTCGCTGCCGCTGCCGAGCGTGGTGCCGCGCCAGTTGCCCTTCATCATGGGACCACAGGGCATGTAGATGACAGGGATGTCCATGCTGAAAGCTCCCATGAGCAGGCCTGGGGTGGACTTGTCGCAGCCGCCCAGCAGCACGGCACCATCCAGCGGATTCGCCCGCAGTACCTCTTCGGTCTCCATCGCCAAGAGGTTTCGGTGAAACATGGCCGTTGGTTTGGTGAGCATTTCGCCAACGGAAAGAACAGGGATCTCCATGGGATGGCCGCCTGCCTGAAGAATGCCACGGCGCACGGCGTCAGCCGTGAGCTTCAGGTGCATGTGGCAGGAGTTTTGTTCGGACCATGAGTTCAAAATGCCGATGATCGGCTTCCCCACATAATCTTCGGCTGCCCATCCGGCTTGCTTGGCACGTGAGCGATGTCCAAAAGAGCGCAGTTCATCGCGGCCATACCAGCGCCAGGAGCGGAGTTGTTCAGGTGTTTTACGGGTCATGAGGGTGGGCATTGTCAGCAGGAGCGGCAAGATTGCCACTGCGGTCTTGGGCGAACTCACTTTCTCAAGCGACGGAACAAATCACGACGGCTTGTTTTAAGGAGGCGAGCTTGTCCGGGCGCTTGGGGATGAATTCTTGCCCCAGATAGCCCGTGTAGCCTGTGGCCTGAATCGCTGAGATGATGGCGGGGTAGTTCAGCTCCTGGGTAGCATCGATCTCAGCCCTCCCTGGCACACCGCCTGTGTGGTAGTGAAAGAAGTGCGCGTGATGCTTTTGGATCGTGGCGATGACATCTCCTTCCATGATCTGCATGTGATAAATGTCGTATAGCAGTCCGAAGTGAGCGGAGCCGAGTTTTTCACACAAAGCTACCCCCCAGGCGCTATGATCGCACATGTAGTCGGGATGGTTCACTTTGCTGTTCAGCAACTCCATGACGAGCTTCACGCCGAGCTTTTCAGCCAGTGGCAGCAGGCGCTTCAGACCGGTGGCGCAGTTTTCCAGGCCTTGTTCTTCGCTCATGCCATCGCGGTTGCCGCTGAAGCAGATGACCTGTCGATGACCAGCTTCGGCACTAGCTTTCAAAAGCGGCTCATAAGCTTGGAGGAGCAGGTCATGATGCTCCAGGCGATTCCATCCTTTGGGAATGGGGCCGATCTTGGTGCCATCGGCAGCCTGGATGGTGGGAAAGCTGACCATGGCACATTGCAGGCCATGCTTCTTCAGCGTCGGGAAATCGGGTGGATCGAGCAGCTCGATGGATTCGAGACCGATTTCTTTGGCGGCAAGGCACATGGCCTCGAGGGGGATGTCTTTGTAGCACCATTTGCACACGGAGTGCCTGACCTTGCCCTGGCCGCCAGCCGCGCGATCTGCGGCTTGGATCTGTTCTTCCAGCAGGGCTGCGATGGCACTGATGCTGGTGATTTTTCCAAAATGACGTCGGGAGAAAGTGGGGGTGATGGCCATGAAAGAGAGCGTAGCGGTAGGGCAGTGTGAAATCCAAGCGCGAAGTGATGGCCGCCAAAAAGCAGGGCTGCCTGGAAGAGGCAGCCCTGGAGTCGTAAAATAAGGGGAGGCAAGAGATTACTGAGCGTTGACCCAATCAATGGCCGCGCGGCAGATTTCCCAGAAGCTGCCGACTTCCATGGAGGCTCCACCGACGAGGGCTCCGTCCACATCCTTTTGGCTGATGAGCTCGGCCATGTTACCCGGCTTCACGCTGCCACCATACTGAATGCGGATCTTTTGCGCGGTGTCTTCGCCGAACATATCGGTGAGGACTTTGCGGACAAAGGCATGGGCTTCTTGAGCCTGCTCCGGGCTGGCGGTGCGACCCGTGCCGATGGCCCAGACGGGTTCATAAGCGATGACGATGTCGAGGATGCGACGAGCGCCGACTTCAGCAAGGGATTCGCGAAGCTGGCTTTCGAGCACTTTTTCAATGAGGCCACCATCGCGCTCTTCGAGGGTTTCGCCAATGCACAGGATGGGATGCAGCCGTGCTTCAAGAGCCGCCAAGACCTTGGCATTCACGATGGCGTTCGTTTCGCCATAGAGGCTGCGGCGCTCGCTGTGACCGAGGATGACATGCTTGCAGCCGCATTCCTTGACCATGCGGGCATTGATTTCGCCGGTGAAGGCTCCACCAGCGTGCTGGCTCATGTTTTGTGCGGCGAGTTCGACGCTCTGCTCACGTGCGTTCACGAGAGCGTTGTTGGCGCGTTCGAGGCTGACCGCCGGGGGCGCGACGACGATTTGGATGGGGCATTTGTCCGGCACAAGGCGGGCGAAGGCGCGAAGGAAGTCATCGGACTCTTGGGGAGTCATGTGCATCTTCCAGTTGGCAGCAACGATGGGTTTGCGGAGGTGGGTCATGGGGGAAGTTGGCTTAGGGTGCAGGTTTCCAAAGGTTGGCTAGAGAAGCGCCTTCGTTGGACAAATCACTTCTCTTGGAGACAGGCGACGCCTGGCAGCACTTTGCCTTCGAGAAGTTCGAGCGAGGCACCTCCTCCGGTGGAGATGAAGGTCATTTTGTCGCCAAGCTTTGCTTTTTTCACCGCCTTGACGCTGTCACCACCGCCGATGATGTTCTTGGCGCTGCTGTTTGCGGCCATGGCCTCGGCAATGTCAAAGGTGCCTTTGGCGGCTTCTTTGATTTCAAACACACCCATGGGGCCATTCCAGATGACGGTCTTGGCTTTGGAAATTTCTTCGCTGAAGAGCTTCACGGATTCAGGGCCGATATCGACACCTTCCCAACCGTCTGGAATGTTTTCGTTCACGGACGTGTATTTGGTGTTGCCGAGTTTCTTCGCATCAAAATCAAACGCGTCAGTGATCATGGCATCGACCGGAATGAGTAGCTTCACGCCACGCTCCTTGGCTTTGTCCAGAGCAGCTTGGGCAATGGGTTCCCACTCGGGCTTGTAGAGACTTTTGCCAATAGAAATGCCCTGCACGATCTTGCGGAAGGTGTAGGCCATGCCACCGCCAATAATGATGGTGTCGGCTTTTTCGAGTAGGCGATTGATGACGCCAATCTTGTCGCTGACCTTTGCACCACCGAGGATGACGACAAACGGACGGTCGGGGTTTTCCAATTCGTCGTGCAGGTAGGCCAGCTCCTTCTCCATGAGCAAGCCAGAGACGGCAGGCAAGTAATCGGCGATGCCTGCGGTCGAACTGTGGGCGCGGTGAGCAGAGCCAAAGGCGTCGTTCACAAACACTTCGGCGAGATCCGCGAGACCTTTGGCGAGTTCGGCATCGTTTTTCTCCTCACCTGCATGGAAGCGGGTGTTTTCTAGCAGCAAGACGCCGCCTGCGGGTAGAGCTTCGGCTTTGGCCTTGGCGACAGGACCAGTCGTTTCTTCGGAAAATTCAACAGGCACACCGATCAGGGCGCTCAGGGCTGGTGCCACGGGAGCCAGGGACTGCTTTGGATCGCGCTGACCCTTTGGACGACCCAGGTGGGAGCAAAGGATGACCTTGGCACCTTTCTCCAGCAGGGCTTTGATGGTGGGTAGGGTTTCCTGAATTCGAGTGGCGTCTGTGATGACCATTTGGCCGTCTTTCTCTTCAAGAGGGACGTTGAAATCGACGCGCACGATGACGCGCTTGTTGCTCAGGTCGATGTCGCGGATGGTCTTTTTGGGCATGGTCGTGTGGGGGTGAGAATCAGCGCCTTGGGGCAAGGGGGCCGGAGGATTAGCACAGAGCGTGCATGGCGCTTGTGAAAAATTTGCGGAAGTCAGGGGCTGAAATCGACCTGCACACGGTCACGAGACGATTCAGGAGTGGTCTTTCCCATGGAAACCCCAGGACCTCAGTGCCAGGGCAAAAGGCACCTGAGGCTCGGGCTTTGTGCAGAAATTCAGGTCATAAGACCTTGAATATCAATCAAGAAAAGTTGCCGTCCCTCGGCTCCGTTAGGCGCGTCGATGCAAACGAATTTTTCATCGCGGCTGCTGCGCGGGTGGCAGTCGCAGCGCCATTCACCTTTGTATTCTGGCGGTTGGGGGAAGTGTCCCAGGTCGATGCGTTTCTGGCTCGCGATATGATAGAGGTGAGGTGTTTGAATCCGTCGAACCCCCTGCGCGTAGGTGTCGTTTAGGATCCACTCGTTGTTCTTCAGGTAGGTGAGGTGGCCGGCTTTATCGAGAATGCCGTGGCCGATTTCTTCTAAAATGCCACTGTCCTTGTCCTCGAAGAGAAAATCCCCCCAGTCGGGATTCCCCAGCCATCCCCTGGCCTGGGAGAGGATGTGTTTGGAATCTCGCCAAATGAAATGAGAGGCATAGCCGTTCGGGATGACGATCCGCAAATCTTGCCCTTGGAGGTCGGCCGTGATCAGACGTGTGAGGTGTCCACCTTTGGGCTGAGTCCAGCGGTGCAGCAGGATGAAGCGCCCTCCGTCAGGACTGACCAGCAGGTGATAGGCGTGGTGTTTGGAGTCAGGTCGGTTTTGCAGGACTTCTCCAGTTCGAGCCAGCGTCTCATGACTGACGATGAGTGTTTCGACCCCTGTTTCCAGATTCACATGGGTGACTCCACTCCCCGCAGGAGCCATCTCCTCAAAAAAACGATCTCGGATTCCAGCGTAGCCATAGCCCGGTCGGCAGTCGGCGACGCGTGCAAAGTCGCAGCTCACACCCTCCCTGCCATTGGGAGAAAGCGCATAAATTGGAAAGGGTAGGGTGTGTTTTTCTTGGGTTTTGACATCCAGGACATGGCTCACGAACCGGTCTTTTTCGCGGTCATTCCAGATGACTTTCCACGTGTCACCCGGAATCCATTGCAACATGCTGCCTTGCTGCCAGCACCAAGCCTTGGATTTCCCCAGAGGTATCCAGCGGTCTCCTTCTTCGAGGTCGATCATGCCAACTTCGATTTCGTCGTCAGCGCTTGGGGAGCGATGTTCAAAGGACACCTTGTGACTCAGCACAAAGCGATTGTCGGGGGAAAACTGCAGTTTGTCGTAGTAGGCAAACCAGTGAAACCCAGGGCCCTTTGTGATTTTCCGAGTGGGTGGAAAGGAAGAGTTGGCACGACTGCCCGTTGCGAGCTGAGAGAGCGCGAGGGTGGCGATGAACTGACGACGTCCGAGAGGAAAATTCATGGGCTCAGCCAATAACGCCGCGCAGAGCTAATCATTGCTTCAGAGGGACATAAGCCCGCTCTGACTCACAACAAAAGATTCCCTCAGCCGCAGTTACTTGATCGCTGCTTTGTCTTCAGCTGCTTTCTTTTTCTTCTTGGAGCCAGCGTTCCGCAGCACTTTGGGGATTGGATCTTCCTTCTTCTGTAGTGCGCGGCGGAGCTTGCGCAAAGCAATGTTCTGTAGCTGGCGAATACGCTCACGTGTCACGCCGAACTCTTGCCCAACTTCTTCCAGCGTACGCGGCTTTTGCCCCGCAAGGCCAAAGCGAGCATCAATGATTTTGCGTTCGCGCTCATCCAGCACCGTGAGCAGCCCGTCGAGCTGTCCGTGCATGTTTTTGTGAGAGAGCAGCTCAAAAGGCGTCTGGGCATTTTCGTCACCGACGATTTCACCGAATTCTGTGCTGTCATCATCGCTAATCGGCGCATCGAGCGAAGCTGGGCGCATGGAAGCGACCTTAAGCTGGCTCAATTTGGCACGATCAATGCCGATTTCCTCGGACAATTCGTCATCCGTTGGTTCACGACCGAGTTCTTCGGACATGGCCATGGCCACACGGCGCATCTTGCTGATCTTGTCCACCATGTGGACTGGGAGACGGATGGTCTTGGACTGATTGGCCAGGGCGCGTTTGATCGACTGCTTGATCCACCATGCTGCATAGGTGGAGAGTTTTCCCCCTTTGTTGGGGTCGAAGCGCTCCACTGCCTTCATCAGGCCGATGTTGCCCTCGGAAATCAGATCCAAAAGAGGCAGGCCATAGTTGGCGTAGTCTTGAGCGATCTTGACCACGAGACGAAGGTTCGCCCGGATCATGTGCGAGCGTGCTTCAGGATCGCCGCGCTTGATGCGCTCGGCGAGGTCCACCTCCTGCTCGGGAGTCAGCAAGTCAGTCTTGCCGATTTCACGCAGGTAAATTTTAATGCCTCCGTCTAGTTCCATGTCAGGGGATTGCGAATGAGATACGAAAGGGTTTGGATGTTTTTTGTCCCCTGATTTTGATGCAGGGGATGTGCAGTATAACACAGGCTCGTGCTTCCGCCTCTCTTTTTTTCAGCAACAAATCTGCCAAAGGGGGGGAATAGTGCTTTTGGCGAAAAAAGCAGCATAGGTTTCGCGCACAGGCAAAACCTTCAAAAAGTTCAGCAATCTCCCGAATTAGCGAAGAAAACAGCTCTGCGAAAGCTGATGAGAGATTCTCCAAATTGAATAGTTGCGCCGATGGGAAGGATGGCTAAATAAAAAAGGAAGAAGAGGAACACGGAGTTTCAAAATTTCAGTTTCTGATGCCAATCAAGCATTCTGAAATTTAAAACTTTTTGTGCTAATTCTAAAAATATCTTGCGGCTGTAAGATATTGCGTGTTATTATAACTTTAACTGCGGGTATAGCTTAATGGTAAAGTTCCAGCCTTCCACGCTGGCCATGTGGGTTCGATTCCCACTACCCGCTCCAAGTCAGAGTTTACCACGCCCTATTCAATCACACTGCCGCTATGAGAAACTCATTCGCTACGAGCATTCTGCGAGCATTTTTGTGCTCATGCACAGCTCTTTCTTTGAGCGCAGTTTGGGCTGAAGATTCCTGCGAAGGCATCGCGAAAGACGTCTCGACGGCCGTCGCCAAAGAACCAGGTAAGGTTCTCATGATTGTTGAAGATGCACTGGTCATTAACGAAACTTGCGCAAATTCGATCATCAAAGCGGCCATCGTAGCCTCGAATGCCAATGCTACTTTGGTCAATCAAATCGTGCAGACAGGCATTTCGGTCGCTCCTAAGATGACGGCAGCCATCATGGACGCAGCCTCTGCTGCCGCACCGGGTGCATCCATCACAGGTCCAGTCGTCGTGGCAGCCCCTTCTGGGAAAGAAGCTAAGAATCCGATTCCTGTCGTGGAAGCGGAGGATGACGATTTTGTGGCCGTGCCTTCCAGCCTGCGCGGCATTTATCTACTGCAACCTCCTCCTGGAGGATTCCTGCCGAGAGATCCGAAAAAACGCCCTTGTGAAAAGGTCTGCGTTTCCCCCACACAGCATGTTCCTTATTACCCCTGAGTTCATCAGCGGCTAGTTCCAAAGTCCTTTCTCCCTTCTGATTTATTTTTATGCGCGCATCAACTCTTCCTCTCATCGTAGCGATTTCGCTGCTGGGTTGCGCGCTCGCGGCTGCACAAGGCCTGACTGCCATTCGAGACTACTCTGGTGACTTTGAGCAAGACAGTCCCCTTCAGTTCAGCGTTACCTCACGCGGAGGTTACGATTACCTGGACTACAGTCTGAACGACTTAGAAAGCTTTGAGTCCTACTACACCCAGGGTGGAGTTGGCATGACCTACACAGAAGCCGACCAAACCACACCTTGGAGTGTTGCTGTGGATCTCGGTGCCATTCATTATTTCGATACCATTCCCAGGTACGATGACACCTTTTACAACGCAAGGGTCGCTTTCAACATCGCTCATCAGCTCTCAGAACGACTGAAAATCAGCAACAACTTCTTTTTGACTTACGAAGCGCAGCCCAATTTGGCACTGGGGGGTTCTACCACTTTGTTTAACGGACAATACCTGTATGGCTTCAACAATTTCAACGTGAGTTACGCATGGTCCCAGCGATTCTCGACCACGACTTCTTACACAGTCGATGGCATTTCTTATGAGGACGATGTGGTCTCCAATGCCGAAGATCGGCTTTCCCATCTCGTAGCGCAGCAGTTTTCATATGCTTTGACCAAGCGCACGAGCCTGACAGCAGAATATCGTTATCGTCACACTGCATTCGCCAATGCCGCAGGCCGTGATTTTCAGTCACACTTCGCTCTTGCAGGTGTGGATCATGCCTGGAGCCAACGCTTTACCGGTTCATTGCGTGCTGGGGCTGAATTCTACCGTTCTGAGCTGACCAACACCACTGCTCCATACTCGGAAGTCGCACTCAACTATTCCATCGCCCGCAAGACTCAGGCACGTTGGTTTGGTGCTTTGGGCTTCGATGGTGCTGAATTGTCAGCGTTCCAAAGTCGTTATTCTCTCCGCTCGGGGGTAGATGTGAGTCATCAGCTCAACAAGAAAGTTGGACTCCGTGCAGGTGCACAATATGCCTACAGCGACTTTGATGGTGGCAGTGTGGTGCCTGACGTTACCGAGCACTCTTTGCTTCTTTCGGCTGGAGTCAGTTACCAAATTCTCGAAAACCTTTCGGTCGATGCTTCCTACAACTATTCAATTCTTCAGTCTGATGATGCGAATCGAGAGTTTCAGCGCAACAACGTCTCGGTGGGCGTGACCGCTTCTTTCTGATTCTCCCCCAAACGCTCTCTCCCAAGCCAGCGCCAGCCGAAAGCTGCTGCTGGCTTTTTGTAAAAGGTAAAATTCTCAACATCTCCTGACTACAAGTTGATATGAATGAATCAGGTGCCAGCCATCCACACCACGCGCTTGATACTTGGCAGGTGATCCGTTCCCGCATTGGCCTGATCAGTCTCTCTTTTCTGCTGGTTTTCGCGACGGCTGCTATTGTCACTTACCTGATGCCACGAAAATACCGTGGTCGGGTGGAGATGAAAATCGAGCGGCTGACTAACAAAGTTCAGGTCTTCAATCGCAGCCCTGACGAGTTCATGGCACCGAGTGATGTTGTCATCAAAAACGAGTTCGAGAGCATCACCAAACCTGAAACGCTCTATCCGGTGGTCGATAAGCTCCAGTTGCAAACACGCTGGTCGATGCCGACTCGACAGACTGCTTTGGCAAAGTTGCGCGGTAACCTGGACACTCAATCGAGTGTTCGCTCCGACTTTGTCGTCATTGAATTTTATGATCCCGATCCTGCATTGGCGGCAGAGGTGGCGAATGCTGTCGCTGCGAGCTACATGAATCAACGCGTCGAAATCGACTCTCGTCAAAAACGTGAGGCGCTTGAGCGCATGGGCAAACAAATCTCTGAGCAGGAGCAACTGCGTGATCAGGCGCGCTTCAAGATGCAAGAGGCGAAGAAGAAAGCTGGGATTGTCGGTGATTGGATGCCTGGTGGAGGCCCATCCATCACTCCAGGTGCCACCATTCAGACCACAGAGAGTTCGATGGTGGTCTCTCGTGAGCAAGCCAAGCTACAAGCCGAGCTAGAAGTTCAAACCCTAACGGCTGAAAAAGATCAACTCCAAGGACTTAGTCCAGACGAATTGGTCGCACGAGCATCAGGTCTGAAGCTCGAAAATCCCAATGTGCTTTCCATGATTGCCAAATATCAGGAACTGCTCGTGCAGCGAGAGGGAATGGTTCAACAGGGCATGGGGAAAAAGCATCCCCTCGCGCAAGGGACGGACAGCCAGATCAGCAAATACAAAGAGCTCATCGCGCAGGAAATGCAGGGCCATTTGCAGGGACTGACAAGCCGACTGGAAACGGCGATGAAAAGAAGGGATTCACTTCAAGCCTTCAATGAAGGCGCAAAAAAAGATCTCCTCGATCAGCAGTCTGCCTTCAATGAGTACAAAAGTGCGATGGATGATGTGACCTACATCGAAGCTTTGCTGGTGAAATTCAAAGAGAAGTATTCTGAGTACAATGCAGATCTTCAGATGGTGAAGTCACCTGCAACGATCTATGCAAATGCAGAAGTCGAACCCCGGCCGACCAAACCGAACGTGGCTTTGAATTTAGCTTTGGGGGCAGTCATGGGCCTGATGTTTGGTTTGGGCCTTGCTTTCTTTTTGGAATACTTGGATACCAGCGTCAAAAGCCTGGACGATGTGGAGAAATTTTTGGGAGTGCCAGTGTTGGCTGTTGTGCCTGCCAATGTGGGGGTCCTTCACCGTAAGAGCGGATTCAATCCCGATGCTGAAGCTTATCGCATCCTGCGCACCAACATCGAGTTCAATCGACGCAATCCTGAAGCGAACTGCATCACGGTCACCAGTGGTGGGGCAGGGGAAGGCAAATCGACAACGTTGTGCAATCTTGCTTCCGTCTGTGCCCAAGGTGGCTACAGCGTTCTGCTGATCGATGCCGATCTGCGGCGTCCAAGTCTGCACAAATTGTTCGATATCGGAAACACGACAGGTCTGAGCAATTACCTGATGACAGAAGCCCGTCTTGAGGATGTCGTGGTGCGCACCCCGGTTGATCATCTTTATTTCCTGCCAAGTGGTCTATTGCCAGCGGATAGTGCGGGCATTTTGAATTCCGAACGAATGAACGAATTGGTTTCAGAAGCAAAAAGCCGCTTCGATCTCGTGCTGATTGATGCTCCACCTATTCTGGGAGTGAGCGATGCTTCCGTCTTGGTCAATATCGCTGACTTGACCATCTTTGTGGTTCAGCATCGCAAACTGCCAAGACACTTGCTTCTGCGGGTTAAGCAAACGGTCGAAAATGTCGGCGGTCGCATGTTGGGAGTGGTTTTAAACCAAGTCGATCTGCGTTCTGACACACAATATCAATACTACACCAGTTACTACACCTACTACACACCCGGAAACAAAACGGCTTCGGCTTCATCATCACGTGCCACTCAAAGTCAGCGACGGCGCAAATCAGAGCCTGTGGTTTCCACTCCGACAGCAGCTACAGCGAGTTCTTCCTCTGCCGATCTTTTTTAACGTCAGCTTTTCCCTTCATGAAAAACCAACTGCTCTTGATTGCGATTGCCTGTGCTTGCTTGGTTCAAGACCTTTCGGCTCAAACGGGTGAGCTACCGCTGCGTCCTGGAGATCGCATCACGGTGGCGGTCGGCGGAATTCCCGATAACGAAATTGTGCAGATTCGCGGTGTTTACACCGTCGGGGATGATGGAACCATTCCTCTGCTGTACATAGGCAATGTGCGTGCTTCTGGGTTGAAGCCTTCCGCTCTCCAGCGAGCCATCGAGCAGCGTTACATCAGCGAGGAAATTTACACGCGTCCAACGGTGGTAGTTTCCATCGACGGTGGTGAAAGCGCCGCGACCATGAGGACAGTCATGGTCACGGGGGTGAACAAACCCGGAGCCGTGCCTTACAAGCAAGGCATGACCCTGTCCCAAGCCATCATGACTGCAGGTGGGCCAACGCCATTCAGCAGCATGAAGAAGGTGAAGCTCGTGCGTTCGGGAAGATCACCGACGATACACAATTTGAGCAGTGGCACGGGCAACCCTTCGGTGGATGTGTCGGTTCAGCCCGATGATCAAATCATTGTTCCAGAGTGAAGGTGGGCGCTGCGTTGAGTTCCATTTGCAGCAACTTTTCCAAAGCTCGCCGGTAAGGGCTAGGCATGGGTAATTCCTGAAGTTCAGTTTGCTGAAAACATCGCCAGTTGTCTCGATGCGAAATCCCAGGTGGTTTTTCATGCACCCAAAGGATGACCTTGTAGCGCGTGATGCCATAGTGGGTTTTCAGAAGGACGCGTGGCAGTGCAGCATCTTCTTCAAGCTGAAGGCTTGGCAATTTCCACAGACCTGTTCGACGTTTGCCTAGCTCTTGTTCTAGCAACACACCTTCTGGAGTCTGGACGAAAAAAACCCGCTCAGTCACTTCCGTCAGGACGGTTTTCGTTTTTTTGACGGGAAGTTGTTCCGGAGTTCGAGTTTGGCATTGCTGATGAAGAGGACAAAGCATGCATGCTGGTTTGATCGGCCTGCAAACAACCTGCCCCAGCTCCATGAGCGCAGAGTTCAGGACTCTGGGATCTCGGGATGTTTTGACGATGGCATTTGCTCGCTGCCAAAGCCTTCGACTTCCTTCGGTGCTATCCATCGGTGTGGCATCATCCCAGAGTCGGGATAGCACACGTGCGACATTTCCATCCACGATGGGTTCGGCCAAACCAAAAGCAAAGCTAGCGACTGCTCCAGCTGTGTATGGGCCGATGCCGGGTAGGCTGAGAATTTGTTCCGGGTTCTCGGGGAATTTCCCATCGTGCTCGTTGAGGATTACTTGTGCTAATCGATGCAGGTTGCGAGCACGACGATAGTAGCCCAGGCCTTGCCAGGCGCTCAGCACGTCTTCCTCTGAAGCTTCCGCCAAGCGTTCAACATTCGGGAATCGTGACATCCAGCGCTCATAAAATCCACGATCCAACACGGTGGTGATCTGTGTCTGCTGCAGCATGACCTCAGACACCAAAATGGCGTAAGGATCTCGGGTCCGACGCCAGGGGTAATCTCGTCCATGCGCTTGAAACCAGGATTCCAGGGCGGCAGCGATTTCGGCGGTGGAAGGTGCTACCATTCTGGAGATAAGGCCATTGGCTTAGCGTGCCGAGACAGACTTACTTTCGCTGTCTTTTTTCGGCGCTTCGGTGCCTTTCAGCAGTGCCTCCATGCTTTGGTCTGGAGTCACGCCTTTCTTCAGGGCTTGCTGGTATTCTGTCCTCGCTTTGTCCCATTGAGGTGGGTCCCACGTGGCGTAAAGCACGGCGAGATTGTAATGTGCCTCTCCATAGGAAGGGTCCAGTGCGAGAGCGCTCTTGAATTCACGCTCAGCGCGCTCACGAAAATTTTTCTTCGTTGCAATGATGCCCAAGTAGTGTCTGCCACGTGCGTTTTTGGGATTGATCGTCAGGCCTTTTTCAAAGGAAGCCATGGAGTCGTCCAGGCGTTCTTGTTTGAAGTAAGTGACACCCAATTGAAAGGCTGCAGACTCGTTTTGTGGATCAATCAGCAAACATTTTTTGAGTGCGGCTTCTGCTTCAGGATACTTTTGCTGACGTTCTCTCGCATAGCCTAGGCCGACAAGCGCAAGTGTATTCTTGGGATCGGCACGCAACGCATCTTCGAAAATACCTGCTGCGACATCAAACTGTCGGTTGCTGAAGGCTTCGTTGGCTTTTTTCAGCAAACCATCAATGGGACTCTCCTGTTTAGCAGCTGCTGGATCAGCAGAGTCGCCACTTTTTGAAATGCGGGCGATCAGGGTGCCCTGAATGCCATTTGAGCTTAGCAATTCTCGCACGGATGGATCGGTGAAGAGCTTCTCTTCTTCGGGGCTCAGCGTCAGTCGGCCTTCTTTCAGTTCTTCGACTTGTTCGAGCAGCTTGCTGGAAACTCCCTCCATCTTTTTTAGCTCAGCGATCACCAGATCTCGCGCCTGCTGCTGGCGATACTGGCTGCGCAGTTGACGCATGATGATCTCTCGGAGCACGGAATTTTCCTGCACAACTTCGGGCGGCATGTCGGCAGGCTTTTGTTCCTGGAGTTTTTTCAATTGCAGCGTTAGTTCTGCTATCTGCGTTTGATAGGCACCGCTTTGCTGGCGCAGTCCTGCGATCTCGCCTTGCAGGGTGGTGATCTGTGTCCGCAGGCTGGCGATCTCTTGATCCTTCCGCGTGGCTTCGGCTTTGAGCGTCACGATCTGTTTTTGAGCGGATTCTAGCTCTTTCTTCAGTCGATCGTTTTCGGCCAGCAGCTTTTTCATAGCCTGGCTGTCAGCCTCGGTTGGCTGGCGTTTTTTCATCTGATCGATCTCGGTTTTTAGTCCCAAAAGTTGGGCGCTTTTGGCATCACGTTCCTTTTCGATCGCGATGACTTTTTGATCTGCCTCTTGAGCACGTTTTTCGGCATCCACCGTTTTCTTTTCAGCAGCAGCCAGGGCTGCCGCTTTAGCATCTCGTTCTTTGATGGCTGCGTCGCGTTCGGCCAAAATCTTGTTCCGTTCTGTTTCGACGGTGTTGATTCGCACGGCGGATTCTGTCAGTTTTTGTCGCGCTTCTGCTGCGGCGGTTTCAGCTGCTGCGAGCCGTTGCATGGCTTTTTTGTACTCGACCTCGACTCCGATTTTTTCCTTTGTCAGTGCGTCCAGTTGTTCTTGGGTTGCCTTCCCTGCAGCGACTTCCATGCGCATGGCGGCGATGGCGTCGTCTTTGGACTTCATGTCGGCTTCGAGCTTTTGTTGTTTGTCGCGAGAGACGGTGATTTCTCCGGAGGCCCACTGATACCACTGCTGCCACTTGGCTAGGTCTCCCTGCATGACCGCATTTTGGCTTTCCAGCGTGGTCATGCGCTGGCGATACGCTGATTCCCACTGAGCCAGCACTTCGGAAAGACTTGGAATAGCTCCGGCTACAGGGGCTGCGCCTGAGGTGGCCAAGGCACCAGGAGACGGCACACTGCCTGGAGTAAGGCCGAAAAGTGGAGCGCTTGGTGTCGCGGCTGTTGGCATGGGCTGTGTCGCAGGGGTGGACGCTGCGGCAGGCTGGGCGAGTCTGGCCTGAACACGGGAGATGGCTTGATCCGTTAGGGCGCGCCGATTGTTCAGCATCCCAGGCTGCCAGTCTGGATTTGCATCTGCGACCGCATCGAAGATGCCTTTCATTTTCTGATAGAGGGAAAGCGCACCCTGCAGGTTCCCTTCCTGCTCCATGGTCTCTGCGTCTTTCTTCAGCACGAAACCACGGAAAAACTGATCCGCTGCATCATCGGTTCCGATGATCTGGGCAGGCGCTGGCGCAATCGAACCGAGCGCGATGACGGCCAAAAGAACAGGGGGGGGAAATTTCATGGGGGGAGAAAAATTAACGGAAAGCAGGATTTTTGTAAACCTCCCTCTCCGCAAAAGCCAGGCTTCTTCGGGTTCCTTCCCCAGCACAGAGTCAGGGAACCTGAACGCAGGATCGTCGAGCTACCCGTGATGGGTCGTGCTGGATGAAACCAAAGGCTTAGGGGCGAAAGCGCCTTGGCATCAGCGGATCGTTTTGCGTGAGGGGGCCTTGATTTCAGGGCTGTAGTTCAGCGACACCATGTGGTGTGTCGCGATTCAGCTTGCTGGCTTGGATTGGCGATTCTAGATTTTACAGAACGAATGATACTTTGTCTCGAATCCTCCATTTTGGGCGGCTTTTTGTCCAACGAAGTGCCCGGCTTGGTCACAGGCCAGTTGCATCTCGCCGGTCAGTCGAAGCCAGTTCGAGTGGAGTTGGTGGGGAATTTCATGAGGGACATCGCAGGTTGCCGAGTGGATTTTCACAATCCTCTGCCGAATGGGGATCTGGAGGATGTCGCCTGGGTCGCAGTCCATCAATCTGGCTTCACCGGGGTCATGACGGCATCGAATCGTGTCTCTCGCTTGCCGCGCCGTCGAAGGGCTTCAGAGAGCCCCTTGCCCGATCCTGTAGGGCTGAAAAACTTACTGTTTTTTGAATGGTTCAATGAACAAGCACAGCGGGTGCTCATCCAGTCTTGGCATCTCCAGCTGAGGGTCAGTGCGCCGAATTGGCAACTTAGTTCGGAGGAAGAAGCCCAGCAACTGCGCCAAGCACGTGCCCGCCGAAAGCACTTCCTGCTAGCCTCGCGCGATGATGCGCCGCCATCGGGTATCTCTGCGCTGCACGCACCAGGCATGGCCGATCCTTTTGAGCCTGCTAGCCCAGGTCTTGATCCTTTTGTCAATTTCGCGGATCTCCCAGAGATGACTGGCAGTGCAGGTTTGGCAGACAAGCCGAGTGCAGATCCTTCGCGCCGCGTGGGTGCTCTGGGCGCGGAGCTGCACCGCTTCGGTCGCTTGCTCATGCGGGCTGAAGAGGTGCGGAATCGACCTGCCATCGTTCAGCTTTTGTCCACGGTGGCAGATTTAGCTCAGCATTTGGTGCACATCCTTCGGCAGTTCAGTCCGAGCGATAAATCGGCCTGGCGATATCTCGTGATTGATTTGGAGCAATCTTTGCCCCTCTTTGCTGCGGCGCTGAATGCGACCGATCAACTGGTCCGGCAATCAACTGCTGGAACGGACAAAGCTTGGCTCGGGCAGGTGCAGGCTAGCCTACTCAACATCGAGCTGCGCATGAGAGAGCTGCTGGTTCAGCTGCGCTGATTTGTCTGTTTTCGCAACATTTCATCGGATATCATTCCGACGAGAGGGGCAAATCCACGTGCCTGAAAGGACTCTTTTGTACTTCACGATTAGCTCTTCTGTATGCCTTCCTCCATCAATCGACGCCAGTTTGTCCACACCACCGCCATCCTGACCGCAGCGGGCACCTTGCGTGCACAGCAAAAGGCAGATTCCCAAGAAACGCTGCGCATTGGTCTCGTCGGTTGCGGTGGACGTGGCACAGGAGCTGCCTCGCAGGCTTTGGGCGCGGAATACAATGGCAAGCTGGTCGCGATGGCGGATGTGGATCTGAAGCAGATGGATTCGAGCATCCAATCGCTGAGCCAAAAGTATCCAGATCGCGTGGACGTCAGCCCTGACAAAAAGTTTGTCGGCTTGGACGCTTACCAAAAGCTCATCGACTGCGGTGTTGATGTGGTTTTGCTGGCCAGTCCTCCCGGCTTTCGGCCTTTGCATCTCCAGGCAGCGGTCGATGCAGGTAAGCACATTTTTTGTGAAAAGCCGATGGCCGTGGACACGGTCGGCTACCACATGGCGATGGCAGCTGTGAACAAGGCGAAGGAGAAAAAGCTGAACCTCGTTGCAGGCTTCTGCTGGCGCTATAGCACCTCTCGTGTGGAGGCCTTCAAGCGTGTTTTGGAGGGTGATATTGGAAAGGTCACCAGTGTCTTTGCCACCTACCACACGGGTCCAGTGAAACCCATGCCACCTGCCAGTGGCCGCCCGGCAGGCATGAGTGATGTGGAATGGCAGGTGAGGAATTGGTACAACTTCTCCTGGCTCAGCGGTGACAGTCTCGTCGAGCAAGCCGTGCATAGCGTGGATAAAATCTGCTGGGCCATGGGTGACAAACCACCCCAGAGCTGCATCGCCACAGGTGGGCGTCAAATTCCTGCGGAAGGCGGCAACATTTTTGATCACTTCCATGCTGCCTATGAATGGGAAAATGGGATCATCTGCAACATGGCCAGCCGCCAGATCAAGGGATGCCAAGGCAACAATCAGGATGTCATTCGTGGAGAAAAAGGAGTTCTCATCATCGGTCGTGGCGGTGCACCTTTCATTGATGGTGCCAAGCGCTGGCGTTTCCGCGGCGAAGAGAAAAACATGTATGACCTGGAGCATGAAGCGCTCTTCACGGCGATTCGAAAGGGAGAGGTCATCAATGATGGCGACCGCATGATGCTTTCCACCTTGGTCGGGATCATGGGACGCGAGGCTGCCTACACGGGCCAGCTCGTCTCTTGGGATCAAATCCTGGCCTGCACGCAGGATCTAGCGCCAGATGATCTGAAGTGGGGGGATAGCTTCACCCCGACTCCAATGCCAATGCCAGGGGTGACCAAGCTCTTGCTACCCGAGCCTAAAAAGCCCGATGGCTCTTCGGGGACTGAGAAAAAGTCGAAAGTCTAAGCAGGAATCGAAGTGAACAGTAGCTCACCGCTTGCGGTGCTGCTCATCTCCGCTTGAAGTGAGCGACCGTTGGAACTCACTGCCGATCCATCCTCCCCGCTCTCTGCACCGATTCACGATGCCCGTGAAGCGCTGCGGAAGTATTTTGGCTTTCGCGAGTTTTTGGATGGCCAGGAACAGGTCATGGCCAACATCTTAGGAGGCCGTGATACCTTGGTCATCATGCCAACAGGTGGCGGCAAAAGCCTCTGCTATCAATTGCCTGCGATGGTGATGGAGGGGGTGACGATTGTGGTCAGCCCATTGATCGCTCTGATGAAGGATCAAGTCGATGCGCTGGAGCGTCGCGGCATTCCCGCCACGGTCATCAACAGCACGCTCAGCCTGGGCGAGCAGCAGGAGCGGATCGCAGCGCTGCGTCGCGGTGAGTTCAAGCTCGTGTATGTGGCCCCTGAGCGCTTTCGCAGTCGCCTGTTCACCAACACGATGCGTCAGCTGGAGATCGCGCTGCTTGCGGTCGATGAGGCTCACTGCCTCTCGCAGTGGGGGCATGATTTCCGTCCTGATTACTTCCGGCTTGGAGAAGCCCTAGAGGCCCTAGGGCGGCCTCAGGTCGTGGCCTTGACCGCGACGGCGACGCCAGAGGTGCGTGCAGACATCCAAAAGGTCCTGAATCTGCGTGAACCGTTTGTCACGATCCGAGGCTTCCAGCGTCCTAACCTGAGCCTAAACGTGCTGCATACGAAGAAGGCAGACGACAAGTATGCCCGGCTTCGAGACATCATTCGCAATCACAAGAAAGGCATCATCTACTGCTCCACCCGCAAGCGAGTGGAGGAGGTGGGAGAGGCGCTCAAAGAAATGGGCATCCGTGCCATTCAATACCATGGTGGGTTGGATGACAAAGAGCGCGAGCAGCGGCAAAACAGCTTCATCAACAAAAAGCATGACATCGCTGTCGCCACGAATGCCTTTGGGATGGGCATCGACCGCTCTGATGTTCGCTTTGTGGTCCACTTCGATGTTCCGGGCAGCATTGAGGCTTATTATCAGGAAGCTGGACGTGCAGGCCGGGATGGTGAGCCTTCCTGGTGTGAGCTCTTTTTCAATTTTGCTGACACCAAGACGCAGGACTTTTTCCTCGAAGGAGCCAACCCGACCGTGGAGACGATTCAGAGCATCTATCAGGCGCTTTTGAATTGGGCGAATGATCGGCATGAGGTGGAGGCGAGCATTGACGATCTCACCGACTACGCGGGGCTGAAAAACAGCATGGCTGTCAGTTCCTCGCTCAGTCACTTGGCTCGGGCGGGATACATTGAGCGTTTTGACATTCCTGGGCGGAGGATTCGTGGCACACGTCTGCTGCAGCCTCAGGTGTTGACGCGCTCTCTGGCCTTGGATGCGAATGCCATTCGAGAAAAGGAGAGGCGTGACCGGGCCAAGCTGAAGTCGATGATCGACCTCTGCTACGATGAACAGCGCTGCCGTCAGCAGCAAATTTTGGCTTACTTTGGAGAGCTAGAAAGCCAGCCCTGCGGCACCTGTGATGTGTGCAGCCGCACGGGCGTGCAGCCTGCTCGTGAAGGCTCTGCGGAGGAGTTGGTCATGCTGCGGCAGGCGTTGAGTGGCATCGCTCGTATGTCCACGCGAAACCCAGACGGCACCTGGGAAGGTCGCTATGGGAAAGGGAAAATCATTCAGATGCTGGTCGGCAGCCGCTCCAAAGAAGTCGTGGATGCAGGCCTGGATCAGCTCAGCACGTATGGACTGCTGAAAAAGGCAGGCACGAGCCTCTTGCACCCCTTGTTTGCCGAAATGGAGAAGCAGGGCTTGATCCAAACCTCGACGGGGGAATTTCCCCTGGTCACGTTGACGCCCAAAGGGGCTGATGTCATGCGCAGGGGCACGCAGGTCAGGATGCTTTGGCCGCGAAATGTGCTCAAGGAGCCAAGTCCGAAGCCAAATGCTGCGATGCCAGAGGTGATCGCAAGCACGCAGGAGCTGGGCTTTGATGATGAACTCTACGAAAAGCTAAAAAAGCACCGCCAAGCCATCGCACAGGCCGAGGGCGTGCCTGCGTATGTCATTTTCAGCAATCAGACCTTGGAGTTTCTGACGAGGCTAAAACCAGGGACCATCGCGGATGGCATGAAGATTCGAGGCGTCGGTGAAAAGAAGGCAGTGCAGTATTTGCCCGACTTCATTCGTGTGATCCAGAAGCATGGCGAAGGCTGAAAAATCGCACAGCCTGGCTCATGACACGGGTGAAAATAGCGTCGTCATCGGAGAAACAAAGTTGGAGACAATGCCAAGAACGCATCCCATACTGAAGCTCTCTTGACTCTCCCACATGACTGAACCCGCCGTGAATTCTGAAAACAAGACAACCGATACCAGCATCGATTTGTCTGACCTCCGCATGATGCCTGCCTGGGTATCAGGTTTTGGCAGTGCTGCTAGCCCAGCCTCAGATCTGAGCCGGTATGAGGAGCGCGAGGATCGCGGTGAGCGCCGCAGTGGCTATGGCGGGGAAAGACGCGGTCCCCCTGCAGGGCGGAGAGATGGCCCTCCACGCCGCGAAGGTGGCGGTGGAGACCGTCCGCGGGGTCCAGGAGGACCTGGCCAGGGGCAGAAAGATCGGGGAGATTTTAGTCCACGGCGAGATGGGCATCCAGGGCCACCCCGCGAAGGAGGACCACGCGGCGACCGAGACCAGCGTGGGGGACCTCGCCGTTTTGGAGATCGTGATCGCGGACGTGATGGAGCGCGGCCTCAGCGCGAGTGGGTGGAGATTCCAAAGGATGTTCAGGTCGTCATCGAACCTGAAGATAAATCGGCTGAAGCGCTTGCCGCCCACATTCGCAGCACGGGGCATGCCTTCAGCATGTTTGACGCATCCCGTCTTGTTTTGGCGGAAGGAGATCGTTTTCATGCACGCTTCATCTGTGCGGCTGAACGGGCGAGCGGTCTTTTTGCGACTCATGATGGTGGTCTTTTCTTAACGCGTGACGAAGCCTTGCATCATGTGCTGCGCAGCAAAGCCATCGAGACCTTCTATCGTGTCGAAGAAGTGGAACTGGAGGAGCCCAAGGGAGAGTTCAAAAGCATCGGAGTCTGTGGGTTCAGCGGTGAGTTGATCGGGCCTCCGAGTCATCACAGTTTCCAGACCACTCTCATTCGTCTGCATCGTGAGCGATTCAGCAACATGCCGCTTGAGGATTACAAGCGCCGGGTGCGCGTGGATTCGAACCCCGAATTGGTGACCCAGTGGAAAGAGAAGCAGAAGAAAGGTCAGCGTTGGGTTTCTTTAAAAGAGCTTCCCGCTGAAGGTGCGGAGCCTATCAGCTTTCAATCTCGCGCGGAGATGGAGGCCCACTTCCGCCGCATGCACGCCGACCAAGCGGTGGAAGAGACTCGCGATGCCCTCGTGGCTGGAAACGTGGAGAAAGGAAAGCTGACCCATGTGCTCTCCATCATGCTCCGCCACGCGGTGGAAAGTGCGCGCAAGCATCTCTTCGAGATGTCTCAGAAGCTCGGCAACAGCTTTGAGCGCCGCGGCCTGAAGCTCTTCAAACGCCGCTCCGGCAAGCTTTTTGTGAGCCGAGTCAAGCCGCGTGCCATCGACCCCGGCATGGTCTTTTCAAAGCGTGTGGCGAAGATCGTTGAAGTGCTGAAAGGCCAATCGGGAATCTTGCTGCACGATTTGGTGGAGGCCATTGAACCCTCGCCACTAGCCGCAGAGACTAGTGCGCCTGTGGAAGGCACGGAAAGCGCCCCGGCAAAGCTAGCACCTACGGAAGACCAGATTCATGTCATCAAGGACATCCGTTGGCTGGCCAACGAAGGTTACGTGATCGAATACAGCGATGGCATGGTCTTCCTCGGGGTGCAGGGAGAGCCCCAGAGTGCCACGAAGCCCGCAGCATCAGCTCCGGCCGCTGTTAATAGCGATGAGCCCGCAGCGGTTGTAAGCGAAGAGGTCGTGGAAACGACGATGGCAGCCAATGACGAAGCGGATACCCTCACTGTACAAGGCGCACCATCTGTCGTCGAAGCGACGACGGAAGCACTGCCAGATTCAGCGGAGCCACCTGCCGAAGTCTCGGCTTAATCTCCACCTTTCGCATCTCTTCCTCAACCCAGTGTGCTTTATTCGCCCACTGGGTTTTTTGTCGCATGGGTTCTGTAGCGCCCTACTTGGCCTTGGCAGGTGCCGCGATGGGGATGCCTGCGGCTTCCATGACCCGTTTTTGGAAGGCATCCCGCGGCTTGTGGCTGTCCGGCACCAGCACGTTTTGCACGAGAAACACCGTGGCAATCTGATGCTCGGCATCAATCCAGCCATTGGTGGCAAAGGCACCGCCATGACCAAAGCTACCCTGGGGCATGAAGGGGCAGGGGCGCTGGCTTTCTCCATTCATCTGCCACCCTGCGGCATACGCAGGATGCTTGGCGCCTGTGGTGACTTGGCGGGTCATGTCGGCTACGGCCTTTTCTGACAGGATGCGCACGCCATCCAGCACGCCTTGGGCTGCGATCATGGCGTAAAAGCGCCCCATGTCTGTCGCGGTGGAAAACAGTCCGCCGGAGGGTTCTGTCATGTGAGTCACGGTTTCGTCTGAAGTCACGAAGGGATTGTAACCTGGCACCAAGGTTTGGGTGTCTTCATCCATTTTGTAGGTCCTTGCCACACGGGCTCGGTGGGCGGCGTCGAGATGAAATTGAGTGTCTTTCATGCCCAGCGGTTGAAACAGCCTTAGATGCAGAAAGTCCTCATACTTCATGCCAGAGACGATCTCTAGGATGCGGCCCGCGACGGTTGGCCCAAAGCCATACTCGTAGCTGCTGCCTGGTTCAAAGGCCAGAGGTGAGCGGACCAAGCTCGCGACGTAGGCCTTCAGAGAAATCGCGCCGTCGGTGGCTTTGCGTGGGGGAAAGGCAATGCCTGCAGTGTGACTGAGTAGCATCCGCAGTGTGATGGGCTTTTGGGGTGCGCTGCCATCGGCCAGCTTCATTTTCCCCAGCTCGGGTAGCCAGCGGCTGGCAGGCTCATCGAGGGTCAGTTTGCCTTCATCCACAAGAATCATGATGGCGGTGGCATTCACCGATTTTGTCATGGAGGCGATCCAAAACAAAGCATCACGCTCCATGGGTCTTCCTGCCCGGATGTCAGCCATGCCCACGGCTTCATGGTGGACGATTTTGCCCTTCTCCATGACCAACGTCACGATGCCTGCGGCTTGCTTTTGGGCTACAGCTGCCTCCATGGCGGGGCGGATGGAGTCCAGCTTCTTGGCATCCATCGCTTTCGCGAAGGCCGTGAGGAATAAGATCGAGAAAAGGATGGCGTGTCGAGGCATTTGCCATGAACGCGACAGGCCTGCTGGGTGTTACAGCTAGAAGCGCCAGCGCTGAGCTTCATTCACAATCCTTACGTCTTCTTCCCCGCCTGATCCGTAAATCGGCGGGTTCTTCCTCATTCTATGACTGCACATCCTTTTCTTTCTCTACGAGCCAGCGTTCTTATATTCATGAGCACGGTCGCCTTAGCAGGTGACTCCGTCCCTGTTCTGACGCCAAGCCAACCTGCTGTGGAGGTGAGTCGTGGAGTGCAATTGATCGACCCCGCTGCCTTTGGCTTCGGCCGACCTGGTTACATGGTCGATGCGACCTTCATGGATCAGCAAGACTTCGCCAACCGTCCTGGTGGCGTGGATTTTTTTGAGCTGAGGACTATCATTCCGGTCTGGACGACCAAAACTGACAGCACGCGCCTTGCATTGTCTTTGGGCTACAATTTGACAGAAGTGGATCTGGGCGGGTTAGCAGGCATGGGCAGCGAAACACTGCACACGCTAGAGGCGCAGGTTTCGATGTTTTGGCGTCCGGCAGCATCGCGTTGGTGGGGCTTAGGCTTTGTGACTCCAGGCCTTGGCACGGATTTTCAGGGATTGAGCTGGGATGACTTTGAGGTCTCCGGTCTGGGTCTCTTGGGTTACCGTTTCAGCGATAGCTTCAGCGTGGCGGGTGGTGCTTTTGCTCAATACGGAGCGGAGGAGGGGCGCATCCTTCCTGCGCTTGGTTTCATTTGGCAGTCTGAGCCGTTCATTCTGCAAGTCACACCACCGTTTGTCGTGCTCGGCTGGCAGGCCACGGATCGTCTGACACTGAGCCTCAGTGCCTATCCCAGCGGTGGTTCCTGGGACGTTGAAGACCCCAATGTGAATCGTGTCGATCTGAGCGGCTGGCAGGCAGCAGCTTCGGTCATTTATAAACTTACCGAAAAACTCACCCTAAGCCTGCGTGGTGGGATGAATCTCGGCGGTGAGCTGGAACTGCGTGACGCCAACAACCGTACGGTGGCTGATGAAACGCTTGAGGCAGCTCCCTTTGGGGCGGTCAATCTGCGCTGGGCATTTTGAGATTTGATCCTTCTCTTCCTCAGCAAAGTTAGCTAGGTAGCGGTGGTGGCTGGGGGGCTGAGAGATTGGGTTCTCTCATCCTTCCCAGCATGTCGATGAAGGCATCTTCGAGCCGTTTTTCTTCCCGATGAAAGTCCACGACGGGAATGCCATCCATGATCATGCGCCGCAAGGTGGCGGCGATGAATGCTTCGTCAGTGGATTCGATCTTCAGCCGCGCTCCGCGTTTGGTTTCATCGACGACGGTCACTTTGGGCGCTGTCAGTGCCCATTCGAGCAGTTGGGCGTGCTCTCCGCTTACCTGAACAGCCACCAGCGTCTCAGGTGTCTCACTCGGGCGCATCATCGATTCAGCATCGCCATGATGTACGATGCGGCCTTTGTCGATGAAGAGCAGGCTATCGCACATCTCCCCGAGTTCACTGAGGATGTGAGAGCTGATGAGGATGGTTTTGCCCTCCTCGGCCAAGATGCGAATGAGACGTTTCAGCTCGACACGTGCCTGGGGGTCCAGGCCGGCGGCAGGTTCATCCATGATGAGGATCTGCGGATCGTGCAGAAGCGCACGACCTAGGCACAGCCGCTGGGTTTGGCCCTTGGACAATTTGTTGCTCAGTCGGTCAGCGAGTGGAGTCAGGTCGGTGAAGTCCATGACCTCGCGCACGCGGTGCTGACGCTCTTGCCGACGATAGCCGAGTGCTCTCGCATAAAAGTCGAGGTACTCGATGACCGTCATGTGCTCGTAGGTTCCGAACGCATCTGGCATCCAGCCCAGCAATTGCCGGACCTGGCTGGGATGATTCATGACATCGTAGCCACCGATGCGTGCGGTGCCGCTGCTGGCATGATCGAGCGTCGCCAGGATGCGCATCGTGGTCGTTTTCCCGGCACCATTCGCTCCGACAAAGCCGACCACACGCCCATGATCGATGGAAAAGGACACACCATCCACTGCCTGCAAGGCCCCGAATTGACGACGCAAATCCTCGACGACGATGGCGGGCTGGTTGGGGTCAAAGGGGACGGTGGAGGACATCTCAGCAGCAAGAATCAGGGGTGAACGACAGGACCCAGAAAAAGAGAGTAGCTCTTTTGCCAGTCGATGGAGGGGAGCGTCTCAAGCTGAAACTCTGACGCTCTTGAGCGGCTGCTGGCGATGAAGGTGCCGGGGGCTAGATCAAGGCGCAACAGATCGGTCAGGAAGCGGCTCTGCAAATGGCCGCCTGCCTGTTGGGTGATCTCACGCAGGTCGGTGCGCAGGTCGGCCATGCTGCACTTCTTCAGCTTCACGGACTGTCCCGTGCGCAGCGGCTGATCCGAGCACCACAGCTGACCAGACGCATCCGCACAGAAGATCTTTTCCAGATCGGTGCCTAGCGCAGACACAAGTTCGGGAGCTGCATCGCCAGCCACTCCAGCTTTCCATTCCACACGAGCTCGGGTGGGGATGGCAGCACGCAGCAGATGGGCCTGTTCGCTGCGGCTTTGAAAGTAGGTGCCGCCTCTTTGATCGTTCTCCAGGGTCAGCATGGTCTGACCGGACTGCCTGTCCTGAGTCAATCGCACCCACGGGCTAGTTGGCAAAGCCAGCGGCTCGAGGGTCATGGGCTGCTTGGTCTGGAAATGGCTGCCCAGCAGCACCCCTGTGCGGCTGATCTGTTCCTGCGTTACGTAGGCGGTGGCCTCTTCGGGTTGCAGATTCACCAAGGCAAGCCGCAGACCTCGTCCCCCCGTGCCGTCTTGAAACAAAATGATCACGCATAGCAGCACTGTTGCTGCTGCGGACATCAGAGGGGTAGTGATGAGCAGGCGATGACGCCGGTGACTTGGGGCTAGGATAAACAGATTCACTGGCCCGACGAGGAGGCCAAAGATGACCAGGAAGATCATGACCTGCCAGGCTCCCCCTCCTGCTTGACCGAGTTGCTTCCGCAGCAGCCAATCGTTCCCATAGGCCTCTTTCAGAATCTTGCTTTGGCGCGCATTTCTCAGGGTCTCTGCATACTGCCGCACCGTGCTCACGGGCTCTAGTCCGGTGCCGTTCCAGATGAAAAAGCGCACCTCCCCTAGCGAGAGCCGGTGTTTGCCCTTTTGCTCCAGGGTCGGCAGCTGGAGGGAGGCTGGGGTGACCGGGTTTTGGTGGTAAAGATCCAGCACGCCACCCAGTCGTGCCCACTGCACGATCGCGAGTCTTTGCGGGGCGCGCAGGCTCAGCCATTCCTGATCCGTCATCATCAGAATGTCGAAGCCACTGAGACCACGCCAATCTTCCGGCAAGTCAGCAAGGGAAAACTCACTGCCAAAGGCATCATGACTGCCTTTCAGGGAAGGAATGGATTTGTGGGCCACCTTCAGCCTAGCATGGCTGCTGAGGGCCAAGCTGGGACTGAGGGCGATGCTAGGCAGCCGTATGGCCGAGCGCTCGTGAATGCTGTATTCGCGGGTCGCGATGCCTGGCACCTCCGCCGTCACCCTGAGCTCATGATGAAAGTTGCCTGTGACTGACTCTCCATAGGCCACGGACAAAGGCACCAGCCAAGTGGCAGTCTGCCTTTGGCCTGCGGAGGTCTCGATCGTGAATTGGCTCTGGTGCTCGTGTTGCTTCGGGTATTGCTTTGTGGTGGACTGAAATGAAAAGTTCCAGCGAAGGGTCTCCGGGCGCTCATTTTTCACCGAGACCTTCATGGGCACGAGGCCTGAGTTCGGCAGTGGGTCAAAGACGGAACTCAGCTCCAGGGACACGCCACTGTCGATTTCCATCATGCCCGCAGCGATGCTGCGCTGGCTGTAGGCAGATCCAGCGCTGGCGATCAGCAGCAGGCAGAGGCACGCGTGCAGGCGGGTCATCATCGCACTTCCTCCTTCAGTGTTTTGGGCAGAACCAGGGCATGGGCAGGCACCTCGGCCAGCAGCGCGTGCACCACATCTGCCGTCGTGCGCCCATCCATCTTTGCTGTGTAATCCAGCAGCACACGATGCTGCAGCACCGGGCCAGCCAGAGCCTGCACATCTTCGAAGCTCGCATTCGGCCGTGCCTGCATCAGAGCGCGGGCTTTGGCAGCTGCCGCTAGACTCAGCGCCGCACGTGGGCTAGCGCCATGGCGCACTCCCTCAGCCGCGCGCGAGCCGCCTGGATGCGTCGCCTCGACCAGTCTCGCGATGTAGTCCGCCACCACATCCGGCAGGTAGATGCGTCGTGCTAGAGCCTGGATGGTGGCAAAAGACTCGCGTGTCAGGATAGCAGGCACCTCCGGCTCCACACCCAGCTCACGGTGCGTGATGATCCGCGCTAGGGTCGAGGCATCGCTGCGTTTGACTTCCAGCTTGAAAAGAAAGCGATCCACCTGGGCTTCTGGCAGCGGATAGGTGCCTTCCAGTTCGATGGGGTTTTGCGTCGCTAGCACAAAGAAGGGGTCGGGCAGCGCATGGGTTTGTCCCAGCACTGTCACCCGACGCTCCTGCATCGCCTCCAGCAGCGCGGACTGCGTCTTGGGCGAGGCGCGGTTGATCTCATCCGCCAGCAGCAGGTTCGTGAAGACAGGCCCCGGCTGGAAGACAAACTCCCGGCGGCCATCCACCTCTTGCAGCACCGGATTCCCCGTGATGTCTCCCGGCAGTAAATCCGGGGTAAACTGCACCCGCCGCGTCGTGAGGCCGATGGCCTTCGACAGCCCCTTGACCAGCTCGGTTTTTCCCATGCCTGGCAGCCCCTCCAGCAGCACGTGCCCTCGGGCGATGACCCCACAGATCGTCAGGTCGATCAGCTCAGGCTGACCGAAGAGCACTTCGTTCAAGGCATGCCTGAGTGCCGAGATGGGTTGGGCAGCGGCGAGCAGCTCAGATTCAGAGACAAACGAGTCAGCGGACATCAGGCTGGACTTAAGCAGGCCTCTCGCCCTGCCGTCGAGAGGAAAAGCATTCCCCTCAGGCTTTCCCACGATCTTTGTTCTCGCCATCAGTCCACTGGGAGCAGTAGCCTTTCTCCATGATCGAGATCGAAATCTACGCTCCAGGCCTGCGGCGCGAGGACAGCTTGCTCCACTTCCGCAGCCAGATGGACCTGCTGCCCCACGTCCGCTACAAGGTCGATGCCCATCACGACGTCGTGTATTACGAGATTGACGATCCCACGACCGTCACGCCCGAGGCCCTGATGGAACCCTTCACCGTCGCCAACCTCCAGCCCCGCCTCATCGGCCAACTCCCCGAGGCCTGGTATGCCAACGCGGGATAAGAAGCGCTGATGTGCGTGACAAGGACAAGCTCGACGCCATGGCCCTGCGGAAGCGACTGGCAGATCCTCACGCTTTTGATTGAATGCATGGAAGATGAAAACAACGGCTGAGGACCTCAGCCGCTCATGCCATGGCCAGACCCTTTGCGTAGTCCATAACTGAACAACAAAACTGTTGCACAACCATTCTGTTGGCTTTGGCCGCTCGGCCACTGCACCACCGCAGTCAGTTTCACGTCATCGCCAAACACCTCGTTCGCGGCAATCCAACGCCCCAGATACTCCAGCGGCGTCGCATGGACGAACTCGATGGCCTTTCGCGTGCCGAGTTCACCACGCAGATTCGGCACCCCATGCGTGAGCACTTTCGGAATCAGGCTAAATTTGGTTGGGATGGTTAGTTTGCCCACCCGGCCAAGTTCATCCATGAACTCCACGAGATGCTCGGTTCCAGCCTGTCGGTCGGGTTCAGAGGCAAGCAGGCCTCCCAAGTCAACCCCGGCCCGGATCAGGAGGCCAGATTCATCAGCGAGAGCAATCGCTTGTTCGGCTTGGTCTTTCGCGAGGCGGCAGGGGCGGAAGAGGTTGCTTCGGCAATCATGGGCCAACTTACAAAAAAGCGGCTGGGAGTGCCAGCCGCTTTATGCGTTGATGGGATGAAGCGGACAGGAGTGTCCGCGCTCCTTTCAGATTACCCGATCACCTCAGGCCACTCGGTGTGGAAGAACTGGCCTTCGGGTTTGTCGAGACGTTCGTAGGTGTGGGCGCCGAAGAAGTCGCGCTGGGCCTGGAGGAGGTTGGCGGGGAGGCGGGCAGACGGCTCGCAAGTGTCTCAGTCATACAGCCGCAAAAACGCATCCAACTCCTTTTGCGGCTGCCAGAGGATCACATCAAAGGGCAGCAAGTCACCGTCCTTCAGGTAGCAGTTTCGCGGCATGGCGTCGATGGCGAGCGTTTGGAAGGCGTATTTATGGGGGCTCTCGCGCGGCGGACATCCCTTAAATCACGCAAAACACTTACTACTGACAGTGATATGCCTCCCAGCGACGTGGGAGTGGAGATTTCACCCTCGCTAATAACTACATCACTCATTATACAAGACAGCTCAAATAGGATATGCTGGATCGCCTGCACCATTGCCCTTGTTGTATCTTGAAAAAAGACTTCTATAGAACAGCCACATGTCCAGTCCAAGAAAACGTTCTCCTCAACAAAGTAGCCCAAGGGTGGCATTGCCGAAGGATCGTCCAACTCATAGAGTTGCCCTTAGTGATCTTCACTTCGACAATCATAACCCACGCTTCGGACCCGACAGCGGCGATCAAAAAAATGAAGGGAAAATCCTTGATAGAATTGTTGAAAAGCATGGGGTGGGCGATTTGCTTAGCTCGCTCGCAGTCAATGGTTATTCTGACGCAGAGCCATTGATTGGCCTTCGACTTAAGGATGGACGGATCGTGATCAAGGAAGGTAATCGGCGTCTAGCAGCATGCTTGATCATTACCGGTGACAACCGAGCAAAGAATCAACAAAAGAGAACAGATCGCTATTCATCCTTGTGGGAAGAGTATGGCAAACAGACAATTGACCCTGTTCCAGTAATCCTTTTCGAAGAGCATGAATCCAACCTCATCCTTCCTTATCTCGGGGTTAAGCATATCGTGGGGGCGGAAGAATGGAGCGCGTGGGCAAAAGCTGCGTGGGCTAATGAACTAATTAACAAACATGGCGTCGCGCTTGATCAAGCGATGGCAATGATTGGGGACGAACAGCGCCAATTGCCACGGTGGCTCGGCAGCTATTACTTTATTCAGCAGCTGATAGATGAAGGCCGCTTCAATCCCAAAGACAGCGACAAAAAAGGAGGAGGTGGCTCCGAGTTCCCGTTCTCGCTTATCTACAACGCTTTGGGATACTCCAACATTAAAGTGTGGGTTGGATTCAATAATGAGTCCGATCCCCGTCACAACCCAATTCCTCCCGACAAGCTCGATGCAGCCACTGACTTCGTGGACTTCATTTGCGGCAACACCAGCAAAGGTGTTGAGCCTGTCGCAAGCGACAATCGCCAGTTTAAACTTTTGAACCGAGTCGCAGGAGACAAAGAATCTTTGTTTCTGCTCAAACAAGGCGAATCTTTAGAGAAGGTTGCGCGCCGTCTTGAGCCGGTCGAAGATCAATTGATGGAAGGCTTGCTCACAGTGCAGAGAAGCCTCGAAGAACTACTTCCTTTAGCAGCTGGCACTGACATGTCTCACGAAGAACGGCTGACAATTCTCCCATCTGCGAGATCCGTAGCGCTCTTGGCAAACAAACTCTACCGACATCTTCAGGAGTCTTCAGCCGAACTCGAGTTGCCGCTATTCGAGGAGACGAACGAAGCGAAAGAGCCCAAAGGAAAGAAGAAATAGCCGATTCTTGTCGAATGATCTCTAACTTCCCAGGAGCCCTGTGGACCAATAGGCATAAAGACACTCGCACGGGTATTCGTGCCGATGAAGTCGAATTTAGGGCTTTGAAAGAGGGCACAGCTTCTTTGACCGAGGCATTGAGGGACGAGCGCATCAATGGAACTACATCAGAGGAAAACTCTATTGGAGTTGCCAACAAATGGCACAGACGAACAGAGGTCGCGGATGATCAAATGGCACATATATCGCTTGAGCTCCGGCGCAGGTCTGAGCAGTTAGGTGCAGCGTGGCCATTTATGCTTGATGGCGTGACATTGCGACAAACCCGTGAGTCGCCCTCACTTGTTTATGAGTTCTGTCTTTCGATCTCGCGCGCGCCTTCCATTGTGAGGAAACCTTTCGATACTCTTCCGGCTGTTTTCGAGTCAGCTTCGCTCAGCATTCTCAAAGAATGGTTGGGCAAAAGCGCTACAGGGTTAAGAACAGGATGGCCTCGGAGCCAAGACCTTCCCACCAAATGCAAAGATTTGTTTAGCCAGATTCAGGCGAGGGCTGACTGTCAGCATGAATGGCGGTGGGCCCCGGATCCTTATTTACCAGAGGATCCCAGTCCCAATGAACTCAAGGAGGCTAAACTAGATCTGCTGGCTTGGCTCCAAATCCCCGGCGGGCAGGGGCAAGTTTACTTTGCAGGCCAGTGTGCGTGTGGATCCGACAACGATATGGAGGATAAGGCTCGCGAACTCACTGTTGCAGGCATTATGCGGTGGGTGAAGCCGCCGTCTTTTGTCCCTCTGGTTCGGTGTTTCTTTGTCCCGTTTGTTTTGCCGCCCAATCGGCTTATGGACATAATCAACATCGGGGGTGCGACTTTCGACCGAACGCGACTTTGCCAAATCGCTTCAAACATGAATGCGAAAAACATGCGCAATCTTAAAGCTATGCTCAAACCGTCCGTTGATTTGGTCATCCGTGCATGAGCCGACTGCACTCCATGGCAACTAGTTACAATGCATTGATTAATCTGAGGCTGCCCAAGCCAAAACTAAGGCGTGGACCAAAGGTGCTAGACCTTTTCTCGGGATGTGGAGGATTGTCGCTTGGATTTGAGGCGGCTGGATTTCGAGTGACGGGTTATGAGATGAACCAGAACGCGTGTGAGACCCACAGATCGAATCTTAGTGGAGATTGTAAATGCGAGATTTTGACCGTTGATTCCACATTTCCAGAAGCAGATGTGATTGTCGGAGGACCTCCATGTCAGCCTTTTAGTGTTGTTGGCACACAGGCGGGTGCAGCAGACCATCGCAACGGATTGGAAGTGTTCGTTAGTGCCGTTCAACAGGTTAGGCCTGATTTTTGGATGTTTGAGAATGTTCGAGGACTTCTTGGGAGGTCGCAAGCCTATCTTCAAGATGTGCTTAGGCGCCTAAGCATAATCGGTTATACTGTCGAACCTCCTCGTATTCTGAATGCGCGTGAGTTTGGTGTCCCGCAAAATCGGGAAAGAGTCGTAGTTGTAGGTTACCGGCGGGGAAAGTTCGAGTGGCCTTCTCGAGACATCTCTGAGATATCGGTTCGAACTGCAATAGGACGCACGGCTCTTCAGGCACGGCAGAATTCGAGGTTTTTGACACCGGCAATGGATGCATACATTGCCAAGTATGAAAAGGCCTCGTGTTGCAAGACGCCCCGTGATCTATCATTAGACAAAGTTGCCAGAACATTGACCTGTCGAAACCTGGGTGGCGCCACTGGTGACATGATCCGCCTTTTACTCCCCGACGGGCGGCGCAGGCTGTTATCGGTGTCAGAGGCAGCTAGACTTCAGAGTTTCCCCTCGTGGTTTCGCTTCACTGGAAGTTACACGAGCAAAATGACTCAGATCGGGAACGCTGTGCCGCCGATGCTAGCGCTAGCCCTTGCAAATTCTATAAAGGCATTTCTTGCAAAACAAAAAGGCGGCTGAGTTGCCTCAGCCGCCTTTGCGTTGATTGAATGAAGCGGACAGGAGTGTCCGCGCTCCTTTCAGATTAGCCAATCACCTCAGGCCATTCCGTGTGGAAGAACTGGCCTTCGGGTTTGTCGAGACGTTCGTAGGTGTGGGCACCGAAGAAGTCGCGCTGGGCCTGGAGGAGGTTGGCGGGGAGGCGGGCGGCGCGGTAGCTGTCGTAGTAGCCGAGGGAGGCGCTGAAGGCAGGAACCGGGATGCCATTGAGGGTGGCGATGCTCACCACTTCACGCCAGTTCTGCTGGGTCTTGCTGAGCACGTCTTTGAAGAACGGATCGAGCATGAGGTTGGCCAGGTTGGCGTTGGTGCGGTAGGCGTCGGTGATGCGGTTGAGGAAACGGGCGCGGATGATGCAACCGCCGCGCCAGATGGCGGCGATGCGGCCGAGGTCGAGGCCCCAGTTTTTCTTCTCACCCATGGTTTTGATCAGATCGAGACCTTGGGCGTAACTGATGATCTTGGAGGCGTAGAGGGCGTCGTGGACCTTCTTGACCAGTTCCTTTTTGTCGGTGGTGATGTTGACGGTCGGGCCGGTGAGCTGGGTGCTGGCGGCGACGCGTTGTTTCTTCTGGCTGGAGAGGATGCGAGCCTCGACGGCGGCGTTGATGGTGCTGATGACGACGGCGTTTTCGGCGGCGTTGAGCAGGGTCCACTGGCCGGTGCCTTTCTGGCCGGCTTTATCGACGATGAGTTCGACGATGGGCTTGCCAGTTTCAGGGTCTTTTTGCTCCAAAGCCTTGCCGGAGATCTGGATGAGGTAGCTGAGGAGGTCGCCCTCGTTCCACTCGTTGAAGATGGCGGCCATCTCGTCGGTGGTGAAGCCGGCGTGCTTGAAGATGTTGTAGGCTTCGCAGATGAGCTGCATGTCGCCGTATTCGATGCCGTTGTGGATCATCTTCACGTAGTGACCGGCACCGCCGGGGCCGATGTGGATGACGCAGGGCTCGCCATCGACCTTGGCGGCGATGGATTCAAAGATGGGCTTCATGACTTCCCAAGTGGAAGCCGGGCCGCCGGGCATGATGGAGGGGCCTTTGCGGGCGCCTTCTTCACCGCCGGAGA
Organism: Verrucomicrobiaceae bacterium; assembly: GCA_027484445.1. GTDB lineage: Bacteria > Verrucomicrobiota > Verrucomicrobiia > Verrucomicrobiales > Verrucomicrobiaceae > Prosthecobacter. Next base: position 35,373 of record JAIXSY010000013.1, read on the forward strand.
CGCCAGCGCCGATGAAGCGGAGGCCTTTTTCGGCGAGGTAGGCGTCGCGACGCTCGGTGGTCTGGTAGAAGCTGTTGCCGCCGTCGATGACGATGTCGTCCTTGTCCAAAAGCGGGATGAGTTGCTCGATCACGGCGTCCACGGCATCGCGGTCGGTGTCCTTCACGGCGGTGGATTTCACCATGATGTGAATTTTGCGCGGCGTGGCGAGAGACTGGACGAAGTCTTCGAGGGTGTGGCAGCCGACAAGGGCCTTGCCGGGATGCTTGGCGACGAATTCGTCGGTGACGCTGGTGGTGCGGTTATAGACGCTGACTTGGAAGCCGCGGCTTTCGACATTGAGAACGAGGTTTTGGCCCATCACGGCGAGGCCGATCAGACCGAAGTCACTTTTTTTGCTCATAGTTTGGGGGGCGAGCCATACCGCCCCGGCAGAGTTTGGCAAAGGGGATTTTGCTCATGCGGGCGATGAGAAAAAGGCATCCAAGCCGAAGGAGAAGGCCGCAAGCTTCCCAGGGGTTCCGGTGGACAAGGGTTTTCTACTGGATACACGTCCGCGTCTCGCCACTGAATGGGCGTTCCTTTGTCCCCGTAGTTCAATGGATAGAACGAGGGTTTCCTAAACTCTAAATACAGGTTCGATTCCTGTCGGGGATACCAGGGATGAAGTCATGGTTCGAGGAATCTCATCCCGAGAGGGGTGAGATGCATAGGGGGGCGTTGCCAAGGGGGGGCTGGTGCGTAATAGGAGAGGACCACTGACATGCCTTCTGCCTTTTTGCCGATCCTGGATGCTCTTCCTGAACGAAAATCGCCCCTGATGGAGCGTTTTGCCTCGCTGCTGGAGGTGAAGTCGCCTTCGCAACTGGAGGCGATGGCTCGGGAGGCTCAGCAGATCACGCGGCGGAATTTTGGGCGCACGATGCGGATGTTCGCGCCGCTCTATGTTTCCAACGAATGCGTGAACAACTGTTCTTACTGCGGTTTTTCCCGTGACAATGCCAGCATCGCCCGGGTGACGCTGACGGTGGATCAAGTGGTGCGGGAGGCAAGGCATCTGGCCGAGCAGGGTTTTCGAAACATCCTGCTGGTCGCGGGAGAGCACCCGAAGTTCGTTAGCGATGGTTATCTGGAGGAGTGCATCCGCGCGATCCGTGATTTCATTCCCACCGTGGGCATCGAGGTCGGCCCGATGGAGGCACCTGAGTATGAACGGATGGTGAAGGCTGGCTGTGAGGGGCTGGTGGTGTATCAGGAAACCTATGACCGTCCGCTGTATGCGGAGATGCACACGGCAGGGCCCAAGAAGGACTTTGATTGGCGCATTGCCTGTCCCGAGCGCGGCTACGAGGGTGGCTTCCGGCGGATTGGCATTGGGGCTTTGTTTGGCCTGAGCGATTGGCGGCTGGAGGCGCTACGCCTAGCAGCTCACTTGGAGCATCTTTACAAGCACTGCTGGAAGGCCTGGTTCACGGTGGCGTTTCCGCGGTTGCGCCCAGCAGCGGGAGATTTTCATCCGCTGACGGCATTTCCGGATTGGGCGCTTTTGCAGACCATCTGTGCCTTCCGATTGGTGTTTCCTGAGGTGGGCATCGTGCTGAGCACGCGTGAGCCTGCCTCGCTTCGCGATCAGCTCTGCACCTTGGGCATCACCAGCATGAGTGCGGGTAGCCACACCGAGCCTGGCGGCTACACAGGCGCAGGCACCGAAGATCTGCACCAAACGGTGCGGGGGCGAAGGATCGAGCTGGAGGCGAATGATACGCCGAAGAAGGCAGAGGGGCAGTTTGGCATCGCTGACGAGCGTGCGCCTGCTGAGGTGGCAGCGATGCTGCGGGGCAAGGGCATGGACGCGGTCTGGAAGGACTGGGATGCATCCATCCTGTCGGCTGCTTAGCCATCCCCAAAAGCGTCGCCTCGGGCTGAGGCGACGCGAGCAAGAGGCGAATTTTACAGCAGGTCGCTGACCTTCACAGGAACTCCACCGAGTTCGGCGCTGCGATCTGCGGCAAAGATGACCTCAAAGGTGCGCAGGCTCTCCTGGAAGCTTGTCAGTGGCATGTCTTTGCCTTCATCCAAAGCATCGAAGAAGGCTTGGAACTGAGTCTGGTAGGGGTGGTCGGCTACGTCGCCACTGTCCAGCATGTGCATGGAGAGCTGGCTCCAGGCTTTTTTGTCGGTGTGCAGCTTGTTGGAGTGAAATTTGTTGTCCAGCAGGCTGCCCTGGCTGCCCACTAGGTGCGTGTGGAAGTAGTAAGGCTGGAGGCAGTCCACAATGGCAGCGCATTTCCCCACGGCTCCGTTTTTGAAGCGCACGATTGTGCAGCTGGAGGTGTCGTATTCGTAGGGGGCGAAGATTTCGCTTTTCGTCTTGGTGCTGAAGCTAGTCACGCTTTCCACCTCACTGCCCATCACCATGAGCAGTGCATCGAGCGCATGGCAGCCAGCGGTCAGCAGGGCACTGCCGCCGTCTTTTTTCCCCGTGTTCCAGCGAAACTGGCCATACCAGGGGCCGATGCCGTGGTAATAATCCACCTCTCCGTAATGCAGATCGCCCAGCAGGCCTTGGTCGATGACCGACTTGGTGACGGTGAACTGACCGGAAAAGCGGCACTCGAAACAGACGCAGCCTTTCACGCCATTGGCCTTGGCCGCTGCGACGATGTCGCGCACCTCCTGCAGAGAATTCGCCATCGGTTTTTCCAAGATGATGTGCTTCTTGGCATTTGCCGCAGCCACAGCTTGGTTCCGGTGCTGGCTGGGGTAGCTGGTGATGTCCACGACATCCAGGTCAGGATCGGCCAGCATGGCATCAAGGTCACTGTAGGCCTTGATCTTGCCGCCGTGCTTGGCGCTGAGCTCACCGCTGTCGAGTGGGCGCGAGGAATAGATGGCCGCGACCTGCGCCTGCTTGGTTGCATTGATGGCGTCAATGTGGGCCGTGGCAGCCCAGCCGTAACCGATGATACCGACGTTGTATTTTTTCATAGGAGGGGAAAAGAAAAGCCAGACGACAACGCGTCTGGCAGGTGAGCCTTATCAGGTGGAGATGCGGCCGCTCATGCTAGAGGAGACATTCCGCGATTTGGACAGCATTCAGCGCAGCACCCTTGAGCAACTGATCGCCGACGACCCAGAAGGCGAGACCATTATCCAAGGCGCAATCCCGACGGAGGCGTCCGACGGCGCAATGGTCACGGCCTGCGATGTCCAAGGCGAGCGGGTAGTGCTTGCTCGCTGGATCATCGATCACGTCCAGTCCTGGAGCTTTGGCCAAAACCTCACGCGCTTGGGCCAGATCCACGGGTTTTTCGAACTCGGCGCTGATGGCGATGCTGTGTGCGCGGAAGACGGGGATGCGCACGCAGGTCACGGAAGCGCGGAAGTCCGGGTGGTGCATGATTTTGCGGCCTTCGTTTTCCATTTTCATTTCTTCCTTCGTGTAACCTGAATCAAGGAAGGAATCGACATGCGGGATGGCATTGAAGGCGATCTGGTGCGGGTAAACGTGGGGTTGGGACGCCAGCTTCGCGGCATCCCAGGCACGATTTTCGGAAGCCCACTCGCGCGATTGCTTGGCCAATTCTTCAATGGCCTGCGCGCCTGTTCCTGACACGGCTTGGTAGCTGGAGGCAAAGATTCTGCGGACGCCAAAGGCCTGATGCAGGGGATACAGGGCCATGAGTGAGATGGCCGTGGTGCAGTTCGGGTTCGCGATGATGCCTTGGTGGTTCTTGACGTCGGCTGCGTTGATCTCAGGGACGACCAGGGGCACCGTCGGGTCCATGCGGAAGAAGGAAGAGTTGTCCACGACCACCGCGCCAGCCTTCACGGCATGAGGGGCAAAATCACGCGAGATGCCACCGCCCGCGCTGAAGAGAGCAATGTCCACGCCTGCAAAGCTGTCAGCTGTGAGCTCCTGAATCGTCACGTCCTCACCTTTGAAGGTCTGTTTTTTCCCGGCGCTCCGTGCGCTGGCGAGGAGGGTGAGTCGTCCGACGGGAAAGCCACGCTGTTCAAGGCAGCGCAGCATTTCCACACCCACCGCTCCGGTGGCACCGACGACCGCGACATGCTTGAGGTTGCTCATGGTCTGCTTGGGGTTGTGTAGTTTTGGGGTTGGGAAAAAGGGTAGGCAACGTAGGAGCCTCCGGTGGGAATGCAAGGGCGGGGGATTCTGAATTCGGCTCAGTCTCCGCGAAGGCGAACTTCGACCCATGGGGCCACGGTGAGTTAGCGATCCTTGGCCCATCTCGATGCCCCAGACTGGAAAGTCCAGGCTACGCATTACAGCCGCGCCAGCGTCGTCGTCAGCAGCTTCCAGAACTTCTGCGCGGAGGAGATGCTGGCGCGTTCGTTTTCGGAGTGGGCTTCTTCGATGTCAGGCCCAAACGAGATCATGTCGAGGCCAGGATAGGTCTGTGCGATGACGCCGCATTCCAAGCCGGCGTGGCAGGCGCTGACGCCGACGTCGTGGCCGAAGAGCTCGCGGTAGATGCCTTTCATCTGGTCGAGGATCACGGAGCTGGCGCTCGGGCTCCAGCCGGGATAGCCGTCGTCGTTTCGCACCTCGGCGCTGATGAGGTGGAAAGGAGCGGCGAAGGCTGCTGCGACATCACGCTTGCTCGATTCGACGCTGCTGCGTTGCAGGCCGCTCCACTCGGCGCGGCCGCCGCGGAGGTCGATGAGGGAGAGATTGGAGGATGCCTCGACCAAGCCGGGCACCTCAGGACTCATGCGATACACGCCATTCACCACGGCCTGCATGGCGAGCACCAGTGCGCGTTGCGATTCGGGCTGCAAAGTCGCGATGGAGCCGTTTTCGAGCTTCGTGGAGCTGATCTGCAAACCGGGCTCGAGGCGCTGAAACTCCTCGCGGAAGATTTGAGCCTCCTCGGCGAGCTTTTCGGCAAAAACAGCCTCATCGAGCACCGCGACACGGGCGATGCAGCGGGCCGGAATCGCATTGCGAGCACTGCCACCGCGCCATTCGGCCACTGCGACGGCTTTTTCGCCACAGGCGGCCAAAAGTCGCGCCATGAGCTTGATCGCGTTGCCGCGGCCTTCGTGGATTTGCAGGCCGGAATGACCGCCGCGCAGGCCTTCGACGCGGATTTCGGCGATAGTGGCCTTCGCGTGCGTGGTTTCGGGATACGTCCAGCTCACCAGCGTGTCGATGCCGCCAGCGCAGCCGATGGTGAATTCGTCGTCTTCCTCCGAATCGAGGTTCAGCATCGTTTTGCCAGTCAAAAGACCGCCTTGCAGCAAACGAGCACCGCTCATGCCCTGCTCTTCGTCGATGGTGAGCAGCGCCTCGATGGGCGGATGCGAGAGATCCTTCGACGCGAGCACCGCGAGGATCGCGGCGGCACCGAGGCCGTTGTCCGCACCGAGCGTGGTGCCGCGAGCACGCACCCAATCGCCGTCGATCCACATGTCGATGCCCTGGTTCTCGAAATCGAAGCTCACGCCGTCCGCCGCCTTGTGCACCATGTCGAGATGCGCCTGCAAAATGACCGGCGCATGACCCGCGCGATCCGCCGCGGCCGTTTTCTTCACGATCAAATTCCCGCCGCTGTCCTCCAGGCACTCCAGCGCATGTTTGTCGGCAAACGCCCGCACAAAGGCCTTCACCTTCGCCTCCTTCTTCGACGGCCGCGGCACGGCATTGAGGTCAGCGAAGCAATTCCAAAGGGCGCGAGGTTCGAGAGAGCGGATGGCGTCGGACATGAGGCGGCTTCTATGGCGTCGATTGCAGGATCACAAAACCGGAGATCACCCCTCGGGCTGATTTTTCAACCCTGCTAACGTCCGGCTTCGTGAACCTTGAGTTGAGTGGGTGAAAAAGAGTCGGCAGCAAGAAGTGCGAAACCTTCGCAAAAGGCTGCGAAACCCTTCGTTTGTTCGAGCCTGCCATGACCAGAATTTTGATTCTCCAGTTCTCCCTTTTGTGGGTTGCCTTCGGCTATGCCCAAAAACCAGTGGACATCAGCCGAATGGACCCTGCCATGGGCGGGCAAGCCAAAGTGTCCCAAGACATCCAGTGGCACGATGTGACCACCTGGGGGGCAGAGGGCAGAATCCTGCCTGACCAGCCGCGCAAAAGCTGGTTTGACCGCTTGCCTGCCAGCGCTGAAGGCAAAGTGACCTCGAACGTCTGGAACCTCAGCCGTGATAGCGCTGGCATGGTCGTTCGCTTCATGACCGATGCCACGTCCATCCACGTGCATTACAAGGTGACCAAAACCAATCTCGGGATGCCGCACATGCCCGCTACAGGGGTCAGTGGCGTGGATCTGTATGCGCGTGACACGGATGGGCGCTGGAAGTGGGTGCAAGTGACTCGCCCTGCCAAACCTGAGATGATGGTGGAATTGGCAAAGGGGCTGGCTCCCGGCGAGCGCGAATACGCTGCCTATTTGCCGCTCTACAATGGCGTTGAGTTCTTGAAGATCGGAGTGCAACCAGGCTCGAAGTTCAAAGGACTTCCCCCTCGTGAAAAGCCCATCGTCTTTTATGGCACAAGCATCACGCATGGTGCCTGCGCCAGTCGTCCAGGCATGGTTCACACGGGGATTCTGGGTCGCAAATTGGATCGCCCTGTGGTGAATCTTGGTTTCTCTGGGAATGGCAAAATGGATGCTGCCGTTGGCGACTATCTGGTTCAACTCGATGCGGCTTGTTTTGTCATCGACTGCCTGCCCAACATGAATGCAGCCTTGGTGACGGAGCGGTGCGTTCCGCTGGTTCGTCAATTGCGTGCGGCCAAGCCCGAAACGCCCATCGTGCTCGTCGAAGATCGTCGGTTTACCAACGATTGGATCACTCCAGAGAAGCATCGCTTTCACACCGAGAATCATGCAGCTTTGAAAGCGGCCTACCAAACCTTGGTCGATGAAGGCGTGAAAAATCTGCACTACATCCCTGGTGATTTCCTCTATGGCTCGGACACCGAAGGGGCCACGGATGCATCTCATGCCAGTGATCTTGGGTTCATGCGTCAGGCTGAGATTTTTGAGCCCGTGCTCCACAAGGCTCTGGGTCAACGAGGCAGCTAGGTCCGTTTTTTGCCAGAAAACAATCATTTACAGCCATCCGCGGGGGAGTGTAATTACCAACATTGCTAGGTGACACCTTGCCAGAATGATTCACGACCCCGCCTCACACCACGGAGAGCCTGATCTCATCGACCGGGCTCTGCGCAGGCGGTTTTTCTCCAAAAAGGCAGGCCAAGAAAACCGGGTGGGTCTTTTGCCCACGGAAGGATGGCGACGTCGAAATCTTCAATTCCTCGGCGATGTGCTCCTGCCCACCCTTTTGGCACCTCGCCGACCCGGTCGAGTCATTGAGGGTGGGGTGCCTTTGATCCAGGCTGACAGACTCGGTGTGACATGGCTGGGTCATGCGGGCTTTTTTGCTCAGATCGGTGGGGCTAACTTGATCATCGATCCAAACTGGGCGCTCTGGCACGGGCCGGTGAAGCGAGTCCGCCACCCGAGTCTCTGGGCCGGGGATCTTCCTTCGATTGACCTCGTGCTAGTCACTCATGCGCATTTCGATCACCTGCATCTGCCCAGCTTGAGAAGGATTGCTCGTGGTCAGCCCATCGTTGTGCCCAAAGGCGTTGGCAGTGTGGTGAAACGCTGCGGTTTTGGGCAAATCGTCGAACTCGAAACCTGGCAACAAGCAAAGTTTCGTGATCTGCAAATCACCCTGACTCCTGCTCGTCATTGGGGGGCGCGCATGATCCATGACACGCATCGCGGTTTTGGCGGCTACTTGATTCAGTCGCAAGAACGCACGCTCTTTCATTGCGGCGATAGTTCCATGTTCGAGGGTTTCCGCGACATTGGCCAAAGGGCTGACATTGATCTCGCGCTCATGCCCATTGGGGCTTACTTGGCACCGAGCGGGCGTCCTGTGCACATGAATCCTGAGGAAGCTCTGGATGCCTTTGAAATGATGGGGGCTCGTCACATGGTGCCCATGCATCATGATACCTTTCCTCTCGGCGGTGAGCCGATTCATGAGCCAGCAGAATGGCTAGAACGCTCTGCTCACACTCGTGGTTTGTTGGATCGCGTGCGTCTTCTCCACGAAGGCGAAACCGCTCTGTATTGACTTTCTAGCTCAAGATCGTTTTGGTTCTTCTCAAAAGGCAGACGCTCTGTCAGCCTGAGGCATCATGGATAAAATCCGTTTCCTTCTGATTTCTTTTTGTTGGGTCCACTGTCTTAGCGAATGCTTCGCGCAGGCACAGCGAACGTTACTAGTTTCGCCCGAGGTTTCTCCTTCAGGTGAGGTGACCTTTCGGCTTCGAGCCCCCCAGGCCACAACGGTGCTTCTGCGGGGACAGTGGGCCGAGAAACCCATGGCGCTGAACCGGGAGGCTCAAGAAACCTGGAGCCTAGTTGTGCCGGATCTTCCCACGGGAGTTTGGGAGTATCAATTCGTCGTCGATGGCTTGGCGATGCTGGATCCACTGAATCCTGCGATCAAACCGCAGCGCCAACCGAACACGAGCATTCTGCATCTGCCTAGCCGACCCGCTAAACCCTGGGATTTTCAAGAGTTGCCACATGGCACCGTTCATCAGCATAGCCAACATTCAGCATCGTTGGGAAAACAGCGAGACATCTGGGTTTACACACCGCCAGGATATGAATCTGCGCCGACGCAGCGTTATCCTCTGCTCGTCTTGCAGCATGGGTCTGGAGATCGCCACGACACCTGGGTCGTTCATGGCAAAGCGCATTGGATCTTGGATCACCTCATCGCATCGGGTAAAGCTGTGCCGATGGTGGTCATGATGATTGATGGACACCCCTTGGGCATGGTGCCGAAGGATCAAGCTAGCAAGCGAGCCGAATCGTTGAAGGCCTTTCAAATAGAATTGCTGCAGGAGGCACTGCCTTGGGTCGAAAAGCACTATCGCATCCAGCCGGGGCCGGAACATCATGCCATTGCGGGTCTCAGCATGGGTGGTTGGCAATCTGTCAGCACAGGAATGAACCACCTGGACGTTTTCAGCACCATTGCTTCCTTCAGCGGTGCCGTCGATGTAGCTGAGATTCAGGCAGCGCTGGCTAAACCTCAAGCGACTCAGAGCAAGCTCCGACTGCTTTGGATTGCCTGCGGGAAGGATGATTTTTTGTTAGATCGGAATCTCGAATTGATTGATCAGCTCAAGGCCAAAGGCATTCAGCATGAGTGGTTTCTGACCGAAGGAGGTCATTCTTGGCCCATCTGGAGACAATATTGGATCGATCTGGCTCCGAGATTATTTCGCTGATCTCCAGAGGAATGTCGCGCTGGCAGTGCTGCGTTTTGTCCTCATGAAATCCAGGTGTTTTCTTGTGCGATCTTCTGGATTTCGGATGGCTAGCCGTTGCCAAAAAGTCGCCACGTCCAGGTAGGCGGATCTTTCTGAGTGGAAAACTGACCCAAGGACGATTCCAGGCATCTCGGGGCTTCCTGAAGAGGACCCAAATAGGCGCTTCTTCGCGGGAAAAAGTCCTGGAGTTCTTTCTTCCTGAGGCTTCAGAGCCAGCAAGCCCCACCTCGCCAGCCTTCGCCTGCGAGGCTCGGATTTCGTCTTTCAAAACTGGTTACTTTTTTGATTTCCACCCTTGCAAAGGTGACTTGGACTTCTATTCTCAAATCTCGCTTGTGAAATTTTTCACAAGCTCTGACTTTGACTTTTTATGGGCAATTTCTTTCCTCGTTGGACCAACTGGCTCCCTCTGAAGCTAGCCGTCGCGGCTGGCTTCATCGTTTTTGGGGTGAGTCTGGCCGTGCCATACTATTTCACGCCGAAATACACCCGTGTCGGTTATGAGCCGACACAGCCAGTGCCTTTCTCCCACAAGATTCATGCGGGACAGTTGGGCTTGGATTGTCGTTATTGTCACTCCTTTGCGGAGGTTTCCAGCCACGCCAACGTTCCGACGAATCAGACGTGCTACAACTGCCATGGCCCAGGCAAGGGCAACATCAAATCAGCCTCTCCCAAGCTGGAAAAAGTCATCAAGGCAGCAGAAACAGGCAAGCCAATCGAGTGGGTAAAAATCCACAAAGCGCCTGATTATGTGTATTTTAACCACAGTGCTCACCTGAACCGCGGCATTTCATGCCAAAACTGCCACGGGCAGATCAATGAAATGGAAGTCGTGAAGCACGCCGAACCCCATTCCATGGGCTGGTGCTTGGAGTGTCACCGCAATCCCGAAGAAAAACTTCGTCCTTTGGATCAGATTACAAACCTCAACTACAAGCCTGAACAGCTCAATCGCGCAGGTTTTTACGAAGGTCTGCTGAAGAAAGGCATCAAGGCGGATGAGATCGCTGACACGATCGAATCTGGCAAAAAAGCTTCCCAACTGGATGAAATCTTAGCTCTCGCCTCAGGCAAATATGGGGAAAAAGTGACTCAGCTCGAAGTTGGAACTCAGCTGAAGAAACACTGGCAAGTTCAGCCTCCCGAGAACTGCACGACCTGTCACCGCTAATCGCTAGCGTGTCGATTTCCCAACTTCAGAATTCTTTGATTACCCAAGACCCTGTCCGCCCATGAAACGCAATTGGATTCACCCCGAGGAGCCGCAGACTGGTAAGCGCTACTGGCGCAGCCCTGCCGAACTCGAGCGTCGCTCGGAGTTTCTTTCCAAACACGGGGTGGAATTTCCCTCTGGCGATACTCTAACGGAAGAAGAAGCAGGTCAGTCTCGCCGCAATTTCCTTCAGCTCATGGGAGCTTCAGTCGGGATGATGGGATTGGCTTCTTGTCGCCGTCCGCTGACTCATATCCTCCCCTACACGAATCATGTGGAATGGGTCATTCCTGGCAAACCTCTGCTTTATGCCTCGGCCATGCCAACCGCCCAGGGAGCAGTTCCTTTGGTAGTGACTACCCACGAAGGTCGTCCAACCCACGTTGCTCCCAATCCTCTCCATCCTCTTGGCGGTGGATTGGATGCATTTGCTCAGGCCAGTGTCCTTGATCTTTATGATCCTGAGCGCTCCCAAGTTCCTCTTGCCTCAGGCAAAACCACGACATGGGCTAAGGTCAATGAAGGTCTTCAGGCAATCTTGAAGGACGCCAAAACCGATTCTGGTGCTTCACTTGTCATCGTGGTGGGCTCAAGCACATCTCCCACTCAGCATCGTTTGCTGAGCGAGTTCAAGGCTGCCTACCCTCAGGCTAAGCTCTTTGCCTATGAGGCCATTGGCAATGAAGGTCAAGCCACGGCTCATCAGGAAGTGCTCGGTGCGAACACCAAAACCTTTGTCCGTTGGAGCAAAGCCCTTCGCATCCTCTCTCTGGATTGTGATTTCTTGGGCTTGGATCCGATCGACGGGGAGGCAGTCAAGCATTTCACGAAACAACGGGCTAAAGACAAATCGGAAGGTGGCATGAATCGCCTCTACTGCTTGGAAAATCGTTACACGCTGACCGGCGGCATGGCAGATCATCGCAAGCCACTCGCTGCGAGCATGATTCCTGCGGCAGCTGCCATCATTGCTGAGTTTTTGGACATCAAGGAAGCTTCTGCACTCGCTTCGGCTGCGCCTCCTGGACTCAAAGAATGGCTAGCACCAGCGGTTCGTGATCTCATCGATCACAAAGGCAGTGCGGTTGTCATTGCTGGAAGTCGCTACGGCGCGGAAGTGCATGCTTTGGTCGCCGCAATCAATAACGCGCTCGGTGCTTATGGATCGACGGTTGAGCTTCTGGAAAAAGGTTCTTCAGCCACTCTCGCTTCCGCTTCGGAACTGGAAGCTGCGTTGGTTTCGGGAGCAGTAAAAACGCTGGTGTCTTTGACTCCTTCCAATTTGCTGTTTGATGCACCTCTCTCTCTCTCTGGTGCCATCCAGAGCAAGGGAGTGAAGTTGGTTCACCTGGGCCATCTTCCGAATGAGACGGCACGTGCGGCTGCATTGCACATCCCAGCCGCTCATTACCTCGAATCCTGGAATGATGTTCGCGCAGGTGATGGCACCTATAGTGTAGTTCAGCCAATGATTCAGCCGCTCTACGATGGAGCAAGCGTGATCGAGGTCATTTTGGCTTTGCTTGACAAAAAGAAGTTAGGTCCTGCGGAAAAGCCAGCCGATGGTGCAGCTCCTTCCGAAGATCCTGTCTATCAGGCTGTTCGTGATACCTTTGCTTCGGTGGCAGGTAGTCTGGATGAAGCCAAATGGAATCTAACACTTCGCGATGGTTTCCTGAAAGGTTCCAGCTACGTCAAGTCCACGGGAGTCATCAATGCAGCCGCGGTCTCCAGCCTCGTCGGCAAAGCCAAGATTCCAGTAGCACCGAAGGCTGAGGCTGTTGAAATTGTGCTCACGCCCGATTCAGCTGTCTGGGACGGTCGATACATCAACAATGCATGGCTCCAAGAATCACCTGATCCGATCACCAAGTTGGCCTGGGACAATGCCGCTTGGATTGGCAGTGTGACATTTCGCAGCCTTGGCTTGAAGAATGGCCAAATGGTCAAGTTGTCCATCGGAGACCGCAGTCTGACCCTGCCAGCCATTGAAGCACCGGGTCACGTGCAAAATAGCGTCACTGTCACCTTGGGTTACGGACAACAAAATCTGGGTTTTGTGGGATCCGACAGCAATGGCATCGGACGCGGTTTCAATGCATATCCACTCCGTGCTCACGCTTCTGAATTCGTGATCTCAGGTGCTAAGCTTGAGGTTCTGGCGGACACCTACCAACTCGCCATCACCCAAGATCAGAACACCATGGAAGGCCGCGCGCTTTATCGCGAGGCCACTTTGGACACCTTCGCCAAGAAGCCTGACTTTGCTGGCAAGACCGGCATGGACAGCCATATCCCGGAGAACATTTCCTTCTACAAAGGTCAGATCGGCCGCAAGACTGATGAGAATCCAGACGGCTTTGACTACGAGAAGAAGCACCAGTGGGGCATGGTGATTGATCTCAGCAAGTGCATCGGATGCACCTCCTGTTTGGTGGCTTGCCAGAGCGAAAACAACATCCCAGTGGTTGGCAAAGATCAGGTTGTCAAAGGACGCCTCATGCAGTGGATCCGCATGGATCGCTACTTCGCGACCAATGAATGGGGTGAGCAAAAGGCAAAGTCGGACGAAGTGAACATCGATCCGACGGGTGAGCAGCTTGAAAATGCAGAGATGGTCATGCAGCCAGTTGCCTGCCAGCAGTGCGAGTCGGCTCCTTGTGAAACGGTCTGCCCTGTGAATGCGACGGTCCACACGGACGATGGCCTGAACGCCATGGCTTACAATCGTTGCATTGGTACTCGTTACTGCGCGAACAACTGTCCCTACACCGCTCGTCGTTTCAATTGGTTCGACTACAACAAACGTCCCTTGGATGAACTTTACTGGGGTCCGCTCTCCAATCCTGACAAAACGGGAATGCGAGAATCGCTTCAGCTCCAGAAGAACCCGAATGTGACAGTTCGCATGCGTGGGGTCATCGAGAAGTGCACTTACTGCGTGCAACGTCTTGAAGAAGCCAAAATCCGTCAGAAGCAAGTACAGCGGGATTCCAAAAACTTCCGCATTCCGACCGATAGCGTCAAAGTGGCTTGCCAAGAGTCCTGCCCCGCAGAAGCCATCTCCTTTGGAGATTTGGCCGATGAAAAGAGCAGCGTGAACAAGGCGAAAGCCAGCCCGCGCAACTACGAGCTCCTCAAGTACATTGGCACCCGTCCACGCACCAGCTATCTGGCCCGTTTGCGGAACCCGAACAAAGAAATGCCAGGCGCTGAACGCATCGCTGCCTGGAGTGCTCATCAGATCTAAAAAACCTCTCCCGCTGACATGTCCGCCGAAGCAGCCCATATTCACGAACAAGCTTACAACGGTGCCCCGCGCATCCTTGACCGCGAGCCTCTTGTTCTCAACAAGCGCTCCTACTCTTGGATCACCAACCGCGTCTGCGGCATCGTGGAAAACAAACAGCCTCTCCTTTGGTGGATTCTGTTTGTTCCTTCGGTATTGCTCACAGGTCTAACAGCGTTTTGCTTCGCCTACCTCATCAGCACGGGCGTTGGCGTTTGGGGTCAAAAACAACCGGTGGCATGGGCGTGGGACATCACCAACTTCGTGTTCTGGATCGGTATCGGCCACGCGGGAACTTTGATTTCCGCCATTCTTTTCCTGACTCGTCAAAAATGGCGCACTTCTGTGAACCGAGCCGCTGAGGCGATGACGATCTTTGCCGTGATGTGTGCGGGGCTTTTCCCAGCCTTTCACGTGGGTCGCGTCTGGATGGTCTGGTTCCTGGCACCTGTCCCCAACGCAAATGCGATCTGGCAGAACTTCAAGTCGCCACTCCTCTGGGATGTATTCGCGGTTTCCACCTACTTCAGCGTGTCTCTCGTCTTTTGGTATCTCGGCTTGGTGCCTGATCTTGCAACTCTCCGGGATCGCTGCAAGCCAGGACTTCGCAAAGCGCTCTATGGCATTTTTGCCCTAGGTTGGCGCGGCGCTAATCGGCACTGGAGCCATTACGAAACGGCCTACATGCTCTTGGCGGCTCTATCCACGCCTCTGGTGCTTTCCGTGCACTCCGTCGTGTCTTTCGACTTCGCGACTTCTGTCGTCCCAGGCTGGCACACCACCATCTTCCCGCCTTACTTTGTGGCGGGTGCTATCTTCGGTGGTTTCGCGATGGTGCTGACGTTGATGATTCCTGTATCGAAGATCTACGGCTTGGGTGACTTGATCACACCCAAGCACATCGACAACATGGCCAAGATCATTCTTTTGACCGGAACGATCGTCGGTTATGCCTATTCCATGGAGTTCTTCGTGGCTTACTACAGTGCTAACAAGTTTGAGCTTCAGACCTTCATGCTCCGCGGTTTGTATGGTCCTTCCACGTGGGCCTACTACTTCATGTTTGGTTTCAATGTGTTTGCTCCACAGTTGTTCTGGTATCGTCCTTTCCGCCACAACATGTGGGTCGTGATGTTCGTCTGCATGTGCGTGAACGCAGGCATGTGGTTTGAACGCTACGTCATCATCGCCACCACCCTGGAGCGCCACTTGACTCCCGGATCATGGAGAACTTATGAGGCGACTTGGGTGGATAAATACACCTTCCTTGGTACTTTCGGTCTGTTCATGATGTTGTTCCTTCTCTTCCTGCGCTTCTTGCCGGTCATCGCAATTGGGGAAGTGAAAGGTGTGCTGCCTCAGAGTGACCCTCATCACCATGATCACGGCAAAGAGGGCGTTCAGGAGGAAGATCTCATGGGCTACCCTGATCGTCATGTTCCTCGTGAGGCTGCTGCTGCAGCTTGATCTGAAATTTCAAACTTTGCGTCTTCCCCTTCACTCATGAGCACCCTCAAACGAGTCCACGGATACCTCGCCGAATTCGATGGCGTGGCCGACCTCTACCATGCTGCTGAGCAAGTCCGCGATGCTGGTTATCAGCGCTGGGATGTGCACAGCCCTTTCCCGATTCACGGCATGGACAAGGCCATGGGAAATTCTAAGTCCATTCTTCCCAAGCTTGTGTTCGTGGGTGGCATGACCGGAACTTGCGTAGCTTTCACCTTACAGACTCTGACCCAGACTAACTTCTGGTCCAGCATCGGTTTGGGCTTCTTGCAAAAGCTGGCTGAAACCTATCCCACCGTGGTGCAGGCCAAGCCTACCGATATTTTCACCTTACCCGCTTTCTTCCCGGTGATGTTTGAGCTGACCATCCTGTTCAGCGCCTTTACGACACTGTTCGGCTTGCTCGCTCTGATGGGTCTTCCTCGCTGGAATCATCCGTTGTTCGTGTCCAAACAGTTCGCCAAGTTTTCAGACGATGGTTTCTTTGTATGCATCGAAGCGCGTGATCCAAAATTTAGCCAGGAAGGCACGAAAGCTCTTCTTGAGAAGATCGGCGGCAAAAACATCGAATTGGTCGAAGACGAGCTGTAGTCTCCTGCCACAGAACTTGTTGACCTGAGGAGAGCCGCCTTGTGCGGCTCTTTTTCTTTTCAGGAGTCACGTTGAACCCGGATTCAGAAGTTCTCTGCAAGCGGGGCATTCCTGCCCCGCTGAACTTCGGCATCCGGGTTGAATCGTTGGATTCAACGTGAATTCTTCAGGCTCGGTTCAGCCGCACATCCATCCACACGGCGAGTAAGAGCACGGCCCCACGGACAATCAGCTTGTGTTCGGGGGACACTGACATCAGCGTCATGCCATTCAGCAGCACTGCCATGATCAGGGCTCCGGCAAAAACCCCAACCACGCTGCCTCTTCCACCGCGCAGACTGACCCCGCCAATCACGCAGGCTGCCACGGCATCGAGTTCCATCCATTCGCCCAGATCCGTGGTAGAGTTGCCTGTGTAAGACGTCAGCATGAATCCTGTAATCGCCACAATCACGCCCATCATCGAGTAGGCAGCGATGACGACGCGTTGCACGGGCACACCTGACACTTGGGCCGCTTCGGCATTTCCGCCAATGGCATAAAGATATCTCCCCATCGGCAGATGCTTGGTCAGCACATGCACCGCCAGGGCCACAGCCGCAAAAATCAGAGCGGGCAGGGGAATGCCGCGGAATTCATTGGTGGCCAATACGAAGAGAAGAATGGCCTGTGCGAACACAAACACTTTGAGAAAGGTGGTCTCTCGATCCTCAACCGGAAGACCGTGAATCCTCTGGGCTGCCCGGCTTTTCCACGTGAGTCCGACCATGATGGCGACCGCGCCTGCGGCCAACATCAAGCCAAGCGATGGGGGTAGGTAGGAGGTGCTGATTTGTGAATAGAGATTGCTCTGCCCTCCAGCCACCACCGGCACCGTTTGATTCTGGATCACCAGCCAGAAAAGCCCACGAAACACCAGCAGACCTGCCAAGGTCACAATGAAGGCAGGAATGCGCTCACGAACGATCAAGAGTCCCTTCACCCACCAAACGAGTGCACCCACCAATAGACCTACGGTCAAACTGACGGGAGAAGGCAGTCCTGCCTTGGTCGTCAGCACCGTCGCGATCCCACTCAGCAGGGCAAGACCGCTGCCCACGGACAGATCGATGTGACCTGGCAAAATGACCAGCAGCATCCCCATGGCCAGCGTGGCAGAGATCGACAGCTCGGTGAGCAGCAGCGATAGGTTCCGTGGATCCAGGAACTTGGGTTCAGCGACCCCAAAGAATAGGCAAATGCCGACCAAGGCCAGAACTATGGAATAATCGCGGAGGGAAAAGGAACGAGACATGATCGGCAACGCGCAAACTGTGTATCAAACCCCATCGAACCTTGTCACGGGAAATAGCAGCGGAGCGCCACCCTTGATGCATGTCTTCGCCAGTGTCGAGTAGCGGGGATGCAGGCGTGAAAGATAGCGCCACTGCTTCGATGCAGGGCCTCTTGGCTGTGCTCGGTGGGTATAGATGGCTTACCAAGCAGCATCCAGGTAGCAGTTTGGTGCCTAGCAGGCGTAGCTTCCGCGCCGAACTGCTACAAAACACGAAAGAAGGGAAAGGGCAAGCAGGGGCGACACTTCCAGAGCTGAACTCAACAACGGGCAACGCACCCAGTAGGCGGTTTCAGAAAACTGCCGTGGCTATCCGTGAGCAAAGGCAGTAGCAGGGCGTTGGCGAGCTGGTTCCATGACACGCCATTCTGCTAGAACGAAGCTGCGTTCTGGAGTCCCGCACTTTGCCGCACCGGGCGGCAGTTCGGGCCGGAAAGACGCTGTGGATTCAGCACTCCGACAGGCTTTACGATGGTGTTCGGCGGTAGTGTCACCACCTTGGCCCTGGTCTTCCGTGTGCGGAAGTCTCCTTCGATGATGCTGAGATTTGTTAGCGTGTGCAGTCCTCTCCAATGATCATCTGGCGCATCAGCTGCTGGGGATTTCCCCGAAGGGCCGTGGCCTTGGCCGAGAAAACTACGCGGCCACGATCTGATTCTTCGGGAACACTCAGGCCGCCAGTGCCACCGGATCAAGCCAGCGATGCGACGTGTCCTTCAAGGCGCTGTAATACAAATTGAAGCCATCCACATAGAGAAAGCTCTTCATGCCAGCGTCCTCGCCAAAAAACTGCTTGTGCAGCCTCCGAAAGAGCAGCCCCGTGTCCTGTCACCGAGGTGAGGAGGAGAGATGTGGTTTGAGTATAGGCAGGCACAGCCATAGTTTACAACTGTGAGCATTTGAATCGTCAAGAAATGCCAACCCAGCCATTTACCGTTTGTGAGATGTGAATTGCCCGCCTCACTCTAAAAAAATGCCAAGTACTATCCCTCCCCAATTCCTCACCACTGAAACTTTGCTGATTGCCGCTGGCGTTCTGTGGCTCGTTGTAGTGATTTTGTTGGTAGTCCTAATTCGAAGACCAGTTGCGCCTGACTTCACCCCCTTATTTTCACGTTTGGATACGATTGAGAAGCTTCAAGATAGGTCTGAGCGTGCAATCAAGGATGAAATCACTGAGAACCGACAGGAATCGTCGGAACAGGCTCGATCACTTCGAGAAGAAGTGCAGCTTTCGCTCCGAACTTCCACGGAACAGCTTGTGCAAGGGGTTGATCGCATATCCACCGCACAACAACAGCGATTGGAGGATTTTGCGAATCAGCTGAGTGCTTTGAAACAAGCAGGCGAGTTGAGTGCGGCTCAACTTCGGCAAGAACTCAATAGCACCCTGAATCTGCTCAAGGAATCACAGGAGAAGCGACTTAGCGAAAACACTTTGCAGCTCCAGCAGCAGTTTGAGTTGTTCGGTAAGCGCTTGTCAGATTACGGCCAGACTGGACAAGAAAATGCCAAACAATCTCGCACCGAGCTTTCAACTGCCCTCAAAGACTTCAAAGAAGCACAAGAAAAGCGCCTCGCAGAAAATGCATTACAACTTCAGCAGCAGTTTGAATCATTCGGCAGACGTTTGACAGATTTTGGCCAGACCGGCCAAGAAAACGCGAAACAAGCTCGCACGGAACTTGCGGTCGCCCTCAAGGATTTTAAGGAATCGCTTCAAAAGCAGATCGACTCATTCGCAACCCAACTCACACGTCTGACAGAGAGCAATGAGAAGAAGGCTGACGAACTTCGCGTAATGGTCGATTCCAAACTCAAAGAGCTTCAAGTGGACAACACAGCCAAGCTTGAAGAGATGCGCAAAACCGTGGACGAAAAACTCCAGGGAACATTGGATAAACGTCTCGGAGAATCATTCAAACAAGTCAGTGATCGGCTTGAGCAAGTTCATTTAGGGCTTGGAGAGATGAAGAATCTTGCGAACGGCGTCGGCGACCTGAAACGAGTGCTCACAAATGTAAAAACACGCGGAACATGGGGTGAGATGCAGCTCGGAAACTTGCTGGAGCAAATCCTGACTTCTGAGCAATATGCAAAAAACGTGTGCACCAAGCCTGGGCGCAGAGAATCAGTCGAGTTCGCTCTTAAGTTGCCCGGCCCAGATGAGCGGGACGGCAAATCGGTATGGCTCCCGATTGATGCCAAGTTTCCCAAAGAGGATTATGAACGTCTAGTGGATGCCTCAGAACGTGCTGACGTGGAAGCAGTCGATCAAGCTGCAAAAGCCTTGGAGAACCGCATACGCTCGCAAGCTCGCGACATTCGTGACAAGTACGTCGCGCCACCGCACACTACGGATTTTGGTCTGCTATATTTGCCGACTGAGGGCCTGTATGCTGAAGTGCTCCGTCGTCCTGGCTTGGTGGACTCAATACAGAGAGACTTGCGAGTGATTGTGTGTGGCCCAACGACACTCGCCGCGCTTTTGAATAGCCTTCAGATGGGTTTCCGAACACTGGCCATTCAGAAGCGTTCAAGCGAGGTTTGGAAGGTTCTTAGCGCGGTGAAAACCGATTTCGGTAAGTTTGGCGACTTGCTGGAGAAGGTGAAAAAGAAGCTCGATGAAACGAGTAATACTATTGATGATGCATCGAAGCGTAGCCGCACGCTGGAGCGCAAACTCAAAAATGTAGAAGCGCTGCCCGCTTCCGAAGCTGCCCTGGTTCTTGATGGCGTTCAGTCTTCTGAGACAGAAACAGAGTCTGCGGTTGAGGAAGGATAAAATGCCCCTCTTCCTCCTTACCAGATCCACCTCAGCGTTTGTCGGCATGATGGGCAGGTGCGGCTGCTTATCCATGTGGTCCACTCTGAAACGGCTGCTTTTTAACTTCCTGCTTCTCTCCGCCCTGACTGTGCTGTTCTCTTTGAGGGCTCAAGACGCCAAGGTGAAGGGAAGAGGCAAAGCCAAGCTCAAACGCTTCGATGGGGTCAGGTCGGCTCTCGGTGTGGGGGTGGCAGCGTCGGTGTCGAACATCAAGATGCTGAAGGACTTCAAGGTATAGCTCAGGGACAGTGTGCCGGGCGGCGAGCAGGGCTCGTGGGTGAACTTTGGTGATGCAGCTCATTCCGCCCACCCCGCACTCAAATGTCGCGTGAGTGCGAGATATCCCCGGCCTCGAAGTTCTGGAATCCGCACGGCCAATCTCGGCTGGCTTTTCTCGGGGCAGCGGTCGTGAAGTCTTGCCTGTTTTTTAAAGTGGACTTAGCATCTTCTCGCAATTTTGAGGCAGACGCTGCGTTTGTCTCAATCCCCCAAAACCACAAGCACAACCAAATTCACGAACCCCATGGGTCTCAACATCATCTCTCGCCGTCATTTCCTCGGCCGCACGGCAGGCCTCGCTGCGGGCGCATTCACGGGTCCGAACCTTTTGCTCAAGGGCCAGAATGCGGCTGGCAAAAAACTCCGCCTCGCGGTCATCGGCGCGAATGGCAAAGGCCAGTCTGATACCCAGGGGGTGACGCTGGATCACACCGTGGTGGCCTTGGTCGATGTGGATCAAAAGCGCCTCGATGAAGCGGCGAAGAAACGCGAGAAGCACCACCTGGATTCAGGCCAAGCGGCTCCGAATGCGCCGAAGCTGTATCAGGACTTCCGCAAGATGTTCGACGAGATGGCGAATGAGATCGATGGTGTCATCATCTCCACGCCAGACCACACGCACTACGTGGCCGCGATGCATGCCATCAAGCACAAGAAGCACGTGTGTGTGCAGAAGCCGCTGTGCAATTACATCAATGAAGTGCGCGATCTACATCGTGCTGCCAAAGAAGCTGGCGTCGTGACCCAGATGGGCAACCAGGGCCGTACCATGGAAGGTCAGCGTCTGGCGAAGGAATGGATCGAGCAGGGAGCCATCGGCACGCTGAAGGAAATCCGCCTGTGGACCAATCGTCCGATCTGGCCTCAGGGACCTCTGGTGAAAAAGGCGGCGGAATGCCCACCTGAACTCGACTGGGACCTCTGGCTGTCCAGCGAGGCGAGCGAGCCCTATTTCCAGTTTGAAATCCCAGCAGGGGCGAATGGCAAGCGCGGCAACAGCGTGCATCCCTTCTCCTGGCGCGGTTGGTGGCAATTCGGGTCTGGCGCTCTGGGTGACATGGGCTGCCACATCATGGATGCCACCTTCTCCATCTTAGGGCAGTTGATCCCGGAGAAGATCGAGGCGACTTCTAGCCCGATTTCGGACACTTGCGCTCCGGTGTGGAGCGATCTGGTCTATCACATGCCCGCGGGCAAGCATCCTGCACTGACGGTGAGCTGGAACGATGGTTCCAAGGATGGCAAGCCGAACAAGCCGGAGATCTCCCCGCACATGACCAGCGATCTAGCCAAGAAAGCCTTCGAGAAGGCCAGCAGCGGCATGATGTTCATCGGCACGGAAGGCACCGTCTTTGAAGGCGAAGCTTACTGCTCCAGCCCTGTCATTTACAATGAAGAGCGTTACACGCAGGTGCGCCTGGACATGAAGGCGGGCAAGATCAAGAAGACGGAAGCCCGCTCCATCATGCCCAACAATCCGCAGGGCGAGTGGGCGAAGCACATCGTGGAAGGTGGCACGCCAAGCTCGAACTTCGACTACAGCTGCCCGCTGACCGAGTTCGTGCTCCTGGGCAATCTCGCTGTCCGCGCTCAGCAGACAGTGCAGTGGGACAAGCAGAACATGAAGGTCTCCAACGCCGAGGCTCCAAACAAGTTTGTGTCCCGCCCGGCTTACCGTGACGGCTGGAAGGCTTGAGCCACCTGCTTTTGATAAGGAACCAACCCTGGGCAGCGAGAGCTGCTCAGGGTTTTCTTTTTTTGCCACCAGGGTTTACCGGCCTGACGGCTGGGAGGAGCGTGCTGTTTTCTCGCAGCCGCTGGAGACGATGGCTCCAGCCTTGCCAAGTCGGAGAAATCCGCCTTGCTAGGGCATCATGCCTTTGCGTCGAATTGCCATTTATTGCGGCTCCAGCCGTGGGTCAGATCCAGCCTTCACTGCGGCGGCGGTCGCCCTGGCCCAGCATCTGGTGGGGCAGGGGATTGGCATCGTCTATGGCGGTGGCAATGTCGGCTTGATGGGAGCAGTCGCTGATGCAGCGCTGGCTGTGGGGGGCGAGGTCATCGGTGTCATTCCCGAGTCTTTGCTGGCGAAGGAGCTGGGCCATGAGGGCTGCACGGAGCTTCGCGTCACGCGCAGCATGCATGAGCGCAAGCAGATGATGGTGGATTTGAGTGATGGCTTTGTGGCGCTGCCCGGCGGTTTTGGCACGCTGGATGAGCTGTTTGAGACGCTGACCTGGCTGCAGCTTGGCTTTCACCAGAAGCCGGTCGGCCTGCTGAACGTCAGCGGCTTTTTTGATCCGTTGCTGCAGTTTTTGGATCACGTGTCTGCCACGCAGCTGCTGCGCCCTGAGCACCGCGCTAGCCTGCTCTCGCACGAAGAACCGCAGGCGCTGCTCGCGGCCATGCTCCGCTTTGAGCCGCACCCCTGTGGCAAGTGGATCACGGATCTGCGCTGAGTCTGAAGAGATTTGGGGGGCAGGAATGCCACGGTTATAGCTTTCGGGGCAAGGATGCCATGGTGATAGCTTGCTCCAAAATCCAGAGCACGGGGGCTGGTGCTTTGTTTTGCGGTTGATTAGGCCATGCCGTCGATCTTTTCCCCTTCGCTGCGCGCGATGATCACTGCGCCGACGGTATCTCCGAACACGTTCACCGTGGTGCGGGCCATGTCGAGCGGGCGGTCGATGGTCAGAATGAGGCCGAGGCTGGCCTTGATGGCATCCTCACTGAAGCCCGCGTTTTGCATGATGATGATGATGGCCACGAGGCTGGCGGCGGGGATGCCTGCCACGCCGATGCTGGAGACAAGGGCTAGCAGAACGACGATGAACTGCTGCGACAGAGACAGATCGATGCCCAGCACCTGTGCAGCGAAGACCACGACCACGCATTCGTAGAGGGCTGTGCCGTTCATGTTCACCGTGGCTCCTAGCGGGATGACGAAGCTGGCCACGCGCTCACTGACCTTCGATTCTTCCTGGATGCAGCGCATCGTGACAGGAATCGTCGCGGTGGATGAGGCGGTGGAAAAGGACATCAGCAGCGAGTCGCGCATGTTGCGGAAATGCCGCCAGGGGGAGATGCCAGCGAACATGCGGATGACGAGGGGCAGAATGACCAGCGTGTGAAACAGCAGTGCGCCGAACACGGTCAGCACATAGGGCACGAGGTTCTTCAGCACACTGACGCCGACATTGGCGATGGCGGGAACGACGAGGCAAAAGACGGCGTAGGGGGTGAACCTCATGACCCAGGTGGTGATCAGCGTCATGACATCCGTCAGTTGGTTAAAGGTGTCTTGCAGGGCCTTGGGTGGGCCATTGGGCACCAGCACCATGGCCACGGCGAAGAGGATGCTGAAGAAAATGATGGCTAGCAGATCGCCCTGCGCACAGGCCTCAATCACGTTGGTGGGAATGGCGCGGCGGATGATGTCCAGCAGCGAGGCTGCGCCGCCACTGGCTTCTTTCATGGCCTCGCCCACTTCACTGGCCCCATGGCTGTTCAGCGCGGCATCCATCGCCGCTTTCAGGGTGGGATTCGGGGCACCATCGGTCAGGCCGGGCTGGATCAGGTTCACAAAGAGCAGGCCCACGCACACAGCCACCAAACTGCCGATGACATAGTAGGCCCAGGTCTTCAGCCCCATGCGGGCAAAGCCATCCAGCGACTTCAGGCCTGCGATGCCGCTGATGATGCTGGCCACCACGAGTGGCACGATGACCATCTTCAACCCACGCAGGAAAAGATCAGACACAAAGCGACAGGCCTCCAGCACGGTGCCTGTCCACGCAGCGGGTTCGCCTTCCACCGGTACGGTGAAGGGCTGCAGGATCACGCCCGCGACGATCCCTGCGACCAGGGCGATGACGATGGGCCAGTGGTGACCATGGGAGGAGGAAGGGGAAGACATGGGGCTCGTTATGCCGGGTGGCACCTCTCACGGCAAGAGCAGAATCCGTGCGCGCTTCCTCGCCAAAACAGGCGAGGCAGCTCCCGCGTGCTTCGTGTGCCCTTCCACTCAGCCGATTTCCACCTTGCCGTCCGGGCGTTTGACGAAGCGATGCAGCAACTGGCCGTCCACGCCGTGGTGGGAAAAGGTCATGGCCTGCGCGGTCACGCTCAGGTGGGTAAAGCCATGCACATCCTTGCCGTAGGGCATGGTCCGCTCGGCGTGCTCTAGCTTGCGCGTGCGTGCCCCGCCGCCACCGGAGAGGATGTGAGAGGTGAAGCGCCCCTCCATCTCCAGGTGCTGGAGATCGTGGTCGTGACCACAGAGGTAGGCGTGGACCTTGTGCTCCTGCATCATCGGCTCCCAGGCTTCCAGCAGGGCCTGGGTATCGCCATGATCGCCATTCGAATACAGGGGGTGATGCGCCACCACCAGCGTGAAGGGGGCGCGCGGCTTCAGCAGCTCCGCTTTCAGCCATGCATTCTGGGCGATGACCTCTTTTCCGTCCAAGGAAGCGCGGGTGTATTTCTTGGTCTTGGAGTCTTTGCCGCTGACCTCGCGCAGGTTGCTGTCCAGGAAGAGCACGGTGAGCAGGCTGCCGAAGTCTTGGCGGTAATGCTTGGCGGGCATCCGCCAGCGCACGCCGGGCTTTTGTGCGTAGGCCAGCTGGGCCTTCTCACCACCCATGTTGTCATGGTAGTCATGGTTCCCCAGCACGGCATACATGGGGAATCCAAAGACAGCCTCCGGGTACATGTCCTCGATCTCCTTCTTCCAGCGAGGAGAGTCGGCGGTGAAGGGGGAGGCCTCCTTGCCTTTGATGACCTTGCCGTTCACCACGACGGGATGGGAGGCACCGTAAAAGTTGTCGCCTAGCAGCAGCAGTGCCTCCGGTTTCAGGCGGGTTTTGGCCAGGAAGTCCTGCATCGCCAGGGACACGGCCTTTTGATCACTGCCACCCGTGCCAAAGTCACCGATGGCCAGGAAGTGCAGGCCGTCCTGGGTCACCTGGGCTTGCGTTTGGCGGGACAGGTTCATCCCCAGAGCTGCGCTGGAGCAAAAGAGAGTTTGAAGGGCGCGGCGACGGTTGATCGGGGGATTCATGGTTGTTGGCGGAAACGTCACTCAGACCGTGATCTTGCGATTGCGTGCCGTGATGGGCCAGGTCTGCCTGGCGCGATAGCCCTGCACCACGACAGCCTCGCCATGCATGGAGACGGTGGGGCAGACGTGGCGTGGGATGCCATGCAGCGTTTGGCCGATGGTGAACTCGTGTGCGCGGTCGGTTTCCAGCACCAGATGCTCCTCACTCTGCATCACGGCTGTGGCATCGGGCAGTTCCTCAAAGCGCACGCGCGGGTGTGGGTTTTCGGGGGCCACCGACTTGTGCCCCAGGTCCAGCGTCAGTCGGTTTGGGCCGGGCTTGCTGATCACGCGGGCCAGCAGCACCGCCGCAGGCAAAAAAGGCAGGTCCGGGTAGCGGTCGCCATAGCCAAAGTCCCACAGCACCGTGGTGCCGGGGCTGCATGTGCGGTCGGGGTGGCGGGCATGCAGGGCAAAGGTCGGTGAGCCACCGGTCAGGAATTCGCGCAGGATCACGCCGTCGCCTTCCAGCTTCGCTTTGAAGGCCAGCACTGGAGCCAAGGCCGCCGTGCATTGCTCCGCGCGCGTGGCCAGATCCGCATCGTGCACGTGGCCATCGTAGGCGTGCAGGCCACGCAGCAGCAGGCGCGGCGTGTCCTTGATGACATGCACCAGGAAGTCCGCTGCCTGACCGGGGGCAATGCCCGTGCGGCCCATGCCACAGTCCAGCTCCAGAAAGACACCCAGATCCACGCCATGCTGCTGCGCAGCAGAGGCGAGCACGCGGATCGTCTCCTCGTCATCGACGACGCTGGAAAACTGAGTGGCCGGATACTTCAGCGCCAGTTCAGCCAGTCGATGCCCATTCGGCCCCACGCAGGGCATGGCCAGCAGGACATCCGGCGCACCCGCCATCGCGCACATCTCAGCCTCGGCTAGGGTGGAGGTCTTGTAGCGGGTGATGCCCAGCTCCAGCTGCCGCTGCACCAGAGGCAGCAGCTTGTGCGTCTTCACGTGCGGGCGCAGGTGCTCCGGCCCGCCGGCGATCTCGATCATCTTCTGCAGGTTGTGCTCGATCCGCTCTTGGATCAGCAGCAGCGCAGGCGAGGCGATCTCGGCCTCATTTTCGACAAAAAACCAGGCGTGGGGAGCAGGGAGGTGGTTCACGTGGGTCATCTCAACAGAAGCGCTCAGGAATGCAAGATCACACCCCGACAAACCGCAGCGCCCAGGCGATGACCAGCGGCGTGGTGCCGATGCTGACCAGTGTCGTGGAAAGCACGCACTGCACCGCTGTCGAAGCATGGCCGCCGTAATGGCGCGCGATCATGATGCTGAACACGGCGCTGGGCATGGCACCCTGGACGATCAAGATGCGCTTCAGCTCCACCGACAGCGGCAGCAGCCAGGCGGCGGCCAGGAAGGCCAGCGGGATCACCCCCAGCCGCAGCAGAGGGGAAAGCAGTGACACCGACCAGCGCATCTTTTCCTGCCCCCAGATGTCGGCGATGGAGGCCCCAATGACCAGCACGGCCAGCGGCACCGCGCAGGCACCGATCATGCTGCACGTGCGGTGCGCCACCTCGGGCACGTAGGCGTGCAGGCCGGTGAAGTTCAGCAGCAGGGAAAACAGGATGGTCAGCACGGGGGGATTCAGCGCCAGCTTCCACGGCGCATTCCCCAGGCCAGTCAGCAGACCCACGCCCGCCGTCCAGCAGGCCAATTCCACCCCCAGGGTGAAGGTGAAAAGCACCCCCAGCGTGCCTTTGTCTGGAAACAAGGCGGTGACAATCGGGATGGCCACAAAGCCGTAGTTTTGCAGCCCGGTGGAGACGGCAAAGCTGCGCCTGCCCTCGTGATTTTTCAGCCCGATCAGCGGCGCGGCAAAGTAGGCCAGGGCAATGCCCAGCGCCACCAGACCGTAGCCCAGGCCAGCGGCCACCACGACTGGCAGCGGGTGCATCACAGCCTCATTGCCCACCACACGTTCCAGGATCAGGCAGGGGGTCAGCAGCGTCACACACAGCCGCATGGCTCCCGCGTCCACCTCTTGCGTCAGCAGGCTTCGCTTCCGCATCACAAAACCCGCCGCCATGGTCAGATAGACCGGCATGATGACGGTGAGAATGCTGGCAAAATCGAGCATGAAGGTGGGGGGAGACTTCTGCTGCTACTAGGTCGGGTTCAGGTGCCTGCCAAGGAACTTGTTAGCGCCCATTTTGGCTAGGCCTGAGGGTTCAGCGCTTCATCTGCCAGAGGATGAAGGCCATCTCCTCTGCCGTCTCGTGCAGGTGCTCGTAGCGGCCAGATTTGCCACCATGACCCGCGCCCATGTTGGTTTTCAGCAGCAGCAGGTTCGTGTCCGTCTTCATCGCACGCAGCTTGGCCACCATCTTGGCAGGTTCCCAATACGTCACGCGCGGGTCATTCAGCCCAGCGGTGAACAGCAGCGGTGGGTAGGCCTGCGCGCGCACTTGATCATAGGGGCTGTAGCTGCGGATGAATTCAAACGCGGCCTTGTCCGTGATGGGGTTGCCCCACTCGGGCCATTCGCCTGGCGTCAGGGGCAGCTCCGCGTCCAGCATCGTGTTCAGCACATCGACAAAGGCCACATGCGCCACCACGGCACCGAAGAGCTCTGGGGCTTGATTGATCACCGCGCCCATCAGCTCACCGCCAGCACTGCCGCCGCTAGCGCTGATTTGGCCCTGCGCCGTGTAGCCGCGCTGGATCAGTCCACGCGCCACATCCACGAAGTCATTGAAGGTATTCGTGCGCTTTTGCAGCTTGCCATCCAGGTACCACTGGTAGCCCAGGTCATCCCCACCGCGGATGTGGGCCAAAGCATACGCGTAGCCGCGATCCACCAGGGAGAGCCGACTCGTGCTGAAGTCAGGCGGCGTCGCATGGCCGTACGCCCCATACGCGTAAAGGTGCAGCGGGCGGCTGCCATCGCGGGGAAAGTCCTTTTTCATCAAAACGGACACCGGCACCAGCACGCCATCACGCGCGGGGATCATCAGGCGCTCGGTCACATACTGGCTGGCATCGTAGCCGCTCGGGATCTGCTGCACCTTCAGTGTCTCCAGCCGCTTCTCCGCCAAGTGGTAGTCATAGTCCGTCGCTGGCGTCACCATCGACTCGTAGTCGATCCGCAGCCGGTCGGTGGCATACTCGGGATTGGCCGCCAAGCCTGCGGTGTAGCTTGACTCAGGAAAAACGATGGGCTCCGCCACCCGTGGTGCGTCATACCGGCGGATCTCGATCTGATCCAGCCCATCGATCCGCCCTTCGGTGACAAAGAAATCCCGAAAGAGCGCGATGTCTGTCAGGTAATGCCGATCTGAGCCCGGGATCAGCGTCGTCCACACGCCCGGCTGCTCCAGGCTCGCCGTGGCGATGCGGAAGTTCACGTGCTCGTCATTCGTGTGGATGTACAGCACGCCATCCCGCACATCCACATCATACTCCCGCCCCACCTGGCGCGGGCTGACCAGGATCGGCTCAGCCAGCGGGTTCGCCGTCGGGATCAGGCGCACCTCGCTCGTCACTTGGTCGCCCGTGCCCAGGATGATCCAGTCCTCCTGCGTGCTCAGGTCCACATCGCAGCTGAAGCCGATGTCGGGCTCTTGGTAGATCCGCTTCGCCTGCTTCACATCCTCTCCGAGGCGATGGTAATGGATGTTGTCCGTGCGCCAGTTGTCGTTGGCGTAACCAAACACGAGCCCACGGCTATCTGCGCTCCACACCAGGCTAGACAGCGTGCCGGGGATCACATCCGGCAGCTCGCGCATCGTCTCCAGATCGCGGAAATGCACCTCAAAGCGCTCCGAGCCATCGTCATCGTAGGCGTAAGCCATCAGCTTCCCATCCGGGCTGATCACCAGATCGCCGAGCTGGAAGTACTCCTTGCCCTTTGCCAGTTCATTTTGGTCCAGGATCAGCTGGTCTGGCCCACCGCTGGCGAGTCGGCGGTAGTGGCGGCGATACTGGGAGCCTTCCGTAAACGTGGACCAGTAGAGCCAGTCGCCGTCTTTCACCGGCACAGAGCTATCGTCCTCCTGCACCCGCCCCTTCAGCTCCTGGAAAAGCGCATCCACCAGGGGCTGCTGCGCCTTCATGTTCGCCTCAAAGTAGCGGTTCTCCGCCTTCAGGTAGTCCAGGATCGCCTTGTCCTTCACCTTCGGATAGCCTGGATCGCGCAGCCAGTGCCACGGGTCCTCGATCGTGATGCCATGGTGGGTGAAAGAGTGCGGGCGAGGGGCGGCGAGCGGGGGAGTCATGGTCGGAGCCGCAGGCTGACCCAGCGCGCTGGCCACTGAGGCCAGAACGGTGAGCCAAACCCAGGCGGTGAGGGGGTTCATGTCTTGCTTTCTAGGCCGCTATCCGCCTCGGATCAATCTCCATCCCCTGAACATGCGATGTGACATCGCAGGCACGGCGGTTATGGTTCCCACTTCTTCCTTCCTTGCATGAAATCGGCCCTCCCGCTCCTGGTGCTCGCTGCCCTGCCGTTGTGGGCCGCAGACCCCACCCCGTGGTGGGAGCGCATGGCCTTTTGGGCCTGGGGAGACTACCAGCGGCTCGAGGGCGAACTCGCCCGCACCGATGCTGCGCTCGCCGGCCTGGCCGAGCTCGCGCTGGTGAACAGCTGCATCCGCGTCGGCCTGAAGACCGGCTACACCACGGAGGAAGACGTGCGCTGGATCGAACTCACGCTCAAAGAGACCACCACGGCCGATACCGTCGTGCTCGTCCCGCCCCTGGCCAAGGGGGCCAATGCCGTCGTCGCTGGGTATGGCTTTCCTGTTCGGTTCAAGGTCGAGGTCTTTGACGAGGCTGGCGTCTCCCAGGTCGTCATGGATCGCACCCAGGCCGATTTCCCCAATCCCGGCTGCTTTCCCGTCGTCGTCCGCTTTTCCCCACGCCCCATTCTCAAAGTCCGCCTGACTGCCACCGAGCCCTGGACGGCAGATGGCCCTGAGGTGCTGGCGCTGGCAGAGATGATGGTCATGGCAGCCCATCGCAATGTCGCCCTCGAAGCTCGGGTGGACAGCTCCAGCTCGCGCAATGCCCCCCGCGCCTGGACACGGGCGAACCTCACGGACATGATCACCCCCCTCGGCCTGCCCCAGGCTCCCCAGGCAGGCGGCATGCCCGGCTTTCACAGCGCCGTCGCCGCCCGGGCAGAGGAGGTGAAATGGATCACCCTGGAGCTGCCAGAGCCCGCCACGCTGGATGAAGTCCGCCTCGTCCCCGTACGCTTGCGCGAGGTTCCGCTCTGGTTCGACTACGGCTTCCCCGTCACCTACAAGGTCGAAGCCGCCCTGACGCCCGATTTTAGCGAGGCCATCGTCCTCCACCGTGTCACCGACCGTTTTCAGCCCTCTCCCGGCATGAACTGGGTCAGCATCCCCGCCGGGCGCACGCCCATCCGTTACCTCCGCCTCACCGCCACCCAGCTCTGGTATCGGCGGGGAGATTACGTGCTGGCCCTGGCCGAGATCCAGGCCATGAAAGACGGCCAAAACCTCGCCGCCCGTGGCACCTTCACCAGCAGCGATGAACTCACCGAGGCAGAAGGCCGCCGCTGGAGCCTCCGCGCCTTGGCGGATGGCCTCACCGAAAATGGCCGCCTGCTGGAGCTGCCAGAGTGGTTCGCCCAGCTCGAGCAGCGCCGCGAGCTCGAGGCCGCCCGCGTCCATCTGCTTAGCGAGCGCACCGCCCTCGCCCAGCGTTCCCAGCATCAGCTCATCTCCGGCAGCGTCGGTGGCCTCGGCAGCATGGCCCTCGCCCTCGGCTTCCTCCTTGTCCGGCAAAATCGCCAGCGCCGCCGCGAGACCCAGCGTCTCCGGGACAAACTCGCCCGCGACCTGCACGACGAGATCGGCTCGAACCTCGGCAGCATCACCCTCCTCTGCTCCTTCGCCAGTCAGCCCGATGTCCCCCTCGCCGCCATTCGTGCAGACATCGCTGAAATCGGCCGTGTCGCCGAAGAGACCGCCGACTCCATGCGCGACATGGTGGACCTGCTCGGCTCCCGCAGCCGTGCCGAGGGCGGGCAGTCCTGGCTCGAAGTCCTCCGCCGCCTCACCGAGCGTCTCCTGCGTGGCCTCACCCTCGACTGCGCCCTTCCTGCCGAGCCCCTCACTGAGGAGCCTGACCTCGAGACCCGGCGTGAGCTCTACCTCTTCTGCAAAGAAGTCCTCCACAACATCGCCCGCCACGCCCGCGCCAGCCGCGTCCGCTTTTACCTCACCCCCACGCGTGAAGGCCTGCGCGTCGAGATCCGCGACAACGGCATCGGCTTCGACCCCGCCCAGATCTCCTCAGGCAATGGCCTGGGCAACCTGCGCGAGCGCGCCGCAGCCATGAGCGCCCAGATGAAACTCACCTCCACCCCTGGCCGAGGCACCTACATCACCCTCGACCTCCCGCGCAATCCCCGCTGGCCCGCCGCCTCTCCATGAACGCCCCTCCTCTCATCCAGGTCTGGATCGTCGAAGATCACGATACCTTTCGCCGCTCCCTTCAGCGCCTTTGCACGCCCGAGCGTGGCCTCGCCCCCGCCCAGGTCTTTGCCAATGCCGAGACCATGCTCGCCTCCCTCCGCCTCCAGGGCCGTCAGCCGCCCGATGTCCTTTTGCTCGATGTCGGTCTGCCCGGTCGCAGCGGCCTCGAAATCATTGGCGAGGTCCATCAAAAAGCCCCCGGCTGCCGCATCGTCATCCTCACCGTCTTTGAGGACGAAACCAAAATCGGCCAGGCCATCAGCGCCGGGGCCTGCGGCTACCTCCTGAAAACCTCCCGCGCTGAAGAAGTCGCCGCCGCCGTGGTCGAGGCCCACCAAGGCGGCTCCCCCATGTCGCCCAAGGTCGCCTCCAGCGTCGTCAAAATGCTCGCCCGCCTCACCAAGCCTGCCGGGCCCCCCGTCTCCCTCTCCCCGCGCGAGCGCGATCTGCTCGCCCTGCTCGTCGAAGGCCTCACCGCCAAAGAAATCGCCGACCGCATGAGCGTCAGCATCCACACCACCAGCACCCACACGCGGAATCTCTTCTTCAAGCTCGGCGTTCACAGCCGCGCCGCCGCCGTCGCCCGTGCGCTCAAAGAACGCCTCGTTTGACCTCGCCCCCCCCACCCGCCCTGGCACTCTTGGTGAAAAAAGCTGCCTCCAGCCCCCCATCTATACAAACCCTTGACAAAAAGGGTCTTGTGAAACGCCTCATTATTTCGATAATGCATTGGAAATAAGGAACAATTCCTTCTACAACGCCAATCGAGCCATGAAAATCAAGCCGTTCGCCCTGTCCCTTGGACTCGCCACCTTGCTCCCCATCGGTCAGGCTGTGGCCGAGGCCGTCACGGACCCCGTCGGGTTCATCACCCTAAACATCACCCCCTCTCCGAACGGCACCACCCGCGCCCTCACGCTGCTCTCCGCACCGTTGCTCGCGAATGCCACCAAGGCCGACCAAGTCACCCCCATCGACGGAGCTTCCGTCGGTGCCTTGACCAACTTCACGGCAAACACCCTCGTCAACGACACGGCCGGTTGGACCGCTGGGGAACTCTCCCAGGTCGCCACCCCAAAGGTGCTGAAGATCCTCTCCGGTGCCGCCGAAGGCCGCACCTTCCTGCTCTCGACCACCGTCGCGAACACCGCCACCACCGTCACCCTCGACCCCACCGAAACCACCAACCTCACCACCATCGGCCTCGCTGCGGGAGATCGTTATCAAATCTATGATTGCGACACGCTGGCTAGCTTCTTTGGGGATGCGGCTGGTATTGTGAAGAATAATAATCCTGATTTGGCGGATCAGATTCTCGTTCTCATCGGAGGAACGTGGAATACTTATTTCTATCATACCACAAACAACAGATGGACTAGGCGCGCATTTGGAAGCCCGAATGCCACAAACCAAGCACTCAAGCCTGAAGTTGGACTTATCTTTAGCAGAATTGGGTCGCAAACTCTGGCTTTGAACATCACGGGTTCAGTTTCGATGACAAAGCGCTCCGATCCTATTCGCGGCACGGGACTCACTATGCTTGGCAGCAATTGGCCTGTAGATGCAACGCTCATGGATAGTGGAATACAGTCCACCCCAGGCTGGGCGTCCAATTCTAATGTTAACCTAGCAGATCAAGTCATGCTTTTGATCGGAGGCACATGGAATACTTATTGGTTTGATGGCACAAATTGGAAGCGCCGTGCATTTGGTAGTCCTGTCAGCAATACGCAAGTTATCGCGGCAGGCTCTGCCGTGCTAGTCAGTAAAGTCACAGCTACTCCTGATGCTCTCCTGACGAAAAATCGTCCGTTCTAAGCACTAAATAATCGCCAAAGATTTATCTACTATGAAAAGAAGCATTCTAGCACTCGCATTTCTAGCAGTTGCCTCGATGACGCAAGCAGCCGTTACCCTAACAAATTTCGGCTCATCAAGTTTTTCTCTGGATACAGGCACAAGCACTTTTACCACGATCAATCAAACAGCGAATTCTCTGACCATCGGCGGCAGCGACTTTGCCTCAATTCTTGCTGGTGGTATTGCGACTACCAGCATTGTAGGTAACACAACGCAGTTATATCTGACCGGAAGCACAACAGCTGCAAGTGCATCAAGCTTTTCCATAACACTGTACGATTCTGCATTTAATACTGCAAAATATACAGGTGGCACTTGGACAGCACTTTCTTCAGGGGCAACAATCCTGAATTATACTTCGATGCTCGGTTCCTTCAATTTTGCTGAAGTTATTGGTGTGCAGTTGGACGCTGAAGGAGGCCCTCCAGGATCAACCATCGGCGCCACCCTTACCGGCCTGACGGCAGGAGTCATTCCCGAGCCAACTCGTGCCTTGCTGCTGGGCATTGGCATGATGGGCCTCATGCTTCGTCGTCGTCGCCTCGCCTGATGCCGATTGCGGCTCAATTGCAAAATCCTTGAGAAGAGCCTCCCGCGCGGGAGGCTCTTTTTTTGGACTGCTTCCCAGAGGCACGAGTGTCGCGGCAGCGAATCGCGCCCCATGCCCGAGCTGTCGTCCCCAAGCCCCCAACGCCGAGCCAGCGCACCCGCGCCCTGAACCGCGCCCGATTCGTGAGGCAGGAGGATGAGCCAGGCACAGGTGGACACATGGCCGCAGCTGCCAAAGCCAAGCACAGAGCGGGAACAGGTGCCAAGGTGCCCACGAGATGCCCTGTGAACGAAGGTGCCAAAGTGCCCACGAGATGCCCTGTGAACGAAGGGTGCCAAGGTGTCCACGAGATGCCCTGTGAACGAAGGGTGCCAAAGGCACCCCCCTCCTCAGCCCAGGGTGAAACCCTGGGGTTTGCCGCGTCCCCGCATCCCCTCTGTCTCCGAGCCCTGAAGGGGCGCCCCTCGACACCACGCCCTCTTCCCCCCCCTGGCCACCTGGTCGGACCTCCTCCTTTCAGGCCCCAGGTTCACTTCGGAATTGGTCGGGGCAGGAATGCCCCGGGTACTGGGAAGGTGTTGGGTGATTGGTCGGGGCAAGAATGCCCCGGGTACTGGGAAGGTGTTGGGTGTTTGGTCGGGGCAGGAATGCCCCGGGTACTGGGAATGTGTTGGGTGTTTGGTCGGGGCAGGAATGCCCCGGGTACAGGGAAGGTGTTGGGTGTTGTTTGGTCGGGGCAGGAATGCCCCGATTACCGAGAACTTTGGCCTTTGGGGTAAACGGGGCATTCTTGCCCCGAGGGCTTCAGCCTTTGGGAGGATTCATGGCCTGGATGGCACGGAGCACCGCTTGGGTGGTCTGCTCGGGCGTCAGCCGGGTCATGCACTCGTAGGTGCCCAGGGGGCAGGTGCGCTGAAAGCAGGGGCTGCAGGGCAGTTGATGCCGCAGCACGGTGTGCTGGGGCCCCAAGGGACCGGTGAGCACGGGCTCTGTCGAACCAAAGAGACTGACGGTGGGCACCCCGAGCGCGGCAGCGAGGTGCATGGTGCCGGTGTCGTTCGTGACGAGCAGGTGGCACTGGCGCAGGTGGTCGATCAACTGCCGTAGGCGTGTTTTGCCCACGAGGTTCTGATGCGGCACCTCGGGGCCGACGAGGGCGGACAATTGCTCGCCCAGGGCAGCCTCGCCAGGCGCGCCGTAAAACTCCCACTGAAGGCCAGGCCGGGCAGCGCTGACCTGCTGGATGACCTGAGCGAATCGGTCGAGCGGCCAGCGTTTGGCCTGGCCATACTCCGCACCGGCACAGATGCCGAGGCGCAGCGGCGGCAGGCTGCCATCGGCCGCGGGGTCGGGCAGGGGGCAGGGAGCGGGGGGCGGCTGCAAGTCTGTGGCCGCTGCCCCCAGGGTGCGGGCGATGTGCAGGTAGCGCTCGGCATGGTGCAGGGGGCGGCCCGCGGTGCGGGGTTCGCGGATCTTTTGCCGAAGCAGTCGGCGGCGAAAGGAGCCGGAGTAGCCGACGAGGCGCGGGATACCGCCCAACCAGAGCTCCAGGGTGCTGCGGGTGCTGTTCGTGAACAGGACAGCGGTGTCAAAGACGGTGCCACAGGTGCGGAGACGGCGGGCGACGGCGAAGAGGCCCTCGCGGTCGGCTTTGCCAAGGTAGGCATCGACAAAGGGCTGCGCCTCCCAGAGCTCGCGCAGTTTTTCCGGGCCAAAGACGGTGAGGCGCAGGTCGGGGCGGCCAGCCTTCAGGGCACGCACGGCGGGGAAGGCCATGCAGGCATCGCCAAGCCAGTTCGGCGAACGCACGAGCATCTCAAAGGGCTGAAGGCGGGCAGGATCGTAGCCGGGCGCGTAGGCGACGCCGCGGCGCTCGCCCTGGATGAGCACGCGGGGGTTTGGGGTCTTCCAGCGGTTGTGAACCCAGAACCAGTTGTAGGGCTGGCGGCGGATGAGGCCCTCGACGGCGAGGTTCATCTGCGCGGTCAGGTCCTCGACGCTGGGCTTTTCCACCGCCAGGGGTGGCACGGGGCCATAAACGACCCGCCAGCGCGCGGGGCCGTCGTCATAGACGGCGAGGGTGACGACCTCAGCCTGGGTGCGCAGGGCGATCATGGCCGCCACGGGGGTGGTGGAGGCGAGGCGGTCGAAAAAGGGACACCAGATGCCCTGATCGCCTGAGTGTTGGTCGATGAGGACGCCGAGGCTGCCGCCGTCCTTCAGGTGGCGGAGGGGAGCGGTGAAGCCCTCGTGGCGGCTGAAGATGGTGTAACCGAGCCGCTGCCGACCGCGCAGGATGTGGGCGTTTAAAAAGGGATTTCGCAGCGGCTGATAGACGGTGGCGGGCTTGCGGCCAAAGGAGCAGAGGTCCGGCAGTTGGGCCAGGATCTCCCAGCAGCTCATGTGGCAGACCAGGCCTAGCACGGGACGACCGGAGACCAGAGCGGCCTGCAGGTGCTCCATGCCCTCGGCAGTGACGCAGGCGCGGATCTTCGCCTGACCCATGGTCGGCAGCTTGAAGCCGCAGAGCACATTCGCCACGAGGGACATGAGGTGCTGGCGCCCGGTCTGGCGCCGCCAGGCTTCGTCCTTTTCGCGGCCAAAGGCGATGCGCAGGTTGTTCAGCACCAGGGCGCGGTAGCGCCCAGCCACGAGCCAGCCTAGTGCACCGAGCGCCCGCCCCAGGTGCCAAACGACCCGCAGCGGTAGCAGCCGGAGCCCGAATTCGACACTGCGGTAGAGGGCGAACACGAGCCACTGACCGGCCAGGGTGAGGCGGCGGGGTGGGGACGAGGCGGAGGACGATTTCATCAACGCTCTCCGTGTGCCATAAACCTCCCGCAGGGGCAAGGCTGGGGCGGCAGGACTTCCAGGGCGCTGCCAAAGCGCTGTCTCATGGACGCGGTGCGGGGTTCAACTGCGTGGCGGGGGCTCCGCGATGCTGCTGGAGGAAGACTTCTGGCGAAAGACGGTTCAGCGGCGCATCGGCGTAGCCGACGCTGGGGTTCACGTAAGGACCCCGCCGGATCTCAAAGTGCAGGTGCGCGAGGTATTGCCCCCCGCCGGTGCCCACGGTGCCGATCTTTTCGCCTCGGGTCACGATTTGCCCCGGCTGGATCAGGATCTCCTCCAAGTGCGCATACACGGTCTGCACGACCTGCGGGCCGCTGGGGCTGGCCAGGCGGTGGGCCAGGATGATCATCTTTCCCCACCCTGGGCCGGGCGTGCCGGCATAAACGACCCGCCCCTGAGCAGCGGCGTGGACAGGGTCACCCCGGTCAGAATTCAGGCCGCCGATGCCGTTCAGGTCATCCCCCAAATGCCGATTTAGGCGAAAGGGCTGCGCATTGTAAGTCAGCGCGGCGTGTTCCGAGCCCAGCGGCGGGTCCATGCGCACCACCAGCGGCAGGCGGGCGATCTCAGCCGGGCTCAGCCGGACAAAGGCAGGATCGAGGGGCCGCGTGCGCGCTAGGGTCAGGCAGCCCCAGGCCAAAACGCCCAGCCCGAGCGCGCAGGCGAGGTAAGTCAGGAGACGGCTCATGGGGCAGGGGCAGCGTGGGGGGCGGGCAGGGCAGGTTTTGCCCAGCACAGGCAGGTGGGTTTGTCGGTGGGCATGGTGTCGGCAGAGCCTCGCGGCACGGTGGTGGAGGGTCTTTCCAGTTCAGGATCAAGCAAAAGGCTTTTTTCTGCGGAAAAGTGGCATCCGCAGCTAGGCTGTGCTACGCACTCCGATTCTCCCGAACGCGCTGCCTGCGTGCGGGGAAACCCCGCTTCGCATGTCCGATCTTCTCTCTCAGATCCCCGCTCTTTTGTCCGGTTGTGAACCTCGTCTCCGAGCGGAGGCGGAACGGCTGGTGGATGATGACTCGGTGCGTGGGCTGGACCTGACGGTGGATGAGGTGCTGGCCGAGGTGCGGCTGGATGACCGCAGCGTGAATGCGCGCTGGGTCTTTGAGGACGGCGCCTGGCATGGAGAGACGGATGTGGAGGACCGTGCGCTGCACAACCTAGCGCTAGCGGCGGCGCTGATTTCCATCGACCGCAAGGCGAAGCGCGATCCCGGTGCCTTCAAGCCTGCGGACCTGGAGGTGCCCTTTCAAGAAGTCATCGAGAAACGTCTGGCCCGCCAGCTAACGCCGGAAGAAGATGCCTACCTGAGCAAGGTGGAGAAGCGCTTCCAGCGCGTGCAGCAGACGGGCACCATCTTTGACCATGACATGGTGCGCCTGCACCCGAAGTGGACGATCCAGAGCGTGGACCCGCTGCCGCTGTGGCCGGAGTCGCCCAAGACGCTGCGCGAATTCTGGGACTACGTGGCCCTGGCGCTGACGGATCGTGGCCTGCCGATCCCCGGCTTTCTGCGCAACATCGCCGACCTGCCCAAGGTGCGCGAGCGCCTGAGCGGCTGGCGCCAAGAGCGCACGGTGCCGCTGTGGAAAGAGCGCATCCGCCGTCTGCTGCGCGATGACAGCGGCCTGGGCGATGGCCTGCGCAAAAAGGGCGATCTGCGGCTGATCATCTCCCCGGCAGAGGCAAGGCTGCAGGGCCGATTCAGCGACCAGCAGCGCTTTCACCCCCTGAGTGGCGCAGAGCTGCGTGAGCTGGAGGAGGCCCAGGCGCGTGGCGGTCTGCTGATGCCGCCAGAGGCAGAACTGCTGCTCTTTTCGGCCCTCGGCCAAAGCTCTGCCAGCGCGGCGGACGTGTGCCGCTTTGACCTGGAGTCCCATGGCCAGTGGTTGGGCAGTCTCTTCCAGCAGCCGGCGCTGGAGAGCCGCCTGGTGACGCTGGATGAGCACCCCTTCAAACGCGCCAGCACGCGGCTGAAGTGGCATTCAGCGGAAGATCTGGAGACGAATCAACTGCGCCTGACGCTGGTGGCGGAAGCCGGTGAGACCCCGACCGGAACGCTGCGCGTGCTGCATGGCTCGGAGACGCTGTATTTGAGCGAGGACACGCTCTTCCTGGGGCCGCGCTGGATGAGCGATGAGTCCAAGATCGATGGCCCACTGAGCATTCCGCTCGCCGCCTTGGGCACGCAGGAGGGCATTGAGTTTCTGGAAAAGATCGGCCTGCCCCTGCCGCCGAGCATTGCCAGCCGCGTGAAGCATGAAACGCTGGAGGTGAAGGTGCGCGCAGCCTGCCAGAAGAAGGCCCCTGGGTCGAACATCGAGTATGCCACCTTTCAGGCTGAGGCGGTGAGCCCCGATGGCCGCGTGCGTGAACGGCTCGGCCCTGCGGGCTGGGCACCCGTGCTGGACCACGGTGCGCAGGATGACAGCATCGTCTGCCGTGATCGCTCTGCGCTGGAGTCGGCGGAAGGCGTGATCCGCGGCCTGCACCCCACCTGGGACATCGAAAGTCAGGGCTACCGCGTGCGCCTCACCAAGACCTTTCCTGAACACTTCAATGGTTGGGCCTTCAGCCTGCCTGAGGGCATCACCCTGAGCACGGACGACCGCCTGCAAACCATCCTGGCCGATCCCTTGATCGCCCGCGTGCGCATCGAGGCCACGCAGACTGCAACCATCGACTGGTTCGACCTGCGCATGATCTTTGAGATCGAAGGTGCTGACCTGAAGGCGGCGGAGATCCGCAAGCTGGTCGCTGCAAAGGGCGGCTTTGTGCAATTGGCCGATGGCACCTGGCGGCGTGTGAAGCTGGAGCTGACCGAGGAGCAGATGGCCATGATGGACCAGCTGGGCATCGACCTGGATTCCCCGACGGATGAGCTGCACCAGCTGCACTGGCGTCAGCTCGCGGGGGAAAACGTGAAGGAGGTGATCAACCCGCGCCTGTGGCAAACCATCACCCAGCGCATGGAGCAGGCGAAGCTGGAGGAAAAACCCCAGCCGCCGGAA
Source organism: Verrucomicrobiaceae bacterium (assembly GCA_027484445.1). Lineage (GTDB taxonomy): Bacteria > Verrucomicrobiota > Verrucomicrobiia > Verrucomicrobiales > Verrucomicrobiaceae > Prosthecobacter. The sequence goes on from JAIXSY010000013.1 coordinate 75,569, forward strand.
GGCCTGGCCGTGACGCTGCGCCCCTATCAGGTGGAGGGCTACCATTTCCTGTCCTACCTCAGCGTGAACAAGTTTGGCGGCATCCTGGCGGATGACATGGGCCTCGGGAAGACCATCCAGAGCATCTCCTGGATCCTGTGGCTGCGCAGCCGCTACCGCACCGCCTGGCCGACGCTGGTCGTGTGCCCGAAATCTGTGCTGGACGTGTGGGCCAAGGAGTTCGTCAAAGCCGCGCCGGGCCTGAATGTGCAGATCCTGAGGGACAAGGAGGAGCTGGACCTGGACCGGCTGAAGTCCGAGGTGCAGGTGCTGGTCATGAACTACGCGCAGATGCGCGGCTGCATCGAGTGGCTGGAGACGGTGAAGTGGCTGGCGGTCATCCTGGATGAGGCCCAGCAGATCAAGAATCCAGACTCCCAGGCCGCGCGCGCGGCTCGTCGCCTCAAGGCCGAGAACCGACTGGCACTGACCGGCACGCCTTTGGAAAACCGGCTGCTCGACCTCTGGAGCCTGATGACCTACGCCATGCCTGGTGCCCTCGGGGACCGCGCCTACTTCACGCGTAACTTTGACCGCCGCAAGGATGCCAAGGCCAGCGAACGCCTGGGAGCGCGCCTGCGGCCCTTCTTGCTGCGCCGAACCAAAGGTCAGGTCGCCAGTGACCTGCCCGCCCGGACGGAGGAAGCCATGCTCTGCGAGATGAGTGCCGACCAGGAGCGCCTGTACAAAGAAGAGCTGGCCCGCGCGCAGCACCTGCTGCTGACCAGCAGCAGCTTCGAGGTGCTGACCCGCAAGCGCTTCGCCGTGCTGCAGGCCCTGACCCGCCTACGCCAGATCTGCTGCCACCCGCAGCTCGCCAGCGAGGAAAACCACGCTGCCGAAAGCGCCAAGCTCACCGCTACCCTGGAGCTGGTGGAAGAACTGCACGCCGAGGGGCACAAGGTGCTCATCTTCAGTCAGTTCGTCTCCATGCTGGAGATCCTGCGCGACAAGCTCACCGAGATGAGCATCCCCTACTACTGGCTGACCGGAAGCACCCAAAACCGCAGCGAGGTGGTCGATCAGTTCCAGCAGGACAGCGATGCCTGCGTCTTCTTGCTGAGCCTGAAGGCTGGCGGCAGCGGCCTGAACCTCACCGCCGCCAGCTACGTCATCCTTTACGACCCCTGGTGGAATCCCGCCGTCGAGGCGCAGGCCATCGACCGTGCTCACCGCATCGGCCAGACTCAGCCCGTCATGGCCTATCGAATGATCACGAAAAACAGCATCGAGGAAAAGATCATGCTCCTTCAGCAGAAGAAGCAGCTCATGAGCGCCAACATCCTCGGCGAAGGTGGCTTTGCCCGCACGCTGGAGAAGACCGACTTCGAGTTCCTCTTCGACCTCGAAGCTGAGGAAAAGCTGCGCCAGGAAGATTGATCGACTCCGTCGGCGCACTCACCCGAGTGCGCTGTTGGTGTCTTTGCACTTGGCAGATAGGTGAGTTGTGGGAGTGTACCTGCATGAAAGTCGAAAACATCGGCCTGTGGATCATTGGCGCTATCTTGACTTGGGTCGGATGGATGGCCTTGGAGATTTCCAGCGGCATCACGGCACCTTCGGGTGCGGTGGGACGATCGCTGTCCATCGTGGAGACCTCCCCGGTGCCGGTGTTGGTGGAGTTTTACGCAGACTGGTGCGGCCCCTGCAAGGCGGTGGGGCCGGTGGTCGATGAACTGGCGGGTGAGGTCAGCGGTCGAGCCAAGGTGGTGCGCCTGAACGTCGATGTGGAATCTGCCGCCGCCCAGCAGTACGGCGTGCGCGGCATTCCCACCTTCATCGCCTTCAAGAATGGCAAAGAAGTCCGCCGCGAAGTCGGTGCGATTCCGAAGCAAGTCATGATGCAGATGATGGGTCTGTGAGCGGTGCAACCCGAGGATCAGGTTCACCTGCTGACCTCGTTGCAGCCATCGCTGGCATTGGCGGACCGTGGCAGAGAAGCGAATTCTACCCGATGGGCTGATCCTCGGCGCAAGATCGGGCGGGGGATGAGCAAGGTGTGGGCAGCAGGGCAGGGCGGGCAGAGCATGGTGTGGGGCGACGAAGCTGCCCATGAAGACTCCCTCTGACAAAACCAATGGCCCTGTGCTGCGCGAGCACTCCTACGATGGCATCCAGGAATACGACCAGAAGCTGCCGAACTGGTGGCTCGCGACTTGGTACATCACGATGGTCTGGTTCGTCATCGCCTGGGTGGCCTACTACCAGTTTGGCCTCGGCCAAAGCGACACCCATGAGGTGGAGCAGGCGATGGCCAAAATCGCGGAGCAGCAGAAGCAAGAGCTGGAACTCATCAGCGATGACAAGCTCTGGGCGATGTCCAAGGACCCGAAGGTGGTGGAGGCGGGCGCGGCGACTTACGCGACGACCTGCGTGGCCTGCCATGCGCCGGACCTGAGCGCCCATCTGGCGGGGGCGAAGCTGCCCGGCCTGCCGTTGATCGACCAGGAGTGGAAGCACGGGGGAGCGCCGACGCAGATCCTGACCCTGGTGCGCAAAGGGGCACCGGATGTGACCAAGGGCATGCCCCCCTGGGAACCGCAGCTGGGTCTCCAGCGCGTGGTGGAGGTGGTGGCCTTCATCCTGAGCAAGCACAATCCCGGTGAACCGATCACTCTGGCGGCTGACTCTCCTTTGAAAAAGTAACGCTGCTTCGGCTCTCGCGTCCCATCATGAATCTCCCCACGCTGGACACGCTCTCGACCATCCACACCGATGGATCGCGGAAGTTTGTGCATCCTGCGGATGTGAAGGGGCGCTTCACTGCTTGGCGACGCTTCGCTGGCGGGCTTCTGCTGCTGATTTACATCGCGTTGCCCTGGATTCCGGTGCGGGGTTACCCCGCTGTGTTTTTGGACGTGCAGGAGCGCCGCTTTCACTTCATGGGTCTGACCTTGGCCACGCAGGACCTGTGGGTGGGCTTTTTCCTGATCACCGGGCTGGCCTTTTCTCTGTTCTACGTGACGGCACTTTTGGGTAGGGTGTGGTGTGGGTGGACCTGCCCTTACACGGTTTTCATGGAGCACGTGTATCGCCGGGTGGAGCGCCTGATCGATGGTGATGCCACGGCGCGCCGCCGGCTGGAGGATGCGCCGTGGACGACGGAGAAAATCGTGAAGCGCGGGCTGAAGCACGGGCTCTTCTTGCTGATCTCGGCGGTGATCGCGCACATCTTCCTGAGCTACTTCGTCTCCATCCCGAAGCTGTATGAGATGATGAAAGGGCCGCCCACGCAGCACTGGGTGGCCTTTGGGGTGGTGACTTTCCTGACCGGGGCGCTGTACTTTGCCTTCAGTTGGTTTCGGGAGCAGTTCTGCATCATCCTGTGCCCGTATGGGCGCCTGCAATCGGCGCTGACAGATGACCACAGCGTGGTGATCGGCTACGATGCCGCGCGTGGTGAGCCGCGTGGCAAGGTCGGCAGCACCAGCGGTGCCTGCATCGACTGCCGCCGCTGCGTGCAGGTGTGCCCGACGGGCATCGACATCCGCAACGGCCTGCAGTTGGAGTGCATCGGCTGCGCGGCCTGCGTGGATGCCTGCGATGACATCATGACCAAGCTGAAGCGCCCGACGGGTCTCGTGCGCTACGATTCCTACACCGGGCTGAAGGGTGGCAAGACACGCCTCATCCGCCCGCGCACGATTTTCTACACCTTCATGCTGCTGGCAGGCATGGCCGCCTTTGGCTTTGCTGCCATGCGCATCTCACCCCTGCGGGCGAGTGCGGTGCGCATGATCGGTGCGCCCTTTTATGTGGCGGATGGCGTGGTGCGGAACCAGTTCCTGGTGCGCGTGATCAACAAGCGCAACGAGCCTGCCTCCTACCGCCTCGAATTGGTGGGTGAGGCTCCGGCAGAGCTGAAGGCGACCGGCCTGGACCAGGTGCTGAAGGTCGGCCCGATGGGGGAGGAGCAAAAGACGCTGGTGCTGTCCCTGCCCGAGACGGTGTTTCAAAAATCCTTTCGCCTGAAGGTCAAGGTCACCGATGCCGCCCGCGGTGACAGCATGACGACGCGCGTCATGGAATTCCTGGGCCCTGATCCACGACTCCGCTCCGATGCACCTCTCGATCCGAAAGCTTTTCTTCAATAAGCCTTGGCTGCTGCCCATCCTGGCGTTTCTGGCCTTTGTCAGCCTGTGGGTGGCCTTCATCTTCTTCGCCATGCAGCACAAGCCCCGGGAAGTGCCGCGTCTCGGCATCCACCAGCGCGCATGATGACCATCGACACCAGCGCGGCTGCCTTCCTGGCGGGCCTCGTCACCAGCATCCACTGCGTGGGCATGTGCGGGCCGCTTTCCTGCTCCTGGGCCATATCGGCCAAGGGCGGTGGCTTCATGCGGTCCACGGGCCTTTATCACGTGGGTAGGCTGCTCTCGTATGCTGCCGTGGGTGGCATCGCAGGCGCGGTGGGCGTGGTGCCGCTGGGCTTCTTCCAGCACGGCGCAGGCCTCGTGCTGCCTTGGCTGCTGGTGCTGGTCTTTGCCCTCGTGGGCGTGGGCCTGGATGCTTGGCTGCCCAAGCCGAAGTTCCTCAGTGCGGGTCTGCGCCAGGTGCAGGCGACCGCATTCCGCCTGCGTGGACCGGTGCGCGCGGGTTTGCTGGGCCTGGCCACGCCGCTGCTGCCCTGCGGGCCGCTTTACGTCATGTTCACCCTGGCGCTGGCCAATGGCAGCCCGAGCCGAGGGTCAGGTTTTGCTCTGGCCTTTGGCCTAGGCACGCTGCCGCTGCTCTGGCTGGCGCAGACGCAGCTGCACTGGTTAGGCGGTCGGCTCCCCCCGGCGACGATGCGGCGTGTGCAGCGCGGACTGGCCCTCGCTAGCGCCGTCATGATGGCTTGGCGACTGCGAGAGACGCTGAATTTTGGCAGCGAGGAGGTGCCGAGCTGCTGCCATGCGGGGCTGTAAGGCTACTTTTTGAAAGGAAACTTTGTGAAACAGCGTCTCAATAGCCATTGACGAACGAATGGATTTCGTCACCTATTCCCCCGGCTCGTCTTTTCCCAATCATGTACTCCACCTCGGCTCTCGCTTTGAATGTGCATTCCGGTCCGCAATCCCTGCGCCGTGAGGACCTGACGCGTGTGACCAGCCAGCAGCCCGCCACCCTGCGGATGCAGGTCCGCCAACCCCAGAATCACCTGGGCCTGTCCTGGATGGTTGCCCTGACCGCCTGCTTTTTCGCCGTCGGCGTCGCTGGTCTGTTCCGCCAGGACGAGACCCTGCCCGCCCTGCTTTCCGGTCTGCCGGGTGAGGGGCCAGGCGTGGCCGCAGCAGCGGGCATGGAGGCCATGATGATGGACGTGCAGTCGTCCGAGGCGGTCGCTGAGCAGGCGAATGCCCTAGAAACCCCAGAGGTCACTGAGGTGCCACCCATGCCAGACACCCTGGAGATGACCCAGGATCTGCCGGAAATGGAAGAGGCCCTGGTGGCCGAAGATTTGTTCGTCATCCCGGCCGCTCCAAGGGTGGAGACTGCCTTGCGTCCTGTCGATCCCGTCGAGCCAGCCCCGAAACCCATGGCGAAAGCGGCTCCTCGCCCAGCCAGTCGTGCCCCAGGCCCGCGCGCAGGTGGCAGCAGCAGTGGTGCCACAGGCTCTGTCGGCGGCAGCGGTGGTGCTGGCACAGCAGGCATGGCTTCAGCCCGTGGCAAATTCGTCATTCCCCGCCCGGCCTATCCCAGCTCTCTGCGGGCTCTTGGGGTCAGTGGCACGGTGCGCTTGAGCATTCAGGTCGGTGCGTCCGGGCGCGCAGAAAGCGTGGCTGTGGTCAGCAGCAGCGGCAGCGCAGCCTTGGATGCCTTTGCGGCCTCCTGGGTGCGGCGCAACGGACGCGGCCCATCGGGTGCTCCTGGCAACGTCATCGCCCCGCTCAGCTTCGTGCTGCGCTAAGCTTTCTTCTTCCATATTCCGCATGTTTGTCCCCCCCCTGCCTGTCGCCAACGCGGTCGTTGAGTTCATCGTCAAAGGAGGCCCCATCATGTATCCCATCCTCGTGGTGGGGGTGGCGGCTGCTTGTGTCATCCTGGAGCGCCTCTTCTGGTGGTCCCGGCTGCGCCTCGGGCGCAAGCCGCGCCTGCTGGAGGAAACCTACGCCGCCCTAGATGCGGGCGATGTCCAGCGCGCCATGAGCCTGTCCAAGGACAGCAGCGATCCGGTGGTGCGCATGGTTCACCACGGCCTGAACCACCACCACACCTCCCTGCAAGGAGCGCTGGAAGTGGCTGCCGGTCAGGAGCTGCAGTCGGCAGGGCGCTTCCTGAGCGCCATGGACACCATCGTCACCCTCGGGCCCCTTCTGGGTCTGCTGGGCACCGTCACCGGCATCATGGGTTCCTTCACCTCCATTGGCGATTCAGAATTGGCCGTGGAAAAGGTCACGGGTGGCATTGGCGAGGCCCTCATCGCCACCGCAGCAGGCCTCGGCATCGCCATCACCACACTGATCCCGATGAACTTCTTCCACAGCCGCCTGGCCCGGCTCCAGTTCGAGCTCGAAGCCGCTGCCAACAACGTCATCATCCTCGTCACCCAGCGCAAAGGCTGACCTTAGCCGCCACGAGCCTGGAGCTTAGCCCTGGATGGCTCTCCATTTCCCCTGCACGTTCCCTCTGTGAAGCTTCACTCACCCATCCCTCAGAAAAAGACCCGTCTGGAGATCATCCCGTTGATCGACGTGATGTTCTTCCTGCTGGCTTCTTTCATGATGGTCAGCCTCACGATGACCAAGCAGCAGACCATCAAGGTCAACCTGCCGTCCGCAGCGGCCAGCCAGCCGGACTTCAAGCCGGACATGATCAACATTGGCGTCAGTGCCTCGGGCGACATTCATCTGGACACCCAGATGATCAGCCTGCCGGATCTGGAGAAAAAGCTTGCCGCTCGGCGCGCGCAGGACCCAAACACGCCCGTTTACATCAGCGGCGATGCTGAAACCCGCCATGCCGACATGGTGCGCGCGTTGGATACCGTGCGCCGGGCTGGTTTTGCCAAAATCGCCTTCAATGTTAGGCCGGTCACCCCCGGCGTGGCTGCTCCCCCCCCCGCTCCTGCGAAATGAAGCGCGTCCTCCTTGCCCTTCTCATTCTGCTTTCTCTGGGCCTGTGCGGCATCTGCCTAGTGCAGTGGCAGCGTGAATTCCACCTGCGCAGCAGGATCTCTGAGCTGCGCACCGCCTTGGTCGGCGAAAACAAGCTGCGCGTCGAGGCTGAGGCCAAGGTGGAGCAATACGGCCAGGAAATCGAGCGACTGAACGCCATCCGCAAGGAGATCGAATCCCGCCTCGTCGATCTCACGGAGGAAGTCCAGGCGCTCACCCAAGACCAGAGCGCACGCGGCTACAGCATCGCCCTGCTCATGAATGAGACCCTGAGAGCACGGAGCGAGCTAAAGGCCTATCAAAAGCTGGCCGGTCAGGGCAGCGATGTGCTGAAGAAGCACAACGAGACTGTGACGGCGCAAAACCTTGCCATCGAAAAAGCCAATGACCAATTGCGCCAGCTCGCGCAGCAGCGCGACGAAGCCATCGCCCGCCTGAATGAACGCACGCGTGAGTTCAACGAGTTGGTCGAAAAATACAACAAGCTGAGCAAGCGCTGAACCTGAGTCAGGCAGCCATCAAGCCCCGTGCTCGCGCACCCACTCTCCTGCACGCAGGTAAAGCTCCGCCGCGCTGCGCAGGTTCAGTTTCTCTTTGATGCGTGACCGGTAGGTCTCCACCGTGCTTTCGCCCAGGCTCAGCATTTCGGCGATTTCCCGCGTGCTGCGCCCTTTTCCCAGCAGGTGAAAGACCTCTAGCTCACGGTCAGCCAGCAGCTCCATGCCCGCCAGCTGCCGGCGTCCTGGCTTTTGCGTCATGCGGGCCAGCAGCTTCGCGTTCATGGTGCGGCTCACATAGACATCCCCATGCACCACGCTGCGGATTGCGGTCACGACTTCTTGGGAGGCTTCATTTTTGCTGATGTAGCCACGCGCTCCAGCCCGCAGGGCACGCTCGGCGTAGAGATCCTCATCGTGCATGGAGAGCACCAGCACCTTCATCTCGATGCCGCGTGCTTTGATGTCCTTCAGCAACTCCAAGCCGCAGGAGCCCCGCAGCGTCAGATCCAGGATGGCCACATCGGGCCTGCATTCCTCGATCAGGCGCATGGCATCGCGGATGTTGTCCGCCTCTCCGCAGATGCTCAGGCCGAGTTCGCGGCTGATCAGCGCGGCGAGATGCTCACGAAACATAGGATGATCCTCGATCAAAAGGATCTTGCACGGAGAGGGAGGGGGCGCGTTCAACATGGGGAAAGAGGTTCAGTTCAGGGGGAAAGGGGAGCGGTCAGGGGCTGCACGAGGCGGATGCAGGTGCCACCGCCAGGTCGGGGTTCAAAGTTCAGGCTGGCGCCGATGCTGCGCGCGCGGTAGCGCATGGTGCGCTGGCCCATGCCTTCCGGGTTGCGACTGCTGCTCTGGCCCAGGCCTTGGCCATCGTCTTCGATCACCATCTGCAGCCTGTCTTTTTCCACGCCCAGGTGGATCGTGATCTTCGTGGGGGCGGCATGGCGTACCGCGTTGGACACGGCTTCTTGGGCGATGCGGTAGAGATGCATCGCCTCCTCGGGCGAATGGATCTGCACCTCGCCTTTTTCTTCCACCCTGATCTCCAGACCCGTCAGTCGGGAAAGCGTCGTGGCCAGGTCACGCAGCGCGGCGGAGAGGCCGATGCGATCGACATGCACGGGAAAGATGCCGCGTGCTAGGTCCCGTGCCTCCATCACAGCCTGGCGCAACGATTCTTCAAGGGCCATCGCATCCTCTGCCTGGGGGCTGCCCTGTGCGCTCAGCTCATCCGCCAGCACTCGTGTCGCGCAGCCAATGGCGGCCAGTTGCTGGCACAGGCCATCGTGCAGATCACGTCCGATGCGCTGCTGCTCATGCTCACTCACGCTGACGATGTCTGCCTCCAGCTGCTGGCGCTCTTCCAGGACCTGGATGTAGGCTGCGTCCGCCTCCTGGCGCTTGCGGATGCCACGCACAGCGAAGATGACGACGATGAAGTAGAACTCACGATTGAGCAGGGCCCAGAAGTAGCCCAGGGAGGTGTTGTAAGGATGGACATCACGGTTCGCATACCACCAGACGGCACCTGAAAACACGGAGATCAGCACGCCCTGCCATGCGCTGCCCCACCACACTGCCTGCACGATGGGCACAGCGTAAAAGATGAACAGGCTCACCTCCCAGCCGGTGATGTCATCCACCCAACCCACCAGCAGCGTCAGCAGCACTGCGAGCAAAAGGCTCAACCCACGAGGCAAACGACGCATGAGCTGGGTCATCGCCGATTCTGCGCGATGCATGGCCTCAGATGCCTGAAAGGAATGGCTAGCCCCTGGATTCATGTGCGCGAAAAGAAAGTCCGTGATGGATGCCTCTGCGCGGATTCGGCAGAGGCGGTCACTGAATAACGCGGAGAGAGCTTATCGCTAGCGCCTGCTACACGCTGGCAGAGGTCAGTGGGCAGGCTTGGAGGCATGGCAGGCCGTCTTGGATTCATGCAGGACTTTACGCCATGCTGCCGCAGGCTGACTCCTCGGGCACCTGACAGGAGCTGTAGCGTCAAATGCTACAGGTGGAGCTTGTTTGACCGGACGGACTTGCCAGGGATGACTCACGCCATGCCTGCCCAGCCCCAGCCTACGCTCAAGGACATCGCCCGCGCCACGGGCGTCTCCATCATGACTGTCTCTCGTGTGCTTCGTGGTGCACCGAAGGTTTCGCCCGAACGACGTGCTGAGGTGCTGGAGGCTGCGCGCCGAATGAACTACCAGCCCGACCCGCACCTCATGCGCATGATGCAGGCCGTGCGCAGCCGAAAGGTGAAGCGCCTGCGGGCCGTGATCGCCATCATCCGCGAGCATGTGCCTCAGGATGGTCTGCTGAGCCCCTCCTATCAATACGTGCCGGTCGAGCCTATCCGCCGCCGTGCCCACGCTCATGGTTATGCCGTGGAGGAGTTCTTTTTGGGCAAGGATGGGCTGACGCCCGCGAAGCTGCAAAAGATCCTGCACGCGCGCGGCATTGAGGGTGTCCTTGTCTCTCCGCAGAGCCTGCAGCTGCCTTGCAGCCGCATCGATTATACGCCCTACGCGGCGGTCACGTTTGGCAATGCGATGAGCTCCCCCGCGCTGCACATGTGCGCGGGCAACATGACGCTGGGCATCCACATGGCGGCGGAGCAGCTCGCCGCCCGTGGCTATCAGCGCATTGGCGTGGCGGTCACGCGCTGGATTGTGAATCGCTCCCAGTTTGGCTACAGCGGCGGCTTGTTTCATTGGCAGCACAGCCTTCCGCCCGCATCGCGTGTGCCGCTGCTCTTGTTTCCGAGCAATGACATCAGCCGTGGCTTCGAGGCTTTTTCCCAATGGATGCGCGAGCACAAGCCCGATGCGATCATCAGCTTCGATACCCATGTGCCAGGCTGGCTGCGCAGGCTCGGGCATCGTTTTCCGCAGGACATTGGTTTTGTCGTGCATGACTGGACGCCGAAGATGGCAGCCTACGCGGGCATTGACCAGCAGCGCGATCACCTCGCTGCCGCAGCGGTCGATCTCGTGGTGACGCAGCTTTCGCAAAACGAGCATGGCATCCCCGAGGTGCCACGGCAGATCATGATTCCCCCGCGCTGGGTGGAGGGGCCGAGCCTTCGCCCTCTGCCCACAGTGGCGCAAAGCCGGTCGCGCTAGGCCTTTGTGCCGCTTTGGAGGTCGGTGCCGACGGCCACAAAGGCATCGGCCAGCGCCTGCCAATCCTCGGGCTTCGTTTCGTGCCCGGCGCTGACACGCACGACACGGCGCAGCTCTTCAGGATCAGCACCGAGCGCCTGCACGACCACCGATGAACCTTCGCGGCCTGAGCTGCATGCAGAACCGGTGGAGACGGCAAACCCCAGCCGACTCAGTCGCGTCAGCCACTTCAGGTTGGAGTGATCGGGCATCACCATCAGCACCGTATTCCACAGCCGCGGTGCGGCTTCGCTGATGATGCGCAGGCCGGGAAAGGCGGCTTTCATGCGTTCGATGAAGGCATCTCGCAGGGGGCTCTGCGTGGCGCTCACGGCCAGCCCTTGTGCCTGACGATGCTCCAGCGCCGTGACCATGGCCTCGACGGCGGGATAGTCCTCGGTGCCAGCGCGCCGCCCATGTTCCTGAGGACCACCGTGCAGCAGAGGGAAGCTTTCCTCCTCATGCGCCAGCAGCAGAAAACCGATGCCTTTCGGCCCGCCAAACTTGTGACCACAGCCAGTCAGGTAATCGCAGCTCGCTAGGCCTTCGGTGGGCATTTTGCCCAGCCACTGCGCGGCATCGGCATGAAAACGCACGCCGCGTGCCCGGCACTGCGCAGCTAGCTCAGACCAGGGCTGGAGCACGCCACTTTCGTTGTTCGCCAGCATCACGGAGACAAGCGCGGGCTGGCGTTCGTCGAGCACTTGCCTCAAGGAGGAAGGCGTGACGATGCCTGCTGCATCCACGGGAATCTCGACGACTCGGGCTCGGCCTAGCCAAGCGATCGCCGCAGCCCGCACGCTAGGGTGTTCAATCGCAGAAATGGCCACGCAACCCTCCGGCGGCAAGCAACGGGCCAAGCCAGCGAAGAGTGTGTTGTTCGCCTCCGAGGCACCGGAGGTGAAGACCAGGCGTGTGGGTTCCTCAATGCCCAGCAGGTCGGCCAGTCTCTCCCTTGCGGCTTCCAGGGCCTGACTGGCAAAACCTGCCTCGCGGTAAAGGCTGGAGGGATTGTGCCAGTGCTCCTCCATCGCGCGCAGCCAGGCGGCTCGTGCCTGCGGCAGCAGCGGCGTGGTGGCATTGTGGTCAAAGTAGGCAGGCATGAAGGGAAAGGGTTCTTTTACGAGCCACTCAGCGCTTTTTCCAGTGGGCGTGAGCCATCTCCCCCCAGCTTTTCATCCAGGGCCTCCAGTCGCTGGATCAGATCCACGACATGGCGCCGCGGATACATACCGCCGGCGGCCTGACAAAAATGAGTGCGGCAGCCAAACGGACGGTGCTGATAAATCGTGCAGCGTCCGTCCCGCCCGAGCAGGGGACAGGCCCCCTCGGGATGTGGCTTGAGCTCGCGCCGCCCAGAGGCACGCACGCCGATCAGGGCATAGAGCGCCTCGCCCCGTGTGAGCTGGGGGGTGCGACCGGTGAGCCGAAACTGGCAGCAGCCTGCGAGGCCGGTGCAGTCCCTCGGCAGAGCCCGCTTGTCGAGGTCGGCGTAGATCTGTCGGATCTCAGCGAGATCCTCGGGATGGAGCGCCGTGGGGCTGGATTTGGAAGACGGTTTGGGCATGGCGGACCGATGTTTGCCCGGACCATGGCCAGTCTGTTCGTTCGCGCCAGTCTGCTTCTCTGATGGATCAGGGCAGCGGCGTCGTTTCTTAGGCTTCACTTCCGCATGATTTCACGCCCTGTCACCTCCCTTGCCATCCTTTTGCTCTGCCCGCTGGCCATGGCGCAGCTCAGCCCCAATGGAGCCACGGCCTCCTTTCGCGGCAGCCTGCCGCCGAAGCCCGTGGCAGCTCTTTCGGCTGAAGAGGAAGCAGGGCTGCAGAAGACCCTGGCGGTGCTTCAGGCCGACTTTGAGCAGGTGAAAAAGCACCCGCGTTCGGCTGACGCGGCCATTTTTCTCAAAGCCGTGCGCTACGCGCTGGAGTTCGACGAGTGGTATGACAAGAAGCCAGCGGACAATCTGAAAAAAGCCAACGCCCTGCTGACCGAAGCACGCCAACGCATCACTGCGCTCAAGGCTGACCAAACGCCCTGGATGAAGGGACCGGGGCAGAAGGTGCTCGGCTTTTACTCGAAGCTGGATGACTCCGCCCAGCCTTACGGCGTCGAGGTGCCCGAGGGGCTAGAGATCGGCCAAGGCAAGATCCCGATGTGGATCTGGCTGCACGGTCGCGGCGATACTGCCACGGACTTAGCCTTCGTTTACAGCCGTCTCATGGCGAAGAAGCCGGGGCAATTTCAGCCCAAGGGCAGCCTCGTCATTCATCCCTTCGGTCGCTACTGCAATGGCTGGAAGTCAGCAGGTGAGGTCGATGTGTTCGAAGCGCGTGATGACGCCATCTCCCGCTTTCAGGTGGACACGAACCGCATCGCCCTCGCCGGCTTCAGCATGGGCGGCGCGGGGGCTTGGCACCTGGGTGCGCATTACCCGGATCAGTGGGCCTGTGTGCACACGGGCGCGGGTTTTGTCGATGTGAAGCGCTACCAAAAGCTCACGCCTGAGAAGTATCCGCCGACCTATGAGCAGACGCTCTGGGGCTTTTACGATGTACCGGCCTATGCCCGGAACCTGCTGAATGTGCCTCTTGTCTGCTACAGCGGCGAAAACGATGCCCAGCGCGATAGCGCCGAATACATGATGGAAGTGCTCGGCAAAGAGGGCCTGCATCCACCGCATCTCATCGGCCCAGGCATGGGTCACAAGTATCATCCCGAGACGCTGAAGGACGTGCAGGCCCGCATCGAGCAACACGTGCAGCAAGGCCGGGTGAACTTTCCTGATCAGGTTCACATTCAGACCCGCACGGCGCTCTATGGTCGCGTGAAGTGGGTGAACCTGCATGGCCTGGAGCAGAGCTGGCAGGAGGCAAGACTCGACGCCAAGGTGGTGGACGCACAATCGGTCGAAATGCAGACGCGCAATGTCAGTCGCATCGTCTTCTACCCGCCGCCGCAGGTGCGTGGCAGCGGGGACAAGCTGACCCTGAAGATCGATGGCCAGGAACTGAAGCTGCACATCGGGCCAGAGCTGCCTCAGTTTGAAAACTTCCTGAGTCCAGGCCCACGCGTGCCGAACTCATTTTGCCGACTCATCAAGGCAAATGGGCAGTGGCGTGATTTTGGCAATGCCACGCCGTTTTCCCACGAAGGCCCCCGTGATGGCAAAGGTGGCGCGCATCCTGGCCCCATGGACGTGAGTTTCATGAAGCGCTTCCTCGTGGTGCTGCCTGATGGCCCATCTTCCTCCACTCCGGTGGACGCCTGGGTGCAGGCTGAGTCCACGCATTTCCTGACGCGCTGGCGCAGCCTGATGCGCGGTGATGTGCGCGTGGCAAGAGCCTCTGAAATCAACGATCTCGACGAAGCAGGGCAGACGCAGAGCCTGATCCTGTGGGGCACGCCCGCGTCGAACAGCTGCATCCGGCGGTTGCTCAGCCGCCTGCCCGTGCAGTGGGATGCGGAAAAGCTCGGCTTGAAGGGCAAAGCCAGTGTCGATGCCCGCACGCATGTTTTGGCATTGACCTACCCGGCGCTGAAGTCCGCCGGGTTTGAGGTGGTGATCAATTCTGGACTCACCTTCCGTGAAGCGCACGACCGCACGAACTCTCTGCAAAACCCGAAGCTGCCAGACTGGGCTCTTTTGGACATCACCCAGCCGCCGAGCCCTGAAGCGGTGGGGAAGGTCATCGCCGCAGATTTCTTCGATGAGTTCTGGCAGGTGCGGTGAAGCGAGCCGCTAGGAATCAGCGAATCACCGCGAGGTCGTGGCTGTCTCGGGGGCTGGGGCGGGTGGCAGGCAGGTCCAGTTCCAGCTGGATCTCGCTCTGCCGGGCAGAGCCCAGATCCCGGCGACGCAGCTCCGTCGGGTGTTGGCCGATGAGGTGGCTCAGCTTACGAAACAGGGTGGCAGAGGGGCTCTTTTTGCTGTTCATGAGAACTGCATTCTTGATGCATTCAAGAAACTCGTCAAATGAACAGTTGTGACGTTTCCAGATTCAGGTGCCGCGCTGGTTGCCGAACAGCTCCAGGTGCAGGCGTGGGCTCAGCCGATGGCCATGGGTTTTGCAGGCCTCGACCAGCAGGGCATACCTGGCGCGCATCGCCTCGACGCTCGTGCCTTCGGGCATCAGCAGGATTTTTTCAGCGGGAATGGGCACGCCGAGGCTGGCCACGAGCGTGTGGACTTCTGCCAGGTCTTGTGGGGTGGAAATGACGAACTTCAGCTGGTAGTCGAGCGCGGTTTCGATCCAGGCGCGCAGGACCTCGGGCTGGCAGCGGATTTGTTCGTGCTTTTGCACCCAGGCTGCACCTGCCAGGGCTTCGCTAGGCGTGGAGTTCGCCAGCTTCGGGCTCAGGCTGGCCAGATCGACCACGCAGCCTTCCGGGGCGATGGTCCCGGCCGTTTCGACCGTGACATGGCAGCCTGCTTCACGCAGGCGTGTCAGGAAGTCGCGGATGCCTTTGGCGATCATGGGCTCTCCTCCCGTCACCACGACATGGCGGGTGGGCTGGGCAGTGGCCTCGGTCAAAAGTGCCTCCAAGGTCATCTCACTGCCTTCAGGATGCCACGAGGCATAAGGCGTGTCGCACCAGGCGCAGCGTAGATTGCACCCCGAGGTGCGGATGAAGACAGAAGGCACGCCGGTGAGCACGCCTTCGCCCTGGATGGAATAAAAGATCTCGGAGATGCGCATGGCGGCTGCGGTAGGGGCAGGCAGCGCTGGGGTCAAGTGTGGGTGACCCGCTGCCGCACTTGACCCTGACCCCAGGCCCGACGAACATCCGCCATGCAGGCACGCGTTTTCCAATTTCAGGTCGGCCAGTCGAAGCTCGGCGCTTTGGGCAAGGTGATCTTGGCAGGAGTGGCCGTCTTGGTGACCGCTTTTCTGATCATGGTAGGCATCTTCGCGGCGGTCATGGCATTGGCCACCAAGGCCTTCCTTCAGCTTTCCCGGGCCCTTGGAGCCGGTGAGCGGCCACGGGCTGCTTCTTCGACGACGAGCGTGCGCTCTGACCTGCCAGTGCACCCTGCCCGAGGGGCTGGCCACGCCGTCGTGCGCGATGTCGAGGTGGAGGTGCTGAAGATCGAGGACCGGCCGTGATTCTCACGTCTTGTGGGTCATGCCGAGAGTTTGGGTAAAGATTGGCCAAGCGTTGGCGTTTCAGGCGCAAATTCGTGCTTTGCCCCTATGAAAATGCTCTCCCTGCTGCTCTGCGTCACGATTTCAGCCCACGCGGCAGCTTTGCCTGAATCGGCCAAGATCGACCAATTGCTGGCCGAAGACTGGGCCAAACACGGTCTGAAGGCCAACCCTGCTGCCCCCGATGAAGTCATCGTGCGTCGGCTCTACCTCGACA
This sequence comes from Verrucomicrobiaceae bacterium, assembly GCA_027484445.1. Lineage (GTDB taxonomy): Bacteria > Verrucomicrobiota > Verrucomicrobiia > Verrucomicrobiales > Verrucomicrobiaceae > Prosthecobacter. Next base: position 91,742 of record JAIXSY010000013.1, read on the forward strand.
TCGCCGGACGCATCCCGACCGTGGAGGAGACGGAGACTTTTCTGCGCAGCAACGACCCGCAGAAGCGCACGAAGCTCATCGATCAGCTCCTCGCGGGCGATGGCTTCACCAGCCATCTGTTCAACTACTGGGCCGACGTGCTGCGGCTCACCGACAATGTCAAAGGTCGCCTCACGGCTGAGGCCTACGAGGAGTGGATGAAGAAGCAGCTGAAGGCCAACACACCGTACGACGAGATGGTGCGAAACCTTTTGACCATCGAAGGCGGAGCCTGGGACAGCGGCAGCATCGGCTTCTGGATGCGTGATGAGAACAAGCTGGATCACCTCGCCTACACCGTGCAGGTCTTCCTCGGCACCAGCATCGTCTGCGCGCAGTGTCACGATCATCCCTTCGACCGCTGGTCGCAGCTCGACTACTACGGCATGGCCGCCTTCACCTATGGCATGGACACCAAGGGTGGTGGCAAAGACTACCTGAAGGTGAAAAAGCCCGGTGAGCTGGACAAGGAAGCGCTGAAGGCCATGACCAAGCAGGAGCGCAAAGAGTATGTGAAGCAGCAGCGTGCGGCCCAGAGCGCAACGCCCAAGCTGGACAAGCAGCAGCTGAATCAAATCCGCGAAGTCATGAACGATGTCATGAAGCCGCTGCGCTACACAAACATCGACTGGCAGGAAGGAAGGCTGCCAGCGCTGCCTCACGATTACAAATACAGCAACGCCAAGCCGGGCGATCCCATCCAGCCCAAGGTCATGTTCGGCCACGAAGCTGCACCCATGGGAGGTGAAACGACACTGGCCGCCTTTGCCCGCTGGATGACCAGCCCGGAGAATCCACGCTTCACCACCGTCATCGCGAATCGCATGTGGAAGAAGGTCTTTGGCCTGGGGCTGATTGAGCCCGTGGATGAAATGACGGACTCCACGGTGGCCTCGAACCCCGCGCTGATGGCCTACCTGACCCAGCTCATGGTGGAGAAAAAGTACAGCCTGAAGTCCTTCCTCCGCGTGCTCTTCAACACCGACACCTATCAGCGCATGGCCAGCACCCAAGAGGTGGGTTTGGGCGAAACTTATCGATTCACGGGACCGATTCTGCGCCGCATGAGCGCCGAGCAGGTGTGGGATTCTCTCGTCACCCTCACGGCTGGAAATGTGGACAGCAGTGTGGATGCGGACAACGACCGCCTGCATCAATACCTGAACGACCTAGCCTTTTTCCTGAACACAGTGCGCGACCAAGGCGCGGAAGGTCTGATCCAGATCTCCAAGCAAGCTTCTGCCCAACTGGCCGCGAACCAAAAGCAACTCGCCGCCATGCGCGCTGAGCTCGCTGAGAAAAAAGAGCTCGGGCAAACCAGTGCGGCGGACAGCAAGGAGCTGGCTCAGCAGGCCAATCGCCTGCGTCGCGAGGCGAGCCAGGACATCCTGGAAGCCCTGCTTGGCGAAGAGCGTGCCAGCGATCTGCGTCGCGGTTACAATCCCAAAGCCATAGCCAAGAACGCACGTCCTCAGGTCGATGCAGAGAAGCTCGCCTCCATGGACAAAAAGCAGCGGAAGCAATACCTAGCGGAACTGCAAAAGACCGCCAAGAACGTGCAAGGGCTGAACATCCGCGCCTCGGAGCTGCCCAGCCCGGCCAAGCCAGGTCATCTGCTGCGCACCTTTGGCCAGAGTGACCGGGAAGTGATCGAAAACGCCAGCCGCGAGGCCTCCGTGCCCCAGGCCTTGACGCTCTTGAACGGTCCCATCGTGCAAGCAGTGACCAGTCCCATCTCGAACCTGAGTCTGCATCTGCAAAAAGCCAGTGCCCCTCAGGCAAGGCTGAGCCTGCTCTACACCGCCCTGCTGAGCCGCAAGCCGACGAATGCCGAGCAGGCTGTGCTCTCCAGCGTCATCCGCGAGCGTGGCACCAAGGCTGTCGAAGATGTGACGCACGCGCTTCTCACCAGCTCTCAATTCCTCTTCATCGAGTGAGGTTTTGGCCCGCGCTTCTTCACCCATTCAAACCCGCACCTCAGGCCCTTCTTTCCATGAACCCGACCCGCTTCCCTGCTGACGAACCCACCCGTCGTGACGTTGTTCTCGGTCTCGCCAAATCTTGCCTGGGCGTCTCAATGCTGCCGATCCTGCAAGGCACGGCGCAGGCTTTGTTTGATGGCAGTTCGAAGCTGAAGCAAGTGCCCACCGCGCGGAATGTGATCTACCTCTACATGGCGGGAGGCATGACGCACCTGGACACCTTTGGCTGCGTGCCTGGCGCTGACACCATGGGGGAAACGCAGGCCATTCCCACCAGCGCCGAAGGCGTGCGCATTGGCTCAGGTTTGCCGAAGGTCGCCAAGCTCATGCACCACGCCACCGTCATCAACAGCATGACCAGCACGCAGGGCGCGCACGAGCAGGGGAATTACTTTCAGCACACCAGCTACACGCAGCGTGGCGGCACGCGGCATCCATCGTTGGGCGCTTGGTTGCAAAAGTTCCAAGGCAAGGGCCACCCCGATCTGCCAGGCAGTGTGGTCATCAGCGAAGGCAGCAAGCACCCTGGGGCAGGCTTTTTCGAAGCCTCCTTTCAGCCGCTGGTCATCAACGATCCCAGCGCAGGTCTGCAAAACAGCCGACGCCTCGCCAACCTCACGGAGCAGGATTTCGACTACCGCCTGGGTCTCAGCGCGCGCTTGAATGCGGGTTTTGAAAAAACGTATCCACAGAGCGGCGTGCGGGCCTATGCCGATGTCTATCAAGCTGCGGTGCGCGTCATGAAAAGTGCAGACCTGAAGGCCTTTGATCTCTCCGAGGAACCTGCAGAGCAGCACCAGCGTTATGGCGACAGCAAGTTTGGCCAGGGCTGCCTGCTTGCGCGCCGACTCATCGAGCATGGCGTGCGCTTTGTGGAAGTGGGCAATGGCGGCTGGGACATGCACCAGGAGATTTATTCGCGCCTGCCCGAAAAGATCGCCGACCTCGATCAAGCGCTCGGCGCTCTGCTGGCCGACTTGGAGTCACGTGGCCTGCTGCAAGAAACGCTCGTGGTGCTGACCACTGAGTTTGGTCGCACCCCGAAGATCAACCCCAACGCAGGCCGTGATCATTACCCGAAGGCCTTCACCAGCGTGCTCTGGGGCGGCGGCGTGAAGGGCGGCTACGTCCACGGGAAAACCGACAAAGGCATCGAAGTCACCGAGGCCAAGATGAGCGTGCCTGACTTCAATGCCAGCATCGCCTACGCGCTGGGCCTGCCGCTCGATCAGGTGCTTTTCTCACCGAACAAGCGGCCCTTTACGCTCGCGGACAAAGGCCAGCCCGTGCCCGAGCTCTTTGCGTGAGGCGCTTTTCACCTTGTCCCAGGCCCGGTCCCATGCAGCCTGCGCGCCTTGTGTTTCCCCCCCCTCGCTTCGTTCACCTTCTGTGCTTCTGCCCGCTGCTTGTGGGTTGTGGGTTGCTGCCTCCACTCGGTCAAGGCAGGCTGAAAAAAGACGTCGCTACTGTCCAGGCCATCGCGCCAGGAAAATGGACCGCGCTGCCTGCCATCGACCCCAGCGCCGCCACGGGTTGGTTGGCTGACTTTCGCAGTCCTACCCTTCGGACACTGGTCACGCGTGCCATTGAGGCCAATCCCGACCTCAAGGCCGCCGCTGCCCGTGTGACTCAGGCCCGAGCCGAGACGGTGCAGGCGGGTGCTGCCTTGCTGCCCTCCATCTCGGGGAACTTCAATGCCTCCCGCAGCCAGAGCCCGAATGACCAGCGCTTTTCCGGGCTGAGCTTCATCAACAACCGCTTTCGTCTGCCGCTGAATGTCAGCTGGGAAATCGACCTCTGGGGCCGTGTGGCCGATGAGCGTTCGGCGGCCAAGGCGCGCCGTTTTGCGGCAGAGGAAGACTTTCACGCCGCTCGGCTCTCTCTGGCTGCCAACGCCGTCCGCACCGCCGTCACCCTGGCGGAAGCGCAGAGCCTGCTGGCCCTGGCAGAGCAAAACGTGCGCACCCGGCGCGTCCAGTTGGGCATCTTGGAGCGCCAGATGGAGCGCGGCCTGGAGCCAGATCGCGCAGCGCTCGATGTCTCGCTGGGGCGTGCGGATCTGGCGCGTGCAGAGGCCACCGTACAGCAGCGCCGTGCTGCGGCGGATCAATCCCGCCGCGCGCTTGAGGTACTGCTGGGCGGCTACCCCGCAGGGGCAGAGCGCGGCTTGGCCAGCCTGCCCTACCTGGGGCGTGGCATTCCTGCCGGATTGCCTTCGGAGCTGCTGCTGCGTCGTCCAGATCTGCGCGCGGCGGAGCGTCGTCTGGAGTCAGCGCTGCGGTTGGAAAGCTCGGCACGCAAAGCTTTTCTGCCGAGCATCCGCCTCACGGGAGATTCGGGCCGCACCTCTCAGCGCACCGGCGATCTCCTCGTGCCAGAGGCTGCTTTTTGGAACATCGCCAGCAATGTGACCCAGAGCTTTTTCCAGGGCGGGCGCATCTTGGCGACCGTGCAGCAGACCGGTGCGCGTTATCAGGAGCAGCTGCAAACCTACACCAGCAGCGTGCTCACCGCCTTTCAGGAGGTCGAGACCGCACTCGCGGCGGATGCCTTTTTCCGCGAACAAACCGTCGCTCTCGAAACTTCAGCGGTAGAGGCCGAGCGCGCAGAGTCCCTCGCGCAGGGCCAGTATGAAAAAGGGCTGACGGAGGTGCTCACCCTGCTGGATACTCGTCAGCGCGCCTTCGATGCACGCAGCGCGCTCATTGCCGTCCAGGCCCAGCGCCTGCGGAATCGCGCTGACTTGCACCTCGCGCTGGGTGGGGAGTTTTGAAGTGGATTCTCAAGGTCAGGGTAACCGGGGCATTCCTGCCCCGACGCAGTTTTGCATTTCAAGGTCAGAGTAACCGGGGCATTCCTGCCCCGACGCAGTTCGGCATTCTAAGGTCAGAGTAACCGGGGCATTCTTGCCCCGACGCAGTTCGGCATTCTGGTGAAACTCGAATCCCGAAGTTCTTCGGGGGGCAAGAATGCCCCCGATCCATACCACTTCGGAACCCGGGTTGAAACGTAGGTTAGGCTTCCTCCAGGCTGCTAGGCGCGGCTGAATCGCCAGCAGACTGCGGGGCGGTGGTTCTCACCAAGCGGGCTGCATAAAAACCATCGTGCCCCGTCTCGGCAGGGTTGAGCTTCAGCTCCTCCTCCAGCGTCCATTCGGAGCCATGCGCGGCCAGGAACTTCTGCACCTGCTGCTCGTTCTCGCTCGGCAGGATAGAGCAGGTGGCATACACCAGCTTCCCACCCGGCTTCACCATCGCGCTGTAGCGGGTCAGGATGTCCTGCTGCTCCACGATCAGGCGGTCGATCTCCACCTCGCTCAGCTTCCACTTGGCGTCCGGATTGCGCCGCAGCACGCCTAGGCCAGAGCAGGGCACGTCCAGCAGCAGGCGGTCGGCATGGTTGGCCAGGCGCTTGAGGGTCTTGCTGCCCTCGATCAGGCGTGTCTCTGCCACGTCCACCCCAGCGCGACCGCAGCGCTTGCGCAGCTCCTTCAGCTTCCAGTCATGCACGTCTAGGGCCAAGATCTTGCCCTTGTTTTGCATCAGCGCGCCCAGGTGCAGCGTCTTGCCGCCACCGCCCGCGCAGGCGTCGATGACCTTCATGCCCGGCTCCACCTGGAGGAAGGGCGCCACGCGCTGGGAGGAAGCGTCCTGCACCTCAAAAAGCCCCTCCTTGAAGGCCGCCATGCTGAAAACATTGTAGCGCTGCTGCATCACCAGCGCGGTGGGGATGGGCTTCAGTGCCTCGGTGATGAAGCCATCCTGCCCCAGCCGCTCCTTCAGGCTGCGGCGGTCCGTTTTCAGCGTGTTCGTGCGCAGATAGACCTCGGCAGGCTGGTTCAGCGTCTCACGGATCGCCGGCCAGGCCTCTCCCAGCTCCCGGTCGCAGCGCGCGTCCAGCCAGTCGGGCAGGGAAAGGCGGATCAATGCAGGCAAATGGTCCTTTTCCTGGGCACGAGCGCGAAGGTCAGCGGCACGAATGCCCGCCAGCTCGTCAAAAAGCGGCAGTTCCTTGCCACTCAGCAGCCACTGCGCCGCCCACACGCTCCACAGCTGCTCATCGCCGATGCATTCGCGGCGGTGATGTTCTTCATCCGGCAGCCCAGCCACATGCCAGAGCCAACGCCAGTGGCGCACGCACTCATAGACTGACTCCGCAAACAACCGTCGGTCTCGACTGCCCCACTTCGGGTGGTTCTTGAAGGCAAACTCCACCGCCTTGTCCGAGTAGCGCCGATCGACAAAAATGTCATGCAGCGTGCGGATGATCTGGGCGATGATGAGGTGCGGAACTTTCACACCGAGGTGATGGCGCGGCTTGAAGCAGGAAGCAAGAGGGCGGCACGCAATTCAGGGACCGAGCCTTGGCGCTTCGGATCAGGCGACGGCGAGGGATGGACGTTGCTGACACGACAGACAGCCTTCGAGCTCTTGCCTGCATCCCTTTTGGGCGTGCCCAGCATGGGTGCGGTCCCAATGGGGGTGAGATGCCATTTGGATAAACCAAACATGACGAAAACATCCGCATGAAACGACCTGCTGAAGTCAAGGTTCGTCGAGTGATCGGCGGGTGGGAAGAGCCGGTCAAAAGCAGGCAGACGGCCTCCATGCTGCCCTGCAAGGGCGGAGCGCGGCGCAGTCAACATGGGCAAGCCCTGCGGGCCGTTGGCCCGTTTTGAACGGTAGCGTGCCGTGGATTCGGCAATCCGCGCTCCGCGTGCCAGCCGCGCCGAAGCGCCAACGGAGCGCGGATTTCCAAATCCGCAGCGCCCCGATGCGCAGACCGTGTGCGACCGCCGGTCATCCCCACCGCCCGACTTGGCCCTTCAGGCTGGAATCAGCGCCGGGCCGTTGGCCCGTTTTGAATAGTGGCATGCTGCGGATTGCCAAATCCGCAGCGCCCCGACACACCAGACCGTGTGCGACTGCCGGTCATCCCCACCGCCCGACTTGGCCCTTCAGGCTGGAATCAGCGCCGGGCCGAAGGTCCGTGATTCCTCAGCCCAGCCCGCAGGGCTGGGTTTGCGGGTCCGTGCGACCTCTGCGAACCAAGCGCCCTGAAGGGGTGCGATAGCGGCACGGCTGATTCCACGGGTATCGCACCCCTTTGGGGCGCGGCGGGTTCGCGTAGGGTGGCGTTGGCGTTTCCCAGCCCTGCGGGCTGGGCTAAGGGATCACGGGCCGTTGGCCCGTTTTGAATGGTAGCGTGCCGTGGATTCGGCAATCCGCGCCCCGATGCGCAGACCGTGTGCGACTGCCGGTCATCCCCCACCGCCCGACTTGGCCCTTCAGGCTGGAATCAGCGCCGGGCCGTTGGCCTGTTTTGAACGGTAGCGTGCCGTGGATACGGAGATCTGCGCTCCGGTGTTGCCAGCCACGATCATCCCCGACCATGGCTCTTCGTAAAGTGCGCTGCTCAGAAACGAGTAGTGGCTCGGCTTCGCTCCACCGCTTTGTTAGGCTCATTTTTTTATTCATAATGAGTCCATAGCCGAATGACTTTTATGGTCCGCGTGCTTTCGATGACTTCGTAAACTAACCGGTGCTGAATATTGATTCGACGGGAATAGGCACCGGCAAGATCGCCAACTAACTTCTCATAGGGGGGAGGTGTCGTGAATGGATCATTCGCGATGATGTCTAGGAGTCGCTCTGCTCTCTCCTTCAATCCCCCAGAGGCAAGCTTCATCGCATCCTTCTGCGCTTGCTTGGTATAAACGAGCGTCCAGTTCACCAGTCGAGGGAGCTTGAGCAATCAGCGGTCGGAGTCTGGAGTCCTTCCTTGATGGACTCGCGCATTCCGGGAACCGAAAGAAGGAAGAGCGTCTCTTGAATCGCACTCCAATCCTCTTGGGATACTAGGACAGCGTTTGCTCGCTTTCCGGTGATCTGCACTGGGATATGAGAGCTAGCCGTTTCGTCGATTAGCGTGTAAAGCTTCGCACGGGCCTTAGTGGCGGGTAAGGTAATCATGTCGAAAGCGTCCGCAAAAACGTGCGTCCGTCAAGTCTTCTTCTGCCTAACGTTTGGACCCAGCCACCAGCTATGGCTGTGTCAGAGCTTGGGATTTCAGAGAAAACCTCCCCGGCCATAGCTGGTTGGCTGCGGTGATCTTGTTCGCCCAGTTGGTTCGGCAGGGTTCGGTCATGTGGGGTGGTTCTGGTGATAGCCCAGAGTCAGTCAAGGGTCTTGGCCCCGGCGATGCTCCAAGCTCTGGCAATCCTGTCCATGCGGACTTCGTAGATCATGATCATGGTAAGCGTGCCCGGTCCCTCGGGAAAGGTGCGGGTAATCGCTTCGTGATCGATCACCGTCTGTCCCATCACAATCCTGTTCAGCAACTGTGCATGAAGGTTGGGTTCCTGGAACCGAGCGAGGAAACGCTCCCTCAAGGCCGCCGAGCCGCTGGCGAGAAGAGTGGCTGGGTGCTCAAACATCTCCGCATCCTCTGCATAGATTGAGAGCAGAGCGTCAACGTCGCGGGTATTGTAGGCATCAAGCTGCCGTTGAACGATGGCGGCGGGGTCTGAAAGGATGCTCATGGCACGCATTGTGGTTGGGCGAACGACTCGGATCAGGCGACGGCGAGGGGTGGACGTTGCTGACACGACAGATAGCCTTCGAGCCTTTGCCTGCATCCGTATGGTTCGCCCTTGGCGGTTTGCATGATGTGGTCAGGTTTCGAGGGGCTTGGTCGTGAATCGCTCGCGCTCTAAAGGCAAGTAGTGCAGATGACTGTCTGCCACAAGCTCTGAGTCAGCACACGCTCGGTCAAAGCGAAGCTTCAGCAGGTCGTAGGTGACAGAATCCAGAAATAGCCTGTTCTCCTCGCAGTGGTTCCAAAGCCGCCAGGGGTCGAAGCCGTATCCCTCGCCGCAGTCTCCCCAGTCGAAATCAATCGAGACCGACGGAAACCTCATCTCGACGCCGTAACCGTGAGGCCGAATGTCCACTCCAATGCTACGGCCAAGCTCTGGAAGCCCCATGCTGAGGGAGGATAATGCCCAATCTCGGTTCGACTGTGGTAAGGGGACCTTCAGACGTTCATTCAGCGTGCTGACTGCCAAATCCTCAGCAGAGCGGAAAGCTTGAATCACATCTGACAGCACGGGATGCATCGAAGTTGGGCGAACAATTCAGATGGGAAACACTTCTGTCAGCTTGCCAGCACCTTTATAGGCGACAAAAGTGTGGGGAAAGCACGGTGTGAGCGTTTTCATGAGGTGATTTACCCGCGAGCAGGCGCTGAGGTCCATCCCCATCTCGTGGCGGCCGGAGTCTGCGGGTGGGGAGGCGGTGTCTGGAGGCCCAAAGGGCCGAAGTTCCTGAGCCCAGCCCGCAGGGCTGGGTTGGTCGGGCCAGAGGATGTCCGGGTGATCGTCGCGGCCTGAAGGGCTGCGATCCCTGGGGCGAGGTCGATAGGGTATCGCACCCCGTTGGGGCGCAGCCTCTGGGTGGGCCTGGGGGCTGCCTTCCCCAGCCCTGCGGGCTGGGCTAAGGGATCACGGGCCGTCGGCCCGTGCCTGCGTAGATCCAGCCGGAGATGGGGAGGGATGCACGTTGCTGACACGACAGATGCCATCCGAGCCGTTGCCTGCATCCGTTTTGTTCGGCCCGTTGGTTGGCCTGTCGTTTTGTGTCATGTCAGTGAAAATCTCCTGGGATGGATCGCAAATGCAGCAAGGGAGGCTATGATGGGGAGACTCGGGATCGCCAGAGCCTGCCAAATGGGTGGCGAAGCCTTTGTGCCGTCAATCTTGACAGGGTGATAGTCGATTCTGTAAACATGGGCAGCGAACGCAAACGTAACCAAACCAAAGGTCACCGCTGCAGACACAGTTGGTAGGAACCAAGCGGAGCGACGGCGAGCAAGCTGAGAAGTCACTAACACAACGCAGGCCAAGAGGCTGCCAACAAGGAATGCGGCAGGACGGCGGGCAGCAGCCAGCGTGACGCCCGGAGCAGTTCGCTGCAGCGCATGGTTAGGCGACGGTTCATTTGGGAAGAACGTTAAGCGTCGAAAGAATGGACTCGGTAATCTTGCGGGCGGTAATCCCGGAAGGGTTTTCGCCGCCGGTGATTCGGGTGGCAAAAAGATGAAGGCCCGATGGTGTGGTAACGCTGCCGATAAACCAGCCGAGTGTCGGGACGTTCTTCTTCGCGTCGAAGGCACTTCCCGTCTTGCCTCGGAAGACCGTCTGACCGGCTCGCGAAAGCGTCATGATGTCGAGCACCGTGTCCACACTCTTGGCGGCGAAGGGCAGCTTGCGGGTGTGGAGGCCGCGCAGAAACTCCACCTGCTCGTCAGGGGAAATGGCCAGAGAACTCTGAAGCCAGAACTGGGTCACGCCGCCCGTCAGATCGTTGTTGCCGTAACCGACCTTTGGGATGATTTGCTGGTAGCGCTCCAAACCGATGCGCGTAGCCAATGCCTGATAATACCAGACGCAGGACGCGGAAAAGGCGCTCCGCAAAGTCTGGTCCTGATTCCAGGATTCGATGGAACGGCGAGTGCCATCCCAAGGAAGCGTAAAATCAGCGCCGCTGGCTACGCCGGTCTCCAAAGCGATCAGGGAGTTGAGCACCTTGAAGGTCGAGCACGGGGATGTGCGGATGTTGCATCGTTCGGGTTGGTAACGCAGCCAACGCTGTTGCGCCTCGTCGTAGAGCGAAAACGCGCCGGAGTAAGAACCAAACTCGGCCGAGAGGTCGCGTTCCACGGAAGTCTCGGCCGCAAATGCGCGACCAAACAGCAACACCAACAAATAAAGGAAGTAAGGCGGTTTCACGGGAGGCGTTGGGAGTCGCCTAACGTCCCGGATCAGGCGACGGCGAGCGCAAGACGTTGCTGGCATGACAGATAGCCTTCGAGCCGTTGCCTGCATCCGTTTTGTTCGCCCTTGCTTAGCCGGTGGTCTGTTCCCGTCTCATCTGTTGGTGATGTAAAACTCATAGCCTAAGACCCTTGACTTCGTTCTGAGCTGATACTTCGACATCAATGCCTTGTGAAGACTCAGAATCTCGGGCTTATCCATCGTGCCCTTCGTGGCGACATTGAACGTTGGGTTCCTGTCGGGATAAAGACGAACATTCACGGCCATTTTGGATGGCCGGGAACGAACAATCATCCGATCTACCGTAGCTTGGACGCTCTTCGTCAGGTCGGAGAGCTGTTCCGCAGTGACTTCACCCTCGTATGCTGACTGGACATTGAGCAGCACGATGCCCTCAAGTGCTGTTCTTCCTGTATCCTTCTTAACTCCGCCTTCTGGCGTATAGGTCTTGAAGTCGCCATGGTATGTGGTGCCGTCCGCTGGACTGGTGAAACTGCTAATGCTATTCGACGGGCCTGCACAAGATGCCAACAAGGCAGCACACAACGTAAATAGGAGGTTTTGTAGTCTGATCATGGTGTATCGGGTGACTCTACTTCTTGGGCGAACGCTTCGGATCAGGCGACGGCGAGCGCAAGACGTTGCTGACTCGACAGATAGCCTTCGAGCCGTTGCCTGCATCCGTTTTGTTCGCCCGTTGTTTGTGGCGGTCCATATCACTCAGTCCAAAATCGACACAAGCAGGCGACGACCAAAAGCAACATGCTAGCGAGAAGAATGGGTGCCGAGACTCCCTCTTTCATTCCTCCTGGCCCCATCAGCACTGTCGCCACTCCGCACAGCATCGCTCCAGTGAATGCCACGAGCCCGAAGGTCCGCTTGCTGTTTCGAGTTTGGCTCATTGCGCTTGTTTTTGGGGCGAACGATGAGCGCATGCCCCCCTACCAGCGGGGGCGCACGTCGATCACGGGGTTGATGGTTAAATCAAATATAATCATCGAAACAGGGCAGCTGGTAGGGGTTGTCATGACGCGGCTTGTTCTCTCGGCTATTTGAGTTGTTTGGCGAGATAGCGGCTAAACCGATCATCCAATGTCTTCTCCATCTGATTGCGTGTTGAATCCCCTTCGTGATAATTCATTAAGTCTTCGGAAGGATTGTTATCTCCGTCAGCGATCAAAATTGCCAGCCATCCGTAGAAAGTGTGGAACCGACTGTCTAAGTGGCCTGATTTCACAATCCTGCCGCCACGCCTAATTGTGTAGTCAATGTCAGCGTTTCTTGTTGAATATGAAGGTATAATTCCTAACGTAAACATTGTGAGATAAGTTGCCGGAGTTTCGCCAAATCCACCGGTACGATAGACCACCTCAACATTATATTGGGAGTTGTTGATGTTCGCTGTGCCATATTTTTTCGCACCGTTCAGCTCCGAGAAATCAATCTTTACACCTTCTTTTGCGATCTTCTTTGATTCTAGATCACCCCTGAGGTAAGTGGCACAACTGGAACACGATATTGCGAATATGAGGATTAGGAGTTTTTTCATAATTCTACTTTAAGAGAACGTTTCGGATCAGGCGACGGCGAGCGCGTGATGTTGCTGACACGAAAGATAGCCTTCGAGCCGTTGCCTGCATCCGTTTTGTTCGGCCTTGGTGTTGGTCGTGGGCTTTATTGACACTGGCGTAGAGGCATGAAACTCGAAGATGTAGAAGCTATCGTGAAAAAAGGTCATAAAATGGAGATCACTGTCAGTTCGCGTCCGGGGAAGTGGAACGTCACAACGAAGCTCCAGGGGGAGATAATGGAGAGTTATCGTCCGCTGAGTAAAGTTGAAGTGCTTGAGCTAGTTCGGGCGGCTCTCGTCGAGTCCTAGTTATCTATGATGACGTTGCCTTTTCCGTCATCGTAAACAGTCTGATTGAACTCAATCTGAAGCAACTTATCGCCCCTGAACTTGAGGCGGTAGAAAGCCAAATTGAAGCAGCCGAAGAAGATCCTCGTGTCGTCTGAGACGTTCTCAAGCATGGCCTTCAATTCACCAACCGTCATCTGGTCATCAATCGTTCTGTCTGTCTTCATGGTGTTTGGGATGGACTCCGCTTCTTGGGCGAACGCCTCGGATCAGGCGACGGCGAGCGCAAGACGTTGCTGACACGACAGATAGCCTTCGAGCCGTTGCCTGCATCCGTTTTGTTCGGCCCGTTTTCGGTTTGGGGTTCAGAGTTCATCAGGTGGCGAAGGATCGTTCGGGAGCGATGACCTGTGAAGCTGCGTCTCCGCACGAAGTCCCTTAATGGACATGACAAGCGCAGCAACGACCCAGACATGCGGTAGCAGAAAGAGGACCGACGCACGAGAAGCCAACGCCAGAGCGACAGGCAAAAGAAGAATGGTCGAGACCAGAAGCAGAACGTGCCACAACACGGAGATCCACCAACCAGCGATGGAGAACGAACGGCCCATGTCCAGTGAGCGCACAAGCCAGATGGCCACAACCAAGTAACCAAGAAGCGGAATGGGGACGAAGGGAAATCCACTCATGCGACGCCAAGCATCAAAGCCACCAATCAACAACCCTCCGCAGAGCAAAATGATTGCGAGAGTCCGAGGTGATGTGCTGGGAATTGGCTCAGGAGGTCGCCAACTACGCTCTTCGATTTCAGTGTCTCCGTGCATGTGAGTGGCTAGGTGTCTTGGGCGAACGTATCGGATCAGGCGACGGCGAGCGGGAGGCGTCGATGACACGACAGATGCCATTCGAGCCGTTGCCTGCATCCGTTTTGTTCGGCGTTGCGGGTTTTTGGAGGTTGCTCATCGTGGAGTGCTCCATGTTGCTCCACGCCAACCGATGCCGGAGCACTGAATGCGGTGGCTGCCGATGCTGAAGAGAACGTCATCTGGGGACGTGATCTTGATGCTGCAGTCGTTAGTGGAAAAGCTATCCCAGTAATAGGCGACCGATGAGAGCAACACCTGTCGGAAACGGACCTCACAGCCATAAAAGCAGCCGTCGCTTGCGAATGGAATGATGGTCTGCGGATACTCGCGAATGACGCAGGTGAGATCGGAGCCTGGCATCCTCTCGCCTGAACTGAAGTGAGCTTCTGCAACCACCCTCCCCGAATACCAGTGGTGCCAAAAGAACGCCGATGCAAAAAGCACGACGATCAGACTCGGGAAAGGGATTCTAGCGGGCTTTTTCACGGAGAGCGGCTAGCTACGCCGAACAGCTCGGATCAGGCGACGGCGAGCGCAAGACGTTGCTGACTCGACAGATAGCCTTCGAGCCGTTGCCTGCATCCGTTTTGTTCGGCCTTGGTGGTGCTATGCGTAGACCCATGTGAGTGCCTGTTCATACGACGGCAAGCTGCGCTCCCAAAAACTGTTCGTCAACTTCCGCTGGTCGGCCCGGCTGTGCTCATCGCGGTAAACAATCCTGAAACTGGGATCAACGGAGTCCGCCAGAGCTAAAAGCGAACTGATGTCGGACATGGAGCGAGCAATGCCGCAAAGTATGGCGTCGGCCTGCGAATCCTGTCCCGAGCGAATGCTCTCGCACCAAAGCGAAGACACAAACTGGCGAACCGCTGTTTGCTCATCGTCTGGCCAGAGAGTCCAGTCTGCATAACCCAGCTTTCCAAGTGTAACCTCGGTATCACAATCAAGTTCTCCAGTGCGGGTCAGTTCAAGAATGCGGGGGAGAAAGTATCGGTAGTCCGCCAGAGTCCCCCAAGTGCTGAGAGCCTTGAATGCGTAGTGACTCAAAGCAGATGCGGGCAAATCCCGAAGCCTGCCACGTATCAGTGCTCTGGAGGTCTCGTCATCCGTGCAGCATGGGCAACCATTCAGGCTGGCGGGACGAGGGTAACGTGAGAAGACTCGATAAAGCTGGTCGATCTCATTGCTGGGCATGGCGGGTGGCGCTGTTAGTTGGCCGAACGCCTCGGATCAGGCGACGGCGAGCGCAAGACGTTGCTGACACGACAGATCGCCTTCGAGCCGTTGCCTGCATCCGTTTTGTTCGCCTTCGTTTGGGGTGTGGTCTGCATATCTAGTGCTTTGGCTGACTCTCAACTGGAGGCTCAACGGTCAGTCTGGCGGACTTCGGAACCTGTATCTCAAGTGTCTCGGAATGATCGTTCTGTGTGCCCCATGAGCGCAGAATCGGCCAATCGGGAAGTGGCATATCCTCCCCGCAAGGTGCGACCGCAAAAGACCAGCTACCATCATAGATCGGGTGAACGTGAATGCCCGTTTCGTCGTCTGTGGCGATCTTCAGAACACCAAAATAGCCATGCTCTCGAAGTTTTGGGTGAGTGGTGGCATTCAGTTCGTTGCCGCTATCGGAGGGAACGCCGCCCTCGACGATCACCATGTAGTCCTTAGCTCCGAAGATACGAATAGTGCGCATAGATGAGAAGATGTTGCTGAGCCAGAGAGGCATGGCGAGTGACGCTGTTAGTTGGGCGAACGTCTCGGATCAGGCGACGGCGAGCGCAAGACGTTGCTGACACGACAGATAGCCTTCGAGCCGTTGCCTGCATCCGTTATGTTCGGCCTTGGGTGTAGATGATGACTGTTCATGGTGTGGATGGAACAGTGATGTCGTGAAGCTGGAGTCGTCCCTTCTGGTCAAAGCGATAATGGAATAGAAGCTCTCCTTCAAATCCGGTCAAACCATGCTTCGAGTAATCAACGGTGAAGTCGGGAACGTAACCCCAGCCTCGCATTTGAATGGAGCCATCCTTCGTGAGAGTGATCTCCGAACCTGGGTTTGCGGTGCTCTGAAGTCCCACCAAAAGCTTGCCCTTGGGGTGCGTCTTGGTGTCCGGCAACGACACGGGAATGGCTCGGCGGTCTCGAATCCGGTAAATCTGCGATGAGTGCATAAGCCGTCCGGTGCGGTAGTTCACGATCAGTATCGTGCTATCTGGCGACCACATACAGTGAACGTTCGTCGTCGTGCTGCCCCAAGTGCCGCCTGAGGAGGAAACTTCTTCAAGTGGGCCAATCCTGCGTCCAGTGGTCTGGTCGATGAGGAGAACGCTGTCATCTGCCTCATCAATAAACTCCGTCTTCTGGGGAGATACCACGACAGCAAGCTTCTTGTCGGGTGATAGTCCGCCCTTCGTGACAAGCCACTCGCCACCAAAGACGTGGCTACTCAGCAAAAGGACCGCAGTGAGGATGTTCCACATGGCGAGTGGTGCTGATAGTTGGCCGAACGCTTCGGATCAGGCGACGGCGAGCGCAAGACGTTGATGACACGACAGATAGCCTTCGAGCCGTTGCCTGCATCCGCTTTGTTCGCCCTCGGTGGTTCGTGGAGGATGCTCATGTGGTCGCTTGGTGGCTGGCTGGCTGATGACGCTGTGAAAGTGATGCGGCAATACCTCCTGCGGTCAAGATAAGAGCTAGCGAGCCGAGGTAAGACAACCAAGCCCACTCCTCTGAGTTCGAGTCAGTGATGGGAAAATAGGCAGCCGCGTAACAGAACGTGAGAACTGGCAGCAGTAGGGTGGCAAACAAGACCCACGGCCGCCGTGTAATCCGATATGCCCAGAAGAATGCAGCCGGATAGATCACAAAGAACACAAGTCCCGCGGCCCTCAATATGCCTGTCTGCATGGCCGATGGTGACTCAAACTCAACAGGCCCGATGTCGGGTAGCGGCCAAAGTGTGAACCTCACCCAAGCAACAAGGACAAAGGTGACCAGCAACCACAGTGGGAATCCGACAGCAATGCTCGCGTAGTAGAACCAACGAACTGCTCGCATGCTCTCGCTGAGTGGCTGTTCTTCGTCGGTCTTCACGAGTGGCGTGTTTAGTTGGGCGAACGCTTCGGATCAGGCGACGGCGAGCGCAAGACGTGGCTGACACGACAGATAGCCCTCGAGCCGTTGCCTGCATCCGTTTTGTTCGCCTTCACTTTGGCCATTGGTATTGTGCGAGGAAGGCATTGATGGCTACCTCCGCCCTTTCGGCGTTTGCCTCTGGATATGTAATCCTAAACTTCAGAAAGCTGGCTCCTATCCTGAAAATCAACGTCTGCGAGCGAAGCTCTTGTGGCCGCATGGCAAATACTCCAGCGTAGCTGTGACCGAGTCTGATACCGTTGTGGCCGCCGAAGGACGCTATGGCTCGAATCTTCGCTGGACCGGACCGATGCTGTCTCTCGATTTCTCCACTCACTCCGCGAACTTCAGTGTCGAGTGAACGTCCACTGGCAGGGTATGTATAAACAGTAGCGGCAATTGATGAAGGATGGTTGTAGGCGACAGAACAGTCAAACCCGGCCTGGTCATAGCGCACAACCTCGGCACGCTTGAACCCAGCTATGGAGACAGGGAACCGCCACTGCGATGGAGTAAATACAAGGGTGGAATCACTCGCTCGCTCAAAAGTTGGAGGGAGTGTGCCGCAAGATGTAAGCAGGACAGCACAAAATGCGAAAAGGGCTAAACGAGTTGGTATCATGGCGAAAGGCTCCGTTGGTTAGACGAACGCTTCGGATCAGGCGACGGCGAGCGAAAGACGTTGATGACACGACAGATAGCCTTTGAGCCGTTGCCTGCATCCGTTTTGTTCGTCCTTTGTTGGTGATCTGTTCATGGCAATACCTCAATATCACCCTCCAAAACGTTGTTCGTCTCGTCCGTCTCAGGGAGGTTGTTGCTCTCGTCCACGATCAAACGGTATCTGTATTTTCCTGGCTTCGCAGGCTGCCAATGGTGGTAACCCGGTGCCATACCATAGTCCGATTTCTGTCCAGGCCCCTTGTCGAAAGTGCCGTGATCGAAGCTGACTCGATTGCCGTCCACATACAAATCAACATTGTAGGTCTTGCCGGGCACGGTGTCCTTCCCGTCGTTACGGACCGTGTGATCCAAGACAACCTTGTCTCCAACATGGATCGTGGCAGGCTTCACCGTCACAGAGACCGCGACCATATCGTAGTCGCCTGGGGGAGCCTTGCGCTGACAGGATGAAAGCCACAACAGAACTGAGGCCACCCATAACCAGGCCAAAGTCCCGTGCTGTTGCTGACTGCGCTGGGTGAGACTGGGCATCATTGGTATTGCATTCCGCTTCTTGGGCGAACGCTTCGGATCAGGCGACGGCGAGCGCAAGACGTTGCTGACACGACAGATGCCATTCGAGCCGTTGCCTGCATCCGTTTTGTTCGCCATTGGTTTGTCCAATGGTCAGCGCTAGTGCCATCAATTGGGTTCGAAATGCACTCATAATATCGACTTCAGAGCTTGATTAGTCCCAGCCCTTCCGTGGCCAAACTCAATACCAAAAGGAACATGAGGGTAGTGTAAATGAAGACGAATGCTGCCATAATGGAGCGTCTGTAAATGGGCCACCACGGGGCGAACTGCTCGAGTAGCAAGGCAAGCCCAATCGCTGCGACAAGGATGATGCGTCCGTAATCAACGAAGGCCCGAGACAGATCAATAAGTGTGGTGATACGTGCCGAATGCTGCCCAACGTGATCCCAAACACGTTCAAGTCTTGGCATCAAAATGACGATGGAAAAAAGCCAAGCTAAGGTGGGCGGAACCATCCACAATAGAAGCAAGGCATAATCCTTCCACGCGACTGCGGGACTAGGAAGTGGTGGAGGATTCATCGTCTTTTTGATGCTGGGGATACTATCTCTTGGGCGAACGACCGCAAGCTCAGCGACTGCGGAGGGCGGCGCGCTGGCTGCGTGGGCGAAGGAGGTGAGGGGAAGGATGGAAAGGTGGCAGGACGGCGGGCAGCAGCCAGCGTGACGCCCGGAGCAGTTCGCTGCAGCGCTTGGTTAGGCGACGGTTGTTGTCGATGGCGCATGATGAAAGCGATCTGCTGTCAGAGCACCGAAGAGACATGTGATGCCGCCGACGATAGCCGCGAGTATGGTGAGGACGGCAGCATAACGGTCTGATGAGTTGGGGCCGTAGAAGCTAAACATGATGACTGCGCCTGCGGCTGCGCCGCAAAGTGTGCAGACTGGCCAACGCCAAAGAACTGAGCGCCGCGGGACGAAGATGTAGAGCGGAAGCAACGCAAGGAGCCAAGTGGCGACGACGAATGCCGCAGAGTAAAGGGCCATGAAAGCAGGGCCGGTGAGCCACTCGTTCGGAATTGGCGGGTTCGAGCGGTGCTCGTGCCTCGTGATGAAGGCCCAGACGAATAGAAATGAATTGAGCGTGAACCAGCCGACAAACGCTGATAACGCACTGCCGATGACGCGTCGAAGTAGCGGGGGCTTCCTATTCGGTCTGTGCTCATTGCTGGTCATTCGAGAGAGAACGCGCGTAGTCGCCTAACGCTTCGGATCAGGCGACGGCGAGCGCAAGACGTTGCTAACACGACAGATAGCCTTCGAGCCGTTGCCTGCATCCGTTTTGTTCGCCCTTGGTTGATTGTGTGTAACTGGTCATGCGAGAATGTCTGTGCCGGAATGTGTTCCGAGAAAGTGAAGCCTGTCTGAAACCGAGGCATCAGTCACTGCAAGGTGATAGCACACAATGGCGGCTGTTCCGGAACTGATGCCAACGCGCTCTGCTGCAAGGATAGCCGAATCGACGAACGATCTGTCGCCGGAAAATCCTGTCAGCAAAGATCGGATGGGTGTCGCCTGCGACTCGAAAGTCGTCTCACAAATATCCGCAATGTCGCACGGCAGATTCAACGCAGGCGCGAGCACCGCATCAACTTCCTCGTCAAAAGCATCCTCGGTCTCGAATGCTCCGACCCAAATCGACACGCTTCCTGATGATGGATAAACTCGCTGCATGATTGAAGTTGGGCGAACGTCTCGGATCAGGCGACGGCGAGCGCAGGACGTTGCTGACACGACAGATAGCCTTCGAGCCGTTGCCTGCATCCGTTTTGTTCGGCCTTGGTCTGTTACTGGCATTACGCCACATCAAATAGCTGGAAAGAATGCTACTGAAAACTGACCAGATTAGGGTGACCCAGATCCACTGATAAACAGGGGCCACAAAATCAAAATCAAACTGACGATTCTCTCCATGAAGCAGGTCTGGAACTCCGTCCTCGATAAGTATCTGACAGGACCAAAGTGCGAAGAAGCCGGGAATGATCCATCCCCAAGCAATAACCAGATGGCTCACTACTTTGATGGCTTTCATCGATGATTAATTCTGCTCATGCGCTTCCTCCTTGGCCGAACGTCTCGGATCAGGCGACGGCGAGCGCAAGACGTTGCTGACACGACAGATAGCCTTCGAGCCGTTGCCTGCATCCGTTTTGTTCGCCTTCGTTGGTTCGGTTGAGGTGGTCATGTCTTGGCCTGTGAGTCTGCTGATGCAGGTGGACCGCTCAGTGCTGAAATGAAATCATCATGTAACTCCACACGAGTTGGGGCTATTCGAAAGCGCCGAGTGCCGGCCCCGCATACACCATCGGAAATGCTGACCTCTGCGTCACCTCGGGGAAACTGGTCCAAGGTGCAAAGCGCACCAAACACGGCACCTCGAACACAATCATCAAGCAGTCGAACGACCGCCTCCCTCTGCTCGGGAGTCAACGTCTGGAAAACCTCCCGATACGCTCTGTCTTTCTTGGCTACATCAGACCACTTCCGAACATAAGGTGTCTCCGGCTGAGGTTGAGTCAGGAGGTCGCTGCCATGCTGAAGCCAATACCGGTATCCAGCAACGTGCTCTGCAATGAACAACTCACGAGCCAGCACCGCCGCCTCGGTGTCATCTGTGGGCCATGCGAAGTCTGCCATGAGAGTGGGCGTTGAAGTTAGGCGAACGCCTCGGATCAGGCGACGGCGAGGGGTGGACGTTGCTGACACGACAGATAGCCTTCGAGCCGTTGCCTGCATCCGTTTTGTTCGGCCTTGGCGTGTTGTGTGGCTGTTGTTGGTATGAGATCATGGTCTCGGAAAGTCAACAAACTCCTCCCTGTGAGCTTCCGTCCACCGAAGGATCTGAAAATATCTGTCTGACAGCGGAAGCTGCTCGACGATGTCGCCTAGAGCAATAAACCGTCGTCTCTCGGTGGGATGTCTGAAACCCCGTATCCCAGCCTCCTCGCGTTGCATCACGGATAGCAAGTCTGTCCGACCGTTGTAGAAGAGTTCGAGCGCCTCAGCAATCGCCGCTGCCGTCTCGGAGCAGTCGCAGAACCGGAGAAGCTCGATGACGCCAAGAATACTGGGATAGTTCAGGGTCTGATCGAAGACGGACGGCCATCCGTCTGCAGGAATCGCACCGAAGAGGTGATGAGTATCATCAAACTTCTTCTCGGCTGGCGTCAGAGGCAAGCGCATCTCAAAGCTCTTGCACCACAGGAAATCGTTGAATGCCCAAAGGCGCTTGGCTGGGTCTGGAATGTCATAGATGGCCGTCAGGCTGGGGAGCTTTCGCACGCGCTTCAAGTCTGGACTCCGCTGCATAGCCGGTGGTGGTGTTGGTTGGCCGAACTAGTTGATGAGAGACAAAAGCGTTGAGTATGTCAATGACGCTATGGGCGACTGCTTTGTCGAGTACCAACGGGTTTCATGAGTCATGGGAGTAGATTTCAGCTTTCAATAGCAGGATGGGCAACCCTAATGTTGCCTATGATGCAAACACGCGTCA
>JAIXSY010000022.1 GCA_027484445.1 Verrucomicrobiaceae bacterium
GCACGCACGCCCGAAGAACTCGATGAAGCCATCAGCAAAGCGTTCTCAAAAATCACAGCCAAAGATGCGATGGGTTATTTTGCCTCTTGCGGTTATAGTATTATTTAAAATGCTCTAAGATTGCACTCAATGACTTGAAAAAAGCGCGCAATTCTCCCAAAGCCAACTGCCCTTCATCAACTTCCCATTACGATTGCCCATCATCACCCGCGGAAAACCATCGCTGGTTCCAGGCGGGCGACGCGCCAGATGCCGAGCAACGCAGAGAGGCCGCAGATGAAGAGGATGACGCCAAGCACGGCTGGAGGCACGATCTCGGGCATGTAAAAGGGGGGCTGCTCATTTTCTAGGGCAGGAAAGGCGAAGCGTGCGGTGAAGAAGAGACCGATGCCATAACCAATGAGACCGACAGTGAAGGCCTGCGTGAGGAGCATGAGGCAAAGGGTCCAGGTGGAGGTGCCCATGGCCTTGAGCGCGCCCAAATGCTTCATGTGCTCCAGGACAAAGCTGTAGAAGGTCTGGCAGGAAATGGCGATGCCGACGATGAAGCCAATGGCGACCGTGATGCCAAAGGAAAAGGGGATGCCCGTGTTACGCACATACCACCAGACGGTGGAGGTGTTGAAGTCTTGGTCAGCGCCAAACTCAAAACCTCGGTTCAAAAAGGCCGCTAGACGTGTTTCGCGGCGGATGTCAGCCGCGCATTGTTCCTCGCTGATGCCAGGGCGCGGCGCTGCAATGACGGCTGAGAGCATTTTTCGCTGGGCAGGAGCATACTGCAGAGCACGTTCGTAGGTCGTCCAGACGTAGGGTCCGCCAGTGAAAGACTGCACGGTGTCCGCAATGCCGACGACACGAGCCTCCTGGTCGTTGATCTCGAAGGTATCTCCTAGCTTCACGATGCTACCGCGCTCTTCCGCCAGTCGCTTTACGGCAAGGTCGTCAATGATCACCGCATGAGGCAGGCGCAGGTCTTCGATGCGGCCTTCCTTCAGCTTGGCAGGCGCTCCGGCAAAGGTGGTGGCGTCGATGCCCATGAGCTGGATGATTTTGAAGTTCCCGTTCTGCAAACGCACCCGCAGGATGCCGGAATAAATCGGAGCGGCCCAGGCGACACTGTCCACGCTGCGGACGCGGGCGACATCGGTGTCGAGCAGCGGATTCGTTTCGTTCACTTGCTCGACCTTAGCCTCCACGACCCAGATGGGCGCAGGCACGTTTTTCAGCGTGGCCGTGGTCCAGCTCATGAGGCCACAAAAGACGGCGCTCTGCTGAGCCATGAGGAAAGTGGCAAAGACGAGGCCGGCGACCAGCATGAGAAACTTGGCGGTGTCGCCAAAGAGCATTTTGAGGGCAAGACGAAGCATGGGGTGGACGACGGGGTGACGGAGCGGGTTACGCCTCGCGCAACCAGTCTGCGAGGAGGAATCCCATCTCTTTTGGGCCGGATCGTCTTGCCCGCGCCATCACGAGCACCCGTTGGCTGCGAGCTTCACCGCCCCATGAGGACGTTCACTGCGTGGCGAATTTGGTGAGGAGGCCGCGCTTGCGAGTCAGGTTCAAGATCCAGAGGAAGAGCCAACCCGCGAGGGCGAGATAGAGCAGATTCAGTCCGGCAGAGGTCCAGAGGTAGCTCCAGTTCATGCTGCCGCTTTTCATCACATCCCTCATGCCCTCAAAGATGTAAGTGGGGGGAAAGCACCACGCGATGGGCTGCGACCAGGCGGGCATGTCCTCCACGCGATAAAACACGGCAACGGCAGGCTGGAAGAAGAAAGGAATGGCCCAGGCCAGCGACTCGGCGGCCTGACCCCAGCGCAGGATCAGCGCCGTGGAGATCATGCCTAGCGACCAACCGAAGAGCATGAGATTGGCAAAGAAGGGGATGAGCCACCAGCTGAGCGTGAAGACATTGAAGGTGTAGCCAAACCAAGAGATGAGGCTGAGCACGATGGCCGTGACGACGATGCGCAAGAAGCCGACGATGAAGGTGGCGCTGACATACTCTGTGGTGCGCACAGGGGCGACGAAGACATTCAGCAGATTGCGCGTCCACACGTCCTCCAGGAAGGAGATGGCGACGCCCTGCTGCGCGCGGAACATGATGTCCCAGAGGATCATGCCCCCCAGGAAGAACAGGACGAAGTTCCCGAATTCAGGGTTGGTGTTCTTTTGGATGAAGACCGTCACATTACCCCAGACGACCAGATCGACGACGGGCCAGAAGACCAGCTCCACCATGCGCATGGGCGTGCGGGTGTAGAGGAAAAGGTAGCGTAGCACCAGGGCGCTGATGGTTTGCAGATTCATGGCGGCAGAGGGCGGAGAGCGGAAACAACTGGACTTGGGAGAAAGCGCGGGCGGCTAGGCTTCATCGACGATTTCGCCATCGCGGGCGATTTTGATGAACACATCTTCCAACGAGCTGCTGCTGGAGCGGGCGAGGATCTGGGCAGGCGTGCCCTCGCAGACGATGCGGCCTTTGTGCAGGAAGATGACACGGTCACAGACTTCCTCAATGTCACGCATGTTATGCGAGGTGTAGAGGATGCCGATGTTCCGCTCGCGCTGCACCTTGCGCACGACTTTCCGCACCTTGTCGGCGATGTCGGGATCGAGACTGGCCGTGGGCTCATCCAGCATGAGCAGCTCGGGGTCATTCAAGAAAGCCTTCACCAGATTCACTCGGGTAGATTCACCAGCCGAGAGCTGGCCCGTGACACGCTTGCTGAGGTGGGAGATTTCCAGCAGTTCCATCAGCTCGGCGATCTTGGCCTTGGGGTCCTTCACGCCGTAGATTTTGGCAAACACCAGCAGGTTCTGCCCCACGAGCAGGTTCCCGGGCAGCGCGGTGTAGGCAGAGGAGAAATTGGAGCGCTGCAGGATCTGGATACGATGGCGCTGCAACTCCAAGCCGAAGGCAAAGAGATCTCCACCTGTCGGCAGCGTGAGGCCCAGCAGGCAGTTCATCGCCGTCGTTTTGCCCGCGCCATTGGCTCCGAGCAGGCCCAGCACTTCACCGCGATGCAGCTGAAAGGAGAAGCGATCCAGGGCCTTCACGCCGTCGAACTCACGTGTGAGTTCACGGGCTTCCAGAATAACCTCGCGTGTGTCAGGGGGGGCGGACATGGGCGCGGAGGATGGATGATGCCTCTGCGAATGCAAGAAGCAGACTCGACCCACACGCGCCACCGTGATGCCCAGAGATTAAAGGGCGTGGGTGCCGTCGGAGTGATCCACGTCCATCTCACGCACACGCTTGCGGTCGCGCTCGGCCTGCACTGCAGCGCGCAACTTTTCCCGCACCTCCTCGACCGCAGGGATGGCCTTGATGAAGATCTGGGGAGAGGTGGCATCGCTGGTGATCAGCGTCAGATTGCCCAGACCGACCATGCGGAGGAAAAAAGGCTGATCCATGGCGTAGTCCTTCACGCGGAAGAGCTCCAGCTCATCCAGCTTTCGATTCAAGATGCCGCTGGCGATCTTCAGGCGTTGGCTGGTGAGCTCATACGACGTGGACTTGGTGATCCACCAGCGGACGACCCACATCAGCAGCGGCACCATGAGCCCGAGAAAAGAGAGACCTGCTGTCACAGGAGCAGTCACCGTGGCGGCGAAACCTGTGCCGCCTGCGACGATGAGGCAGAAGAAGTAGTACCAAAAATGCACCCACTGGGAGGTGTGGCCTTTCCAGAGGGAGGTTTCAGCGGCGGGAGGAGGAGTGGATTCTGAGTTCATGTCAGGAGGGGCACAGAGGTGTGGGGTAGTCCGCAGGGCGTGAATGCGAATTTCGTGCCCATTTTGTAACTCCTGCGCTGAAATGTCACGCTGCCTTCGCGATCAGATCCGGCTGCCAGCGCGTCTGCACAGCAAACTCGGCGGCATCGGGCACATCCCAGACGAGGTAGCGGGACAAAAACCGCATGAGCCCGCGGCTATAACGAGAGCAAGTCCAGCCTCCCGAGGCCATGCTGGCAATGTGACGCGTGGAGTGGCGCTCCATGCGGCTGGCCAGATTCAGCGGGCTAGGTTTCATGGAAAGGTTCTTGCCCGCGAGGTGGATGCGGAAGATGCGTCCATCGTAAAAATAGCGCACCAGCTCCTGCCAAGCGCGATGCCAATGCACGATGCGTTTGCTGTATTGGTTCAGCGCTGCCTCGAGCTTCTCCGGCTGATTTAAAATTTGCACGCCCTCTCGAAACACCCACTGGTCGAGCAGCTGTGCTCCCACGAGCGACATGAAAAGACCCGGTGACAGCATGGGATCGACAAAGCCAAAGGCATCCCCACAAAGCACCCAGCCTGGGCCATGGCCACGCTCGGTCAGCAGCTGGTAATTCGTGTAAGTCATCACGGGTGTGATGCGGCGCGCACGCTTCGCCTTTTCCGCCAGCAGCGGTTCCTGACGAATGGCGGCCTCCAAACGCTCTTCAGGCGTGTCGCCCAGCGTCTTCGCGTGCTCTTTGGACACGACGATGCCGACCGAAAGTCGGCCCGGCAACGGGATGCGCCAGCTCCAACCCGCACGCAGCACGGAGATGATGACCTGGCCAGGCTCCACCTCATCGTGATCAAAATCTTCAAAGTGGGCAAAATAAGCGATGTCATCACGCTCACCTTTTTCGGCCCCCAAATTCATGGCACGGGCAAAGGCCCGCGAGCGTCCCGTGCAGTCCACGAGCAGCGGTTTTGCATCTGACTTCAGCCCCGCGAGCTCACGGCTGCGGGCACTGAGTTGAATCGTAGGTTCGCCGTTTTGTGTGCCAGCCTCCAGCTCTGCACGTGCATGCACAAAGGTCGCCCCCAGCTCCTCCGCTCGGGTGCGCAGCAGGTTATCAAACTCCGGCCTCGGCGTGTTGAAGGCATACGTCGGCAGGTGGCCTTCCACATTCTTGAAGCTGAAATGGATGCGCGGCCCCCCATCCGTCACAAAAAAGGACGCACCCGGTTTCCTGGTCGCCATCTGCGCCACGCGCTCTTCGATGCCGAGCTGCCGGAAGACCGGCACGACTCCAGGGATGAGAGACTCTCCCACGAGCAGCTCGGGGCGCTTGTCGTCATCAAAGACGAGGCACGCGAGGCCTCGCTGCGCCAGCAGCGCAGCCAGTGTGCACCCCGCCGGACCTGCGCCGACGATGACGACCTGGGTGTTTTTTTCAGACATGCTCACGGGTGTTAAAAGGAGGATTCAGATAAATTGAGAACTGTTGATATCGACCGTCCATTTTCAGAGAGAATACATAACTCGCTCCATGTATATCTCGCCCAGTTATGTTTTAATGACGACCTTTCATGGTGTGCGCAAAGATAGCTACAAAAGCCGCTGGCACCCACCAAGCCAGTATTGCGGGAATCGACCACATAGCGAATCCGGTAATGGCGCAGAGTGCAGCATTGACCACGCCTACGATAAGCATAATGTCACGGGCTCGTGCAAGCCGCTCACCAAGATCCTGCGATTCCCTGTTGTGATCGTCAGATGAGCTAGATGCTACCTCAAGTGGTGCCCAATTTTGATTCGGGAGCTGTATCCGTGCAGCTTGGTCATGTCGCAATAGCCTCCATTGTTGACTACCAATATCGCAGACCTGAGTAGAAGCAGGTAATTGCTTATCTTTCAACATTTCAAGTGCCCGGCCTATCGGTGTAGGCTCGCTGATGCTGCCATCTGGCATATGAATATAAACGAGGCGCAGTTTCATGTAGTTTGTGGAGATCAGATTGCTAATCTACTACATTATTCTGAGTTCAATTGGCTACAAAACGCAGGACTCAGGCCATCAGACGCGCTCCAGCTTGATGGGGTAGGTTTGGAAAGCATTCCACTGGCAGACGATCAAGTCACCATTTTCCAGCACGCAGACATCGTGCCCGTGATCAAAGACGCGCTCGGCCTGCATCAGCGGCTTCAGCTTGCCGTCCTCATACACCGGCTCCGTGCCGCCAGGCGCACTCACCACGCGGTCCTGCGCATCGAGGATCACGGTGAAGCCGCTGGGGTTCTGGGGCAGCTTGTTCACCTCGGGTGTCTTGCTCCAGCAGACGCCGGCATAGATCTCCTGTCCTGAGATGACGGGGCGGCAAACCATCGCGCCAGGCACGGAGATGGTGCCGAGGTATTTGCCATCTAGCGTGAAGCGGCGGAAACAATGGTCCGCGCGTGAGGTGACGATCACCGTGGCCTTGTCGGTACCTTGCCGTGTGTCGATGGCAATGCCATGCGCGTTGTTCAGCCGTTGCTCCTCAGGCACGCCTTCCTTGCCACCGAAGCGTTGGATGAACTTCCCATTCCGGTCATAGCGCAGCACGAACTGGGAGCCGTAGCCGTCCACCACGTAAATGTCTCCGTTTGGAGCGATGGCGACCTCGGTGGGATTGTAAACCATGTCTGGCTCATAAGCACCGACCATCATCGGATGGCTCAGGCTGAAGATCTCCTTCCCCGTCAGATCCATCTTGGTCACCCGTCCTGTCTGCCGATAGCCGCCACTGCCGCTTTTCCACAAACCACTGTCGGTGAGGAAGAGAAACTCCTCCCCATTTTCGTCGCTCAACGTGAGTCCATGCCCGCCCGGCCAGGCACTGCCCCAGGAATCCAAGATCGTGCCATCCGGTTGGAAGACCAGCATCTGATTGTCCCAATGATCGCCCACCATGAAGAGCCGACCATCCTTCACCTGCACCATCTCATGGCAATTCAGGATGGGATGATGTCTGCCCTGCCCCGCCGGCACCCACTCCTTGTTCACTTTGTAGCGGTGCTTTCCATGCCCGATCACCACCTCCTTCTTCGGATCAGGCGCGGCGCGCAAAGGCTGTACCCAAGTGGCAGCGAGCGCGGTGCTGAGACCGCCAAGGAAGTGACGACGTGTGCGAGACATGGACGAAGTGTGCAAAAGCCACCCCCCAGGGACAAGACGAAAGTCAGCCCCCGCGCCAATGCTTCAGGCGGAAAAGTCGGTGGCGCAGGCGGCTTGTTCCCAGGTTTCTAGCTCACGAAGCCGGTTGTTCATCGTGGTGCGGATCTTTTGGGTGATGTAGCGGCCCAGAGGCAGGCGCAGTGGCGCTTGGCCTTCGCGCACCATTTTGACGATCAACTCTGCTGCGCGTTCAGGATCACCAGGCTGTTTGCCATCCACTTGGCCGAGGTAACTGGCGAATTTGCCTGCGCTGTTCGCATACTCCGACATGCCGGGCGCGCGGACTAGGCCGCGGCGGATGAAATCTGTACGGAAAGGGCCTGGCTGCACCAGCGTGACCTTGATGCCGTGGCTCAAGACTTCAGCGCGCAGGCTTTCGTGCAGTGCCTCGACCGCCGCCTTAGCAGCTCCATAAACGCCGAAACCCGCGTAGTTCGCGACAGCGGCTGCCGCGCTGATGGTGACGATGTGACCCGCTTTTTGCGCACGCAGCACAGGCAAGGCGGCCTGGATGACGTTCAAGGTGCCGAAGAAATTGGTCTCAAAGTTCTGGCGCACGGCGTGGTCGTCGCACTCCTCCACAGCGCCGACGAGGCCATAGCCCGCATTGTTGACCAACACATCAACCCGACCTGTGACCTGAGCTGCCTCAGCTATCACGTGGCGCGTGCGTGCCGCATCGGTGATGTCGAGCTGAAAACCATGACAGCGGCCTGCACCCAAGTGCTCCAGCATCTCCAGATCTTCAGCCTTGCGTGCTGTGGCAAGGACGGTGTCACCCGCCAACAGTGCGGCCTCGGCCAAGGAGCGGCCAAAGCCCGAAGAACAACCTGTGATGAACCATGTGCGTGTGGAGTCGGAAGACATGCGAGGCACTACGCACCAGCATCGGAGATGGATTGAACCATCCTGAACCCGAGAAACTGACGGCGAAATGATGGCCTCAGGGCTGCGCTTCTTGCTGCCTGGGGAATCAGGGCTACCATCCGCGCCCCATTTTTGTCCATGACCCACGCCGTCCTCAGCCTCCTCAAAGAAAGCCGTCATCCCATGCGCATCGACCTCATCGGGGTCGCCGGTTCCGGCATGAGCGGGCTCGCGCTGCTGCTGCTGGGGCTCGGGCACAAGGTCAGTGGCTCGGACAAGGCCACCACGCTCGAAACCGAGCGTCTGCAAAAGCTCGGCCTGCAATTCTTCCACGGCCACACGGAGAAGGAGGTCGAGGATTGCGACATGGTCATCTACTCCAGCGCCATCAAGCCCGGCAACATCGCCTACGAGGCAGCCTACAAACAAGGCATCCCGCTGGTGCGTCGTGCGGAAGCACTCGCTGCTGTCATGGCGAACAAAAAAGGTGTCGTCGTCTGCGGCACGCATGGCAAAACGACCACCTCCGCGCTCACCGCTCATGTTTTGCGTCAAGGCGGCCTCAAGCCGAGTCACTACGTCGGCGCGGAGATCCCGATTCTGGGCTCGAACGCGCACTGGGACACTGAAGGAGAACTTTTCGTGGCCGAAGGCGATGAGAGCGATGGCACGCTGGTCAATTTCCACCCACAACACGCCATCGTGCTCAACATCGAGCCGGAACATCTCGACTTCTACGATGGCATCGAGGCCATCAAAGCGGTGTTCCGTCAGCTTTTGAGCCAAACGCCCGGTCATTGGGTTTACTGCGCGGAAGATCCCGTAGCCACGGAAGTCTGCGCAGGCCCGCAAGGCGTCAGCTATGGCTGGAGCCGCAACCATGACTTCTCCGCGAACATTCTCACCATGCGGCCGGATCATTCGGAGTTTGAGGTGTATCAAAACGAGCAACTGCTCGGCACCGCCACGCTGGGCATTCCCGGCAAACACAACGTGAGCAACGCCCTCGCCGCCATCGCGCTCGCCACGAAGAGCGGCGTGTCGTTTGAGGCGATCCAGCATGCTTTGAAAAGCTTCCGTGGTGCGAAACGCCGTTTTGAAATCCGCCACAGCGGCGAGCGCTTCACCGTCGTCGATGACTACGGCCATCATCCGAGCGAAATCGCGGCCACTTTGGCCACCGCGAAGGGTTTGAACGCGAAACGCATCGTCTGCCTCTTCCAGCCGCATCGCTTCAGCCGCACGCAACTGCTCAAAAAGGAGTTCGGAGCCAGTTTTGGCGATGTGGACGAGCTTTTCGTCACCGACGTGTATCCCGCGAGCGAGAAGCCGCTGCCCGGTGTCAGCGGCGAAACGATCCTCGAAGAGGTGAAGCTGCAAAACACGCACACCAAGACCGGCAGCACACCCACGATGATGATCGCGCGTGACAAAGTCGGCAATGCGCTGCGCCCCGGCGACCTGCTCATCACGCTCGGCGCGGGCAACGTGCACGAAGTCGGCCGCTGCATCGCGCGCGACCTGCCCGTGCTCGAAAAACTCTGCGCCATCCTCGAATCGCATGGCGGCGGCGTGGCCAAACTTTACGAGCCGATGAATCGGCACACCACTTGGCTCATCGGCGGCCCAGCGCAGTATTGGATCGAGCCGCGCAACGAGGCTGCACTGGCTGAAATCGTGCGCTACCTGCGCTCCGCATCGATTCCGATCCGCGTGATTGGTCGCGGCTCCAATTTGCTCGTCAAAGACGGCGGCATCCGCGGCGCAGTGATCCACATGAAGGGCGATTTCGAAAACGTCGTCGTCAACGGCAACGAAATCATCGCCGGAGCCGGTGCACGGCTCAAAAAGATCGCCAGCGCGGCCCGCAATGCCGGACTGGGCGGCTTTGAATGGATGGAAGGCATCCCCGGCAATCTCGGCGGCGCGATCCGCATGAACGCGGGCGCGATGGGCACCGAAACCTTCGATCAAATCGTCCGCGTGCGCTTCATCGACACCGATGGCAGCCTCAAAGAGAAATCACTCGCGGAAATCACGCATCACTACCGCAGCGTGCCGGAGTTTGAGGAGCGCTACGTCGTCTCCGCCGTGCTGAAAGGCTCCCCTGCCCCGCAAACCGAGATCGATGCCAAACTCGCCGCTTCGCATCACAAGCGCCGCACCAGCCAGCCCGTCGGTGCCAGCGCAGGCTGCACCTTCAAGAATCCGGAACTCTGCGGCGCAGGCAAATTGATCGACGATTTGCAGCTCAAAGGCCGCAGCGTCGGCAAAGCCGTCGTTTCCGGCATCCACGCGAATTTCATCGTCAACCAAGGTGGCGCGACTTCACGCGAAGTGCTCGATTTGGTCGCTCAAATCAAAGAAAAGGCCCTCGAAGAGCGCGGCGTGACGCTGGAGATGGAAGTGAAAGTGCTGGGCGAGGACCAGCCGCTGCCCTTGTGATCCAGGGTCAGGAATGGGGAGCTTTGCTGGGTCATGAGGGCTCGTGCTGACTTTCAGGCAGCAGAGAAGGATTTCGAATCCCATGAAGAGCCACTCTTGTGGGTCAACGGCATGAAAAGCTTTTCCTGTTCAAGGCCGCGCTGACGGAGCGTCGCTGCACAAAGCATTGCTCACCGCGTTGTCATTGATGAGCGAAGATGGCGTTTTCTTTGCACTGCAAGATACAGCGGTAGCCGTGTTGCTGGAGGAGATGAACCAGACCCGGGCTGTGCAGCGTCTCCGCGCAGATGTAGCGAGGCCGGATCGTGGAATTCGTGAAGAGTTCCGTGAGCACTTCGATCTCCATGCCTTCGATGTCCACCTTCATGAACTCTGCGTCCTGCATGCCGTGTTCCGCCAGAATGTCCGACAGTCGTTTGACGGGCACTTCAATCATGCGTTCACCGTTGCCGCCGTGCTTCAGCGTGTCTCCGCCTCGATTCCCAGTTTCGTTCAGATACAGGGGCAGCGTGCCGTTCTCTGCGGCTGCGCCGAGATTGAGCACCTTGACCTTCGTGAAGCCATTGAGCTTCATGTTCTCTTCCGCCAAGGCATAGGTGTTTGGATTGGCGTCAATCGCAAGCACCTTCGCCTCCGGCCAGTGGTGAGCGACAAAAGCCGACCAGAAGCCGATGTTCGCTCCCAGATCGATGAACTTGCGGCCGCCGAACCTCGTTTTTAGAAAGGCCAGCTCATGTCTGTCATAGAGATGAGGCACAAACCAGAGGCTGGCATCCACGCACTCATTCGGGTCCAATCTCATCTTGAATCCGAGGACATCGACCACGCCTCCGCCGCCCAGGCCCAGGTTTTTGTGGATCGGCCAAAACACGCGCGTCGGGATGGCACGGATCAGAGGAATGTCCGGTGCCAATCTAGAGATGGATCTGAGCAGCAGGGCGAGCGGGCGTTTCATGGGATGGAGAAAAATAAAAGATGGAGGCGACGGGGCCTTGGTTGGCCTTTGAGGTGAGGCGGCGGGGTGCTACCGAGAAAGCAAACGCAGGCAGAGCAATAGGCATTCCGAGCCTCGCAGAATGTATTCGGCTCGAAAGGGAAAATCCAGACCGCTTCCAGCAAACCCACCAGCCTCATTGACTCGACCCGCTGCTGCTTGAGCACAGGATCCTACAGCCCAGAGAAGGCACCCGAAGATGCAGCGTGCAACGCCCCTTCAGGCTCAGGGTGTCCGATGGACATGTGTTAAGCGTTGGGTTGGTCGTCCATCTCACTTGATGGCTGCAGCAGGCTGTCGATCAGGAGCTGGCTATCCTCCAAAAAGGTCTCTCCGCAACGGCGCAGAAAGTCAGCCTCCTCCGCTCGCGCATGCAAGATGACGAGCACGCATTCACCGCGGTGGATGACGAGGGCGTGGCAGGTCTCAAAGCCGAACCAAAAGACGTTGGGCTGCCGGTCTCCACCACTGCGGAAGTGGTCCTGCATGTCGCTGATGGTGAACAGCAGTTTCTCCGCACGGTAAGGCTCAAACGGCAGCGCATTGACCAGCACCTGACGACGCCAGCCGAGCAGCAGACCATTCACGGCTCCGCCATGGCGAAGGCGCTCCAGAGCAGAGCGCAAAGAGGGGGCGATGTTGGCACTCATCACGAAAAAGAGGGGAAAAGGTCAAGCCGAGGGTGAGGTGATTTTCGTCAGCAGATCGTAGAGCAGGGCTTTTTTTCCCACCAAGGCACCGCCGCCGGGATCGTTTGGCCCAGTGCCCTCTCCAAAGTAGGCGTAACCTACCGTGAGATCCTCTTCCTGAAGCAGGCCTGACCACGGTGCCTCTAGGTTCAGTGCCTCTCCGATCTTCGTGCCAAAGTGCCGCAGGCCCTGGAAATCCGCCGCGAAGGCATCCACCAGTACCTGCTCCGCACTGCTTTCGACAAGGCCCTCTTTGAGGGTAAACAAGGTAAGAGGAGCTGGCTGGCCGACAGTCATGTGCCGTTCGTCTCAAAAACCAGCCAGACTGGCAAGCGCAAAACAGCGCAGGCTTCGCTTCAGCTCAAAAAGAGCCAGCCAATGAGGATCAAAATGGGCAGCAGAATGGGGATCGAAAACTGCCACATGTAGCGCAGGAAATCCGGGGTGTGGACCTTGGCTTTGTCTGCGATGGCCTTGACCATGAAGTTCGGCCCATTGCCGATGTAACTGCCCGCGCCAAAGAAAACCGCACCCAAGGAAATGGCGATCAGGTGCGCGGCATGGCTGCCCGAAAAGGCGAGGACATCGGCGGCTGAATCCACCGAAAGCTCGGCTGTGCCCATGGCCGCTGCCAGAAAGCTGAGGTAAGTCGGCGCATTGTCGAGAAAGGCCGACAGCGCTCCGGTGGCGAAGTAATAGGCCAGCGGGCTGGTGATTTTCACTGCCTCACCACTCTGCAGGATCTGCAGCGCAGGGATCATCGTGAGAAAGATGCCGACAAAGAGATAACCGACCTCTTTCACTGGGCCAAAGTTGAAGTCGTTCGCCTCATGCACCTCGGGCTTGGAGGTGAAGTAAGACCCGACACCGGCTGCGATCATGACCAGTGCAGGCACACTGAGCACACCGCCGATGACCATCTCTTGAACACTCTTGGGCAAAAACACCGCCGCCAACACGAGCCCGAGGAAGCCGAGGTTTGGCAAACCGCGGAAATAAAAATGCTCATCTGCGGTCTCGCTCTCCCGGACGGGCTGAGGTGCCCGATGGAAGTTTTTCACATCCAGGATGTAAAACACGGCCAGAAGAAGCGCCACGCAGGCGGCCCAGGCCAGCCAGACATGCTCCAGCACCCACCAGAACGGCACGCCGCGAAGGAAGCCGAGGAAAAGCGGTGGATCACCGATGGGTGTCAGGGCTCCCCCGCAGTTGCTGACGATGAAGATGAAGAAAACGACATGCAGACCCGTGATGCGGTATTTGTTCATCCGAATCCAGGGACGGATCAGCAGCATGGATGCACCCGTGGTGCCGATGAAGTTCGCCAGCACCGCACCGATGGCGAGGAAGACCGTGTTGCGCAGCGGCGTGGCCTCACCCTTCACACGAATGTTGATGCCACCCGAGATGACAAAGAGCGATCCCACCAGGGCCATGAAGCTGACGTATTCATGCGCTGCATGTTGCAGGGGGTGCCAGTCATGCTGGACCAGCACATACCAGCCAGCCGTGATCAGGCCCAGCCCCACCGCCACCTTCGGGTAATGATGCTCCCAGAAATGGCTCGCAAACAATGGCATGAGCGCGATGCACAGCAGCAAGGCCGCGAAAGGCAAAATCATCCAGTAAGGAGGCAGCGCAGTGGCATGGACGCTAGATTCAGCAGCGGCGAGCAGGAAGTTCATGAAAAGGATAAGCAGTGTAGGCTGGGTGGATAAGGGTGAAGGACCCGTCTTGTCGAACGAAGATTCGTCCCATTTCGGCAGCGGTTAGAAAGCATCCTTTGTGCCTTGGCATCGGGCAGTTTCGATCTTGCACGAGCTCGTCTTTCCAGCTCAGATGCAGCATGGACTCTCATCAGGTTATCCGCGCCGCTTTGGAAAAAGTTCACGTCAAAGAAGTGGCAGAGAAAATGGGCATCTCCCTCTCTCTCATTTACAAATGGGGAGAAGAAAGCGGCTCCACCAGCGGCGCGCCGAACCCGCTCGACCGGGTGCGTGCCCTCTACGAGCACACGCAGGATGAGCATCTCATCCAGTGGCTGTGCAACAAAGCGGATGGCTACTTTGTGAAAAACCCGCCGACCACGAAAAAGCCAGGTCGGGAGGTCATGCCCGTGACGCAGCAGATCGTACAGCAGTTTGCCGACCTCCTGGCCGCCATCAGCTTCGCTGCGAGTGACAACTGCATCAGCAAGGAGGAAGCCAAGCACATCCGCCACGAATGGGATGAACTGAAGCGGCTGACCGAACGCTTCGTGAACTGGTGTGAGCAAGAAGACTTCGTTCACTTGGCCGAAGACTTGAGCGTAAACCGCATCAAATCCAATCCACGCTAAGGTGAGGCTGCTTGTCGCCGGATCAAAGCCACGTGCTGCAGCAGCAGACGATAGCTTTCCAGCCATCCTGCCTGCTTCTGGTCATTCCTAGCCCAGGCCTCACGCGCCCAAAGGTAAGCGCGCTCCGCCTGCGGCCAGTCCGCTAGGCGATGCCAATGGATGCCCAGGGCGAGACGAGGCTCCTCATGATGCGGAGCGAGCGCCAGGGCCACCTGAATGCTCCTCAGGGCGTCATCTGTGCGGCCTATCGCATCGTAGGCATCGGCCAGCGCTAGGTGGGAGAGAAAATTCCTGCCATTCAGCTGCGTGGCCTTTTCCAGATCCTGGACCGCCCCCTGCAGAGCTGCACTTGGCGGTGAGCGATCCTTCTCCGTCAACTGCTCCAGCGCAGCCAACCCCCGCTGATAAAACACCTCCGCCTGGCCTGGGCTGAGTCGAGCGGCCTCATCCAGGTGCTGGCGGCGCGCGGCCTCATCTCCACGCGCCTGGGCCAGCTGAGCCTGGGCGAGCGCCCAATCACCACGCCCATGCAGCCAGACTGCCGCCAGCAGCGCTAGCGAGGCCAGCACCAGCCCCCCCTTCGCCAGGGGAC
Source organism: Verrucomicrobiaceae bacterium (assembly GCA_027484445.1). GTDB lineage: Bacteria > Verrucomicrobiota > Verrucomicrobiia > Verrucomicrobiales > Verrucomicrobiaceae > Prosthecobacter. The sequence goes on from JAIXSY010000022.1 coordinate 14,846, forward strand.
GAGCAAACGGCACACGGCGCAAAGGGCGCGCCATCTCCTCATAACCAGGATTGGCGAGCAGCCCCATCACCAGCGCGATCGACAGCGCCGTCGCAGGCACGTGACCGTGAAACTCAAAAAACGCATGCGCCATCGTCGCCGCCAGAGCTGAAAGAGCCCCCAGGCAGAGCGCTAGATTCATGCTCAACACCTGGCCCGTGTGAATGAACTTCTCCTGCACAAACCAGCGCAGAAAGCGCACCCCATTGGCAGCGTGCAGCAGCGCCACCAGCCCCAGCAGCCCGAGTCCCACCCAGCCGTAGTCCGCCAGCGTTTGCAGGTACTCATTGTGCGCGAAGAGTGGCTCCGGCGTCCAGGCAGGCAGGCGTGGCGATCGCAGACGCGTGCCTCCTTCATAAAACATCCGCGCCCCTGCTCCCAGCCAAGGCTGCTCGGCATGCTGAGCCAGGGCCGATTCCCAAATGCCCAGCCGCACATCCCCTGTCACCGACAGCCGCTCCGTGCGCTCGCGCAGATACTGCTCATTCACCCGCCAGAGCACAATGCCCGCCAGCAGGGCCATCACCACCCCGCCGGCCAGCAGGCTCCAAAACAAATGCCGCCGCGTCTGCCACACCAGCCAAAGCACAGCCACGGAAAAGACCAGCCCGCCCACCAGTAGGCCGATGAAGGCACCCCGGCTCACCGTCAGAGACATGCCCATCGTCACAGCCACGCAGAGAAAGCCCAGCCACAGGCGCAGCGCCGAGCCCGCCCGGCCCACGCACAGCCATCCCGCCGCCAGAAAGAGCACCACCGACAGGAAAGCCGCCAGGTGGTTTGCATTGGCAAAGAACCCACCAATCCGCCCTGGCTCCGAGGGGCGCAAAAAATGCGGCACCACATGAAAGCCCCACTCCCCCGAAAGATGCACCGACCCCATGGCCAAGTTCCCCGCCGCCACTGCCAGCAGCACCCCCAGCATCGCTGTGCGCCAGCGCGGATGACTCGCGCAGACCGCCGTCAGCAGATAAATCAGCACACAGGCCAGCAGCATCACCTGATCCTCCAAGGCATAATTTGGCACCGGGGAAAAGGCAGCGCGGGTGAAAAGGTAACCCGCCAGCACCAGCACCGAGAGAAGACAGACCTCCGATGGCGGAAAATAAACCCGCAGCCTGCCCCTCAGCATCGCCAACACCCCAGCCAAGCCCAGCACTGCCACCGCAGGCCAAAAGAACAACAAACGCGTCTCCGTTCCCAACACCCAGGTCAGGACCAGCCCCAGCAGGAGCAGCAAATTCGAAGCACGTTGCAGCATCCCCCACCGATTACCCGCCCGAGGCGAGGCGTGCAAGACGAGAGGCATCATCCCTGCGACGATCGCTTTGCTACAGATGGATTCAGATTCGAGAGAGGTGAAAGGGTGCCATGCTCTGGATGCGCCGACATGATTTGAAGGACAAATCCGCCCGCTTCCTCATCAGCGGTTTCATCGGGCTCAAAGGTGTCGTCAAAAAGCTCGGCCTGCATCCTTCGGTCAATGCATTCGACCCACTGGTGATCGTGCCGTTGACAGAGGCTGGGGCCATCGGCTTGCTCGAAAAACCGTAGGCGGCTCCCTCGGACAGGCACAAAAAAGCCTGCGGAGGTGATCCGCAGGCTGGGGAAAAGAGCGAGGGGCGGGTTACTTGGTGGGCTTCCAGTTCTTCACGAACTCCAGGCACTGGGTGATCTCGGGCACGCTGGTTTCCCAGTTGTGCTCGTATTCGCAATGCAGTGGGCCGGGATAACCCTGCGCATGGTATTCAGCGAGGATGCCGGCGATGTTGCTTTTGCCTTGGCCAAAGGGAAGGTCGTGCGCCTTGGGGTTGCCGAACTCCGTGAGGTCCTTCATGTGGCTGTCAAAGATGCGGCCTTTGAGGATCTTGATGCACTCGACCGGATCAAGCCCGCTGCGCACCCAGTGACCGACATCGGCACAGGCACCGAGGCGTGGGTCGCGGTCCTTGACGAGGCTGAGCACGTAGTTCGGGTCCCAGAAGAGGTAAGCGCGATCCAAGGGGCGCTTCGGATGGTTGTGGATGGCCATCTTGATGTCGAATTCCTTCACCAGCGCCTCGATGCCATCCATGCCGGACACATCAGGCTCGCTGACCACGACGCCGATGCCCATGGTCTTGCAGAACTCGAAGACCTTGCGATCGGCGGCGGCGTCCTTGCCGAGCTTCACCACGCCGTAGCCGACGGCGGTCAGGCCTTTGTCAGCGAGGTGCTGCTTGACCTTGGCGATCATCTCGGGCGTGGCATTGTGGTCCCACTTGGCGGTGTCGTCGAACTTTTGGCCGGGATAAAATTCCACCGTCTTGCCGCCTGCCTGCGCGGTTTTGTCCAGCGCCTCAAAGACGCTGTAGAGCCGGAAGCTGTAGGCCTGGCAGCCAGCGTAGAAGTGGCCGACTTTGGCGGATTCAGGGATCTCGGCCGCGAAGGTGGCGGTGGCGAGCAGGGAGAGCAGCAGCAGGGCTTTTTTCATGGGTTGGAGAGGGGATAGGGAACGCGGCTGCCCGCGCGCCTTCTTTCGGAAAACCGGGTGGGATCAGCGCCTGGGTGGCGATTCCTCCAGCGGTAACTCTCGACGCAGGGCGCGGCCGATCTGGCCGGTGAGCCAGAGGTAGTGGTCGGTTGGCAGTTCGGGCTCGGTAACAAAGCCACGCGTGCCCGCGGGCACCTTGGAGGCGGTTTTGAAAATGGCAGTGCCTTCATCCAGCTCATCAAACATGGCCACATAGAGCATGGTGGAGCCCAACCGGATGCGCTCGCGCGCCTGGTGCCACAGGAAACGCCCGCCAGCACGCGGCACTTGGTTCAGAGGAGCTTCCTCGCCACGCAGGTGCATGAGGTTTGCCCAACTGAAGCCAGGAAAGATGACGGGAAGGTAATCCTGCCCATGCTGGCGGCACCAAGTGGCGTCAGCCTCATGCACCGCTGAGATGATCCGCGAAGCCGATGCCTGATCGGCATAGCGCCCCACGGCCCAGGGGCTGAGGACGTCGGCCTTGCGGAGCACCTCATGCAGTTTCGGGTCCGGTGCGGCATCCCGGTCCAGGGTGCGCCAACCCCAGGGCACACCGGCCATGACCGTGAGCTTGCCGAACTCTGGGTTGTCATGGAGGAAGCGCAGCAGCGCATGGCATTCGTCCAGTGTGTAATCCCTGCCATCGCCAAAGCCGATGCCCCAGACTGCCACGATGGGCTTACCGGCATGTTTTTGATACGCGGAGCTCTCCAAAAGGCGCAGCTCCTGGCGCAGGCGCTTCCAATCCTGCATGACCACAGACTCGACCTCACCTTTCCGCAGGCCGCTGAGGTCATACATGATGGCAAAAGACCTGCCCGTGGCCTCCGCCGCCTGGCGCACATGGCGCAGCACCGTGTCCGCATGGGAGCGCCCGCGTGGCTCACGCAGGGTGGTGCCAAAGCGCTGGAGGAAGACCCCGTCGATGCCGTGCTGAAGCATCCACTCAAAATGTCGGTGCACGGTTTTCGGATGTGCCGAGCTGAACACCTGCGCCACGCTGCCATCGGCAAAACGCAGCGGTGTGTCGTGAAGCTCGTCAGGATCAAAACCAGAGACATCTGGCCAAAGGTCGATGTGACATTGGCCGGGTTTTTCAAAGCCATAATGCCGCCAGCCCGCGCCTGATTCATCCGCCGGGGTGGAGAACCAGCCCTGGTAGCCGCACATCACTTTGCCGAAGAGTGACTCGTGGGCATGAAGGCGGAAGGCCAGAAGCAGCAAAACAAGCAGGGCTGATTTCATGGATAAGAAGATTCAGGCAGGGTCGAAGACTGGCAACGAGTCTAGAAAGGCCAGCGCTCTCCGCTCGGACCAAGGCTGTAGGCCAGCCCGGAAGTCGATGAAACCGACGTGGCCGCCGTGAGCGGGTGCTTCGAGGTGAAAGTGCTGGCTGCCACGTGCCACGTCTTCGGGAAAGGACGGCGCGGCTAGCAGCGGGTCGTTGCGGGCGCTCAGCAGCAGGCTGGGCACCTGGATTTTCAGCAGGTGCGGCAGGGCGCTGGCGCGGGCCCAGTAGTCATCCGCGTTTTCAAATCCATGCAGCGGCGCGGTGACGCGCTCGTCGAATTCCTTGATCGTGGTCACGGCGTCGATGCCGTCCGAGCCAGCGAGCCGGGCGCGCAACTCGGGGAAGCGCCTAGCTTTGCGCAGGGTCTTCACTTTCAGCGATTTCAGGAAACGACGCAGGTAGAGGCGGTTGCGCGGATCTTCATCCAGCACACGAGCGCTGGAGGCCAGGTCCACGGGCGAGGAAATGGCCACGGCGGCGCACACGGCGGGATGCGCCGGGGCCTCCCCCACGCCTTTCAGGCTGATGTTCCCACCCAGGCTGAAGCCGATGAGGGCGATGCGGCTATGCTCGCGCGCCGCATGGGTGATGACCTGGCGCAGGTCGCCCGATTCGCCGCTGTGGTAAGAGCGGACGAGGTCATTTTCCACCCCGCCGCAGCCACGGTAGTTCCAGGCCAGCACATCCCAGCCTGCGGCAGCCAGCGTGGCGGCCATGCCGCGCATGTAGTTGGCCTCGGCGGAGCCCTCCAGCCCGTGCGAGAGGATGGCCAGCCGGTTCGCGCCCTGCCGCAGCCAAAAAAGGTCAAGGAAATCGCCGTCCGGCAGGCGCAGCCGCTCGCGGTACCAGCGGCCAGGGCAGCGCTTGGGCAGCAGCACCGGCAGGATGGTCTGCGCGTGACCGCCGCGCAGCCAGCACGGGGCTCGGTAGCTGGAGGTAACAATCGGCATCAGGTCAGGAAACGCTCCGCCTGAGCCAGGTCGGCCGGAAAGGTGATCTTGGGATTGGGCGTGGGATTTTCGACCACAAACACCTGCGTGCCGATGTGCTGCACAGCGGAGACTTCATCCGTGACCAGCGCGCCATCGCGGATCACGGCTTCGTAAGCACGCACCAGCAGCGCTTTGTCAAAGACCTGCGGCGTCTCCATGACCCACACGCCCGTGCGGTCGAGCGATTCGGTGATGCGCCCGCTGGGGTCCGCGCGCTTGATCGTCTCCGTCATCGGCCGCGCGCAGGCCACGGCCTGGTGCTCGCGGGCGGCGGCGACGCACTTGGAAATCTGCGCCGGATGGATCAGCGGCCGCGCGCCATCATGGACGGCCACGATCTGCGAGTCTGGCGAGCAGGCCTGCAGCCCGTTCCAGACGGAAAGGTGCCTCTCCGCCCCACCCGGCACCACCGCGCGCAGTTTGGGAACAGGATGCAGCTCCTGCCAGCGGGCGATCTCCGCCGCTACTTCCTCCCCGCTCACCACGATGATCTCGTGGATGTCTGGGCAGGCCTGAAATTCCCCCAACGTCCGCTGAAGCACCGGCACCTCCCCCAGCAGGGCCAGAAGCTTGTTGAAGCCCATGCGCCGGCTGCTCCCGGCGGCGACGATGATGGCGGAGGTCATGGGTGGGCAGCGTTGTCGTTTTTCGAAACAAATAACATTTCGTTCATAATGAACGGTTTATATATTTTGTTTTGGATTGTAGTGAAACAAAACATCTGGCTCAGACTGCCCACCAGGGGAGGTATTCTGCAAATTTTTTCGCGGCACTCTCCGGAGCCTTGGGCTTGATCCGACCCGCTGCCACAGCTTCGTTGATGACCTTGCTCACCTGGGAGCGCTGTCGTTCAGAAAGGCGAAGACGTTCGCGGAAGGATGTGTTCGTTAGAGCACGGTTGTCCAAGTAGCAAAGCGTGGCGTGCTGATAAGCGGCCTCGACCCGTTCTTGCGGGGACATTTCCCTAAACGAGCGGGGGGCATAAAGAGTCACGATGAAGGCGTTTTCTGTCTCCTGAAATTGCACGGGAGGCAGCCCAAAAAGCTCGACATGCTTGACGGCCTTTTGAAGGCCCGAACCTCGTTCCTCACAAATGTGATATAGCCTGAACTTTGAAGCTAGGCTCTCATTTCGCGATTCCGGCTGTGTTCCAATCAGGCGCTCAAGCCGTTTGCTGGGCAGGAGCCTGCCAGGGTTGGTGATCTCGATCCTGTCCGCGTAGATCTCGACTCGAGGTCCGGTTCCCCGGATGGTGAAGTCCTGGTGGATGAGCGCGTTGGCGATGATCTCACGGAGGGCATCTGCGGGATAAGTTTTCTCGGCCACTCTCAGCCCGCGGCGTATGACCTCGCTCTCCGGCAAGAGCAGTTCGATTCTTGAGATGATTTCTTCGAACCCAACCGCATAACCCAGGCCGACCACATGCTCCTTGTCGGTGGCGGTCTTGTTTCGTCCTGAATATCTGATGATGCGGACAGCTTTGCGGGCGATGTCGTCGTGCTGGGCCAGGTTCCTTGCGGCAGCCACAGCCCCCAGGTTGGTGATGTAGTGGCCGCCAGCCGGGCAGGCCTGGATCATCCGCTCTTCTTCAAGCCATTGCATGATGCCTTCGGAAGAAGTTGGGGCGGGTCTGCCCAGAAGCCTTGCCACTGACTCGTGATCAAGCCTGGTGATGATCTCCGCTGGCGTCAGCACCCCAGATGCGTGCAGTTCCTCCCAGCGGAGCACCTTGCTGTTCAGCATCAGGCTTCCAAGTTCATGACGTGAGGCCTGCCTCGTGGTGCCTCCCGCGCGGATGTAGGCTTGCTCGATGGTCTGTCCCCGCAGATGGACAGGTTTTGCCAGGGATTCGGGAATAAACATCAGCAGCAAGGTGGCCGCCTGGTAGGTGACTACGGCATGATCCACCGTCACAGAAGGTTCCACGCCTTCCCGCGCCAAATTAGCCATCCGGTCAGTGATCAGGGGCACCTCCGCAGCAGAGATGCCCACTGGCTTGCCCGTTCCATCTTGGATTCCGAAAACGATGAACCCACCCCCAGGATGGTTGGCAAAAGCGCTCAAGTGCCGACACAAGCTGTCTTTTTTCGGAGACAAGCTTTCCTTCCAGTCCACCTCATTGATCTCCTGGGGCAGGATTCCCAGAATGTTGTCGAGCATTTCCAGGCAGCGTGTCACCCAAGATTTCATGGTCAGGATGGAATGAAATCGTCATCCTCACACCAGCCGCTTCGACACCTCTGCGGATAGCGTGCGGCTGTCGGCACGGCCTTCGGCGCGGGCTTGCAGGGTTTTCATGACGTTGCCCATGTCCTTCTTCGAGGTCGCACCCAGTTCGGCGATGACGCTTTCCACCAGCTTCACCAAGTCCTCGGCGCTCATGGCGGCGGGCAGGTATTTTTCTAGCACGGCGATCTCCGCTTTTTCTTGGTCAGCCAGTTCCTGGCGTCCGGCGCTTTCGTAGCTGGCGACGCTGTCCTGGCGCTTTTTGATCTCCTTGCGCACCACGGCGATGGCGTCGGTGTCATCCAGCTCACCTTCCGCGCCGAATTTCTCGATGGCGGCATACTTGATGGCGCTTTTCAGGCCGCGCACCACGTTCAGGGTCACGGTGTCCTTGGCCTTCATGGCAGTTTTCATGTCTTCGACGATCTGGGCGGAGAGAGGCATGGTCAGGGTGGGGGTGGGGTTTTTTAAGGAAAAAGGTCCGCCATCGTGGCGCGGGTGCGCGTCTTGTCCATGGCCGGATATTCCGAAGGGCACGCATAAGTTTTCCAGGCATCGTGCCGTTCCTTCGGGCGCATGTTTTGTCGCCTCCTCTTTCTCGCCTTCGTCACGGTCGCCAGCGCTGCCGACTACTCGCGTGAGATCCAGCCGCTGCTGGCGGAGCACTGCCTGGAATGCCACGGGCCGGATGAAAGCAAGGGCGGGCTGGTTTTGACCACGCTGGAGGCGGCCACGAAGGCGCTGAAAAGCGGCGCGCGCGGCATCATTCCGGGCAAGCCGGAGGCCAGCGAGGTCATCGCCCGCATCACCACCACCGACCTGGATGACCGGATGCCGCCGAAGGCGAAAAAGCCGCTGAAGCCGCAGGAGGTGGAGCTGCTGAAGCGCTGGATCCAGGAGGGCGCGAAGTTTGAGGCGCACTGGGCCTACCAGCCGTTGAAGCGCGCGCCGGTGCCTACAGGCGTGCATCCGGTGGACCACTTCGTCCACACACGGTTGGCGGAGCAAAAGATCGCGCCCTCGCCGCAGGCGGACCGCTTCACCCTCATCAAGCGCGTCCACTACGACCTGCTGGGCCTGCCGCCCACGCCGGGGCAGGTGCAGCAGTATGTGGAGGACACCTCCCCGCACGCCTATCAGGCGATGCTGGACCGCGCGCTGGCCAGCCCGCACTACGGCGAGCGCTGGGGCCGCCACTGGCTGGACGCAGCGCGCTACGCCGACTCCGACGGCTATGAAAAAGACCGCCCGCGCCCGGATGCCTGGCGCTACCGCGACTGGGTGATCCGCGCGGTGAATGACGACATGCCCTTTGACCAGTTCACCATCGAACAGATCGCCGGAGACCTGCTGCCGGACGCTGGCGACGAGCAGGTCGTGGCCACCGCCTTCCACCGCCAGACGCTGACGAACACCGAGGGCGGCACGGACCAGGAGCAGTTCCGCATCGAGGCCGTGATGGACCGCACGGAGACCACCGGCACCGTCTGGCTGGGCCTCACCGTGGGCTGCGCGCGCTGCCATACCCACAAGTATGACCAGATCACCCAGGCAGAGTATTACCAACTGTTTGCCTTCTACAACAACGGCGACGAGGCCACCCGCCAGGTGCCCACCAGCCCCGAGGCCTGGAGCGCTTATGTGAAGGCCAACGGCGAGGCCGCGAAGAGGCTGTTGCCGCTGCAAAAGGCGCTGGATGCCGCCAAGGCCGGCCTACCCGCGCGGCTGCCGGAATGGGAAAAAGGCGTGCAGGCCCGGCTGGCGGAGGCACGCCGGCTTCAGGCCAAGGCGGAATTTGCCCCGCTGGACATCACCACCGTGCAGGCCAGGTCGAAAACGAAGTTCAAAAAGCTGCCCGACGGCTCCCAGCTGGCCTCAGGAGCCACGCCGAAGACGGACAGCTACACGCTAGAACTCGCCGCGCTGAGCCAGCCGCTGGCCGCCATCCAGCTCCAGGTGCTGCCTGATCCCGCGCTGCCTTCCCAGGGGCCGGGCAGGTCGAAAAATGGCAACTTTGTCCTCAGCGAATTCCGCCTGCTGCGTGGCGAGACGCCGCAAAAGGCCGTGGAGGTGCTGCTGCACTCCGCGAAGGCGGACTTTGAGCAAAAGGGCTTCACCGCCGCCGCCACGCTGGATGGCGAGGCGGCCACGGGCTGGGCCGTGAACGGCCAGACGGGCAAGGCGCATCAGATCACCTTTCAGCTCAGCCAGCCGCTGCAGCCAGGCGAAAAGCTGTGGGTGCGGCTGGACCACGATTATCAAAAAAGCACTGAACATGTGCTGGGCCGCTTCCGCCTGCTGGGCAGCAGCCAGATCACGGAGGAAAGCATCGCCCCGCCGGAGGTCATCAAAATCTTGGCCGAGGAGCCAAAGCGGCGGAACCCCGTGGTCATCAAGCCGCTGTGGGACTGGCTGGAAAAGGTGGACCCCGAGGTCACCGCCGCCGCCAGAAAGCTCGCCGAGGCCAGGGCACGCCTGCCGAAGCCGCCGCTGATGGACGCACGCGTCATCGCCCAGCGCAGCGCCAATCCGCGCAGCACGCACCTGCTGCACCGGGGGGATTTCCTTCAGCCAGGAGATGAAGTGCGGCCCGGCACGCTGGCCGTGCTGCCCCGGATGAAGGGCGGCGGCACCCGTCTGGACCTGGCGCGCTGGCTGGTCAGCGCGGAAAATCCGCTCACGCCCCGCGTCACCGTGAACCACGTCTGGGCCAGGCTCTTTGGCGAGGGGCTGGTCAGCACCGTGGCGGACTTTGGCGTGCGCGGGGCCAAGCCGACGCACCCAGAGCTGCTCGACCACTTGGCCGCCGAGTTCATCCGCCAGGGCTGGAGCCGGAAGGCGCTGCTGCGCCTCATCATGACCTCCGCCACCTACCGCCAGCAGTCCCACCACCGGCCTGAGATGGCAGACATCGACCCGAAAAACGAGCTGCTCTGGCGGCAAAACCGCCTACGCGTGGAGGGCGAGATCGTCCGCGACCTAGCCCTGGCCGCCAGCGGCCTGCTGAGCCCAAAAATCGGCGGTGAAAGCGTCTTCCCGCCCATGCCGGCAGACATCGCCGCGCTCAGCTATGCGGGCAATTTCCAATGGCAGACCCATACGGGTGCAGATCGCTATCGGCGCGGCCTTTACACCTTCTTCAAGCGCACGGCACCGCACCCAGACCTAACGACCTTTGATTGTCCCGACGCCAACCTAACCAATGTGAAACGCACGGTGTCGAACACACCACTTCAGGCCCTAACCACGCTGAATGCCGAATCCTTTGCCGAGGCTGCACAAGCCCTGGCCTCACGCACCTTGGCCCTACCAGGCAGCGATGACAGCCGCTTGGCACAGGCTTTCCGCCTGTGCCTAGCACGTCCTGCCTCAGCTAAGGAAGTGGAAGCCCTGCGTGTGCTTCTTGAGGACTCTCGCACTCACTACCGCACCCAGCCCGAGGAAGCCCGAGCCGCCCTCGGCAACCACGCGGCCCAGGGCATCGCGGCTGTAGAAAATGCGGCTTGGGTCGCGGTGATGCGCATCCTGCTGAACCTGGATGAATTCATCACACGCGAATGAGGTTCCGCAGGCCTCAAACCGCCTGCGTGCGCAGGATGCGCGCCGCTTGAGGGTGCTCAGAAACAGGCAGGTGATCTTCCAGTCCTTCGATGAGGAGCTCGCGATTTTCGAGCTTCCAGTCCTGCGCCATCTCTTCCAACTTTTTGATGACGGTGTGATCGACAAGGCGAGTTTTGGAGAGGTCGACCTTCACCCGAGCATGCTGGGCTAGGGTCAGTAGTTTGCGGCGCAGAGGCAACCAATTGCTAAAGATGGCCGCCTCATGCACTCGCACAATGGGGTGGCCGAGGCCTTCATCCTGTTCCACGACACTTTTTGAGGAAAACAGGTTCCCGACAGAGGTGCCACTGATGACATGAAGAATCAATTTGGTCACAATGCCTGCCGCGATGCCGATGAGCAAATCGGTCGCCAACGTGATGATCATAGTGGCAAGGAAGACCACCAGCTGTCCACGCCCGACCTCAAGCATGTGGCGGAACTCCTTGGGTGAGGCGAGGTTGTAACCTGTGAAGACCAGCATGCCAGCCAAGGCGGCCAGCGGGATGTTGTTCAGCAATGCAGGGACACTAGCGACGAGGATGAGCAGCAAGCTGCCATGCCAAAAGTTTGCCCAGCGCGTGCGAGCGCCATTGTTTCGATTGGCGCTGGAGCGCACGATCTCGGAGATCATGGGCAGCCCACCGATGAAGGAGACGAGCGTATTGGCCAAGCCCACCGCCAGCAGGTCGCGGTTCAGGTTGGTGCGGCGCTGCCAGGGATCCAGCAGATCCACCGCCTTGGCGCTGAGCATGGATTCCAGGCTGCCGACGAGGCAGAACATCACGATCCACTTCAGGCTAGTTGGGGAGGCAATGGCCGAGAAGTCAGGGAATTGAATGCCATCCAGGATGTTCAGCGGCAGGTTCACGAGCTTGTCCGGGCCGATCTCGTAAGTGTGTCCGTGGAACTGATACATGTGCTTGTGGCCGATATCGAAGTAGAAGGAAAGCGGCACCGCGATGAGCAGCACGACGAGAGGACCTGGAATGGCCTGCACGACTTTATTGCGGATGAACAGGCGGCCAAAAAGCAACAGCAGGGCGATGCCACCAATGAGCGCGATCTCCGGGTTCATGTGGGCGATGCTCTCGGGAATCTCCGCCAGCAGTTCGAGCGGTTCTTTCGCATGAGCGGCCACCCCAAGAGCGACGTGGATTTGTTTGGAGATGATGATGACCCCGATGGCCGCCAACATGCCATGCACGGCCGCGACGGGGAAAAACTCGCCCAAGGTGCCTAATCGAAAAGCTCCAAAAAGGATCTGGATGCAACCCGACACCACACCGACAGCCAGCGCTTTTTCATAACCGAGATCATTCACCGTGCCGAGCACGATGGCGATCATGCCTGCGGCAGGACCTTTGATGGTGAGTTCGGAATTGCTCAAGAACGGCGTGAGCAAGCCGCCCACGACGGCGGTGAAAATCCCCGAAATCGCAGGGCAGCCGCTGGCTTTGGCAATGCCAAGGCACAACGGTAGAGCGATGAGGAAGACGAGAAAGCCAGAGATGAGATCTTGCTTCCAATGGTCACGAAAACCAGCGAGGTTCCCGATGGGTTTGGGACCTGTGGCGAGGGTAGGAGTCGAGGTAGGAGCGGACATAAACAGACGTGGATAACGGACGCTGATAATCACGCAGACTTCACGCCATGATCCCATCCCCCCGGTGGGGTAAATTTACCCCGGTCAAGGGGGTTGGACGGTTCTCTGGAAGCGCTGCTGAAGACTCCACTGCACGTTGGTTTGCATCTTGCCAGACCCCAGCGTCGTCTCGTAGGATGCTCGTCTTATGAAAACCTTTTCCTTCATGGCCTGCGCGGCTCTGCTTTGTTTCACTCCAGCGGTCGCCATCGCTCAGGCTGCCGTCGGCGATGCCGAATGGCAAAAGGTGGAAGAGGCCATGAACCAGCTGAAGCAGCCCAAGGAACGCCCGAAGTCGCGCGAGGAAATGACGGAACTCTTGCGCACGGGCCTCAAGGCCTTCGATGATGCGCGCGCGGTGGCCATGAAAGCTGCCCCACAACACCCGACGCGCTGGGACGCTGCTCTTTTTGACAACATGGCCAGTGGTGCCCGCAAAGCCGTCGGTGTGCCCGCCATCGAGCCAGAGGTGAGTCTTGCCGACATCCAGGCCGCTCCCGATGCGAAATCGAGCACCAAGGGAGATGCGAGCGCGCTGGAGCTTCTGAAATCAGCCTCTGATCCGAAGGGTGATGACACCACCTGGCTGGCCCGTGCGGAAAAGCACATGAAAGACTACCCAGACAGCGAGGCGAACGTGATGCTGAAGCGCAAGATCGACAGCATCCAGATGAAGGCAGAGCTGAGCAAGAAGCCCCTGGATCTGAAATTCACGGCCGTGGACGGTCGCCAGGTCGATCTGGCCTCTCTGCGTGGTAAAGTGGTGCTCATCGACTTTTGGGCCACCTGGTGCGGCCCCTGCGTGGCAGAGCTGCCCAACTTGCTGAAGGCCTACCAAGAGCTGCATCCCAAGGGCTTTGAGATCATTGGCATCTCCCTGGATTCGAGCCAAGAAAAGCTGGAAGCCTTTGTCAAAGAGCGCGGCATGGCATGGCCACAATACTTCGACGGCAAAAGCTGGCAGAACGAAATCTCCAGCAAGTATGGCATCAACTCCATCCCCGCCATGTGGCTGGTGAACAAAAAAGGCATGGTCGTGGACACCGAAGCGCGAAGCGGGCTGGAAGAGCGGGTGCAAAAGCTGCTGGCCGAATGAGCTAAGCCATGCCTGCCAGCAAGCTCCGCCCCTTTTGGATCCGTCTCTGGCGTCTGGCCCTGCTCGGCGCAGCCGTGCTGGTCATCCGCCACGCCGTGCAGTCCCGCGATGCGCTGGAGGCTGCTGCTGCCCTGGCTCCCGAGCGTTTGCGGGACTTTTTTCCGGACATCCAGAGCCTAGGAGAGGCGAGCCCTGCGAATGGTTGGCGTCCCGCGCTGGATGCGGCTGGGCAGACGATGGGCTATGTCACAACGACTGAGCCCGAGTCAGCTCGCATCATTGGTTATTCCGGCCCGAGCCACTGCTTGCTGGTCTTTGACCTGAAAGGCGTGCTCACCGGCATCCGCCTGCTGAAAAGCCACGACACCACCGACCACGTGGCGGAGGTGGTGGCGGACCGGGCGTTCTTTCGCCAGTTCAAGGGCATGAAACCTGGCGCGTTGCCTGATCAGCCGCTGCACATGGTCACCGGTGCCACGCTGACCAGTGCTGCCATCGCGCAGGGAGTGATCGAAAAGCTGGGTCGCGCCGCAGGTACATCGCTGCGCTTCCCTGAAGAAATCACGCTGGAGGAGGTGCAGCGTCTGGAACCCACGGCCCAAAAGATGCTACCTTCTGCGCAGCACCGGGGTGGCTTTGACGTGCTGGATGCAGCGGGAAAAAAGATCGGCATCGCGGTCCGCACCTCGCCAACCGCAGACGCCGTGGTTGGCTACAAAGGCCCCAGTGATACCCTGATGCTGCTGAGCGCCGATGGCACCACGCTGCGCAGGATCGCCCTCCGTCGCAGCTATGACACCAAGCGCTACGTGGCCTACGTGACAGGGGATGATTACTTCCTGAACCTGTTCAACCAAAGCACGCTGGAGCGACTGGCGGATCTCGATTTCAAGGAAGCCAAAATCGAAGGTGTATCCGGGGCCACGGAGACCAGCTGGGCTGTAGCCGAAGCCCTGAAGCAACGCGCCCGCAGCCTGCTGGAGGCCCAACCCACGGGCTGGCTACGCCAGATCCGCTGGCGCTGGCAGGACACCGGGCATGTGGCGGTGCTCATCTCCGCCCTCCTCATGGCGCTGACTCGGCTGCGCGGCATCGTCTGGCTGCGGCATGCGCATCATCTCGGGCTGGTGGTTTATGGCGGCTTCATCGCTGGGGAGCTGCTCTCCCAGGGCCTGCTCACCGGCTGGGCGGCCCACGGCACGCCGTGGAAAAGCGCGCCCGGCCTACTGCTGCTGGGCGTGGTAGCCCTGCTCGGGCCGGTCTTCACGGGCAAACAGCTCTACTGCCACCACATCTGTGCCCACGGTGCCCTGCAGCAGCTGCTGGCCCGCCGCGTTGGCTTTGCCAAGCGCTGGCAGGTGCCTCCCAACCTGGACCGCTGGCTCTCCCGCCTGCCCTTTGCCTTGCTTGCCTTGGTGCTGGTCAGCGTGGGGCTGGGGCTCGCGGTGAACCTGAACGCGCTGGAGCCATTTGATGCCTATGTTTTGCGCCTCGCTCCTCATGGCCACACGAATGAGCTACCAGCCTACCTGTATCCTATCAGCGGCCTTTTGAATCGCTTTGTCTGGGTTGCTGGCAGCGCCAGCATCGCTATCGCCTTCATCGGGCTGGTGGCCTCCCTCTTCCAGCCCCTGGCCTACTGCAAATATGGCTGCCCCACCGGTGCTCTTTTCAAAATGCTGCGCTTCACCGGCACGAACGACCGCCTAGGCCTGCGCGACTGGCTGGCCACCGCACTGCTGGGCATCGTGGCTCTGCTGGCCTGAGGGGCCTCACAAATCGGCATCACGATGCGTCCCCTGGGCCTTGACGCCTCTCCTTACGATGCAGCGGTCCAAATCCGCATCCGCGCTAATCCACGCGCCGGGCCAGACGATGCAGTCCCTGAGTCGCGCGCCGGATTCCACCACCGCGCCCGGGCCGATGACATTCAGCCCGCCAAGCTCGGCCTGAGAGGAAACCTGCGCGTCGGGGTGGATAGCAGGCAGGTCATGGCGGCCTGCGGCGGCCTGCGCTTGATGTGCCTCCAGGTAGGCTTTTCGACTGCCCAGGTCCCACCATTCGCCCTCGTCTGCGACCACCACGCCGATCCTTTTCCCTGCCTGCATGGCTCGCAAAAAGACCGGGATGACAGACTCCACCTTTCCAGGTGTTAGCCATTCGTGAAACTCCGGACTGCATGCATAAATGCCGGTGAAAAGGTGCGTACCTGGATTTCCCGTGCCCAGCATCCCTCGAATGTCCGTCAGCGACCCCTTCTCCAGATCGCAGGCAATGTGCGGAGCCGGCCCCTGACTGCGCAGGACCAGGGTCACCAGGTTTTCGCCCCGGCCGTGCTCACGGATCAGCGGCTCCAGCGGCAGATCGGTCAGGATATCGCCGTTATAGACCAAAAAGGGCTCGTCCCCCAGCAGGTCGCGCACGTTCGCAATGCCGCCCGCTGTCTCCAAACGCACCGGGGTTTCCTCACGGAACTCGATGGGCGCCCCACGGTAACTTTGGTCAGGAAAAGCCAGTCCATACTGCCCCGGCAGATGATGCGTGTTTACCACAAAACGCCGCACGCCGGCCGCGAGCAGATGATCAAAAGCATTGGCTATCAATGGCTTATGAAAGACAGGAATGAGAGGCTTCGGCAGCTGGTCCGTCAGCGGCCGCAGCCGCTCGCCCAACCCGGCCCCAAGAACAAAAGCTTGGTTCACACCGCGCTCTAGCGCGATGGCAGCTCCTGAGCAAGCAGGGAACCCAAGAGGCAGGCCAGGGAGTATTCCCACCCCTGACGATGGCTGTGAACAGCAGAGCAGGATGCGAGTGGCGCGTCCCCCTCCCCGAACATCTTTTAAAAAAGAAACATCCGAGGCTTGCCCCGGCATCGTTTCCAGCCATGTAAAATTAGAATCATTCCAATTCTAATTCTAATTTGCTATGCCCACCGCCTCGACACGCTCTACCCCTTCGCCAACAGGCCTGCAGTGCCGCATGGCTCTGCTGGGCGCGGATGTGCGCCTGACTCCCCATCGGCGTGAGGTCTTTGAGGTCCTGGCCTCCTCCACGGATCATCCCACGGCCACGGATGTCTTTGACCGGGTCAAGGCCCGCACGCCAAGCATCTCCCTCGCGACGGTTTACAACTGCCTCGAGCACCTCACCTCCGCCGGGCTCATCAAGCAGGTCCACCTGGAGCGCGGCCAGTCCCGCTACTGCGCGAATCTCCACGAGCACGTCCATTTCCACTGCGAGACCTGCGGCAAAGTCATCGACGCCCACCCCGCCGCCGACTTTGACCCTGCCAAGTTTTGGGTCCTACCCAAAGGCACCAAGGTCACCCGCATGGACATTGCCATTCACGGCACCTGCGATGCCTGCGCGGCCAAATCATAAATCAAAAATCATAAGTCATAAATTTTCCTCTTCGTCCCATCATGTCACTTCAAATAAAAGACCTCCACGCCCAGATCCCCGGCCGCGAAATCCTCAAAGGCCTGAACCTCACCATCAACCCCGGTGAAGTCCACGCCATCATGGGCCCGAACGGCAGCGGCAAGAGCACGCTAAGCAAGGTCCTCTGCGGCCACGAAGACTACGAAGTCACCCGCGGCGAGGTCCTGCTCGATGGCGAAAACATCCTCGATCTGGCTGTCGATGCCCGCAGCCGCGCAGGCCTTTTCCTCGCCTTCCAATACCCGCACGAAATCCCCGGCGTCAGCAACGCCAACTTCCTCCGCGCCGCTCTCAAAGCCCGCCTGCCGAAGGGCGAGGACATCGACGCCGTGAAGTTCTACAAACAGCTCTACGCCCGCATGGACCAGCTCGAGATGGACCGCAGCTTCACCAGCCGCAGCGTCAATGAAGGCTTCTCCGGCGGCGAAAAGAAGCGCAACGAGATCCTCCAGCTCATGATGCTGGAGCCGAAATACGCCATCCTCGACGAAACCGACTCCGGCCTCGACATCGACGCCCTCAAGATCGTCTCCCGCGGCGTGAACGCCATGCGCAGCGAGAACCGCGGCTTCCTCGTCATCACCCACTACCAGCGCCTCCTGAACTACATCCAGCCCGACATCGTCCACGTCCTCAAAGACGGCCGCATCGTCAAAACCGGCGGCAAAGAGCTCTCCCTCGAACTCGAAGAACGCGGCTACGACTGGGTCAAGGAGGAGCCTTTGGCGAAGGCGGCTTAAAGCATCATGAAACCCCGCCTCTACATGGAAACTACAATTCCCAGCCTGCTCACGGCCCGCCCGAGCAAGCTGATCAAGGCTCGTGCCCAGCAAGAGGCAGCCCGCGAATGGTGGGAGAAAGCAGCTCACCTCTACCAAATCTATTGTTCAGAGGTGGTGCTGGCTGAAGTCCGTGGTGGTGAAGCTCAGAAGGCAGCAGAGCGGGAGGCCATCGTGACACAGTTTCCTTTCTTGCCTGTCACAGCGGAGGTCGAGCGCCTTGCCGAGGCCATTTTAAACATCGGCGTGATCCCTCACGGCTCCGCAGCTGACGCGACCCACCTCGCCCTCGCCGCCGTTCACAAGATGGATTATCTGTTCACCAACAACATGAAGCACATTTGCAACATGCAGTTGAAGCCTCGTTTTGAGGCTGTGTGCAAGCTCGCCAACTATGCCTTCCCCATCATCTGCAATCCGGAGCAAATCCTCGCCATGCCACCGCCATGAACCACGATCATCCAGTTCTTCAGGAGTGCTACGAAGCCAAAGCCAAGCTGAGCCAGGAACTTGGCCCCCAAGTGCATCTCTTCTGCCGCAACATTCGCTTGCTTGAAGCCGAGTCCAAAAAGCGAGGCATTCGTTTTGTGGATTTATCGCAGAAAGAATCCAGCACCTACGCCAAGCGCATGAGCTCCGGGCCGCTCCCCAAGAGCTACTGGAAGCGCAAACCCATTCAAGAATCCTGGGATCCCATCGCCGACGAGATCAAGGCCATCGCAGCCAAGAAGCGCACTGCCAAGCCCCGCCGCGCCCTCGCTCACGCCTGAGCCAAATCATAAGTCATCAATCCTAAATCATAAATCCCCATGGTCTCCGCCCCCGAATCCACCCTCGACGTCCCACCGGCCGTCGAAAACGACATCTCCGACATCCGCGTCGATAGCGTCGGCGATTTCACCTTCCCCGAGCGCAACAAGTTCGACTCCGGCTTCGGCATCACGTCGAAGACCGTCGATTACATCAGCGATGTGAAGGGCGATCCCGATTGGATCCGCGAGTTCCGGCACAAGGCACTCAAGGTCTTCCAGGACAAGCCCATGCCCACGCATTGGGCCACGAAGGACCTCGAAAACATCCACTTCGACGAGTTCCGCTACTACCTCAGCGACGGCCAGAAGCCGAAGCGCTCCTGGGACGACGTGCCCGAGGACGTGAAGAAGACCTTCGACCGCCTCGGCATCCCCGAGCAGGAACGCAAATTCCTCGCTGGCGTCGAGGCGCAGTACGACTCCGAAGCCGCCTACTCGAACATCAAAGCCGCCGTCGAGGAGCAGGGCGTCATCTTCGTCAACAGCACCGAAGGCCTGCACAAATACCCCGAGATCTTCAAGAAGTGGTTCGGCAAGGTCATCCCCACCGGCGACAACAAATTCTCCGCGCTCAACAGCGCTGTCTTCAGCGGCGGCTCCTTCATCTACGTCCCGCCCGGCGTGAAGGTGAAGCATCCGCTCCAGGCCTACTTCCGCATCAACAGCGAGCAGTTCGGCCAGTTCGAGCGCACGCTCATCATCGCCGATGAAGGCGCGGAAGTGATGTACATGGAAGGCTGCACCGCGCCGAAGTTTGAGACCGCCACGCTGCACAGCGCCGTCGTCGAACTCGTCGCCATGAAAGGCGCCAAGATCCAATACGTCACCGTGCAAAACTGGAGCAGCAACGTCTTCAACCTCGTCACCAAGCGCGGCATCGCCCACGAAGACGCCGAAGTGCGCTGGATCGACTGCAACATCGGCAGCCGCCTCACCATGAAATACCCCGGCGTCATCATGAAAGGCAAACGCGCCCGTGGCGAGGTCATCAGCATCGCCTTGGCGAACAGCGGCCAGCATCAAGACACCGGCGCGAAGATGGTCCACGCCGCCGACGAGACCACCAGCAACGTCATCAGCAAATCCATCAGCATCGGCGAAGGCCGCGCCACCTATCGCGGCCTCGTGCACATCCCGAAGCACCTCAAAGGCTGCAAAAACAACACCGAGTGCGACGCCCTGCTCATCAATCCCAACAGCCGCACCGACACCTACCCCGCCATCAGCGTCCGCGGCAATCAGCACGCCACCCAGCACGAAGCCAGCGTCAGCCAAGTCAGCGCCGACCAAATCTTCTACCTCATGCAACGCGGCCTCACCGAAGCCGAAGCCATGAGTTTGAGCGTCAATGGCTTTATCAACGACCTCGTGAAGGAGTTCCCGATGGAATACAGCGTGGAGCTGAAACGGCTCATTGATCTGGAGATGGAGGGGAGCGTCGGGTGATGAAAGAATTGCTCACCGACCCTTCTCTGAGCGTTGGCATCGTGAGGATGTTATTCACTTTCTTGCCCCTTTGGCTGGGAGTGATTTTGCTCGTTTGGATCGTGTGCTTTATCAGAAGCCTGCGCAACCGGCTCGACTCAATAGAAGACAAACTCGAACCGCTGTTGCTCCGTCAAGATCTCATGAAAATCAAAGAAGCGGGAGACATTTAAAAATGAGCCGCTTGCGGACATTCATTCATTGGACCCAAAGCGAGCGTGGACAAAAGTCTGCTACTCTAAGCGCTCAGATGGCTGTGCTATGCTTCTTTTCTGGTGGCGTAATGGCGTCTCTGCCAGGCGGATGGATTTTCATCGCTGCGTGTTGGCTGGGTTCTTTGCTTGGTATGTCTTCTCCATCCACGATCTGGAGATGCCTCAGCGCATTTCTGTTTTGCTACATCGCTTACTCTTTTTTCAATCATCACGTTCGAGCCAATGTCCAGCGGGCTTCCGTTATGCAACCCAGCGTTGCGTCAATGGCCGCCAACTCCAGGTCGTTCTCAACTCTTCCACGGATTGATCAGCGCCAGGCTTTTCGGGAAATCCTTCTCGTTTCGCGTCACCATCGTCAGCCCGTGCAGTTCAGCCGTCGCGGCCAGAAGTGTGTCCACGAAAGGAGGCTTGCGCTTCGTCAGGCGCTCCTCGCGGCTGTAAACCGGACCCCAGAAGCTCATGAGCGCCCGATCCACCGGCAGGATGCGTCCACGTCGTTCCATTTGATCCGCAAAAGCATTGAACCAAGCAAGCAGATGGCTCCTGCGCTTGCTCGGAGCCATGTCCACGATGCCACGTTCGACTTCTCCGAGTGTCAGGATGGAAATGGCGCAGTCGGGATCATGTGCGATGAGCCACCCCATTACCTTCGGATCCTTTTTCCGTTTAGTGGGTTCACTGACCACCATCGTGTCGATCAGATACTTCATGAGAAATCGACATCTCGTGGCGGCCCTGGAGTGCGGAAGATGCGCTTGTGCAAGGTTTTATCCGGACAAGCCAGCAGGTGCTCCAGCATGCTCCATTCCTTCTCCTCCTTCGCCGGAGCCAGTTTCCGAAACTCCTCTTGTGACAAGACCACTACGACGGGCTTTCCATGTCGCGTGATGGTCTGTGCTCCCTCGGTTACTGCACGGTTCACCACTTCGCTGAAGCGGTTCTTCGCCGTCTGGAGCTGCCACTCGGATTTTTTCACTGCTTTCATATCACCAAGACTAACCGCCTGATTCTAGCCAGTCTAGCCAGATTTTCTCTCCCCAATGCCCTCTGACACCTCCACCGGCCTCCTCGCTCTCGCACCTACCCGCGGCTCCAACACGCCCAACTGGTTCACCGCCCGTTCCAACGCCGCCTGGACCGAATTCCAGTCTCTGCCGCTTCCGGGCCTCAAAGACGAAAACTGGCGCTACTCGAGCGCGAAGAAGATCGAACTCGCCGACCACGCGCCGGCCAAGGCACCGACCGCCGAGCAGTCCAAAGCCGCTCTCGCCGCCACCGAAGGTCTCAAGGAACGTGCCTCACGCTTTGTCTTCGTGAACGACACCCTCGTCGAGTCCGACACGAGCGGCCTTCCTGCCGGTGTGGTCTGCGTGAGCTTCGAGGAAGCCCTCAAATCGCACGAAGCGGCCCTGCAGCAGCATTTCATGAAGGGTGAGCAAGCTCTGGGCTCGAATAAATTCGCCGCGCTGCATCTGGCGCATGTCAAAGCGGGCACGGTCATCATCGTGCCGAAGAACGTCGTCGTCGAAAAGCCCGTCGAAATCTTCCACTGGGTCGTCGGCGACCACGCGGCCATCTTTCCGCACACGCTGATCGTCACGGGCGATCACGCCGAGGTCAGCGTCGTCGATCATTATCGCAGCCTCGAAGGTGAAGGCGGCCTCAGCATCGCCATCGCCGACCTCGTCGGTGGCAGCGGCAGCAAGATCACCTATGCCGCGTGCCAGGAACTGGCCGATGACGCCCAGGCGCTGCATCTTTCCAGCATCACCGCCGGGCGCGATGCCAGCGTGAAAAGCTTCCAAGTGCAGCTCGGTGCCGCCTTCAGCCGCAGCGAGAGCGTCAGCGACCTCGTCGGCCAGGGCGCTCGCAGCGACATGCTCAGCGTCAGCTTGCCCATCGGCGAGCAAATCGTCGATCAGCGCACGCTTCAGCGTCATAAAGCCCCTCACGCCACCAGCGACCTGCTCTACAAAAACGCCCTCTACGGCCAGTCCCGCAGCATTTTCAGCGGCCTCATCATCGTCGATGAAGGTGCGCACTACACCGACGCCTACCAGACCTGCCGCAACCTGCTCAACAGTGACGAAGCCGAAGCCACCAGCCTCCCCGGCCTCGAAATCAACGCCGACCAGGTCAAATGCAGCCACGGCAGCACCAGCGGCCCGATTGCGGAGGAGGAGCTTTTTTATCTGAAGGCCCGAGGCATCACGGATCAAGAATCCCGCAAGCTCATCGTCGAAGGTTTCCTCGCGGATGTGATCGAGAGATTTGGCAACAGCGAGGTGCTCGATACACTTGTGTCACGCATTGATGACAAGCTCGAGCGCGCAGCCTCCGTATAGTGAATGACCGCAGCCTTGGGTAGGGTGCGGTGGACCTTTCCCGAAGCGCCATGAACACTCCCCCCGCCCCCACTGACGCCAATTGGCAACCTCCTTCCCTTCAGGAGCTCGCTGCGCTTTTGCCTCAGTATGAGTTTCTGGAACTGATCGGAGTCGGTGGCATGGGCGCAGTGTACAAGGCGCGGCAGATGGCCTTGGATCGTCTGGTGGCGGTAAAAATCTTGCCGCCAGTGTCAGACGATGGTGACATCGACTACGCCGAGCGGTTCAAGATCGAAGCCCGCACGCTGGCGCGACTCTCCCACACGAGCATCGTGGCGGTTTATGACTTTGGGCAGACAGCCGCTGGTCAGCTCTACTTTGTCATGGAGTATGTGGACGGCACGGACGTCGCGCAGATGCTCCTGCGTTCGGGTCGGCTGCCGCAGGCTCACGCTTTGGCGATCATTGCGCATGTCTGCGATGCCTTGGCCTGCGCCCATGCCCAGCAGGTGATCCATCGCGACATCAAACCTGCGAACATCCTCATCGCCAAAAACGGTCAGGTGAAGGTGGCGGACTTTGGGCTGGCTAGCCTGGGAGGTCAGCAAGACCGGAGCGTGAAGGGCGATGGAGTGGTGCTGGGCACGCCAGATTTTGTGGCTCCCGAGACGCTCATCCTCGGCGCGCCTGTCGATGGGCGTGCGGATCTGTTCGCCGTCGGCGTCATGCTTTACAACATGCTCACTGGCAAGCTGCCGAACCAGGCAGGCCTGCCCGCCAGTGCGCTAGTGCCGGGGGAGGTGGACCCGCGCCTGGACGTGATCATGCGCCGGGCCATGGAGACCGATCCTGAGCTGCGCCCTGCCTCGGCCCAGGAATTGCGGGCGGAGCTAGATCGCGTCGTTTTCACACCACAGGCCGTTCAGGCCGCGCATAGTGGACTTTCCTCGACAGAGCCCGAACCCCCGGGGGCGAAAAAAGCCCAGCGACTCCCGCTGGCTCTGCTGGCAGCGGCGGCGGCACTTGCGCTGCTGGGCTGGTTCCTGTGGCCTGCGGGGCAGGGTCAACCCACGCCGGAGCAACCTCCGTCTCCCGTAGCAGTGACCGCGCCTGCCTTGCCCGAGACGCCAAAGATGCCAGCAACACCCGCCGCTGAAGCTGAGCCGGAGCACCGACCCGATGCGCCGCTCGGCGACGTGCGGCACGAAGACGGCCAGCGCTATCGCTTTGTCCCAGGGCGCTACGACCGCACGGCGGCAGTGGCCAAAGCCGCAGCCCTGGGGGCTCGTCTGGCACGCGTGGACACCCATGACAAGGTCGAATGGCTGTGGGAAAAGCTCATCATCCCCTCTCTCTACCTGGGCCAGCGCGTGTGGGTCGATGGCGTGGCCACAGAAGCTGGGGACTGGCGCTGGAGCGATGGCAGCCCCGTGCGCGGCGATCTGCCATGGGCATCTCAGCAGCCCGATGCGAAGGCCTTCCCTGCCTTTGTGGATCTGCATCGAGATGACGATAACCCGGGGCTATCTGATGTTCAGGAAAACGATGACGTCTGGCGCAGCGAGAGCGTCGGCCTCTTGATCGAATTTCCAGCCAAAGAAGAGCCAGCAATGGCCACGGTGGCACCTCCCGCCCCGGCACCTGCGCCTCAGCAGGACGCTGCCCCAGCTCCTCCGCCTGCGATGGAAAAAAGCAGCGCTGAAGCGCCCACCCCCGCCCCCACAGCTCCCACGATGCCACCTCCAGCGCCGCGTGAGCCTACGGCCGCTGAGCGTCGGCTGGCCCAGCTGGATGCTAGCTTCCGCGCGGCCTATCAGCGCGATGCAGGGCAGACCTTTGAGGCGGCGATGAAAAACCTGACGCAGGGATACCTCGGCGCGCTCTCGCGGGCACGCGTGGCGGCACAGAGCCGTGGCAGCCTGGATGAAGTGACTGCACTGGATGCCGAAAAGGCGAGCCTCGAAGCCGGAGACACACCCCCACCAGCCGACCTTCAGGGCACGCCGCCCAGCTTGGTCAGCCTGCGGCAAACATGGCGCGCGACGCAGGCGAAGCACCTAGCCGAGCGCGACAGGCGCGTGCTGCCACTGTATCAAAAGTACATCGAGGCTCTGACGGCCTACGAGGCCGAGCTGACGCGAGCCAATCAGATCGACGATGCCAAAACGGTCCGGGACGCACGGGAAAAGATCGCCGCTGAGATGCCAAGCCCTGAAGCCCTGGCAGAGGCCAGCGCTAGCGCAGGCATCACTCCTCGCAAAAGCAGCGACACCGCAGTCACCACCAGTGCCGTGCCCGTGTCCGCAGGCGGGTCATGGCGGCAGCTGGCGCTTTGGGTCATTGGCCTGGGAGGCAGTGTCGAGGTCGTGGGCCGCGATGGCATTTCTATCCAAGCTGACAACGCCAAAAGTCTGCCCAGTGGCCGCTTTGACATCACAGGGATCTATTTGCCAGATGGCAAAGCGACCCAGGCTACGGACAAAGATTTCACCCTGCTGGTCACGGCACGCTCCCTGAGGCAACTTTACCTCACCGGGCCCTCACTCACGTCCCTGGAGCCGCTGCGCGGCCTTCCGCAACTGACCAGCGTGACCTTGGTGGACTGCGCCGCGCTGGAGGATGCGAAGCTGGCCGTGCTAGGCAGCCTGCCGCTGCTCCGTGAGCTTTCTCTTTACCGCTGCCCCGTCGGCACCGCCTGCCTGAGCGCCGTCGCTGCCTGTCCCAAGTTAGCCGAGCTGAGGATCCACGAGTGCACGGTGACAGACGATGCACTGGCGGCCCTGGCCTCTGCCCGGTCCTTGCAGTCCCTGAGCCTGAATGATGTGCCAAATCTCACCGATGCTGGCATCAGCCGCTTGGCAGAAGGCAGTCGTGTGCGGCAGCTTGCAGTCTATGGCCAGCACTTCACGGGCGAGGGTTGGGATCGCTTTGGCCAGCAGGCACAGCTCAGCGTGCTGATGCTGGCCAACTGCCGCCCTAGTGCCGAGGGCCTGCGCGCGCTCTCCAGCATCGCCAGCCTGCGGCAGGTGACCCTGGACAGCTGCGCGCTTACGGATGAGCTGCTGCTTCCCTTTGCGGCCACCTCTCGACTGGAAGGCCTGAGTCTGGAGGACAATCCCCTGACTGGCCCAGGGCTGAAGCACTTGGCCGGAAACACAGCGCTGCGGCTCTTGGACGTGTCAGGAGATGACACCGCGCTGTCGGATGAGGCGCTCACCATCATCGCCAGCCAGTGGCCACAGCTCACGCAGTTGCGCCTTGGGAAAGGCACCTGGTCTGCGACCGGCCTCACTGCCCTGAGCAGCCTGCGTCAGTTGGTGAGCCTGAGCCTGGACAGCAGCAGCGCGGATGATCGCTTCGCGGCCGAACTGACGTCGATGAATCGGCTCAAAACGCTGGAGCTAAAAAACTGGTCCATCACGCCTGCGGGGTTGGAGTCCCTGAAAAGCCTGAAAGCGCTAACTCGGCTGGAGCTGGAAGCCTGTGCGACGCTGGACGACAGCGCGATTCCCCTGCTGCGGGATTTCAAACGGCTCTCCGAGCTCGTCGTGCGCGCCTGTGGTCTCACGGAAGACGGCTTTGCTCAGCTGCGCAAAGGCCTGCCTGCCAGCGTTTCTCTGACCAACTAGGTCCATTCGGACAGGACCGAAGAAGCCCCGCGCTGCCTTTCTGGCAGAATCAGCGGCTTTTCCGCGTTAGTTCAGGCCTTCATGCCCAAGTTTCCTTTCGTTTTTGCCAGCCTCTGCCTCAGCTTGCTGAGCCTGCCTGCGGCTGATCCCCTGCCCGGCCACTCTCAGCATGGCGAGGCCTTCAACGAGGGTCCGCGCCAAGCCGCCACGCTGATCCCCGGCTGCGGGAAGGTGAGCTTCCCCATCACGCACACGAAGCCAGACGCGCAGGCTTTTTTCAATCAAGGTGTCGGCCAGTTGCATGGCTTTTGGTACCTGGAGGCGGAGCGCTCCTTCCGCCAAGTGGCGGCGATGGAGCCCGACTGCGCGATGGCCTACTGGGGCATGGCCATGGCGAATGTGAACCAGGACAAACGCGCGCGGCTGTTTCTCAAAAAGGCCACCGAACGCCAAGAAAAAGCCAGCGCCAAGGAGAAGCGATGGATCGCTAGCCTGGAGAACTTTTACCGAGAAGACCCGAATGACAAACGCGACAAACGCCAGCGCGCGCTGGACTACATCCGCGACCTGGAAACCATCGTCCAAGAGCACCCAGAGGATGTGGAGGCAAAGGCCTTCCTGGCCTGGAAAATCTGGCATGCGAATGGAGATGCCCCCATCACCAGCTACCAGGCGGTGAATGCCCTGCTGGATCAGGTCTTTGCCGTGAATCCTGAGCATCCTGCGCATCATTACCGCATCCATCTCTGGGATCAGCGAAAGCCCGCCCAGGCACTGAAGTCCGCGGCCATGAATGGACCCGCCGCACCCGCCATCGCCCACATGTGGCACATGCCAGGGCACACCTACTCAAAGCTGAAGCGCTACGACGACGCCATCTGGCAGCAAGAGGCAAGCACACGCGTGGATCACGCCTACATGACCCGGAACTGGCTCCACCCCGACCAGATCCACAACTACGCGCACAACGAAGAGTGGCTGATTCGAAACTATCA
Organism: Verrucomicrobiaceae bacterium; assembly: GCA_027484445.1. Taxonomy (GTDB): domain Bacteria; phylum Verrucomicrobiota; class Verrucomicrobiia; order Verrucomicrobiales; family Verrucomicrobiaceae; genus Prosthecobacter. The sequence continues at coordinate 41,933 of JAIXSY010000022.1, forward strand.
TGAGTTAGGCCGCGCGCGGGATGCCATCGCCCTAGCCACCACGCTGATTCGGCATCCTCAGCATCCCGCCCACAACACCCTGGACAAAGACAGCACCAGCGCCAGCTACGGGCGCACACGGCTGCTGGAGACGCTGTTGCGCTACGAGCTGTGGGACAAGGTGCTGGAAGTCACCCGCGGGCCTCTTTTCCCCACCGTGACTCAGACGGCGCATGAAGCACGCCGCCTGCATGCGCAGGGGCACGCTTTCTTTGCCAAAAAAGACTCGGAATCCCTGGCGACCACCGTGAAAGACCTGCAGGCCCTGATCGCCCAAGAGACCGCGAAGAAGAAAGTGCCCGCCCCAGCCAAGCCCAAAGCAGGAGAAAGCAGCAAGGCCGAGGCCCCGAAGGACAACGCCAAAAAACAGGACCAAGCGAACCCTGAAAAACCCAAGCCCACCCTAGCGGAGAAACTGCTCGCCGAACTACGCGCCCTGGAGGCTGTGCTAGCCAAGCGCAAGGACGCTGCCGAACTGATCCGCAAAGCTACCGATCTACCGAAACCGCTGGCGGCGCGCCTGTGGCTCACTTTGGGAGACAAGCCCCAGGCCAAGGAGCTGCTGAAAAACTACCCGCAGGATCTCAGCGGCCTAGCGGCGAAGGCCGAGATGCTGGACGCGCTGGGCCAAAGCGATGAAGCCCGAAAGACCTTTGAGGAGGTGCGCAAGGCCGCCTTTGCCATGGATGCGGATCTGCCGGTCAAAAAGCGCCTGGATGCCCTGGCCACTCGCTATGGGGTAAAGGGTGACTGGCGGGGCAAGCCCCCTGTGCGCACCGACATCGGCCAGCGCCCGGCGCTCGATACCCTCGGGCCGATGCAGGGGCCTTTGCCTGTGGCTCCCGCGTGGCAGGCCTTCACGCTCGAGGGCGGCACCTTTCAGAGCCAGGCGCTGGTTGGAAAGCCGCACGTGCTGCTCTTTTACCTCGGCTCTACCTGCACCCACTGCATGGAGCAGGTGAACGCCTTTGCCAAAGCGGCCGCTGATTATCAAAAAGCAGGGTTCCAGATCCTGGCCATCACGCGGGAGCCGCTTTCCCAGGCGGGCCGTGTGGCGGAGCAGATGTCCACAAAGAAGCTGCCCCCTTTCCCCATCCTGAGTGATCCTTCGCTAGAGGCCTTCAAGGCTTTCCGCGCTTACGATGACTTTGAGCAAGAGGCGCTGCACGCTACCCTCTTCATGGATGCCAGTGGCCGACTGCGCTGGATCGACATCAGCTGGCAGCCCTTCACCGACACGGCCTTCCTGCTGCGTGAGGCTCAGCGCCTGCTGAGCCTCGACAAGGTGCGCTGATTCAAGGTTTCGCCAATGCCTGGCGAGCCATCACGGGGTCATCGGTGGTGATGCCATCGACGCCGAGACGGGCGAAGCGCTGCACGGCCTCCGGCTGGTTCACCGTCCAGACGTAAAGCCCGAATCCGGCTGCGCGGATTTGCTTCACCATGGCCTCGTCCCACGGAAAATCCGCTTGGCTGAGGTCGAGTCCATCGAGCCCATCCGCCTGCGTGTCGGCGATGAGCTGGGTCAGGTCGGTGGGCGTGTGCTGCTTGGTCCTGCCCGAGGCGAGACGATAGACCTGGATCCAGGGCAGGGCTTTCTTGGACTCGGCCGCAGCCTCGCGCTTGAAGGCGATGATGGCCAGCTGCTCGGCACGGTCTTTCATGGGCTCGAGGATGCGTTTCAGCTCCGGCACGATCTCCGCGCCACATTTCACCTCGATGAAAAAGCGCTTCTTGCCTTTGGGCAGCGTCGCTAGGGCCTGCTCCAACGTCGGGATTTTTTCCCCGGCCCAGGCAGGATTTTTCCAGGCCCCTGCCCCCAGCGCTGTGAGCTGCGCCTGGGTGGACTTGGCCACTTCCAGCGTCTCGCCCGTGGTGCGCTGGGTGGTTTTGTCATGAATGACGGCCGTTTTGCCATCGGCGGTGAGATACACATCCAGCTCGCAGGCATCGGTTCCATTTTCCCAAGCGAGCTGGAAGGCTCCCAGGGTATTTTCAGGGGCGCGGGCAGAGAAGCCGCGATGGGCGATGATTTCGACGGCCTGGGCAGACATGGCGGTGAGCAGGAAAAGGAGGGCTTTCATCTCGAAAGTGGCAGCCTAGGGGAAAGACAGGCCGATGGGCAAGCCCAGTCTGGGCACAGAAAGCCGCTGGGGAAAAACACCTTGCCGCAGGGGGCAAAGCGTGTTCTCTCACCTGTCCAATCCCACCCAAAAACCACGCAATCATGAGCGAGCGTCGCATCGTCGTCACAGGCATCGGAGTCGTTTCCCCCGTCGGAAACAACAAGGATGACTTCTGGAAAAACCTCACCGCTGGCAAGAGCGGCATCCGCCGCATCCAGAGCATGGACACCTCAGCCTACGACTGCAAAATCGCGGGTGAGGTGGTGGACTTTGACCCAACGCCTTTCTTCAACAACCACAAGGAAGCTCGCCGCGCGGACCGCTTTTTCCAATTGGCCATGGCCGCCTCAAAGATGGCAGTGAAGGACAGCGGGCTGAACCCCGATAGCCTCGATCCCTGGCGCGTGGGCGTCATGGTTGGTTCTGGCATCGGCGGCCTGAGCACCATCGAGACCCAATACGAGATCCTGCTGAACAAGGGGCCTGGTCGTGTCTCGCCCTTCCTGATCCCGATGATGATCACCAACATCGCCTCTGGCATGATCGCCACGGAATACGGCTTCATGGGACCGAACATGTGCATCACCACCGCCTGTGCGACCTCGAACAACAACATTGGCGAGGCCTGGCGCATCATGAAATTCGGCGATGCCGACATCATGATCGCCGGTGGCGCAGAGGCCTCCATCCGTCCCTGCGGACTGTCGGGCTTTGGCAACATGAAAGCGCTCTCCATGCGCAACGATGAACCTGAGCGTGCATCCCGCCCCTGGGATGTGGCGCGGGATGGATTCGTGATGGGCGAAGGCGCAGGCGTGGTCGTCCTGGAAGAGTATGAGCACGCCAAGAAGCGCGGTGCGACCATCTACGCTGAACTGGCCGGCTACGGTGTCACCGCCGACGCCTACCACCTGACCTCCCCACATCCCGAAGGTCTGGGCGCTGCGAAGTGCATGGAGATGGCCCTGCGCCACGCCAAGATGAACGCGAATGAGATCAGCTACGTGAACGCCCACGCCACCTCCACCCCCGTGGGTGACCTGTGCGAGCTGCGCGCCATCAAGCGCACCTTCGGCGAACATGCCCAAAAGGGCCTGCTGGTCTCGGGCACGAAGTCGATGACCGGTCACCTGCTCGGCGCAGCGGGTGGCATCGAACTCGCCGCGAGCATCCTGGCCATCCGTGACCAGATCGTGCCGCCAACCATCAACGTGGAAAACCTAGACCCTGAGGTGGATGTGGACGTGGTGCCGAACACCGCGCGCCCTGCCAAAGTCACCTCTGCCCTCAGCAACAGCTTCGGCTTCGGTGGCCACAACAGCTCTGTGCTGGTGCGGAAGATGGACTGAGGCGCCGGATGCCGAAATCTCTGCTGACAACGAGCCTTCCCGAACCTCAAAGCTCGGGAAGCCTCCAGTCACCCCGCATCGGCCGATGGGTCATGAGCGCGTTCGCTGCTGCATCGCTGCCGAAGTTTTCTGCCACGGGATCCCAGGTGAGCTTGCGCTGTGATTTCAGGGCGATGGCGGCTAGCTGACACAGCGTGTCACTGCGCACAGCGGTCTCGATGTCACAGACCGCTTTCGCTTTGCCCCGGATGGCATCAAGGAAGTTGCGCGTGTGCTCCACACTCGCGGGCAGCTTCACCGGCATGGTGCCGACTTTGTTCTGCGGATCACGCAGGATAGAATCATCACTGGCGGTGATTTTGCCACGGAGGACATGAATCCATCCGCTCTCTCCCATGAAGCGCGCGCCGTGGCGGATCTCATCCCCCTGATTGGCAAACACGATCGGGGCCGCTTGCGTAAACTCGAAGCGCATCTTCCAGCTCAGCACCGCATCGCAGCCGCCTTCGGTGGGATATTCGCCGCTACCCTCGACCGAGCTGGGACCGGTGGCATCCGTGCCATTCCCCCACTGCGCAATGTCTAGGTGATGGATGCCCCAGCAGGAAATCATGCCCAGAGAAAAGTTCGTGATGTTCTCGTGATTATCGCGCTTCAGTTTGTCGCTGTGAAAGGGCGTCATGGGGGCAGGGCCGACCCATTGCTCCCAGTCCACCCCAGCAGGCACTGGCTGCTCAGGCCAAGACGGCGCGACTTTGCCACCTGGCACGCCGACTTGAATTTCCCGTAGCTTTCCAAGCCGACCATTCAAGGCCAGCTCTGCCGCCCAGCGGAACTTCAGGTCTGAGCGCTGCTGCGTGCCGAACTGGAAGACCACACCTGTCTGTCGCACTGCCGCGCGAACGTGCTTGGATTCCTCGATCGACATGGCCATGGGTTTTTCATGGTAGATGTGCTTCTTTTGCAGCACCGCATCTGCCGAGGGGATGCTGTGCCAATGCACAGGCAGGGCCATGAGCACCGCATCCACATCTGCCGCGCGGTTCAGCTCACGGAAATCTCGATACACACGCACCTCCGCGCGGCCATAAGCTTCTTGCAGGTGATGCCGCGCGGCATCGATCCGAGTCTGATTCACATCACAGATGGCCACGACGCGGGCATCTTCATGGTTCAAAAAAGCGCGCATGTCATGCGTGCCCTGCGCACCGACGCCGATCACGCCAAGGGTAATTTTGTTCGAAGGAGCTGTCTGCGAGCGCAGGAGCCGAGCAGGAACAAAGAGAGGTGCGATGCCAGTGGCAAGGATCGCTTGAAGGTTGGAGCGACGGTTCATCGCCGCCATTCAACGGCATCTGCCCCCGAGCTGCCTACCTTTATTTGAGCTCTGATTCGCAAAAATGTGTGCAGAGCATGGGGTTTGCCCGGCTTCCCCAAACGATGAACGGGCTGGAGAGATTGCTCTCTCCAGCCCGCTCGTTGGGGGTTTCGGGTTTTTTATTCTCAGCCTTCCGAGCCAGCTCCCGGTAGGCGCGGCGGCCTTGAACAAAAAGGCTTACGTGGTGGGGACTGGCCTGGGTGCGCTTCAGACACCCAGGCCGCCGAATGAGAACACACGCGGGTGTTCTTTGTTCAGATTACATCATGCCACCGTGGTCGTGGCTGTGACCGGCGTCTGCCTTCTCCTCTTTCGGGATGTCGGCGATGAGGCACTCGGTGGTCAGCAAGAGACCGGAGATGGAAGCGGCATGCTGAAGGGCGCTGCGAGTCACTTTGGCAGGATCGACAACACCAGCCTTGATCAGGTCGGTGTATTCGCCGGTGGCCACGTTGTAACCTTCGTTGCCGCTGCCCTTCTTCACCTGAGACACCACGAGGGCACCTTCCACACCGGCGTTGGCAGCCAGTTGGCGGAGAGGAGCTTCGATAGCGCGCTTCACGATGTCAGCGCCAGTGGCTTCGTCGCCAGTCAGACCCAGGTCGCCCAGGGCTGCGGTGGCACGGATGAGGGCCACACCACCGCCAGGAACGATGCCTTCTTCGACGGCGGCACGGGTGGCGTGCAGGGCGTCTTCCACGCGGGCTTTCTTTTCCTTCATCTCGGTTTCGGTAGCAGCACCGACGTTGATGACGGCCACGCCGCCAGCCAACTTCGCGAGGCGCTCCTGGAGCTTCTCACGGTCGTAGTCGCTGGTGGTCTCGGCGATCTGATTCTTGATCTGCTGGACGCGTCCGGCAATGGCGTCAGAGGAGCCTTCGCCCTCGACGATGACGGTGTTTTCCTTGCCGATGGTCAGGCGCTTCGCACGGCCGAGGTCGGACAGCTCGATGTTTTCGAGCTTGATGCCGAGGTCCTCGGTGATGCAGCGGCCACCGGTGAGGATGGCGATGTCTTCCAGCATGGCCTTGCGGCGGTCGCCGAAGCCAGGGGCCTTCACAGCGACGATGTTCAGGGTGCCGCGCAGCTTGTTCACCACAAGGGTGGCCAGGGCTTCACCTTCCACGTCTTCCGCGATGATGAGGAGAGGCTTGCCGGAGCGAGCCACTTTCTCCAGAAGAGGCAGCATGTCTTTCAGGCTGCTGATCTTCTTCTCGTGGATGAGGATGTAAGCGTTCTCGAGGTTCGCTTCCATCGTCTCAGGGTTGGTGACGAAGTAAGGGGAAAGGTAACCCTTGTCGAACTGCATGCCTTCCACGACTTCCAGAGTCGTTTCGATGCTCTTGGCTTCTTCGACAGTGATGGTGCCTTCCTTGCCGACCTTGTCCATGGCTTCGGCGATGATGTTGCCGATGCTGGCATCCCAGTTGGCAGAGACGGTGGCGACCTGGGCCACGTCTTTGCTGTCCTTCACGGGGGTGCTGATTTCCTTCAGCTTGGCGACGATGGCCTCAGTGGCCTTCAGGATACCGCGCTGAAGCGAGGTTGGGTTGGCACCCGCAGTGACGTTGCGAAGACCTTCGCTGTAGATGGCCTCGGCCAGCACAGTAGCGGTGGTGGTACCGTCACCAGCGATGTCGGAGGTCTTGGAGGACACTTCCTTGATGAGCTGGGCACCCATGTTTTCATACGGATCAGGAAGCTCGATTTCCTTGGCCACGGTGACACCGTCTTTGGTGATCGTGGGGGAACCGAATTTCTTCTCCAGAATGACGTTGCGACCGGCAGGGCCGAGCGTGGCCTTCACGGCCTTGGCGAGTTTGGTGACGCCGCGAAGCAGGGCTTGGCGGGCATTTTCGTCGAAGTTGAGTTGTTTAGCCATAGGTAGATTTGAGATTTAAGATTTGAGATTTGAAATTCGCGAAGCGGTTAGCCAATGATGCCGAGGATGTCGGTTTCGTTGATGATGAGGAGATCCTCGCCGTTCACTTTGACTTCGGTGCCGCCGTATTTGGAGATGAGCACCTTGTTGCCGACCTTCACGGTGAAGAGCGTGCTGACGTCTTTGCCTTCGTCATCCTTGCCGGTGCCGAGGGCGAGAACTTCAGCTTCCTGGGGTTTCTCTTTTGCGGTGTCGGGAAGGAAGATGCCGCCAGCGGTTTTTTCTTCGCTGGAGGAACGCTTCACGAGGACGCGACGACCGAGCGGGGTGATGGAGGTAGCCATATTGGTCTGGTTTTTGCTTACTAGGGTTGTGGTTCTGGTTTGGTTTGGTTCATCTGCCCGGCCTGCTGTCACATGGGGATGTGTCGGCTGGCCGGGCGGAAATTTTTGGGGGAAAAGGGAAAGAAAGAGATGGGGTAGTTGCCGGACAAAAAGTTAGGGTGGAGACGATGGCGCTGTTTGCTTGATCGCCACGCCATTGCTCGCTCGCTCAGCCCCCCCGTAAGAAAGCTCGGGCGTGGCTTCTCCGATTTCTTCCGTCAGGAAGCGCACGATCTGCTTCGGGTCCTCCGACATCACGGCTTGCACCATGCGTGACTTGCGGGCGTGGTCGTAGCCTTTGACATCCAGGTCCAGCCCCACCGTGCCGGGCACGCCGGAGAGGCCTTTCATCTTGGCGGCCAGCGCCACGCTGCTGTTGATCTGCTCCTGCAGCTTCTTGTCCTGGGAAAGCTTCGTCAGTCCGGCTTTCAGGGCCTCATTCACCTCCGGCACGTTCAGCAGGTCGGCAGCGTTCTTGTTCGGGTATTTGGCAATGATGTCCTCCGCCTGGGCTTCGAGCCCGGCCTGGACATCGGAGGCCGATGGCGCGGAAGATTCAGAGGGTGCCAAGGCTTCCGTGATGGCCGCATCGATCTTCGCATCGGACACTGCGGCAGGTGTCGGAGCTTCGGTGGAGCTCTTCGGGGCTTCTTTCCTGCCGCAAGCGGTGATTGAGAGGCAAAGCACGACCATTCCAAGGAAGGCCGGCCAATAAGCCGACGCTCCATGGAATTTGTTCGCTTTATTCACGTGCCGCATGATTGCCTCGGATTGGAATCACTTGTCCTTGTCCACGACTTCGAAGTCGGCATCGACGACCTTGCCCTTGTCTTGGGACTTCGGCTCGGCGGAGGCGACATCGGGGCCTGCGCCACCCATGTCGGGCATGCCACCGGGGGCACCGGCACCTGCGGCGGCAGCGGCTTGGTAGGCGGCGGCGAAGAGTTTTTCGATCTCCTCGGTCTTGGCCTTCATCGCGTCGGTGTCGTTGGCTTCGATGGAGCTCTTCAGGGAGGCGAGTTTTTCGGTGATGGGAGCGAGTTGCTCGGCGGGGACCTTGCCCTCCCACTCCTTCATCGTCTTCTCGATCTCGTAGCTGAGGCTGTCGGCCTTGTTCTTCACTTCGACGCCTTCCTTGCGCTTGCGGTCTTCCTCGGCGTGCTCCTCGGCATCGCGCTTGGCCTTCTCGATCTCCTCATTGCTGAGGCCGGAGCTGCCCTGGATGGAGATTTTCTGCTCTTTGCCGGTGGTCTTTTCCTTCGCGGAGACGTGGAGGATGCCGTTGGCGTCGATGTCAAAGGTGACCTCGATCTGCGGCACCCCGCGCGGCATCGGCGGGATGCCATCGAGCTTGAAGGTGCCGAGCGTTTTGTTGTCGCGGGACATCGGGCGCTCGCCCTGGAGGACGACGATTTCGACGCCAGGCTGCTGGTCGGCGTAGGTGGAAAAGATTTGGCTGTGCTTCTTCGGGATCGTCGTGTTGCGGGCGATCATCGGCGTGGCGACGCCGCCGGCGGTCTCGATGGCGAGCGTGAGCGGGGTCACGTCGAGCAGGAGCACGTCCTTCACATCGCCCTTCAAAACACCGCCCTGAATGGCTGCGCCGATAGCGACGACTTCGTCCGGGTTCACGCCCTGATGCGGGTCTTTGCCAGCGAGCTTCTTCGCGGTCTCGACGACCTTTGGCATGCGGGTCATGCCGCCGACGAGCACGAGTTCATCGATCTTGGAGGCATCGAGCTTCGCAGCGGCGAGGCAATCACGCACGGGCTTCATGGTGCGCTCAAACAGGCTGTCGCAGAGCTGCTCCATCTTGGCGCGGGTGAGCGTCTTCATGATGTGCTTCGGCCCGGTGGCGTCGGCGGTGATGAAGGGCAGGTTCAAATCGTAGCTCTGGCTGGAGCTGAGGGCGATCTTCGCCTTCTCAGCCTCTTCCTTGATGCGCTGAAGCGCGTCCGGCTGGCCGCTGAGGTCGATGCCGCTATCACTCTTGAACTCGTTCACGATCCACGTGATGAGCGTGTTGTCCCAGTCATCGCCACCGAGGTGGGTGTCGCCATCCGTGGCGAGCACTTCGAAGACGCCGTCGCCGATTTCGAGCACGCTGATGTCGAAGGTGCCGCCGCCAAGGTCATACACGGCGATCTTTTCGTCGCTCTTCGACTCAAGGCCGTAGGCCAGGGAGGCCGCAGTGGGCTCATTGATGATGCGGCGCACATTCAGACCCGCGATCTCGCCGGCGGCCTTCGTGGCATTGCGCTGGCTGTCGTTGAAGTAAGCGGGGACGGTGATGACGGCCTCGGTGATGGTTTCGCCGAGTTTAGCCTCCGCATCGGCCTTCAGCTTCGAAAGGATCATCGCGCTGACTTCCTGCGGCGAGTAGGTTTTGGTCTCGCCGCCGACTTCGACCTGCACATGCGCGTCGCCATTCGCAGCGGGGACGATCTTGTAAGGCATGCGCTTGTCCGCCTCGGTAAGTTCCGCGAACTTGCGGCCCATGAGGCGCTTCACGGAGAAGACGGTGTTGCGCGGGTTGGTGACGGCCTGGCGCTTCGCGGCCTGACCGACGACGCGCTCGCCGCTCTTCGTGAAAGCGACGATGGAAGGCGTGGTGCGGGCGCCTTCGCTGTTTTCGAGGACCACGGCCTTGCCGCCTTCGAGGACGGCCATGCAGGAGTTCGTGGTGCCGAGGTCAATGCCGAGGATTTTGCTCATGATGTGGGGTGGGGAAGAAAACGGGAATGAAACCGATCTGCCATAGTCTAGGCACACAGCGTGCCATGACGGATTGATGATTCTCAATCCATTGATTCACAGCGATTTGTGAAGCTGTTGATGCCTGGGAAGAAAAGGCGAACGAGCGCTCAATTGTGCCATTTGTGGCACTTTCAGGCCAAAAGTGACAAGGCACTTGGCACTTTGCGTGGCACTTTGACCGTTCAAATCTCTCGGCGTCTCCATTCAGGCCCCTTTAGGTGGCACCATCCTTGCTTGATTGGCTTCCGTATCCCGACAACCTCCTCACCCCACTTGCCTGGATTTGGCCTGGCGGTGGGGTTTTCCAACCCCCATGAAATACCCCTTTTACGACCTGGACATCCCCAATGAAGGATCTCTGCACCGCATGGACCTGGAACGTGACGCCTGCGGCGTCGGCTTCGTGGCCAGTGTGGAAGGCAAACGCAGCCGGGAGATTCTCGACATGGCCATCTGTGGCGTCTGTAGCGTGCAGCACCGCGGTGCCGTGGATGCCGATCGAGTGACAGGCGATGGTGCAGGTGTGCTGACCCAGATCCCGCACAAGATTTTTCAGCCGTTCATCGACGAAATGCGCTTCGAGCTGGAGCATCCCATGGACCTCGCGGTGGGTGTGTTTTTCATGCCACAAGATCCCACAGAGCGGATGCGCATCCATCTGCTGGCAGAGGGACTGCTGCGCAATCGCGACATCCAGGTCATCGGCTGGCGTGATGTGCCGGTGAATCCAAACGAACTTGGTCACAAAGCCCGTCTCACCATGCCGGTCATTCAGCACCTGCTCGTGGCACGGCCTGAGGGCATGGACGATGCGCCTTTCGAGCGCCAACTCTACCTCATCCGCCGGGAGATGCGCCTGAAGGCCCGCATTCACAAACTGGCCGAGTTTTACATCGCCTCCTTTTCGCATCGCACGATGGTTTACAAGGCGCTGCTGCTGCCCTCCTCGCTGCAAAAATTCTACACGGACTTGCAGAGCGATGACTTTGAGACGGCCCTGGCCGTTTTCCACCAGCGCTTCAGCACGAACACCTTCCCCACCTGGGCGCTGAGCCACCCCTTCCGCACGCTGGCACACAATGGTGAAATCAACACCGTGCGTGGCAATCGCAACTGGCTGAACAGTCGCGCGAGTGACTTCGAAAACCTCGTGTGGGAAGGCGAAGAACAGCTGCTGAAAGAACTGATCGCGAAAGGACAAAGCGACAGCGCTAGCCTCGATGCGGCCCTGGACCTGCTGATGCAAAGCGGACGCGATCCCGTTCATGCCATGGCCATGCTGGTGCCAAGTGCCTATGGCATCGACCCAACGACATCCCCTGAACTCAAGGCCTTTTACGAATACCACGAATGCTTCAGTGAACCTTGGGATGGCCCTGCCGCCATGGTCTTGACCAACGGTCTGAGCGTGGTCGCCAGCCTGGACCGGAATGGCCTGCGCCCGAGCCGATGGAAGCTGACCACCGATGGCATCTTCGCTCTCGGGTCGGAGGTTGGCATCGTCCACATCGATGATGCACGCGTGCGCTGGAAGGGCCGACTCGCGCCCGGAGAAATGCTGGAGATCGACCTGCTGAAGAAGCGCATTCGTTTCAATGACGAGATCAAGGCGGACCTCGCCAGCCGTCATCCCTACGGCGAGTGGCTGAAGAACCGCACCAGTCTCACCGCCCAAGCGCCTGAGCTTCCCACCGCCGAACTGGATGTGCTGACGCTTTCGCAAAAGCAGGCTGCTTTTGGCCTCACCAAAGAGGAAATCGAGATGTCGCTGACGCCCTCCTTAGCAAAGGGTGAAGAAGCCATCTACTCCATGGGCGATGACGTGGCACTCAGCGTGCTCTCCACGCGTCCACGACTGCTCAGCAGCTATTTCCGCCAACTCTTCGCTCAGGTCACGAATCCACCGATCGATCCCATCCGTGAACGTGCCGTGATGAGCTTGGATGTCGTTCTGGGGCCGCAACGGAATTGGCTAGGCCAAACGCCTGAACATGCCAAGGTGGTTCACCTCAGCTCACCTTTCCTCTTTGAAAACGAGCTCGCCTCACTGAAAGCGCTGCAAGACTATCCGCACCGCGTGCTGGACACCACTTGGCCGATCAGTGAAGGCCCGGAAGGCATGAAGCGCGCTCTGGATCACCTCTGCGCTGAGGCGGAAAAAGCCGCGCGCGAACGCGTGCAGATTTTGATCCTGAGCGACCGCGCCGTGGATCACACGCGAGCCACGATCCCTGCGTTGCTGGCCACTGGCGCGGTGCATCATCACCTGAACCGCCGGAAGATTCGCATGAGGCTCAGCCTCGTCATCGACACCGGTGAGGCCCGTGACACGCATCAGATGGCTTGTTTGTTTGGCTTTGGGGCTAGCGCCGTCTGCCCCTACATGGCTTTTGAGACCATCCGCGAGGTCGTGGAGTCCGACAAAACTGCCCGCAAGCCACAGCTCGATGGCATGAGCTATGAAAAAGCCGCGCTGAACTACCGCAAGGCGCTGGAAAAGGGCGTGCTGAAGATCATGAGCAAGATGGGCATCTCTGTGCTCAGTAGCTACATCGGCGCGCAGATCTTTGAAGCGGTCGGCATCGGCGAAGAAGTCATGCAGTTCGCCTTCACCGGCACGCCCAGCCAGATTAGCGGCATCGGCTTCCCTGAAATCGCCGCTGAGGCTCTCGCCCGCCATCACGCTGGTTTCGGCGTCGCCGTGCCTGAGGGACTGAGCAGCATCGACCTCGGCGACCCAGGCTACTACCGCCCGCGTCAAAAAGGGGAAATGCACGCTGTCACCGGCCCAGTGATCAAAAACTTCCACACCTTCGTGAAGTCGGGCAAAGCCGAAGACTACCAAAACTACGTCAAGGCATCGCTGGAAAACACGCCGACAGCCCTGAAGGATCTGTTTGAGTTCGTGCCCAGCAGCGAGGGCCCCATCTCGATTGATGAAGTCGAGCCCATCGAAGACATCCGCGTGCGTTTCACGACCGCTGCCATGTCCCTGGGTGCCATTTCGCCCGAGGCCCACGAGGCACTGGCCATCGCCATGAATCGTATCGGCGGCAAATCCGACAGCGGCGAAGGCGGCGAAGATCCAAAGCGCTTCAAGCCCTACGAAAACGGCGATTGGGCCAACTCGAAGATCAAGCAGGTGGCCAGCGGCCGCTTCGGCGTTACCGCCGAATATCTCGCGAATGCCTGGGAACTGGAGATCAAAATGGCCCAAGGAGCCAAGCCGGGTGAAGGCGGCCAGCTCCCTGCCATGAAGGTGAACCGCATGATCGCACGCCTGCGCCACACCACGCCTGGCGTCACCCTGATCAGCCCGCCACCGCACCATGACATCTATTCCATCGAGGACCTAGCGCAGCTCATTCATGACCTGAAGGAAGCCAACCCACGTGCTCGCGTCTGCGTGAAGCTGGTGGCAGAAACCGGCGTCGGAACCATCGCCGCCGGTGTGGCCAAAGCGAACGCCGACATCATCCTCATCTCCGGCCACGATGGTGGCACTGGCGCCAGCCCACTCAGCTCCATCAAACACGCCGGCCTGCCCTGGGAACTCGGTTTGGCCGAGGCCCAGCAGGTGCTGATGCTCAATGGCCTGCGCGAACGCGTGACGCTGCGCACCGATGGCGGTCTGCGCAACGGTCGCGACATCGCCATGGCAGCCATCCTGGGTGCGGAAGAATTCAACTTCGGCACCATCGCCCTCATCGCCCTTGGCTGCGTTTACGTGCGCCAGTGCCACTTGAACAACTGCCCTGTCGGCGTGGCTACCACCGATCCGAAGTTCCGCGCCAAATTCAAAGGCAGCCCGGACATGATCGTGAACTTCTTCAATGCCGTCGCACAAGAAGTCCGCGAAATCATGGCCAGCCTCGGCGTTCGCACCATGGATGAAATGATTGGCCGCCCGCAGTTCCTGCGTCAGCGTGAAGTGCCCGGCCATCCCAAGGCCAACTTGATCAAACTCGACCGCATCCTGAGGGATGTCGGCCAGGATCTCGGCCAAGACGCCGCACGCACCTGCCAGATGAACCGCAATGACGGTCTCGACCAGCACCCGCTGGACGACCGCATCATCCAGGAGGCGCAGTTTGCCATCAGCGACAAAATGAAGGTCCGCCCATTGCGCTACAAGGTGAAGAACACCTTCCGCAACATCGGCACGAAGCTCAGCGGCCAGATCGCCTTCCACCACGGCAATCATGGGCTCGCCCCAGGAACGGTCGATGTCACGCTGGAAGGCAGCGCCGGTCAGAGCTTCGCCGCCTTTGCCTGCGGCGGGGTCAAACTCACGCTCATCGGCGAAGCGAACGACTATGTCGGCAAAGGCCTGTGCGGCGCGGAGATCATCCTGAAACCTAGCTCCCGAGTGACCGCCGACTACAAGACCTGGGAAAACAGCATCCTCGGCAACACCGTCATGTATGGAGCCACCAGCGGCAGCCTCTACGCCGCTGGACGCGCTGGCGAGCGCTTCTGCGTGCGCAATTCGGGAGCCACTGCCGTCGTCGAAGGCATCGGCGACCATGGCTGCGAATACATGACCGGCGGCGTGGTCGCTGTCCTGGGTAGCTTTGGCAAAAACTTCGGCGCAGGCATGAGCGGTGGGGTGGCCTATCTCCTGGATGAAGCCGGCATGTTCGCGAAACTGCACAATCCCGAGATGATCAAAGGCGAGCCCGTCACGGATCCAGAGGATGTCAATCAGCTCAAAAAACTGATCTACGACCACCTGGACAAAACCGACAGCGCCCGCGCCAAGACGATCCTGGAAAACTGGACCGAGTACCAGCCCAAGTTCGTCAAGGTCATGAGCAAAGCCGAGCCCGTCGCCGTGCCTCCTGAAGAAGAAACCCCCGCCGCAAAACCTGAAGTGGCAGCGGCTTAACGACCCTAGCACAGCCCTGAAAGTAGGGTTCCGGCAAGTTCCATCCTGCGGAAAGCCGAGAGCCCAACTCCAGGGCTGTTTGCCCCCTGACGATGGAGTCTCAGGATTCCTGAAGCGCACGCTCGCGCTACTTCTTTTTCATGAGGACTGCCATGGCTGACTTCCTAACCATCCATGCGTTTTTCCAACAGCCATCGGGTCAAAGCCATGCTGGAAACAACACGCTGGTAGAAGTCCATCAAGCTCACGGCCAAGCTGCCCCTCGGTCGAAGCCGCAAGAAAGACTCCTTGTGGCGGGTCGAACCGTTGCTTTTCTCCATCATCCATGAAAACGCTGGCGATTGCCTCTGCTGCCCTCGGATTATTGCTAGCCCTAGTGCTGGAGGGTAACTTCTTGCATGTGCTGGTCTTGTGCACCGTGGCGGTTTATCTCGTGGCACCAGCCATCTTGATCATCGGTTCGATATGGCTCTGGTCCTGGTTTCGACAAGGCGAACGACCCTGGCTCCGAAAAGCTTGGGCCATCATCGGAATCGCGGTAGTCACCGGCTTCGCCTCGGGAGGGCTCGGCTTCACGCTTCATCAATTCCGAAAGCATGAGACCCGATCGTTTGTGGCTCGTGCTGTTGCCTACCTGGACACCCAGCGGGCGCGAACTGGCAAATACCCTTCATCCTTGCCTGAAACCGATTTCGGCCGCCCTCCTCCGTGGCTGAGCCAGCCGCATCCATGGACTCTGAGTGCAGACGCGTTCCGTTTTGAGTATTGGGACCCATCAGGCCTCATGAATGGCTACGAGTTCACTTCCTCGACGCGGGAATGGATCCGCTTTGACTGACGGTAACCCATCGTCACAAGAGACTCCTGTCGCCAGCGAAGGCTAGGCCTGCTGTTCGATCGAGGTTTGCTTTAGCAAGCAGCAAAACGCCACTGCGGAGGTTGGACTGCATCCTCAAGCCTTCAGGCCTGATGCTGCTGAATGAGCAGGCTGGCAGCTTGATCGAGGGCGAGGGGAGCCTTTTCGGAACCTGAGTTCGTGCAGGCGATGACCGCAAAACCCTTCTCAGGCGCAAGCCAAGCGACACTGTGGTTCATGGTGTTGCTACCACCGTGATGGAGCACCCGGCCACCCCACTTGCGCTCCAACGTGATCCAGCCGTAGGCGTAGGGCTCTGGCGGCTGCGTGGCGGTGTGCAGGTGCTCGTAAGCGGCTTTGCCGGAGAGCAGCCTTCCCTTCCCGGCCCGACCTGCGAGATGCTCAGCGATGAAGCGGCCCCAATCTTCCAGCGCCATGTGGACCGTGCCTGCGGGACCTAGCACGGCTGGATTGTCCACCAGCGGACCATTGTTAGGCATAGGTTCTCCTTTGCCATCGTGTGGCCAGGGCTGGTCGTTTTCACCCGGTGTTCCCAGCCCGCCGAAACCAGCCCGCTGAATGCCCAAAGGCTGAAACAGGCGTCGCTGCATCAGCTCTTCCCAAGATGCATCCCAGACAGTCTCGAGCATGTGCCCGGCAAGCACGTAGCCCCAGTTCGAGTATTCGTGCCGCGATCCAGGCTTGGGCAGATCTGGCGTGCGCGCAGCGAGCTCTAGGACGCTGGCCCGCTGAGCTCGCAGATCGATTGTGCCACTGAGACCAAAAAGTCCCCACAGGGCATTCGCAGGCAAGCCAGACCCGTGACTCAACAGCTGGGTGAGGGTCGCTGCTGCTAGCGGAGATTTTTTGAGATCCGTCTGCCTTGGAAAAATCTCCCCCAGGCTGCTGTCCCAGCGCAGCTTTTTCTCCTGAACAGCGAGCGCAGCCAGCATGGCCGTCATGGCTTTGGTGTTCGAGCCGAGGTGCCATTCATCCTGGGGGTTGATGAGCTCTGAAGCACCCTTTTTCCGAACACCCGTCACGGCCCATGAAGTGACGCCAGTCGGACCCACGAGAGCAGCAGCCAACCCAGGCAGGTCATGCTGAGTGCGGATGCGTTCCAGCTTATCCCCCCAAGGCGCCCGCGCGATCTCGGCAGCCCAAGTTCGAGTGAAAAGCACCACAGAAGCTGCCCGAAGGCTATGACGGCGAGTGATCTTCATGCCTGGAGTGGACAGCCAAAACCTTCCGCTTGGCAAGCCTCATTTGAGCCTGCCTCCGGCTAGAGCTACTGGGGCATCCAAGCCGCGAGCATTTCAGCCAGCGCCTTTCGGGCACGATAAAGACGCATTTCGACCACCTTCGGCGTGGTTTCCATGACATCTGCGATGTCCGCGTGGGACATGCCTTCATACATGGAAAGGATCAGCGTTTCTTTTTGTTCGGCGGGTAACGAGAGGATGGCCTGACGAACAGCACGGGCTCGCTCATCCTTCTCCAGCTGGCTTGCTGGCGAACCTTCTGCACTTTCATGATCCAGGCGATGCAGATCCTCATGCTCCAGCAGAGTAATCGGATGTCGCCTCTGCCAGCGAGCATGATTGCGGGCTAGATTCGTGGCGATCGCAAAAAGCCATGTCGAAAACTTCTGAGAAGCACGGAAACGATGACGATGCTTGTAAACCCTAACGAACGATTCTTGAGCCAGATCGCAGGCTGTGGCATGACTGCCGCAGAGACGTTCCAGGTAGGCAATGAGGCGCGCGCTCCAGCGGCGCATGATCATGTTCAAGGCGGTGTCATTTCCGCTGGCGAGGGCGAGCATGAGATCGTGGTCCTCGTCGTCCGGCTGAGCAATCATTGAGGAGGGGGAGCCGCAGCTTCGAGCTCTTGGAGCTCACGCGGATGAGTCAATTCGGGAAGGATCTCTTTCAGAAAACGCTGACCTTCCGGTGGGGGCATCAGCCGAGCGACATCCTGCAGATGCTGCATCATGGTGGCCAGGCAGCGCTCACACAGCGCCTTTTGGCGGCTTTTTCCCCCCACTTCTGGCTGGATGCCTGGTGCAGCAGGCAGCGTGGTTTTCTTTTCCGCAGCCTGGTAGCGCAAACCTGCGCGCAACATTCGAGGGCGGGCAGCACTCACCATCTCTGCGCACATCAGGTCACACTTCTTGAAGTATTCCTGATGCAGGACTTCAATCTCACGGAAGCGATCCTCTGGGATGCGGTATTCATCCCGGAGCCAAAGCAGGCCACGCTCCTGCATGCTGGCAGGTTTGGGGCGTAGATGATACACGATCTCGTGAGAGGCGACCCCGAGGCCAGCCATCCCGACCAGTGCACCAAACAACTTCCAGCGAAGGGTCATGATCTCAGTGAGAGGCGAGATGAACGGAGGCAAAGGGGCTCACCGACTGCACATAGGCCTCGTGAGGAGCCTGCGTGGAAGGTTGCGTCTGCAAAATGGCAACCGCTGCGCCCAGCACGACCGCGACAATGGCGGCAAAGCTCAGACTCAGCGGTCGCAGCAGAGTGAGGGAGAACCGCTCCCACCAAGCGAGATCAGCCTCGCCTGCCGAGATGCGGTTCCACACCTCTCTCTGAAATCCCACAGGGGTCTCTCCACGCACCTCCCATGAGCCGAGCAGCGCGTGAAGCGGATCGTCATCGGGGGTCTTCATGGACAAGGAACGTGAGGAGACAAGTGGGAGAAAAGCGGTTCAACCATCAACGGGCATACGCGACCTGTAGCCCCGTCTTGCTAGCAATCGGGCTTGGCGAGTGATGATACACTGCACGACCGGTGGGAGCACTGCCCCCCGAGGTCGCACGCGTTTCCACAAAAGTCAGGCCTGTCTTGCTCTGAATGGGCAGGGGCGACATCGAGTAACGACGGCCCGTCGAATCGGTGCCCAAGTTCGAGCAGCTGACGTTGAACAGCGCAGTAGCAGTCAGGGTGGTAGCGATAACGAGTTTCTTCATGGTTGGGTTGTGAGTTGGGGTTCGTGTTTATTGGGTGGGTTGGGTGCCACTCCTTCGAGCGGCGTCATGGGTGCTACCCCGCCGGTGAATTCATCCCTCAAAAAAACTGAAAAAAAGGTGAGTGAGCTTCACCCATGCTTCCTCACACCACCATTCCCCACACCCAAAATTCCTTGGGACAGCGGGCATCCATCCACCTCCACCTGCCTCAACAACGCCTCCACCAGCCGCGGCACCTCCTGCGTCGCAGGCCCCAGACGCTGCTCGGTGAATCGGCCATCGACACCGGTGCTCTGAAGATTGACCTCAATGCGCTTTTGACAGCCTTTTTCCCGCCAATTCGAGCTAAAACTAAAGTCGTGTCGTTTCTTGTATCAGATCAAATGCCACTGAACCTCATGTGATGAATGAGCGCTGACGGAGTCTGATTTTTATATCCCAAGATGACCTAACTTATTATGAAAATACACTTTCTCTATTTCTTTGTCGTCACATCGCTAGCCAGTTGTGCTCATGCGGTGCCCTGCTGAAAAGCTCCATCATCAGTAGCGTTGCCCCCATCGCCGGAGTGGACTGGCGCTCGGACCGGTCAGCCTACTCCCCAGCCGAGAAATCAGCCATTATCACCGCGCTAAAATCCCTCTTTGTCGAAGCCGGGACCAAACTTGCTCAAAAGCTCCCCCACCAGTGACGACGCGGATAGTGGCATCCGCCGCCTTGCTTTCACCCAGCTAGACGTATCCTCCCAGCGAATGAAAACCGCGCTGTCCCTGCTCTGCTTGCTTCCTGTGCTGCTCCATGCCAACGGAGGCGGCTACATCTCTGGCGTCAAATCCACGGGTGCCTTCCAGCCTATCGGCATTGATCAGGTGGAGATGCTTTCAGAGCGGCTGGAGATCGACCTCCACATCGAATACGCTGACATCCGCATCGAGTATGTGCTGCACAATCCAGGCAAAAAGGTCAAAGTCGAAGCTGGGTTTCCGAGCGCCATTGCGACGAGGACGGAAGGCGGGCTCGGCAAGGGAGGAGCCGCGCTGAAAGCCGCTCCGAAGCTCGAAGACTTCAGCCTCACCGTGGATGGCAAGACCGCAAAGGTGGTTCAGACTGACGACCAACTCGACCTCAATAAACCCGCCCAATATATGCAAACAGGCACGGTGGTGAATTCATGGCATCGTGTGAAGATGGATTTCGCTGAGGGGCAAACCCGGAAGGTGACTGTGCGCTATCGCAATCCCTATTTCTATTCGACCTTCGATGTCTCTGACAATGGATCGACCGACGCCCTTAGTCTGACCTATCTCTTTTCAGCAGCAGGCGCTTGGAAAGGTCCCATTGGACATGGCATTGTGACTGTGAAGAACATCTCCATCCCAGAAAGCCAGATCAGCTTCAGTCATCCCAAGCGATTCGTGAAATCGGACAACGTTTGGACGTGGAGCTTCACCGATTTCGAACCCACCTTGGAGGACGATCTAACCATCGTGACACGTCCACATTTCTCTTTCCAACCTGCTGTAAAGACAACTTCGGAAGACACCATCTACATGGGTTATTATCATGGCTACGGCGCGCGGCGTGACCCGAAGACAGGGCAGATGAGCGGAGGTCGCTGGGAATTTCACCGTCATGATTTCACGGCCACAGCTTCCTCCAGCCTGCCAGATACGGATGTTCAAAGCTACCAGCCTTCAGAGGTCAAGGAAGGCGGGCGTCAAACTGCCTGGACAGAAGGTGTGCCTGGAGACGGCGTAGGCGAGTGGCTCCTTCTGACATTGGAGAAACCAAGCCCGGTGCATCGTCTCGGTATCGTGCCGGGTTATGCCAAATCAGCGGAGCTATATGCAGCCAATGGACGCCCTGCCGAGCTGGATGTGAGCGTCAATGGAGGCAAAGCCGTGCGCGTCAGATTGCCTGATGAGCATTTAAAACACGAGACCTATGTCTTCGACCTGCCGAGCAAGGGTGAGCTGGTCAAAACCATCAAGCTGACGCTCGCCAAAGTTTATCCCGGAGAGCAGTATCAGGACACGGCCATCAGTGACATCAAGCTTATCCAGCCTCTCTCGAAAGCCCCCAAAATCGAAGCGGTGAGATGAAAACATGGGCTGCATTCTTCAGCCTTTGTGGACTCGCTAGCCATGCCGCCGAGCTGCCCATTCACCTCGAAGAATCCCACGCGGGCGCTTTTTATCATCTGGTGGAGACCTTGCCACTGAGTGAGTCGCATACGCTGGTGTTGATCGATGCCCACAGCGATGCCAGCAGCATTCCAGATTCGGATGCGGTGCGTGCTGCCATTCGTCGCGGGCCGACCAAGGAAAAGCGGGCGGAGATGCTGGCTCAGTGGCGTCAGCAAGGATGCATCCAGTGCTTTGACTGGCTGGAACCACTGATGCCAGCGCCGATCGATGAAGTGATCTGGGTGCCAAAGGTTCGACTCGATCCTGCTGAAATGATGAAGCTGGAGCAGGAGGCGCGTGAGTTTCTCGATGGGCATCAGGAAGCACTGCCGCGTGAGGCGGGTCTTCTGGGCCCACGCTTCCGCGTCATGGATCTGGAGGGCTGGGAAAAGCTGGCCGCCAACGGGTCCTCAGGTCGGCGGATGGTGGCGAGCGTAGATCTCGACTTCTTTGCCACACTGTCAGACTCAGAACTCGTCCCGACCATGGATCGCGTCATGGGATCGCTGCTCAGAGTGCGTGATCTCGTGGACGTGACGGCGGCCATTTCCTCGCCCTATCTTCGTGACGCGGCTCAGGCAGAGACGCTGACGGCGTTGTTTTTGGACACGGTCTGGCGCGTGCCGCAGGCCAAGGTTAGCTTTGAGCCCTTTGCACGCACAGGCCCCGACCGCTCACTCATGGCACGTTTACGTGAGCGCCGTGGAGAGACTCTCCCGGCTCTCGATCTCGCCTCATCGGGTCCTTTTCTCAGAAGCATCCTGCTCCATCACTGGCGGCCAGAAGACGTGCATCATGAGCCCGAGCGAGCGCGTGAACTGCTGCAACGCTGGGCTGAAGATCCCTTCATGCCGAAGCTGGAAGTGAAAGGTGGCCTGCGCCGACCCGACGGCACCTGGAGTCTGGAGGCCAAGGGTGACGCCAGACTGGAAATCAAGCCAGAGCCTGTCGGAGCCAAGGTCCGCTGGCTGGCCTTGCGTGCTGAGCAGACGTCTTATCGGTTGAGTGATGCGGATCTCGGTTTTGCCAGCAATGCACCGCGCTGGCTGAAGCATCGATTGGAGGTCATCGCGGAAGGGAGTGCTATGCAATCGCTGCCTCAAAGTGAGTTGATTCTGCTGTTGGATGCCGATCTGCAATGCGGGAGCATGGAAGTGCTGGCGGAGGTCATTCGCGATGGGCAAACCTATCGCAGCCCGTCCGTGACGCTCTGTATCCGCGCCCAAGGCAGTCGCGGACTGCGGGCAGCCTGGAGTGAGCAATTTGGCCTGCCCTATCTCTTCGACTCCCGCTTGCTAAAGAGAGATTGGCGGACAGGCCCGGAAGCTCGTTGGGGCGCGGATTGTGCCAACTTCATCACCCAAGGTCTGCGTGCTGAGGGCTGGTTATTACCCTGGGGAAGCCCTGCCGATGTTTTGCCCTTTTTGGAACCCGTGGAAGCCGGTGCGACGACGGCAGAAACCCTGTTGCACTTGGGTTCACACCTCGCCGCAGTGTGGGAGGATCGGCCACCTCTCGGGACATTGAATGGCGATGACCTCTGTGTTCATCATCTGGAAGGTCTGCCCGAATTGCTCAGCTACGAAAAGCTCTCGACAGGTCGCCGACCAGCGAAACTCATGCGGATCAAACCGCCACGAAAGCCGCTGAAGCTGATCTTCACGGGTGACGTGATGATGGGCCGAAGCGTGGGAGTCTCGCTGAATCAAGGTGAGCAGCCTATGGCAGGACTTCGAGCTGCATTTCAAGGAGCCGACGCCGTTTTTGGAAACCTCGAATGCACCCTCTCAAAAGAAGCCGCCAAGCACACCGAGGAACGCCTGCGCCTCGTCGCGCCGCCTGGAGCAGCCTCATATCTGCGCGGTGTCGGATTCACCGCTGTCAGTCTAGCGAACAATCACACAAAGGATCTCGGCAAGGCTGGCTTTGAGGAAACTCAGCGGATATGTCATGAAGCTGGACTACGAACTCTGTCGGATCGCATGGAGCTTTTTGATCTCGGTGGACATCGACTAGCACTGCTGGCCTGGGATGACAGTCAGCAGCCAGAGATGAAACCGCTGCTGCAAAAAGTGCGCGAGGCTGCAGCCGAGGCCGACTTTGTTATCGTCATGCCGCACTGGGGAACGGAACACCGTCTTGTGCCAGATGAGCGCCAGCTCCGTGTCGCGCAGACTCTGTTTGAAGCAGGCGCTGATCTCATCGTGGGCTCGGGTCCACATGTCGTTCAGCGTCTCCAGCACACACGCGCAGGCAGCGTGGCCTTCTCGCTAGGTAACACGGTTTTCGATGGTGCCGGCCCAGATGCCGAGTGGTCCAATGGAGCGTTGCTCGAAGTCACCCTGGAGATCGATGCCGAGCGTCCACAACAGGTTCGAGCACGCCTGATCCCAACAGTGTGCGACCCTGAGGGCCGCGCTTCTGTCCGCTGAACTCTCTCTCTTGCTGAGCATCGAGCCAGATCATGAAGGCTTTGCCGTAAAGGAGGCCAACAACGCCTCCACCAGCCGCGGCACCTCCTGCGTCGCAGGCCCCAGACGCTGCTCGGTGAATCGACCATCGACACCGGTGCTCTGAAGATTGACCTCAATGCGCTTTTGACAGCCTTTTTGTTCGGCCATTCGGACAAAACCCGCTGCTGGATACACCACGCCACTCGTGCCGATGCAGACCAAAACATCCACCGTCTCTAGCGCACGCAGGATCTCATCTATGTAATAAGGCATCTCGCCAAACCACACAATGTCAGGGCGAAGCGTGCCCGTGCCTCCACATGAGGGGCATGACGTCGTGATCTCCAAATCATCCTCCCAGCGCATCACAACACGACAGGCCAGACAGCGGGCTTTTCGCAGCTCTCCATGCATGTGCAGCAGACGCGTCGCTCCCGCGCGCTCATTCAAGTCATCCACGTTCTGGGTGATGTGGAGAAAGGCACCCGGCCATTCGCGCTCTAGCCTGACAATTGCCCGATGCGCCGCGTTGGGCTCCACCATCTTCAAAGCCGCCCGCCTGAGGTTGTAGAACCGATGCACGAACTCCGGATGACCTTGGAAAGCTTCTGGCGTCGCCACCTCCTCAATGCGGTGCCCTTCCCACAGCCCATCCGCACCCCGGAACGTCGGCACCCCCGACTCTGCGGAGAGTCCGGCACCGGAGAGGAAGACAAGGCGAGGAGGCACAAGGGCAGGCACGGCCATTTGACGCTCAAGCACGATGCAACAGCGAGAATCTTTTGATCCAGATTTCGACAATTGTGGATTCATGGCGATCATGCTACGCATGCGCATCCATCGGATCTTTTCCCACGTGTTTGCTTTTGCTGGAGCCACTACACTTCTCCTGACGTGGCCATTCCAATCTCAAGGGGACGATAAATCTCTCCAGGCATCTAAGGCTATCGAACAGGATTGGAGACAGGCGGCCATCAGCGAAGGGCTGCGGTGGCAAGACATCCAACAACTTGCTGCCGAGAAAGTCATCATGACGCGGGATGAACTGAGGCAGTGCTTTGAAGCCTATATGCCCAGCCATCAACGCGATGGCACGAGCCATACCAGCGACCTCCCCTACTTCATCACCTCGGACTCTCTGTTTCAGGCTTATGCTTGGTGCTTGCAAAAGGCTGTTAGAGGAGTGGAAGAGATTCATGCGATGCAGTTACCAAGCTACTTGGAACACCTGCTCAATGCACTGCCGAAAGTATCTGCGCAGGTGCAGGGAGATGAAGCGAAGCTCTTGGCAGCTCAGGATAAGGCGCTTTTTGTGGTTGGCGTGGCTGCGGCTTTGATGGACGTGCCTTTGAATGACCTTCCCGATGCCATTAAAAACGATGTGGAGATCGAGTCGATTCGAATCCGGCTGGCTCGTGATACTTGGAAACCGAAGCGACTTGACCTCCCCGATGAATACAGCCGCCTAGACTACACGCTTTTTAAGCCAGTGGGCCTCTATATGGGCGATCTCGAACTGGAAAACTACTTTCGGGCAGTTTGCTGGCTAAAGCTTGCGCCCTTCAGATTGGCTTCAGAAACGGATCTGCTCTCGATCGCTCTACTCAATCTTGCCCACAACTCCCTCCGTGACGGCACCAAAAACACTCTATGTAACCAGTTCGAAGACAGGCAGCGACGTTTCGAAAATTTAACCGGCCCAAGTCATGCGAGAACAGTCATTGATGGTCATCTGGTTTACTATCGAGAGAAGCCCAGCAAAACCATTTTCACGAAAGAACTCCTGTCGCAGATCAAAGAGACCTATGCGAGACATTCTGTGCCATGGAATGATGATCAAGCTCAACGGGATCAGGCCATCACCTCTGCTCTTCAGTCCATGAAATCCAGTCAAGAGGCTGCCTACATCCTTCCGGGCTCTTCTCTCGTGGATGCACAACTCATTGAGCGACTTTCGCAACTCAAAGGCCCTTCTTACTTTCCCGATACTCTAAGTGTCGCTGCATGGCTGGGGTCTGAACATGCCGAAAGCATCCAAAAAGCGGATGTTGTCGGCTTTGGTGCCATCAGAGAATCCAGAACACGATTAACAGACGCTGAGTCGAGGCCAGATTTGCACACGCACACTATGATGCTGCTCCAAAGATTGTTCGAGCCGCCGCCTCCCGACACGCCCGATTTTATGAAGGGCGAGGCATGGAAGATCAAATCCTGTCAGACGGCGCTGGCCGCCTGGGCACAAGCCCGACATGTCTGGGCACTACAAGCCCAGCCACAATATTCAGTCGCTTCGGGCACGTTGGACTGGCCTGCATTCATTGAACCACTGCCGGACTTCTTTTCGGGTTTGGCTGGACTTTGCAACGAGGCTCAAAGGCTGTTTCGCATTGAGACCGCTCCCCAGGAGCAAGCCATATTTGTCGCGCGAAGGCTTCGCGCCATGGCTGAGCAGTACATCTCAACGAGTGACTTTGAGACGAGGGCAACCATTCTCGAACTGCTTTTTGGCGCAGGTGCGCCTTCCCTTGCCACAAATATGGATGATCCGGCAGAGATTCAAAAATACACCCAGATCCTTCGCGAATCAGCGGAACAGATTGAACAGGGGATCGCAGGAACGAGCTATCCCATCGCTATGGAGCTATTCAGGCGCCTTTCCAAGAGCAGTCAGGCTCCGTTTACCGAACTGGCCCAGGTATGTCTTAGGCTTTCCGCGCTTGCTCACCAACAATTGCGCGGCCTCTCACCTCGAAAAGAGGAGTGTGAATGGCTGCGGTATTTTGGTGTTGTGCTGTCTTCATTCACCGATTGTCATTTTACAGCACCCAAGGACAATGTGCCCAAGGCTGTTCGTATCTTCACCAACCCTAAGCTTGGCAAGGCACTGACCGTTGGCATTGGCCGTCCATGCTTCCTTTATGTGCTCTATCCCTGGAAAGGCAAAGATGTCCTCTGTCGAGGAGCGGTCCTGCCCTATCGGGAAAGGTATGAGATGGAAGCCATCACGGACAAGGATTGGCATAGCAGGCTTCACCACCCGCACAATCCAGCCATCGAGCCAGAGTGGTTGGCCCCGCTTAGGGTGAAACCGAGGTCAGGAGGTCGATGACCGCATAGATTTCAATGCAGTTTCGACAATTCCCAATCCCCTGCCATCATCGAGTCATGATGAACGCCACTCTTTTGCTCACCCTCATGCCCGCTTTCGCTCTCGCCGCCGACTCCTTGACCTACCCCGTCACTCGAAAAGACGACAGCGTCATCGACGACTACCACGGCACGAAGGTGGCTGATCCCTACCGCTGGCTGGAAGACGACAACAGCGAGGAAACGAAGGCCTGGGTCAAGGCGCAGAACGAGGTGACCTTCGGCTTTCTCAAAGCCATCCCGAAGCGTGAACAGATCCGCGAGCGCCTGCAAAAAGCCTGGAACTATGAGCGCACGGGCATCCCCTTTGAGCATGGCGGGAAGTGGTTCTTCAACCGCAACTCCGGCCTACAAAACCAGAGCGTGCTTTACGTCGCCGACTCACTCGAAGCCGAGGCCCGCGTGCTGCTCGATCCCAACACGCTCTCCAAAGAAGGCACGACATCACTGACCGAAACGGCACCGAGCGAAGATGGCAAATGGCTCGTTTATGGTGTGTCGAAAGCAGGGAGCGACTGGCAGGAGTTTCGCGTCAAAGACATCGCCACGGGCAAGGACACGGAGGATCTGATCGAGTGGGTGAAGTTCAGCGGAGCCTCCTGGGCGAAGGACAGCAGCGGCTTCTATTACAGCCGTTACCCGAAGCCGAAGGAAGGTGCGGCACTCACCGAAGCGAACAAGAACCAGACGGTTTACTTCCACAAACTCGGCACGCCTCAGAGCGAGGATAAACTGATCTACGCCCGCCCCGATCAACCCGATTGGGGCCTGCACGCCTATGTCACTGATGACGGACACTACCTCATCTACAGCGTCACCCACGGCACCGATCCGAAGAACCGCTTCTTCTATCAGGACCTGAAGCAGGCCGACGCGAAGGTGGTCGAGCTGCTGAATGACTTCGATGCCTCCTACAGCTTCATCGAAAACGTCGGCACCACCTTCTACTTCCACACCGACCTCAAAGCGCCGCGCTACCGTGTCATCGCCATCGACGTGATGAAGCCCGCGAAGGAAAATTGGCGCGAGATCATCCCCGAAGGCGTGGACAAGCTCGACAGCGTCTCCTGCGTCGATGGTCAGCTTCTTTGCAAAAGCCTCAAAGATGCCCGCAGCGCCATGGTGGCCTATGATTTGGAGGGCAAAAAGCTCCGCGACATCGAGCTGCCCGGCATCGGCTCCGTCGGTGGCTTTGGCGGCAAACGCAGCGACAAGATCACGCACTACGCCTTCACCAGCTTCACCACACCCGGTGCGATCTACAGTTACGATGTCGCCAGCGGAAAGAGCACCCTTTGGAAACAACCGAAGGTCGATTTCGATGCCACGCCGTATGAGACGACGCAGGTCTTCGTGAAGAGCAAAGACGGCACGAAGGTGCCCATGTTCCTCGTTCATAAAAAAGGCCTCAAGCTCGATGGCACAAACGCCACGCTGCTCTACGGCTACGGCGGCTTCGACATCAGCCTCACGCCGAATTTCTCCATCGGTCGCGCCATCTGGCTGGAGCTCGGCGGCGTCTATGCTCTGGCGAATCTGCGTGGCGGCGGCGAATACGGTGCCGAGTGGCATCTCGCTGGCACCAAGCTGCGGAAGCAGAACGTCTTTGATGACTTCATCGCCTGTGCCGAGTGGCTGCAAAAGGAAGGCTACACCTCGCCCAAGAAGCTCGCCATCATGGGCGGTAGCAATGGCGGACTGCTCGTCGGAGCCTGCATGACTCAGCGTCCTGAACTTTATGGTGCCGCGCTGCCCGCCGTCGGCGTCATGGACATGCTGCGTTTCCACCAATTTACCATCGGCTGGGCCTGGAAGAGCGACTACGGCAGCAGCGAAAACGCCGACGAGTTCAAAGCGATCTATGCTTACTCCCCGCTGCACAATTTGAAGCCCGGCACGCGCTATCCAGCCACCCTCGTCACCACCGCCGACCACGACGACCGCGTCGTCCCCGCGCACAGTTTCAAGTTCGCCGCCAGACTCCAGGAATGCCACGCCAAGGGCGACGATGCACCACCCGTCCTCATCCGCATCGAAACCAGCGCCGGCCACGGTGCCGGCACCGCCCTCACCAAAGTCATCGAAGAAACCGCCGACGAATGGGCCTTCCTCTGGAAGGTGCTGGGGATGGAGTGAGGGGGCTTGAATTCAATTTCGCTCACGATAGTGCCTTCAGGGTCGGGGTAGCCGTGATTCATGCCTTTGGTTAGGCTGTCGTAGCATCCGCCCTTCGTGCCGAAAGCATCAAAGCCGGGCCTTGCCAGTCAAGGCCAGCGGCTTAGTCTCAGGTTCCCCAATCATCCCCACCCCACACCTCATCTATGGACACCGTCAGACTTGGCATCGTCGGCCTTGGCAACATGGGCAAAGCCCACCTCGCAAACATCCGCGCCGGCAAGGTTCCCGGCCTGAAAGTCACCGCTCTCTGCGAAAGCCATGGAACGATTCCACCGCTTCAAGACGGTGAGACGTCCTTCACCGATGTCTCCAAGATGATCTCCAGTGGCCTCATCGACGCCATCCTCATCTGCACGCCGCATTTCAGCCACACGACCATCGGCATCGAGGCGCTGCAAGCCGGGCTCCACGTCCTGGTGGAAAAACCCATCTCCGTCCACAAAGCCGACTGCGAGCGCCTCATCGCCGCGCACACGGACAAAACGAAGATCTTCGCCGCCATGTTCAACATGCGCACGAATGCCTGCTTCAAAAAAGTGAAGGACCTCATCGACAGCGGAGAACTCGGCGCGATCCGCCGCGTTCATTGGGAAGTCACCAACTGGTTCCGCACCAACTACTACTACGCCACCGGCGGCTGGCGCGGCACCTGGAAGGGCGAGGGAGGCGGCGTGCTCATGAACCAGTGCCCGCACAATCTCGACCTCTTCCAGTGGATGTTCGGCATGCCGCAAAAGGTCCGTGGCTTCTGCCAGTTCGGACGTTTCCATGAGATCGAGGTCGAGGACGATGTCACCGCCGTGTTGCAATACGACAACGGCACCACCGCCACCTTCGTCACCTCCACCGGCGAGGCCCCAGGCGTGAACAAGCTGGAAATCACCGGCGAGCAAGGCCGCCTCACCGTCACCGACGGCAGCAAAATCCACTTCCAGCGCAACCGCGTGTCGATGAGTAAATTCTGCATGGAGGCCGAAGCCGCCTTCGCCATGCCGGAATCCTGGCACATGGACATCCCCGTTTCTGACAGCGGTGGCCAGCACGTCGAGATCCTGCAAAATTTCACCAACGCCATCCTCAAAGGCGAAAAACTTCTCTCCCCGGCTGAAGAAGGCATCCGCAGCGTCGAGCTGGCGAACGCCATCCTCCTCAGCACTTGGCAGGACAAAGCCATCGAACTCCCCATGAGCAGCGCCGACTACGAGCGCATCCTCATCGAGAAGGGCGAAAAGAGCACCTTCCAGAAAACCAAAGTCGTCGCCAAAGCCACCTCCGATGACTTCGCGAAGAGCTTCCGGTGAACCGTAGAGCGAATGTCCACATTCGCTCCTTCTTTGAACTACCAGCAAGACGCTAACCCGCCGCTAATGACAGAAGCCCAGATTCTGACTTCTTCTTATTAGCGTCCAATCAGCGGTTCAAAAAGCAGTTCAAAACCTTCCCCGATTTCATCTCCAGCCCCGAAGTACCTCCCCGGTCTTCGGGGCTTCTTTTGATAACCTCAAGATAAAACAATGCACTCCAAGCGCGCCATCGCCTTCACAGTTAAGTGCTATGCCACTTGGACAATCTTCTTCATCGTCGGTGCATTTCTAATTGGAACTGATGCTCTCCACTGGATTCCTGAAATCGATCACAGGCGCATACTGTCCTTTATCATCTTCCTCGCCGCGATCATGGTGATGTCCTTTCAGACATATTCCACGTTGCCGCTCTTTCGAGCATTCACATCTTTTGATCGAGAAAAAAGTCGCTGGGACGCTCTCATTTTTTGCTTCTTGGGCTGGGTAGTTAACTTTGGGGCGGTTCCAAAGTGGCCGCTTTCGGCCTGTTTGGCTTGATTGGGGATTTACCCACTGGTGAAGACTAACCCCCTTTTCGTTCCACATGGAACATTCCTACCCCTCCCCTGCCCTGCTCATGGCTTGAGTCTCTGCCTCGATTCTCTATCTTCCATCCTCTATCTTCGCTTCCCCATCTCCATGTCTTCCAGCCTCTACACCTTCCCCAAACACTACGATGTCATCGTCTGCGGAGCCGGTCATGCCGGGGTGGAGGCGGCGATGGCGGCGGCTCGACTGGGTTGTCAGACGGCGATCCTCACCCAGAACCTGGACACCATCTCCCAGATGTCCTGCAATCCGGCCATTGGCGGGCTCGCCAAAGGACATGTCGTGCGTGAAATCGATGCCCTGGGCGGTGTCATGGGGCTGAACACCGACGCCACCGGCATCCAGTTCCGCATGTTGAATGCCCGGAAAGGCCCCAGCGTGCAGGCCCCCCGGGCGCAGTGCGACAAGAAGGCCTACCAGTTCCGCATGAAGTGGCTGATCGAAAACCAGCCCAACCTCGATCTCCACCAAGGCAATGCCGCCGAGATCCTGGTCGAAAACGACGCCATCACCGGCGTCCGAACCAGCCTCGGCCTCATCTACCAGGCCAAGGCCGTCATCATCTCCTCCGGCACCTTTATGCGTGGCCTGCTCCATGTCGGCCTGCAAAACCAAGCCGGAGGTCGCATGGGCGACAGCATCTCCACCCTTTCCGACAGCCTCCGCCACCTCGGTTTTGAGGTCAAAAGGTTCAAAACCGGCACCCCCTGCCGCATCAACAGCCGCAGCATCGACTTCTCAAAGTGCGAAGAACAGCCCGGAGACACCCCCCCGCCGCCGTTCTCTTATTTGTCGGGAGCCGTGGAAGAAGCGGGTGTGAATGCGGAACGTGGAATGCGGAGTGCGGAATACCAAACCATCCCCGCCAGCAATCATTCCGCATTCCGAACTCCGAATTCCGCATTCCGAGCCCCCTTCACCCTCAACAACTGGTCCCCGAATTCGTTCCACGTGGAACAAATTCCCTGCTGGATCACCTACACGAACCCCCAGACCCACGACATCATCCGGGCAAATCTAGACAAATCGCCCATGTATTGTGGCCGGATCGAGGGCGTTGGCCCCCGTTACTGCCCCTCCATCGAGGACAAAGTCGTCCGTTTTGCTGAAAAGGACCGCCACCAGGTCTTCCTGGAGCCCGAGGGCCATCACACCAACGAGTATTACATCAACGGCGTCTCCACTTCCCTGCCCTACGAGGTCCAGCTCGATTTCATCCGCAGCATCACCGGCTTGGAGAAGGCCGAGATCATCCGCCCCGGCTATGCCGTGGAGTATGATTACTGCCCGCCCACCCAGCTCTACCCCACCCTGGAGACCAAGCGCGTCTCCGGCCTCTACTTCGCCGGGCAGATCAACGGCACCTCCGGCTATGAAGAAGCCGCCGGTCAGGGCCTCATCGCCGGCGCGAATGCTGCCCTCAAGGTCCAGGGCCGACCCGCCTTCATCTTGCCGCGCAGCGATGCCTACCTCGGCGTGCTCATCGACGACCTCGTCACCAAGGGCGTCACCGAGCCCTACCGCCTCTTCACCTCCCGCGCCGAGTATCGCCTCCTCCTCCGGCAGGACAACTGCGACCTCCGCCTCACCCCCCGGGCTGCCGAGCTGGGCCTCGCCTGCCCCACCCGCGCCCGCCTCACCCAGGAAAAAGCCACCCTCCTGGCCGAGGCCATGAGCTTCATCCAGAGCATCAGCCACGACTCCCTCCGCCTGCACGCCTGGATCAAACGTACCGAAAACGACCACACCAAGCTCCCCCAGGACCTTCGCGAAAAGTTCCCCGACCCCATCTGGCAGCTCCTGGAAAACGACGTCAAATACGAAGGCTACGTCAACCGCCAGGAGGTCATGCTGGAGAAGACCGCCCGCATGGAGGAAAAAGAGATCCCCGCCAGCTTCGACTACACCAAGGTCCACGGCCTGAAAAAAGAAGCCTACCACCGCCTCACCACCATCCGCCCCACCACCCTCGGCCAAGCCACCCGCATCCAAGGCGTCACCCCCGCCGACATCACCCTGCTAGCGGTGATGCTGAGGAAGGGCTAGACAAGCCATTCTGTTTTTGGTTAAATGCGGCAGTGATCGCATCGTTTGCACAGCGCGAGGCTGAAAAAATCTTTCGTGGTGAGGTCAGCCGCAAGCTGCCCCGCGACATGCAGGATAGCGCCCGTGCCAAGCTGATGATCCTTCATGCCATGGTCAAAATCGACGATCTTCGGGCGT
Source organism: Verrucomicrobiaceae bacterium (assembly GCA_027484445.1). Classification (GTDB taxonomy): domain Bacteria; phylum Verrucomicrobiota; class Verrucomicrobiia; order Verrucomicrobiales; family Verrucomicrobiaceae; genus Prosthecobacter. The sequence goes on from JAIXSY010000022.1 coordinate 74,654, forward strand.
TCCCATCTCTCCGGGCCGAGAAGCTCAGTGGTAAACGCAAGGGCCAGTGGAGCATTCGCATCAACAACCAGTGGCGTATCTGCTTCAAATGGGATGCCAAGCAAATCATTGTCACCGCTGTCGAAATCACCGATTATCATTGAGTCATGAATCCCCCATCCAAAACAACGCCTTCTGAACCACGCCTTCCCTGCGTTCATCCAGGCAAAATCCTCCGGCAGGAGATCCTTGAGGCCAGGAACATCAGCCAGAGCCAACTCGCCCAGGCCACCGGCCTGCCGGTCAGTCGGATCAATGATCTTGTCAAAGAGCGCAGGGGCATCACCGTGGACAGCGCCATCCGCCTGAGCAAGGCCCTCGGCACTTCCGTGGACCTTTGGTTGAACCTCCAGCGGAGCTATGACCTCGAAGAAGCCGAGAAAAGCAAAGGCTCCGAATACAGCCGCATCCCGCTGCTGGCGGCCTAACGATCAGGCTACCCCGCCCCACCACCCTCGGCCAAGCCACCCGCATCCAAGGCGTCAACCCCGCACCCATATCATCAGACAGAGGGATAGATGCTTCGTAAGCTCCACCCATCATCGAAAAGAGTTCGTCCACAGCACCATGTTCTGTGTGCCAAAGGCACAACCCTCCTCAGCCCAGGGCAACGCCCTGGGTTCTCGGTGATCCACCCCGATTCTCCCCGAGCCCTGAAGGGGCGATCCTCGACGCCTCGGCCCCTTCCCCGACCATCGCGCCTAGGTGTCGAGAATCGCCCTTTCAGGACTCAGCTTCGCGGTGATGACGTGGCGTCGTCAGTCCCCAGGGCCTTGCCCTGGGCTAAGGAGGGATGTGCCTTTGGCACTCCTGAGGCGATCAAACGCCACCACGCCTCTTCGATCATGATTCACGCCAAAAAAGAAACGTGAACGTTGGCACTCATCGGGCGATCAACCGAGAAAACATACCGCGAGACGTCCTGTGCCCCCACCCCTTGAATTCGGAACCCTTGGCGACCCAGGGAATGGTTCAATCCCACACATACCGCTCGTCCCACGCGATCTCGTAGCGCTTCAGCAAGGTGCGGAACTCCTCCTGAAACGTGATCACGCGATGATGGGACTCCTGGGTCTGGATGTATTGGATCACCCGGCCCTTCTGCGAGGCCGCGACGGAAAAGGTGCCGTAGCCACTCTGCCACCCGAACCCACAGCGCATCTGCTCCTTCATCCATTGGCTGCTGCTGGTCTTCATTTCCTGGATCGTATCAGCCAGGGTGACCGTGCGGGACAGGGCAAAGAGGGCATGAATGTGGTCTCCAGTGCCACCCACCTGGAGAGACACGTTTCCCATCTCCTTCAAAACGGTGGCAAGATAGGCGTGCAGACGAGGCCGCAAGGAGGGCGGGATCATCGGCTCGCGGTCTTTCGTGCTGAAGACCGCATGAACAAGAACCTGGGATAACGATTGAGGCATGACAGCGATGGGTCCCGATGAAGCCGCGATGATGAAAAATGAATAACGAAAAGTCACGAGCAAAGTTCGGTGTCTGCATGACAGAGGTCACAAAACGTTTGTGGGTGCCGATCCGTCTTTCTGAGTGCCAAAGGCACAACCCTCCTAAGCCCGGCGGGCTGAGCATCATGGCATCTGCTTTTTCAGGTCACCTGTGCCAAAGGCACAAATCGGCGGGCTGAGCATCATGGCATCCGCTTTCTCAGGTCACCTGTGCCAACGGCACAACCCTCCTCAGCCCAGGGCAACGCCCTGGGTTTTCGGCGATCCACCCCGATTCTCCCCGAGCCCTGAAGGGGCGATCCTCGACGCCTCATGCCCTTCCTGGCCATCAGCCCGAAGCGTCGAGGGGCGTCCTGTCAGGACTCTGGCTCGCGGTGATGGCGCGGCGTCCTCGGGTCCCAGGGGTTCGCCCTGGGCTGAGGAGGGGCGCATCTTCGATGCTCGCAGAAGCTCTGGGGTGACGGGTTTTGCGGCTTCATCTTCACAAGGATGGCACAAACCCTCAGCCCAGCGGGCTAACCGTCATTGCATCCGCCTTCTCAGGTCACATGTGCCAACGGCCCCCTCAGCCCAGCGGGCTAACCGTCATGGCCTCCGCCCGCTCAGGTCACCTGTGCCAAAGGCACAACCCTCCTCAGCCCAGGGCAACGCCCTGGGTTCTCGGTGATCCACCCCCATCCTTCCCAGAGCCCTGAAGGGGCGCGCCTCGACGCCTCGTCCTTTTTCCCCAACCCTCGCCGTTTGGGCAGCGACCTCCCCAAGGCTTCTCCGGCACCTCGGATTTTCAGAACGCCCTCCCCAAGACTTCCCCGGCACTTCCGACTTTTCAGAACGCCCTCCCCAAGGCTTCCCCGGCACTTCGGATTTTCAGAACGACCTCCCCAAGGTTTCCCCGGCACTTCGGATTTTCAGAATGATCCCATTCCTGAGAGGATGAGGATTTCCCTGCAGTCGATGAGCAGCGGAATGAAGCCTTCCCAGGATCTGCGCCTTCGGTTTCGGTCATTCTCTGGCCCCAGACCACCCATCATGCAGGCGTAGGAAGAATGGCATTGACCTCAAAACCCTAAAGTGACTACACTCATGCCCGTTCACGAAAAATCATCTGTAAGTCATGGCTCGCTTTGGTTTCA
>JAIXSY010000057.1 GCA_027484445.1 Verrucomicrobiaceae bacterium
ATGGTCTGATCGACACGCTCCAGGCCGGTGGTGGGGCCTTGGAAGTAACCGTGGTCAAAGGCGAGCATCACGGTGCGACCGTCCTTGGGATTGAAGACCTTGCTGAGGCGGTTCTTCAGACCCCAATCATACTGGTGGGAACCTTTGAGGAAGAAGCCCGGGGTTTGCTGGGGCGTGTCGAGGAAGTATTCCTTTTCCTTCTTGTCAGCAGCGGAGGTGGTGATGTCGGCCATGGTGGTTGGGTTTCGTATGCTTATGCGAGCAGGGAGCGCGATTTTGAGCACGAATCATCCTGGTGCAAGCCTAGATGCGGAGTGCTTATCGCGGCCAAAACTATCATTCAGGAGCCCATCTCTTTTCCATTATTGAAACAGCAAAAACAAAAAGAGTGACATCTGGGCATGGGCTCCGTAGTGCCTGCTGCATGAAACGAGTGAACACGAATGTCACGGGTCTGCTCTGGAGCCTACTGCTCTTGAGCACTCTCGCACTGGCACTTTATGCCACGTTTGCATCCGTGCACTATGGCTGGAATTGGCAAGTCGTCTGGGAATACCGCACGCAATTGTTTCACGGATGGCTGACCACACTGATCATCTCAGCAGGAGCCATGTTGGTTAGCATGATGCTAGGCTTTGCTATGATGTTGGGGCGTCGCTCGACTTGGCAACCGGTGCGACTGTTATCCATCGGAGCCGTTGAGCTCATTCGAGGTTCGCCTCTGCTGGTTCAATTGTTGATTGGGTATTACATCATTGCCAGCCGTGTGGGAGTTAGTTCTCCTGTGCTGGTAGGCACACTCCTTTTAGGACTTTTTGAAGCAGCCTACCTTGCAGAAATCTTCCGCGGCGCTGTTGAAAGCATTGGCCGTAGCCAATGGGAAGCAGCGCGTGCTGTTGGTTTCGACACGACTCAGACTTATCGGTTCGTGATCATTCCCCAAGCCTTGCGCCGCGCTTTGCCCGGCACCACCGGTGAGATCGTATCCTTGATCAAATCTTCTTCACTTTTATCAGTGATCGGCATTGAAGAACTGGTCCAAAAAGTTCGAGTGATGAATAGCGCAAACTACACTGCACTTGAAGGTTATCTTCCTTTGGCAATAGCCTATCTAGTGGTGACGCTTCCGCTCTCCTGGGCAGCACGAAGGCTAGAAAAACGATTTGCTTATGAAACTTGAAGCTTATCAGCTCATCAAAAACTACGGCGGGTTTCTTGCCCTGGATGGCGCGAGCTTTCATACAGCCGATGAATCGCGTGTCGTCGCTCTGCTTGGCCCTAGTGGTGGCGGAAAATCGACTTTGCTGCGAGTTTTGGGAGGTCTTTTGGTGCCTGATTCAGGAGAAGTCAGAGTCAACGGAACATCTCTTCCCCGAGATGAGACAGGCTCTCTGCGAGCATTGCGTGGCAATGGCTTTGTTTTTCAGGGATACAATCTGTTCCCTCACTTGAGTGCGATCCAAAACATCATACTCCCTCTGCGTGAAGTACATGGATGGAGCCCGGATGATGCACGTCACCGTGCACTGGAGCTGTTGGCTCGGTTAGGCTTGACTGAGCACGCTCAGAAACGCCCAGCTGAACTTTCTGGAGGTCAACAGCAGCGTGCGGCCATTGCGCGCGCTCTTGCACCGAGACCTTCTTTACTCCTTCTGGATGAACCGACCTCTGCACTTGACCCTGTGATGACAGCTGAAGTTTTGGATGTCGTCCGCGAACTCGCCGAAAGCGGGCAACAAATCGTTTTGGCAACACACGAGATCAGCTTTGCACGAAAAGTCGCGGACTGGGTGGTTTTTCTTGCCCATGGAAAAGTGCAGGTTTCTTGCACCACGGATGACTTTTTTCAAAATCCTGAAAGCTCCATTGCACGAAGTTACCTTCAAGGGTTGTCTCGCTATCGTTAATCATCAGCGGGAGAACCTACTCGCCTTAACCTGTGTGCGTCAGGGCTTGCTAACCAACTGAAACTCAATTCATCAAATTCATGACTCTGCGTGAACCTGAAATAGTAGAACTGCAAACACCAAGCGGCCCCATGCGCACCTCTGTGCTCCGTCCGGCATCTCCGGGCAGATACCCAGGACTACTTTTTCACTCAGAGATTTTTCAAATCACTGGCCCGATTCATCGGACTGCAGCTTTTCTAGCGGGCCATGGCTTCGTGGTTGCTCTCCCAGAAATTTATCACGAGTTTTTGCCCGCTGGCACCGTGCTTAACTATGATCAAAGTGGATCCGATATTGGCAATCGGTTGAAGGTCGAAAAACCGATTGAAGCTTATGATGCAGATAACCGGGCTGTTCTTGATTTCTTAAAGCAACACGAAGCCTGCTCTGGAAAACTTGGTTCATTCGGACCATGCATTGGAGGGCACCTCACCTATCGAGCTGCCTTGCAACCTGACGTTTCCGCAGCTGCGTGCTTCTACCCCACCGATCTGCACAAACGCAGTTTGGGTCTAGGTATGAATGACGATTCTCTGGCACGTGCCCGAGAAATCTGCGGCGAACTAATGCTCGTTTTTGGTCGCCAAGACCCGCATGTTCCAGCCGAGGGCCGCTCCATGATTTACCAAGCTCTGACGTCTGCTGGAGTCAACTTTACTTGGCATGAGGTCAATGCTGCTCATGCGTTCTTGCGGGACGAAGGATTGCGTTTTGATTCTGAACTTTTTCATCAGCTTCTAGGCATGACTGTGAATTTCTTTCGCAGAGCCCTTGGTAATTTCTAGTCGCCTTCGATGGATTGACCGAAGAAAAACCATTCAATCTTTAACCAGACAAACGGTGACGCCGAGAAAAAGCCTCTGACTCAGCTTCCAAGCGAGATTTTTCGGCAACATTCGCATAAAACTCTCCACAACTAGGGTCAGTCTCGTGAAGAGTTCACTATCCCAACGGCGTCCGAAGCGATAAACATACATTTTGTCAAAACCATGCTTTCTCCCAAGCTCTCGTAATTCACGATAAGTCCACTCATGCATGTGAAAGCCCTCAGGTTTTTCTGAAAAGTAACGTGAGACATCATGAGGCCCCGAATAAGCATGCGGTGTATCCAAAATATAGACGCCTCCAGGCTTGAGGGCTTTTGCCACCAATTCAAAGTGTGGATCCAAATCGTCAGGATGGAGGTGTTCCAGAAACTGGTAACTAAAGGCCACATCGACACTGTGCGTCTCCACATCGAGATTCAGCCCATCAAAGACCACCATCTCAAAGTTATCTGGCACCACCATTCCAGGCTCTCTTTGGTCTGAAATATCCGCTGCATAGACCTTTTTAACATCTTTAGCCACCTCGCAGGCTAGCTTGCAATCCCCAGGAGCGATTTCCATGAAGACCGTCTCCGGTTTCAATTTGCCCTTCAAAATCAACTTGCGCGCCGCAACCGTCCTGGAGCTTTCTTCCTCGCTAATTCTTCGAGTCAAACGGGGATGATCTGGCACTTGACGGAACAATTCGCCATACAAGCGAGGAAACAAACTCAATCTCTGATCCCTCGTGCTGGCACGAAGTTCATCGGCCAGTTTTTTTTCAACTAGGTAATGGTTAGCCAACTGTTCATGACTTCTTCCAGTATTGGAAAAGTCACGAATGCACTGAGGAAGATGAGCCATGTTGTTTAAAAGGAAATAAAGTTCGTCATAATTTCTGACCAAACCAAAAGGACGACTTCGAATAGACCATAAATCAAAAGGAGATCGACCCAGCTAATTTTTTCCCATCGAAGCCAAGAATCGCGAAGATTTGGTGATGTATTCAAGGCAACGCTCGGAGAGTTCGCATAGTGGGATGCACCTCTCGCAGAATCTAAGTTCAAAGAATCTGCGACCTGATTCAAGAAGCCTGATTTCAAAAGTGGAGATGCGGGAGCATTCGCTAAAGCGAATCGAGCCTGCCCAGCCATTCCTGAAAAAGAATCAAGACATGCCGCCCCATCATCTATTTTTGAATGAGTCGGAGGTTCATCCACACGGATCATTTGTCGGTGAAAGGCAGCGATTGCCCCTGCAATGAAAAAGAAGTCCGTATGGTAAGCCCTGTCGATCATCCAAGCAGAAGAAGCGTATGAACAAAAGAGCGACAGCAGTGCTCTCTGGTTTCTTTGCGTCTCGATATCTTCGAGCGGTGGCTTTGCGGTAAAAATCGCACGTCCGTTGGCGTAAAGAATGGCGAGGAACAGAAACAAGCCTGGATATCCCAAGTCAGCGCCTACATTGACATATGATCCGTGGGTTGCTTTTCGTATTGCACCGACTCTAGGAATTGAGACCCAAGCTTCGAATTTCTTCCATCCTTCACCCACAACAGTGGTTTCCATGGTTGAGTGTGCTATCCGCCAGATAGCGAGCCGCCCAGCAATCCCATCCTCCTGCGAACTGAGTGTGTTCATTCTCGGGAGAAGTTTAATAGCAGCGACCCCGCCTGTTAAGGCTATGATCAGAACTAGGGCCTGAACCACGAGCTTTTTCCGGAACAAAAATACAATTCCAAAAGCGGCGAACCCACACAGATAGGCACCTTTGGATTGAGTGAGATAAACACAGAATCCAGCCGCAGAGATGATCACCACAGCCAGCAACTTGCAAAAAACACCTCTTTTCCACCAAAGCCAAACATAGCTGAGTGGGATTAAAGCCACAGCTCCATGTCCCAGGGAATTGGGATTATTGAAAATCCAAGTGTTGAGTGCTAACCGGCCGTCAAAAAGATTGGTCAGATCCGATGATCCTACTGCGAACTCGATTCCGAAGTGAGTGGATAGCGCGAACACCACCACAACCACAAGTCCAACAACCCAACACAACAAAAACCCAGAAAGCTTTTTTGGCTGATCCAGAATAAGAGCAGTAAGAAAATAAAAGAAAGCAAAAGGCAGAACTTCCTTAAAGGTATCAAAATATTCTCCCGTAGAATAGACAATCCACAGAAGATAAATACTGACAAAAAAATCGTTTGGCGTCTTTAACCCGAAATTTATTTGATCTTGTTTCGAACGCCCAAGCAAGCCAATCATGGCTGCAATCATGGCGTACTTAGCAAAACCTACACCCGCCAAGCCTGACATCCAATCTTGAGGACGAATCAGCCACAAAAGAATGGCTGTGCAGATGGCAACATAATCCACGATGAATTAATTTTTAATGCGCATTTAAACCTCAGAATAATTGTATCCAGGATCGTAATACTTTGGATAATACGATGAATAGTAATAATAATTCTCCATCTTATTCAGATCCACACCATTTAATAAAAAGCCATACATGGGAACACCTGTCATTGCAATTTGCTCAATTCCCCCGATAATGTCCCGTCGCGTTGTCTTTTCGGCACGAATCACAAACAACACACCATCCACGATGGGAGCGATCGTCAGAGCATCAGCCAAACCAAGAACAGGAGGAGTGTCGATGATGATTCGAGAATATTGACCACGCAGAGTTGTGACGAGGTCAGCAAATGTGGGACGTCCAAGTTCCTCTACAGCTAAACTATTGTATCCACCGCGAACCACAACATCCAGATTACTTCCTGGAAGGTGCGTTTTACACTCATCAATCGTTGATGCTTCTTTCACGAGATAGGATCGCAAACCTTTGCGATCAGCTACATCCAGAAGTTGCTCGATACGACCTCTGCGAAGATCGGCATCAATCAAAATGGTCTTTTCACCAGCCTCTGCAAATGATCTAGCCAAGACACTACTAGCGACCGTTTTTCCTTCGCCAGGCCTAGAGCTCGTCACCAAGATAACTTGGCATTTGTTATCTTTTGATACATGCAGAGGAATGCTTGTCCTAACGATACGAAATGATTCGCGTAGATCATAACCAGTGGTTGAAGAAGTCTGCCCAGTGATAAAAAGACGCCTAAAATCGTCTGTAGATTGACTCAGTGGCAGCACTCCCAAGGCATGTAATCCTGTGATTTGTTCAGTGTCTGAAACCAAAGAAGTCGAGGATTTAAACTTCTCGAAGCCATAACTAACACCGCCTGCCAATGCCAATCCAAGTATCAACCCATACATCAAAAGAGATTTCTTATTTGGCGACACAGGATCATCATCCCGTAACATCGTGAATCCTTGAAAACTAAGGTCGGATTCAAGTTCACTGCCAGTGTAATCCATTTCAGTGACTTTCTGCTTCAACTTCGCATAAGCGTTTTCCCAAGCAACTCGACCACTCGAAAGCAAATAATAATCTTGTTTGTACCGATCAAAGTCATTCAAGACACGCCTATAATCTGGCATTTTCTTCTGCAATTCCTCGAATTTAACATTCAAATGCTCTCTCTCTAACAAAAATGAAGATTTAGCCACACGGTATTCATCTTCGAGACTTAGCTCCAATTGCGATATCCTATTATTGACTAAACGCATTAGTTCATGGCCCGGCAAATAGTTTGCACTGAGTTGCTCGCGTTCTTGGCGCGCAGCTCGTAGCTCACGTTCCGTTTTTTCCCAGGGCTCAAGCTCCTCAACCATGGATGGAACGACGACGATTTGTGAAGTGGAACCATTCACTGAACCATTCGCCACATTCCCACTGTTTGGCTGCGAAACAGCGTCACTAACCATGCCTTGAACTGTTGGGGGAGCCGTTGTTATGACATTCTCAGGAAGAGAATTCCGCATGATCGAACCCACAGGCACAGGCTTTCCTTTTACCTTTTTAATTAGCGAGAGCTTTTCGACTGTAGATAACTCCTGGGAATCCAGCATGGAGATTACATCATCCATGGAATCCATTCTGGTCTTAATAGAAAGCATTTCACTTGGAACCTTTTCAACCGAGTTATTGCTTATGTACTGCTCGATGATCTTATTATCCTCCTCAAATTTCACCAAACTACTTCTGTCAGCATAGATTTTATTTCTTAAACTTTCCATTTCGCCACTATAAGCAGTCAGTGCATTTTCTCGATGTTTTGCTTTTTGCGACAACATGTACCTTTGATACGCCGCTATCATTGCCTCAGGCCATTCTCTGACGACCCAGGGTTGATATCCATAGATTTCAATTTGAAATAGATTACCAGGCATTGGTGAGGCCCTTATTTTCGAAACAAACTTTTCGCGAACATACTCGTATTGGCCTGGCTGTGACACTAACCCCATTTCGCTCGCGGTTTGTTCCACCAGCCAACGCGAATTCAAAGCAGATTGCAAAACAAACTGTAGATGCGCCCATCGACCTCTGCCAACAACCTCACTAGATTCTGAGCGGATAGGAGAGTATAAATCTGAATAAGAGACGATCGAACGCGAATAAAAACCCGGCTTTCCATAGGTAAGGTAAGCAGCAGCAGCCGAAAGGCCAAAGGCAAGAAAGAGGGCTCCCAGCTTCCAGTATTTCACATACTTCACAGAAACGTGAAGCAGATCATGGAGGGTTTGTGATTGCTTCTTAACCGGCTGCATATGGATTTATGAATCTAACTTCGAACCTGAGTAAAGGGCTCACAACCCAAACATCTTCTGGGGCACCACAATCATATCACCTTCCATCAACTGGACATCGTTTGATTTGCCCTCTTCAATAGCAGAAAAATTTAGCACGATCCTTTGGCTTCCACCCATGGCTTGTCTTCTCAGCAAAAATGATTTCTTTTTATTGGCGAAGCTCGAGAAACCACCTGCATTCACCACCGCTTGCAATGCGGTCACTGTATTTCCAGCAATGCTAGGCACAAATTGTCTTCCCGTCTTCGCGATGCATCCAGAAAGATAAACGGTTACTCCGGATTGCACTCCTAATTCTGAGTTACCAGTTCTTGTAACAGGATCTACAATAACAGTAGCTTTCTTTAGCTGCGTTAACTGAAGTTCCCTTTGAACAGCCTCCTCAACTTGTTTTAGCGAGAGCTGCGAAGCAGGAATGCGCCCCAACCTTGGAATGATGATGTCCCCGCTTGGACGAATCACATATTTTCCGTTGAATGAACTGTCTTCGAGAACAAAAACCTCAAGTGCATCGCCAACATTCGTCTTGTAATCAGCACCCAAACCGGCTCCAGCAGATTGAGTCTCCGCTGCCTGCAAATCAAAGCCCTCTATGTCATCAGAGATTTTCGATGAATTACTGCATGACGAGGAAAAAACGGCACTGATAAGAAGGCAAATCTTAACAATCGAACTGGATGTAATGCTGGGCATGGTTGAATTGAATTTAGCATTCACTGGAGCAGTGAAATGCTTTAGCTATGAGGAGCTCTAAAGCAAAACTAAAATCTTTTTGCCATTCCGAGATAAAAGAGGTGTTCTTTGAAGTCACCTGACCTTGCACCAAGCGTGGTAGTTCCGTGCTGATATTGGTAAAACATATGACCTTCCAAATCAGGTGTAAACTGATGGAAATATGACATGCGATGGCTCCATAATTCCCATCCCTGCATACCCCAACTGTTGAATTCTTCATATGAATTGAAGAAAACTAAGCTGTCTTTATCACTCAGATTGCAGGAGATGAGCCCACCGACGACATTGGATTGGAATTCATTGTTTATGCCAGTGTCAACTCTTTCACCTTCAGAATGTTGCGCCATTAGGCGGAGACTCACTCGATCAGAGAGTTCGTGTGCAATAAAGTAGCGTGCAAAATCACCCACGTAAACCGCACCAAAGTCAGGGTCCGTTACAGTTCTACCCACAGTAATTCCATGCGTGGTGACCGGTCCAATATCATGCTCAAGAGCAGCGCGCCATAGGACTGAATTTCGATCGCTCAAACCACCATTTGTCCATAGATAACCTGCGCTTGCCCATGCTGTTAAGTTGGGACGAAGAGCAGCCATAAAACCAGCAAATGCCCACTGAGACATAGCGCGAGGGCCGGTCTCATCGTTGAAGATTGCGTTATAACCAACGTATTTGGTTATCAGCGGTCCCCTTTGGCTCACGATTCCACCCAATCGGTTGAAGCCAGCGAAGTGATTAAATTCGTCATCCCAGCCATCTTGTCTGATGTAGTAAAAGTTGGCCGTGGTGTTTTCACCCAGATTTCCGCTCAAATTAGCCCGAGCAATATTCCTAAACAAAATAGAACCACCTCTAAAGAAATCATTATTCAAAGATAACGAATCATTCACGGTCGTGCCATTCATAGGCGGAGCAAATCCACCGAAAGCATATCTTCCTGCGGTATCGTATGAAGACATGTCCCTCAAATTTGCACCCAAAAGAATTCCTTCATCCAATATATTCCGTCTTTCCATGACACCCATCATGTAATCGTGAAAGGAGAATCTCCAGGAACCCATCAAATCTTTTTGATATGCTGCCTCAAGTATTGATTGAGGCATAAACTGCGCATTTCCCATCCCCAAAAAGCCGTTAAACGCGGAATAACCCAATCTACCCTCCAAGGGAAGCCAAAAACCAGTAGGCCTGATCGTGAGGGCAAAAGTATTGGATACGTATGTTGTCAAGCTCATGCTGGCCCAAACGATTGCAGCCCAAGGATCTTGATCAACAAATGACGATTTGAATTTCGTTCCGCCGCCTCCCCTTGGAAGCAAGCCTGAGTAGTCAGAATACATTCCCCCCATTCCTATGGTCAAATCATCGAGGATGAAAATTCCCAAGCGAACGCCACCATATTTTCTCAAATTCAGTTGATCGTTCCTAACCGCCAAAAATCTGTTTCGAAGCGGCATCCCACCTGAAAGCCCCAAAAATCCACTTCCTTGATCAAGTGTGAGCCATGTTCCGAAAGATGTAACTTGGTTAAAAAAGTCAGTCGCTGCATTGATGGTGCTGCCTGCACCAGAAATGGCACCTTGCCCCCATTCGATACTCTCATCTAATGAACTTGGAAGAGAGATGCGTGTGTATTCACTATCAGAGAAACTGTAATCGCCACTCCTGGAGATTGAGTCAGATGTTGGATCGGCATGAGCACTTGACGATCCTAAAACAAACATTGAAGCAAAAATAGATCGGGCGGTGTGTGATCGTAAAGTTTTTTTCAGAGGCAGTTGACAGTATGCGGAACAGCATAGCTGCCAAAAGTATTTCAAGAGTTTGAATTCGGAAGATTTCATGAAATCTGTAGAGTCGTTTATTGGTCGGAGCGATTACCTTTAGGTTTTGTCGCTTTTCGCCAGAAGAAAGCAGCTGACCAATCCGCAGAAACTAAATTGGATCCCGCGTAAAAAATCCCACCCAACATAGGCAACGAAATCAAACCGGCCCAGAAGACTTTGCTCAAACGAGACCTCTGAGAACCTAACAAATCAACAAGCATTGTAATCCATACCACAAACCATAAAAACACGGAGAGTGAAATAACCTCCAGCGCCACATTTTGTGGCGACAATGAGAGGATGTTATCAATCAAGTGTCTCATGTTTCGGGAGAATAACTGAGCGCGTTATACACTAGGAGTTGAAGCGAGGAATAGCAATCGAACAAGGAGTGGTTTTCAAAAAAGTTGAAACAGAAAGAATACTTGGAGGCTGGAGAACAATATTTGCGGTCCCCCAACTTGGCAGTTCGTATGCTATAAACGTTGTTCTAACGCTGCTGCTTTCGTGCCAAATGCTCATCAAATTTTCATCTTTGAGAATTATTACATAGTTAAGATAGACTGATTAACAATGGAAAATTCTATAAGGTCAATCATTCATTACCAACAGGTTCAGTCCATTGTGCCGAAACAAAACGATCAATACCTGACAAATCTTTGATAATCCGAATGTGTTCATAAGAACACATCCGAAACAGCTTTTCGGTTTCGGTAGCTTGATCATAACCCACCTCTAGAACGATCACAGCACCGGAGTGCAAATGCTGGCTAGCTTCAGCGATTAACTTCCGAATAATATCGAGTCCATCAATACCGCCATCCAAAGCAGATTTGGGATCGGACCGCACTTCTCGACTCAAGGATCCGATTTCAGCAGAGGGGATGTAAGGCAAGTTGGCCACAATCAAATTCCATCGTCCTGGTAGCTTTTCGAACAGGTCACTGCGTCTAAGGCAAATGTTTTTCACATTGAGACGGGAAGCATTCAAAGCTGCCAAATCCAAAGCTTCTTCAGAAATGTCAGCTAGCGTGATTTCAGCCGAAGGCCAGGCAGTAGCCAGACTTAGCCCAATGCAACCACTACCTGTCCCCATGTCCAAAACTGAAGCAGGAATGCTTCTTTTACCACTTGTGACTTCTTGGATCAGCAACTCCACCAAGTATTCAGTTTCTGGTCTTGGAATGAGAGCTCGATGATCGCTAACTAGTTCATGACCAAGAAAATGCACCGTACCCAAGAGGTGCTGTAAAGGTACACCTTCACTGCGGCGACGGAGCAAATCTCGGAGTGGCCTCAGATCTATCTCTTGCAGGACTTCTTGATATCTCAGGTATAAATCAAGTCTTCGGCACCCCAAAACATGGGCCAAAAGATGTTCCATGTTGAGTCGAGCCTCATCGACACCATGCTGCGTCAAGTAAGCTGAGCCTGAGGTCAAGACTTCTAAGATTGTTTTCATGCTGTTAGCCAATCCCAGCCTCTGTGAGTCTTGCTTCAAGATCGCTAGCAAGCAATCTGTCGATCATGTCCTGGATTCGACCTTCCATAAACATGTCGAGGCTATAGAGCGTGAGATCGATCCGGTGGTCTGTGACTCGATTCTGGGGGTAGTTGTAAGTTCGTATTTTTTCTTCCCGACCGCCTCCACCAATGAGAGAACGCCGATGTGCAGAGTATTTGGCAGCTTCTTCTTGTTGTTTCTTTTCCAAGAGCCGCGAGCGCAAAATGCTGAGCGCCTTTTCTTTGTTTTTGATCTGGCTGCGTCCATCCTGGCAGCGAACAATGATGCCCGTTGGCAAGTGCAGAACCTGCACTGCAGAATCAGTCGTATTCACACCTTGGCCGCCAGCTCCAGAGGAACGACAGACTTCCACACGCACCTCCTCAGGCTTCAGTTCAAAGTCCACTTCTTCGGCCTCGGGCAGCACTGCAACCGTCGCTGTGGAAGTGTGAATCCGTCCTTGTGCCTCCGTCGTGGGAACGCGCTGAACACGATGAACACCACTTTCGTATCGCAATTTTCTGAAGACCTCTTCGCCACTGATCTTCACCACAACTTCTTTGAAGCCACCTACTTCAGAAGGACTGCTTTCCAAAGGCTCGACACGCCAGCCCTGAGCCTCAGCGTAGCGGGAGTACATGCGTAGCAAATCGGCCGCAAAGAGAGAGGCCTCGTCGCCTCCTGTTCCTGCTCTCAATTCCACCAGAGCGTCACGACCTTCGAGCGGATCGGGAGGCAAGATTGCCATCTGAACAGCTTTTTCCAGACCACGCAGCTTTTCTTCGATTTGCGGGATTTCTGCCACAGCCATCGACGCAAAGTCGGCATCTCCTGAGTTCGCCATCTCGCGGCTATCGTCTAGCTCACGAAGCTGTTTTTGATAAGACTCCCAATCTCGAAGCAGCAGATCCAGTCTGCGATGTTCCCGGGTCAGTTCTCCAGCCTTTTTGGGGTCATCAAAGAATCCTTCTTGGCCCATGAGGTCCTCGAGAAGCTGAAAACGGGCTTTTTTGGTGATGATGATGCTGCTATAGTCCATGAATAAATCAACCGGGCGGCAATAGCCCAGAACAATCCCACTACCTCAGCATGAAGCATGTGGCTGGAGGGTCAACCTTCAGCCTTCTGAACATCGCAGGTTTTTTAAACAGAAACCTGTTCTTTCACGCCCTTGATGAATAAAGCGATTGGTAAGATTGCACGATGCGAGACAGCCATTCCGCTTGATCCATGGCCCAGTAGCGGTTTGAAAATATCTCTATTTCTCTCATGCCTGAATAACCCGTGGCATCCACCCATCGGGAAATCTGTGAAATCGGAATGCAGCCCTCTCCCATCAGGCCACGATCATTCAGAAAATCCGTGGTCGGCGTCTTCCAGTCGCAGAGATGAAAAGCAAAAAGTCGTTTAGCTTCAGCGGTCTGTTGGATCTGAGCCTCCAATTCAGGATCCCACCAAATGTGATAGACATCTGCTGCGATCCCGACCATCGCGGGGCTCCCCAGCACATCGCAGATTTCATTCGCCTGACTCATCGTGTTCACCGCGCTGCGATCGTCCGCATACATCGGATGCAGCGGCTCGATGGCCAGCTTCACTCCGGCAGCCTCCGCCTCAGGCAGCACTGCGGCGATGCCCTCTGCGATCTGTTTTCTCGACTCCGCCAGCGCCTGCCCTGGCACCGCCCCGCACACTAGCACGATGTGGGGCGCGCCCAATTCACGGGCCTCCTCAATGCAGCGCCGGTTCTCATCCACTGCAGCCTGTCTCTCTATGGATGTTCGACCTGGGAAAAAGCCTCCGCGGCAGAGGCTCACCACCTCCAGTCCTGCCTCACGCGCCTGTCTGCCAACTGCGGACGGCGAGCGTCCTTCTAGATTGTAACGCCAAAAAGTGATCCCCTCCACGCCAGCCGCCGAGTAGCGGCTGATGCACTCCTCCGTGGACCAGGGTTTTGTGGTGATGGTGTGCAGGCAAAGCCGCGCGAGAGGGTTGGGCGAACTCATCCTGTGATCATATATCATTGATCACTCCAGTGAAATCGAAAAAACATGCCTTCATGAATCCGACTGAAACCGCCGCCAGCTACGACTGCATCGCAGAGCGATGGCTGGAACCTTGGCTCGAGACCAATGGCATCCGACAGCATGAAACGGCCCTCAAGTTTCGGACAAAAGGCGGCATGGCGCTGGATGTCGGCTCTGGATGCAGCGGGCGTTTCATCCGGCTGCTGAAAAAGCATGGCTACACAGCGGAGGGGCTGGATGTGTCCGCCAGAATGATACGCCTTTCCCGCGAGCGCCTGCCCCAAATCACCTTTTACCACGCGGACATCTGCACCTGGCAGCCGCCACAGGCCTATGACTTCATCACCGCCTGGGACAGCATCTGGCACGTGCCGCTGGCAGACGCGGAAGCCGTTTTGAGAAAGCTTCTCGCTGCGCTATCTCCAGGCGGTGTCCTGATCTGGACCACTGCCGGGCTGGACGGCCCCGAGGAAAAAGTGGACACCTGCATGGGACCACCGGTGTACTACAGCGTGCCCGGCCTGACTAGGACGCTGGAAATCCTCGGCGAATGCGGCTGCTCATGCCGACACCTGGAATATGATCAGCTGCCGGAAAAGCACGTCTTCATCATCGCACAAAAGCGGACTCCTCAATAATAAGGCACCAGCCCACCCTGCCAGATCTGCTTCAGTTCACCCACAGCCGCGTCAATCAGCGTGCTGCCGCGCAGGGTGATGTTGAGATATTTCTCAGCGGTGGCCTCGCCAATGACCACGGCTCCAG
Organism: Verrucomicrobiaceae bacterium; assembly: GCA_027484445.1. GTDB lineage: Bacteria > Verrucomicrobiota > Verrucomicrobiia > Verrucomicrobiales > Verrucomicrobiaceae > Prosthecobacter. The sequence continues at coordinate 14,325 of JAIXSY010000057.1, forward strand.
CGGCCTTCGCGGCAGCGAGGTGCTCAGGTGCGACTTCGAGCAGCAGGCGACCCGGGGTTTCTCCAAACAGCAACTCGGCAATGGTGCAGGCCTTGTCGGCAGGCACGTTTTCCAGCTCAACCTTCAGGCCGGCCTTGCCGCTAAAGGCCATTTCGGCAAGGGCGACGGCGAGGCCACCTTCGCTCAGATCGTGGCAGGAGAGCACCGCGCCCTGCTTGGCGAGTTCGTGGTATTTGCCGTAGCTAGCCCAGGTGGTGGATTCGCTCCAGGTAGGAGCGCCATCGAGACCCGCGCCTTTCGTGTACTTGGCGAAGACACTGCCGCGCAGGCCGGGCGTGGTGCTGCCGATAAGGCAGAGCTTACTGCCCTGACGGCGCAGGGAAGCGCCGACGACGTGCTTGGCGTCCTCAATGATGCCGAAACCGCTGACGAGCAGGGTCACTGGGATGGAGACGGGACCATCCTCGGTGATGAAGTAGTTGTAGAAGCTGTCCTTGCCGGAAACGAAGGGAGCACCGTAGGCCAGGGCGGCCTCGGCCATGCCCTTGGTGCATTCGACGAGGGCACCGAGCTCCTTTTCCGCATCGGGATTGCCCATGCAGAAGTTGTCCAGGATGGCGAGACGCTGCGGATTGGCACCCATGGCGACGAGCTGGCGGACACACTCGTCCACGCAGGCACGTCCCATGGCATGCGGGTCAGTTTTGCCCCATTCTGGCAATAGCGCACAGGCCAACGCAACCAACTGCATTGAGCCATCCACTTTGATGACGCTACCATCCTGCGGCGCATCGCCCGAAGCTCCGGCGAGTGGCTTGAGGACGGTGTTTCCCTGCACTTCGTGGTCGTATTCACGGATGATAGGTTCGCGGGAGACGATGGCAAAGTCGGCCAGCAGCGTCTTTAGCACCTGGGTCCAGGATTCCGGACGCACGGCCACTTTGGGATTGGCGGCGGCGGGCTGGCGCCAATGCGCCTTCATCTCGCGGCGCGGCGCGCCATGGAGCTTTTCGACCGGCAGGTCGCACACGACGCTGCCGTGGTGCAGCACGCGCAGGCGCTTGTTTCCATCGGCCCTGGCCAGCACGAAGATCTCGCTCTGCCACTTGTCCGCAATGGCCTGGAGGGCGGGGAGATTGTGCTCCTCCACGGCCATGACCATGCGCTCCTGGGACTCGGAAATGAAGACCTGCCAACTTTCCAGGCCGGGCTCCTTGAGCGGGCAGTTTTCGAGGAAAACTTCTCCACCAACCTCACTGAGCATCTCACCCGCTGCGCTAGAAAAACCGCCCGCACCGCAGTCGGTGATGAATTCGATCAGACCGGCCTCACGAGCGGCAAGCACGAAGTCTGCGACCTTCTTTTCTTCAATCGGATTGCCGATCTGCACGGCGGTCTGGTCCTCCTCGTGAGAGTCGGTAGTCAGTTCCGCCGAGCTGAAGGTGGCACCTTTCAGCCCATCTTTGCCCGTGCGGCCGCCAGCAGCGATGAGCAGATGGCCGGGCTTCACCTCCTTGGGGATGTCCTTGATCGGGATGACGCCGGCCGTGCCGCAGAAGACGAGGGGGTTGTAGATGAAGGTGTCGTCAAACTGGATCGCGCCATTCACGGTGGGGATGCCCATGCGGTTGCCGTAGTCACGCACGCCGCGCACCACGCCGCGCATGATGCCGAGCGGGTGGATGACGTCCTTGGCCTTCAGGTCCTCCTGCTTCGTGTCTGGCGGGCCAAAGCAAAAAACATCCAGGGAGGCAACCGGTTTTGCCCCCTTGCCTGCCCCCAAAATATCGCGAATGACACCGCCAAGCCCCGTGTTGGCACCGGCATAAGGTTCAATGGCACTGGGGTGATTGTGAGTTTCGACCTTCAGGCACACCGCTTTGTCTTCATCCAGCTTCACAAAACCCGCATTGTCCACAAAGGCGCTCAGCACAAAGTCTGGCTTCGCTGCCATGATCTTTTCGGTCGTCGTGCGGATGTAGGTCTTGAAAAGACTATCCACGATCTCTTCCTGCCCATTCAGCGTGTGGCTGATTTTTGCGTTGAAAATCCTGTGCTTGCAGTGCTCGGACCATGTCTGGGCGATGACTTCGAGTTCAACATCTGTTGGATCACGATTTTCTTCCAAAAAGATCTGCTGAACCACCAGCATGTCAGCTTTTGAAAGAGACAGCTTCATCTTCTTCGACAGATCGAGAAGCTGATCAGCAGAAAGTTCACGAACAGGGATAGTGCGGAAGACGGCGCGGTCGGACATGAGAACCGTGCATTTGAAGAGCATCCGCAGGGCGTCAACCGGGAGGTTAGAGGAGCGTCAGTTGAGGATCTTTGAGACGATAGGACGGGCGGCGAAAAACAGGACAAACAGCCACCAAACGATTTCATTCTCTTTTCCAAAACACCAAAACCGCGGCAAAAAGGAGTCGAGCCGCTGGGAGGCAAGCAGGCAGCAACGGCGGATGGCCGCACGCATTACAGGGTTGAACCGATGAAGAGCCATCAGCTTGGACAATCTGGCCCTGACCGTGGCATCAAACGGGGGGACATCACCGCCAGGCTGGTAATCCAACACGGTCTCAACTAGGCCGTAGAGATGAACAGTGTAATCGTCAAGCACATGAGGATTCACGGAGCTGAGGCATGAGAGGGCCTCGTCTCTTCGCCCCTCTAGCGCGTGATCGAGCGCGATCCAGATATGGCAACGCATCTTAATCGGGCTATGCTCAGGATGATCCATGCCTGCCTGTGCAACCTGCCTAGCACTTGCAGCGTCCCCAGTTTCTTGGAGAGCAAGCACGAGGTTGTTGAACATATAAGGCATCATGTCCTGGGGGCGCGACTGCCAATCGTCAAACCAGCGAATGAGTTCCCGATTCCGGTCCATTTGGTTCAGGGTATAGCTGACCGCGCCATAGAGGTCAGCCTGCTGGTGAAAGACCTGCCCGTACCGCGTCATGACCGCACGCCATTGCAACCTTTCACTGAAGCAAAATAGGCCATTGATGTAGGTGTGGCGCTCCTGCCAGCGGTCTCCGATCCAATAGATCCAAAGTTTCCAGGCACGGCTCCCAGACTCCTGGTCTGGCGGCAGCAGATTCATGACCCTGAGGTCGGGTAGCTTTCCCGCAGCCTTGCAAAGTTCGACATAAAATGCCCCCGCATAGGGCTGAATGCAGCCTTGCCTCAGCAGGCGAAGAGTGAGCACGAAAATGAGTCTGCGTAGCTTCCTCCCTGAACTACCGATCTCGCTGAGCACCCTGTTGAAACAGGAATCGTCATCATGTGGGTCTTGCAGCATCTGCTCCAACATCTCAAGCGCTTGAGCAGACTCACCGCGTCTAGAGAGAAAGACAAAGCGCCAAGAGTCTAGATAAAGCGCGGGGTAGTGGGGAGTAAGGTCTTTCAGCAGACTGTCTGCCAAAGCCCCATCCTGACGGCTGAGGCTTAGATTCAGCAGCCGCTCCACGGCAAAGCCATAGCCAGGATCAAGCTCGATCGCGCGTTGGTAGGCGGCAGATGCCTCTTCCGGTTTTTCCTGCGCTTCGAGAAGACTGCCAAGGTAGCCCATCGGCATGGCTTGCATAGGCTCGAGGCGACTGATCTGGCGGCAAGCAGCCTCCGCCTGCTCCAGCTCTCCCCGCTGTTCATGCCATTCTGCCAGGTGCTCCCAGCCCCGAAGATTGGCAGGGTCTTCAGCCAGCGCCTCGTGCATGACGCGCAGGGCATCTTCCTGAGCACCTCGGAGCCAGAGTATCCAAGCCTCGCGCACACGCAGACCTGTGTCTGTGGCAGGGCGGTTGCGGCAGACGGCCAATGCCTCCTCAAAACGTCCTGCCAGAGCCAGAGCTGTGGCCTTCATGTCGATGGGCGGGATGGCCTGTGGACTCAGGGAGATAGCCTTGTCGAGCGCAGCGATCTTTTCGGCGAATTCATGGGGACCATCCAGCAGCCGGGCCTGATTGATCCAGCTACGCGCCTCAGCGGGCCGCTCTCGCAGCAGGCCTGCGGCAGCTCTGCGCGCGGCATCTGGCTGCCCCAACAGCTGTCCCCATTCATGGAGCTTTTCCCACGGCCAGCCGTAGCCAGGATCTAGCCTAAGGGAAAAAGTGAGGCGCTCCATGGCACCCTTTTTCTCGCCTTGAAACCAAAGCACCTCAGCCAGCCAGGCGTGGGAGACAGCATCATCGGGATTGTGTCGCAGGGTCTCCTCCAAAACAGCACGTGCACCTTGCAGATCGCCTGCCTTGCGTTTGAACTCAGAAAGGCAGCGCATGCCCCAGGACCATGAGGGATTGATCTCGCGTGCCTTTTCTGCAGCGGCGATGGCAGCTGGGCGATCTCCCTTCGCTTCATGGCAGAGTGCAGCTTCCATCCACACACGTGGCATGAGGGGGAACTTGTCCGTCAGCTCACTGAGCAGCGCCAGCGCCTCCTCCACCCGTCCGGTGTCGCGCCAATGTTCAGCAAGCTGGACCGTGGGCTGCCACAGGTCAGGGCGGCTTGCACGCGCCTCGGCAAGAAAAGCCTCCAGGTCGGTATCATCCATGTAGGGCCGGGCCTGCTCGGCAAAGGTGAGGACGGCATCACCACAAGTGATCTGGCGTCGCAGCTCAGACTGGATAAATCGGATCGTCTCGCTGCGCTGCTCAGGCCCACGGCTCAGTCGCAAAAGAGCGGTCAGCGCGCTGGTATTGTCCACATCCAGGGAAAGGCTACGGCGGCGTTCAACCAGGGCCTCCTCCATCTTACCTTCCCCTTCGAGGACAAGAGAGCGAATGTTGTGCAAGGCAGGATGAGAACCTTGAATCGAGGCAGCATAATCGAGGACTGCGTGCGCTTCGGCAAAGCACCTGCGTGCGCAAAGCACGTCCGCCAGTTCGCGATGGGCCCAGGGGTCCTTGGGGTCGATGCGGATGATTTCACGCACAGCAGCCTCACGCTCATCCAGGCCCACCGCCTCCGCCCAGGTAAGCATCACGAGGTGAAGCTCACGATCAAACGGATGCTGAGCACAGCGCCCGCGCAGCCAGGAAAGCGAGGCAGCTTGCCCCTCCTGAAATTCGAGCAGACGAGCGAAGGCGCGGTGGGCACCGGCATCTAGAGGCTGGTCTTCGATAACTGCACGCCAATGATGCAGCTGCGCTTCCACATCCCCCTCGTGCTTGGCCAAGCGTGCGCGCACCCGGTGCCAGGCCGCCGCACGCGCGCTCCCCTGAATGCCGTCGAGGATCTCACGCGCTCGACCAGGGCGATTCCGCAGTAGCATTTCACTGGCAGCATGCAGGGCATGATCAGCATCGTCAGGACGTAGGCGAAGAGATTCCTCCAGCACGGCCAGCGCCTCGTGACTGCGGTCCAACTGTTCAAGTGCATGGCAAAGAGTCAGGGCAGGCGCAGCAGAGGTGGTGCCCATCTGCTCAAATCGGCGGCGCAGCATGTGTAGAGCTGTCTCCGCCTGGCGTGTCCAGCGTGCGGCGCGAAACCAGGAGGACCACATGCCTTCCTGGTGCGGCTCTAAACAGGCAGCGAGGCGGTAAAGAGCAGCCGCATCTTCTTGACAGCGATTTTCCCACAAAAGGCCTGCCTCGGTCACGATGGCCATGGCATCCACGCGGGCACGGTGGACACGTCTTAACCAACGGCGAGACTCGGGCTGGTCTGGCGTATTGAAAACGAGTTCCCGCGCTAGCTTGACCCAGAGAATGGGGTGAGTCTGCTCGGAGGCGCATACCTCTCGCAGAGCGGCCATGTAGGCTTCGTACCCGCGTAGGCAAGCAATCAGGTCAAGGCGACGAGTCTGCCAGTTCTCTACACCGGGATACAGCCGCAGCAGTTCCTCCAGGGCGGCCAGCTGGGCGGAGAGGTCTTGGTCATACTCGGCTATTGCGCATTCCGCGTGCCAGCGAAGGCGGTGCACAGGGTAGTCGGCACGCAGTTTTTCGATGGCACCAAGCGCACCAGCACGGTCGTGCTGCTGTAGCCGTATACTGACTTCGTGAAAAAGATCATGCGGCTCTGCATCGGGCAGGTCAATTGCTGCGAGTGTGGCGGCTAAGTCGAGGGGCACCATCGCCAAACCACGAGGCCCGTAGGGTGCCTGCTGTTCCAAGGCCTCAGCAGCAAGGAACTCCGACGTGCGGCGGTTTCCTGGATCACGAATGAAAAGCACGCCGCGTAAATCATCCTGCCCCATGACGACCTGTGCATGCGCGCCGCCTGGATACACAGTACTCAAGAGAAAAGGTATGCCCGCATCTAGAAGACGCCTTGCGGACTCTAACGTGACGGTGAACTCACGTGCGGCCCAACCATGCGTCTCCGCCCACTGGCGCTGACGATAGTTTGGCGTGCCATCATGGCAGATTTCCTCAGCCATCTCCAGGTGGTCAGCCTCCATCCTCCAGAAGCGTGCAAGGCTAGTCATGCTGGCAGGCGCGCAGGTCACGTGATGCTGACGTACAAAGGGCACAGGCAAGAGAACACGCCGAGGTGCAGGGACGGCAGCACTGAGCTTTTCCGCCACGCGCTTATAGAAACTGCTTTCTTGCACCTGAGAAGCCTGCTTTAGCGCCTCATCGCGGTCAGCACGCGCGCTAGCGATATCACAGCGCCGCCCGTGCAGCCAGTCACGCTGGGCAGTCTCGATCAGCGGTAGCAACCGCTCGCAGCGATCCAGAGATTCCCAGGCTTGGTCGAGCCTGCCTTGCTCCAAAAGGAGCTGGCCGGTCATGGCCTCTAGCTTAAAGCTTTGCAAGCGTTCCCTGCCCTGTCGTAGCACCTCCATCGCAGTATCGTCCTGCTCCTGCTCCACAAGAAGCTCCGCATGAATATGAACAGCACTAATGTATTCCGGGTGCTCTGCCTCTGCCTGACGCGCAATCTCCAGCGCCTGCTTCCGCAGATCCTGGTGGCGTAGCCAGTCCGCGCGCAGCACCTTGAACCAACGGTCCCCCGGCACCAGTTGCTCCCCCAGCCGCAGCGCTGCATCTGCGGCATCAAAATCACGCATCGCGGTCAGCACCATGGCCATGGCTCCAGCATGATCGGACCTGGCTTTTGCTGCGAAGGATCTCGCAGGCTCATGACGCCGTAGCCACTGCCAGGCGAGATAAGCCCCACGCTTTTCGAGCACATGCCAAAACACATCCAGCATGAGATCGGGCGACTTTTCAGAAGCACGCCAATCCTTCCAAAATAGGCGCAATGCACGTTTGTGAGCACCTAATTGCTCCATCAATCGCGCCGCTGCGGAACGAGCCAAAGGTGACGACCATTCCTCCGGTGGATCCATGGCCGAGACCAAGTTCCAGGCATCTAGCGCACGTCCACAACGCGACAGCTGGGTGATTTGATCAAGAATCTCTTTATCCGGATAGATCGCCATCCAGCAAACAACCAAACCAATGAGCTTAGGCAATCAGAAACTTGATGAAAAACTACAATAAACCCAGATCAAGGAGACGCTTCTTCGTAAGTTTATTTGATGCGATAACTACGGCGGCGGCTGTTGAGCCAGCGCACGCCGAACATATCCATCGTGGCACGAAGGGCGCGGTTGCCAAAACCGTATTTGCTCACGCCATGGACGCGGGGACGATGGTTCACGGGGATCTCAGTGACGCGCCAGCCCATGCCACCGATGAGGGCCGGAATAAAGCGATGCATGCCGTGAAAAAGAAGCAAGGCCTCTCGGCACTCGCGGCGCATGACCTTCAGCGTGCAGCCGGTGTCGCGCACGTTGTCACCGACAAAACGCGAGCGGACGGCGTTGGCAATCCTACTCTGCAGCCGCTTGAAGGAGGTGTCTTTGCGCTTTGCCCGCCATCCACAGACGAGGTCCCAGCCTTCTTCTAGCTTGGCCACCATGGCTGGAATATCCGCAGGATCGTTTTGCAGATCGCCATCCAGCGTCACGATGATGGGTGCACGCGCCGCGAAAAGGCCCGCGTGCATGGCGGCACTCTGCCCGGCATTTTTCTCGAACTCAAGCAGCCTGACACGTTCAGTCCGCTGCACGCAGGACACTGTCGCGTCAGTGCTGCCATCGTCCACCAGCACCAGCTCGTAATCCATGCCGGCAAGCGCGGCATCAATCTCGCGCTGCAGTTCCGCGATGTTTCCCTCCTCATTGAAGAGGGGAACGACGACGGAAAGAGCGGGAGATTCAGGCATAGTCGGGCGGCTGGAAACAGGCAGGCATCCATCCCGCGACTCAGCCGCAGGGCAAGCTCGAAAATTCAATCTCGCCTCACTGGCCGACGCGAATGATCTCAGGAGCCCGCTTTCGCACAGCAATAAAAACGGGGGAGCGCTGACGGTCAAAGGGATGCCGACGTATGTCCAGCTCCGTGTTTAGCGCGGCGAAGTGCCACGGTCCATCCTCTGTATTGAGGCTGTATTGCAGCGCACGTCCACCGTCCAGCAGGGTCGCGTGCTGCACATCCAGTTTGCGGGCCAGCTCAGCCGCTTCGCTGACATTCATGACCCCGCCATCGCCGGACAAAAGGAAAACAATCACGCCATCTCGACGCATGCCAGCCAGGGCACGATAGGTGATCTTGGAGCCATCAAAGAAGGCATCCGGCTTGCTGTCGATGTAAGAAAAGACGGTGTGATTCTTCATGACGGCCGGGTAGCCCTGGGTCGCTTCCTCAATAGCACCTGGAACTTCATCCAGCAGGGATTTGGGGCCAAAGTAGGGCCGTCCTGCCTTCACGAAGAAACTACCGCTCCACTCCTTGAAGGCAGCGTTCACCTGCTTTCCCTGGTGGTAGATATACCCCAGCGGCTTGCCCTGGGGATCACGAAAATTCGCGGTGATTACAAAGTTGAGCCGCTCTGTCTTCAGCCGCTCGACAGATGTGGTCACCTGGAACTTCGGAAGATAGCTGGCGCTAAACTCAAAGTGCTCCGGCTGAATCACCACGACATGAACTTCTGCTCCTAAAATCGATTGGAGAGCATCTCTCCATGCCCCTGCGGGACGACGAACTTTCAGGGTGCTCCAGCGCAGCCCTTCCTCCACATGGCGCGTGATCAAAGCTCCCGCCAAGTCTCCTGGCGTCATGGAAGCTGCCTTTTTCCATTCCCCACGCTTCGTCAGTATCTGCAGGGGCTGCTTGGACTCATGCACGACCCAAGCGACCACATTGCTGCCCAGATTGAAATAAATCTCCCCGTAAACCCAGCCGATCAATCCCAGCAGCGAAAACGCCCCCAGCAGACGAAGCATCCGCTTGAATTTCGAAGATAAATCTTGGGACATGTGGGGAGGGTAGCGTCACATTGACCTGCAAATGCAGCGAGTAAAGTTCAGCTCGCTTTGGGCCTGAAAAGCTGTTTGCACAGAGGCCTTCCATCCCTAATTTCTGCTGACCCCCATCCTCACCCCATTCCATGAAGAAAACTGCGATCGTTCTCTGCTCCGCTGCTGCTCTTGCCCTCTTTGGCCCTTCTTGCGCCAAGCATAGCTGGGAAAAAACCCAGAGCCTGCATGAAGGAATGCACAAAGGCCACGGTGACCATGGGGCTCATGGGGATGCCGCCCACGACAGTCATGGAAAAGCCGCAGAAGGACATCATGAGGAGAAAAAGGCAGCCCACTGAGGCTGTCCTTCACGGCTCTCCAGTTTAAGCCACGAGGCTCCCGATCACTCTGGGGCCTTTTTTATGCCGTGAACTTGACCGTTTGCCCCATGAAGCTGCGGGGATTCTCCCAGGCGACTTTTTGGACCATCTCAGCCGTCCACCCGCGTTGCCGCATGGCCTGCATGGTTTTCGGCACAGCCAGCGGATCACTCACGCCCCAGTCGCAGGCGCTGTTCATCCAAATGCGCTCTGCACGGCGATGCTCCAGCATGTCGATCGCGCGGTGCGGCGTGCATTTGCTCTCAGGATAGAGGGTGATTCCCGCCCAAAACCCTTGGTCTAGCACGTGATCGATGGTGTGCTCTTCAACGTGGTCGATGATGACGCGCTCTGGCTGTATCTTGGAAAAGTTTTTTAACGCTTCGACAATCAAACGGGTGCCTTTGAGTTTGTCCTCAAGGTGCGGTGTATGAATCAGAATGAGTTGATCGTGATCTTGAGCCAACTGCACGTGCTGTTCGAAGATCATCAATTCATTGCGGCTGTTTTTGTTCAGGCCGATCTCACCAATCCCGAGCACATTTGGCTTACCCAAAAATTGGGGTATCAGACCGATGACCTCCTCCGCTAGCTTCGTGTCTTCGGCTTCCTTCGGATTGATGCAGAGCCATGAGAAATGCTGAATGCCAAACTTGGCGGCACGCTTTGGCTCATACTCAGTGATTTGACGAAAGTAGTCATAAAACCCCTTTGCGGAGGCACGATCAAAACCCGCCCAAAAGGCCGGCTCGCAGATGACTTGGCAGCCTGCCAAGGCCATGCGCTCATAGTCGTCTGTGGTGCGACTGACCATGTGACCGTGGGGCTCAATGTAGGGCATGATGAAAAACGAAAGGTTGGCGGCTGGATCTTGGCCAGTGAACCTGCTCTGCCTGACTCGTCAACGCCCAAGGCAGAAAGTCTAGAGCACTACTTTTCTGATAGAAACCATGCCTTTTCCGCGCCTTCTGCGCCTTCCATTGCCCATGCTGCGCGTTCTTCTGCCACTCGTTTCTTTGCTGTCCGGCGTTTGCTGCGCCGCTGAGCCTCTCAAAGCCCTCCTCATCACCGGTGGCTGCTGCCATGATTACGCGAAGCAGCACCTCGTCATCTCCCAGGGAATCCAAAGCCGCGCGAATGTGCAGGTGGATGTCATTTGGACCGACGACAAGTCCACGAACCCGCTGCTGCCAATCTATGACAAGGTGGATTGGGCGAAGGGCTACGACATCATCATCCACGACGAGTGCGCGGCGAGCATGAACAACAAGGAGACGCTCACCCGCATCCTCGACGCTCACAAAACCATCCCCAGCATCCAGCTTCACTGCGCCATGCACAGCTTCCGCACGGGCGAGGATCGCTGGTTCAAGCGCCTCGGCCTGCAATCGAACTCCCACGGCCCGCAGGAGCCCATCGCGATCACGTTTGTCGATAAAGAGCACCCCATCGTCACCGGCCGTAATCGGGGCATTCCTGCCCCGTCTGAAGGGGGCAAGAATGCCCCCCTTACTCCGCTGGCCGACTGGACCACGATCAAAGAGGAGCTCTACAACAACGCGAACGTCTTCGACGCCCATCCGCTCGCGATGGGCCGCCAGATGGTCAAAGGCAAGGCCGTGGATGCCATCGTCGCCTGGACGAATGAAAAAGACGGCGCACGCAGCTTCAGCACGACCATCGGGCACAACACGGAAACCGTCGCCGATGCTCGCTATCTCGATTTGATCACGCGTGGCCTGCTTTGGGCCTGTGACAAGCTCACGCCGGAGTATCTGACGCCGTTCAAAGGGCAGAACAAGGTGACGTTTGTGCCCGCTAAGGCGGCACAGCCGCCAATTTCAGATTCCAAATCTCAAATTTCAAATTTACTGCGTGCCTCGGCGAGCAGCGAGGAGAAGGGAAAGAGCAATTTTGCCTGGAAGGCCGTCGATGGCGATGAAGGCACGCGCTGGTGTGCTGCCGATGGTTCCAAGCCGCAATCGCTCACGCTGGAGTTGGAAAAGCCGCAGGACCTCACGGGTCTCGAAATCGTCTGGGAGAGCAAAAACAACGCCTACCAGCACACCATCGACATCGATGGCAAAAACGTCGTGGCGGCCACCACCGAGAACACCCATGCCTTGCAGGCCAAACAGGCCAAAAAGCTCGTCATCACCTGCCTGGGCACGAATCAAGGCGGCTGGGCCAGCATTCGCGAGGTGCGGCTGAAAGGCCCCGGCATCGTGGCGCTGACCGCCAAGCCGTCCGACAAGTCAGACCCGTCCGAAAAAACGGACTACTCGAAGAGCGGAAATGTTCCCCCGCGCATCGTGAAGCTCACGCCGGAGGAGGAAGCCGCCATTTTGAAGGACGTGAAGGTCGCCGAGGGCTTTGAGGTCACGCTGTTCGCGAATAGCGCTGCGGCGAACTACCCGGTCTTCGTCGCTGCGGAGCCGGATGGCACGCTTTACGTCTCCTCGGATGGCAACGGCTCGCTGGGCCGCAATCCGAAGCGCGGTCGCGTCATCCGCCTGCGTGATCTCGATGGCGATGGTCGTGCCGATGAGACGAAGGTCTTCTGCGAGGTCGATGCGCCGCGCGGGCTCGTGTGGGATCACGACCGGCTTTACCTCGTGCATCCGCCGCACCTCAGCGAGTTCATTGATGCCGATCACGACGGCGTCGCCGAGAAGCAAAACATCCTCGTGAAGGACATCGCATTCGGTTACAAAGACCGCCCCGCTGATCACACCACGAACGGCCTCAGCCTCGGCATCGACGGCTGGCTTTACATCGCCGGTGGTGATTTCGGCTTCATGAAGGCCACTGGCACCGATGGCAAGACGCTCCAGCATCGCGGCGGCGGCATCATCCGCGTGCGGCCCGACGGCACCGGCCTCGAAATCTACTCCACCGGCACGCGCAACATCCTCGAGGTCGCCATCAGCCCGCTGATGGACATGTTCGCCCGCGACAACACCAACGACGGCGGTGGCTGGAACGTGCGCTTCCACCACTTCACCGGCCTCGACGACCACGGCTACCCGCGCCTCTACAAGAACTTCAACAATGAGTGCATCCAGCCCCTCGCCGACTACGGCGGCGGCAGCGGTTGCGGCGCGGTTTACATCGACGAACCCGGCTTCGGCGCTTGGAACAACGCCCCCTTCACCTGCGACTGGGGCAGCGGCGCTCTCTGGCATCATCAGGTGAAGCCCAAAGGCGCGACGTTTGAAGAAACCCGCAAGCCCGAGCCCTTCATCAAAATGACCCGCCCCACCGACGCCGATGTCGATGGCCTGAGCCGCGTCTATTGCGCCAGTTGGAAAGGCGCGACGTTTGATTGGGCAGGACCGGATGTCGGTTACATCGTGCAGGTGAAGCCCAAGGGATTTAAAGCGGAGCCGTTGCCGGACTTCGCGAAGGCGAAGGATGAGGAACTGGTGAAGGTGCTGGAGTCCGCGAGCAATCGCCGGAGGATGGAGGCGCAGAGGGAGTTGGTGAGGAGGCAGTTCGCGAGAAAAGTGTTCGATATCCCACAGCAGGAGATGACCGTGAAGTTGTTTGCTGACTCGACAAAGAATGCGGCTTCAAGAGTGGCTGCTTTAAACTCTCTCGTCCCGATCACTTGGGGCAATGGCAAGACCAACATTCCAGTCATCAATGATCAGGCCATTCACATCCTTCGTCGGCTGGCAACCACCTATGTATTGCCGTCTGACAAAGGGTTCATTGAGCTGCCTTTGGGTTCCGAAGTCCAAAGCGAAATCTTTGAGAAGTGGTTCACCGAAGGCGGACCTGATGTGCGTCACCAAGTTCTGCACTACAGGTTCCAATGCATCGACAAAGGTGTGCATGTAAAGATCCTAGCTAAAGCAATTCCGCACTATTTGAGTCTCTGTGATGAGGCGGATTTTGTTTTTCTTAAATCGATGGTTCGACTGGCTGCCAAGGATGTCCTCACATTCCCAGAGGAGTCGCTGAGGGCTACAGAAGAGGCCGAATGGAAGAAGGCGCAGGAAAGTTCTGTTCTTGCCGACTTTGAGCATGGCCGATACATGCAAAAGTTAGTGGTTCGCCGAATGTTCGTGGAAGAGTTCAGCAAGGCGTTGATCTCAGTCACAGACGATTCAAGCAGCACTGCGCAGTCGAAAAGCATGGCCGTGCGCCTGTGCGCCGAGATTCACTGTTCCGAAGTCGTCTCCGGTCTCATCGAGCGTCTCGGCAAAGCCACGGACCCCGCTTTGCGCCAAGGCATCCTCGCGGCGCTGTGCCGACTGCATTTCAAGGAAGGTGAGTGGAAGGGCGATTCGTGGGGCACGCGGCCGGACACGCGGGGGCCGTATTACCAGCCGGAGGCCTGGAGCGAGACGCCGAAGATCGCCGTGGCGCTGAAGGACGCGCTGGCAAAGGCCTCGCCGGAGGAAGCCGCCTTTGTGGTGAAGGAGCTGAACCGCAACCGCATCCAGTTCAACGAGGCGCAGCAGCGGATTTTGGAGCTGGCTAAAAAGGACCCGAAGGTGCTGCCGGAACTGGCGGCGCAGATGGCGGGTGCTGAGGAGATTCCGGCGGAGGCCGTGCCGCTGCTGGTGGGCTTGCTCCGTAATGGGGGCATTCCTGCCCCCTCTGATGCGGGGGCCAAGAATGGCCCCACTACTCTGGCTCAAGCCATCACCGCCCTCGCGAAAACCGACAGCGCCGACGGCGTCTCCGCCACCTTGGCCGCCCTGGAGCCTCTCAAGAAGCTCCCGGACTCCGGCAAAGACTACGAGGCCGCTTTGGCCGCCTTTTTGAATGCCCCGAAGCTCGAAAACCACCACCAGCTCATCGAGCAGATCGCCGAGAAGGCCGAGTGGCCGGTGTCGATGTATGCCAATGCCGCCTTGTTGAACCTCGCGAACCGCAAAACGGGCAGCCCCGAGTCCATCCAGCTCACGCAGAAGGCGCTCGACAAAGGTTGGGCCGATCCGAAGCACCGCAAGCTCATCATCGACGCCATCAGCGCCTCCAAGCACATGCCCAGCGCCGCCAAAGTGCTCGCAGCGCTCGATGATCCCGATGCCGAGGTCAAAGGCGCTGCCGAACGCGCCGCGAAGGCCATGCGCATCACCAAGATCGAGGACAAAACACCCAAGCTCATGACCTTGAAGCCCGAGGAGGCCCTCGCCGCCGTTTTGAAGGAAAAAGGCGACATCGCCCTCGGCGAGCAAATCTTCACCAAAGCCACCTGCGTGGCCTGCCACACCGTGAAGGAGACCGAAGCCCAAAAAGGCCCCTACCTCGGCAACATCGCCCAAACCTACAAGCGCCCCGATCTGGCCCAAAACATCCTCGACCCGAACAAAACCATCGCCCAAGGCTTCGCCAGTGAGATGATCACCCTGAAGGACGGCACCCAGCAGATGGGCTTCATCACCCTCGAAGGCGCGAACGAGGTCAAACTCCGCAACATCGCCTCCCAAGAGTTCACCTTCAAAACGGCGGATATCAAAGAGCGCCAAAAGCTCCCCATGAGCATGATGCCGCCCGGCCTGATGATGAACTTCACCGTGAAGGAATTCGCGAGCCTGCTCGATTACCTCGAGTCGCTGGTGAAGAAGTGATTGGTTCGATCCGCTCTAGCACGATGCGGATCGACACCTGACCGCACGGATGCCTTCAGGCCGATGTTTGGGTGTCTCGGTAAAACTGCAGCGTGTGCCGAAGTCCTTCTTGCCAACTGACTTGAGGATCGTAGGCCAAGCGGGCACGTGCTGCGGAAAGATCGGCAGCTGAATGTCGAATGTCGCCCGTGCGCGTGGGCTCGTGCTTGGGAGCAAGCGACTGGCCCGTGAGATGATTCAATTCGTGGATGAGATCGAGCAGCGTGACACTTTGCCCACCAGCGATGTTGAAGACCTGCCCAGCGACTTCTTGAGCGGGACGCTGAGCGGCCAAAAGATTCGCTGCGACCACATTATCGATGTAGGCAAAGTCACGGGATTGGAGTCCGTCACCAAAAATCGTCGGGATTTCACCGCGCAGCATCATGGTGCAAAAGCGCGCAATGACGCCCGAGTAAGGGGAATTGAAGCTCTGCCGTGGACCAAACACATTGAAGTAGCGAAGAGCCACCGTTTCCAAACCGAAGAGCTGATGAAACATCTGCCCATAGCGCTCTGACGCGTACTTTTGAAGGCCATATGGCGAGAGCGGCAACACTGGATGAGATTCGTGTTTCAGCGGAGCTTCGGTGTCACCGTAGATTGCAGCCGATGAGGCAAAGACAAAGCGACGAACACCCGCATCGCGTGCAGCCACCAGCAAAGCCAGGGATGACTCCAGATTGACCCGATTGCTCTCCAGAGGCTGAGCCACGGATTGAGGCACTGAAGCAATCGCTGCCTGATGAAAAACCCAATCGCAGCCTTCGATGAGTTTTTTGACAAGGGGAGCATCGGACACACAGCCCTGCACAAAATCGAAATCAGCATTGCCCGTCGCCCAAGCTAGATTGTTCAAGCTTCCGGTGCTCAGGTCATCCAAAATCGTGACTCGAGCCCCTTGCCTAGCCAGGGCCTCTGCTAAATGACCTCCAATGAACCCTGCGCCGCCAGTGATGAGAGCCTTGATTGTTTTCATGTGTTAAATTTGAATTTCTTTCCATGGCGCTGGGCCGTCGTTTTGGCAAATGAGCGCTAGCTTCAAGATTGTGATCCGCTGACTGCTTGACGCAAGGCAGCCTGCGACTACTGCGAAGAGGTGTCGAATCCTCCCGAAGATCCACTTTCTATTCCTCAGCATGGCATGATGCTGCGCGTGCGACATGTCACGCGCTTCATTTATGAAGGTGAGGCTCTGGAGAGTTACAATGATGTGCGTCTGCGCCCCGTGTCTGATCCCTTGCAGCGTTGCATGACTTACCAACTGCGCACAACCCCTGAAACAAAGATTGCGACGCATTACGACTTTTACCAAAATCAGGTCGATCACTTTGAGCTACACACACCACACAGTCTTCTCGAAATCGAATCCATCGCCGAAGTCGAAACGCGTGGAGACAAACGTGGCGCTCCTCCGAGTGGTGTGCCGTTGGCTGCCCTGAATGACCCTTTGGTCAAAGATCCCTATTTTGATTTTGTAGTAGAGTCTCGTTACGTGACACAGAACGTGGCCATCTGGCGGGAGGCGATTGATGTTTTGGGTGGGCCGGTGAGTGACCTCTGGGCTGCTGCCCTACGATTGGGCAAACATGTGCACAGCAGCTTTGCCTACGATCCCGATTGGACGCATGTGCACACCGATGCTGCCTCGGCGCTAAAAGATCGACGCGGCGTCTGCCAGGACTACGCTCATGTGATGCTTTCCTTTTGCCGCAGCCAAGGCATCCCTGCCCGCTACGTGAGCGGTTACTTTTTCAATGGCAAGACGGGTGATGAAAATGAGGCTTCACACGCTTGGGTAGAGATTTTTGTGCCTCATTTTGGCTGGAAGGCCTGGGACCCCACCCACAACCGCGAAGCTGACCCGCGCTACATCAAGTTGGCCATCGGACGCGACTACGGTGACATTCGTCCAGTCAGTGGAACCTACCGTGGGAAGAGCACCCGCCAGATGGAGGTCATTGTGCAAATCCGCGAGATCAGCCAATCCCAACCCTAACCTTTCGAGAATCTTTTCATGCAAATCCGACTCTTCATCAAAAGCGGCTGCCCCTGGTGCCACGAAGCAATCGACTGGCTGCAACAGCATGGGCTGACCTTTAGCCTGCTGGATGTAAACCGCGATGCCACTGCTCGCGCTGAGATGCTGGCACTGACAGGCCAGACCAAGGCTCCGAGCATTGATGTCGATGGCCAAATCCTCGCTGACTTCGGAGCGGATGAACTCGAGGCCTGGTGGAAAGAAAAGAAGCTTCCCCTTCCCTGACCTTCATGACGGCCATGCTGTTTTCCATGGCTGAATGGGGCAAGAGTAGCTTCCTGCATAGGCTTCTTCTTGTCATTGCTGCTCAGCTTTGCTTGCCCAGCTGTGTCTTCCATCGTTTGCAGCCAGTGCCCGTTGATCTGCCTGCGGTGACGAGCACAGCCTTTGCAGCAACAGCCTCCCAACTAGCCCGCGAAACTTGGCGCGAGAATAACCAAGTCACGACCCTAGCCAATGGCGGGCATTTTTTCCCAGCGATGCTGAAAGCGATGAAAGATGCCAAACATAGCATCACCTGGGAAAACTTTGTCGCAGTGGAAAGTCAGCCCGTGGCTGATTTCACCCAAGTCTTGTGCGAACGAGCCGCAGCAGGGGTAAAGGTTCATGTCATATTGGATCACTATGGATGCTGCACGTTTGGGGATCGTTATCTCGATGCGATGAAGAAAGCAGGCGTGGAGCTGCACTGGTATAGCCCATGGCGGCTTCACCATCCACTGGGTTACAATCACCGAACGCACCGGCGTCTTCTCATCATCGACGGGAAAACCGCTTTCATCGGTGGGGCGGGTTTGGCCTATGCCTGGGACGGTCATGCAGAAGACCCGAGCCGCTGGCGTGACACGATGTATCAGCTGGAGGGCCCGGTGGTGGCCGACCTCCAGCGCACCTTCAATGACAACTGGCATGAGGTCACAAGAACGACTCTCGAAGGGCAGGCCTACTTCCCCAAGCTCAGCGCGGCGGGGCACAGTCGAGTTCTCAACATTCCAGGATCGAATCAAGACGGTGCAGAAACCATTGGTTCGCTGTTTAGGTTTGCCATCCGTTCAGCGCGATCTTCGATCGTCATTTCACACGCCTATTTCATCCCGACCCGTGCCATCGAAAAAGCCCTACTCGACGCCCTAGCAAGAGGCGTGCGGGTGGAAATCTTAGTCCCAGGGAAACACACTGACATGCCTCTCTGTCCTTGCGTGACTGCACCTGTGCTTCGCCGACTTTTAAAAGCCGGAGCCCAACTGCACCGCTTTGACGCCTGCATGATGCATGGCAAATTGGTCGTCATTGATGACCAGCTCAGCATCATTGGCTCTGGCAACATCGACCCCCGTTCTTTTTTCATCAATGATGAGAATAACGTCTTTGTCCTATGCGCATCCTTTGCCCAAGAGCAGCTCAAGATGCATGCCAAGGACCTTGAGCGATCCTCACCCATTGATCCAACGGCCCTCAAGCAGCGTCCTCTGGAGTGGCTCAAAGGAGCCCTGGGGCGTCTGGTCAAACATCAGCTCTAATTTGCAGCATTAGGACTTTTTGACTTCAGCCTTCAAAGCACTGTCCTGGAAGTGAATCCAAAGTTCGTGACCTTCCTGTAGCCCTGCTGCACGAGTGATGGCTTGCCCTGACGAATCGGTCACATAGGTGAAGCCACGCGAAAGAACGGAATGAGGACCAAGTCTCTGCAAAAGCGCTGCCTTCGCCTCGAGCTTAGCCTGCAAGGCATCAACACGGTGGCGCATGGCCTGCGAGAGAGACTGACAGAGCGCAGCCAACTCATGCTGACGTTCACGAATGAGATGGTGTGGCTGCCGGAGCCGGAGGCGCTGCTCCATCTGACTGAGCTGAAGACGCGTGTGATCCATCTGATCCGCCAAAGCCTGCTGAAGACGTGAGTCCATTTCATCCACACGCTGCTGCTCTAGCTCCAAACGGCGAACCATGGCGTGACGAAGGCCTCCCGCTTTCAGTAGCTCGACGACTTTGCGATCGTGGGCCAACTTAGCCTCGACCAAGCGCCGCATCCGCTGCGCGGTGCCAGTCACCATGCGCCTTAGCTCTTCAGCATCTGGCGCCAAAAGTTCTGCCGCTGCACTGGGAGTGGGTGCTCTGAGATCAGCGACAAAGTCGGCAATCGTGAAATCAATCTCATGCCCAACTGCGGAGATCACAGGAATGGCCGAAGCACGGACGGCTCTCGCCAAAGACTCTTCATTGTAAGCCCAAAGGTCTTCAAGGCTGCCACCACCACGCCCAATGACGATGACATCGGGTCTTGGCAAACTCGTGGCAGCTGATTGATTCAAGACTCGGAGTGCTTCAATGGTCTCTTTTTCCACCCCAGCTCCTTGGACGCGAACCGGGTAAATGATGACGTGCAGCCAGGGGGCTCTGCGCCCCAAGATATTCAACATGTCTTGAACTGCAGCGCCGGTGGGAGATGTGACCAACGCAACCACACTAGGCATGACTGGAATCGGCTTTTTCAGCGATTCATCAAAGAGGCCCTCTTCATAAAGGCGACGTTTAAGCGCTTCAAATTTCGCCTGTAGGTCACCCATGCCTTGCAGACGAGCATCGCGCACAACGAGCTGATATTGACCGCGTGGTGCATACACACCTAGATCTCCAAGCACCTGAACTTGCACCCCATCTCTCAATTTTGCCGCCAACCGGCTGGCCGCCCCTCGAAACAACACGCAGGAAATTTGAGCCCCAGAATCCTTCAGCGTAAAGTACTGATGGCCACTGGATTGCAGTCGGTGATTGCTGATTTCACCTTCGACCCAAACACTGCCGATACGCCCTTCTAGCACTTCCTGTATCTCCTCAGTCAGCTCAGAGACCGTCAAAATGTCATCCGCAGATCGCGTCATGTCGATGAGCCTGAGAGAAAAATGCAGTGAACCGAAGGAAGACCATGCTGTTCAGATCTTCCGCAGGCTCTTAGTTTTCGGTAAACTTGCCGAGTGCACGGAATTTGTTATAACGGTGCTCCAACAAAGCGTCCGCAGGTAACTTTTCCAGCTCGCTAATGGCGTTCAAAACGGCTGTCTTCAAAGACTCGGCAGCAGACCCATGGTCGTTGTGGGCTCCCCCCAAAGGCTCGGGCACGACTCCATCAATAATGCCAAGCTTCGACAGATCCTGTGCGCTTAATTTGAGAGCGGAAGCCGCCTCGGGTGCATGTTCACGGTGCTTCCACAGAATGGCCGCACAACCCTCAGGACTGATGACACTGTAGTAGGCATTTTCCATCATCAGCACCTTATCGGCAATGCCGATGCCGAGAGCCCCGCCGGAGCCACCTTCGCCAATGACAACTGCGACTACAGGCGCGCGCAGCATCATCATCTCACGGAGGTTGAAAGCGATAGCTTCTGCGATGTTGCGCTCCTCAGCTCCGATTCCGGGAAAGGCTCCCGGAGTGTCGATCAAAGTGACAATGGGGAGGCCAAACTTCTCTGCCATGCGCATGACGCGAAGGGCTTTGCGATAACCTTCGGGATGGGCACTGCCGAAATTACGGAGCAGGTTCTCCTTGGTGTCGCGGCCTTTTTGATGGCCGATGACCACTACCCGCTTGCCTCCCCAGGTGGCAAAACCAGCAGGCATCGCGTGATCATCACCGATGTGACGGTCTCCATGAATCTCGATGAACTCCTCACAGCAATGCTTGATGTAATCGAGCATGAAAGGGCGGTTGATGTGGCGTGAGATTTGCACACGCTGCCAAGGATTCAGATTGGTGTGAATGTCTCGCTGTAAAGTTTCGAGCTTCTTTTCCAACTCACTGATCTGTGAAGCCATCTTGTCAGAGGGCTTGGAAGCTTGCTTTCTGCGGAGGTCTTCAATCTCTTCGCGCAGTTTGATCAGAGGTTTTTCGAATTCGAGAACTTGCTTCATGGAAATAGGGTCCGGGATTTAAGGTCGGCTAACGGATGATGTGCAGTTTTGAGCCATTGCGAACAAGAGCAAACATTTCCTCAAGGTCAGAACGCTTCAGGAAAACGCCCGTTTCTGGCTCCGGCTGAGGTAGGGGCGCTGCCAATGAAGCATCATTCACCTGAACTGAAGGAAGAGCTGCAGGCGGACGCAGAGCAGGGGTGGTCCTCAGAGAAAGAACTGGATTCACCTGGCCAACCTTGGCCGCTGGAAGCCATTTATCGGCCTCGACATACCGAGGATCAGTGGACAAAACCGACTTGCCATCGACCAAAGCCGCTTTGCCTCGCACCTCAACCTCAAGGGGTGGCTTGATTCCTGGCGGCAGACGGAGTCCATCCGCCTGATACTCTTTGAAAAAGTAGCGCTTGCCTCCCAGGTTGCGATACAAAGTCACTGCTTGGGAGGAAACATCGACATCAATCGAGAAATCTAAAGCCACAATCGAAAGGTGATCACCCGGCTGCAAAACAGTGCCCATCAGACCATTCAAGCGGATGAGCATGTCCATGGTCGTGCCCTGACGGCTTGCGATCAAAGCCAAGGAATCGCCCGGCTGGACGATGTAATCTTTCCGCCCCGAGCGAGGATCGGGAGAAAACAATTCATCGAGATTGATTTCTCCAATGATGCGCTTTGCTTCTGCACAGGTCGATGAGTCTGGAAACTGCTGAACCAGTTTGTACAGGGCTTCCCTGCCCTCTTGGATTTGAGTTTTTCGAATCAGCTCAATCGCCGCTTCAAAACGCTTCACCCCAGGATCAATCCTCGGTAGGTTACCCTTCTTCAGCACTGCCATCTCCTGCTGAATGAGTTTTTCCGGCTTCAGGACCTTGTCGTAGATGTAAAATGCGGCCGCCATGCTGCCCAGTGTGATGCCGAGCACGATCAAGAAGAGCAAAAGTTTGAGCTGCGTTTTCGCCATTCCTAGTGATGTGCAGGCTTCATTCCAACAAGCCTCGCCGCTTAAAATCGAAGAGATTGATTTTCTGAGATTTTTCAATCATCTCGACTGTGAATTTCAAAAGGCTGATCTCCCAAGTATCGTCCACACCTGCGATGACAGCGCGCATGGGATTGCCTGAGCGACGGATGTCCTCGATCAATTTGTCGCAGACTTCCTCCATGGAGTCATGCACGACTTCTTCCTGCATTTCTGACATCTGAAATCGAAAGCCATACTTCAGAATGGCCAACTTGTGCAGGTTATCCTTCAAGAATTCACCGAAAGCCTGTCCTTGAGGGCCAAAACCTTCAAAGTCAAAATTGGCCATAGCTTCGGGATCTGGACGCAGAATCAATGGCTTTTCGGCAGTAATATGACCCGTGCGAATGCGGGTCGCATTCACATGATCCATGAGTTCACTGACCAGTTGAAACTCAAATCTCGTGCTGCCGAATGTGTCAATCCGACGATCTGGCTCATGAAGAACACGGGTGTTCTCTACAGCATATTCGATGTCAAAAGGGGATGGCATGCTGCGTCGGGTCAAAGATCAGGTCGGAACTCCAATCAAACCACCTGGCAATCCGCCAAGATCTTCATCCTCTTGAGAGGTGGACCGATTTTCCGCTGCCTTCGGAATCGGGGGCGGTTGGGGGGGCGGTGGCTTCGAGGTTGGAGGATTCATGATCCTGCCATGCTCCATGATTTCTTTGATGTGGACGCCATCCAAGGTCTCATACTCCAGAAGAGCCGCTGCAATCGCGTCCAGCTTGTCTTTCTGAGCCAAAAGGATGTCCTTGGCTTTTTGATAAGCTTCATCAATGAGGCGTTTGACTTCCTCGTCGATCTTTTGAGCGGTCGCACCGCTGTAACCACGGCTTCTGCCCAGGTCTCGCGCCAAGAATACGGCTTGATCGCCATCGCTGTATTCGACCATGCCCATCTTCTCGCTCATGCCCCATGCACAAACCATGTTGCGCGCGATGTTTGTGGCTTGGCGGATGTCCCCCATGGCTCCATTGGTGACATCTCCAAACTGAATCTCTTCTGCAACACGTCCACCCATCGCCACGACGAGATCATCGAGAAGCTCGCTTTTCCGGTGGGTAAACTTGTCCTCTTCCGGCAACCACATCGTGGAGCCAAGGCTAGGTCCGCGAGGAATGATCGTTACCTTGTGAAGAGGTGAGGTGTGTTCCAGCACTTCGATGAGAATGGCATGACCTGCCTCATGGTAGGCTGTGTTTTCCTTTTCTTTGTCACTGAGAGCCAAGCTGCGACGTTCGCGCCCCCAACGCACCTTGTCTCGCGCCTCCTCGAGCTCAGCGCTGGTGATGGCCTTGAGATTCCGACGTGCCGCCAAGAGAGCAGCTTCGTTGATCAAGTTGGCCAATTCAGCCCCCGAAAATCCAGGCGTGCCTCTGGCGATCTTGGAAAGATCAGCGCTCTCACTGAGCTTCACCTTTTTGGAATGCACGCGCAGGATTTCTTCGCGGCCTTTGACGTCAGGCAGAGACACCGTGACTTGGCGGTCAAAACGGCCTGGGCGCAGCAGAGCTGGGTCGAGGACATCCGGGCGGTTTGTGGCTGCGATGATGATGATGCCTTCTTGAGTATCAAAACCATCCATTTCCACCAGGAGCGCATTCAAGGTCTGTTCACGCTCATCATGACCACCGCCCAATCCGTGACCGCGATGACGACCGACGGCATCAATTTCATCAATGAAAATCAAGCAAGGAGCATTCTTTTTCCCTTGCTCAAACATGTCGCGCACGCGGCTAGCACCGACCCCGACAAACATTTCGACAAAATCAGAGCCGCTGATGCTGAAGAATGGCACATCAGCCTCACCTGCAATCGCGCGAGCAAGGAGCGTTTTACCTGTTCCCGGAGGACCATTCATCAAGACTCCTTTGGGAATCTTGCCGCCAAGCCTTTGGAACTTCTTGGGATCTTTGAGAAACTCCACCAACTCTTGCACTTCATCTTTCGCCTCCTCGACGCCAGCGACATCTTTGAAGGTCACTTTGTTGCGGTCTTGAGAGAGCATCTTCGCTCGGCTTTTGCCAAAATTCAGAGCTCCGCGACCTGCAGTCTTGATTTGCTGACGAACCAAGAAGTAGATCAACATCAGCACCATGAGGATTGGCAGCATTGAGATCAAAAGTGCTCCCCACTGATCATTCCGATACTGGGGAATGAGCACCAATCCATGCTTCTTCAACAGATCGTGCAACTCTTCCTTTTGGTACTGAATCGAAACCGGCACGGTAAACTTGACTGAATTCTTTCTTGGCAAGTTGGCAGGAGCTTCAGCGACGGTGCTGGTATCTTCAGACTTTGGAGGCATTGCGGAAGGGGCGACTTCTTCTCCAGCCTTTGGTGTGCCGGTCTTCGATCTCAGGACATAACCTTCGATGAATTCTGCGGAAGTCGTATCTTGCTGAACCAGTTTGAGATCTTGATCAGGATCAATGCGGTTGTCGGTGACATACTGCACAAATTCACGGTAAGTGATCTCTTGTGCCCTCGTGGCCTCTTTGCCGACCATCAAACCGGAGCCCACCAGCAGCACTACCACAGCCAGGAGCAGAAAACCCTTCCAGTTAAACTGGGGCTCTTGATTGCGGCGCTGGGGGCCGTCGTTACGCGGAGGTGTATCGTCTGACATGTAGGTGAAATGGTGACAAAAAAGATTACGACAACCGCTTCTATAGGCGGCATTTTCTTTTTGGAAAAGCGGTTTCCTCGGCGGGTGGACTAGCGGAGTTCAGGTCGAGGATTGGTAAAGAAATGTGGTTAAAGGACTCGTCGCGACCGCTTCCTCAGAGCTATCGGCCAGCCCCATTTCGTAGGCGGCTCGCCCTGCTTCGACCGCTGCTTTGAAGGCAACGGCCATTCGTGAAGGTTCACTGGCGATGGCAATTGCCGTATTCACCAACACTGCGTCTGCTCCCATCTCCAAGGCTTCTGCCGCATGGCTCGGAGCTCCGATGCCTGCATCAATGACGACAGGGACCGTCGCCTGGGTGATGATGATTTCGATCTGCTTGCGGGTCGTGATTCCCTGGTGAGAACCAATCGGAGAGCCCAACGGCATGACCGTCGCAGTTCCAACATCTTGTAGGCGACGAGCGAGCACAGGGTCGGCATTGATGTAAGGCAAGACGGTAAATCCTTCCTTCACCAAGACTTCTGCCGCCTTCAGCGTTTCGATGGGGTCAGGGAGCAAGTAGCGAGGATCAGGATGAATTTCCAATTTCACCCAATTCGGCAGACCTGCCGCCACGGCGAGCCGAGCCAATCGCACCGCCTCGTCCGCATTCATGGCACCGCTCGTGTTCGGCAGCAGAAGCACCTGGGGTGGCACGAAATCCAGGATGTTGGCGAACGGATCTCCTTTTCCAGAAAGATCAGCCCGGCGGAGAGCCACGGTGACGATTTCCGAACCTGAGGCCATGATCGCATCGCGCATCAGTTCACCGGAAGCAAATTTACCCGTCCCGAGCATCAAGCGGGATTGAAATGTGCGGCCGGCAATGGTGAGAGGCTGATTGAGCATGTGGCGATTAATTCAGCTGAACACGCTCCAAGAGCTCGTCGAGGGAAAGTTGAATACCGATGAAGAAATCACCGAACTCCCCGAACTGCGTCGTGACCTCGTCCCAGCGCATCTCATAGACGATGCTTTTGATCTGAAAAAGGTCATGGGCGAAAAGGGTCACCCCCCATTCGTGACTGTCCAACCCCGTCGAGCCCGTCACGAGCTGACGCACCTTGCCGGAATACTTGCGACCTGTCCTAGCGTGACCACTCATCAGTTCGCGCCGCTTGGTGAAGTCCAGCGCATACCAGTTCGCACCGACATTTCGGCGCTTGCTCATGGGGTAAAAACACATTACCTGCCAGTCCGGCATGTTGGGGTAGAGGCGGTCACTGTAATACTTGTCCATGTGCGCCTTCCACTCAGCCAAACGCTTGCTGTGAGCCTCACTGCCGACTTCCAGCCCCTCGGTACGATGGATGCGCTCGGAGGCCTCCTCTTCCTTCTCGCTGTATTCGGTCCACTCCGTCATGGAGAGGTAGCTGTAGGTGGAATTGAGGACATCAGGCCCCAGCGCCAAGCCTAGCATCTTTTCAAAGCGATTCGCATCCTGCAGATCAGGCGTCAGCAGCATAAAGCCAACATCAGTTTTAGGACTGACCATGCTGAAGCTCAGGAGTTGCGTCTTCGGATGGCTACGGATGCTCTGGACGGTGTCATTCAAGCGGCTGATGCGCTCCTTTTTTTCTTCAGGAGTCAAAGCGGCCCAGAAGCCGTGGTCAATGTTGTAGAACAAATGCTGAACGATCCAGCCTTCTTGGGGGATGAGAGGAGACATGGGGGGCGGTTGGGTTGGCAAAAAGCAGACCGATGCCGGTGGTCAAGTTCTATCAACCACGGCAAGGCACAGCAAACAACCGCCAACTGAAGCAAAGTGCAACGGCTGGATGAATTGGCCCTGAAAGCTGGGTTGACACCCCCTCCCCGTCGATTATGCATCGAAACCCGGCGCAGTCTCTGCTCCGGCCTGATTCTAACTCCCACCCCCACACATCAATGGTCAAAATCGGCATCAATGGTTTCGGGCGCATCGGTCGCCTCGTGTTTCGTGCAATCTGTGATCAAGGACTCCTTGGCAAAGAAATCCAGGTCGTCGCCGTCAATGACCTCGTCCCTGCTGACAACCTTGCTTACTTGGTGAAATATGACTCCACCCAGGGCAAGGCCAAGGAAGAAGTCTATTCCAAAAAGAGCAGCCCTGAGGTGGCTGAAGACGACATCCTCGTGGTGGACGGCAACAAAATCAAATGCCTCGCCGTCAAAGAGGGTCCTGCTGCCCTTCCCTGGAAGGAACTCGGCGTCGATATCGTCATCGAGTCCACCGGCCTTTTTACCGAGCGCAAGAAGGCCCAGGGCCACATCGACGCAGGTGCGAAGAAGGTCATCATCTCTGCTCCAGGCAAGGAAGAAGACATCACCGTGGTCATGGGCGTGAACCATGAGAAGTATGATCCCGCCAACCACCATGTGATTTCGAATGCTTCCTGCACCACGAACTGCTTGGCACCTCTCGTTCACGTCCTTCTCAAAGAAGGTTTCGGCATCGAAGAAGGCCTGATGACCACCGTTCACTCCTACACCGCCACCCAGAAAACAGTGGACGGTCCTTCCAAGAAGGATTGGAAAGGCGGCCGCAGCGCAGCCATCAACATCATTCCTTCTACCACCGGTGCAGCCAAAGCAGTGGGCTTGGCTATCCCAGAAGTGAAAGGCAAGCTCACAGGCATGGCTTTCCGAGTACCAACACCGACCGTCTCTGCGGTTGACCTCACTGTGAAGACCGTGAAAGAAACCAGCTACGCTGAAATCAGCGCTGCGATGAAGAAGGCCAGCGAGACCTACCTGAAGGGTATCCTTTCCTGGACCAGCGACGAAGTCGTTTCCACGGACTTCATCCATGACTCCAGCAGCTCTATCTTCGATGCTGGCAGCGGCATCGAACTCAACAGCAAGTTCTTCAAGTTGGTGAGCTGGTATGACAACGAGTGGGGCTACAGCAATCGCGTGGTTGACCTCGTCAAATACATCGTCTCCAAGGGCATCTAATCGCCTCCAACGACCTTCGTTCAAGAAGCCGGTTCCCTTTCGGGAATCGGCTTTTTCTTGGATTGATCACCTGCGCGGACCTCAGGCCATTTTCATCTTCGTGTAGGCATGACCTTCATTCATGTCGATGCGCTCTGGACGACCTTTGTATTTGTAAACCAGCTTGGTGTGATCGATGCCCATCAGATGAAGGATGGTAGCGTGCAGATCGTGAACATGCATCTTTTGGTCCACGGCACGCAGCCCCAAATCGTCCGTTGAACCGATGACCTGCCCTCCTTGGATACCACCGCCAGCCATCCACATGGTAAAGCCCGTCGGATTGTGGTCTCGACCATCGCCTTTTTCACTCATGGGAGTGCGTCCAAATTCACCCCCCCAAATGACCAGCGTTTCGTCGAGCAAGCCACGTGCTCTGAGGTCCGTGAGCAAGGCCGCGACGGGCTTGTCCGTCTCATAGCAATACTTGGTGTGATTTTCTTCGATCTTGTCATGCGCGTCCCAGCGGCTGCCTGCACCCGAGTAAAGCTGCACAAAACGCACTCCGCGCTCGACCAGACGGCGCGCCAAAAGGCAATTCCGACCAAATGCAGCCGTTTTGGCGTCATCCAGGCCATAGAGGCGCTTGGTAACTTCAGATTCTTTTGTCAGATCGACAGCCTCTGGTGCCTCTGACTGCATGCGGAAGGCCAACTCGTACGCTTTGATGCGTGCATCCAGCTGTGTGTTATCGCTGCGCGACTGCCCGTGCGAACGATTCAGACGATTCAGGAAGGACAGCTTGGCCATCTGGCGATCGTGGGTCACACTTTTGGGAGCATTCAGGTTCGCGATCGGCGTGCCCTCGGCCTCAAATTCTACACCTTGATACACCGCAGGCATGAAGCCGCTGCCCCAGTTGCGCACGCCATTGACGACCTGCGCGTCGGTATCCTTAATGACCACAAAGGCAGGCAAATCTTGGTTCAGCGTGCCCAGACCATAGTTTACCCAGGCTCCCAACGAGGGGCGACCGCCAAAGATGCTACCCGTGTTCATCGAGCAAACGCCGCCGGCATGGTTGATCCCATCGGAGACACAGGAGCGGATGACGCACAGCTCATCCGCCAGTCGAGCTGTGTGGGGCAGCCAATCGCTGATCCACAGGCCACTTTCGCCATGCTGCTTCCACTCACGCTTGTCGGCTAACAGCGGTGCGCGGCTTTCCCCCATCGCTGTAATGACAGTGCCAAAGCTATCCGGCAACTGTTGGCCTGCCAGTTTTCGAAGCAGAGGCTTGGGATCAAAGAGGTCGATGTGGCTTGGCCCTCCCTCCATGAAGAGGAAAATGACACTCTTGGCCTTCCCCGCGCGATGGGCGAGCTTCGACGACATCGGGTTACTGGGTGCTCCCCCAGCATCGCCCAGGGCAGCCATGGCAGGGTCTTCGCCCATCAAGGCAGCCGCCGCCAAGGCACCAAAACCACCGCCGGCCCGGCGTAGAAAATCGCGACGACGAACCAGAATCTCATGGTGGGGGACAGGGGCAGCGTGCATACGGCTACATACAGGACGTTTCGCCTGATTCTTGGACAGCTTTTTCACAGAAAAAACGGCCTTCAGTGGCAAAGAGCCACACACAACGGTGTGAATCTCAATCCTGGACGATCAAACCACGGAAAGCGCTGCTGCTCATCATCGGCTGCAACAAATTCATGGCAGCTCGCAGCTTGGTGGCAGGAACAACGCTTGGGCGATTCACCAGGATGACGTCCGTGGCCAAAGGCGCCAGAGGAGCCACATCGGCAAAGTTTCGCAAAACCGGCCCCGTGTCCAAAATGATCCAATCGACATGCTGGCGGGCCCGATCAATCCAAGCACGGTAGCCATCGAGCAGTTCATTGGTCGCATAGGCGGGCAAGTCATGTGCAGGCAGCAGGAAGAGATGCGTGTTGCCATAGCGCAGTGATTCCATGTCATGTGCCCAGGAGCTGTGATGGCTGGCATGGGGAAACCAGTGGTGCAGCGCGGGGGAGACCGCATTGCACTCCATCATGAAAACGCTGCGTCCCTGGTGGCAAAAGGCAGCCGCGAGAGCCGAGGCCGCCGCACTTTTGCCCTCTCCCGGCTCCGCACTGGTGATCATGATGATGCCGCCCAGACCGCTGCGCTTCAGCGCCTGCATTTCCAGGAGTGAGGTGAGCTGCTGAAGAGAGCCCGAAGCGCCCTCTGGCTCTGGCCTGAGCAACTGTCCAAGCATGAGCTCAGGATGTGCCGCTGGCACCCGAGGCAGGCGTGCGATCACAGGTGCATTGCCCAGGCCAGGTATGGAAAGCTGTGCGGCCGGTGACGGCGGAGTCGCCGACATGGGAGAGACAACAGGAGGCGGTGGAGTGGAGGCCCCCAGCGCCAACCGTCCTGACGGCGGAGGCGTGTAGCGTCCAGAGCTAGCGGACATGATGACCGGGCTTTGACCGACGGGTACGTGCGGCACATCACGAGCAGATGGAATGTTTGCTGAGGGAGAGCCTCCACGACGCATGGGCTTCAAGACATGATCATCGAGCAACCCCCACCCCACCGGCAGACCGATGCAGATCATGCCCAGCAGCATCAGGCTAGCGAAGGCCGCGATGGGCTTGTTCGGCTTCACTGGATTGTCAGGCGGACCTGCCACATCTGCGAGACTGAGTGCACCACTTTCCGTGAATTCACCCGTGACCTCTGCCTTGTTGAGGCTGGAGACGATGGTCTGATACATCTGGCGGTCGGCATTCACCTGATCCAGCAGCAGGTTGTATTCGACATTCTTGCCGCTTTGATCGACCGCCATGCCGCGGGCGCTATCGAGCTGCTTTTGGTAATCATCAATCTGCCGCTGTAAGCTGGCCACTTCCGTCTCCTTCATGGTCACGACGGCATCAATCGCGCGGCTCAACGATGCGCGCAGCGTCTCGATCTGCCCGGTTAGGGCGATCATTTGCGGATGGCGGCGACCGCAGAGAGGTTCCAGAGCGCGGCGTTGAGCCGTTTTGGCGTCCAGTTCCTTGCGACTGAAGGCCACTTCTGGATTTTCAGCGACAGCACGAACTTCCATCAGATCACGCCCTGCCTGTTGGGTGAAACGAATGGTTTCCAGGTCATTGCGCGCTTGAATGAGTCGCTGCTGGGCATCGGTAATCGCCGAATTGAACTGCAACATGCGCGCACTGTCCACATTTCGCGCTTCGGTGGAATCGACGAAGTTTTCCACTCGACGGAACTGAGCCAGCTTCCGCTCACTTTCCTCCAGTCGTGTGCGCAGGGATTCAGCCTTTTTGTTCAAGTAGTCGCGTTCTCCCTGGGTCAGGCCAGATTCCTGAAGACCAAAAAAGCGAATGTATTCTCGGGCGAAGGTGTTCGCGAGCAGTGCAGCCGTTTGCGGATCTCCATCACGCGCCAGCACACGCAGGATGTGCGATTCCTTGAGGGGCTCGACCAAGACAGCGCCTGAGATTTGATCGACAAAGTAGTCTTTTTCCACGGGCGGCGATCCAGCTTTGTAAAGTCCGAGGGCCTTGAGGATCTCTGCCTTGCGGCCAGGATGGGCCAGCAGACGATCCAGCCATGCTTTTCGAAGCACCGGATCAAAGCGGTCGAAGAGGAACTCAGCGAAGCGCCTCGATTTCAGTTCCGTGAGGTGGTTGTTCACCAGCTGAGGCGCACTGAGCTCGGTGATGCCCTGGCGACCGAGTTCAGGCAGCTTCAGCACATTGCTTTCTCCAATGCGCAGCCGCAGCTTGGCCTCGGCTTCATAAACCTTGGCCCCCATGCCCAAAAACCAAAACACCAGAGCCGCAGTGGGCAGCCCGAGCAGCAGACCGAGCCAGCCGTAGCGCCGGAGGTAACCGAGCATGTCGGAGAGGCTGATGATGGCCTCGCTGAACTGCGGTGCGGGCGTGGAGAGGTAGGGGCTCTGATCGACCTGGGCGAGAGGTGAAGGCAGAGCAAGAGAGGCCGTCGGCGCATGAGGCACCAGCGCACGCCCCGAGCCCCGAGCACCCGCGAGCGGGCTGGAGGCACGTGTGTCAATTGCGAGCTGGTAGGCCATGAGAGTCAGGAAAAGGAAGAGACAGTATCACGCAGCGACAGGCGGCGAGCAAGACGCGGACGAAACAGAATCCAGAAGCTCCGCAGGCCGTGGATCAGGCTTCCCCAGACCGATGGCGTGCAGGATGATTTGATCCACCAGCCGCACGTCAAAGACTTCCTCCGCGAGGCGACGGCTGGCCATCCCCATGGGTGCGACTTGCTCAGGATGAGACAGCAGCGCCTCCATGGCAGCAGCCAAGGCCTCTACCTTTTGGGTGGGGCAGAGGAACCCATTGACTCCACGTTGATTGTCACCTGCGGGAACAAAGGGTCCAGCCACGCACTCACGCGCGCCGACGGAGTCCGTCGTGAGGATTGGAAGCCCTGTGGAAAGAGCTTCCAGCGTGGCATGAGGCACGCCTTCCCGATACCAAGTGGGCAGGCAAAAGACATGCATCGTTTTGAGCATCGCAGGAATGTCACGCACCATGCCATGATGGGTCAGGATGCCTTCGCGGACCCAGCCTGCGACCTCGGTTTCTTCCACACGATTGGGATTCGGATCAAAAGGCCCCACGAGGTGGAACTCCGCCTGAGGATGCTTCTTTTTGACCTCACGCGCCGCTTCCGCGAACACACGCACGCCTTTGCTGATGAGCAGTCGGCTGACCAAGACAAAACGCAGCTTCCCCGCAGCGATGTCTGCATTTCCCGTCAAGGGGACGTGCGGATATTCCTCCAAGTTCACCCCACTGCCGGCAGTGACATGAACCGGCACGCCAGGCGGCAGCAGGCGCATCTCCGTGAACAGGCGCACGTCATCACGGTTTTGCATGAAAATGACGTCTGAGCAGAGCAAAGCCAGACGATGCAGCAGCTTTGACACCCACTGCACGGCGGCCTGTTTCAGCGTCTCCGGTTTGACGAAAGTGAACCCCAGCCCAGGCAGCAAGGCATAAACACGCGGCACTCCAGCGAGGCGAGCGACGACGCAGCCATAGACCACCGATTTGATCGTGTAGGCAAAGAGCGCGTCAGGCCGCTCATGCCGAAACAGGCGAAACATGTCGAGCCAGGTGACCCAGTCTTTGCGCAAATTCACGCGACTGCGCACCATGCGGATCGGCACATGCCTAGCGCCGATTCGGCTCATGAAGTCGCGGACATGAGGATAATCTTCTGCCGCTGAGGTCACCACCTCACACCCCTGCGCCGCAAAGTCGCGGATCAGATCGCCGCGATGGTAGATCAGAGTGTTAGCATCAGCCGTGAGCACTAGGATTTTCATGCGTGGGATGACTCAGGGTTGGGGTCTTTGCTTTCAGGCACAGCAGCATCTGCGGTGCAGTTGTTTGCCGTGGCAGCCTTCAGACGGCGCTTCACCCAGCGGCCCAAGCGGAAGAGAAGCGCACGGGGATGCCAGCGGTGCAGGCATTCCAGGTCTGAAACGACCCGCACACGGCTGCTCCAGTCGCGCTTGTAGCGATACTCACCAGGCAGGAAGTCCGCCATCGTTAGCCCACGCTGGATGGCTTCCATCACCGCAGCACGCACGCTCATGTTGCCCATGCTCATGCTGGCGTAGCGTTTGTCCCATCCCATCTGATAGATCAGCATTTCAC
This sequence comes from Verrucomicrobiaceae bacterium, assembly GCA_027484445.1. GTDB lineage: Bacteria > Verrucomicrobiota > Verrucomicrobiia > Verrucomicrobiales > Verrucomicrobiaceae > Prosthecobacter. Next base: position 47,836 of record JAIXSY010000057.1, read on the forward strand.
CTTTGAAGCTGAAGGCATAGATGATCCCCGCCGGTGCATGATCCACGCTCACGATGGGCATCATGACGCGTCCTGTCGGAAGCCAGCGGCAGATGAGTTCCTCATGAATTCGGCGGCCCGACGAGGCTAAGAAAGAACTGACCCCATCGGGCCAGTGCTGCTCGTGCAGGGTGAAGAGCTGCTGCGCTGCCTGCTGCGGCAGGGCAGGCACCGTCTCGATGCTGACCTTGTGTTTCTCATTCAGATTCCCCCAGTGACGGCGCAGGTTGCGGCGAAAGTTGGCTGACTTGCCCTTTTCAAACTCCTCCCAGGTCGGCGGCAGATCAAAGCAGCGACACGAGGACTGGCAGAGCACCTGAGCACCTGCCCCGACCTGAGCCATCTCAGCCAGCAGGATGGCGTGGTTGGGTGAATCCTCAGGCACCTTGTTCAGGCGCACGACATCCCAGCGTGAGCTGGACTGTTGAATCAACGAGACCAGCAGCGGGCTGATCTCTGCCTCACGGCCTGCGGGCACGATCAAATCCAGGCGCTCCCCCTGCACGTCCCCGAGACCATTCATGAAGCCCAGGTGGCGGAGGTAACGACGCGATTCTCCGCGATCAGGTCCGATGACCCAAGGCGCGATGCCGAGAGCCTTGCCGAGTTCATCCCGCACCACGCCAATGTTCAGCTGATATTCGTCGCGGAAATGCTGCCACCATAGCCGCACGTAATCCCAGGCCTGAAAGGGGCTGTGTGTGGCGGACTCTTCCAGCAATCCATCCCACACTGGCTCTAGGGCCGCAAAGGCTGCCTCCGAGGTAATGATTTCCAGGGACATTTGCATGATCATCGGGCACCTCCTTCGGCCTGCACTTGTTGGGTCTTCACGATCAATGCGGCCAAGGCCCGTCGCGCCCCCATCAGCGCGTTGGGATTATCCTTCCAGTCCCCAAAACCGCGTGCAAATGTGTCCGCTTCCCGCAGGGCAGCGCGCTCCAGCCCCAGGTCACGCGCCAGCATGAGGTAGTCGTAGTCATCACACATGTCTCGCAGCCATTTCAGGCGGATGCTGGCGATGGGTTGATCGCTGCCGTGGCGCTTCTTCGTGGCCGGGTAGAGGTAGCTGCCATCGCCGTTGTAGATTTCGCCACTGGGGTGGTGAAAGGTGCCTGCATCCGTCCACACGTCCACGCCCTTGCTAGCGTAGAGCGTGTCCCAGTAAGTCAGACCCGTGAGCCCATGGCGGGCCATGAGCCAGGAAAGGATACGATGGTTCATCGCGGGAAAATCAAGACACCAAACCGGTGGATGCGAGTCCTTAAGCTGGGCTGGCTTGCCATGCAATGTCATCCACGCCTCTGGCATCTGCACCAGTGCCGCATAGCACCAGACTTCATCGCCTGCCTTGAGCCGACGCGTGATGTCACGCCTGCCGCCTTCCTTTTCCAGATCTTCCCACACACTGCTGAAATGCGGCACCCAGATGTCCACGAACTGATCCAGGCTGCCCCACCACCAGGAGTCGGGTGAGGGCTGCTCTGTGACGAGCAGAGGCATGCGCACGCCGTGCAGGGCCTCCGCTTCATTGAAAAAATCCCCCCACCGGCGTACCAGGCCGTAGGCTGAAGCACTGTTGGGCTCATCCAGGTCTCCCATGATGATGTAGCCACGCTGCCCGGCCTTGATCTTGTGCAGGAGCTTCATCCACGTGGCGCAGTAGCGCATCGCCTCTGCGCGATCATGGCCGAGTGGATCAGGGAAAGGCCACTCCTGCCAGATCGGCAGGCCGAGTGTGCTGGCATGGCGATGCAGCAGCTGCTTTCTCAGGCCAGCCTCGACCGCAGCCTCGTCCAACTGACCGGTGCGCCCATCGGGATAGGTCGGGTAGGTTTGGTCAATGCTGAGCCGATGGTCCGCGAGCATCTGGTAGTATTGGTCCAGCAGAGCAGACAGCGCCGGGCTTGGCGGTTCCTTTTGTCGGTCAAAGCCATGCACCTCAGCGATACGACGCCAAACGGTCATGAAGGAGGTGCGCAGCCGAGGTGTGACCGGCAGGTCAAAGTCAGACACGCGCACCAGCACCTTCGTGCGGCCCAGCTCACTGCCATTGGCTGCCCGCGCGGTGACATCCCCCGAATAAAGACCCGCCGGGATGCTGTAGGGCACTTTCACGTCCAGCCACCAGGGCTGACTCACCTGCTCCAGCGCAGGCAATTCCTGAGCATCAAAGGACTGTGGGACCAGCGCATCCGGGTAGTCCCCCGGCGGCAGTGGGGCCATGGGCGTGGAACGCGTGACCTTCACGTAGTGCTCTCGAAGCACTGTCGGGGCAGGAATTTCACGATCCTCAGGCCCGCTAAGGTCGGTGACTTCCAGTCGAGCTCCCTGGATCTCTTCGGGCGAACCCCGCAGCACGATTTGCAGAGATTCCACCTCACCCCGAGCCGCCTCAATCGCCTCGACTTGATCTGGTGGCGACTGATCCCTCATCACACGCGTCATGGCATCGACGCGGGTGATTTTCACCTCGGCAGACACGAGCAGAGGCACCAGCAGGAGCAGCGGGAAAAGGCCACCTTTCATGAGCGCAGCACCTCCTCGTAAACTTGCAGATAGCCCCGAGCCGCCGTGGCGATGTCAAAACGTGCCACGGCTGCCTGACGCAGCGCATCCGCACTCGGGGGTGACTCCAGCAGCGCCGCCCAGGCCTGGGCTAGCGCCTCAGCGCCATGGGCCGGGACCACGAGCCCCAGGCCTTCGAGCAGTCGGCCACAGTCACCGACATCCGTGGCTGCACAGGGCACCCCGCAGGCGAGAGCTTCCATGAGCGTCATCGGGCAGGCCTCGGTGCGGGAGGACAGAGAAAACACATCCAGCGCCGGATACACGCGCTGTGGCTCTGGACGAAAGTCCGAAAAATGGACCTGATCACGCCTCGGCATGACGGACAGAGCCGCGCGGGCACAGTCGCCCAGGTCTTGTTCTCGCCCCCCACAGAGCCAGAAGTGCGTCTCCGGCTTGCGCGATTGCAAAAGCCCCGCAGCACGCAGCCAGGTCGGCAGATCCTTCATCTCGTGAAAGCGCCCCAAGAAGCCCACCAGCGAAGTCTCTGGCGGCACACGCAGCTCAGCACGCACCGTCGCACGGGCTTCCGAGTCGGGCAAAAAACGTGACGTGTCGATGCCATTGGGCACCCATTGCATCTTCGCCTGCGGATAGCCCAGGAGCCGCACATGGTCCTCCATGGCCACCGCAGAGCAAGACACGATGCGACTCGGCACTGCGTGTGAGCTCAGGCCGAGCAAGGTGCGGAACAAACGTAGCTTCGCAGGTGAATCTCCCGCTCCAGCATGGATCTCGCGGCAATGAATGCCCCACACCACCCGCGACAGACCTGCCAAGCGAGCGCAGAAGCCACCCACCAGATCCGCGTGGTGCATCCATGTCTGAAGCACCTGAGGGCGCAACGAGCGCAGCAGCTGCACGAGTTTAACCAAAGTCTGCCGTTGGAGATAAGAGCGGCAGCCCAGGTCATGCACCTGTGCCCCACTTGAGCGCAGCTCATGCATCTCCACAGGCCAGGAGGCTCCATCCATCACGATCACATGCGTCTGCCAGCCCGAGCCCGCCATGGCACGAACCAGCCCTCGCAGCATGGCCTCTGCACCGCCGCCGCCGGGGGAATAGATCAGGTGCGCTAGCACGCTCATGATCGCGCCCCTCCTCTCCACTGCCGCAGCAGTTCAAAAGCTCCCGAAGCTGTCGCCTGCGCCTCCAGCACGCTGTTTGGATTGCCGTAGCGAGGCAGCGCCAGCAGTTCAGCGCCGGGCTTCCATCGGCCCGGCATCATCGTGAAAGCCGCCTCAAAGCCATGCTCAGTTAGCAAGGCCTGCGTTTCTGCCGTGAAATCATCCAGGCCACCATTTGGATAGGCGAACAGTCGCGGCATTTTCCCCAGCTCTTCGGCCATCCGGTCGCGGCAGGTGCGGATTTCCACCGCTTGCTGCTCAGCTCCACAGCGCGCCAGCACAGGGTGCGTGTGCGTGTGCCCACCAAAGTCCACCAGTCCGCTCGCCTGCATTTCCCGCGCCTGAGTCCAGGTCATCGGCAGCATCACCTCCGACTCAGCCGGCAAGGGCTGTGCAGCCACGGCAGCGGCCACTTCCGCCCGCATCTCTAGGTCTGGCAGAGTCTTCAGACGAGACAAAGTGTCAGCTAACCTCTGGGGTGCAGTGCCACGAGCCTGGGCGACACGATCCATCTCCTGAAACCAGAGACGATGCGAGCCATCCAGGAAACCTGTGGCCAAAAAAATCGTCGCGGGCAGGCGAAGCGACTTCAGCACCGGAAAGCCGAGGTGATAATTGGAAGCTAGACCATCGTCAAAGGTGATCGCGACTGCTCCTGTAGGCAGGGCTTGCCCCGCCCGCAGCGCCGCTACCATTTCTACCAAAGGCATCACGCGGTAATGCTGCGCAAGATGCTGACACACTGCACGAAAGACAGACACGGGCAGGTGCAGACTGCGGTCCAAAACACCCGCAGCAGGGCCAGCCGAGCACAGACCATGAAAGGTCAGCACCACCCCCTGCCCAGCCAGGGCACGCAGCGCCAGGCTGGGCAGCCCGCAGGCGGCCAGCACGGCCGATTTGGCCGTTTGACGAAAGGTGGAGGAAAGGAAGGGCAAAGCTTTCTGTATAGAAATTGTAATAAATTATCAAATTTCAGCAAATCATCAAAGAAAACTTAACTTTCCTTCTAGCGAAGTTGCATCGCGAATCTTTGGGAATCCGGGAACGGTCTTGTGGCACCTCTTCAGGAGCCGGGCTTTGCTTTGGACATGCCTGGAACTTCGTCATGCCCTCGCGCGCACAGTTTGCGCTTCACAGCAGGCGCAGCTAGCTAGCACCTGCGCGACTTTCCCCTTCCCCGCTCATGAGCTTCTCGGACCCCAGCTTTCTCATCTCCTCCCGCCCGACAGATCAGGAACGGCAAGCCGCCAAAAGGGCCGAGGAGGAACGCCGCGAAGCGGCAGCCCGCGCCTATCGCCGGGCGAGCTGGGTCATCTCCCTGACCATGATCTACCTAGCCCTGCCCCTGGGGTTCAATGCCTGGCACTGGCATGTCGTGGCTGGCGCAGGCCTGCTGGTGGTGGCGCTCGGCATCTTCATGGCAATGAAGGGAGCCCGGAACCACGCGCTGCTCAGCCTGCTGTTCGCGGCTGTCATTCTCCCTGGCTGGGTGAAAATCGCACCCACGGTGGTCAAAGTGGCGCGCGCCCAGATCGACGTCATCGTCCAGGAATGGAAACGGGTGCTCTGACCCCTGCGGCGGTCCAGCGCCGCCTCCGGGCTTGACGGCAGGCCGGATACTGCGCACCTGAGCACTGCCTTTACTCCCTCTCTCACCCCGATTCACCGTGGCCAAGAAAGCATCCTCCAAGACTGAAGATACCTCCCCCATCCTCGCCGACAGCGCTCCGATCGTGGAGATGCCGGTGGATGTGCATTACAGCAACTGGTTCCTGGAATACGCCAGTTACGTCATTTTGGAACGCGCCGTGCCTCACATCCACGATGGCCTGAAGCCCGTCCAGCGCCGCATCTTGCACTCCATGGATGAGCTGGAAGATGGCCGCTACAACAAGGTGGCGAACGTGGTGGGCAACACGATGAAGTACCACCCGCACGGGGATGCGAGCATCGGCGATGCGATGATCCAGCTGGGCCAGAAAGACCTGCTGATCGACACCCAGGGAAACTGGGGGAATACCCTGACAGGAGACAACGCCGCGGCCCCTCGTTACATTGAAGCTCGCCTGTCTAAGTTCGCGCTGGATGTCGTCTATTCGCCCAAAGTCACAGAGTGGGCCGCTAGCTACGATGGTCGAAACAAAGAGCCCATCACCCTGCCCGTGAAGTTTCCGCTCCTGCTTGCGCAGGGAGTGGAAGGCATCGCCGTCGGCCTTTCCTGCCGCGTGCTGCCGCACAACTTCATCGAGCTCTGCGATGCCTGCATCGCCGCCTTGAGAGGCGAGGAAGTGAACCTAGTGCCTGACTTTGCCACCGGGGGCCTCATGGATGCCACCGACTACAACGGTGGCCTGCGCGGTGGCCGCATTCGCGTGCGGGCAAAGATCGTCCCAGGAGAAAAGAAGAACACCCTGCGCGTGGTCCAGATCCCCTTTGGCACCACCACCGGCGGGCTGATGGACAGCATCGTCGCCGCCAACGACAAAGGAAAGATCAAGATCACTCGGGTGGACGACAATACCGCCGAGAACGCCGACATCGTCATCCAGTTGCCGCCAGGAGCCGATCCCGACCAAACCATCCAGGCGCTTTATGCCTTCACGGACTGCGAGATCTCCATCGCTCCCAACGCCGTCGTTATCCAAAACGACAAACCGCGCTTCATCACCGTCAACGAGCTGCTGAAGGAGAATGCCGAGCACGCTAAACAATTGCTGCGTCAAGAACTCGAGATCGTGCTGGGCGAGCTCGAAGAGCGTTGGCACTTCGCTAGCCTGGAAAAGATCTTCATCGAAAACCGCATCTACCGAAAGATCGAAGAGTGTGAGACTTGGGAAGCCGTGCTCGAAGCCATCTGGAAAGGACTGAAGCCGCACATCAGCCAGCTGCGCCGTGAAGTCACCCAGGATGACGTCGTGCGCCTGACGGAGATCAAGATCAAGCGCATCTCCAAGTTCAACAGCTTCGAAGCCGACAACTACATCAAGGAGCTGGAGGACGACATCGAAGGCGTGCAGAAGAACCTGAAGCAGCTCACCCGCTTCGCCATTGCCCACTTTGAGCGGATCAAAAAAACCTACGGTCCTGGCAAGGAACGCCGCACCGTGATCACCACCTTTGACCGTGTCGCCGCAGCCGAGGTCATCTTGGCCAATGAAACGCTTTACCTGGATGCCAAGGAAGGCTTTGCCGGCACCGGCCTGAAGAAAGAAGGCGAGCCCCTGTGCAAATGCTCCACTTTGGACGACGTGATCTTCTTCACCCGAGACGGCACCATGACGGTGACCAAAGTCTCGCCGAAGTTCTTTGTCGGCAAAAACCCCGAATACATCAATCTCTTCAAGAAGGATGAAGAGGCCGTTTACACCCTCATCTATCGGGATGGCAAAAACGGACCTGTCATGGCCAAGCGCTTCCGCGTGGGCGGCATCACCCGAGACAAGCCGTATGCGCTCACCCGTGGCACTCCAGGCAGCATGGTGCTATTCTTCGCCCGACATGAAACGGAAGAGGCCAGCAATGCGCAAAACCTGCTCGTGCATCTGAAGCCTGCGCTCTACTTGCGCAACACCTCACTCAAATTCCCCGTCGCCGCACTGGCCATCAAAGGCCGTGACAGCCTGGGGAACATTGTGACGAAGCACGCGGTGGATCGTGTGGTAAACGAGCGCAAGACAGCGGAATGATCCCCTTCGCCAACAAGGGCCGACTTTGGGTCAGCCCTTGTTGCAAAGAGCCTCAAGAGGCAGCTTTTAGCGATTTGAACTGCCATCACGGCGGAACATGCGCTGGAAGAAATTGCCCTTCTTTGGGCCACTCTCTTCGGCCTCAGGTCCGACCCTGTCCGTGGAACGAACCGCCTGGGGGTTCACGTTTTGGGGGAACCGCTCGGCTGCATCTGCGCCGATCTGTGTGCGATAGTCTTCGTTGGCAGAGCTTCTCAGCATGTCCACGTCAGTTTTCACCACATGAGGCTGAATGAAGATGAGCAGCTCCCGACGCTCGCTCTGGTTGTTGTTGCGCTTGAACAGATTCCCCACGCCAGGGATGCGGCTCAAGAATGGTGTGCCTGAAGTGCTGCGACGCTGCGCATCCGAAATCAACCCCCCCAGGACAATGGTGTTGCCATCGCGCACATTCACGGAAGTCACCAGCTGTTCTGTCGCGATCACAGGCACCGTGTTTTGCGCGATGGTCGTCTCATCCACCACGGTGTCATTGACCTGGGCGATGGTGAGATTGACCTCTCCCTCATCATTGATCAGAGGCACGACCTCCAGCTTGAGCACCACATCACGGTACTCAATGGTGGTGGTGAAGGTGCCGAGGTTATTGTTGTTCAGATTCTGCACGGTCTGCGCAGGCACCGGAATGAGTGTGCCGGAGGTGATGACCGCCTTTTTGTTGTTCAGCGCGAACACTGAAGGGCGAGAGAGCACCTTGAAGCGGTCTGTCGTTTCTAAGGCTGAGACATAGACATCGAGTGCATCCCCCACTTGACCGTAAAGGTTTAGGCCAGTTCCACTGGCAATCGAGTTCAGGAGGTTCGTCCGCACGTCATTGACCTTGGTGCGCCCCGTGCTGAACTGTCCTGCGGTGAAGTTGTTGCCTGTTCCCGCACGATTGTTGATCGAGGAAACATAGTCGAACCCAAAGTCAAAACCATCGCCCAAGGTCAGCTGACCGATGACCGTCGCGAGATAAACCTGCGCAGGCTTGCGGTCGAGGCGGTCGAGCAGGCCATTGACCTTCTCGATCTCACTGCTGCGGCCAACGACAAGGATCGTGTTCGACATGGGATCGGCGACCACTCGGGTTTTGCCCACCAGAACGGAAACAGGCGCATTGTCCTCGGTGGGGCCTTGGATGAGATCCGCACGGCTGGCAGTGCCGGAGGCCGTCGCGGTTTCATCGGTAGTACCACTGCCTGCGGTGCTGAGGACCTGACCACCACGTGTGCCGGTGGTGCTGCGTCCGCCGAGGAGCTGACTGCTGCTGGAGGCAAGGGCCTGCTGGCGCTGCCCCTGGAGGCTGCCACCACCGGGCAGACTGGTCGTGCCACCCGTGGGCTCTGTCAGCAAATCGACGACGGCAGAAAGCACATCCACTGCCGCAGCATAGCGCAGCTTCCGCTCGTATGGGGCGTCCACTTTCAACGGCTTGTCGAACTCCGCGATCATGCTGGCGATGTAAGTGTAATCTGCCTGGGAGGCGACGACGAGGATCTGATTGAGCCGAGTGTCAGCCACGACCTGTGCAGTGGTCGCGGGTTCGGAGGGTGAATTCGGAATGACCCACTGCCCGTTCACGTAGATGGGATTCACGCGCGGCGGTTCAGGGCGGTTGTTGCTGTTGTTGTCGCCTTCACGGCGCTCCTTGCCATCGCTGGCGGCATTGCCACGAATCGTATTCACGCCCTTGCTTTCCTTTTCCTGAGCCTGAGCCGTAAGCGTGGCCTGGATGATCTGCGCCACGGTGGCTGCATCCGCATGTTCTAGCGGAATGAACTTCGTCACCAGTGAAGCGGCGTTGGCCGGGAGGTCAATGGCCTCGCGAATGCTGATGAGCTGGCGGACGATGGTGCTGCTCTCCGTGATCAGCAGCCCTGGCGGGGTCAGCACGGGAGTGATCCGGCCATACACATTCAGCCCGACATGACCGGAAAGCATGGTGGCGGCCTGCTCTGGGTCCAGATTGTCCAGCTTCATGAAGTAGGTCACGATGGTTTCGCCCTGCGGCAGATCCATGGGACTGGTGTAAAACTTCACGCCGTGAGAAAACTGCACGGCATTGGCGCTCTGGCTGCGGGCGGGCAAGATGCGGGCGCTTTTGCCATCAGGCTCCATGACGATGGCATAACCATTGGTGAGTAGCGTGGCCTCGATGAGCTTGATGGCCTCTGATTTTTCCACAGGCTTTGGTGTGGCGAGACTGACGGGTGCGCCTTCCAGAATCGCGGTATCTTTGATCAAAGTGATGCCGGTCAGGAACTCGTAGATGGCCAGCATGTCCATCACCGGGTTGTTCGGGAACTGGAGCACGATGCGGTCGCCCTCCAGACGAATCGTCTGGGCCAGGGCACTTGGGTCCACGCTGGCGGCAGTACCCATGCCAGGCGGGCCGCCAGGGCCACCTTCCCCACTGCCAAATCGACGGCGAAAACCGCCAGGGCCCCCAGGACCATTGAAGCCAGCCCCCCCCGGAGGTGGACCGGGCCGATCTGCCCCCGCAGGAGCGGCTGGAGTCGCCGCTGGACTGTCTGCATCAGCAGCCTCTGCCTTCGGTTTCTCAGGCGCAGGTGCAGCCACTGCTGCCGCTGCGGGGGGCGTGACCGGTGCGGCAGGTGGAGTGGCTTCTTGAGCGCTCGAGAAAGCACTCAAAGCCAAAGTGCCGAAAACAAAAAGTCGGGAGCTGGACATGGAGAGAAAGGGATGAATCTGCGGTGAACTCTAGCTGCGGCCTACTTGCCGCCTTTGTCTTCTTTTTCGATGCGCTCGAACTCCTTGCGAATGATGTTTCGGCGCTCTTCGTCGGGGGCATTGCGGAATTTTTCGTCGCTGAACTTGCTGCGCATCATTTCGCGGAATTTGTCCTTGGCCTTGTCGGACAGGCCTTCATAGCGGCGGCGATCCTCTTCACTGGCTCCCCTGCCCTCACGCCGGAAACCATCTCCGCCGGAGGAGCGATCGCCGCGGTCACGGTCTTTGTCCGACTTTTTGTCGCCTTTCATGTCCTGCGGGCTCAGGTTGGCGTAGGAAAGCTTCACCGTCTCCCCCCCGATGGTAATGACTGCGCGGCTGCGACTGACATCCGGCGCTGGCAGTGCCTCGTTCAACACCCAGCCTTGGAAGTTTGGCTCCGTCGAGACCAGATGACTCTCCTTGGTCTCTTTGTTGAAAACAGTCGCGACCGGCTTTCCCGCGATGTAGGCGATGCCTGTCAAAACCAGATTGTCGGACATGTTCACCATCCGCGTGAAGGGCGATTGCGTGGTCACCTGAGCAACGCTGGCGGGATCAAAGGGCTGAGGCAGATCGGGATCAGGAGTGGGGGTGGGTGCAGATTCCGCCGCTAGGATCGCCAGCGGAACCAGGGAAAGCAGAGCAGCGAGTTTCATCGGGGCAAAAGGTCGTTCAAAAATCTGGACTGTAGAAAACCATCAGACGCCGGCCTCTGGTTTGAACCAGCGGGCTAAGGTCAGGTTGCAGATGACCTGCGGCGTCTTTTCACGGGCACGAGTGTCGATCTCGATTTGCAGCTCTCGAACGGCTTGGAATTTCTCAGGCGATTGCAGCGTGGCTAACCAGCTGAGCACCGTGGCCTGATCCCCTCGCAGACGCACGGAGATCGTGACCTCGCGATAGGCTGGATTTGGCGTGCTGGCCAGCGGTGGCAGCGTGGGCTGCTCAGCGATGATGCCCCACTCCAAAGCTTCGTTTTGAATGTCCTCCAGCAACTGCCCCTGAGCACGCCCCAGACTGTCAGTGCCAGGCATTCGATCTGCCAGCCACAGACGGCGTTTTTCCCAAAAAGGCTGCTCTTTGGCCCAGCCATCGTTTTCTGCCTTTTGGCGCTGCAGAGACACGATCTTTTCCAGGGCTGCCTTGCGGCGATCCAGGAACTGCTTGGTCAAAATCATGCCAGTCATGACGACCAGCACCGCCACGCAGAGCAGGAGCAGGTTTTTTTCACGGGGGGTCAGCTTGGCGGCCATGGCAAGAAGAGAGCGAAAAACTACGGCAGGGCTTTGCCCTCAGTGCGGAACTCTGCGGTGCTGCCTTTCACGTTCGGGCTAGGCTTCGACCACTGGTAGCGACTGAGGATGGAGTGCTTTTGCAGATCCTCCATGAACTGCACGGCAGTCTGGGCATCTCGGGCCTCGCCGCGGATCTCGAGGGTGTTGTCCTTGAGGGCAAAACGGCGCACGACCAGACCGCTGGGCGGCATTAGCTTGGTGATCTCTGCCAGCAGATAGATGGGGTATCGACGCGGCTCAATCGCTGGCGATAGAGCCTTCCACCGCTCAGCGGTCTGGCGCACGCGCTGAGCAGGCCCGGCAGTCTGCTCGACGTCTGCCTGGAGCCTTGCGGCCTCGTTTTCCTGATAGCGCAGGTAGGCAAAGGCGAAAAACGCCAGTGACAGCAGCAGCAGTCCCCCCAGCACCCCGGCGCGAACGAGTCGGCTACGCCGGGCCGTGCTCTGCTGCACCTCGCGCACCACGGCTGGCAAGAGCCGTGGCCAGCCCTGCGTGTCGAGCTCCGTCTGCGGGGGCAAAGCAGCCACCTGCCTAGTCGGCATGTGGGTTAGGTTTTCCAACGACTGCACCAGATGCGGCTGCCATTCCTGGCCGACGAGAACGATGGCCTGACAGGCACCTTCTCCCAGTTCGGCCTCCAGCGCCATGCGGGCCAGCAAGAGTTCCTGGGCCATTTCCTCCAGCGCCATCGTCGAGGCGGGGGCTAGGATGTGGCTGTGGTAAAGACGACCGTGAGAGCTCGTGGCCAGGATTAGGCAACCCTGCTCCTCAGCCACCACGAGACAGCCGGCAGGCAGGCTGAGCAGACGCATCGCAGCAGTGTAATCAGTCGCCTGAGGCACCGCCAATCCGACGGGAAAAGGGTCGATCAGCACATCCACGCTAACCGTCGCGGTGGAGGCAGTCTGAGAAATGAGATGCCAGCGGAAATTGCGCTCAGCCCCCCCCACCAGCTTTAGACCACGCCGTTCGAGCTGAGTGATGAGGATCTGCTCCAGGATCTCGTGATCGGCATTCGGCAAAATCAAGCCGAGGGTACGGCAGGCGGTGGCAGGCAGCCCCAGGATCAAGGGACGCCCCTTGGGCACCTGCACCTCTGCAGGTTCATGCACCACCTCTCCAGGCCCCACTGACTTGGGTTTCCACAGCCGCCAAGTAGCATCCGGGGCAGGCAGCAGTAACGTGGAGGCAGCAAAAGACATGCAAGGGGGGCAAGACGAGGGGGGAAAACGTGAGTGCTGGAACGCAGCGATCAGGGGGAAGTTGCGCAAATTCACCGCGACCTCAGAAAAGAACGGGAGAACCCATCTGGGCTGAAGTTCTCTTGGACGCGCGCTGGCCTTTTAAGAGTGGATCAGACCGCTGGCACGAACTTTTCTTGTGCCCAACCTTGCCCACCAGAGAGAAAAAGACTCTGCACCAAGCGGTGACCCTTGGCGAATTCCGCCGGGCAGGCTCCATCCGGCTGCTTTTGAGCGTTTGCTGCGCTGCATTCTCCGGCTATGTGCCGCACGCAGGCCGCCTGCCCTGGCACCTTTGCTTTCCCTCATGAACATTGCCCTTCTCCGCCGTCAATTTGCCTCCGTGGGCGGGGCAGAGCTGTATTTGCAGCGCCTGCTGGCCGCCCTGGCCGATGCGGGGCACGAGGTGCATCTGTATGCGGAGAAATGGCAGGGCAATCCTGCTGGCGTGACGCTGCATGCCGTACCGGTGCATGGCGGTCGGGCTCTGCGCCCCGTGGTCTTTGCGGAAAAAGCGGCTGCCATGCTCGCCAAGGCACGGCATGATGTGGTGCTGAGCCTGGAGCGCACGGTTCGGCAGGATGTGTATCGTGCAGGCGATGGCGTGCACGCCGTCTGGCTGGAGCAGCGGCGGCGCTTCGCCTCCTGGTGGCGTCGGCCTTTGGTGGGCCTGGGTGCCTTCCACACAAACCTGCGCGCGCTCGAGACCCGCACCTTTGATCCGGCCAACACCCGACATGTCATCGTGAACTCCGCCATGGTGGGCCGTGAGATCACCACGCGCTTCCCCTTCCCTAGCGATCGCATTCACTTGGTGCGCAATGGCGTGGACGTGGCGCGTTTTCAGCGGGCTGACCGCCATGCGGCACGGGCACGCTTTGGCTTCACTTCACAGGACTACGTGCTGCTCTTCGTCGGCTCTGGCTGGGAGCGCAAAGGCTTGCCCTACTTGCTGCGGCTGATGCGCCACTGGCAGGAGCGACAGCCCCAGGTCAAACTGCTCGTCGCAGGTCGGGGCAAGCTCGCAGGCAAAGTGCCGCGCAATGTCGTGCTGGCAGGTCCCCTCTCTGATGTCGAACAAGCCTTTGCGGCGGCGGATCTGATGACCTTCGTGCCCATCTACGAACCCTGCGCCAATGCGGTGGCAGAAGGGCTGGCCTCAGGTCTGCCCGTCATCACCAGCCGCTGCAATGGTGCCTGTGAGCTGATTGATCCCGGCCTAAATGGCGAGGTGCTGGAAGATCCCTCTGACCTAGAGGCGCTGGGAAAAGCTGTGCTCGACTGGATGCCAAGACGTGAGCGCCCGGTGCCAGTCAGCAAGCCGCTAGACCTGGAGACCAACGTCCGAGAAACGCTGCGTGTGCTAGAGATGGCAGCTGAAGAAAAACGCTGAGCCAGCCGCTCAGGTCGTTTCTTGCCAGAGCTGGCCGTTCTTCAGCCACTCCTGAACGAGAAGGCGAAAGGCACGGACCGGTGGGCTATCTTCCTCTGGATTCCAGGCCATGACCAGCGGCACGCTGTGCTCCGGCTTCAGTGGAGCAAACACCAGACCAGGGGGCATGGCAGCAGCTGCGACACTATCCGTGGCTAGCCCCATGCCTGCCCCCGACTGCACGTAGGTCAGCACGGTGCCCATGAGACTGGGATTTTGCACAATGCGTGGGGCGAAACCAGCCAGACGGCACGCAGCCAAGATCTCGTCATGCAACCCCACGCCCTCACGCCTTGCCAAAACGATGAGCGGCTGGTTTTCCAGAGACTTCCAAGACACGGACTTTTTCCCAGCCCAGGCGTGGTCATCTGGAACGACAATGCCGAGCGGTTCTCGCCTGAGCAGCAGAGTGTTCAGCGCACGCTCTCCATGGCCTGGCACAGGACGAGTCAGCGCCACCGCCAGCCGTCCACGAGCCACCATCTCCCAGACACGCTCAGGCGTGCGCTCCTCCAGATGCACCGAAACTTTGGGGAACCGCTGTCGATATTCAGCGAGCAACCTGCCGAGGAAACGCTGCGTCGGCGGCCCGATGTAGCCCAGGCGCAATTCTCCCTCCTCCCCCGAAGCCGTTCGGCGCACGCGGCGCAGGGCTTCATCTAGCCTCTCCAGCACGACCCCAGCCTCGGCCAAAAGCACCGCGCCTGCCTCAGTCAGGGCCACGGTGCGTCGGTTGCGGTCGATGAGTCGCACGCCCAGCTCGTGCTCGACTTCCTGCACAGCACGGGAAAGCGCAGGTTGGGCGATGCGCAGCCGACGCGCGGCCTTGGAGAAGCTCAGCTCCTCCGCCACGGCTTGGAAATATCTCAAGTGACGCAATTCCATCCCTGCTCTGTATCGCGATCCCTGAGAGATGACAACAGCCGCAGTTGCGTCTCATCTCACGCGCTCTTTGATGCCAGCACATGACCCGACACGAAGCCATCCAGCAAATCCGCGACGCCGCCAAGGCCATCGCCCTTCAGATGATGAAGATCCATCCTGCGCTGCCACACCTGAAGGATGAGGAGACCCAAAAAGACAGCCTGAAGGCCCTGCACGAAATGACCGTGCATCTGGAGACCCTCAAAAAGAAAATCGGACGGCTCGAACGCCAAGAAAGCAGTGAGCCTGACACGACTCTTCTCTGAAGCAGCGCTGTCGAAACGAAAATCCCGAAGTCCTTGAGGCTGCTTTAGCCCGGCGGGAACTTCGGAATTCGTAAGTTTTAGAACAAAGAAATCGCCGAGGGCATGGATCAGCCGAGTTTGGCCAAGGCGTCATCCAGCGCAGCAATCAGGGCCGTGATGCTGGCTTCGGACTCATCGCCCATGTTGCTGACGCGGAAGGTTTTGCCCTTCAGCTTGCCATAGCCGCCGTCGATGATCAGGCTGTGATCCTTCTTCAGGTTGGCGATGAAGGCCGCAACGTCGATGTTCTTGTTGTTGGCCACGCAAGTCAGCGACTTGGAGCGGTAACCCTCAGGTGCGAAGAACTCGAAGCCGTGTTTCTTCACCCACTCGTGAACCATGCCATTGAGCTTGGCATGACGCGCGTAGCGGTTGTCCAGCCCCTCCGCGAACATCTTGTTCAGCTGATGGCGAAGACCATAGATGAGGCTGATGCAGGGTGTGGAGGGCGTCATGCTCTTCTCGCCGTTGGCCTTGAATTCCAGGAAGTCGAAGTAATAGCCCCGATCGTTGATCGAAGCAGCGCGGGCCATGGCGGCCTCGCTGGCAGTGAAAAGCGCCAGACCGGGTGGCAGGGCGAAGGCCTTCTGCGAACCTGTGAGCAAGACATCAAGTCCGAGCTCATCGAAATTCACCGGCACGGTGGTAAAGCCGGACACGCTGTCGGTGATGAACATCACGTCAGGATACTTTTTCTTCAGCGCAGCAATTTCCGCAATCGGGCTAAGCACACCTGTGGAAGTTTCATTGTGAATGAAGGTGACGGCATCGAACTCACCCGTTGCGAGACGTTTGTCGATCTCTGACGCCAGAATCGGCTGGCCCCATTCGACCTGATAGGCCTCTGCTTCCTTGCCACAGCGCTTGGAGACATCCAACCACTTGTCCGAAAAGGCTCCATTGCAGCAGTTGAGCACCTTTTTCTTCACCAAGTTGCGAATCGCCCCTTCCATGACACCCCAGGCGGAGGAGGTGCTGAGGAAAACGAGCTGCTGGGTACCGAAGAGAGTCTGCAGCATGGGCTGGATCTCAGCATAAAGATCCTGAAACCCTTTGCCACGGTGGCCGATCATCGGCTGGGCCATGGCTGCATAGGTGTCGGGGCTGACCTCGACAGGACCGGGGATGTAGAGTTTGACGTGGCTCATTGAGGGGGTGGTGAAAAAAGGAGGCGGAGAGTAGGGGGGAATGAACGGATGGCAAGGAGCAGCGAGGACGAACGATACGCTGCCCAGCACTTTTTGAGCGTCAGAACCTCTCCACAGCTTTTGATCTCCTAGAGGGAGCCGCTCACTTTTTCGACTCACTTCCCTTGGCCTGCAGCAGCGTGCGCGCCTTGTCAGCCGTGACTCCCATGACCGGCAGGTCGTAGCCCAGCGTGTCACCATTGGGGGTAAAGCCAGCGCCATCGGCATCGACATAGATCGGGTTGTTGTAGGCACATGGGCGCATCTTCGCGTAGTCGCTGGTGCCGTAGCCGATTTTTTGATCCCCATCTTCATCCATGGCGACGACGATGAGATGCGCATCGAATTGCAGCGGCACACGCAAGGTTTGGTCGAACTTCACGACCCCGTCGCTGAACATCTTGGGATGGCTACTGCGAGTGAAATTCAAGGAGGGTTCAGGGCGGCTATTCACCAGCACTTGGACACGGTCGATGTCCATCCAGTCGGTGCATTGGACGCGCACCTTGAGGTCGATGAAGCCGGTGGCCCGGTCATCATCACCAGCGATTTTGCCATTCTGCGTGGTGACCTCCAAAAACGGCCCTGTGGTTAGCACAAGATTGCCTTTTTTGACCTTGGGCGAGAGCTGCGCCCAATCGATCTGAGCAGGGTCATCCGTACTGCTCGGGATGTAACCGCGCCAGCAACCAACGCCATTGCCATAAACACTGTGCGCATCCGCCACACCGACTGCGGTGATGCGCAGCCCCTGATTCAGCAGCTGACGCCAGACAAACTCACGGACGAGGCTGGCCTTGGCGGCCAAGGAACCTGCTGAGCGGCTGACGCGGTAGGGGGCCTCGGCCAAGATATCCGTGCCAGGTCCGTTTTGACTCTCGCTCGCGTCGATCATCGCCCCCACACCGACAAAGCCACCATCGCGCACGCCATCGCCATCGCGATCCACGAACATGTTCGAGAGATCAGGGTGATTGAACTGGATGTAGCGGTCTGGACGCTCCCCCTGCCAGCGGCGCAAAGTCAGGGCCGTGATGCGTGGGTCATCATTCCAGACGGGCGCACCGCCATCCTGAAGCAAGGGATCAGGCTCAAAGGGAAAGGCATTGAAGTGCTGCCGACTGCCGGTCAACTCGACACCTTTCACGGTCTTCATGAAGGGGGCGAGCCCAAGCTGCTCGATCATGGGCTCCCAGTCATAGAAGCGATTGTGCTCGGTCGTGGGCGCAAACTCAATGTGTTCGGCAGCCAGGTTGATCAATCGTCCATCCGTGTCGCAAACATTATCACCGCTAGGTGTGCTGTGGTTGTGAAAGTCACTGCTGATCCAACCACGCGTGTCCACTAAGCGCTTGAGCACTCCTTTCAACACATGCTCCTGGCCTGAAGCCAAGGTGATCTCCTGCGCCAGATGGCTGTATTCTGGTCCACGAACGACAATGACTCGGTATTTTCCGGGGGGCAGTGCTTGGGTGAACTGACCCTTTTCGCTATGATATTGATCCACGCAGCCACGCGCGCGCCACTTTGGACCGAGATTCAGCGGAGCTGCACCTGCATCGAGCGGCTGAAAATGTGCCTTGCAGGGAATCGACTGGCCCGCTTCATCGCTGATGTCAAAACGGATGCGGCTAGCGGCAGCCAGCTTCAGATCCGGCAAAGTGGCCTCTTGGCTAGCTGACTTGATCATCCGTTTGGCAGTCGGACGTCCGAGATCCGTCACCTCAGCTTCCAATGCGGTGTTGGGCTTTAGCCAAAGGGTGAATTTGCCCTGTGCGTCCGGGTAGGCAGGCAGACTGGCTTTGCCCTCAGGCACCAGCACCGTGGCGGTAGTGACCGCACGTCCTTGGTCATCGACCAAACGACCGTTAAGCAGTACAGAAGGCTCCCCCCGAGCCATTCGAACTGCAGCCACGGCCTCCGCAGGAGAGGTGCCGACAGCGAAGAAGCGGCGAATCTGTATCTCCTGCCCTGGTGAAAGCTCGAGGCTATCTTTCTTCGAGGTCAAATCTTCGCTCTGGATTCCTCCAACCGCATAACCGCACTTGTGCGCAGGATTGATCGCATCAGCCCACTGAATGCCATCAAGTGTCGTGCCGGTATGATCGAAGCGAGTGAAGTCCGATTTGATCGAAGTCTTCAGCGCTTGGACGGTTTCGTTGCGCAGTGTACTCGTGATGAAAATGCCCTGGCTGCCATCTTGTGCCCGATACTCATGGCGCTCATAGATGCCTCCATTCTTGGCTGCCGTGATGACGGTCTCCACCGCTGCGGCATTGGCAGCCTGCGCTGGCAATGCACGAACGTAGGACACTTCGCCATGGCCGCAGGGGGCATAAATGACGAGCTGATCATTGGCTGCACCGCGCAGGGTCAGGTCATACAGGCATCCTGGCGTCACACCATCAGCTCCGTAAAAGGTGCTCATGTTCGCTCGGCGCAGCGGCGCATTTTGTGAAATGACCGCCTCCACCTTGTCGCTGCGCAAGACAAAATCACCCCGGATGCCGTCGGCCTCTTTGCCCCCTGGCAATTCTTTTTCTCGGCCTAGCGAGGCTTCAAAGACCTCAGCGGCGGGAAGCTGAATGGCAAAACAAAGACAAAGCAAGCGACTGAACTTCATGAATCGGGAGTGGGTTGGAGAGAATCTGATAACGCCCCCAAAGAGACGATTCTTCGAAATCGAACTCAGGTCTGCGTCTTTTCACCACTGGGCACTCGCGGGAGTCGGAGATCTGGCTTCACGGAGCTGCTGGAGTCGTGGCACCGAGACCTGCGGGGCTCGGGTTTAGCACCTGATCATCACCGGTGAATAGCTGACGATCTGGCCCTGCGGAGCGAATCTCCATTTGATTGCTAGAATTCGGGTGAAACCAATACGGGGTGCCCCAGCGATCCACCAACTGCCCAGCACGCACGGCAGCATGACCTCGGGGGAAGAATTGCCCCTTTTGCCCAGGATATTGCGTGCCCGTCAGAGCCGCGGTGATGTCAGCATTGTCTCCCACTGGATTGCCACCCGTGGCACGACTGTAGATGCTGACAAAGTCACGGATGATTTCTAGATCACGCTCGGGGGGCGTGGACTCAGCGTGCAGCTCATCGGCCATGGATTGATGCATGGGATCCAGAGCATTCGCCGTAGCTCCACCTCGCGCCTGAGCATCGTTGGTCATCAAAGGCGCGATAGGCGGCTGGACAGGCTGACTTTCCCGCTTTTTGCGAATGGCTTCTTGGATCTCTGGAGAGGTCAGCGCGTGATCCATCCACACCACCAAAACCACGAGGATGATGAGCAAAAACCCCAAAAGATAAGAGGCTGGGCGCTTCGCAGGCAGGAGCATAGGACACAAAAGCTGGCGCTGGTGCGCCAAGGATCAAGCACGGAAGATTCGAGCTACCCAAAGCATGGAGGTCTTGTCATGAAGACCTCATTCTCCAGGTGAGCCAGCGCATGATCTCAAGTGAAGTTGATGAAATCCATGTTCAATGCCGACAGCGTGGCTGGACTGAGATCCGCTTGGAAACGCGTCAGGTTTGGCAGAACGGTCGAGATCTGCTCATCGGTGCAACCAAACCATTTCGCAATCGGGGCATAGAACTGGTCTGTCGCCACATTCGGAATCCATCGACCGCGGTTGCCTGTGCAGTCGATGCCACCATTGACCGTGAGATTGGGGAACTTGCCAAAGATGCGGCGTCCGCGCACTGCGCCACCAGCGACCCAGGCATGACCACCCCAACCGTGATCTGAACCACCCGTGGTATCACTCTTGTTGGGAGTGAAAGTTCGGTTAAAATCGGAAGCCGAAAACACCAGCACATTGTTCCACATTCCGACGGAAATCATCGCATCCTTGAAGGCGCGAAGAGCACGTGACATCTGGTTCACCAGACCTTGATGGCCCTGCGCGCTGTTCCCCTGTGTCTGCGAGGTGTGCGTGTCCCATCCGCCCAATTGAACAAAGAAAATCTGGCGTGTGTTCGATAGCGCAGAGCGACCAGCGATCATGCGGGCGACCACTCGCATCTGACTAGCGATGTCAGGCAACTGTGGATTGAACAAGCCTGTCGGGAACCAGTTCGTGAAGTGCGAATCCAGTGTCGAACCACTCGCCGTCGCTGTCACTCCGAGCGCGTTGCCAACCAAGCCTTCAGTGACACGTGCGTTCGTGCCACTATCCAAATACTCCGTATCAAAAAGAGCCGCGTGCTGCATCGCCATGATTTGCTCAATCGCACGCAGGCGCCATCCAGCTGAGGTATGGCGGTAATTCGTATTGATGAGTGGATCAGACCCAGAAGCCAAGGGGGTCAGCGGGCTGTACTTGCCCGAGGGGACATTGCTCGGGCTGCCATAGTGCGGCTGCATGGCTGTGCTGCGAAGGGCATCCGCGTAAGCCGTGCCGAAGCCACTCAGTGGGCTGACAGATCCTGAAGAATTCATGAAGTAAGCTGGCTCGTTCGAGGCCACCTGAAAGCTATTCACGCCTGCGAGTGATACGGACAGAGAAAGGTCCCCTGGTCCATGAACACTGCCCAAGATGTCAGCGATTTTGCCACCCCAGCCTCGGGAGAAAGGCTGATCTGGCAGCGAAGACTGCCACTGCACCTGCTGGTCACTGTGGGAGAAAAGCTGGGGGGGTTTGGCTGCCGTGGGCAGGGTGTTGAAGTTCGCACGTGTGACGTTTTGCGTCCCGACCAGCGTTCCCACGTTCGATACAAACGCCAAATCGCCAGCCTCAAACATCTGGGCGATCGGGTAAGCCATAGGGTGGAGGGCAAACTTGCCACCCGTGTAACCAGCCGCACGCGAAGGTGGATTGTAGGCCTCCTGTGGATTTTGGGGGGTGATTCGAGAAGAAACCTGACCAGTCTGACCAAAATAAACCTGAGAACCCGAAGGTGTGAAATCAAACGATGTATCTGGGATCGAAAGAATACCACGCCCCGTGTCATAATCTGTTCGAGCAGATGAAGTCTCTGACGGGATGAGTAGATTGTTGCCATCATTGCCTCCATTGAGGAAAAAGCAGACCAAAGCCTTGTAGTCCGAAGCTCCAGACGCAGCCGCAGACCCCACCAATCGCAGTTGTGCAATCGTATTGACCACACTCGTCAGCCCCAGACTGGCACAGGTAGAGCGGACCATGAAATCGCGGCGATTCGGTTTGCTGCGATCTTCTGTCTTGCGGAGGAAGATGTTCATCGGAGGTGTTGGGGTAGAGAGTTCAGATTACTAATTCAAAGGCATGGAGGCGCTTGTCAGTTCATTGAATCACAAGCATCAGTGCTGCACGAAGCCAGGCATGACCGTGCTCATCAAGTAAGCAGCCCAGCGAGCTCGATCACGCACCTCGTTGGCAAAGGTTGTGTTAGGCGGATTCTTCGGATCAAAGACGACCTCAGGCTCGTAACGCGTTGTGCTGAGATTGTTATTTCCACCAGATTGCATGTAGATGCAGTCCATGATCACCTGACGCGGATTAGGCCCCGGCAAAGGCACAGGAGCGGCCATGTTAGGCTCAATCAAGACCGGATTCCTAGCCTTCAAACTGCCGCCACAGAACCAGATGTCGAGCTTGTCGATCAGCGCCTTCGTCGCATTCCAGTGAGCGTTTTGGAGATCTACATCTGCTGGCTGAGGCGGAATGCCACCACTGCCATACACCGAGGTAAGGTGCGCGTAGAAGGTGTCGCGGTAGAGTTGAATGGTTTCTGCAAAATCCAGCACAACACGTTCACGATTCTGGTTCGATCCACCGAGATCGCTGGTGTAATAACCCACCTGCTTGGCATAGGGTGGCACGGGCAGAATTGTCAAAGGTGGCACCAGAGTGATGGTGACATTGCCTGCCCCTGTCGGAGCCTGGTTGAGTCGGATCGTAAAGGTATCGGTGTTGTTGCCTTCCGTTACGACGGTGGCTCCAGCTGTATGGGTGATGACCAGCTGCGGACCATCATTATCCGTCACATTGGCCGTGACTAGCGGCACACCTATGCCCTGATAGGCCATATCAGAGCTTGCAGCCGTGTGTGTGATGGTGGCCGTGTGTGCCCCTTCGACCACCGCGTCATTCACCGCTGTGAGCACCACGCTCTGAGGCAAATTCCAATTCGAAGTGGTGAAAGTCAGCACACCGCCTGCGGGCGAGACGACCTGAGCCTGGGCACCAGGAACTACGGTGATATTCACATTCGCAGTCGGTGCACGCGTCAGGCGGACCATGTAGTTATCCGTGCCGCCCACCTCACTCAGCAAGGTGCTTCCACCGCTGGGAATGACACGCACCGCAGGATAATCATTGTCCGTGATGTAACATGGAATCGAAGCCACAGCGAGACCCGAGTAGCGACTGTCCGTGCTCGCAGCTGTCTGCGTGATGGTGCTAATGTGGGGAGTGGGATCTGACGCTAGGTCATCGACAGCGCGCACAAAGATGCGTTTCACCGTCCAATTGGTGGGGGTGAAGGTCAGCGTGAGAGCACCTGAGTAAATCGTCTGCGCCCCTGCGGGGGCGACTTCCGCCAATTCCGTTTGAGCATCCGCCTGCACGGTCACAGTAACTGTCGCAGTAGGAGCATGGCTCAGACCGATGTAGTAATCATCTGTCACACCACCCTCAGACAACACAGTCCGACCATCGCTTTCAGCGATGACGATCTGAGGTGTATCCAACGCCAGGATTTGGGTGCGAATCGTGGGAATGTTGGCACTGGCAGTGATGTTGTAGTTGGCATCCGAGCTAGAACTCGTGTGAACAATATCCACGGTTCGAGCGCGATCATTGGTGTTGTTGTTGACCCCAGAAACCGTGATGAACTTGGGCGTATTCCAGTCGCTTGGAGTAAAGGTTAAGCTTGTTGGGCTCAACGAAATGCCTTGAGCCGCAAAGGTCGATGTCGAAAGGTTAGGGGTCACTGTGACATTTGCTGTCGGCGCATTGCGCAAGACGACCTCATAGGTATCGAATGCTGAGTTATCTTCGTGCACACGAGTTTCCAAACCGGTATGGCGTGCAATGACCCTGAAGTCGTTATCTGTGATGAAGTTGGTCACCGTTTGGGTCGTTGGGAAGGCCAGAAGAGTCTGGGCCGATAGCGTTGCATTCGCATTTTGGCTCAAAGTGATCGTGGTTGAATTTGGGATGGCAGAGATGGTCGTGCCCGCCGGGATTCCTGAACCAGTGATACCAAGCCCGGTGCGCAGCCCCACTGTGCTCGTGACCGTGACCGAACTCGAAGCATTCGTGGTCGCGCCACCATTGAGCACTAAACTGTATCCGACCGTCGATGCCGTCAGGGAAAGACCTGCTCCGTCAGCGGTGGCATTCGCACTCAGGGTGAACTGGATATGATTGTCCACACTGGATATGGTCGCGCCAGATGGAATTCCCGTTCCACTGATCGACATGCCTGCCAACAAGCCAGCAGTGGACGGACAGGAAACCAAACGACTTCCATTGGTCGTGCTAGCTCCTGAGATCGTGACCGCATGAGTCCCGCTGTCGGTGGAAGCACTGGTGATCACGTGAGTGATGTTGGATGTATGGATGTTCGCCTGATTGAGCAACGTGTTGGTGTATCCTTCAACGTTGGCATCATCCACAACTGTGACCGTCACCGTCTGGGGTTGGTTCCAATTCGCAGGCGTAAAGGTCAAGCTTGCCGGAGAAATGGTCTGCCCTGCCGTCACGCTGGCACTGACTGGAGTCACCACGACGTTACCATTCGGCACACGAGACAGGCGCACCGTGTAGCTATCAGTGCTGACGTTGCCTTCCGTGGTTTGCGTGTCACCTGCGCTTTCTTCGATGACGACTCCTGCTGCGTCGTTATCGACAATGTTCACCGAACTGGTTGGATTGACGAAGGTCCATCGAGCATCTCCTGGAAGGAGCACACCGCCACCCGGAGTCGCGTTACACCGGAACTGAATGTTTGAAGAATGGTTATACTCCACACTAAAATCATCTACCGCAGATACCGCCACACTCTGCGGAACATTCCAGTTGGCTGATGTGAATACAAAGCTGGTCTTATCAAAGGTCAGTTGTGCATTCGAATCGATGCTGACGGTGACAGGAAATTCAGGCCTCGCAGAAAGGTAGAACTGAACCGTGTCAGACTTCCCACCCTCTGCCACGAAGCTAGAACCACCTGTCTGAACAAAGACCAAACTTTCGTTCCGACGTGGATTATCCACGATCCAGTTCGGCACGGTCTGACTGGATGCACTCAGGTATTCGGAGGAAGAACCTGCTGCGATGGACAAAGTCACATCCACACGTTCACGAGCCTCTACCACCTGATCATTGAGGGCCGTCACCGTGATGGTTTGACGCGTGTCCCAGTTGGCGGGCGTGAAAGTCAAGCTTGCAGCAGAAACGGTAAGATCCGCCGGATTGGCTGAAGTGACATTCACGGTCACGTTGGCATTAGGTACCCGGTTCAGACAGACCAGGATGGTATCCGTATTGCCCTCCGTGATGCGAGTGGAACCCCCAAACGGAAGCGTGATGTTCGTGCCAGAGTCTGTCTCACCAACGACCATGCCAGGCGCGTCATTGTCCCAGATAGGCACGGAGACAGTATCCACGGGCGGATTGTTGTATCGAACGTCTGTGCTATTCAGAATAAACCGCAGTGAGGTTGAATGAGGATTGCCTTCGTTGATCAGGTCATCGACCGCTGTTACGGTCACAGTTTGATCCGAAGTGCCATTGGCGCTAGTGAAGGTTAGGCTGCTAGGGTTCACCGAGATCTGGCTATTGTCCGAAACAATGCTGACGGTCACATTGGAACTCGGTGCTACAGGCAGACGAACATTAAAACGGTCACCCGAATAGATCCATCCAGCGGCAATGCTTGCGGGCAATGCCGGACCGCCTTCTGCGACAGCTGTGTAGCCATCCAGATGCGTGATGGTTAGAGGCAGATTGTCATTGTCCACTACCATGACCGAAACAGGTGTCGTGCGCAGACCATGATAGGATCGATCATTGCTTTGCAGTGTGTGATAGATCAGGGTCGTCAGATCACCTTCGACCGTGTTATCGTTGAAACCTCTGACCGTCACCGTTTGCGGCGTATTCCAATTGGAAGGCGTAAAAGTCACACTGGAAACGCTGGTCATGATTTGACCTGTTGGCGGAACCGATGTGTTGAGAATCGGCGCGATGTTGACCGTGACATCCGAAGTTGGCCGAGAGGCAAGCGACAGCGAGTAGGTGTCGCTGCTGTTGCCTTCATTCACCTCGGTCGCACCGTCTGTCTCAGTCACCACGAGGCCGACCAGATCGTTATCAATGATCGAAACACTGATGGCTGAGTGGGTGAAGCTCCAGTAGCCATTGTAATTAGGATCGGCAGAATTGTCCGAAGTCGCCGAAGCCACAATGAATCCACCGCCATGGGGAGGAGGATCAATCGTCACCGTAGGCGCTGACGTAAAGCCAGAGCCTGCGCTTACCACCTGGAGGCCTGAGATCGTGCCATCAGAGGCGACTAGCGCATAAGCACTTGCCCCAGAACCACCACCTCCACTCAAAGACACCCTTGGTTGCGAGGTGTAGCCCGCTCCACCTTGACTCATCGTAAAGCCCGTGATGACTCCGCCGCTGATGGTAGCCGTGGCCGTCGCCTGCACCGGAATCACATTTTGCAACCAAGCAGAGCGCAGCCCCTGACGATCCGAATCATCGACAGCCCTGACAGTCACAGTCTGGTCTATTCCAAAATTTGTTGGTGTAAAAACCAATGAAGGCGGATCACAAACGACCGTGTTCGAGCCAAAGGTCACCGTGACATTCGTGGTCGGTGCTGTGCGCAGACGGACCGTGTATGTATCGGTGACAGAGCCATCCTCCGAGACTCGGGTCTCACCTCCCGTGTGAGAGAGAAGGATGCGCGCATCACTCGCGCCAGTTCCATCGGTGATTGGGACACCTACGGTCTGCGTTTGTGCCGTTGTCAGGGTGTAACCTGTGCCAGAGGCTGAATGGGTAATGCGACCGATATGAAGCGGATTCGCAGGATAGCTGCCTTCTGCGGTATTATCTGGATTGGCTCTGACTGTCACCGTTTGGTCGGTGTTCCAGTTGGTGTTATTGAATGTCAGCGTTTGAGTGGTGTTCGTGCCAGATCCTCCAAAGTACAAGTTGTTGATGGAAGTCCCTGGGGTTGCAGGCGCACTCGCTGTCACGGTGACGGTTCCAGATGGAGCACTCGCCAGCCGCACGGTGTAAGTATCGGTTCCAGAAGCTTCTGAAACGGCCGTGCCACCCGAGGTTTCTGCAATCACAAGCCCGATGCCACCGTCATTGTCGGTCACATTCACAGGATGGGAAGCCGTCAATCCGTTGAAATTGGCCGCTGCGGGAGCTGAGGAGGTAAAGGTCAGGGTCTCATCCGCCGAGCCTGCATTTTCGACACTCGTGTCATTCACAGCTGTCACAGTGACAGCCTGATTGGTGCTCCAGTTGGCAGACGTGAAACTAAGGCTGGTTGGATTGACACTAGCCTGCCCTGCATTGGCAGCTACATTGACCGTGATGGTCGCCCCGGCAGGCGGTGGCGCAGAAAGTCGCACATTGACCTGATCCGTAGCTCCCCCCTCGCGAACCCAAGTCGAAAAACTTGTGGGAGTGATCAAAAGGGCCTCATTGGGTTTTTCATCATCGAGCACCGTCAAAGGCTCGGGTGGTTGCACGATGCCATCAAAGCCTGTGCCCGTACCGCTCACGTTGAATCGCAGCAGACCGTTGTTGAGGTTGGTGAGGATGCTGTTGTTCGCCGCCGTGACTGTCACGGTTTGAGGCGAACTCCAGTTGCTGCTGTTGAAGGTCAGCGAATTTGTAACCTGACCATTCACACTGAAGAAGGCAGCAGAGGTCGCGCTGTTGTTGCTCAAGACAAAATCACTGATGCTGGCATCGCTTCCAGGCTGGGTCGTCGAACCCACGGGATTCGACCAAGCATAGTTGTACATGAAATTGATCTTGGCGACATCATTAGACTCCGTGGAAATCTGGAGTTCGGGGGCAAACAGTCCGTTCTCCGCCATCACACCAGGCTTTACGAAATCAGGCAAGAACCAATTGAATACACTTGGCGCGCGCTGTGGGGATTGCCCGATATTGCCGGTGAGATCGTTGAACCGAAAACGGAAAGGCCCCTGCGCCCATCCTGCCGGTAGCGAAGGCGGATTGAGGTTCTGTGTAGAAAATTTGGCGAATTCGCCCGAAGGATAGGCACCGGCCAGAGGCGAATCGGTCGCACTGAATGGGGGAGGATTGTCCCGTAGCAAAGAAACAGGTGCGCCCGAGAAGGCACGGTAGGCACGCAGCAGTGCAGCCAGAGCCACCAGGGGCTCTTTCACCTTGCCATGAGAAATGCTGCTGTCAGCCAACTGAAGACTGCGCGCTTCATAGTCGAGCAAGATGGCTTTGCAGACTGCGCCCAAGTCACCATTTGTTTCACGGTAGCGTTTCTGCACACGATAGATGTATCCTGAGGAGGGATTCGATGTGACGAGGCGTTGAATGAGCCAACGAGAAATGTTGATGGGCGTATTGGTGTGACCTGGATTGGCCTGTGAGACCTGCCC
The DNA here is from genome assembly GCA_027484445.1 of Verrucomicrobiaceae bacterium. Classification (GTDB taxonomy): domain Bacteria; phylum Verrucomicrobiota; class Verrucomicrobiia; order Verrucomicrobiales; family Verrucomicrobiaceae; genus Prosthecobacter. Next base: position 76,026 of record JAIXSY010000057.1, read on the forward strand.
AGGCTCAGGGTAAACAGCGGCGGTCGGGATCCCTGCCAAGGCATTGTGCGCCTCATCCATATCCAGCTTTGCTGCATTGTGATAAATCACATCATTGTTGTAACCCGTAGCCGAAGGCAGACCCGTGCGCATCGGAATGTCATACTGGCCATGTTTGCCTGCCAAAAGGCGTTTGGAGACTCCGGCCACGGGCAGATCATCCGCAGGATCTACGTATGCATTGAAGTCATGGTAAACAATCGTACCGATTCGTCCCATCAACCTCATGGGCTCAATCCATGGTGTTTGCCAAAAAGCATGTTCTCCGCTGACTCGACCAAACCACTGGCTGTTTGTTGAAGAACCATTGACCAACACATTCGCTCCCACACGCTGGGCGGATTGATGATTCCAAGTCAGTGTGCTCCCACTCCACTGAGACACATAGCCAATGGATCTCTGGCTGCCATGTGACCAGCCGGTCATCACTCGTGCGAGTTCAGTGATGTCATTTTGATCGTAGGTCGCGATGGGCAATCCTAGGTTATCCAAGACCAAAGAACCATCTGGGTGGCGCAGCACCAGACCGATGGAAAAAAGCTGCATGATCTCACGTGCGTAGTTTTCATCCGGGCTGACCCAGACTCCAGGACTGGCCTCATAAGCCGACCGGTTCGCGATATGCGACAGATAGACACCCATCATCGGGCTATAGGTGACCTGCTCCAGCAGGTTGCGATATTTGCCAAAGGCACCCGCAGCCAGCATGTCCCAATAATTGGCACAGCCGTAGTGACGAGTCGAGATCGTTTCATCTGCCTCGGAGATCACCAAGATCTCACTCAAGGCCAGCGCCATGCGTTGGCGGAGCTGATCACGGCTTTGCAAAATCATCGTCCACCACTCACGACGGCGGTTCGGACCATTCTGAGGGTAGTTGTTGCCGGGACGATTCGTATCCGCCGTCTGGCTGACGGTTGGCACTCCGTTGGCGTCATAGGTCACGTTGTAGGCCACTCCATTGAATTGCGGATCACTGCCAAAGGTAATGGGTTTATTGCCACGCAGCACAAACTCTTCATTGTCAGCAGCCATCACCAGAGTGGTGAAATTGACGGAGGGCGTCAGCGCTGGGTTGATTTGCTCATTCATCCAATCTTCCAATCCCTGAAGGTAGGCCGTGGAGATCGCCTGAGGTGCTGGACTTGCTCCCAAAGCTGTGATCCGTGCATCCACTTTGGCGCGAATTTCCTGATATAGCGCTGTTGTGCCACCAAAGGTGGCCTGAGTCATGAAGCGCCAGATGTCACGCTCGATCTGTTCATTCATCGCCGTTTGCCAGGCATTGGTGCCTAGATCCGGCGCACTGAGTGTAGGGCTGTTCGGGTCAAAGGTTGTGGAGCCCGTGGCCTTCACAAATTTGCCGATGATCTCCTTGTCGGGATAGTTCGCTGAAGTCACCGCGCACCAGATGTGGCCATCTTTGAGAGCATTCAAAAAAGCCTGATCCGTTGAGATCAAACCTGGCTTGAAAACGATATTGTAAGGATGCCCAGCCACTTGCCCGAGGGGCAACGCGGGTGCGAGGTCATTTTCCGTTCCATAGCGGATGTAGGCGGTGTTTTGCAACGAAGACAAGTTGCTGAAATTCAACGAAATGGCCGCAGCCGTGTTATCGCCATTCACGAGAGCCGTAGCATAACCACTGGCCGTGGAGGACACACCCGCTTCACGTCCAAGAAAGGCGACATACAGCTGCTGATTGGCAGGCAAAGTAGGGGTCGCATCGCCGATTTTCACGACTGAACTCGGACCTGTGGCAGCAGTGATTCCTGGCAGCGTTGCCGTGATGGTGGCAAACTCCGGCACTTCTTCCACTGCATCCTGAACAGGCGTCACCGGCACCTCAAAGGGCGATCCAGGCACCCCTTGTCCGGCGGGAATGGCAACCGAGTTCGGCAAACTGTAGTCAGCCCCTGCCGTGCCCGGTGCAGTAGCATCGGCTTTTTGCGCAGCGGGTGCACCCGGACCTCCACGCAGCTTGATCCCATTCAATGGCATGCTTGGCACCGTGTGACCCACGGGTGGCCAAGTGCGGACTAGCCCTACCCGAGCAGCTACCGTCGTGGGACTGGACGCTGTTTTGTCAGCCCTCTCATAGCCAGCTTCTTGGACGGTCGTCATCTGCAAAGACAGCATCGAGTGCACCGCATCCGCATAGTTGTAGCCAGCACCCGTGTTTTCAGCCAAGGAAGGGCTGGATCCGAGTTGGCCTTCAGCCCAGTCGGGCACTCCATCCCCATCGCTGTCCACATCCTCGACCTTGATTTGGTAAAACTTCCGATTCGGTCCGACCGGCCTCGCCGTGGTCAACGTGGATGTCACTCCCGTCGCGATCAGCGAAGCACTGCCCCCCAGAGCATCCACAAAAGGCCCCACCGGGCTGTCCGATTCCTGAAGCGTGTATTTTTTTCCAACTTCTGTCGGAATAGTGAAATTCACATTGCCACCGACCGCTTGGCTGCTGGAAAGGCTCAACCGCTTCTTGGCGTCTTTGGGGTCCGTTCCCGCGGCACTTTCCTGATAATTCGTCATGCCATCCTGATCAGCATCCAGATCTGGATCCATGTTCCAGGCACCGTAGCGCGATTGCCAGACATCGCACATGCCTTTGCCTGGACGGTTGAACTGAACGTCATCCGGGCTGCCCTGCCCGGGCCCGGTGCTGTAGAAATCCAGAGGAGGAACATCCGCCGCTGCCTCGGACCAAAAAAGACCGAGGACACAGGGCAAAGTTACAAACAAGCGCTGGGCTGAGTGCATGGAGGAAGTCGGCGAAGAGGTTGGATGGAGCCGGGTTCGGGCGATGAAAGCGGTGTAACCGTTTTATCGGTGAAATTAAGTTTTTATCAGAATAACCAGTGAAGCGTCAAACTTGAAATCAAAAATGAGAATGCCCAACCCCTGAACCAAGCGCTTTCGTTACGAGTTCATTACGAAACAGTTACACTTAGATCAAGAATCTCGATGAAAGGTCTCCAGACGCTGCTTGTGGCGCTCGGGCTCAATGCAGAAACTGACTCACGCCCCAAGCCAGCCAGATGATTCGAAGTCGAAGTAAGCTTCCGAAACCTCCGCCTTTTCCATGGTGCTGTTCTTTTCAACCCGAATGCCGAAGTTCAGCGGGGCACGAATGCCTTGCAGAGAACTTCTGAATCCTGGTTCAAACCACCACGACAGCTCCACCAAATGTTTCACCGGTCACTGACCTTTTGTCGCATCGACTCAAGCTGTCGATGCCCCCCTCAACCCACCTGCAAAAGCCAGATGGCACCACCGCATGACTAACATCCCAGCAAGCCTGCAGCTTCGGCGAAATTCTACAGTGAAAAGAGCAAGGCTGTTACGCAAGACGGAGCCACTCGGCGAGCTTGGCGAGGTGCGGGCTATTGGCGGCGAGGCAGGCTTTGACGAAGCTCTCTAAGTGACTGCGATGCTTTCTGAAGTTCTTGTGCAGATCGTCGTGTCTTTTCGGCAAGTGGTGAGTGACTGGCGAAACGCCGATCTTCTGCGCTTGAGCGTAAAGCCAAGGCTCCAGATCGGGCTGGATTTCGATGAAGCGTTTGCCGCTTTGGGGGTGCTGATAAAGGCAGAGACCCAAGTCCGGCCTGGATTCGGCGGCTTTAAACTCTCTCAAATACGAAGGACAGGGCTTGTTGGGGTCTTGATCGACGAGTGCGATGTCCGAGGCCTTCCGGCTGATTTCCAGCGCATGGGCCACACGAGATTTGGCAAGTTCATGGAGCCACTAGCTTTTGGAAAAACCAAGCGCCCGGACCACGGCTTCATCGTTGAAGCATTCGAGGAAGATCATGGCAGCTCGGGGAGAAAACGATCGAGGTTGAAGAAAGCGCTCATGTCCATCTCCATGAGTTCCATCCGCTGGTCTTCGTTCATGGGATAAACCTTGGTCTCGGAGCCTTCCAGGCGGCAAACAAAGACGTTCAGCTCGCTCGCTGGAGTTTTGCCGATGATTGAGGTGAGCATGTAGGGACTGTGAGTCGTCAGGAAGAACTGGTTCTCCTGCTCATCCTTCGCGATGCTCTCGGCGAGAATCTTGGTGTAGGGCGGATACGAGTTCGCTTCGGGTTCGTCGAAGGCTAGAATGGAATTTTTGCTCGTTTCCAAGGCAAGCCGGTAGAAAATCATGCGCCGCAGGGTTTCGGACGTGGCTGAGTAAGGGAAGGAGACAACGGCGGAGTCTTCCTGCCGGGACATGGAGAGATGTCTCTTGCCTACATCCACCGTCAGACGATAGCGGGAGTCGAAATAGTAGTCGGCAGCGATCTGCCGAGCCGTTTTGTCGTTGGCGAGTAGTGAGGCAAGATTTGAGCCAAAGGGCGCTGCGAGGCCGCCGTTTGCGACATCATCGAAGGGTGCGTTGGCGTTGTAGATGAAGTATTTGACCTTGGGGCCATCAACCTGGTAACGGATTTGAGCAGAGCTTTTTTGAAGATCATCCTTCACATCAAGATTAGTGGCCTCATCGGGGTCATGATGATCTTCAGGAAAGTAAAGGGTCGCTCCGCCATCAATCTTTCTCAGTCGGAGTTCTGAAGGGCCAAGGCATACTAGGATTGGATCGACAGTGTTTTGGTCGAAGAAAAGCTCAGAAATATACTCCGCCCGGCAAACTCTCCGCAGCTCCGAATGCACGCCGGGACACCAAAGCCCTAGCGCCTCCAAAACGTTCGTCTTCCCCGCATTCGGCTCGCCGATGAAGACATTCACCCGGCGGCAGTCGAGGTCGAGCTCACGGATGGATTTGAAGTTTCGGATGGAGAGCTTGTGGATCATGGCGGAGCCGCGTGAAGCGGTGGAGGACAGTGCTGGAAAGAGTAACGCCCCAAGGGCGTGTTCGGCAAGGGGTTTGCCGAGGGCCGCTTGGGACGTAAAACGAGTTTTACACCTTTGCCGCGCAGAATCCGGGTCATCGTGTCGATCACTGTGGACGTGGGGCGCGAGAGCTATTCTTCGAGGTCGTGGAGAACGTCTTGAGATATGGAGGGATGACGAATGACGAACTTCAGGGCTTCAAGGTGACCTGCACAGCGCCGTCGCTGGAGCGGCATACTTCTCCCCGCGCGTTAACAAAGCTAGAGCCTCCATTGATGAAGCACACATCGCCGCCTGCTGATCGCTTGTATTCGGAAATTAGTTCTCCTGATGTCGGATTCAGGGTGAGAACATAAGAGCCGTCCCAAGAATCATGAACATGAAGGACGCTTCCTGAAAATGCGATCGCGATGCAGTTGGGATGACGCCCTGGAGGCACATAGCTGGAAACAAGCCTGCCACGGTGATCAATCACACGAATGCCCGTTTTGCCTTCAGCCAAGGCGATCAGGCCACCGGAAAACGCCACATCCATCACGGCGAAGTTGCTCATTTTAATGCTGCCAGACTCTTTTTGGTCGGCCTCATAGATCCGAACGAGATTTTTACCGCCACCACGATTGGTCGTAACCATCAGCGAATTTTCTGGGTGCGTCCACAACCAGTCTCCAAGCGGCTTAAGGCTCCGTGTTTTGCCAGTGAGAGCATCCAGTTCAGCCACACCCGAAACCTTCTTTTGATACCACCGGACATGATCAGGTGCCTCCAATGTCAAAAACACCGAACCGGGCAATGCCGTCGAGATGTTGACGGTTTGGATGCCGATGATGTCTTTCCGACGCCAAATCACCTTCTGATTCCGATAGTCGAAGCATGTCAATCCGTCCTCCCATGTCCCTGAATAGATCAGACCACGGGATGGGTCGATTTGATAACGTGATTCACCGCCTGAAAAACCTGGTTTGCATCGGGCAACGGGCTCAGGTGACTCGGTGCTCCAAATGGTGATCTCTCCGTCGTTGAGACTGGCTGCGACATGCTTCCCGTCACAAGAAGCCCCTATGTCATCAAGATATAGGGGCTCGTTGCTCATGGGGACATTTGAGAGCGGAGGAACGAGTTGGAAAACTCGTTCTACGGCTTAGCCGTTCGCACGCAAAATCTGCGCGAGGACGTAGGGGAGGATGCCGCCGGCGCGGTAGTAGTCGATTTCGACGGGGGTGTCGATGCGGACGACGAGGGGGATGTCGAAGGACGTGCCGTCGGCCTTGTGGACGCGGAGGGTGGCTTCGCTCATGGGCTTGAAGTCGTTGGACAGGCCCAGGAGGTCGAAGGTGGCATCGGCGAGGTCTTTGACCTTGTCGTAGTCGGCCTTGTTCTTGAAGTTGCAGGGCAGGACGCCCATGCCGACGAGGTTGCTGCGGTGGATGCGCTCGAAGGACTTCGTGATGACGGCTTTCACGCCGAGCAGACGGGTGCCTTTGGCGGCCCAGTCGCGGCTGGAGCCCATGCCGTAGTCTTCACCGCCGAGGATGATGCTTGGCGTGCCAGCGGCTTTGTAGGCCTCGGCGGCGTCGTAGATGCTCATTTCGGTGCTAGCGGGCTGAAGCAGCGTGTCGCCGCCTTCTTTGCCGCCGAGCATGAGGTTCTTAATGCGGACGTTGGCGAAGGTGCCGCGGGTCATGACGAGGTCATTGCCGCGACGGCTGCCGTAGCTGTTGAAATCGGCCTGCGTGACGCCGTGGTCGGTGAGGAAGCGGCCGGCGGGGCTGGCTTTCTTGATGGCTCCGGCAGGGCTGATGTGGTCGGTGGTGACCGAGTCGCCGAAGATGCCGAGCGGGCGTGCGCCTTTGATTTCCACGATGTCGCCGGGGGTCATGCTGAAGTCGGCAAAGAAGGGCGGGTGCTGGATGTAGGTGGATTTGCCGTCCCACTCGAAGACTTCGCCGATGCTGCCCTGGATCTCGTTCCACTTCGGATTCTGCGAAGCGAAGTCGGTGTAGAGCTTGCGGAAGACATCGGGCGAAAGGGCGGACTCCATGGCATCGCGCACTTCTTTGAGCGTGGGCCAGATGTCCTTCAAATAGACGCCGCTGCCGGCGACGAGCTCGTCCTTGCTCAAATCAATATCGACGGTGCCAGCGATGGCGTAGGCGACGACGAGCGGGGGCGACATGAGGAAGTTTGCCTTGATGCTCTGATGTACGCGGGCCTCGAAGTTGCGGTTCCCGGAGAGCACGGAGGCGGCGACGACGTCCTGGCCTTTGACGACATCTTCAATGCCAGCGTCGAGCGGGCCGGAGTTGCCGATGCAGGTGGTGCAGCCGTAGCCGACGGTCTGGAAGCCGAGCTTGTCGAGCTCGACCTGGAGGCCGGTCTTGGTGAGGTAATCGGTCACGACGCGGCTGCCTGGGCCGAGGCTGGTTTTGACGGAAGGCTTCACGGTGAGGCCCTTCGCGTTCGCTTTCTTCGCGAGCAGACCCGCGGCGAGCATGACGCTCGGATTGGACGTGTTCGTGCAGCTCGTGATGGCGGCGATGAGCACGGAGCCATCGGTGATGGTGTCTTTCGTGTCGGCTTTGCTGTTCACGACGACTTCGGCGGGCTTGAAGGACTCCGCTTTGCCAAAACCACCGGCCTTCACATCCGCGCCGAGGAGGTCGCGGAACTTCGTCTTCAAAGCGGGAACCTCGATGCGATCCTGCGGACGCTTCGGACCGGACACGCAGGGCACGACGCCGCTGAGGTCGATCTCCATCTCGGTAGTGAATTCGATGCTGCCCTTCTCGGTGGGGATGCCCCACATGCCCTGCGCCTTGTAGTAGGCCTCGACGGTCTTGCAAAGCTCCTCGCTGCGGCCGGTGCCGCGCAGGTAGGCGACGGTTTCTTCGTCCACGCCGAAGAAGCCCATCGTCGCGCCATACTCAGGCGCCATGTTGGCGATGGTCGCACGATCGGTGACCGGCAGGCTGACCGCGCCGGGGCCGTAGAATTCGACGAATTTGCCGACGACGCCGAGCTTGCGCAGCTTCTGAGTCACTTCGAGCACGAGGTCGGTCGCGGTGACGCCTTCTTTGAGCGCTCCGGTGAGGTAAACGCCGACGACTTCCGGCACGAGGAAGGTCACCGGCTGGCCGAGCATGCCCGCCTCCGCTTCAATGCCGCCCACGCCCCAACCGACGACGCCGAGGCCGTTGATCATCGTCGTGTGCGAATCCGTGCCGACGAGCGAATCCGGATAATAAACGCCATCTTTCTCCAAAACACCCTTCGCGAGGTATTCGAGGTTCACCTGATGCACGATGCCGATGCCGGGAGGCACGACTTTGAAGGTATCAAAGGCCTGCTCGCCCCATTTCAGGAATTGGTAGCGCTCCTTGTTGCGCTCAAACTCCAGCGCGAGGTTTTGATTCAGCGCCTGCTGCGTCCCGGCGAAATCGACCTGCACCGAGTGGTCCACCACGAGATCGACCGGCACCAGCGGCTCGACCATCTTCGGATTCTTGCCGAGCTGCTTCACCTTCGAGCGCATCGCAGCCAAATCGACCAGAAGCGGCACGCCCGTGAAGTCCTGCAGCACGATGCGAGCAACGGTGAACGGGATTTCATACTCGCCGGGCGCTTTCGCGTTCCAGTTGGCCAGATTCTTCACATCGGCCTCGGTGACCTTCTTGCCGTCCAAATTGCGCAGCAGCGACTCCAGCACGATGCGGATGGAAACCGGCAGCTTCGAGACTTTGCCGATGCCTGCGGCCTCAAGAGCCGGGAGGGAGTAAAACTTGCCTGTTGCGCCGGAGCCGGTGGTGAAGGTCTGGAGGGTGTTCATTGAGGGAAATCGAGGGAGCCAGAGAGATAGCAAGTTGAGCACAAATGACACCAGTTTTTTTGCCTTCTGCCGTTCCTGAAACCTGTTCTCAGATGCCCGCAGCTACTCCAGCGCACCTGCCCAGTCGCTCGGCATACGCCAATCGCCACGCGGCGACAGCGCCACCGATCCCACTTTGGGCCCATCGGGCATGGAGGAGCGCTTGAATTGGTTTTGGGCAAAGCGACGCAAGAACACGGCCAGCCATTGGTCGATCACCGCCGCGTCGTGTTTCCCCCAAAAAGCGATGCCAGCGAGCCAGCGGATCTTTTCCGCCGAGCAACCCTGCCGGACGAAGTGAAAGAGGAAGAAGTCATGCAGTTCGTAGGGACCGACCGTGTCTTCGGTCTTCTGCTGCATTTGCCCCTCGCTGCCCAGCGGCAAAAGCTCTGGTGAGATCGGCGTGTCGATGATGTCATGGAGGATCGCGCCGGCCTTTGCCGAATAGAGCTCGGTCGCAGCCCATTCGATGAGATACTTCACCAGCGTCTTCGGCACTCCAGCATTCACATGATACATGCTCATGTGATCGCCATTGAAGGTACACCAGCCCAGCGCGGCCTCAGAGAGGTCCCCCGTGCCCAGCACAAGGCCGCCCGTCTGATTGGCCACATCCATTAGGATTTGCGTGCGCTCACGAGCCTGCGCATTTTCGTAGGTGATGTCGTGCAGGTCTGGCGGGTGGCCAATGTCAGCAAAGTGCTGCTCCACTGCCGCACGAATAGGGATCGTGCGGAGAGTCACCCCCAGCGCTTCCGCCAGCTTTTCGGCATTGCCCTTAGTCCGCTGCGTGGTGCCAAAGCCAGGCATGGTCACGGTCAAAGCAGCGCTGCGGGGCAGATCAGCACGTTTGAGCGCCTCGATCAAAACCAAGAGAGCTAGGGTGGAGTCCAGACCGCCCGAAAGTCCGAGGACAACACTGCGACAGCGCGTCTGCCGAAGCCTGCGAGCCAATCCCGTGGCCTGGATGGCAAAGATTTCCTCGCACACGGCCCGGCGATCCGCTCCCGGCAGCGGCACAAAAGGATGGGCGCTCAGCGGGCGACGCAACTCGGCAGGGCCTGAATTTGCCACCCCTAGGGCAAATGGCACACGGCGAAAGACTGGGCAGGATTCATCATCGCGAAAGGCTGCGCTTTTCAGCCGCTCGTGCTGGAGGCGCTGCAGGTCCACGTCCGTGACCGCAGTTTGGGTTTGAAACGAAAAGCGCTCTGTCTCCGCCAGCACGACGCCATTTTCCGCCACCAGTCCATGGCCCGAATAAACCACATCGGTGCTCGACTCCCCTGCCCCAGCTCCTGCATAGACATAGGCGGCGAGGCAGCGTGCCGACTGCTGGGCCACCAGGGCGCGGCGGTAGGGGGCCTTGCCCAGCACCTCATTGCTGGCGGAGGGATTCGCCAGTACCGTGGCACCTGCCAGCGCGGCATGACTGCTCGGCGGAATGACGGTCCATAGATCCTCGCAAATCTCCAAACCAAGCACGAAGTCGGGTCGATCCGTAGCACTGAAGAGCAAATCCGTACCGATGGGCATGCCATCGACCTCTGTCACCGCCAGCGTCGTCGCCGGAGAAAACCAGCGTCGCTCGTAAAACTCACCCGAGTTCGGCAGGAAAGTCTTCGGCACAAAGCCCAGAATCTGACCGCCAGCCAGCACTGCCGCGACATTGTAGAGGCGGCTTTGGACTCGAAGGGGTAGCCCGACCACCAGGACCATGCCCGAATCCAGCGTGACCTGGGCCAGCTTGGGCAAAGCCTCCCGCGCAGCCTCAAAGAGAGCTGCATGGTGAAAAAGATCCGCGCAGGAGTAGCCGGTCAGCGATAGCTCTGGAAACACGACCAACCGCACGCCCTGTGCCGCCAAGGCCTTGGCCTCGCGCCCCAAAATCGCCAAATTGGCCGCTACATCGCCAAGCACGAGCTCTGGAGAAACCGCAGCCACGCGCAAGAAGCCATGACTTTCACGGAGGCGGGCTGGAGAGGACGAGGCGGGCATCGAGCAGCGGTAGCATGAATCGCGAGAATGAAAACCCTGCGGGTTCGACTAGCAACGAACGTGGGATTCACCTTGCGGGTCGTTTTATAATTATTATAATTTTAGACTTCATGATCAAACGTTTCATTTTCTGGTCCATCCTTGCTGGCATCGCCCTTGCGGCGAGCTTGGCGGCCCACCAGAAAGGCGTCTGGAAGTCGTTGGCCATGAACTTGTCCGAACGGATCAGCGGCCAAAGCGCTAACTACTCCACCCTACGCTTTCGGGTCGATCTGGTGGACCGGCTGAATTATGCCCGCATCGCCGCACGGATGCCAGACCTGAAGCTCGACCCCGAACTTGACGACTGGCTGGAGCAAAACTTCCCCACGATGGTGCTCGATGACATGGATGCGGTCACTCGTGCCGTTCAGGAGGCCCTGCCACGCTACTACCGACTCTCCGTCTGCACCGCCAGCGGCCCCACGCTGAAATCGCTGCTCGATGAATTTCAGGGATTTGCCTCCAAAACAGCGCCGGAGATGACCCACCTGGGCTTTGCACTCAGGGAAGCCGTAGGCGGGCTCAGCCATCAGGCCCTAATCGTTGTGGGACAGCGACTGATTGACTTCAGTCCTGAAAACCTGAGTGAGCATCGACAGGAGGCTTACTTCAGCCGCTGCACCCACTGCCGACACCCCCACATCGTACGCCTTTCCCTGAAGCAGCACAGCCTAGGCCTGGAATGCCCGCAGTGCCGCCGCACTTACGCTGTCGTGGCAGCAGATCAGCATCAAAAATTTCGTTATGTGAATGAGTTCCTCACCGGCTACGCACCACCAGCCGTCTTTTCCAAAGACACGGCCCGTATCGCGGAACTCTTCACCATCTGTGGTGCCGTGCATGGAAACTGCATCTACACCCGCGACCCTGGCGAGCGCAAAGAAGCCACGGACGCGTGGCAGACCAGCCTGGAGACCCAGCAGATCGGCCAGGGCGATTGCGAGGACTCGTCCATCTACCTGTGCGATTGGCTACTGGCCCGTGGTTTTCAGGCCAGGGTCGTTCTAGGCCGCTACGGCGACATGGGCGGTCACGCCTGGGTGGTCGTGCGCATGAACAATGTAGAATATCTGTTGGAATCCACCGAATCCCCACCCGACCCACGTGACCCGCCTGTGGCGACCAAGGTCGGCAGCCGTTACGTGCCGGAGGTCATGTTCGACCGCTTCGCCCTCTACGTGCGCACCACCCCCGGTCAGGCCTGGCGGAGCGACACGGATAGTTTTTTCTCGCCGAAGCTCTGGACACGCGTGGAACCACGTGCCCTGAACCCAGCCAGCGAGCCGCTGACCCGAAAGTCCACCACCGCGCAGTCTGAGCCGGTGCCGCCGGAGCGTCTCGCCCGCACTTCCGACACCAGTCCAGCAGCAGCTCCCTTCCTCGAACTCGAAGAAATCCCCCGTGATGCCGCCGTGTGGAGCATGTCCCTGCCTGCCAATGGCAAAAGCGGGCGCTAATGCACGAGTCCACCCTCATCGAGTATCCGCCAATCACGACCTAGCCCGCCTGTGTTCTGATTTTGCGCTCCAATCGCTGCCAGGAATGAACAGCCTCGACTCTGATCCAAAAGGCGCTGAATGAGCCTTTCGTTAGCGTCACATCAGCGGTCGAAAAGGCACCAACCCTGAGGACGTGAGGTCTAGCCTTTGGAAAACGATGCATTGTTGAACTCAGCAAACGCCACCCCCATGGAGTGGAGCCTGCTTTCCCCAGGAAAGTTTGCACGCCGGGTCAACGCCGAATGGCCTGAAACAGCCATACCTTCGCCAACGCCCACTCGCGCCTCACCGTGCTCTCGCCCATGCCCAGCAGTGCGGCGATCTCCTGGTGGTTCAATCCCACAAAAAAGTGCAGCCGGACAATCTCCGCCTGCCTCGGCGAATGCTGCGCCAGCTCATCCAGCGCCTCATGCACCTGTAGGATTTTCTCGTCGGGCTGCACTGCCTCGATGCAGACCTCCTCCAGCGGCACCACCGCCTCGCCAGCACCGCGTTTCTGGCTTAGACGACGCCGCGCCTGATCCACCAGAATCCGCCGCATCGCCTCACTGGCGGCGGAGAAAAAGTGGGCGCGGTTTTCAAACACACCCGGCTCCGCATGACCACCGCCCGCCAGTTTCATCCAGGCCTCATGCACCAGCACCGTCGCCTGCAGCGTGACCTGCCGATGCTCCCCCGCCATCTTCACCGCCGCTATGCGCTTCAGCTCACCATACACCTCCTGCCACAGACGAGATACCACAGCGGCATCGCCTGAGCGGGCTTCGGAAAGGAGGTGGGTAATTGCGGTCATGGCGGCGGCTGGAAAAAGCGTACAGAGCCTTTCTTCCGAAGCCCCGTTTCCAGCACACGATCACTCGTCCAAAGCTCTGCTTCAAGATCCAGCGTCAGGGCCACATAGGCCGTGTCATTTTCATCCACATCCCGGCAAAGCCTCCAAGCCTCTGCCCAGCTTCCGATTTGGATGCTGTCTTCGTCGATGAACTCGATGCGTTCGAGGATGCTATGCAGGAGGGACAGAAGTTCAGACTCAGGCAGACCACTCGCAGAAGTGATGCGCTCCTTGTGCTTGAATAGCTCGATAAACACATACTTCGGACAGACAAAACGGGTGTCGGGATAAGCAGCAAAAGCGCGCCTCAAACGATGATTGCCCGCGATCAGCTCTGAAAACAGGCGGTTTGCATCAATAACGACGAAGGCGCTCATGCGGCATCGACCTGAGCAAGAATGCGCTGCTTATGCCTAGCCCACCAAGTGGCATCGATTTCTTCCGCCAGGGCGTCTGCGTCCTTCTGGGAAAATCGGCTTTGACGTGCTGCCCACTCGGCCTTGATGAAGGCGATAAAACTCGCCTGCTCAGCACGCGGCAGAGCCTCCTCAGGAAAAGAGAAGATGATCCGACCATCGGTATGCAAGGTTTGAAGAGTCGCAGTCATGGAAAAAAGCCTAAACAAAAATGAACCTCTGGCAAGCTCGGCACACCCGAGGAGTTAGGCGAAGCAGTTATCCGTCCAAGTTGGCAAGTTGGGCATCCAGTTGATCCAGAGTCAGCCAGCGCTCAGGGCGCTGATCATCGATCCTTCGCGCCATTTCCTTTCGGTGCTCTGGCCTTTCTCCATCGCGCAGACTCACTAGATAACCAATCAGCTTCCGCTGACTGGCAGCGTCCAGGAGGGCGGCTTCATGCATCAGGGTATCCAGACTCATGAGATTAGTTTAACTGTTCTTGGATGTCTCTGCAAGAGGGCTGAATAGACGCGGCGATTCATCCAACTGGACGGACGTATCAGAGCGCCCGCGCGCCCGAAGCCGTCTCTGCGGCAGTAGAATCAGGCCATGCTTCATGCTGGGCTAAAAAGTCCTCCGTCTCCCAGCGGGAGTCATATCCTAGCAGAGTCTGACCTGTGCCAGTATCACCTGCCGATACCCCTGCACCGCAAAACTCTCCAGGATCATTCGAGGCAACTCGGGCTGTAGCGGTGCCAGGTAGGCTAGCAGCAAAACGAGAATGTTCAGTGAGATTGTCATGACTTAAGGCGACGCTGGCGGTGGACTTTTGGAGCTGTTATGTAGCGCAGTGATAGCACGCGCTTAGACTCCGCATCACTAAGGGGGGTAATTGGAATGCGTCATGGTTTTCCAGACTTTGCCTTCTTGAGAATTTCCAAGGTCTGTTGAACGGCAGACCATGCTTTGGCTGAAAGACATTTTGGATAGCCTTTCGGTTGGTAGTCATCTGGTGCCTCAATCATATGGCCGGTCGAGTTGCGAATCAGATATATCTTGTTCGTTTTTGATGCGGATGGATCAGAACTGTGTTCGGCATAAACAGAACTTTCATCATTGGGTATCAGCCTGTTCAAGCAGTGTCTAGCATCTTCAAAACGACCTTCTTCGGCGTGCACGACAGCCAATCTGGACCAGAGATCTATGCCAGCTTCGCCGACCTGCTCAATCGTGTCATGCAAAGACTGCTTGTTGCTTGCCGAAGCATTTAAACGATAGGCGTATTGTGCTTGGCACAACTTAGCGAGCGGCAATCTGGAGATTGAAGGCTCCAAAAGTTTTAAACAGGCTGCACTTTCAGCCAATGCGTCTGTTTTTGAAAGCCAGACTGTTTCAAACGGATCATCCGACTGCCTGTGCGCTTGTGTTAGCAAATCCCAACAGTCCTCCAGAGCTTCTTCATCAGCCTTGGTCTTGAATTCAGCGCGTGCGTTCTCCAGCGCCTCCTGCTCGCGTCTTGATGCGAGAACACCCTCTTTCCTTAACTTTTCGATTAGCTGGGGTTCAGCCATAAGTCGGAATTGCCAAACTTTCAGCAAATCTTCTGCACGGTTTTGAATCCCACTTAATTTGGTGTGCAATAGTGGAAGCAAGACGAATTTATCAAGAGCGCTCCTCTTGTTGTCAGCTAGGACAGAATCGATTAGATCATGCAGAGGCACATCGCCCTGCATCAAACGGTCAGCTTCGAGTCTTGCGTTCTGCCCGGCGTAAGACCTTACTTCGTAGTATTTCTGGCGCTCCGTTGCACTTCGTGTGTCCCAAATTTGAGCCTTGTAGCTTCCAGCAAATTGTATTCCGAGGCGTGTGCCATCGTCAGAGATTTGAAGGTTTTTTACAGTCTCTAGTAGCGCTATACGCACCAACTCTCGTTTCCCAGGCAAAGCCCAGATGACCAGGTGTTTTGAAGTGACCCCAAAAAGACGGCTTCCATCTGGATGCATGCGTGCATCCACGATCGTCTCAAGAGAGTCTAATTGAGTGACAACACCACCAGAAGGATTCAATACAGTCACTCTGCAAGCAGCCAGCGCTGGGTTGTTGCGCACTATTTCTACTTTGAATTTTCTCCGTGTTTCCGGACGCTCTCCCAGGCGTGACGAAACATCTAAATTCAAGCGCTCCTCTGGTAGTGATTGCCATTGATAATCCAAGAGGGAAACTGCACCTCCGAAATCTTTGAGACTGATCACCGGATAGCCCAACTTGAAAGATGGATAACCTGAATGACGTGATTCATCAACATTTGTGAAGCGTGTGGGGGAGATAAAGGCAGTATCTCCGTCTCCGCTCAGCCTTACTCGCTCAAGTATTTTAGTATTCTCACCAAACCATAACGAGTCTGCACATGCTTCTCCATTTGGGTTCAGCAGCGACACGCAATCAGATGCTACTAATATTCTTCTGGAATCATTGGGGATAGTTGTGATGATGCCTGGAGTATCATTGAGCAATGTAAATCTCTTTGAGAATCGAAACTGTGTTGATGGCTTTGAGGAAGATTCGCCATGTTCGTCAAGATTCCATGCCACCAACTCCCAAGGGCTTCCAATGTAGATGTATCGTGAGTCTGTAGAAAATAAAATGGCACTCGGGCAATCCTTGCCCTGAGGTAAAAGTTTAGCATCAAGCGCCTCTCCATGACTTGACCATGCACTCCAGACTTTAGATTGTCCGACATACCGAACGACGAAGTTTCCGTCTGGACTTATGGAAACCAAATCATCCGATCCCTTCAGTGAAATACGCGGCCCGATAGGCCTTCCGGTTGCGTCCCAGCGCTGTGCTTCATTTTCTGTTTCAATTAAAATTCTTTGTCCGTTCTCGCTGCATTCCCAATCTGTGATTAGACCATCATGCAGCATGGGGCTTCCGACCGGCTCTCCACTCGTCTTCCATAGCTGCGCTGTGTTTTGGTGAAAAGTCAGAACCAGATCGCTCTGAGGAAGGAACTCAAGGCCGCTGATCACTGGGCCAACTGATGTGGCGAGTTTCACATAACTTCCATCCATGCGATAAAGCCTTGGTAGCGTATCAACAGCCAGCCACTTGCCGTCTGAGCTAGCCAGAGGTCTGGAGTTTCGAGGCCAATCATGCACTTTTAATTCATCACCATTTCTGATCGAGATGCGTGTGACAAGCTTGCCCGTTTCAACTGCAAAGATGTATGCCTGACCAAATCTTCCTAACACGAAAAGGTGCCGCCCATTGGGTGTAAAGCATACGTTATTACTGCTTACTGTTATTGGGTGATCAATCTTCAAGTCAGGCCCAATTCTGCGCCCCTCGTGATCAAGTAGCCTCAGGCACTGCTCCAGAGTGTCCCAAACCAAAATAGCCTTGCCATCAGGAGTAAAGTGCAAAGGCCATAAATGCAGGTCGATGAATGACAAAACGCTCTTTGCCCGCTCACTCAAAAACCTCCATTCCCACCCTCTCAGCCTTTCGGGACACACGGCAAGCCGGGCGCGGGCTCCGGGGTAGTCGTGGGCGGTGAGGGCAGCTTGGGCGGCGGCAAGGTTGCCGATGTAGGATTCCAGTTCGGCGGCTTCGCGCTCGCGTTCGGCGGTGGTTTTCGCGGTTTCGGCGGTGAGGCGTTGTTGGTCAGCTTCGGCTTTCTCGGCTTCGGCTCGGGTGCGCTCTTGTTCGGCGATTTTGGCCTGGTGGGTGGCTTCTTCTTTGGCGGCTTTTTCCCTGACGAGGCCCCAGCTGGTGCCGAGGATGCCGGCAGTCATCAGGGTGAGCACGGCGGCGGCGGCGGTGACGGCGTGGCGGTGCTGGCGGATGAACTTGCGCACGCGGTAAGCGTTGCTCGGCGGGGCGGCGTGGATGGGCTGGCCGCCCAGGTAGCGCCCGATGTCCTCCGCGAGGCTGATGGCGGTGTCGTAGCGGCGGGCGCGGTCTTTTTCCAGCGCCTTCATGACCAGCCAGTCCAGCTCTCCACGCACCTGTTTGATCAGTGCTTCCTCTGAGGTGGCACGAGAGACAGCGAGGGTCCGCAGATTTCGCAGATGACGCAGATGGTTTTGATTTTCTGAATCTGGGAGTGGGGCGGGGATCGGGGAATCTGCGTCATCTTGAAATCTGCGGATGAGGCTCTGGAGGCGTGTGCTGGGCTTGGGCGTGTCCTGCTCTTTGATGATTCTCGCGATCTCGTGTAGCGCGGCTTGGCGGAGCGTGGCAGCCTCCACAGGCGTGTCGCCGGTGAGCAGCTCGTAGAGCAGGATGCCGAGGGCATAGACATCGCTGCGGGTGTCGATGTCCAGGCTGCCCTCTGCCTGCTCGGGGCTCATGTACTGCGGCGTGCCGATGAA
>JAIXSY010000038.1 GCA_027484445.1 Verrucomicrobiaceae bacterium
CCCGTCTGTCCCAGCCCGCGTCCAAACGGCCTCTGGTGATGGGCTGATCTGCCCGAAGGACGTCTTCGCCTCGACCGCTTTGGCGCAACAGCGTCGTCGCAACTTTCTTCCCCTGCCGGCAGAGCCGCCATTCCTCGCGGGCCAAGAAAGCTCCTCCTGTGCTGTCTAGCCCCCGCAAGGGGGGTGCGCCATCGGTCGCCTCCGGGCCGTCGATCGCCATCGAGGCCGCAAGGACGCGGGCCCGAAACAGAGCAAAAACGGAGAAAGATCATGGCGACCATCGGCACCTTCAAGAAGACCGGCACCTAATACACCGGCGAAATCTTCACCCTCAGCCTGCAGGCCAAGGGCGTGCGCCTCGTCCCCGACCTGCGCGCCTCGGGCGAAAACGCGCCTTCGCACCGGGTCCTGGTCGGCCGCGCCGAGATCGGCGCCGCCTGGACGAAGAAATCGAACGAGGGCCGCGAATACCTGGGCCTGAAGCTGGACGATCCGAGCTTCGCCGCCCCGATCTACGCCAACCTCTTCGATGACGAAGATGGCGAGGGCCACTCCCTCATCTGGTCCCGCCCCAACACCCGCCGCGGCGACTGATCACAAGAAGCAAAGGCCCCGGTCTTTCGACCGGGGCCGATGGCATGAAGCCTGTGCAGGTTGCCGTTTCGATACACTGTCATTTCGCTCATCGTGCATGATGTGCGCGCGCCTGCACGGCACACGCTGAGCCTAAGAAAGAACTACAAGTCTGTGTCCAGCGATTTCCGCTGGTATCGGCTCGTCGTCGACGCTTAGAAGCCTGGGATCGCAGTGTTCCCTCGCAACCAGCGTGCTTTCAAACATGGGAACACTTGTCACTATTGGCTTGGGGACTTCGGTAACTGGAATGTCTGCCTTGATCCGAAGCAGGCCGGTGTCGTCCGACACTGCCAACCTGAGCCGAGCGATTTTGCCATCGGCCATCTTCAGACGGGCGCCGTGTAATATGTTGAGAGCGTAAAGACTCACAAATGTTGAAACAGTCTCGAACGCACGCCTATCTTCTTCGGCCAGTGAGCCCTCCGCCACAAGAAGGTGCACCAGGTCGTGCAACAACTCCCCGTCGCTAAAAGCAAATTGCCACATCATGCTGAATCCGAAGACTTTTAGGACTTCGGCTTCCCGTTGCTTGAGTGGTCTGCGATCTTCAAATTTCTTGATTGCCTTGTTGAACGTCTGTTCGGCGGTCTGGCGAGAAATGCCCAGCCTAGCCTTGATGCGCTCGCTCGGCATAATCCTAAGGTTGGCGGATCCGGCCTCTCGCAAATGTTGAATGCTTGGCTTGGTTCCGTTGAACTGGAGATGCCACAGCCTTGCACTGGTCTGTATGTCGTTGGCGCGTGACAGACTGATGCCGGCGTCTCGCTCATGCCGATGTGCAGCAAAGTGTCCGATCTCTTGAACGCTCGCGCGCCCTGGCTTGTGCATACGTAGGTCGGCGAAGAGGCTGTGGAGGTCTTCAACCTTGCGTTCATTGCGAAGCAGTCGCGCCACGCGGCGCTTATGGTCTTCAAGGAGCATCTCTAGATCTACCCTCTCCGGATAGGCGCCGAAATATCAGGAAGCATGCCGCACCTATTCGGGGTGGTATGCGACGCTCATTTCTAAAGGTCCATCGCAAAGCCGAACGGACCCCACGGTTTGCTTAACTTACGACAGAGAACGGCCGCGGGTTTGGCGGTGGCGTGACTGGAGCGGCCAGACCGAAGAGGAGCGTCTCCACCTCTTCCCATGGCAAATTCAAATCGTCGGCAATAGCCTTCTTGGTGATCCCCTTTGACCATAGGGCGGTGAGTACTTTCGCGAGAAGTGTCGAAGTTTCACGCTCAACACCAAGCGGTTCTCCAGTGCGGTAGCCTTGGCGCCCGAGATCAATCAGGATCGACCGATAGTTCCAGTCGGAGAGCAGCCCCAACCGGTTCAAACGGGTTGCCAACGCCATCGCCGAAACCCGCCACCTGATCTTCGCCTTAATGATCTGAGAGGAACTGTAGACGTGTGAGAGCGTGTTCTTCACATCAGCATCTGGCATCAGAAATGCGGACGCAAACTGATCCGCCTGCCTCTCTGCGTCGTCCTCAGGCGCCGACTCTGCTTGTGCATGGAAGTGAAGCACCAAGTGCCCCAATTCGTGCGCAGCATCAAAATTGGACCGTTCAGCCGTCTTTTTCTGGTTCAAGAAGATGTAAGGGCGATCAGCTTTCCAGAAGGAATAGGCATCCACATTCTGGGTGTTTTCCGACAAAGAGAGAACCCGAATGCCCTTGGATTCGAACAGCCTAAGTATGCTGCCAATGGGACGATCACCGATACCCCAATGCTGGCGCAGAAGGCGAGCTGCGATTTCTGGCCGGTGTTGCTCTTTGCTGAGGTCAATCAGATCTGGGCTGGGAAGCGTGAACCGGTCGTCAATCCACTGGTACAGGGCAATGCCGATAGAGCCGGCAGCTAGCGCGGCATTCCGTTCCGCCGCCTTCATCTTTTTGAGGCTACGGAAGGCAACGGCCTGAGTTTCGAGAACCTCGGGCTTGTCCATGAAAAAGAATGCGCGAGGAAATCCAAGCACACTCACCAGTTTGTCGACGGTCTGCTCGTCGGGCTGGTGCCCATTCTCCACTTTTGAGATCGTCACATCCGTAAGGCCTGCCGCTTCGGCAAGTTCCTTACCTGTGAGCTTCCTGCGATAGCGGGCAACCTTTAGTCGATCTGCGCAGAACATCACGCTTGGTCTTTGAAGATGACAGGCACGTCGAAGTCGTCGGCAGGGCCAACTTCGGGTTCGATTCGCGCATCCCAATCGTCAGCCGGGCGGTCAATGAAGATGCGTTCGACGAAGTCGCTGTACTTCTTTCCACCGATGACAGGGCAAGAAAGCTCGATGCTGCCATCCTCTCCAACCATCACAAAATACGTAACAACCTGGTCTCCGTGGGGGTCTTTGGCATCGTCACGCGGCAGGCGATCAGTATCAGTTTCAAGGACCACCCCAAAGTGATCGAAAAGCGGCAGCCTGCAGAGGCGAGCTGTTCCGCTCCCTTTTTCTGACCGCGGCATCGGCGGCATCACAGGGTCGCAGGCGGCATCGACGTTCTGGAAACCAATACGTATTCCAAGGTGGTGATTGATGATGGCCTCAACCCCCAAGGTCCGGTCGATCACCCACTCTTCGTTCAGAATGTTCCCGCGGAGCGCTTCCACCCCATAGATGTATCCCAGCGTCCCTGGTGCATTTAAGGGCATGAGCGGGCTAGCATCCTCAGTCGCTCCCCGGGCGGCGTCCCGGATGGCGAGCATTTGCGACCTTGCAAGCCCGAAGTCCGCTAGTCGCCGGTCGGCATCCAGCAGGTTGTCGATGATGGCGGTGCGGAAGATGGGCATGTTTCGATCCCGTTTAATTTTCATCCCCGCATTAGAGGGGAAAAATCTTAAACGTGCAAGCCTCTTCTTGGTGAGGGCGCCGTTTGGTGTTTCAGCCAATTGTTCGGTTCGCCGCAAATGCATCTGCCCGAGAAGCAGTCTGGCACATCCCGGCATACTGCCGGGACCGGGCCCTGGTCCTTCGGACTGGAGCCAGCGGTCGCTGTCTCCCCCCATTCGGGCGACTGTCCCTGGCGCGGAAGAGGGAGAGGGGGGCCGAGACGGGTTTAGTCCCGGCGGATGAGAGAGCGCTGACCGGGTCTGATCCCGTTTCCGGCTCTTGAGGTTTCCTCCCATGAATGATCTGTCCCCGGCGACGCTGGCGCAAGCGCCCGTCGCCACAGCTTCTGCCATTCTGTCCGCCGCCCGGATGCTGCTGGACCCGCTTGAGCGCGGGCAGCGCATCGAAGCCAATGCGCTGCGAGGCATCATGGAGACTGCCTTCGGCGGCTCCGATGCGTCCGGTCTCTGGGACTGGAAGGCGGGTTATGAGGCCTGCGAAGCCGCAACTGTTCACTTTCTGCGGAAGTTCGGCCCGGCCATCTTCAGCAAGTCCGACACGCCTGCGGCGCGACTGGCCGTGCTGTCGAAGATCACGGGTCTCCTCCCCAGCCAGACCCGCCGCTCTGAAGAAAGCCAAGCGCTGCAACAATTCTCCACCCCGGTGACACTCGGGCTGGCGGCTTTGACCGCCGCCTCCATCACGCCACAGGACATCGTGCTGGAGCCTTCAGCGGGCACGGGCCTTCTGGCAGTGCTTTCCGAGGTCGCGGGCGGACGGCTGATCCTCAACGAACTCGCCGAAACCCGCGCGGATCTTCTCGCCTCCCTCTTTCCGGGTCTTCCTGTTACCCGGTTCGATGCTGCGCAGATCCATGACCATCTGGATGCCGCCGCCATCCCGTCCGTCGTCTTGATGAACCCACCCTTTTCGGCGATGGCGAATGTCACGGGGCGCGTCCAAGATGCAGCCTTCCGCCACATCGCCTCAGCGCTTGCCCGTCTCGCTCCCGGTGGTCGGCTGGTGACGATCACCGGCGCCAACTTCGGCCCTGACCAACCCGCCTGGCGCGAGGCTTTCGCCCGCTTGCAGGAGGTCGGAACGGTGGTGTTCTCGGCCGCGATTGATGGCTCGGTCTATGCCCGCCATGGCACGACATTTCCGACGCGGCTCACGGTGATCGACAAGATGCCTGCGGCCGATCCCGCTCGCTTTCCGGCTTCGCCGGGAATGGCGCCGGATGTCGCGACACTCCTCGGCTGGGTTGAGACGCAGGTTCCGCCGCGACTGATCGTTGATTTGCCGAAGCCTTCTGCGCCTTCGCTGCCTGCGGCGCGCTCGGTTCGGGGCTATCTCGCCCGCGGTACTTCGGCCGCCTCTGCGCGGGTGTCGCCCAAGACGGTGGATGCCGTCGACTTGGGCTACGATATCATCGACGCCGAGCCGGCAGCGCCGATGCGCCTGTCCGACGCGATCTATGAAGAATACCGGCTCCAGTCGATCAGCATCCCCGGTGCCGTGCCGCACCCGACCAAGCTGGTGCAATCCGCTGCCATGGCCTCGGTCGCGCCGCCCCGCCCGTCCTATCGGCCGAAGCTTCCGTCTGACATCTGCGCCCGCCTTTCCGATGCGCAGCTTGAGACGGTGATCTATGCCGGCGAGGCGCATTCCGACCATCTGGCCGGTGCCTGGACCGTCGATGAGACCTTTGACACGGTCAGCGCTGCGGCCGATGGGGCTGCAGGAGCAGTCCGCTTTCGGCGCGGCTTCATGCTCGGCGACGGCACCGGGGCAGGGAAGGGCCGGCAATCCGCCGGGATCATCCTCGACAACTGGCTGCGCGGTCGTCGCAAGGCGGTCTGGATCTCGAAATCCGACAAGCTGATCGAGGACGCACAGCGTGACTGGTCGGCCCTGGGACAAGAACGCCTCCTCGTCACGCCGCTGTCGCGCTTTGCCCAAGGCAAGCCGATCACGCTCACCGAAGGCATCCTCTTCACCACTTACGCGACGCTGCGGTCCGACGAGCGCGGCGAAAAGGTCTCGCGCGTCCGCCAGATCGTCGATTGGCTCGGACGCGACTTCAATGGGGTCATCATCTTCGATGAGAGCCACGCCATGCAGAACGCGGGCGGCGGCAAGGGCGAACGCGGCGATGTTGAGGCCTCGCAGCAGGGCAGTGCGGGCCTGCGCCTGCAGCACGCGCTGCCCGATGCCCGGGTCGTCTATGTCTCGGCGACTGGGGCGACGACCGTTCACAACCTCGCCTATGCACAGCGGCTCGGCCTCTGGGGCGGCGAGGATTTCCCCTTCGCCACCCGGGCCGAATTCGTCGAGGCCATCGAAGCCGGCGGGGTCGCGGCCATGGAGGTCTTGGCCCGCGATCTGCGTGCCCTCGGCCTCTATACGGCACGGTCGCTCTCCTATGACGGTGTCGAGTACGAGCTGGTCGAGCATCAGCTGACCGACGAGCAGCGGCGCATCTATGATGCCTATGCCGGCGCTTTCGCGGTCATCCACAACAATCTCGATGCCGCGATGGAGGCGACGAACATCACCGACTCTGACGGCACGTTGAACCGGCAGGCCAAGTCGGCAGCGCGCTCAGCCTTTGAATCCACCAAGCAGCGCTTCTTCGGCCACCTGCTGACCAGCATGAAGACCCCGACCCTGATCCGGTCGATCACAGCCGACCTTGCTGCAGGTCGTGCCGCGGTCATCCAGATCGTCTCGACTGGCGAGGCGCTGATGGAACGGCGGCTCGCCGAGATCCCGACCGACGAGTGGAATGACCTGGCGGTTGACGTCACTCCCAGGGAGTACGTTGGCAGTTACTTGCAGCATTCCTTCCCGGTTCAGCTCTACGAGCCCTTTTCGGACGGCGAGGGCAACCTGTCGTCGCGCCCCGTGTTCCGCGACGGCCAGCCGGTGGAATGTCGCGAGGCGGTGCGTCGGCGCGACGAGATGCTGGAGCAGCTCGGCTCTCTGCCCCCAGTGCCGGGGGCACTCGATCAGGTGGTCCAGCACTTCGGGACAGAGATGGTGGCGGAGGTGACGGGAAGGTCCCGGCGCATCATCCGCAAGGGCGAAGGCTCTGCCTCCCGCCTCGCGGTCGAGAACCGCGCGCCTTCCGCCAATCTTGCCGAGACCACGGCCTTCATGGATGACCACAAGCAGATCCTGATCTTCTCGGATGCAGGCGGCACCGGGCGCAGTTATCACGCCGAGCTTTCGGCGAAGAACCAGCGGTTGCGGGTCCACTATCTGCTTGAACCCGGCTGGAAAGCTGACGCGGCCATTCAGGGCCTCGGGCGCACCAACCGGACGAACCAGGCGCAGCCGCCGCTGTTCCGGCCAATCTCGACCGATGTGAAGGCGGAGAAGCGTTTCCTCAGCACGATTGCCCGGCGGCTCGATACGCTTGGTGCCATCACCCGCGGCCAGCGGCAGACGGGAGGGCAGGGGTTGTTTCGCCCCGAGGACAACCTCGAGTCGCCCTATGCCCGCGACGCGCTGCGTCAGCTTTACCTCCTGATCGTGCGCGGCAAGATCGACGGCTGCTCGCTGCAGCGGTTCGAGGCAGCGACAGGTCTGAAGCTGATGGATGCGAACGGCATCAAGGACGACCTGCCGCCGATCACGACCTTCTTAAACCGGCTTTTGGCGCTGGCCATCGAGTTGCAGGGCATCCTCTTCTCGGCCTTCGAACAGCTTCTGGAGGCGCGGATCGACGGGGCGATGGCGTCGGGCACCTATGACATCGGGCTGGAAACGCTGCGGGCTGAGAGCTTCACCGTCACCGACCGGCAGGTGATCTATACCCACCCGACGACCGGGGCGGAGACCCGGCTTCTCTCCATCACGGAACGACGTCGGAACCGGCCACGCCTGCTGGACGAAGCCCTGAGCGAACTCGACGATCCGCGGGCCAAGCTTCTCATCAACGAGAAGTCGGGCCGGGCAGCAGTGCAAATCCCGACAACCAGCATAATGCTGGATGACGGCGATATCGAGCGACGCGTTCGGCTGCTCCGCCCCTCAGAGGCGCAAAACATCGCCGTGCGGCTGATGGGCAGCACGAATTGGGTCGAGACCGATCGCCCAACCTTCGCCGCCGCCTGGAATGCCGAAGTCGCCGAAGTGCCTGACTTCACCGAGAGCACCCTGCATGTCGTTTCGGGTCTTCTCCTCCCGGTCTGGAAGCGCCTGCCCCAGGACGAAACCCGGGTCTACCGCCTGCAGACCGATGACGGCGAGCGGATCATCGGGCGCAGGGTCTCGCCCGCCTGGGCCGCCACGGCGACAGGGGCAGGGGTGCCGAGCCTCTCTCCGGAACAGGCCTATGCGGCGCTGACCCTCGGCAAGACCATCCTCGATCTGGCCGAGGGCCTGCAGCTCCGCCGTGCTCGTGTCATGGGCGTGAACCGGATCGAGTTGACCGGTTTCACCGAAGGCATGCGTGACCGTCTGCGGGCTTACGGCCTCTTCAGCGAAATCATCTCGTGGAAACTGCGGTTCTTCGTTCCGGTTGGGACAGATGGCGCGGGAGTGCTTGCCAAGCTTTTCAACCTCTGGCCTATCTCCCGCATTTCTGAGCGCGAGGTTGCCTGATGTCCCGTATTGATGCCGCAGAACTGGCGGAGCGCCTTGGCGAACAAGCCGAAGATGTCTGCCGACACTATCTCTCGAACGGGCGCAGACAGGGCAATTACTGGCTGGTCGGCGATGTACGCAACGCCGCGGGCCGCTCGATGTTCGTCCGCCTCAAACGGCCGGCTGCGGGGAAGGGCGCGGCTGGAAAATGGCAGGATCCGGCCGAAGGAGGCCACGGCGACCTTCTCGATGTCATCCGCGAAAGCCTTGGGCTAAGCAACTTCCCCGACGTGCTCGAAGAGGCCCGGCGCTTTCTCAGTCTGCCGAGGCAGGACTCCGTACCGAAGACCGCGACACCGAAGCAACCAGCCGCACCAACTGGATCGTCAGAAGCGGCACGGCGGCTCCTCGGCATGGCCAGTCCGCTCAAAGGCTCGCTGGCGGCCACCTATTTGCGGGGCCGGGGCATCACCGATCTGCGCGATACGAGCGCCCTCAGATTCCACCCCAACTGCTACTATCGGGGGGAGGGCGAGGATCAGACCGAGACCTGGCCCGCCATGATCGCCGCTGTCACCGACCTCGATAGCAAGGTCACGGGCGTGCACCGCACCTGGCTCGCACGCGACGGCAGCGGTAAGGCACCTGTCGACACACAGCGGAAGGCGATGGGGGAGCTCCTCGGCCACGCGGTCAGGTTCGGGGTGGCCAAAGAGGTAATTGCGGCGGGGGAGGGGATCGAGACCGTGCTATCCCTCCGTCAGGCTCTGTCCAAGATGCCGATGGTTGCAGCGCTGTCGGCCGGACACCTCGCAGCCCTCCAGTTTCCGGCACATCTGCGCAGGCTCTATATCGTCCGCGACAACGATCCCGCCGGGGACGGTGCAAGGGATAGCCTGATCGCCCGGGCCCATGAGGTTGGCATCGAGGCTCTGACGCTGTCGCCCATGGCGGGGGATTTCAACGACGATCTCACCACCCGCGGCCTGGACGCGATCAGGGCGCATATCCGGGTGCAGCTCGCCCCCGAGGACGTCAGCCGCTTCCTGGGCACCGATCCTCTGACGCGGCGAAGGGGGTGATCGGGCAGGGTCCGAGCTCCTCATGGGCAAACAGGATGCGGTTTCCTCATCGGGACCGCGCCTCGGCCGTTGAGAGGGCGAGCGGCCCATAAACGGCCCGGTCAGGCAATGGCGGCGCCCGACTATTTTCCGCTGGCGGCAGAGCCGCCTTTGCATCGCGAGGCAAAATAGTCGGGCTTGGCCATCAAGGCCCTCGCAAAAGGCTCGGGCTGCCAGACCGGACCGCCCATGGGCTTTTCGTCGCCAGAAGGCCGCGACGGACGCGGTCCAGACGAAGGAGCATCCCATGTACGCCCACGAAGAGTTCGAACCCGATCACACCTCCTCGCCGACCGATCACATGATCGAATCCCTGCAGCTTTTTGGCTACCGTCCGGGCGCGGACGAGGCCGATCCCCGGATCACGCCCGAAGATCACGTCGTCCAGACCGCCGTCGCCGATATCTTCGACGCCCTCATCGCCACCATGGCCGACACGAGCCTCGATGCCGACCTCAACGAAATCCTGTGGTCGACCGTCAACACCTTTCACCGCGCCGCCGAGCGGATCGAGACCAGGCTCGACGATAACGAGCAAGCGCAGAAACGCCTTCAGCGCGAACAGGATGGCTCCGAGGTGAAATCCGTCCAGCTCGAAACCCTGATCGACATCGGGCAGAGCCTGATCGACCGGAGGGAAAGCCTGGAACTCTTCCGTGAAACCGCCGCTGACCTTTACCTCAGGACCACCGGCACCCACTGGTCACCGCGCTCGGGCTCGCGGACCAGCCATCGCCACCTGACCGCCGCGATGATCGACAGCCGCGACTTCATCGCCGCAAAGAAGCGCGCCGAGACCGAAAGCTTGGTGCCACCCGGACCCAAGGTTGCCTTCTCGGGAGGGGACACCACCGATCACCGGATGATCTGGGATCGTCTGGATCAGATCCACGCCAAACACCCCGACATGGTGCTCTTGCATGGCGGGTCTCCCAAGGGCGCTGAGCGCATCGCGGCCACCTGGGCCTCAAACCGCAAGGTGCCGCAGGTGGCCTTCAAGCCGGACTGGACCAAACACGCCAAGGCCGCGCCCTTCAAACGCAACGACCAGATGCTGGACTGCATGCCGATCGGCGTCGTGGTCTTCCCGGGCACGGGCATCCAGGACAACCTCGCCGACAAAGCCCGCAAGATGGGCATCCCGGTGTATCGTATGGCGACTGGCAGCGCGTGAGCGCTGCCGAAGCGTCTCGCCGTAAAGGTCTTGTTCTAAAATGGATTCCAGCTACGGTTGCACAAAAAATGTTGGGAGCAGTTCATGTTTGATCAGATCATTTCCAAGTACGGCATAACCGCCAAGGCTAAGCTCTCGAACCCTGCCATCACTGGCGCCCCGGAGGACAACATCCGGGCGCCCCTCGAAGAACTGATCACAGCGTTGGCAGAGGCCGCAGGCCAGCAGCCCGGTTGGGTCACGCTTGTCGGCGAAAGCACCCTTTCCGCCCTTGGGACACGGCCTGACTATGCTGTCACCGTTCGCAGCGCTCTGACCGGCTTCATTGAACTGAAAGCCCCAGGCAAAGGGGCAGATCCGCGCAAGTTCACCGATCCTCATGACAAGCGTCAGTGGCAGAAGCTGAAGTCACTGCCGAACCTCATCTACAGCGACGGTCAGTCGTTCAGCCTCTGGCAGAACGGCGCGATTGTCGGTCAGATCATTCATCTCTCCGGTGATCTGGACACAGCGGGTGCCAAGCTTACCGCCCCGCAGACGCTCGTCACTCTCCTGACGGACTTCCTGAGCTGGAGCCCGATCCCGCCCGACAGCCCGCGCAAACTGGCCGAGGTCTCGGCTCGCCTGTGCCGTCTGTTGCGTGACGAGGTTCTGGAAGAACTGGAAAATGGCACCCAAAGCCTGACCGATCTTGCCACCGAATGGCGGGGGCTACTCTTTCCGCAGGCTGATGATGCGCAGTTCGCCGACGGCTATGCGCAGGCGGTGACTTTTGGACTGTTGATGGCGCGGGCACAGGACATTCCTTTGGACAAGGGTATCGCGCATGCCGCCCTCGCGCTGCGCGACACGAACACGCTGATCGGCACCGCGCTGCGCCTGCTGACGGACGATCCGCAGACCCAGAAGGCCCTTTCCACCGCAATCTCGACCCTGACCCGTGTGCTGCATGAGGTGCATTGGCCCACCCTCTCCAAGGGCAAGCCCGATGCCTGGCTCTACTTTTACGAAGATTTCCTCGAGGTCTACGACAACGCCCTGCGCAAGAAGACCGGCAGCTACTACACCCCGCCCGAGGTGGTGCAGGCCATGGTCCGCCTGACGGACGAGGCGTTGCGCGACCCCGCTCTGTTCGGCCGCCATGAAGGCCTTGCCGCCAAGGATGTGACCATCGCCGATCCGGCGACGGGCACCGGCACCTTCCTTCTGGGCGTGTTGCGCAAGATCGCCGAGACGGTGGCCGATGATCAGGGCGCGGGCGCTGTTGGCCCAGCCTTGGGCGCAGCCGCGCATCGACTTATCGGGTTCGAATTGCAATTCGGCCCCTTCGCGGTGGCGCAGTTGCGGCTGATGGCGGAAATGCGTGCGCTGATGGGGGTGTCGTCCACGGGTAGCGGGTCAGGCGCCAACCTGCCGCAGCCCAGACTGTTCGTGACCGACACGCTTGGCGATCCCTATGCGGCGCAGACACAGTTCTCGACCATGCTGGCCCCTATCGGCAATTCGCGGAAAGAGGCGAATGCCATCAAGCGGGACGAGCCGATCACGGTTGTCATAGGCAACCCGCCTTACAAGGAAAAGGCCAAGGGGCGCGGCGGGTGGGTGGAAAAAGGCAGCGATGGCCGCGCCGCCCCGATGAAGCATTGGGACTTGCCAAAGGCATGGGGTCGAGGCGCTCATGCAAAGCATCTAAAGAATCTTTATGTCTTCTTCTGGCGATGGGCTTCTTGGAAGGTCTTTGCCGCAGATCTTCTCGAAACCATAGGCGTAGAGCCCGATGATAGAGGCGGCATCGTCACTTACATCACGGTTTCTGGATTCTTGAACGGCCCGGGCTTCGAAAAGATGCGGATGGAGTTGCGTCGCGACTGTTCCGATATCTGGGTCATTGACTGCAGCCCTGAAGGGCACCAGCCTGAAGTGCCAACGCGCATCTTCCAAGGTGTTCAGCACCCGATCTGCATCGTTCTGGCCGCTCGCAAGAAGGGCAAGGATCGGGCGACACCGGCCAGGCTGCATGTGCGACAATTGTCGACTGGGCCGCGCAAGGACAAGTTCACAGAATTGAAGTCGATCACTTTGGCCGGTTCGGGTTGGACTGATGGCCCAAGTGAATGGCGCGCGCCCTTTCTAGCCGGATCCAAAGGCGAGTGGGCCAGCTTCCCTGCACTTGATGCGCTGTACCAATACAACGGTTCCGGGGTGATGCCCGGTAGGACCTGGGTCATTGCACCCGATGCCCAATCGCTCACTGATCGTTGGGCAAGGCTGGTGCGCGAGAAAGATCCGAAAACTAAAGAGGTTTTGTTTTATCCCCATGAAGGCGGTGATAAGACGCTGACCAAATTGACAAAGGTCGGATTGTCCGGACATGAATTTCGGGGGACTGCTGTAGATAAAGACTTTGCAGGGCCGATCAGGCCAATCCGGTATTCTTTTCGATCGTTCGATAGGCAGTGGATCATTCCGGACAATCGTCTGCTGAACCGCCCAAACCCCGAACTTTGGAGCGGGTTCTCGCAGGGGCAAGTCCATCTTACCGGCCTCACAAGTGCTGCCCCGTCCGATGGCCCGGCAGTATCGTTCTCTGGCTTCGTCCCCGATATGGATCACTTTTGCGGTCGGGGTGGGAGAGTATTTCCACTGTGGCGCGACGCTGCAGCCACGATTTCCAATATCAAAGCCGCGCTCCTCGTCCACCTCTCCGCCATCTACGGCAAGCCGGTATCTGCCCCTGACCTGATGGCATATATCGCGGCGCTCCTTGCTCATCGTGCCTTCACGGCCCGGTTCAAGGATGACTTGATCCTCCCAGGCCTGCGCGTTCCGCTCACCGCAGATGCCGCCCTGTTCGACCGCGCCGTCACCCTGGGCCGCGAGGTCATCTGGTTACATACCTATGGTGAGCGTTTCGCCGACTCCTCGGCAAGTCGTCCCGCGACGCCCCCTCGGATGCCCAAAGCGCAAGGTCCAACGATCCCGGTCGGTGGCACCATCCCCGGCGCGCCGCACCCCTTGCCCGACACGATGCATCATGACCCTTCGACGGGTCGGCTGCATGTGGGGGAGGGGTTCATTGAAAACGTGCCAACCGCCGTGGCCGAGTATCAGGTTTCCGGCCGGAACGTCCTGCGCCAGTGGTTCAGCTATCGCAAGGCCGACCGCACCCGCCCGGTCATCGGCGACCGCCGCCCGCCATCAGCGCTGGACAAGGTCCAGCCCGATCACTGGTTGCCCGAGTATACCGAGGATCTGCTGAACCTGCTGCACGTCCTTGGCCGCCTTGTTGCACTGGAACCGGCGCAGGCCACCCTTCTCGAGGAAATATGTGCTGCACCGTTGCTCACAGAGGCGTCTCTGACGGCGGCAGGTGCATTGGTGGCGGCGCCAGTGGTGAAGGGCAAAAAGGCGAAGGCAGCGACTCAGCCCGGGTTGTTCGACTGAGCGAGGCAAACAGCGGACCTCGTCCCGCAGAAGCGCAACGGCCTGGATCCCGCAACTGGTGTTTCGCCCGAGATTGAAACTGGATGAATCTGTTTTCGCGACTGTCCCGGCCAATAGGTCGGGGCAGTCGCCAAGCTAGGCCTGAAGGGGGTCAAAGGGCATCTGGTCGCCCAAAGCTGTCAGACCCGGAAAGTAGCACCCCGCATTGCATTCCACGGCTTCGCCGCGGTCGAGGCTTGCCGTTGCAAAGTGGTAGTTCAAGGGCCCTGGAACTGCGACGCCAGCAGGCTGCACCACCATAGACAAGAACTGAAGCATCTGTAGCCCCGCGGCATTCATGCCGAAGGAGAAGACGTTCTCGTTTTGGCGGGCGGGATGGCTCAGCGGCAGACCCGAAATATAACTCGGATCATCAAGCAGCCCGGTGCGTTCCAAAGCGACATCAGCCGGATCGTACTGACCGATGCAAGCAAGGCAAGCATGGCCGGGCAAGATGGCGTGGGCGCGCCAGTCTGCCCCCCGCATGTTACCTTTCGTCGTCATGGAAACCCGGACACCCCCATCAATTACCGGAATGAGGTGTGCGGTTGCTATCGTGTTCAGGACATAGCGGGGCCAGGGCCGATCAACGCAGCTGAAGATCACATCGCAATCGAGAACTGCGCGAAAGCCGTCTTCCATGGTGATCGAGACGGGGAGAGCTTCGACCCGGAAATTTCCAGATGTCGCGCAGGCTGTCAGACGCGCGGCCGATGTCTCGACCTTGAGTCTTCCGATGTCGCTCGACGTGGCGTGGACGAGCCGATCTAGGTTGTGCTTTTCGACAGAGTCGAAGTCGATCAGCATCACATCCTCGGTCCCTTGCCGACAGACAGCTTCCGCGACGAGTCCGCCCACGCTGCCGACACCGACGACGCCAATACGCAACCGCGCGAGATCGCGCTGCTTCCTTGCTCCCCAGGCAGAAGTCGTGCGCCGGAGCTCTTCGCGATACGGGGGTGGTGGGGCCAACTTATCATGGAAGGTGCAGGCGAGCCCATCACCCACCACGCGCACACTGCCGCACCATTCCCGTTCGTATTGTCCGCGGCCGCGCCGGAACCAGAACCGACCGCTCCAGGCGCCGTCCGTCCCGAGCGTCATCCCGAGCAGGGGATGGCCGGTTGCTGCGAAAGCACGAGGCGCAAGGCGCTCTTCCGCAACCACGTCGTCGCGGCTCATGCCCTGCCAGCCCGGAGAGGGATGGCTATGCAAAAAGGCAAGTCCGGCGCCCGCCCCGACTGCCATCGCAAGCGCCCGCTCGAAGTAGCGTCCCTCGAAACTGACGTTGCCCTGGAGTTTCCGTTCGCCTTCTTCCGGAAGGATGACTTCGTAGACAAGGGCGGTGAGGCGGCTTCGCCCCGTGCTGGGTCGCCAAAGGGCAAAGCAAAGGTCCTCTTGGCGGCTTCGCGAGTAGTGTTGGAGCAAGTGAGCCGCCAAAGCACCATGCGTCTCTGTGGACATGGCCACGCTGTTGGTCACGCGGCTCATTGGGTAGCCCACAGATGACGGACAAACGCCATGTATTCCCCGACGGTTTTTCGGGTGTCGCTCCAGCCGGTGAACGGCCGGCTCCAGTACTGGAACTCGTCCGACAATCCGCTGTGGCCGGAGCTCAGATGGATTCCACCCGTCGGATGACCACCCCCGCCCTGCAATCCATGAATGTGGGGCCGGACATGAGGCCCCGACGGCGGCGTGATAGGAAAGTCAGGAGGCACCTTGAAGCCCATCGTGACGATGCGGCCCGCGAGGCGACCCAGCTCGACGGTGTATTCGAAGGTGATGTTGCCATCGCCGACTTCGGTCGCTTCATATCCCAAGGCCGAGAGCCCGGCCAGGAAGTTCGCCACCCCGAATTGCTGCGGGAGTTCAGAGACCGGGGTGGGGCCAGTGAAAACGCTGACGAAGGTGTCGCCCTTCTGGATGTGGATCGGCTCGTCGCCGCGCCCTTGGAAGCTGTCCTGCTTCTTGTTCTTGATCTCGATCAGGTAGTGATCCGAAGGGGAAAGGCCAGCCAGACCAAGGAGTTGGTTGGGGGTCTCTGTATGGTCTTTGACCAGATATTCTTCGCCATCGATGAAGATCAGGAACGACTTTGCCGCAGCTTCGTTCTGGCGATTCGCTTCGTCTCGGTTGATTTCACTCTCGTTGCCCATCACAGAGCCTTTCTTTTCTAAGGTGAATGGACTAAACTGACTGTATAGTCCCTGTGTGGACTAATCTACCGTGAGACTTTTATGGGAGTCAAGTCCATGACGAGACCGCTATGACGGCCGCGCAAGTTGCAGACACATCCGGCATCTCGATACTGTCACCTGGTGACGATCAGGCCGCTCTCAGGGCATTCTTTCAGATTGCAGAGGCTTGGAACCTCACCACGGATGACCAGTTGAAACTTCTTGGTAGCCCGCCGCGGTCCTCATTCTTCAAGATGAAGAAGGACGGGGGTCAATTGAGCAGGGATCAGCTCGAGCGGATCTCGCATATAATCAACATTTACAAGTGTTTGCGGATTCTGTTCACCGATCAAGCCATGGCAGACAAGTGGGTGGTGCAGCCCAACAAAGCGCCGTTCCTTCAAGGTCGGTCGGCGCTGGAGTTCATGGCACGTGACGGGTACCTTTCCGACATCTTCCAGGTTCGACGCTACCTGGACGCCCAGCGAGGCTAACCCCGTCGATGCAGCAATTGTCCCAAGTGGCGCCTACGTGTGTTCCTACGTACCGTTTGATTCCATCGCGGTTTCCGCCGGTCGAACTCTATGAACCGGTTTGCCAGCCCCGTGATTGGGACGGCACAAAGCGGGTTGAAGCCATGACCAATCCTCGGCTCCGAGAGATGGCAACTGGCTTAGGTCTGCTCCACCCCGACGATCGCGGTCGGGTGACGCAGAACTGGCTTGTTGCTCCGTTCACTTACCCCGATCCGGAGCCAAGCCAATTTAGTGATGGGAGCTTTGGCTACAGCCTAGTCGCGGATACGAAAAAGGGCGCGCTTCTTGAAGCAGTGAGGCGACGCGAGCTGTTCTTGTCCAGCACTGAGCAAGGCGCGACACGTTTGGAGATGCGGATGCTCAAAATGCCCGTTCATTCCGAATTGCTATGCCAGTGCGAAGTGAACGAACCTGATGATTGGCAGCGCTCCCATGCAATGGTGCGCTCGTTGCGTGATGCCGGGTCCTATGGATTTTGGCTTCCGAAGCGCGAAGGCCTGGGACGTCTAGCGGTTGTTCTTCGACCGACAGCATTTCAGACCGCCGTGCAAGCGGAACACTATGCATTTATTTGGAACGGCAAGTCTATCGAGGCGATCTACGATTTTTCCAACGGCGAAACGCTAGATCCAAACGAACTCAAAGTCTTGGCCAACGCTCAGGCAGCCTAACTGAGCCCTAGCCTAAGCCTTGAATTACATAATCTCTCTTATCAGACTTTTATAAAGCATTGATATTACGTAAGGAAATGGTGATTTTCTGCTAATTTCGACCTCGCTTTTACCCACTTCCTTGGTTGACGAGGACGCCTTTCTACTTTGACGACACGGTGGCGCGCCAAAGGATGTGCGGGCGTGGATCTGCAATCGGCTTCAACTGATCAGACGGCGCAAGGTGACTGAAGTGAGCGCGCTCTGTCGCCTAGATTGCCGGGCGGTATCCGCGCCGCTCCTTCGCCCGGACCAAGGAGGAAGCCGCCGCTTCCGCTGAAGAGGTCGTGGGATACGAGGCCAGCCGGTACTGGCCCCGACCACCGATACGCCCCCAGCGTCGCTCGACAATGACCTGGCCGAACAGGTCGGACATGAGCTCGACCCGGTAGAACCGAGCCATGTTCAGATCGGGGTCGATGCGGTGCAGCAGCTGGCAAGACATGGGCGCCTCCTCGCAATAGGATGCGCCCAACCTGTCCGGCCGTCCAATCAGGAATTTGAATCGATGGGGCTTTCCGATTCAGGACGCTGATGGATCGCCGGGCTCGTCCTCCAGAACCTGAAGCCAGATCGGGCCGCGAAGGGTTTCCGGGTCGACGACCCACTTCACGACGATCTGGCCATCGGCCAGCCGATGCTGCTCGGCCAGTGGCTCGCCTACGCAGTCCGGGTCCCGCCAGACGCGACCGATGATGACAGGCTTGATCTCATCGCGCATGGTGCCAACTCCGCCTGCCTGCTGGCGCGTCAGCCGTGGACATGTCCAATTTCAGAACATATGTAATGCACTCATAAGCGGTGCACTGTTCGGGCCGCAGTCCCAAGAAAAGGCTCTTCCTTCGATGCAAATTCCGTCCCCCGTCCTTGCTGCGACATATCTCTTTTTGGCTGTATCGCCTGCCCTGGCCCTCGACACCTGGACGGACACCGTCCAGCGCGGTCTGCGCGCTTTGAGCCTCAAGACGGCGGACGGCGAGGTCCGGATCTATTGCGACCCAGACCGCGTCTTCGGACCAGACTCGAACGCCAATGTTGCGGTGGAGCTCACCAATGACGCCGATCCGACGATGGTTGTGTTCTTGGCGAAGTCCGGCGAGCAGGCCCGTCTTCCCGTCAAAGCCAGTCATGCCTTCCAGACCCAGAGCGACGCCGCTGACTGGTCGAAGATGGTGGCGATGGTGAAGGCAGGCGGGTCGTTCGCCATCGTGACGAGCAAGGCCAGCATGTCGGTCGAGACCGCTCCGATCCCAGATCTCGCCTGCGAGTAAAGCGCCAGTCATGACGAGGCCTTCTTCGCCTGCCGGGCATCGATCAGCCCGATGATGATCGCGGCGAAGAAAGCTCCGACGATGGTCGCCTTGGGCAAAACCATCAGCGGATCGCCCAAGGCCAGTTGCATCGCATTCAATGCGACAGGCTGGACATAGACCGTCATGGCTTCGCCAACGGTCATCTCCGCGACATCGATCGCGCGGAAAGACTTCGCCGTGGCGATCAGCGGGTTGAGATCATTGGCCGAGGAGATAGCGCGCAACGCCGCCCTGCCCTCCTTTGCGAATGCCTTCAGAACATAGGCGTCGCTCAGGCCCTCGGCCATCGGCATGCCGGACAGACGTCCCACCTGCTTCTTAGGCAAACGGAACATCACCACGATCTTGTCCTTTTTCTCTTTCCGGAAATTTCCAGCCTGCTCCGCCAGCGTTCCCGGTGCAGAAGAAGGCACAGCGTTTGCCTGCCCATTTGCGGACTTGCGTGCCCCGGACGGGACGTCGGGCGACTGCGAAACCCCGACTGCCTCGCTGCCCTGCCTCCTTTGTTCTGCCAGGAGACGGTCTTGCGCTTCGCGGGAGGACCGCAGCCGAGCGGCAGCATTCTGCATCCCCGGCTCGACCGCGGCCGGTGAGGGTGCCACCCGTGGTGGCATCTTGAAGCGGCTCATCGCGGCAGGACCTCGTCGATCCCGGCAAGTACTAATCCGGCAACTTCGAGCTGCCGTGTGATGGCCTCAGCCATCAGACGCCCGCCGGGTGCCCGCGCATTGGCGGCAGCGGCAGGCCCGAGTGGCCCATGGAACCCGAGCTGCTCAAGGATCTTGGAGTGCGGCACGATCACATCGAGATGGTCGAGCCGCAGGATTTCCATCAGGACATCCTGATCGCGCTTGGGCAGAAGGCTCATCCCCCCTTCCCTGGTCGCAGCATCGATGATCTTGGGGCCAGCGTCGATCACCAGCACGCGGACTTCCGGGAAGCGTTCCCCCTCGGCGATGCTGGCGCGGAGGTCATCCATCCAGAGGACGGCACGATGGGTCATTTCCCATTCGGCATATACCGGACGCGCCGGGATCAGCACCAGATCGGAGAGCAGGCAGAAATCTTCGGTGTCGGCATGGGTGCCGGGTCGAGTGTCGAGGATGATGAGATCTGTGCCCGCCGCCTCTTCACTCTCCAGCAAGGACAGCAACCCCAGGACAGAGTCCGGAGGCGACAGGATCGCCAGTGCATCTGGCCAGGCGGGCTTCTTGGGCCCGTCCCAGGCGGCGAGATCGAAGCTGTCGCGCCAGCGGCCCAGCTGCGCATTCACGTCGCCGTCGATCAGCGTCACGCGACGCCCGGCGTCCAGCGCTGCCGAGGCAATCAGCATCGCCGTGGTGGTCTTGCCCGAACCGCCTTTGGTTTGGACGATGGTAATGACTTGCATGAAACACCCTCCGCAATCGCAACACCCATCTCAACGGGCGCGGAGCCTGCGGACCAATTGCCGCAAGGGAAATCAGCGCCCATGATCGCGTGAGGAAAGAGAGCGAACCCCCTGTAAGGGTTCGCATTTCTGCCGCGCGACCGGTGCGCTCAATAGGCATATGGTTGTGTGATCGTCAAACAGGTTGCGCCGGAGGTTGTGGGTCTGGCCGCAAATCTTCATATTTCCTAAGGAATTTGGAGATGCCTGTTGCTGCGGCGCAGCATGTCGGGGCTTTCGCCGCGTCGCCCCTCCAAACAGTCTGGCGGGCCGCCTGTTTGGCTGTTTGCATGTCTGACCGGTTGCCTGTTTGTCCGGTGGCCCGCTGGACCATTTGCCGTACCGACATGGCGCATGGAAACCTGAATGGCGGGCTGCAGGCAGGACCACTTGCCTGCCCGCCGATCTGCCAGCTTGACCGTGGGCAAGGTAGACCATCCGACCGTTTGCAGAGATACCAGTTTGGCATCTCACCAGCATGGCCACTGGGCTGCGGGCCACTTGGACCAGGTGGCCAAGTGACCGCTTGTAAGGATGCCGGGACGCTCGTCAGCGCGAGGGACCGCCGAGCCATTTGCATGTCTGCCTGTGTGACCAGGTGGCAGCTTGCCCATGTGCGTGTTCGCATTTGACCGCCGTTGGGGGCCTGAAATGGCCTCCGCCTATCACACGCTGGCCTGGCCGCTGCAACTCTGCCTCCGCCGAAGGCACCAGCAGCCTTGACCCAAGGCCCCGAGACCCCACCGCCTTTCCTTCCCCCTTTCCGGGAAATGTCGGCGTCTCACCATGTGGCTCCCGATCCGTTTCGAGCCCTCGCGTTGAACGCGCCGGGCATCGAAAACCTGAACGTTTCAAGGGCGGTCGCGCGCGGGCGCTCCCTTCAGCGGAGGCCTCCGGCTAGGGCGCAGGGAGACAGTCGTCGGGCAAGCCGCCGACCCCTGACGCCATATGGAGTCCTCACCGGCTGTCCGGTTTCCGCGCGCGGGCTCCGCTTCGGAGGAGCGGAAACCGGCCGGTGAGGACGGTTGGCAGGAACGGTAATGTGTGTTACATGTGGCGTAACGAATGCAATAGAGGTGTTTTGCAAGCAGTGCCGCGATCTCGCTTCTCCGACGCTGAGAGGACCGCTGCAGAGGCGCGTCTGGCTGCGGGTGAGAGCGTGGCCCAGATCGCCCTGGCCCTTGGACGGTCCCGCCAATCCCTGGCGCGGATCAAGGCTGCCATGGACCGGCGGACGATGGGACGGCTCGATGTGACGCTTACCGTGCGCCTGGCCGTTGAGGAGCGGGCAGCCTTGCAGACGGCCGCCGAGGCACATGGTCTGACAGTTTCCGAGGCAATGAGGCATCTGGTCAGACAGGCAAGCGGTCTTCTGGCTTTGCGCTCAGATGAGCAGGAGGCACTGGCTGCGGCGCGTCGGGAACTCTCGTCGGTCGGGACGAACCTCAACCAGCTCGCCCGTCTTGGGGCTGGCGGCAGGCTCAAGTGGAACCCTGGCGACAGCGCGCTTTTACGCAAGGTGCTCGGTCGGGTCGACGACCTGGCCGAACATGTCGTTGGTCTCGTCGCCGCTGCTGGACGGCCGGAGGGTCTCGGCACTGAGAGTGTGCCGGCAGGATCGACGTCGGCGCAGGCCCATGAAGGGGAAGTTCGATGACCCGTGACAGCGTCGAAGATCTCGTCCTTGGCCATATACTTGATGGCAAGCGCCGGGGGCGCGGTGGCGGGGGTGGCGCATCTGGTCGGCTGGGTTCCCCGAAGGAACGCCGGACGCGTGGGCTTCTGCGCAATACCTCCACGCCTCGCAGTTGGCAATCGGTCGTCAAACGCATTGCAGGGGGATCGGCCCGCACGCCTCAGGAGCTGAAGCGGCTCCTCGACTACGTCGCCCGGGAAGAGGGCGTTGAGGCGACGTGGTGCAATCTCGCGGGATACGAGCGTGACTTCGATCCCCGCAAGTCTGCGCATGTGGCCGAGACCTGGTCCTCGACCTGGCGCGGCGCGCCCAAGCGCGGGCATACCGACCACATCGTCCTGAGCTTCCCGCGCGGGGTCGAGGTTGGTCAGGCTGAGGCCATCGCCCGGGAATGGGGGCAAGAAGTCTTTGGGTCCGGTGACTACGGTGACGTCTGGCGCTATGTGGCCTCTGTCCACAAGGACACCGACCACGTTCACGCTCACTTCGTCGTGGACAAGCACGGCATCGACAATGGCCGCTTCCTCTCGATCTGCCGCTATTCCGAGTTGAACTTCGACGTCATGCGCGAGCTTCATGCCGAGATCGCGCAGGAGCATGGGCTGAACCTGGTCGCCACCTCGCGCCTGTCGCGGGGGTTGATCGAGCACGCCGTACCGGAACACGCGGTCCGGGCCAGTGCGGCGGGTGGAATCGCGCGCCCTCCCCCGCCGCCGCTGTCCGATGCCGAGCAAGCCCGGCGTCTGGACGCCCTGCAGGACTATGCCCGCGACTATGACGAGCTCTCGCGGATCGCCGCCATCGCAGCCGGACCGGAAGAAGGTTCCGCGGCCGCGTCCAGTTTCCTCTCCCGATTGGCCGGGGCGCTTGGCGCTTCGGCCGCCGCCCTCAGACAAGGATTGCCATTGATGCCCGATGCCACGCTTCACGAAGAAGGCGATGCCGCCGCCCGGATCGAGGCGGCCCGGGCCGAGATGATCGCCGCTGCCGAGGAAGCCTGGAAGGCGATCCGCGAGATGGAGCCTTCGGCCGAGCGCGTGGACCTGGAGCGCAGCTTCGCGGAACAGGCACGCGCCTCGCTGCAACTGGCACCGGACAATCTTCTCCTCGCGGAACATGCACGCACAGCAAACCATGAAGAGGATCGCTATTTCCACCCGACCCTGGCTTCGCTGGCGCGGCTGGAGCTGGCACCGCCCGAAGGTCTCACCGTCGACGAGGGCCTGCGCGCCACGCTGTCCCATGTCCGCGACGAGATCGGCGAACGGCTCGCGGCCCTCTTCACCATCCGGGAAGACGAACTCCGCATCGCTGGCACCTCTGTCGACGAGATGGTAGCCCGCTTCACCTTGGCCGAACGCAGCGAAGCTCAGGTGGCGAGTTGGGTCACGGATCAGCCGAACACGATGCAGAAAGTGTTCTGGATGGAGATGGAGCGCGCCCTCGGCCAGGAGGTCCGCGCGGAACTGGCCGAGCTCGAACTCCCGCCGGTTTTGGCCGAGGCAGTGGCCAAGGAGCAGATCATATCTGCCGATCGGCATCTCAGCCTCTCGGCGGTCCCTGCCCTCGAGGCCATCGTCGACCGGATGCACGAGACACTGCCCGGCGAAGATCTGGACCGTGTCCTGTCCGGTGATCTCGCGCCCTTGGCAGAACGGGTCCGCGACCCGGCGCTGCGTGCCGCCGTCGCACATGAGCTGCGCAACGAAGGCGATCTCTCTGCGGATCACTCTGTTGGTCCTTGGGCCGACCTTGCCCGCAGCCATGCCCGCGCCGCCGAGCTGGGACTTCGCGATCGCGAAGCAACCCACGACCACGTCCACGAACTCTGAAGGCCTTCCCCATGCTCTCGAATTTTGAAACCCGCTGGCGGTATCCGGTGGCGCTTGTCCTGGGCCTGGCTGTCGGCCTCTATATCGGCGGCATGCTGGCCACGATCTATGTGATGTTGGCCTTCCGGGAGAACCTCGACACGCTCGATCCGCTGCAGCCCTGGTTCATCCGCTACGACTGGGCCGACATCGCCGCGCGCCCGGCCCTTCTGCAATCGGCGCTGATCATCACCGGATCGGTGACCCTGGCTCTGGTGCTGGTCGGCCTAGCCGGCGTCCACCGCGGGCGGCTGAACCAATATGACGACGCACATTTCCAGTCGAAGCGCGAGATGAAGCGCAACAGGATGATCGGTCGGCTCGAGACCAACGGCTTTATCTTCGCCAAGCTCGGCTCCCCGAAATCCGATGCGCCCTTCGTCATGGCCCCGCCCGACCGCTTCCCCCATGCGATGATGATCGCGCCCACCGGCCGCGGCAAAGGTGTGGGCTTCGTCATCCCGAATCTTTTGCATTTCAATGGCTCGGCGCTGATCCTCGACGTGAAAGGCGAGAACTTTGCCAAGACCTCCATCCATCGCAAGCACGGGTTGAAGAACGCGATCTGGTACTTCTCGCCGTTCGATGAGGAAAAGGGCTCGCACCGCTTCAATCCCCTCGCTCGTATCGCTGCCCTCCCCTCGGCCGAAAGCCAGTTCACCGCCCTGAACACAATGGCCGACCTCTTCCTGATTCCCGAGGGCGAAAGCGCGCAGAGCTTCTTCAACGCCGGCAAGCGGCTCTTTATCGCATCTTGCCTCTATGCCATCGAGCAGGGCCGCCCGACCCTCGGCTATGCCGCCGAGATCATGGCCGGGGGCGGCAACAAGGTGAGGAGCTTCACCACGATCGCCGAGACGACCCAGATCCCCATCGTCTCCCGCACCTTCCTCGAAATGTCCGACGTCAACGAAAAGACCCTCGGCTCCTACGTCTCGATCATCCAGGGCTCCGGCCTTGGTCTCTGGAATGACCCTGCCGTTGACCGTGTGACCTCGGCCAGCGACTTCGATTTTTCGACCTTCCGGCGGGAGGCGCAAAGCCTCTACATCGTCGTCCAGCCTGAACACCTGAAGACGCTCGCCCCGCTCGTCCGCCTCCTCTTCGCCGATGCCATCGCCTCCCTGCAGCGAAAGGAGCCGGGCCATGACGAGCCCCATGCCGTCATGTTCCTGATGGACGAGTTCGACCAGCTCGGACGTCAGCCCCTTGTCCTCTCCTCGATCAAGACGATCCGCAGTTTTGGCGGACGGTTCTTCATCATCTCTCAGACCATCCCGGGGCTGGATGACATCTATGGTGAGACAGGTCGGCGGTCGCTTCAGGGCGGCGCGGGGGCGCAGATCTATATGACCCCGCAGGATGACAGGACGGCGGAGGTTCTGTCGAACGCTCTCGGCCGAGTGACGGTCACCGCCATCAGCGAGAGCCAGTCGCGGGTTCAGGGCATGAAGGACAGTGCCAATGTCAGCCGGAAGTCTGAGGAGCGGCCGTTGATCTCGGCGGGCGAATTGCTGCGGTTCCCACTGGATGAAGTTTTGGTGCTGGCCGAGGGGCAGTATCCGATCCGGGCCCGGCACGTGCGGTACTATGAGGATCGGTATTTTGGCGCGATCGAAGCAGCGCGCAAAAACAAAGACTTGCCAGTGATCACTTCAAGAGAACCGAGTACAGACGTTCACATGAGGGCTTCGTTGGTCCAGTTGACCAAATCAACCTCCAAGGAGGCGATCGC
Source organism: Verrucomicrobiaceae bacterium (assembly GCA_027484445.1). GTDB lineage: Bacteria > Verrucomicrobiota > Verrucomicrobiia > Verrucomicrobiales > Verrucomicrobiaceae > Prosthecobacter. The sequence continues at coordinate 25,296 of JAIXSY010000038.1, forward strand.
CGAAGCAAAAGACGCGTTCGCCGGGATTGCCTCCGCCGCCCGTGGAACCGGGCGCAGGTTGCCCAAGAGAGTTCTAGAGGTTGAGTGCCCAGGTTGATCGCGGCCCGAAACTGCGGACCGCGATAGTCACTGCCGATTGCGGCTTGTGAAACATCATCGAAGGAGAATGTTGGCAAACCCGGGGCCTGGAGGGAAAGGGGCTGTCGGCATCCGCCTTGGAGGCGGCCGGACAACAGCCTTCTTTCAGTCAAGCATGTACCGCTGGCTGTCGCGCGGGGAATGGCCAGCGGCAGACCACTTGATCAGTTCACGGCAAGCCGGTCTTCGCCGCGCCGGGTGACGCTGATCCAGACAACGATGAGAATGATCGTGCCCAGGAACAGAGCGCTGGTGACGATGGTGCCAAGGCCGAGTCCGCCATATTGGGTGGGCTGGGACAGGAAGTCACCAAACGATGCGCCCAGCGGGCGGGTGAAGATATAGGCCAGCCAGAACCCCAGGATCGCATCAAGGCCAAGGAAGAAGTAGCCGAATGTCAGCGAGGCGATGATCATTCCGAACAGGACGCCGCTGGCAAGGTATCCCAGACCGAAGGCTTCGGCGACCAGATCGCCTGACGCCGTGCCCAGGGCGAAGGTGAAGAGGATCGCCAGCCAGTAGTAGGCCTCACGCTTGGTGGTGAAGATCTCGTGGATCGACAGGGTCTTCTCGGATGCGAACCAGACCGCGAAGGTGACTGCAAGCGCAACGGTGAATACGATTGTCGTTGAGATCAGCGACACGCCGAAGTTGTCGACCAGGTTGTCGGTCACCAGCGTGCCGACGATACTGATCAGTACGACCGAAAGCCAGTATGACCATGGCACATAGCGCTTCTGGGCGAATTGCACCACAAGCGCGCCGATCAGCACGGCCGTCATCAGCAAGGATGTTGCCGTCAGGCCCAGCCCGAGATTGACGGCCAGATAATCGGCCGCCGTCTCGCCCATGGTGACAGCCATCAGTTTGATCAGCCAGAATTCGGTGGTCACCGCAGGCACGCGGTTGACGGTGAGGGCCGAGGTTTGCATCGGAGCGGTTCCTTGAAGTGAGGAGGAAATGTTGGTCATGGCGTCACCGATTTTGCGGCTTGCAGGGCTGCCTGAAGGGCGGCGAGCGTGTCGGTCACGCCTTTCGCGTCCGGTGTCGTCGCACGAACCGCTTCGAGTGCGGCATCGGCAGCTTCGTCGACGCTTCCCCAGGCCGCCCCGTCCAAGGCGCGAAGCGCGCTGGCCTTTTCGTCCCAGGCTGTTTCAAAATCTGTGATGCGCGTCTTGGCCGCCGCGAAGTCGGCCTTGTCTGCATCTGCCTGAACATCGCTGATGATTGAGGTAAAGGCCGATGTATCGCCAAGACCTGCGGCAACGGCTATGGGCGCGGCCGCTTTTGCTTGAACGGGTGCGCCAAGGCTTGTCTGTAAGGAGCCGAGCGCTGTCTGGATCGTTGCTGCATCCGGTGCTGATGCGCGAACCGCCTTCAACGCCGTGTCGGCGGCGCCGTCGATGTTGTCCCAAGTTGCCGGGTCGAGCGACCGCAGACCTTTTGCATTTTCATCCCAAGCGATTTCAAAGTCCCTGATGCGGGTTTTTGCGCCTTCGAAATCACCTTTGGCAGCAAAGGCTTGCACATCGGTAATGATGCCGGTGAATGCAGACGTGTCGCCGATGCCGGCGCTGACTTGGGCCGCTGCCGGGGCCAAGAAAATCTGATAGCCTGAGAATGCGGCAACAGGCAGCGCGATCAGCGCCGTGGCGAGCAGGAGTTGTTTCATGGTGCGCTCCGTTTGGGGCCGGCGTTTGCCCGGCTCGCGGCGTTCTGAGCGCCCAATCCTGCAGCCAGCTTTCGCCCGGCTTACAGATTTGTATGGTGGCCGCGACCTTTGTGTTAAGCCGCCGGCTTAGTCCATCAGGCATCAGACCTGTTCCGAACGTGAAAGACCCCGATGCGTATTCTCCTGATCGAAGATGACCCTTCTGCCGCCGACTATGTCTCACGCGGGCTGATCGAGAATGGGCATGTCTGCGATGTGATGACGGACGGCACCGATGGGCTCTTCTCGGCAACGCGTGAGGCCTATGACGTTTTGGTGGTGGACCGTATGATCCCCGGTCTGGACGGCCTTTCGCTGGTGCGAGCATTGCGGGCGGCCGGGCGCAAGACGCCGGTACTATTTCTAACCGCACTTGGCGGCATTGATGACCGGGTCGAGGGGCTGGAGGCCGGGGGCGACGATTACCTGACCAAGCCTTTTGCCTTTGCCGAGTTGCTTGCACGGGTCAACGCTCTGGCCCGCCGCCCACCGGTGCAAGAGGTGAAAACGGTGCTGCGCGTCGCGGATCTCGAACTGGATCTGATGCGCAGGCAGGCGTCACGCGCAGGTCAGCCGATAGACCTGTTGCCCAAGGAGTTCACGCTCTTGGAGGTGCTGATGCGCAACGAAGGTCGCGTCGTCACCCGCACCATGCTGCTCGAGCGTGTCTGGGATTTCCACTTCGATCCGAAAACCTCAGTGGTGGAAACCCATATCAGCCGCCTGCGGGCCAAGATCGACAAGCCCTATGACGTGGCCCTGCTGCACACCTTGAAAAACATGGGCTATTCGCTTCATGCGCCCCGCTGATCTCTGGCGGCACAGCTCGTTCCGGCTGGCACTTGGCGTCACCCTGGCTGTGCTGGGAGCGCTGATCCTGGCGGGCGCTGTCGGCTATACCATGCTGCATCGGCAATTGGCCGACCGGCAGGACGCCCGCCTGCGAGAAATATTCACGACATTCCAACAATCGGATGCGGCGGACCAACAAGACCTGATCGAGGCCATTGCTGCGCGCATAAAGGCCAGCCCCGATAGGTCTTCGGTCTATCTGTTGCGGGATGCCGACGGCAATGTCCTGATCTCGAACATCAACGACATCGCAATACCCGCGGGCTGGTCTACCGTGGAAGCGGCCACATTGGATGTTCCGACCGATTATCCCTACCGCATGTTCGCGGGCAATCTGCACGGCGACTATTTAGTCGTCGGCTTGAGCAACGCGGATCTTGATGATCTTGCCGAGATCATTCTGACCGGCTTTGGCTGGGCCGCCGCGGCCGTCCTTGTTGCGGCGATTGCTGCCGGGTCCTGGATCGCCTACCGTCTGCAACATCGCCTGAATGACGTGACCGAAACGCTGGCCCGTGTCGCAAGCGGGGATCTGTCCACCCGCCTTCACGTCTCAAAACGCGGTGACGATCTGGACGTGATTTCGGGCGAGATCAACCAGACCCTTGCCCGCCTTGGCGCCTTGGTCGAGGCGATGCGCCAGGTCAGCGCCGATATTGCGCATGAGTTGCGTACGCCGCTGAACCGCCTGCGCATCCATATAGAGGGGGCCGCACGCAATGCCGAACGCGGTGTGCCCGTGGGTGACGACCTTGCTGCCGCCATTGAGCAAAGCGCGGCCATCGACCAGACATTTTCGGCCCTTCTGCGCATCGCCCAGATCGAGGCCGGAGCCCGGCGCGAGAAGTTTGCGCCCGTCGATCTGGCAGCTCTCCTGGCCAGCGTCGCAGAGGTCTATGCCGACGTGGCCGAAGATGCCGGTCACAGCCTGCGCAGCTATATCACCGAAGCGGCGTGGGTCATGGGCGACCGGGAGTTGTTGACCCAGGCCTTCGCCAACTTGATTGAAAACGCCATCCGCCATTGCCCGTCTGGTACTCAGATCTCCTGCGCAGTACATGCCAGCGGCACCGCAGTGACTGCTTCGGTTATAGACACGGGTCCGGGTATCCCGGCGGCTGAGCACGACCTTGTCCTGCGCCGCCTTTATCGCCTTGAAAAAAGCCGCACCACCACGGGCACCGGGCTTGGCTTGTCGCTGGTCAAGGCGGTGGCAGACCTGCACGGCGCTGAAATCGCCATGAGCGCTGCGAATCCGGGGTTACGGGTGGAGTTGACGTTTCCGCGCATTCACGGTGCCTCGTGACCCAATTACTCTCTCAATTTGTCGATTTCCTCGGCCAGCATCAGTATCTTGCGATCCTGTTCGCCTTCCTCGTGGCCTTTGGCGAGGCTTTGCTGATCCTTGGTCTGTTCGTGCCCTCGACGGTGGTCTTGGTGGGCCTTGGCACGTTGATCGGCTTGGGAAAGATGGCGTTCTTGCCGGTATTTGCTGCGACAGTTGCCGGTGCGATTGCCGGGGACGCCCTGTCGTTCTGGGCTGGGGTCCACTGGAAACAGCAGATCCGCACGTTTTGGCCATTCTCGCGCTACGGCAGTCTGATGGACAAGGGCGAGGCGTTCATCGCCCGCCACGGTGGCAAGAGCATCTTCATTGTCCGCTTCATCCCCGGCGTGAAGGCCGTGGTGCCGACGATTGCGGGGATGATGGGCATGACCACGACCCGCTTTGCACTGGTCAATGTCGGGTCAGCGATTGTGTGGGCCGCAGCGCATCTGCTGCCTGCGGTTGCCCTTGGTCGCGGCCTTCAGGTCGCCCATGCAGCCAATCCGCGCATTGCCATCCTGATCGGGCTGGCAGGTGTTGCTGCGGTCCTGTCATGGGGTCTGCTGCGCATTTTGCGTGGCTTTGTCATTCCTGTGGCTGACCGAGGTCGGCTGGCGCTCGCGCTGTGGCTGGAACGCCGGGAAGGCGGCAGCAGATCGCTGGCCGGGGTGTTGCGCAACGACGACCGCAAGCTGGAGGCAGCGGCGCTGATTGGGCTGGCCGGTGTTGCACTGGCCGGATTTGGGCTGGTGCTGGCGGCTGTTGTCTTTGATCCCGAAGTTGTGTTCGCAGATGCCGCCATCTCGCAATTCGTGCAGGGCCTGCGGACGGATTGGGCAACATCGGCCATGGTCGGCATCACCATGCTGGGCGACACGGCCGTTCTGCTGCCGGTCGCGGTTCTGCTGATTGCCGCCCTTCTGCTGGCCCGGCAATGGGTCATGGCGGGCACCGTAACGGCGGCCAGTCTTGCTGGGGTGATCTTTGTCCCCGTGTTCAAGACGCTGCTGCATCGTGCGCGTCCGATCCCGATGTATCAGGGTGCTGATGGTTTTAGTTTTCCAAGCGGTCACTCCACGCTCGCCACGATCATCTTCGGGATGCTGGCACTTATGGTCGCACGGACCATACCCTCGCGGTTTCGGGGCTTGGTCTACGGCGGCTCTGCCACTTTGATTGCGCTAATCGGCGTGTCGCGGGTTTATCTTCAGGCACACTGGCCGAGCGATGTGCTCGCAGGCATGCTCTTTGGCAGCGCCTTGATCTGCGTCGCGGCACTTATGATGCATGCGCGGGTCGTCACGGTGTCGCGTCAGCTGCTGGCTACGGTCCTCACCATCACGGTGATTGCCATCATGCCGCTGCACATCTGGACCGGTTGGGCTGCCGCTTCGGCTCGCTATGATGCCGCCCCGCCGGTGGCAACGCTTGCATCGGCCGACTGGTTGGCGGGCGGCTGGCAAAAGGAGCCGACCCACCGCATTTTGCTGGACGGCGACGCCGGCGAAGCGATGCTGCTGCAAACGTCGATGCCGCTGGCGGACCTGGTCACTGCCCTGCAAACCGCCGGATGGCAACCATCCGATGTCACCTTGTCCGGGGAGATCATCTCGGCGGTTCTGCCGTCACGCCAGCCGCTCGACTTGCGCGCGCCTTGGCCGATGACGCATCTTGGCCGCTCGGCATTGGCAACCCTCACCAAGGCTGGTGCGTCAGATCAGAGGTTGGTTTTGCGGATCTGGGCTACGCAGACGGCCATTCAGGACGGGTCGTCCAAGGCGCCGTTGCTCATGGTGTCGCTGACGGCTGACCGGTTGGACCCCGTGGCATTCGACTATGCGCAACTGGAAGAAGCCGCATTGACGGCTGAACAGATCGCCACCGAAAAGGCGGCCATCGTTGCGGCACTGCACCAGACCAAGGCGGGCGGCGTTGTCGACCTTCCAGCGGCACTTGCTCCCTGACAGCGGCCCTATCGGTTGCGGGGAAAGGCAGTCTGCGGCAGCGCAAGACGGCGAAGCAGGGTTTCATAGACCGAAATCAGCAAGGGATAAACGCCGCGCCGCAGGAAAGGGCCTGCCAGCCGCACTACCAGAGACGCTAGACCGGCAACGCCAAAAGCTCCGATCATGTCCAGGGGGAAATGCACACCGAGATAGATCCGCGACCAGGCCACGCCAAAGCCCAAGGCCAGAACGACAGCGCCCCAGCGACGAGTCTGGGTAGCCAACAGAAGCGGGATCGCAAGGCCGAACATCAGTGTGGCGTGATCGCTGGGAAAAGACGCCTCGGCTGCATGGTCAAGCAGTTGGCGACCCAGTCCGATCTCGAAGGGCCTTGGGTGATACCAGATGGCGGTGATGACTTGCGCAAGCCCCAAGCCGATCAGCGCCGTGAGCGTCGCGTCAAGCAGCACGAACCGCACGGCTCTGCCACGGCGCACCCATGCGACAACAAACAGGGCTGGCGCGAGATAGATCGACCAGGCGGCCAATAGTCTGGCAAGCGCAATGACAAGTGCCGGGGCTTGGGCCCCGGCATTGACGGCAAGGAACGCAGATTGGTTCCAATGCTCGATGACAGATGGAGACAAGGTTATGGCCTACTTTCCAAAAGACCACATGGTTGCAAGGCTCATCGACCGCAAAAGATGATGCAGCACCGCGAGGCCGGCATGAGCGATCAGATAGGCCCAGACCAGATTGCCAAGAGCAAGGTGAACGGTCATGGCGAGCATTCCGTCGGGCTCGGCCGAGTGCATCCCAAGCGCGACTTGCACGAAATAGACCGCTCCCGAGGCGGCCATCGCCGAGATCAGCAGCAGTCCCAGACCGTGAATGGCTGAGGGCAGCGCCGCTTGCGCGTCATGAGAAGGCAGCTGCAGGTGCAGGGCCGCATCGCCGTGGACCTTGATATCCCGCCAAAGCGCCGCCAGACGTCGCCCCGAAAACCACGGGATCAGGGCGCCAAGCTCTGTCCCTCGGGACCGCAGCAGGATCGTCAGCCAAAGCCCGAAGGCCAGAACCGTGGCCGCAAGGCCCGAATAGCGGTGAAGCTGAAACAGGGTGTCGCCCGCCTGCACATCGTCCGGCCCTTGCATGGCAAGGCTGGTCATGAGCTGGCTGATGATGGCAAGCGCCAGCCCGGCGTGAAGCAGCCGGGTCGTCCGGTTGTGCCGGGATTCAGGAAGGACGTCAGGATCGCGGGGCATGCTGGGTGGTTCCAATTGTGCGGGCCAGTAATCAAGCCGATACGCACCGTATAAGACGCTGCAACAGCGGCAGCCTTTCGGCCAGATTACAAATTTGTAAGCCGGCGGTGCAGGGCTGCAATTGCGCAGATACGGCAAGGCACCGCATTGTCGGGGCCTATTCCAATGCGCCAAGTGACCGGAGAAGTGACTGTGTTCAAAGCAAACCACAGCAAGATCCCCGCCGGAATCTGGGTCCTGGGCTTTGTCAGCCTTCTGATGGATATCTCGTCCGAGATGATCCACAGCCTCTTGCCGTTGTTCATGGTCACGACGCTCGGGGCCAGCGCGCTGATGATCGGTCTGATCGAGGGGCTGGCCGAGGCGACAGCTTTGATCGTCAAGGTGTTTTCCGGGGTACTCAGCGATTGGTTCGGGCGCCGCAAGGGATTGGCGCTGATCGGATACGGGCTGGGGGCAGCCACCAAGCCGTTGTTCGCACAGGCCCCAGGCATTGGCGTCGTGTTGACCGCGCGGTTGCTCGACCGGGTGGGCAAGGGCATTCGCGGCGCGCCGCGCGATGCGCTGGTGGCCGACATCGCCCCGCCCGAACTGCGCGGTGCCGCCTTTGGGTTGCGTCAGTCGCTGGACACGGTGGGCGCATTTGCTGGGCCACTCTTGGCGGTTGGACTGATGCTGCTGTGGTCGAACAATTTTCAGACGGTGTTCTGGCTGGCGGTGATCCCCGGCGCCTTGGCCGTCGCCCTGCTGGCTTTCGGCGTGAAGGAGCCCCCGCGACAAACCGGGGCGGTCCGGCAAAACCCGATCCGGCGGGATAATCTGGCCCGCCTGCCCGCCGCCTATTGGCAGGTGGTGGGCATTGGCGCTGTCTTTACCCTGGCCCGATTCAGCGAGGCGTTTCTGGTGCTGCGCGCGCAGCAAAGCGGCATCCCCCTGGCCATGGTGCCGCTGGTCATGGTGGCGATGAACGCGGTCTATGCCCTGTCGGCCTACCCGTTCGGCAAACTGTCCGACCGGGTCAGCCATGGGTCGCTGCTGATGGGCGGGTTGGCTGTGCTGATCCTGGCCGACCTCATTCTGGCCAGTTCGGCGCATTGGGCCGTCGTTCTGGCGGGGGTAGCCGTCTGGGGCGTGCATATGGGCATGACGCAAGGGCTACTGGCTGTCATGGTGGCCGATACCGCGCCCGCCGATCTGCGCGGCACGGCCTACGGCTTTTTCAACCTTGTCGGCGGCATTGCCTTGTTGGTGGCTAGCCTTGTGGCGGGCGTATTGTGGGACGCTCTGGGTGCCTCGTCGACATTTCTGACCGGGGCCTTGTTCAGTGCCGTGGCCTTCTTGATGCTCTACAGGCGCGGCGGAAATCCGCCCGGCCCTCGCAGCACTTGAGGATGTAAGCGCGCTGAAAGGCCGGTGTAAGACGGCCTCCCCATCTTTCCCTCATCAGGCCGCACCCCCGCGGTCATGATTGACTGGAGAGACACATGAAAACGAAAACTTCCCTGACCATCACCGGCGCGCTTCTGGCGCTGACCCTGATCTCGGGCACCTCGGTCTTTGCCGAAACCCAAGGCAAGGAAGACCCGATGGCCGAGGCGCAGGCCTTCCTCGCCTCGCCGACCAGCCTGTCGCAGGCGATCACTGCGGCCGAAGCGGCGGCAGGCGGCAAGGTGTCGTCCATCGAATACCAGAGCGGCGAAGACGGTGCGCCCGATCTGATCATGGCGGATGTCGTGCTGGCCGATGGCAGCGAGAAGACCGTCGCCATCAACCCGGCCGATGGCAAGGTGATGAACGTCACGTTGGCCGAAAACGATCAGCAGGGCGATGAACAGGACGGCGAAAACGGTGGTGACGGTGAGCAGGACGGCGAGAACGCCAACAACTGATCACTGATCCCGCGACAGGAAAGGCGGTGCCGCACGGCGCCGCCTTTTGTCTTTTCCTGACTACGGCTGCCAGAAAATTCCGGACTTACAAAACTGTAAGCTGGGTGAGAGGCACCTGCGGTTTGGGGCGGGCAATGAGGGTTCATCAACACCCTGCCGCAGTGCGCCCCACAAAAGGAACCCCATGAATGCCAGACCCCATGATCCGGACGAACCGGCTGACCCAGTCCTTTGATGGCGTCATCGCTGTTGACGCCCTGTCGCTGGAGATCGCCAAGGGCGAGATCTTCGGCTTTCTGGGTCACAACGGCGCAGGCAAGACCACGACGATCCAGATGCTGACCACGCTGGCACGCCCCGCCTCGGGCACGGCAACCATTGCGGGCCACGACATCGGCACCGACCCTTTGGCGGTGCGGCGCGCCATCGGCTATGTACCTGAAAACGTACGGCTCTACGATACCCTGACGGCCGCCGAGAACCTGATCTTCTTTGCCAGCTTGTCGGGTGTCGCGGCCCCCGAGCGCAGGGTGAACCAGGTGCTCGACCTCTTGGACTGCGCCTACCTGGCAGACAAGCGAGTCGGTGGGTTTTCCAAAGGGATGCGTCAGCGGGTGGGTTTGGCGCAGGCCATTCTGCACCAGCCCGAAGTCCTGTTTCTGGACGAGCCGACGTCGGGCCTTGATCCCATGGGCATCAAGATGCTTCGCGATCTGATCCTGCGCCTGAACACCGAGTTCGGGATGACGATTTTCATGAATACCCACCTGATTTCCGAGATCGCCAAGACCTGCACCAGCATCGCGGTGCTGAGCCATGGCAAGCTGGTCTTCCACGACCGGATCGAGGCCGTGACCGCCCGTTATGGTGACGATGCCGCGTTGGAGGAGCTTTACCTGTCGCTGACCCCGGTCGGCCGTCTGGCCGAGGTGGCGTGATGAGCGGCGCAACCTCTCCCAGCTGGCTGATCGCCCGCCAATCGGCGCGCTTCGTGCTGCGCGAACGCACGGTGGCGCTGTTGTCGCTGATGTTCGTGGTTCTGGTGCTGATTTCGGCCTGGCTTGGCTGGTCGGCCACCTCGACCGTGAACCGCATCTATCTGGATGCGGCGGCGTTCCTGAAATCCTCGGGCCAGCCAGTGCCAACCAACCCGGTGCTGGACATCTCGCCCCTGTCACTGATGCGCAACATGTCGGTCTATGTGGCCTTGATCGGGGCCCTGTCGGCCATCGTGATCGGCAATCGCCTTGTGGGCCTTGATCGCAAGGCGGGGGTGCTGCCGCTGATCGGCATCCGGCCCCTTGGGCGCAGCGCCTATGCGGGCGGCAAGATCGCCGCGCTGGCGGGGCTCACCCTCGGTCTAGCCCTCGTGGCCTCGTTGGTGGCGGTTGCGACGTTTCTGGTCCTGCCGGCCGTCACGCTGACGGGCCTGCAATGGGCGCAACTGGCCGGGTTCATGGGCGTCACCACGCTTTACATGGGGTTCTTTGGCCTGATCGGACTGGCCGCCGGGGCCGCAGCGCGGTCGGAAACCGTGGGGCTGCTGCTGCCGGTCACGCTGTGGCTGACGCTGACCTTCATCTTTCCGCAACTGACCGCCAACCTGAACCCGACGGCGGCGATCAATCCGGTCTCGGCGCTGGCCCTGCCGCCGGACACCACCTTCTTTCACTGGGCGGCACGCATCCTGGGGCCATTCTCGCTGGCCGATGCCTACAAGTTCGCCTCGGCGGGGCTGCTGGATTACCTGCCGCAGGGCATCACCTCGCCGTCTTTCATCCCCCCGATCCTCAACCTGATCCTCGCGGTCGGTGTTGCCTTGGCCTTGGCCTGGCGGGCCTTGGCCCGGCTGTCGATGACGCAAGGAGGCTACAATGTCTGACCTTACCCTGACCCCCGTCCTCTCGCCTCCGACACCTGTCCGCACCATTGCAGCCAAGGATATCCGCGATGCCCTGCGTGATCGTTTCATCCTGATCGTCACGGGCTTTCTGGGGCTCGCGGCCTTGGTGGCGCTTGTCACCGGCGCCATCGCCCTGCGCGGCGATGTGGCCACCTACGAGGCGGCAAAGGCCTCCCTGCTGGCGCTTGGCAAATCTGCCGACGCGATCAAAGCCCCTGAATTCTACCCGCTGCGCCTGTTGCGCGGTGCCATCGAACAGATCGAGATCATCGGGGCCGCCATCGCGATCCTGATCGGATACCGCTCCGCTGCCAGCGAGCGGGGTCGCCAGACCCTTTCGCTGATGCTGACGCGCCCGATGCGCCGCTGGCAATTCGTGGCCGGCAAGGCCCTGGCGGGGATCGGCCTTTTGGCGAGCGGTCTGGCTCTGGTGCTGGGCGGGCTCGCGCTGATCCTGCACCTGATGTCGGGAGTTGGTCTGACGTCGGATGACCTCTTGCGCATAGCCATCGTCTGGGGCGTGTCGGTGGCCTATACCGCGTGCTTCTTCCTCGTCAGCTTCATCCTGGCGCTGCACATGAAACAGTCCAGTCACGCGCTTCTGGTGGCCTTCGCGATCTGGCTGACGCTGGTGCTTGTGGCGCCCCAGATCGGTGACACGCTGGACCCCGACAATCAGGTGGCTGGCGGCGTGTTCAAGCAACTGAACATCGCCAAGCCCGATCAGGTCGAGATCATGAAGGGTTTCGCCACTTTCGAGACGGTTCGTGACGGCATCGAACAGGCCTCTGTCACCAAACATTTCGAGCGGTTCACCTTCGCCGTGCTGGGCATCAAAGCCACCTACGCCGGACTGCCGCTCGGCCCCATCCTGATCGAAATGCTGGGCAACCTGATCTGGATTTTTCTGACCGCCCTCGGGCTTGGCGCGCTGGCGCTGGCCCTTCCTCTCAACCCCGACCGGCTTGCAAAAGCCTGACCTCAAAGGAAACTGAAAATGACCCTGAAGAAGAACATCTCGACGCTTGCCCTTATCTCCATCCTCGGCCTGACGCTGGCCAGCCCCGGGTTTTCGCAGACCACGGGCGATATGGATGGTGACGGCGTGCCGGACGCCTCCGAGGTGCTGCTCGGCACCGATCCGATGGTGGCAGACACCGATGGCGACGGGCAGAACGATCTGGCTGATGCCGACCCCGCCTTCATGGCGAACCCGATCGACATGACCGGAGCTCCGGCCACTTTCGCGATCAAGGAGGCGCTGGTCGAGAACAACTATGACTATGCCGCCAAGAAGGACGCGACGGACCACCTTGAACTCCTGGTGACCAACTCGGGCAGCGCGGCCTTGTCCGGCTTCTCGATCTACTACAGCATCACGGACGCCGACACCGGCAAGGTCGAAGGCACCTTCCGCAAGCTTGACGGCTTCAGCATCCCCGCTGGTGGCGAGGCGCGGATCCACCTTGATGAGGGCACGGAAGCCGGGCATTTCCGCGCCAACCCGAACTCGATCTACATCACCAGCCAGGCGGCGAAGACGGTGACCTTCGTTCTGAAGGCCGATGGGCTTGCCCCCGTCAGCGTCGATGTCGCCAAAGACAAGGGCGGCGCCGAAGCGGCGGACTGAACTCAATGTAGTCCCTAGACGGGGACAGAACTCCACGACAAAACGCTGTGTATGCGCGGGGAAATTCCTCGCGCATACACACACCTGCAGGCATTCGACGAGAATGAGCAGGTATCTTCGCAATCCTGTCGTCACGGTTGCCGCCGGGATGCGCGCCGTGAACCATGAAAACAGCAACGTCGACGGCAGCGGCATTGATCATGATTGCCTGACGGGCGGAGCCACAGATGGGATGGCGGTGTTTGGCAGGCCTGCTCCCCTCCAGTCGGGGGACTTCTCGGCTCGGATCTTGATGTCGGGCTATTCGACCTTGCTGTCAGCGCCTTTTGAGGCCGCCTGACCGTTTCGGACGGCAACGGTACTGTCACAAGGCACGAGGCGGGCGAACTTTCGCGCTCTGCTCTCTGGTGATCCTTTACCCAGGTCAAACCGACGCGGGTGCGCCGACGCTACGTTTCAATTTCTCCAGATTGGCTTGATTGCCCGATGCCCCGAACAATCCAAGTCCTTGCCGGATACGCGACACCAATCGGCGCACCTGCAAGGGATCAGTCGCCTGCTTCCGTCGGCCGAGTCTGACCCGACACCATGTGTTGCGGCCTCGCCTGATGCGACGAGGCCGCCTCAGATCAGGCCGAAACGGCGAACTCGGTCATCATGCCAGTCGCAAGATGCGCCATGTGGTGGCAATGCAGCATCCAACGCGCCGCCTCGCCCGCATCCACCGCGACTGTGACCATGTTCATCGGAGGCACATGAACCGTGTCGCGGACGGCACCGGCAATCCGGTCCATGCCGACCCCCACGACCTGAAAACCGTGGCCGTGAAGGTGCATCGGATGGGCCATCATCGACATATTGTGGAAGGTGATCTCGACCCGGTCGCCCGATCTGGCGGTGACCGGCTCGTGATCAGCCCAGGTCTTGCCGTTGATCGTCCAGACATAGGGCATCATCGACCCGCCAAGCATCAGCATTGGCGAGGAAACCGGCTTTCGGTCGGGAAGCGGCGTGAGGGCGCGCAGGGAGGCTTCCTGCCGCAGATCGGAGCTGAAGGTCGGATGATCCGCCTCGGACATCTCGGCAACCTTTGCGACCTGCGCGCCCTTTGTTGCGAGGATGATCCCCGTCCGTTCGCGCGCGCCCTCGCGCAGAGCCAGGATCGGGAAGGCACCGCCTTCGGCAGGCAGGTCCACCTCGATGTCCAGACGCTGCCCCATCGCCAGACCGAACCGGCTGCCGGAAACCGGCTGCACCGGCTCGCCGTCGACGGCGACAAGGCGCGCCGTCAGCGCTCCGGCGTCGATCCAGAAGACTGTCGCGGCGGCGGCGTTGATCACCCGCAACAGGGCCCGACCGCCCTTGTCGATCTGAACCACCTCGGGGTCGGCCAGTGTCCGGTCATTGGCCAGATAGGCGTCGAAAGCGAAATCGTTCAGATCCATCGCCATTCCCCCCATGCCCGACATGTCCCCGTGGGCCATGCCGTTCATGTTGCCCATGTCCATGCCCTGCATGGCGGTCCCGCCGATCTTGCCGTGGTCCATGCCGGCCATCGCATTGCCTCCGGTGATCTCGGCCAGAACCTCGGACGGTGCCCGGAACGAGAAGTCATGGAGGAACAGCGTCACCTCCTGACGGTCGGCGGCAACGTCTTCGGGGCGGCGCACGATCAAAGGTGCGGCCAGCAGACGCATTTCGTGTTCGGGGATATGGGCATGCATCCAATGCGTCCCGGGACGCGGCGCGAAGTCATAGGCGCGGGCCTCGCCGGGCTTCAGCATGGGCATCGGCATGTGTGGCACACCGTCCAGCGCGTTGGGAGGGATTTGCCCGTGCCAGTGGATCAGCGTCGGCTGGTCAAGCTGGTTGGTCAGATCAACCGCGAAATTCTGACCGGGCTCCAGAACCAGGCCGAGCCGGTCGTTCGGGCCCAACAGCCCCCAGACCGTCGCAGCCCTGCCGTTCACCTCGATCGTGCGGGTGGTGGCGCGCAAGGCGACGCGCGAGGATTGAGCCCGGGCCGTGGCGGGCAGCATCAGCGAAGCGGACAGGGCCGCAGAAGCGGCAAGAAAGCCGCGGCGGGTAAAATCAGGCGACATGTGGATCTCCGTGGTCGCGAATGTCAGGACAAGGGGCAAAGCCCCGGTTCTCAACCTGCGACGGCTTTCGGAGGTGGCCCGCTCGGCGTCGGGCCACGTGACAGCGGCACCCTGCCGAGTGCCGGTTTCAGTCGGACCGCAGGACTGATATCCCGCAAAGGCGCGGCCAGAACAGGCAGGATCGCCAGAAGGGCAAGACAATGCTGCATGCAATACCCCGCCGCCGCCTTGGCCTTGCCACCATCCATTTCCGCCGGGGACATGGACATCATCGAGGCATGCAGCGCCATGGTCCGGGCGCCGGCCATGGAAGGTTGCGGCGTGGAGCCATAGAACACGGCCACGACAAGCAGGATGCGCGAAAGGACGATCCAGAACCTCATGCGGTCGCCGTAGCAGGTTGCGACCTGACTGTCATTTGACAAATCCGTTGCCCCGACTGTGCCAGAAGCGGCAACGGTGCTCAAACCTATACCTCAGGGAGCGAACCACAATCCCGGCAGCCGGAACGGGCCAGCGTAAGCCTGGATCGGGCCGCTTAGCCGTGGTCGGCAAGCGCCCCGTGTTCATGCGCGCATTGAGAGTGATCGCCCAGCACTTCGATCACGCGACAGTCGGAAATCGTGCCGCAGGCGCATTGGTCAACCATCCGCTCCAGTTCCGCCTCCAGCGCACGCAACCGGTTGATCCTGGCCTTTGTAGCCGCCAGTTGCGACTTGGCGATGGCATCGGCCGCCGCACAGGACTGGTCGGGGCGATCCGACAGGCTGAGAAGATCGCGGATCGCGTCCAGAGGGAACCCCAACTCGCGCGCATGTCGGACAAAGGCCAGCCGGTTCAGTGTTGCATTCGGGTAAAGCCGCTGGTTGCCAGAGCTGCGGTCCGGTTCCGGCAAAAGGCCGATCTGTTCGTAATAGCGAATCGTCGGCACCTTCACCCCGGCCGCGAGCCCAAGTTTTCCGATGGTCAGCATCAAAAACCCTCTTGATCCTCTAGTTGCTAGAGACATTAGGTTCCTGATTCGATGGCGGCAAGCCCTGCACGGGAATGCCCAAGGAAGGGGGCCGGAATGGCACAGGATGAACGGGCGGCGGACAGCACCTGCGAATGGTCGATTTCGGGCATGGACTGCGGGTCCTGTGCCACCAAGATCAAAGATGCCGTGGCGCGACTTCCGGGCGTGAGCGATGTCAGCGTCACGCTGATGTCCGAAAAGCTGAAGCTGAAACTTGCGGACGGCACGACCGGACGCGACCGGGTCGAAGAGGTGGTGAAGTCGCTGGGTTACGGCATCGCACCGCGCGGTTCCGCTGCGCCGAAGAAGAAGGGTTTCGTGTTGCCCGAAGCCTCGGCAAAGGCGCATGACCACGATCACTCCGACGACGATGGCCACGACCATGGGCACGACCATCACCCCAAAGCCGGGCGTGACGATAGCGGTCACGGCAGCCCGGGTCATGTCCACGATGATCCGGCCGACCGGGGCAAGCGCTGGTTCCAGACCGGCAAGGGCAAGCTTGTGATCTTTACCGCCGTTTTGCTGGGCGCGGCCTGGGCGGTGGAATTCCTGTTCCCCGGCCTGGTCGGCTACTGGGCCTTTGTCGCCGCTTGCGTGATCGGCGTTGCCCCCGTTGCCCGCCGCGCCTTTGCCGCCGCGCGGATGGGGCAGGTCTTCACCATCGAAAGCCTGATGACCATTGCCGCCATCGGCGCCTTGTTCATCGGGGCGGCAGAAGAGGCGGCTCTGGTCGTGTTCCTGTTTGCCGTGGGCGAGGTGCTGGAGGGCGTCGCCGCCAACAAGGCGCGCGACGGCATCCGGGCGCTGGCCAATCTGGTGCCCAAGACGGCCCTGCTGGTCGAGGGCGACAAGACGCGTGAGGTTGCAGCCGAAACCCTGACGGTCGGCCAGATCGTGCTGGCCCGGCCCGGCGACCGGATTCCGGCGGATGGCGAGATTGTCGACGGCAACAGTGGTGTCGATGACAGCCCGGTGACGGGCGAAAGCGTGCCGGTCACCAAAGGGCCGGGGGCAGCGGTCTTTGCCGGGTCGATCAACACCGAGGCCGCCCTGCGCATCCGTGTGACCAAGGCCGCCGAGGACAACACCATTTCCCGCATCATCCGGCTGGTCGAAGAGGCCGAGGAGGCCCGCGCGCCGACCGAACGCTTCATCGACCGCTTCAGCCGCTGGTACATGCCGCTGATCGTGGTGCTGTCGGCGCTGGTGATCGTGGTGCCGCCGTTGGCCATGGGCCTGCCCTGGGAGACGTGGATCTACCGCGGCCTGACCCTGCTCCTGATCGGTTGTCCCTGTGCACTGGTGATCTCGGTTCCGGCCTCTATCGCTTCGGCACTATCGGCGGGCGCAAAGCGTGGTCTTCTCATGAAAGGCGGCGCGGTTATCGAGGCGGCGGCGAAGGTAACCGCTGTGGCCTTCGACAAGACCGGCACGCTGACACATGGCCGCCCTCAGGTGACCGAGGTGGTGCCGACGGGGCCCACCCCCGAGGCAGAGGTGGTGCGCCTTGGGGCGGCGGTCGAAGCTGGATCCAGCCATCCTCTGGCGCTTGCAATCCTGAAGCGAGCGGAGGGCATGGCGCTACCAGCTGCCACGGGCTCCAAAGCAATTATGGGCATAGGCGTCACAGCCAAAGTCGAGGGGCGCGACCTGACGGTCTCCAGTCCGCGTTATGCCGCTGAACGGGGCGCGCTTCAGGGCGACTGGATCCGTCGCGCGACCACGCTGGAGGAAGAAGGCAAGACTGTCGCCGTGTTGTTCGAGGGCGCCTCGGCGCTTGGGCTCATCGCCATGCGCGACGAGCCGCGAACCGATGCCACGGAGGCCGTCCGCCAGCTTCGCGCCATGGGCATCACGCCCACGATCCTGACAGGTGACAATCCCCGCACCGCTGCGGCCATTGCGACAAGTCTCGGCACCGAATTCCGCGCCGAGATGCTGCCTGAGGACAAACTGAGCGTGATCCGCGACATGGGCGCGCGAGGCGGGGTCATGATGGTAGGCGACGGCATCAACGACGCTCCTGCGCTTAAGCAAGCCACGGTCGGCGTGGCAATGGGCTCGGGCACAGATGTGGCGCTGGAAACTGCCGATGCCGCGATCCTGCGCGACCGGGTCACGGACATCCCGACCAAGATCCGACTGGCGCGCGCCACCATGGCCAACATTCGCCAGAACGTGAGCATCGCGCTTGGGCTGAAAGGTGTGTTCCTGGTGACGACTGTGTTCGGTCTGACGGGGCTTTGGCTGGCGATCCTAGCCGATACCGGTGCCACTGTGTTGGTGACGCTGAACGCCTTGCGCCTTCTGGCCTACAACCCGGAAAAAGGCGCCTGACCATGCTGCATGCCTTCGGCTGGGCGGCGCTGATCGTTCTTGGCACCTATCTCTGCCTGTTCTTCTGGGGCGGCACGTTGGCGGCGCGGGCTGCCGGGCGTGGCATCTGGCTGTTCGGTGCCGCCACCGGGCGCGACCGTTTGGCCGCGTTCGGGTTCAGTCTGGCCTTCGCCCTGTCCTTTGCGGGGCCTTTGCTGTGGTTGATCGTGCCCGCCTTTCACAAATCCGATCCTGTGTGGACTGAAGGACAGATGACGGCAATTGGCCTCATGGGGCTGGGCCTTGCGGTGGTCGGGGCGATGGTTGCCTTTGCGGCGCAGATGTCGATGGGCGCATCCTGGCGCGTGGGTGTGCAGCCGGGCGAAACCGGAGCGCTGGTTCAGGGGGGGCTCTTTCGGTTCAGCCGCAACCCGACCTTTCTCGGGCAGCTCATCCTGCTGTCAGGCGTGGCTCTTGCTATCCCGGCCCTGCCCACCCTTGCCGGGGCAATCCTGTTCTTCTGGTCCGCCACCCTACAGATTCAGTCCGAGGAACAGGTGCTGGCCGCCAGCAACGGCGCCGCGTATCAGGCGTTTTGCAGCGCGGTTCCCCGCTGGATCAGGTTTCCGGGCGGGGGCAGGACATGAAGCGCTGGCAACTGGCGCTGATCGGGCTGATGGCCCTTGGCGTGGATCAGGCCACAAAGGCAACTGCACTCGCCTCGCTTGCGCAAGGAGAGCCGGTTCCGGTCCTGTCCGGTTTCAACCTGACGCTGGGTTTCAACACCGGGGCGAGTTTCGGGATGCTGTCGGGGGTGATGAAGGAAACGCCTCTGGCCATGGCGGCATTGACCGGCGCCATCACGCTTGTCCTTGTGGTGCTGGCGCTGCGCGCGCGCAGCCCGTGGGAAGCCGCCGGTTTCGCGCTGGTGGTCGGCGGAAGCCTTGGCAACATCATGGACCGCCTGCGGCAGGGGGTCGTCACGGATTTTCTGGACCTGTACTGGCAGGCTTGGCACTGGCCAACCTTCAACATGGCGGATGTGGCGATCTTTATCGGGGCTGTCCTGATCCTGGTGTCCGCTTTGCCTGCTTTCCGAAAGACTCACGACCATGCCTGATACGCTTGCCCCCCGCGCCCAGACCGCTTTGATGCTGGCCTTCCTGATAGCCCTTGGCGCGACGCTCGGCGCCCTCTTCATCGGCGAGGTGCTGGGCCGCATGCCCTGCACCCTGTGCTGGTATCAGCGCATCGCCATGTTCCCGCTGGTGGTGATCCTGGGGCTGGCGGCGCTGCGTGACGATACGGGCGCAAGACTGACTGCCGCCCTTCTGGCGCTGACCGGGCTGGCCGTGGCGATCTGGCATTCCGGCCTTTATGCCGGGATCATCCCGAAGGCGATTGCGCCCTGCACCAAGGATGGCCCCTCTTGCACCGATGCGGCGGCGCAGACCGTGCTGGGCCTGCCCCTGCCCTATCTGTCGCTTCTGGCCTTTGCCGCCATTCTTGCCTGTCTGACCCAAGTGAAAGGAAAACGCACATGAACCGCCGGACCCTGATGATTGGCGCTTCGGCCCTTGGGGTTGCCGCCTTTGCCGGTGGCGCCCTTTACGTCAACCGCCAGCGCGCAGCCGAAACCGCGGCCGCTGCCACTGAGGCCGCCACCGCGCCGCCAACCGAAGAAACCTTGCTGATCCGTCCTCACTCTCCGATCCTTGGTCCGGCCGAAGCGCCCGTCACACTGGTCGAATTCTTCGACCCATCATGCGAGGCCTGCCGCGCTTTTCACCCGGTGGTCGAGGCCTTACGCAAGGAATTCCCGACGGAATTGCGCGTCGTGTTGCGCTATACGCCGTTCCACAAGGGATCGGACGAGGCTGTCCGCATTCTGGAAGCTGCGCGGATGCAGAACAAGTTTGAACATGTGCTGAATGCCTTGTTCGAAAAGCAACCAGACTGGGCGCTGCATGACGGGCCGGATATGGAAAAGGCTTGGCGCATTGCCGGGGCCACGGGCATGGATCTGGTGAAGGGCAAGACCGACGGCCTGTTTCCCGGCACGACCGCTGTCCTCAATCAGGACATGGCCGACCTGACCGCGCTTGGCATTGAGCAGACCCCCACATTCTATCTGGATGGTCGCAAGCTGGTGGACGTCAGCTTCGAAAGCTTGCAAGCCGACATCCGCGCCGCTGCGAAAGCTGCGCCCTGACTTTTGGTCCGGTCAGCAAAGGCCGCCACGTCTTCTGCTGGCCCTGAGGCTGAGTCCTTTCGTCTGGATCGACGTCGCGGTGTCAGCGACTCAGCCAATGGTCACGGCGCTGACAGTCATACGCCGTGGCCGGTTTCCGCCGCTCTGCACCAACCTCACCATCCCGTGACTTGAAGCTCCAGTCGCTAGAGGATTTAGACGCGCCGGACAGGAGACGGCAAGCATGACACGAATCCCGCTATTGCGAAAAATCTTGTGGGGTATGGTCGTTCTGGCGGCCATCGGCGCGGTCGTCGTCCAGTTGCGTCAGCCCGCCCCCAGGGTCGAGGCCGCCTTTCGACCGGAATTCTCGCTGGCCGATGCTGCCGGCAAGATCCGCACCAATGCCGAGTTTCGCGGCCGCTATTTGCTTGTGTTCTTCGGCTTTACCAATTGCCCCGATGTCTGCCCGACCACGTTGGCCGAGGTCGCTCAGGTCATGGAGGGTCTGCAAACGCAGGCCGCAAAGGTGCAGCCCCTGTTCATTTCGGTCGATCCCGAACGTGACCGGCGGTTGGGCCTGACGGAATTCACGGCCGCTTTTCACCCGTCGATCCTTGGGCTTGCGGGGGATGATGCCGCCACACGGGCCGCCGCCGACAGTTTCAAGATCTTCTTCGAGCGTGAGCCGGATGCCGCCGCGCCCGATGGCTTTACGATGTCGCACAGCCCCAGGCTTTACTTGATCGGGCCCGAGGGCGACTGGCTGCGCCAGTATGACTACGGCACCCCGGCCACCGAAATTCTTGCTGATCTGAAATCGAGGCTCTAATGCGAAACATTCTTCTTGGTGGCCTGACCCTGGCGCTGTTTGCCGGCGCGGCGCAGGCTTGCGAAACTGTCACGCTTGGCGATTTGTCCATCGGACATGCCTGGTCGCGCGCCACCATCGGCGAAGGTCGACCGGCTGTCTTCTATGTCGAGATTACCAATGCTGGGGCGGCTGACGATGCCTTGACCGGGATTGCGACACCAGCCGCCACCATGCCGATGCTGCATGAAACCGTGGTCACGGATGGCGTGGCGTCGATGCCCCATGCCATGAGCGTGCCGGTTCTGGCGGGCCAAACCACCGAACTGGCCTCCGGCGGCTATCACGGGATGCTGATGGGCCTGACCTCGGCGCTGAAGGAGGGCGACAGCTTTCCCGTCACTCTGACCTTCGCCAAGGCCGGCGCGGTGACAGTCAATGTCGAGGTGCTGTCGCTGCGTGCCGAGGGGCCGGAATGCGACGACGCCAACTGATCCTGTCGCTTGCAGGGGTCGCGGTGGCTGCCGCGGGCACTCTGGCGCTCGGTGCCTGGCGCAGTCGGGTCGTGCCGGACGACAAGCTGCCGCTGCCGCTGACCGCCATGTCCTGGCGCCTGACGGACCATCGCGGGCAGGAGGTGACGCCAGCGGCCTGGATCGGTCGCCCCGCCCTGGTGTTCTTCGGCTTCACCTTCTGCCCCGATGTCTGCCCAACCACGCTGATCGACATTTCGGGTTGGCTGGAGGGGCTTGGCCCGGACGCCGACGGGCTGACCGTCGCCCTGATCACGGTAGACCCCGAGCGGGACACGCCGGAGGTGCTGGCCGATTACGTCGCGAATTTTGATCCCCGCATCACCGGCCTGACCGGCAGCGCCGCTGACACCGCGCGTGTCGCCGCAGAGTTCCGGGTGCGATACGAGAAAATCGCGCGCGACGATGATTACACCATGAACCACACCGCCGGTGTCTTCTTGTTCTACCCGGACGGGCGCTTCGCCAGCATCATCGATTTCCACGAGGACCGCCGCTTCGCCCTGCCGAAGATCCGGCGCATCCTGAGCCAAGGACCCCGCACATGATCCGTCATCAGATCGCCGTTGCCCTGCTTTGCACCTTTGCGCTGTTTTCCGGCTCTGCCTTCGCCGATCCTCCCATGCGCCATGCGACGATCATGCCTTCGGGCTTCATGACCATCAAAAGCGGCGACACGCTCGATGCCCTGCTTTCCTCCGCAGGAATCGACGGTAATGACCGGGCCGCAGTGGTGCTGGCCTTGACCGGCGTCTATGAACTTTCTGAACTGAAGCCCGGCCACCGGATCGCATGGACGACACGGCCCGGGGCACCGGCAAGCCTGCGTTCTCTGACCCTTTCCGTCGATGATGGCGTAGAGATCGCCCTGACCTTCACAGCCGGTGTCGCGGTAGAGCGCCGGGATCCAACGATCGTAGCGGTGGATCGTAAGGAAACCCTGACCCTGGATGCGACGCTGTACGAGGCCCTCGTCGCGCGCGATGCGCCGGAACGGTTCGCGGTCGATCTCGTTGCCCTTCTTGCCGGGCAAGTCGATTTCCGACGCGACCTGCAAGGGGGCGAAACCTTCGCTCTCGCCTGGCAGGAAGACCGGCTGCCCAATGGGGCAATCGTCGGCGAGCCGCGCCTGCAATACGCGCGCCTGACTCTGAATGGCCGGTCACTGGAGTTGATTGCGACCTCAGCGGCGGGTCCGATTCTGGTGTTCGAAAACGGCGAGATCGTCCAGAGATCGGCCCCGCCGATCCTGGGGGCGCGGCTGTCTTCGGTCTTTGGCAAGCGCAATCATCCCGTGCTGGGCGGGGTCCGAATGCACACCGGCATCGACTTTGCGGCTCCCACGGGAACCGAAGTGACCGCCACCGGGGCGGGACGCGTGGCATTTGCCGGGACGATCCGAGGTTATGGATTGACGGTGGACATCGACCATGGCGGCGGGGTCGTCACGCGCTATGCCCATCTGTCATCCATCGCAAGGGAGGTGCAGCCCGGGCAACGCCTGAAGCCCGGCGACGTGGTGGGGGCCGTTGGCGCCACCGGCCTCGTCAGCGGTCCCAACTTGCACTACGAAGTGCGTCTGGATGGCAAACCCGTCGACCCGATGGACCGCGACGCGGTCCCGGAACAGACAAACGTGTCTGCGGAAGACCTTGCCGCGCTGGACGGCTGGCGAAAGGCCATGGGATACCAAGCCAGTCAACAAGGAGTGAAGGGATGACCATAGAGACCCTGAACCGCCGCAAGGCGCTGATCCTGATGGGAAGTGCCGCCCTGGCGCCGCTTGGCGCGGCACGGGCGAAAGAACGGCCCGCCATTCATGTCGTCAAGGGAACCGGCTGCGAATGCTGCGAGGCTTGGGTCGCCTATCTGCGCGACCAGGGCTTTGCCGTAACGGACGAAGAGCGCTTCGGGACCCTGTTGATCGGCTTCAAGACCGGCTTGGGCATCCCGCCTGCCGTCTTCTCTTGCCATACTGGCGTGGTGGACGGCTATGCGCTGGAGGGCCATGTTCCCGCCGCCGAGATCGACCGTCTGCTGACCGAAAGACCCGACGCCATCGGGCTCGCCGTTCCGGGCATGCCCTATGGGTCGCCCGGCATGGGATCGGAAGACAGCCGCGAGGCCTATGACGTGCTGTTGATCCTGCGCGATGGCTCGACCAGTGTCTTCGCTCAGTATGGAGCGCTATGAGCCCAGCGGTTTCGGGCGGGCTGTGTTCGGCAGCCAAAGAAGACGGCCGAGGTCAGGCGACCCCCAGCACCGCCGCCGCCAGCAGGACATACCGCCCGCCCTTGGCAATCGTCACCAGACACAGGAACCGCCAAAGGGGCTCACGCAGGGCGCCGGCGGCCAGTGTCAGCGGGTCGCCGATCAGCGGCACCCAGGCGGCAAGAAGGCTCCAGTAGCCCCACCGGCGATACCAGTCAGACACCTGCGCCAGGCGCATCGGTGAAACTGGGAACCAGCGCCGACCGGAAAGTTCCGCCGCGCCTCGGCCCAAGAGCCAGTTGACGACCGACCCCAGAACATTGCCCGTAGTCGCGACGGCCAGCACCGCCCAGACCGGATGACTGCCCGACCCGACCATGACGGCCAGCACAAGCTCGGACTGCGCCGGGATCAGCGTCGCCGCCAGAAAGGCGGCAAGAAACAGACCGGAAAGCGCCATCTACGTCTTACGCCACGCGCGGCCAGCGGCGATGCAGGTCATCGATGACGATGGCATGGGTGTGGGTGGGGCCGTGCCCGGTCAGATGCGGGTGGTCAGGAGGCAAGTCCGGGTGGTCATGCGGCAGGATGGCCTCGTCACGGGCAGGCCAGAGGTTCAGGACCGCGACCAGACCTGCCGCCCCCACCCCGGCCAAGACCAGCGCCGCCACCGACAGCCCCGCCCCGGCGCCGATCCAGCCCGCCAGTGGATAGGTCACAAGCCAGCAAGCGTGGCTCAGCGCAAATTGCGCGGCAAAGACCGCGCCCCGGTCCGCCTCATGGGCCGAGCGGTTGATGATCCGCCCGATGGGGGTCTGGGTCAGCGAGAAGCCAAAGCCGATCAACGCCCAAAGGGCGATCAGCGCGGCAAGGCTGCCGACCAGTGGCACCAGCGCCACGCCCGCGACCATCAAGGCGGCGCCGCCGATCATCACCGGGCGGTCGGCAAGCCGCCCGAGGATGCGCGGCAGAAGGAAGGCCGCCAGCATCGACCCCGCACCAAAGCCCGCGAAGGCCAGCGCCACGGATTCCTCGCCCAACCCCAGTCGGGCTTGCACCAGGACCACGGTGTTGACATATACCATCGCCCCAGCGGCAGCGACTGCGGCCTCCATCACCATCAGCCCGCGCAGGCGCGGCGTTCGGGTATAAATTCGGACGCCCTTTGTGACATCGGCCCAGAAATGGCCGGGCTCGCCCCTGGCCCGCGCCGGAAGGCGCGCCGTTACCACCAGAAGCGCCGAGCCGATGAACCCCGCTACGGTTCCCGCGAACAGCACCGGAAAGCTGACCACAGTCAGCAGCGCCGCAGCGAGGATGGGAGAGGCGAGCTGCTCCAGATCCTCGGCCAGCCGCAGAAGGGAAAGGGCGTTGGTATAGTCGTCCTCGTCCTTCAGCACGTCGGGGATCACCGCCTGGAAGGCTGGCGTGAACCCGGCCGAGGCGGCCTGAAGGAAGAAGATCAGCAGATAGACCTGCCAGATCTGATCCACGAAGGGTAGGAAGGCGATCACCCCCGCCCGGATCACGTCCAAGGCCACAAGGAAAGCCCGGCGCGGCAGGCGTTCGGCGATGGCCGCCGCCACGGGCGCCAGCGTCACATAGGCCACCATCTTGATCGCCAGCGCCGTGCCAAGGACCGCGCCCGCGTCTTTACCTGCAAGGTGCCAGGCCAGAAGGCCAAGCGCCACGGTGGCAAGGCCGGTGCCGACCAGCGCCACGATCTGCGCGGCAAAGAGATGGCGGAAGGTCGGGTTCTTCAGTGTGGAGAACATTTCAGAGGAGCTTTGTCAGGGCCTTGATCTCGGTCAGGGCATGCCCATCTCCGTCGTCAAGGCAGTGGTCGATATGGTCGTGGATCAGCGCCCGCTTCGCCTCGGCGACGGCGCGTTCGACGGCTTGCAGCTGCGTGGCAAGATCAAGGCAGGGTCTGCCCTCCTCGATCATGCCGATGACGCGGCGCAAATGCCCCTCGGCGCGCTTCAGCCGGGTGGCGATGGCGGGGTGGCTTGCATGGGTATGGTTTTCTGACATATATCGATGGTAACCCCCCGGGGGGGATGAGGCAAGACGCGAAGCGGGGTCAACCCCGAAGGACAGTGATGCGGGCAGCAGAACCAGCATGGCGGAGGTTAGGGGCGCGTTTGGCGGCCTTATGTCTTGCCCTGTCGCTGGCCGTCGCGCCCGCGCTTGAGACCGTGAAGCATGGTCCCGGCGCTATGGCCGCCGAGGCCGATCACCGCGCCTATCATGTCGAGCATGGCCATTCGCACAATATCGCAGGGTCGGATCATCACGACTCGAGCGACCACGATCATGTCGGCGCGGCGCTGCTTGTGGTCCCCGCGGCGGATATCCCCCCGCCACCCGAGCGGATCCTGCGCCCGGACCCCCTTGTGGCCTCCGACACCATCCGTGACGGCCCGCGACGGCCACCCCGACTGACGCTGATCTGAGCCGCCGCCCGGCATCCCGGGCGGTCCGATCTATCACGTCAGGAAACAACACATGACACAGATTTTCTGGGCGCAGTGGCGCCCCAGGATGCCATGGCAGGCGCTTGCCGCCGTGGCGACGCTCTTGACTGCCCTTTTGCTTGCAGGGGCGGCCCTTGCCCACAACGTCACAGCAGGCGATGCGGGTTATGTCCAAGAGGTGACAGGCTTTCGCCCCATCGCCTTCATCTACCTCGGCGCCAAGCATATGGTGACGGGATATGACCACTTGCTGTTCCTTGCCGGAGTGATCTTCTTCCTTTACCGGTCAAAGGACATCGCGACCTATGTCAGCATCTTCGCCATCGGCCATTCGGTGACGATGGTGGCGGGCGTCTGGTGGCAGATCGCCTTCAACGCCTTTATCATCGACGCGATCATCGCGTTTTCGGTGGTCTACAAAGCGCTGGACAACCTCGGCGCGTTCCGCCTCTGGTTCGGGGTGCAGCCGAACACCAAGGCGGCAACGCTGGCCTTCGGCCTTCTCCACGGCTTTGGCCTGGCCACCAAGATCCAGAGCTATGACATCTCGCCCGACGGCCTTCTCGGCAATCTGATTGCCTTCAACGTCGGCGTGGAGCTTGGCCAGCTGATAGCGCTGGCGCTGATCCTGACTGCAATGACCCAGTGGCGGGCGCGGCCTGCCTTCGCGCGGCAGGCCTATGCCGCAAATGTCCTGATGATGGTGGCTGGCTTTGCCCTGATGGGCCTGCAGATCACCGGCTATTTCTTCGCCTGAAAGGAGGGCGTCCCGTGAACAACCGTTTCGATATCTCCAAGGCTCCGCCCCTGCGGGCCGAACCCCGCCACGCGGCAACCGCCGCCCCCGTGCAAAACGTGCCTGCCACTCCGGGTGGGTTGGTCCGATCCACCCTGATTGCCGCCGGGGCGGCGGGGGCGATCCTTGTCTTGTTCTGGCTGCCCGCCGAATACGGCGTCGACCCGACCGGGGTCGGGGACCTGACCGGGCTTACCGACATGGGTGACATCAAGCAGCAGCTTGCCGCCGAGGCCGAGGCCGACGCCCAGGCCGTGAATGACTCAACTCCAGCTGTCGTTCCGGCCGAGATCCTCCAGCGTCTTGACCGCATCGACGCGCAACTGGCTGGCCTAGCCGCCGTGATCGGCGCGCCCCCCGCTGCCATCGAGTCGTCCGCGGCACCTGTCCCCGAGCCGGCCGAGCCCGTCGAGACATCGATCGCCGCAGCACCTGAGCCTGCTCCAGCGGACCCGGTCGAAGCCGCCACCCCGGAATGGCGCGACGAAGTCAGCTATACCCTTCCACCCGGCGAGGGGGTCGAGGTCAAGCTGGTCATGCAGGAAGGCGCGGTCGCCCGGTTCCAGTGGTCCGCGAATGGCGGCGTCGTGAACTTTGACCAGCACGGCGACGGGTCGGGCCAGGAGATCAGCTATGAAGCCGGGCGAGCGGTCCCCGAGGCGAGCGGCACCCTGACCGCCGCCTTCACCGGCAATCACGGTTGGTTCTGGCGCAACCGCACCGACGCGCCGGTGACGCTGACACTGCGCACGGGT
The DNA here is from genome assembly GCA_027484445.1 of Verrucomicrobiaceae bacterium. GTDB lineage: Bacteria > Verrucomicrobiota > Verrucomicrobiia > Verrucomicrobiales > Verrucomicrobiaceae > Prosthecobacter. Next base: position 53,167 of record JAIXSY010000038.1, read on the forward strand.
GGCGATTACGCCGAGATGAAGGCACCTTGACGGAACGACCGGGGGCAGCGCGTAAGCTGCCCCCTCTTCAAGACGGAGCCGCGAAGCGGGCCGAAAGGGCGGCTTCTGTCACGAACCAGAAACCATGAGAACGACGCCGTGGCTTGGGGCGCATGCCGGGCGTTCTACGGACAGGGCTTCGGGGCAGCCGCCTCGGTTGCGAGCTTCGGCCCGACCTCCATGATGGTCGTCCTGATCGAGCGGGTCGCACGAGCCGTTGCCAAGACCCTGCACGACCGAAGGCCGGCGGGTCTGATCTCGAACCGGCTTTATGCCAGAGCAGAAGAACATCCTCCGGCGCGGCGCGTCAGTGCCGGAGGAATGGGTCAGTGCGGCATCTGCCCGCGTGCCAAGGCCAGATGATGCGCCTGATGATGCATGCCGACGGTCATAACACCGATGAACCCAAGTGCCCGGATTTGTGCGGCATCCGGGCCGGTGACGGTCAGAACTGCGCCGTTGGGTGCCTCTTCTGCGGCCATGATCCAGCCTCCCGAACCCGTCATGGTGGCCGCATGGGACAGGGTCATCCGGCGGATCGAGGCAGCGACCGCAGCATCCGGCGAGGTCACCGTGAAGACCGCGCCGCCGTCGACATCGGCCTCGACGACCTGCGCGAGCAGGGTCACGTTGTCCATGTCGATCAGGTGCTGGCGCAGCGCCTCGATGTTCACCTTGGACCAATCGGTCATGGGATCGGCCTGAAGGATCGCCACGATCTCGGCAATGGCCGCAAAGGCGCCTTGGCCCGCCTCGGTCGGCCCGCCGCCCGACATCTGCGCCATCATCGCAGAGTGGTCCATCTTGGAATGGTCCATCGTCTGTGCGGCAGTCATGCCAGGGATGGCGAGCAGGGCGGTCATCAGGGCAACCGGTGCAAGGCGGTTGAGAAAAGCGGTCATGTCGGTCCTCCGTATTGCCTCGCTGTGTTTCACGGGCGAACGGAATGGCATATGATCATGATCATGCAGACCCTGATTTCCCGTTTGTTTGATGGTGCGTTCCGCCAGTCCCTGCCTTCGGGAACAACAATGTTCCTGACGGGCGCCCCGGTGCGCGAGATGTTCCTTGTGGAAAGCGGCGAAGTTCATCTGATCCGTCATACCGCCTCGGGCGATCGGCTGATCCTGCACCGGGCGGGGCGGGGGGCGGTTCTGGCCGAAGCCTCGGCCTATTCGCCGCACTACCACTGCGATGCCGTGGCGGCGGAGGCCGCCGTTCTGGCCGCCCTGCCGAAGCAGGTTTTCCTTGATGCTATGTCTGCCGATGCCGCGCTTTCAACCGCTTGGGCCGCCTCGCTGGCGCGGGCCACCCAAGGGGCGCGGCTTCGGGCGGAAATTCGCAGCCTGTCCAGGGTTTCCGCCCGGCTAGATGCTTGGCTTGAAGCAGGCAATGCCTTGCCGGACAAGGGCCGCTGGCAGGATGTGGCAGCAGAACTCGGCGTGACGCGCGAGGCGCTTTATCGCGAGCTTGCACGTCGCAGACGACTCTGATCGGGAAGGGTCAGAACACCAGCACCTTGTCCGCTGCAATCGTCGCCTCGGCCAGTGCATCCATGGTCGACCGTTCGGCCCCGGTCAGCAGCTGCGTCGCCTCCAGCCCGCGCGCATCCATGCAGGTGCCGCACAAGAGAACCTTGCTGCGGGCTGCGATCAACCGTCCCAGCATTTTTTCCAAGTTGTAGAACCCTTCGGGCGTCTTCTGGCCCAACTTGGCGCAGGCCACCGCATCGGCCATCAGGAACACGGTCACCTCCTGGCCGGATTTGGCCAGCGCATTGGCTAGCCGCAAGCCGTTGTAACTGCGTTCCGTGCCGTAGGGCGGGTCGTTCATGATCAACAGGATCATTTCAGCTCCTTCGCGGGATTGAGGCGGGGATGGGTTTCCTCGCCGAAAAGGAACAGCACGAAGGCAGAGGCCAACATCGTAATGGCAACGAACCAGAAGGCCGCGCCCGTGCCGCCTATCATCGCCACCAGCCCGATGGCCGCCGCGCCGATGCCGTATCCCAGATCACGCCAGAACCGGTAGATGCCGATGGCCGAGCCGCGCCAGGAGGGCGGGGTGATATCCGCCACGGCGGCAGAGAGGTTGGGGTAAAGCAGGGCCATGCCGAAGCCCGCGATCCCGGCCGAGACCGACCACCAGAGTGCCCCCTGGCCCAGGGCGACCAGCCCCATACCCGCGCCGCAGATCGCCATGCCCGCGACATTCGGCCAGAACCGCCCGACATGGTCCGACAGCCGACCCGTGACCAGCTGCAACAGGCCCCAGACGAAGCCGTAAGTGCCGACGATCCAGCCGATCTGCGGCAGGGTCGCGCCCGCGGCGCGCAAGTGAACCGGGAAGATCACCCAGACCAGAGCATCGACGAATTTCTCGACCAGTCCGGCCTGAGACAGGGCGAAGAGCCTCCGGTCGCGCCACGTCATCAGTGCAAAGACCTCCCCCGTCGTCGGATGCTCGGGCACGTCTTTGGGATAGCGCGGGGGAAAGCGGGGCGGCTGGACCTTATGCGCCGCAGCCTCGGACCGCGCCCAGGGCAGGCTGTCCTGCACCCATACGATCGAAAGGATCAGGGCCAACACGATCACCGCCAGACCGAAGACCAGAAGGCCCAGCCGCGCACCCAAGACCTCGGCGGCATAAGCTGTCAGGATGCCGGCAAGGGCCACGCCGACATAGCCGGAAAACTCATTCAACCCCAGGACCAGCCCGCGCTGATCGGCCCGGGTCAGGTCCAGCTTGGCCGTCTGGGTCATCGACCAGCACAGCCCCTGGTTCACCCCCAGAAGCACCGTCGCCGCGACGATCCAGCCCCAGTTCGGCGCGGCCCAGATCATCACCGGGATCGGCAATGCCACCAGCCAGCCCGCGACCAGCACCTTCTTGCGCCCTATCCGTTCCGACAGTCGCCCGGCCAGGAAGTTCATCGCGGCCTTCACCACGCCGAAGGCGACCACGAATGCAGAGAGCAACAGGAACGACCCCCGCGCCACGCCGAAATCGCTTTCGGCCAGCGCCGGGATCACCGTGCGCATCATCCCGATGGCGAAGCCCACCAGCAGCACCTGAATCAATTGATGAGTGACCTGCGTCAGGTTCTCGCGGATGCCGAAGGGGGTCAGCAGACCCTCGCCCTGCGTCATGGCGCTGCCTCGCCGGAGTTCACCGCCCGCATCTGCGCGGCTTCCGGCGGCGGCGGCGGGATGTCTGCCAGCATGGCCTGCACGAAGGCGTCTTCGTCCTGCATCGCAAAGGCCGTGTTGTGGCGCTTCTCGAAGCCGATGGTCGAGGTGGGCTTACCACTCAACTTGCGCCCGCAGACCGAGCCCGAAAAGGCCCCGGGCAAAACCTCCAGATGATCAGGCAACGCCTTCAGCCGCGCGGCCGAGTGGAACAGTGCCCGCGCGCCGTCCTCGGCGCGGGTGGCCAGTTCCGTCCGACCCATGTCGCCCACCATCAGCGTATGACCGGTCAGCACAAACCAGGGCTCGGCCGATCGGGTGCGGTCGGTGACCAGAAGCGACAGGCTTTCCGGCGTGTGACCGGGCGTATGCAGCGCGGTGATGGTCACGTTGCCGAGTTCGAGGACATCGCCATCCTTCACGCCCCGGAACGGAAACCGCGTCTCTGCCCCTGCAAACAACACGTAGTCCGCCCCGGAGGCCTCGGCCAAAGCACGGCCAGAGGAGACGTGATCGGCGTGCAGGTGGGTGTCGATGACGAAAAGGATCCTCATCCCCAAGGCTTTGGCGGCATCGAGATAGGACGCGATGTCGCCCATCGGATCAACCACCGCCCCGGCCGCCTTGCCGCCGCAGCCGAACAGATAGGACGCGCCAACCGGGTCGGAATGCAGGAATTGCCTGAGGATCATCGCCATCTCCTGTTCTGGGCGGGCTTGCCGCGAGAACCGCGACTCGCTACATTCAAGTAATCTCTTGAATGATGTAGGGTCCACCGCCGATGCTGTCAATCTCTCCGAAACAGGCCCTGCTCGAGGAATATGCCCTGGTCGCGACCGCGCTCTCCGCCCCGGCGCGGCTGGCCATCCTGGAGCAATTGGCCCAGAAGGAACACGGTGTCGACAGTCTCGCGGCCCGCACCGGGCTGACACTCGCAAATTGCTCGCAGCACCTTAAGGTCCTGCGCCGGGCCGGTCTTGTCGCAAGCCAGCGTGCAGGCAAGGCGGTAATCTATCGCCTCTCCGACCCGTCCGCGTTTGGGCTGATGGCCGGGCTGCGTCAGATCGCCGAGCGCAATCTGGCCGAGGTTGAGCGCATCCTGCGTGGTCTGGCCGGCGGCGAAACCCCGCCCGAGCCAGTGAGCCGGGCCGAGCTGGCCGAACGTATCTCTGCCGGGGAGGTGACCGTGATCGACCTGCGACCCGCCGACGAATTCGCGGTCGGACATCTGCCGGGTGCCATCAATCTGCGCCTGAGCGAACTGGCCGACGCCCATCTGGACGGAGAGATCGTCGCCTACTGCCGCGGCCCCTTCTGCCTCGACTCCCAACAGGCAGAAACCCTTCTGCGCGCACGTGGCCTGCAAGCCCGACGCATGGACGGCGGCCTGCCGGAATGGCGTGAAGAGGGACGCATGATCCAAGTCAAGTAAGCGAAGACCAGTTTGCGCCAATCACTTGGCATCGTCAGTGGGCACCCATATCTCTGCCACTCCCCTGCTCCCCCCGTGTCTGGCCAGTTGCACCACAAGGTCCACCGATCCTTCACAGTACCGCTTCACCTCCTCGAACCCCATGCCAAGCCCGGCCGCCATCACCATGATCGCGAGCCGGTTGATGGCCTTGCGCGCTGTATCGGCATGAATGGTGGTAAATGACCCCCCATGCCCGGTGTTGATTGCCTCCAGAAACGTCCGGCTCTCCTCCCCCCGCAACTCGCCCAGTATGATCCGATCTGGCCGCATCCGGAGCGAGGCCTCCAGGAGCCGCGCCGGCGTCCGCTCCCCTTGCGAATTCCGGTCGGCCTTCAGGGCCACGACATTCTCCTGCCCAGGGAAGAGCTCATAGGCATCCTCGATGGTCAGAATGCGCTCCTGCGGATCGACCACGGAGAGGAGCCAGCGGGCAAAGGTGGTCTTGCCGGTCGACGTGCCGCCCGAGATCAGGATGTTGAGCCGCTTTCTGACGCAAAGCCGCATGGCAGTCTCGATCTCACCCGCCTCGGCCAGGACCAGAACTTCTTTGCTGAGCTCGCGCTTCCGATGATCGAGGTCGATAAGCGATCCATGCAGAAGGCGTGGCGCGATCAGGGCCTCGGCACTGGTCTTGAAGGGCCTGAGCGTGATGGCCATACCACCTTCGACGATGGGCGCCGCCACAACCTGAGCCCGGATGGCAGAGCTGCCGAAGATGATCTTGCCCGAGACGGTGGGCTTTCGGTCAGAGAACTGCACGCCCACCGATGAGGCAATCGCCTGACTAAGATTGACCGAGAGATCGCGGTCGATCCGGATTCCCTGGGCCAGTTCCATGTGGGAGCCCCCCCTCCGCTCCATCCAGACCCGACCATCCGGGTTGATGGCGATCTCGACGAGATCAGGCCGGGCCAGAAGATCGGCCAGCGGGGCGAGATAGGACGCAAGGAAGGAGGGTTGCCCATCCATGACCAGCCCTTCTCACCAGAACTCGAGATCGCGGTCCACCATGACGGTGATGGCGGCGCCGGGGGCGACCGAGATGATCGGCGGCAAGCTGGTATAGGCCTCGACCGCGGAGCCCATCGCCGAGCCGAGATCCTGCCCGACGCTTTCGGCGGTATCGGCGCTGAGCTTGTCGGCATAGTTAGCCGCCGCGACGGCGGGAGCGGCGCCCAGGAGCGAAATCAGGGCGGCAGACCCGAAACGCTGACCGAAGCGACTGTTGACCTTGCCCGTGATGCCGGAGCGGCCCTGGGCATCGCCGCCAAAGGCTTCCATCTGCACCGATTGGCCATCCGGCGTGACGAGACGCGTCCAGGCGACGAGGATGCGGCCCTGACCGATTTCCACTTCCGAGGAATATTCGCCAAAGAGCCGCGAGCCCGCCGGGACTAGGATCTGCGTCTGATCGAAAGACCAGACCGGCCGGGTGACGATGGCCGTCAACTGGCCAGGCAGAGAGGAATCTACGGCGTTTTCCAGGGTGGCCTCGATCATCGTGCCCTGCAGGACGGTGTTCGATGGGCTGGCGATGACCTGCGAAGCCTCAACCGGCGTCGCCTCGCGGCCCGACTGCACGAAGTCGCGGCCCGCAGCATCCCGCGAACCGTTCGAGCCCTCTTCCGGCGGCATCAGGGAGGTGTCGCCTTTGTCCCCACTTTGCCCGTTGTCAAAGACGACCGAGGGCGAGGAAACCCGCGCCGCCAGTTCCTCCTCCTTCTTGGCCCGGCGGGCCGCGAGTTCGGCTTCTTGTTTGGCGGTCTCTTTGTCCGTCGCCGCAGCCGTCGCCTTCAGCGCCGCGATCTCGCCACCAAACTCGGCCTTGATGCTCTCGATCATCGCCAGGTTCTGCTCCTGCGCCTTGGCCAAGGCCTCGGCCAGTTCCTTGGCGCTGTCATCCTTCTCGGATGTGGCCTTGGCGGCCAGATCAGCGAGTTCTTTCTGAAGCCGGTCCACTTCGCCCGTCAGCGCGGCGTTCTTTGTCTCCAGGGTCTCGCGCTGTGAGGCCAGCTGGCCTTCGATGTCGGCGAAATCTGCCCCATCCTTACCCTTCACATCGCCGGCGGGTTCAATTGCGCCGAAGGTCGGCCCTTTGTCCGGGTTCTGGAACTCCTGGGCTTCCGAGGTTTCCACCGCCGGGATCGCTTTTTGCGCGGGCCAGAGGGTCCAGATCGCAGCAATACTGGCGCCCGCCAGAAGAGCGCCCATGCCGATCCGCTGTTGCCGCGTCAACTTGGGCTTCGGGCGTTCGACCTTGTATTCGGGCTCGGGCGCTGCGGCTTTGGTTTCGGCCTCGGGAATCTGCTTCTCGGTCATCTCAGAACTCCCAACCCTGCAATTTGGCAATCAGCGTGGGATCGGTGGTCACACCGCCGGGAGCCCGTTCGATGCAAAGAACCTCCGTCCCGATCCGGATCGAATATTCATCACGCAGGCCCGGCACGCGGACGACACTGCCATTCGTGCCTGAGTTCAGGGTGACCTCGCGGCCCGTGGCATCGACGCCAAAGACGGACGGTCGCAGACCTGGCGCGAAGGCGAAGTAGGTGGCTGTGCCATCGTTCCAGATGTGTACCGGCTTCAGCTTTTCATCGCCGGACCAAGCATAGCCGATATCCCGCGACCCGGATGCGACCTTGGCGGGGCGGGACGACGTGGTTTCCGGATAGCGCAGGACCAACCGGTAGATAGGGTTCCGCGAATGACCCTCGCTGATCGCCAGAGTGATCGTCCGCCGCCCGGTGTAGATCGTCATGTTGGTCTCGGCCCCGGCGATGACCGGCTTCACCGAGACGGTGGTGCGGTTTGAGAGAACCTCGACCTCGAAGGCCTCACTGTCGCCCAGGAGGACGGAGTCGATCCGCTCCCCGGCCCCAAGCTCGATGGCCGTATTGACGCGGAGCTGCGTGTCGAGACGGATCACATCGACCGGGTTGTAGAGGACCGAGCGTACCCGGGCATCTGCGCCCATTGAGGCGGGGGCGGTTTCGGCGAGGAGCGGGGCCGTCGTACTGATCGCGACGCTGAGGCCGATCAGCAGCCCGGGTAGGAGAAGTGGACGGGTCATGGATTGGTCTCCAGGGTTTCGGCATCGACGCGGTAAGCGGTGACGGTGAAGCCGAGGGGGTTTTCCCAGACATGGGCGAGGGAGCGTTCGGTCTTGGGTGCGAAGGTGAACTCAACCGTCGCGACGAAGGGCTGGGTGACGGGTTCCTGCTTCGCCTGGCGGAGGGATTTCAGGAAGCGGACTTGGGCCACATTGGCCGACAGGAAGGTGATCCGCCGCACAGTCACAGAGACCTCAGCGCCTGGGCCGTAGACATCAGGTGGATAGGCCCTGTTGTCGCCACCCTTGGACCAGAGAAGCCGCAGGCTTTCCTCGGCGGTCCCGCTCGAACGGCGCTGCACGCTTTCCAGCCGGGCTTGGATGCCGGGCAAGAAATAGCCCTCACGATCGGAGACATAGGCGACAAGCAGGCTCTGTTTCAGGGCCTCCTGATCCTCGATGCCGGTCGGGGTGACCTTCACCAGCTTTTCGGCATCGCCGGTCTGGCGATCAACCAGCACGGTGAAGACCTGGGTTTCTTTCAGGGGCAGAACCAGCACGAGGGCGGTGGCGAGAAGCAGCGACAGGGCCCCTGCCCCACCGGCCACAATCCAGGCCCGCCGCGCCGAAAGCCGCGGCTCCAGCACGAGGTCGACATCAAATCCATGCGCCTCCATCGGCGTTCCTTTCCTGTTGGGCATTTTTGGTGCCTCAGCTCTTGTCGGGAGTTCGGCTTGCAAGCCGCATCGCCACCTGCACCGCCGAGCGGCCGATCTGGCCTGCGGCATGGCCGGTGAGGCGCACATTGGACGGGCGACGCCCGCCCGCATCCATGTCTGCGGCACCCCGGACCGCGCCGATCATCCCGGCTGCGCCCGAGCGACCGTAACCGGCCATGCTGCCACCGGTGCGGAAGGTGGAGCTGGCCACACCACCGAGACCGGTCGCGGTCTGGGCCAGCGACTGCGCGATGGTCGGGACCATGGCCATGAGACCGGTACCGAGCATCATCACCACGACGAAGCTCAGGACATCACCGATGGTCTCGACCGTGGCGAGGTCGGAGGGCGTTAGATCCTCCGCGATATGGATCGTGAAGGCCGCCATTCCGGCGGTCAGCATCGGGTAGAAGGCGAAGCCCAGTGCCAAATTGACCCAGCGGTCGAAGATCGGTGCCGTGACCTTGAAGAGCGTGCAGGCGATGGCCACGGGGCCGAAGATCACCAGGACGCCGATCATGATCTTCGCGGCCGCGATCACGATGATCGAGATCGTGGCCATCAGGGCCGCGACGAGAAACATCAGCAGGCCCGCCAAGGCGCCCGTGATGTAGCTGCCGTTCTGACTGATCGCTTGGCCGACATCGAGAGCCTTGAGGTAGAGGCTGTCGAGACCGTCGTAGAGGTTGCCCGAGGCATCCCCAAAGGCGTTCATGACGACGGCACCAAGCTCGCTCGGAGCGTTGGTCAGGACGCCATAGACCGCGTTGAAGTTGGTCCAAGACGAGAGGAATGCCGAGGCAGCGCCGATCCGGACCATCAGGCCGAGGCCGTTGCGCAGTGTCATCGGCACGGCCTGAACCATCAGGTTGACGCCCACCAAGGTGACAACCAGTGCCGAACCCACCCGGAACACCGGCACGACTGAAGCGGCGACGGCCCCGAAGGCGGTTGCGCCAACGGAGGCAGCCGCAGCGTCGACCTGAGTGAGGATATCGGCGATGATGGCCATGGATCAGTTGGCCCGGCAAGTCTTGGCGAGGTCGCGGTATTGCGCTTCGGTCGCGCGGCGATCTTGATCGCGGATGTCTTCAAGTACGGTGCGATCGTCATCCTTCAGATCGGCGGCGGGTTTACCCAAGGCACCCGAGACGAAGTCGTCGAAGCTGAAGCCTTCAAACATGCAGCCACAGGATTTGGCATCCAGCTGGCGCGACATCGCGGTGCGGATATAGGCCTGCCGCGCCACCGCATGGAACTTCCAGTCGGTGATCCCGCTCGGCAGATCGATGACGTCCTCGCACGTCCCGCCGCCCTGCCCCGCAAAGATCCCGACCCCACGCCGCTGCATCTCGGTCAAAAGCTGCAGAGCGTCCTCGGCATCCTGCGCCCCCACCGCTTCCCGAGTTTTCGCCAGGAGATCGAGATCGCTGACGGTGGTCAGGTCCTCAGCCCGGGTGAGGCTCGGGAAGAAGAGAAGGGCGACGGCCATCGCCGTCAGTAGGCGAGCGCTGCGCATCAGTTTGCCCCCGAATAGTCGAAGAAGCTCTTCTCCTTGGCCTGCTCGGCGGCCCAGTTCACACCGGCTTGCCCGGCAGCAAGGCCCGAAGCGGCATTGAGGCGCCACATCTGACCCAGCATGTAGTTGGTCTCGGCCGCCATGCGGGTGTTGAGATCGACGCTGTCCTTCAGCGTCTCCTGATTGCCGATCTCCGCGACCAGGCCGTCGATCCGCTCAAGGCTTTGTGCAGCCTCGTCATAGGACATCTGGGCCATACCCATGGCCGTGGCACTCGCCGCAGCCGTGGCGGCGATACCCTTGTCCTGCGGGTTGGTCGAAGAGGAAAGACCTGCCAGGGTTTCCGAGGTGAGCCCGGCGTTGGCCAGCGTGTCCTGCATGTACTCGGCCGCCATCTTGTCACCCATGGTGACCTGGCCATCGAGGAGATCGTCCATCAGGCTGTCGAAGTCGCCGATTTCCAGCGCCTTGGTGAAGCCGGAGAGATCGGTGATCTTCGCCGCACGCGACCGCAGGTCCTGCGCCGAATTATAGAGGCTGGCGATCTCGTTCAGGCCCGAGATCGAGCCCAGGATGCCTTCCAGATTGGTGATCTGGTCGAGGCCATTCTGGACCTGCTTTTTCATCTCCTCTATCTGGGCGATCTGATTTTCGGCATCCTGCAGGGCTGCCTGCAACTGCTCGATGTTCTTGGCGAGGTTGGTGCCGTCGATCACCGGCACGCCTTGGGCGAAGGCCGCTCCCGTGAGGCCAAACGCCATCAGGGCGACAGCCGCCATCCGATCAATTCTCATGGGAATACCTCCAGAAATCCGAATATTGCAGGGCTTGCGAGGCGTCCGAGAGCCCCTTGGCGGCTTCGACCTTCACGGCCCCGGCGCGCAGGCGCAGCGTCAGAGCCAGGAGCCGGGCGCGCTCGGCCAGCATGTAGGTGTTTTGGTCTACAGCCTGTTTTGACGTCTCGGGCTTGGCCTCGGAGAGGAGCCCCGCGATCCGTGCCATCGCGGCCTCGATTTGGGCGCCACCTTCTGTCGAATAGCCCACGAAGGCCGAGGACATGTTGCCCCATTCGGCACTGGCACCTTCGACGCCGTAAAGCGTGCCGGTCACATCCGCGCCGGTGATCACAGCGAGATAGGCATCGTAGTACCCGGCGATCCGCCGCACGTAGTTCTGAGTTTCCTCGAAGGGCGGGATGCCGCCATATATTTGCACATTGCCCGGCCCGGCATTGTAGGCCGCAAGCGCCAGATCGACCCGCCCGAAGCTCTGCAGTTGGGTCGCCAGATACCGCGCGCCACCGTCGAGGTTCTGTTCGGGATCGCTCGGATCAACGCCGAGATCGGCGGCAGTGCCCGGCATCAACTGGGTGAAGCCAAGCGCCCCAACCGGGCTGACGGCCGCATTGTTGAAGCCGCTTTCTTGCTTCACCAGCGACTGGAACAAGATGCGCCAGGTCGTGGGATTGAGCCCCGCTGCTGCGATCCCAGGATGCCCATCATAGCGATGGGCGGTGGCAATGATCATCGCCTCGACCGTGGCGCCATCGCCGAAGAGACGCTGCGCTTCGGGGGAGGTTTCCGTGACAGGATAGGTCTCTTCCACCGAGGGGAAATTCACCCCGCCCGTCTCGAACCCACTGACGTCTGTCCGGCCCGTCGTGTCGGCCAAGAACGCCTGATAGGCCGCGAGCTGCTCCGCCTCGATCTCGTTCAGGGATTTGTGGGTTTCGAGCTTCTCTCCCTGCTTCACGGCATCTTCGGCCTGTTCCGTGAGCCGCGAGATCAGATTCGACAGGCGTGAACCGTCGATGATCGGCACACCCTGCGCAAAGGCGGGCGCCGCGAGACCTGCGAAGTCCGCAAGGGCGGCGGCAATCAGAACGCCGGGAAGGAGGGAAGAGACGCGCGGCATGTCCGAGGTCAGTTCCCGCAGGCCACGGAGTCAGGGGCACTCATCGTGCTGACGACGACGCGCGAGCCATCCGACTGGGTGTGGGTCGCAAAATACTTGCCCTCGGCGCGGAACTGACCGTGGCAGGGCGAGACGGCGCCGGTCTCGACTCCGGAACATGCGGATACGGCCGCCATTCCAAGCAGAACGGCCAGCGAGCGGAAACGGCTGCGCAGCTTGTGGCCCTGAGCGGTGCGGGGGGTCATTTCATATCCTTCCAGAAGTCGGGGATTTGGCGCCAGCCGAAGGGGGCGCGATCCTCGCCGGAGCGCCCCCCGCCCAAGACCGCGAGCAGCGAACCGAGCGAGGCGAGGTCCATGTTGACGAAGACGGAATCTCCAGCCGAGCGCAGGAGCGCGAGGCGCAGCCCCCCTGTCGGCGTGCAGAGGAACTCGGCCTCTTTCTCGTTAAGCCGCAGGATGCGGTAATCCTCGGGGTTGGCACGCGGATTGGGGTAGAGAAGCTGCGTCACCACGCTTTCCGCGATGATCTGGCCGACCTTCGACTGCGTCAGATGCGTGGGCGTCTGGGTCAACATCATCACCGCGGCGTTCTTCTTCCGCATGGTGACGAGCCAGTCGTGCAGACGCTTCTCGAAGATCGGATCATCCAGCATCTTCCAGGCCTCATCGATGACGATGAGGGTCGGGCGGCGATCCTCGATCACCCGCTCGATGCGGCGGAAGAGATAGGCCAGCAGCGCCGAGCGTTCTGTGCCGAGATCGAGGATCTCGGACATGTCGATGCCGACCACATCCTCGGCGAGGCTGATCTCGGACGCCGCCCCCGGCCCGAAGAGCCAGCCATAGCGCCCGCCCTGCCCCCATTCCCGGACCCGGGCGACGAGATCGCCCTCGTCGTCGGTCGACGCGACCAGGGTGGCGAGCCCGTCGAAGTTCCGCAGGCGCGCATCGGCGCCCACGATCTGGCGGACGGCGGTATTGAGGCTGACGGTCTGCGCCGTCTCAAAACCGCGCTGTCCGGCCAGGATGTCACCCAACCAGTCGGTGAGCCAAGCGGCACCTCGTTCGTCGACCTCGGTCTGGAAGGGGTTCAGCCCGGTCTTCTCGCCGATCCGGATCGCGGAATAGCTGCCACCAAGCGCGCGGACGGCCATTTCCAGACCGCGATCCTTGTCGATGACGAGGATGCGGGCGTGAACCCGTCGCGCCTGTGCCATCAGGAAGGCCGTGCCGAGCGTCTTGCCGGAACCGGTGCGGCCCAGAACGAGGGTATGACCCGCGCTTGGCTCTTCGCCCCGGGTGCCCTTGTCGTGGAAATTGAAGCGGTAAAGGCTCGAGGTCACGGTCGGCAGACCGGTGATCGTCTCGCCCCAGGGTGATTGCGCCTTCGGTCGGCCCTCGGCCACCCGATGCAGGGCCGCGAGATGTGCGAAGTTGTTGGCGGAGATCAGCGCGGTGCGCGGGCGGTAGGACCAATTGCCGGGGGCTTGCGCGAACCAGCTGGCGCGGGCCGCAAAGCTCTCACGCACCAGCACAGCCCCGCAATCTTGCCCGGCGCGCCAGACCTCGGAAGCCGCCTCTTCGAGCGCATCTGGGGTCTCGGCCGTGACCATCACAGTCAGATGATGCTTGCCGAAGACCTGTCGCCCGGAGGCGACATTGTCGGCCGCCTCGTAAAGCTCCTGCCGCAGGGTCTCGGCGGCATCTTCCGAGGCCCGCATCTGCCGCGCGGTCCGCTTGATGCGCTCCTCGATCTCGTTGTTCCGCGCCGGGGTGAAGCTGTTGGTGATGGTGATATCGAAGGGAAGCTCCAGCGCATCCAGCATCCGCGCCCAGGTACGCGCAGGATAGCTTTTGATGCCGAAGATCGTCCCATAGCGATGCCAACCGGCGCTCTCGATCTCTACCTGCTTGCCCCGGAAGGTGAACTGGCTGGTGGTCACGCTCTCGGCCAGGAACTGGCCGGTCATGGGAAGGGTTTTGACGACCGGCTGGCCGATCAGCCCGCCAAGGTAGCCCAGCCATTCGCCTGAACTGACCGTCAGTCGTCGTAACCCCATGCCCTGCGCGACCCCAGCCAAAAGTCCCATCGCCTCGTTGAGGCGCTCGGCGCGAGCGCCCATGTCATCTGAGAAGGCCGCTTTGAAGAGCGCGCCCATCAGGGGCAGGCGCTTCAGCGCTGTCGGGCGCAGGATCAGCGAGGTCATCAGCACCCGGCGCTTCAAACTCCGGCTTGCCAGATGCGCCTGCCAGCGGCGGTCGACCGCGAAAGCAAAGCCCTCACCGCCCCTCGCGTCGAGATCGGCATCGAAGCCTTTGAGGTGCAAAGTGGCCGGAAGGGTCAGTTTCGAGACGTGATAGCCGAAGCCCTCGCCTAGCTGACCGATCAGCCGCGCAAGCGAGGCCGGGACGAGGGCAAGCTCGCCCTCTTCCACCGTGAAACTATCCATCCCATCGACCAGGGCCGAGGCGATGAGATCACCCTGCCGGGTCAGGATCAGATCGTCGCGCGGTGCCGACAGCCACGGTAGATGCCGGGCCAGGGGCTCGGCGCCGAGATCCTCGGGACGCAGGGCGGATTTCAGGGCCGGGGTGGCGGGAAAAAGGCTCTTCAGATCAGCTGACATGGCGATCTCCGCCAAAGGCTGCCTTGCCCCGCGTGCGCGGCGTGCGGGAAAAGACGACCGAGATCACCTCGAAGAGGTTCGGATTGCGGTCGGCGACGAACCAGAGGACCGGATAGCCAAGCACCCCGATCATGAGAAAGCGCCAGTCATTCGCCCCGACGAAGGGGATGACCGAGGCAAGCATCAGGCTCACGAAATAGCCGATCGGCAGGCCGAAGATCTTCGGCGGCCGGGTGAGGCCGAGGAACAGGGGCGCATCATGCATGGGAAGGATCCGGTTTGACTGGCTTGGGCCGGAGGGCGAGGCAGGGGAAGGAGGAATGCCCCGCCCGTCCGGTGACGCGCGGCCTCTTAAGGCGTTGCGAAGCCGTCGATGATCGTGGCGGCCGAGAAGACCAGCACGACGCCGAAGAAGATGGCGAGGAACAGGGGCCAGTTCAGACGACCGGTGAACATCATGTATCCGGCGGCGACCACGGCCAGGATGGCGATCAGCCGCCCGATCGGCCCGGTCAGAGCATCAACCACCGTCTGCAGCATGTTCTGCAAGGGATCGAGGTCCTGCGCGAGCGCAGGCTGGGCCAGGACGACCGCGAAGGGCAAGGCCATCAGGATATGGCGCAGCGACAGCCGTGGCAGTTTCGCTGCCGACAAGAGGCGGATCATGTTTACTCCGAAATCAGGGTTGCGTTGGTGAGCGCCAGCACCTTGGCCACATGGCCCTCGGTCTCGGCATAGGGTGGGATGCCGCCATAATCGCGGACCGCTTCGGGTCCGGCATTGTAGGCGGCCAAGGCCAGGTCGGCGGAGCCAAAGGCCGCGAGTTGATCGAGGAGATAGCGGGCCGAGCCGCGCAGGTTCTCCTCCATGTCATAGGGATCGACGCCGAGCGTCGCGGCCGTGTCGGGCATGAGCTGCCCAAGGCCGATGGCACCAACGGGCGACATTGCCTCCGGGTTGAATCCGGACTCCACAGCGATGTTTGCCCGGAAGAGGGCCAGCCACTCCGTCACGGAGAGGCCCGCCGCCTTTACCCCAGGATCGCCTGAGAAGTCGGCCCCGACCTGCAGCACCAGGTCTTCGACGGCTGCACTGCCCTTGGGGCTGCGGCGCGTGGTGCCATAGGACGCCAGCACCAGATCGGCCTCGGCAGCGGAGCGCTCGAGCCCCCCTGCCCTATCCCTGCGCGGGGTGTCCCGCGCCGGGATGTCTTTTCCAAAATCCAGAACGCCTGACTGGACACGCAGATCGCTGGAGCCTGCACCGAGGTCAATGACCTGGGCATGTCCCGCGAGGGGCATGAGGCCCCAGAGGACAACGCTAAGCGTCAGCCTCCTGATCTGCTGCGGGGGATGTCCCCAAATGTGCTCCAGTGCCATCGATCCAGATCGCCTTCTCGCCCTTCGTCAAAGGAACGGGGATCGTGGAAATGCCCAACTCGACGCCAAAGGAGATCAGACCGGTTACGGTCTTGAACTCTCTGGGCTCTAAGCCGCGCGAGATCACCAGCACCGCTGTCGTCTCTCCCATGCGCAAATGGATGCGCCAGGAGCCTTGCCAGACATTGAGCACTTTCTTGGCGTCTTCCACGCAGTGGGCTTCGACGATGCCGCCTTCGGTCAGGGCCTCCTTCAGTCCGGCCTGTAAG
>JAIXSY010000005.1 GCA_027484445.1 Verrucomicrobiaceae bacterium
AATGTGTCGATTGCACCAGGGACAAACAACGTAGCGCAGGCGCTGAACATCACGGTGCCCGCCACGGCGCTGACGGGAGTGAACCTGGGAGCGCGGTTCCGCCTGACGAGCGTGAACAACCCCGGTCCGACCGGAGCGAGCGGCAACGGTGAGGTCGAGGATTATGTCGTGAGCATCGCCTTGCCACCGCTGGATTACGGCGACCACACTGGATTGCCGAGTGCCAGCAGCACGGCCAACGCTGCGCTGCGCCTGGGGGCCTTGGTCGATACTGAATTCAACGCGACACTGAACAACATTGCCACTGGGGACGACATCACCGGCTCAGATGACGAAGATGGTGTGAATCTGCCAGCCATGACGGCAGGTGCTCCTTCGACGATTCCCGTGAACGTGACCAACAACTCGGGCAGCGTGGCCTACCTAAATGCTTGGTTTGACTTCAACAACAACGGCGTGCTGACCGATGCGGGTGAGCAAATCGCGACCAACGTGGTCATCAATTCTGGCACCACCAATGCCACCCAAAATCTGGATCTGACAGTGCCTGCCTCAGCGAGCACAGGTGCGAATGTGGCTCTGCGCTTCCGCCTGACGAATAGTCAGAACCCAGGTGTCTCTGGCAATGTCGGCACGGGTGAAGTCGAGGACTACGTGACCACCATCGCGGTGCCGACGACCGACTTTGGCGACTGGCTCAGCGCGGGAGATGCCTCCAGTGTGGCAAGCTCGAACCTGCGCATGGGTTCCCTGGCGGATACGGAATTCGTTTCCACACGGAATGCAGGAGCTTCAGGCGATGACAGCACGGGCAGCGATGACGAAGATGGCGTGACTTTGGCGGCGGGTTACAACCTCGGCTCCTCCAGCTCGCTATCGGTGGTGACGACCAACCTTACCGGTTTTGTGGCCTACCTGAATGTTTGGGTGGACTGGAACAACAACGGTAGCTTCACGGACAGTGGCGAGCAGATCGCCACGAATTTATTGATCGCAAGCGGCACCTCGGCCACCACACAGAGCGTCAATTTCACCGTGCCGTCTGGTGCGATTCCGGGTGGGCGCGGGGCTCGCTTCCGTTTGACGAATGTGCTCAATACGACTCCGCTGGGTGCTGTCGGAACAGGTGAGGTGGAGGACTACCTGCTGAACGTGTATTGCCCCACCGTGACCCTCACGCCCACGAGCTTGGCGACGCCGACGGTTGGCACGGCCTACAATGCCACGGTCCTCGCCTCGGGTGGCACTGGGCCTTACGTGTATGGCATCAGCACGGGCAGCCTGCCTACCGGCCTTACGCTTACGCCTTCTTCAGGACTGATCTCCGGCACCGCGACCAGCAGCGTGAGCCAAAGCTTCACCCTCACGGCGACTGATCTGAACGGTTGCTCCGGCTCACGCAGCTTCACCTTGGCTCCCGTTTGTCCGGCCATCACCATCACGCCGGCCACCGCCACGCAGGGCCGTCTTTCTACAGCCTACAGCCAAACGCTGACTGCCACAGGCGGCACGGCCCCCTACAGCGGATGGACGGTGATCAACGGCACCCTGCCTGCGGGGCTGAGCCTGAGCCCCACGAGTGGACAGATCACCGGCACTCCCACCTTGGCTGCTAGCCCGGCCAGCAACGTGACCGTGCGGGTGACGGATGCGAATGGCTGCCAAGGCACGCAGGTCATCGCGATCCAGATCTGCCCGACCATCACCGTGGGTCCGATCAGCCTCACCGCGCCGACCATCGGTGCTGGTTATAACGTGACCGTCACGGCCAGCGGCGGTGCCAGCCCTTACAGCTTTAGCATTGCCAGCGGTAATCTGCCCGCAGGGCTGACCCTGAACCCCACCAGCGGCCTGATCAGCGGCACTGCCACGAATGGCACGGCCACTAGCTTCATTCTGCGCGCCACGGACTCCAACGGCTGCACAGGTACGCGTGCCTACTCGCTGACCCCTGTGTGTCCCGCGATCACCATCGGACCTGATAGCCTGCCCACTGCCGTTTTGGGCTCATCCTACAATCAGACGCTGAGTGTGTCGGGCAGCTCGGCGAGCTACAGCTTCAGCCTGATTCAAGGTCAGCTGCCCGCAGGTCTGACGCTGAGCAGCGCAGGTCTGATCAGCGGCACGCCGACAAGCAACGCGAGCTCCATCTTCACCGTGCGTGCTGTGGATAGCTTCGGCTGTCAAACGACGCGCACTTACACCCTCACGCTGTCTTGCATCGCGATCAGCATCACGCCGACCACACTCAGTCATGGAGCGATTGGCACGAGCTACAGTGCAGGGCTGACGGCAGCTCCGGCAGGCACCTATTCCTGGTCCATCGCGAGCGGCACGCTGCCTGCGGGCATGAGCTTGGGCAGCACCACGGGCACGCTTTCGGGCACGCCCACGGCCTCGGGATTGTTCTCGTTTGTCGCTCGTGCAAGCAATGGTCCCGCCACCGTGCCAGAGCTGGAGTTCACCACCTACAATCTCGACCTGGTCCCTGGAGATAGCTTTAACCTGCGCAACTACGTCAGGCCAAAAGATGGCTCATCGACCCCGATCGATTGGGGCCGTGTGCGCTTCACCTACACGGAAGCGGGGGCCAACGATCCGACCACTCCAGCCAATTGGAATTTGACCAACTTCAATGCCGGTCTGCCCGTGACCGTGACCAGCGCCGATGAGTTGGCCGGCGGCAATTCAGGTGCGGGACAATTCCGCATTTACTTGGTGCGTGAGGGCATGAGCACCTTCGATGACCATGCCGAAATTCGCATCCGTGCTTCGAACACGAGTGCAGTGCTTTCCGCCATGGCGAATCCAGCCATCCCCTCGGCCTGCTCGGGCACGCAGAGTTACACCTTGCGCATCTGCCCCGCTCTGACGCTGAGTCCGACCAGCCTGCCTGCATCCACCGTGGGAACGGCTTATTCGCAAACTGTCACCGCTAGCGGTGGCACGGGTCCATACACCTATGCTGTGAGTGCTGGCAGTCTGCCCGTGTGGGCAACGCTGAACCCGAACTCGGGCCTTCTCTCTGGCACACCGACTCAGGTCAGCAGCGCTAGCTTTACCCTTCAGGCCACTGATGTGAATGGCTGTGTGGGAACACGTGCCTACACGGTGACGGCAGTCTGCCCGACGCTGACGATTGGCACCACGGCTCTCTCGGACGGCACGGTGGGGGTGGCTTTGAACCAGACACTGTCAGCCACTGGCGGCACGGGACCTTACGCATGGACCACGGCATCGGGCAGCTGGCCAGCGGGGCTCAGCCTGAGCAATGCTGGGGTCGTGAGTGGCACTCCCACCACTGCGAATGGCATGGGCAGTTCGGTAACGGTGCGTGCGACGGATGTGTATGGCTGCTTCACGGAGACATCGGTGAGCGTGAAAATCTGCCCGGTGATCGCGGTGAATCCGACGAGCCTGCCCGCAGCTACCGTGGGTGCGGCCTACACGACGACGCTAACTGGCGCGAACGGCACGGGGCCTTACACCTTCAGCGTCAGCGCGGGCACGCTGCCCGCCGGGCTCAGCTTGAGCAATGCAGGGGTGCTCTCTGGAACCCCGAGTGGCAGTGCAGCCGCAAGCTTCACGGTGCGTGCGGTCGATGCGAACGGCTGTGCAGGCACGCGCAGCTACTCGATGACACCGACCTGTCCGGCCATTGCGATCACACCGACGACCACCACGGATGGCACGCTGGGGCTTGCCTTTAGCCAAACGCTAACGGCGAGCGGTGGCACGGCTCCCTATGGATCGTGGACCGTGACGAGCGGCACTCTGCCGGCTGGATTGACGCTGGGCCTCACCAATGGCCAGATCACAGGAACTCCCACCTCCGCCAATGGTGCGGGCAGTACCGTCACGGTGCGCACGACGGATGCATTGGGCTGCCAGGGCAGTCAGACGATCTCCATCAAGATCTGCCCGGTGGTGACGGTGAACCCGACCACCCTCGGCACTGCCACGGTGGGCACCGCCTACAGCCAGACACTGACTGGCAGTGGCGGCACGGGGCCTTACAGCTTCAGCATCAGCGCGGGCAGCCTGCCGGCCTGGGCCACCCTGAGCCCGGGCGGCGTGCTCAGCGGCACACCCACAGGGCCCACGAGCGCGACCTTCACCGTGCGGGCTGTGGATGTGAATGGCTGCGCTGGCACGCGCAGCTACACGCTGACCCCGGTGTGCGCCGCGATCACGATGACACCGACCACGCTGCCCTTTGGGGTCGTCTCGAATGTTTACTCTCAGCAGACCTTCACCGCGAGTGGTGGGGTGGGTCCCTACAGCTACGCCATCGGCACAGGCACCTTGCCGCCAGGACTCGGCCTCAGCACTGCTGGGGTGCTCTCGGGCACGCCCACGACCGCCGCGACCTACGCCTACACCGTCCGTGCGACCGATAGCCGTGGCTGCGTGGGCACGCGCTCCTTTACCCATGTGATTCATCCGGCCAGCAACATCGGCAGTCTGGTTTGGATCGATGGCAACAACAATGGCCTGCGTGATACTGGTGAACCTGGCATCGACGGTGTGACCGTGACCCTGTGGCGGGATGCCAACAGCGACGGTGACTTTGTCGATGCGGGTGAAAGCAACTACGCCAGCGTCACGACCTCAGGCGGTGGGGTCTATCAGTTCACCAACGTGCCCACCGGTCGCTACAAGCTGACCCTCGCGAACCCACCGCCAGCTGCTCCGTGGGCCAGCCGGAATGTGGACCTGAATGACAATCAGGAAGACAATGACAGCAATGGCTACCAGCGCCCCATCGGCGGCCCAGTGAATTCACCGACTTTTGACATCAGCCTGGGTGAATCTGACCTCACGCTCGACTTCGGCCTCGTGCCACCTGCCACGGCCGATGAGCGCATGGTCATGTATCTGGCGGACCTGAACCTCGACATCATCCACAAATTCGTTGGCAGCGGCAGCACCGGGATTGAGATCCCTGGATCATGGGGTGGCATCCCCTGGGTGCGCAGCTACGGCAGCGATGCCACGAACGGCATCACGAACCCGCACGGCGTGTGGTTCAATGGTGAAAATGTTTACGTTGGTGGTCAGCGTGACACGACCTCGGGCACCTTCCGCTACAACCTGCAGGGTCAGCTCCAGGGGCGCTCCGTCAGTTCCTACCGTCTCACGCACGTGACGCTGGGAGACTTCATTTACTATCCGAATGACACCAACGTCTCGGTACACAGCCTGACCACAGGGGCGGAGCTGGGCCGCGTGAATCTCACGGGAACCAATGCGGTGACCTGGGGCATCACCGTGGGTGGAGATGGCTTCCTTTACGTGGCAGACAACTACCAGAGCTCTACCTTCCCCAATGGCAGCTCTGTGCGTGGCAGCGGCAAAGTCTTCCGCATCGATCCGAAGCCGAGCACCTTTACCGCACCTGCGACGGTGTCTTACAGTCCGATCATCACGGGCCTGAACGACCTGACCGGCATTGATGGTGACGACGAGGGCAACCTTTACACCGCTGAGGTGCATCTCTTTGGCAATCCGCCTGTGACCAGTGCCTCACGCGTGCGCAAATACAGCCCACAGGGCACGCTGCTGGCCACCTATAATGAGCCAACTCCGCTGAATGGTGTGGGCGTGGAAGATGCCTGGGGCCTGCGCTGGAACCCGGTGGACGACAAGATCTATGTGGCGACTCGCTATGGGGACTGCGTGGCTCGTCTGCGCTCCGATACGCTGGCCTACGACGGGGCATTCATCCCCTTCGTGCCGGACAGCTATGGCAAGACGCTGAGCCTCCAGATTGAATCCGCCACCTTTGACTTCGGCGATCTGCCTGACACGGGTGCTGGCGTCAGTGCCCTGAACTACGAGACCGCGCAGGAAAATGGCGGCCCGTCTCACGTCATGAACAGCACGCTGCGTCTTGGCGCACTGGTCGATGGCGAACACGCCGCGAACCCGAGCACGAACAGCCAGGGCGATGACCTGGACAATCGCGATGACGAGGACAGCATCTCCACCATGCCGACCTTCGTGAAAGGGCAGACCACGACGCTGCAGGTGCAAGTGCATAACCAAACCAGCACGACGGCCTTCCTGGTGACCCTTTTCGACTGGAACATGGACGGTGACTTCGTGGACAGTGGCGAGCGCATCCAGACGAGCGTGGCGATAGGTACGAGTGGCCCGATCAATGTGAGCGTGCCGGTGCCAGTGTCAGCTCTGGCCAATGTGAACCTGGGCATGAGGTTGCGTCTTTCCACCACCACGGGCCTCACGGCGAATGGCCATGCCAGCATTGGGGAGGTGGAGGACTACCTGATCAATGTGGTCTGCCCGGTCATCACCTTCAGCTCCAGCAGCCTGCCCGCACCGACAGTGGGCAGCAATTACAGCCAAAGCGTGACCGCTAGCGGTGGCAATGCCGCTTACAGCTATGCGCTCATCAGCGGCAGCCTGCCCACCGGCCTCAGCCTGAGCAGCGCGGGCGTCATCAGCGGTATCGCCACGAACACGAACTCCACCACCTTCACCGTGCGCGCCACGGATGCCGGCAGCTGCACGGGCACGCAGATCTACACGCTGGCCCCGGTCTGCCCCACGCTGACCATCAACCCTGCGTCACCTGCCATGCCAGTGACCTCCACGGCCTACAATCTGGCTCTGAGTGCCAGCGGTGGCACGGCCCCATACTCCTACGCGCTCACCGCAGGCAGTCTGCCCGCCGGACTCGGCCTGAGCGGCGCGGGTGTCATCAGCGGCGTGGCCACCAGCACAGCCAGCGCTACCTTCACGGTTCGGGTCACGGACACGCATGGCTGCACCGGCACGCGTAGTTTGACCCTGACTCCCACCTGCCCGTCGATCGTCATCAGCCCCACGGCTCTGGCCGATGGCATGATGGGCGCGACCTACAGCCAGACGCTGAGCGCCAGCGGTGGCAGTGGGACTTACAGTTGGTCCATTGCCTCCGGCAGCCTGCCCACCGGCTTGGGCCTGAGCACGAGCGGTGTCATCAGCGGCACGCCAAACGGTAGCAACGGAGCAGGCACGACCGTGAGCGTGCGCGTCACCGATAGCGCAGGCTGTCAGGCTGTGCAGGATGTGCAGATCAAGATTTGCCCCGTGGTGACGGTGAACCCGACAAGCCTCAGCAATCCGATCGTCGGCTCAGCCTACACGGCCAGCCTCAGCGGCAGTGGCGGTGCTACGCCTTACACGTATGCCATTGCCAGCGGTAGCCTGCCGGCCTGGGCTAGCCTCAACCCAAACACGGGTGCCATCACCGGCACGCCCACCAGCACGACCAGCGCCAGCTTCACCATCCGCGCCACCGATCCGTTTGGCTGCTCAGGCACTCGCGCTTACACCTTGACGCCGAGCTGCCCGACGATCTTCCCGGTGCCGACAGCGCTGCCAGCCGCGACGGTGGGCACGCTCTACAGTCAAACGCTCACGCCCGCTGGGGGCACGGCCCCTTACAGTGGATTCACCGTCACCAGCGGCACGCTTCCCGGCGGGCTGACTTTGACCAGCGCAGGTGTGCTGAGCGGCACCCCAACGGCGGGCAATGGCGCGGGGGTCAGCGTGACGATCCGCGTGACCGATGCGAACGGCTGCCAAGGTAGCCAGAACGTCACGATCCGTGTCTGCCCCATCGTCACCGTGAATCCCACCACACTGACCGCACCGACGGTGGGCAGTGGCTACGGTGCGACCGTCACCGCCAGTGGCGGCTCCGGCATCTACACCTTCGCGGTCAGTTCCGGTAGCCTGCCCACCGGGCTCACTTTAAATCCAACCTCCGGGGCTATCACCGGTACAGCCAGCAACAACACAGCTGCCACCTTCACTCTCCGCGCGACCGATGCGAATGGCTGCCAAGGCACTCGCAGCTACACCCTCACGCCTACCTGCCCAGGGCTCAGCATCAGCGATATGAGCCTGCCTTTGGCTGTCGTGGGCAGCAGCTACAATCACACCCTTTCGCCAGCAGGCGGCAGCGGTCCCTACACCTGGGCGCTGACCAGCGGCACGATGCCTGCCGGCCTGACCTTGAGCAATGCTGGCCAGATCACCGGCACACCCACAGGAGCGAATGGCAATGGCGTCAGCCTGACCTTCCGTGCGACCGATGCCTTTGGCTGTCAGGTGTCGAAAGCTCTGACGCTGAAGGTTTGCGCCTCCATTGCCCTAACTCCCAACACGCTGCCCGATGGCACTGCCGGTGTGGCCTACAACCAAACCGTGAGCGCCAGCGGTGGCACGGGGCCTTACACCTTTGCTGTGGCGAGCGGCACCCTGCCTGTCGGACTGACGCTGAGCCCCGGTGGTGTCCTGTCCGGCACGCCGACGGCGAACGTCAGCGCCAACCTCGTCTTCAGCGCTACGGATGCAGCGGGCTGTGTGGGCACGCGCGCTTACACGCTCTCGATTGGCTGCCCTGCCATGGACATCACGCCAGTCAGTCTGCCTGTCGCTGCGGTGGGCGTGGCCTACAGTCAGACCCTGACAGCCAGCGGTGGCACGGGCCCCTACACCTGGAATGTCAGCGCTGGCACGCTGCCCGGCGGTCTGACCCTGAGCCCAACCGGTCTGCTGAGCGGCACCCCGACCGCTGGCAATGGCACCGGCACCAGCCTGACCCTACGCGCCCTCGATAGCACCGGCTGCGCCGTGACACGCACCTTCACCTTCCAGGTCTGCCCCGTGATCGCGGTGAACCCCAGCAGCCTGCCTGCCCCGGTCGTCGGCACACTTTACACGCAGACGCTGTCGGGCAGTGGCGGCACGGCACCCTACAGTTTCGCCATCGTCAGCGGCAGCGTGCCAGCTTGGGCCACGTTCAATATGACCACGGGTGAGCTCAATGGCACGCCGACCAGCACCACCAGCGCCAGCTTCACCGTGCGTGCGACGGATGTGAATGGTTGCTCCGGCACCCGTGCCTACACGCTCACCCCAGCCTGCCCGGCCATCAGCCTCTCGCCCACGACGGTCAATGCAGGAGCGGTGGGCAGTCTGTATAACCAATCTCTAACCGCGAGCGGTGGCACGGCACCTTACAGCAGCTGGACTGTCACCAGTGGCACCCTGCCCGCAGGGCTAGTGCTGAACCCTGGCACAGGGGCCATCACGGGCACCCCGACGGCGGGCAATGGGGCTGGAGTCAGTGTGACGATCCGCGTGAATGATGCCTATGGCTGCCAGGGCAGTCAGATCTACACCTTCCGCATCTGCCCGGTCATCACCGTGTCGCCGACTTCCCTCACGGCCACGACCGTGGGCACGGCCTACAGCCAGACGATCGCTGGCAGTGGGGGTGTCGGACCCTACACCTTCGCGGTCAGCAGCGGCACTCTGCCCACCTGGGCCACGCTGAACCCGAACTCTGGGGCCATCACCGGCACGCCCACCAGCACCACCTCGGCCTCCTTTGGCATCCGGGTCACGGACGCGAATGGCTGCTCGGGCACGCGTGTGTACAGCATCACCCCAGCCTGCCCGACGATCACGATCAGCACCACAACCCTGTCTGACGGCATCGTCGGCACGGCCTACAACCAGCCGCTGTCTGCCACGGGCGGCACGGCTCCTTACACCTGGACGACCGTCAGTGGCAGCTGGCCTGCCGGGCTGAGTCTGACTCCGGCTGGGGTGCTGACCGGTACACCGACGGCAGCCGTGACACCTGCGACCACAGTCACCGTTCGTGCCACAGACACCTATGGCTGCACCCGCCAGCAGGCAGTGACGGTGCAGATCTGTCCGGTGATCACGCTGAATCCGTCCAGCCTGCCCACCCCGGTCGTCGGCACCGCCTACAGCCAAAGCGTGACCGCCAGTGGTGGCTCCGGCACCTACACCTACAGCGTGGCATCGGGTAGCCTTCCAGCCTGGGCATCGCTGAACCCCAGCAGCGGTGCCATCACGGGTCTGCCGAATAGCACCGCCAGCGCCACCTTTGCGGTGCGGGCGACCGATGCGAATGGCTGCGTCGGCACCCGCGCTTACACCTTGGCCCCGGTGTGTCCGACCCTAACCCTCAGCCCCGCAGGCATCACCGGTTACGTGGCCAGCGCGCTGAACCAGACCTTCACTGCCAGCGGTGGCACCGGCCCCTACACGGCATGGACCGTCACCGCAGGCAGCCTGCCAGGGGGCCTCACCTTGAACAGCGGTTCAGGTCTGCTGTCGGGCACGCCGACCAGTGCTGGCACCAGCACTTTCACCGTGCGTGTCACCGATGCCAACGGCTGCCAGGGCACGCAAAGCGTGACGGTGCAGGTGAAAGGCCTGACGCTGGGCAATCGAGTCTGGCAGGACAACAACAACAACGGCCTGCAGGACTCGGGCGAGCCAGGTGTCGCCGGTGCGGTGGTTCAGCTCATGAATCCAGGCAGTGACAATGCCATCGGCGGCAGTGGCTCAGCAGCAGACGTGCAGGTAGGCGCGGTGGTCAATACAAACGCCAGCGGTGCCTATGCCTTCACCGGCCTGCCGGGTGGCAGCTACTACGTGCGTGTCATGGCCCCTGCCTCCTACACCCACAGCAGCGGCACGCCTGCCACGACGGACAATGACATGGATGGCAACAACGACGGTGCCCAGCCTGGCGGCCCAGGAACGCCGCTCTTCAGCCCCATCCTGACCCTAACCGCAGGTGCGGAATCCGTGACGGATGGCGACAGCGACCCTGACACGAACTTGAGCGTGGACTTCGGGCTCTGGGCACCGATGGCAGTGGGCAACTTTGTCTTCCTGGACATCAACGGCGATGGCCGCCGCAACAGTGGTGAAAGCCTGCCCTATGTGTATCTGGAGCTTTATCGTGAAGGTGATGTGCCAGGCGTGGATCTTCCTTTCACCGTGAACTCAGCAGGCTGTGGCTGCAAAGGCCGCTACCTGATCGAAAACATCAATCCAGGTCGCTACTTCATCCATGTGCCGCCTTCGCAGTTCGCCGCAGGCATGCCGCTGGAGGGACTGGTGCCCGTCAGTACCGTGGTGCCAGGTGATGATGATGTGGGTCAGGATCTGCTCTTCAACGCTAGCCCCACGCTGCAAGGAGCGAACACGGCCGTCTTTACCCTGACCCCAGGTCAGGCCCCCAGTGGCACTGCCGAATCTGGCGATGAGGGCAGCGTGGATGACGACAATGACGGCAACGTGGACCTGACGAAAGACCTCGGCTTTGCCTCTCCCTCCGGCACGGGTTTTGCCCTAGCTCTGCGCGAGCGCCGGAACCGTGATGAAGATCTCGTCAACGGTGGTGCAGACCTCGCCGCCTGCTGCGGAGACACGGTTCCCACCAGCGGTAGCACCGAGGCCACCCCAACCTTCGCCAGCTGGCAGTCCAGCCATCCAGATACCGATGGCGACGCGCTCGATCAACTCGCAGAGTATGCCCTGGGCACAGATCCAGCCGACGGTCGCAGCGGCGCAGGCGTGTTCCGCATGGAGTTCACCGCCGCAGGCAGTGCCGATGTGCTCTACACTCGCCCCGCCAGTGGCCGTGCGGATGTCCGCCACGAGCTGCAAATGAGCCTGGATGGTCTCGTCTGGGCGACTGTGGAAAGCACACCCGTGCTCAGCATCGGCCCCGATGGGCGTCAAATCGTGCGCCATCGCCAGGTCGAAGCCCACACCGTGGAAAATCGCGCGCTTTTCCGTCTGAAGCTCCTGCTGGATGCGGACCTCAATGGCACCCCTGAAGCCAGCGCGGTGACACCTGCGGTCATGTTCAGCCGCGAGACCTTCCCTGTGGGTCAGCGCACCCTGTCCATGCCGCTGGTGAAGCCTGAACTTTACGCCGGTCACGTTACCCTCTCAGAAAACCGCGTGACCTTGCCCGTCGCCGTGACCTTGCCCGCTGGCGCAGCCTGCTACCTGGAGGACAAAACCAGCGGTCAGAGCTACGAGGTCGATGAGCTGGCCAGCACCGACACGGTCATTGTTCTGGAGGGTGCGCCGCCCTTCTCCCTCAGCCGCGCCAGCCTGCGCCTCCACCACACGCTCGCGGATCTGCTGCCTAGTGATGTCTTCACGCCAGGCACGGCGGAGACTGCTGACCGCGTGCTGAGTTTTGACGCCACCACGAACAGCTTTGTCAGCACCCACCTCGCCGCTGAAGGCTGGAGCCGCGACTTCATCCTGCCGCGTCAGACCGGACTGATGGTCCACGTGCGCCACCAAGAGGTCACGCTTTTCCTCACCGGTCAGGTCGCTGTGCGTCCTTCACCCTCTGCGACGACCACGACTCGCCTCATCGGCAGTGCGCACTTCCTGGATGAAAGCCCCGCTGGCCTAGGCCTAACCGAAGGTCGTCACTTCCGTGCCGCGACGAATCCTGCCACCGCCACGCGCCTGCGCCTCTGGAAACCCGATACCGAGCCGGGAAGCACCGGTTACGATCAGCTCTACCTTTCCCCTCAGGGTTGGATGCGCCAGGACAATGCCTCAAGCTTCGACCTCAGCACGCAGAAGATCCTGCCTGCCTTCCGCGCCTTCTTCCTGGTGCCCTGAGTGCCTGGAACCGGCATTCCTGCCTGCGGGGCAGCATGACCAACCAAGGTCCGCCTCAGCCCAGGAAGCGCTCGCGCCACTCGGGGCGGGGCATCAGGCACTGCTCCTTTCGGCCAAAGAATCGATAGCGATTCGCTGCGACCCAACCGTAGGCCACATCCCGCAGTGATCGCGGAATGACCCTCAGCACCCGCAGCCAGGCGAAGCTACCACCCATCCAGCGCGCTAGCTCCAGCACGGCTTCGCTTTTCACCCAGCATCCCTCGGGCGTCAGCAGCAGCATCGTCTGCGGTTTCGTCGGATCGAACCCATGCTGCCGATACAGCTGTGAACCGAGTTCCGACTGGATGGAACAAAACTTCACCAAGCCCCGCCGATCGTGCGTCAGCACCCACTGCACCGTCTGGTCACAAAGATTGCAGACGCCGTCGAAGAGCAGCAGATGGGTCCAGTCAGCCATGGTCGTAGTGGCGTCAGCCTACGCTCACTCACCCCTTGAACGCAACCCCGGTGCCACTGGCAGTTCCGAATGCCGTCGAGGGTTCAGACCGATCCGATCTCCATGGCCTGAAAGCCTCCCATGCATCGCACGTCAAGGGCTCAACGTGCTGCCTTCCCCATGCAGCGTCTTCTCGAGCCATTCTTGAGCAGCAAACGATCGAACAAAAATTTTCCATCTTCCTGTCAGAAACAAAGGCAGGTCGGCAAAGGGTGAGGTGCCTGCCACCATTGGGGTGGTCTGGCACATGTTTCAAACTCAACATCCCAACCCAACTCACATAGCCATGAAGTTCACCCAAGGACTCATCGCTGGCAGTCTCGCCCTCGGGCTAATGGTCAGCGGCGCTCGCGCCGACGAACCTGAAGCCACGATCTGCGTGCTCCCAGCCATCCAAGACCAAGCTGAAATCACGATTGATGCTGGCGACCCCATCCTCGTCATCTGTGACCTCGCCCTCGACGAGGTCAAAGAGGGAGACGTCTCCGTCGAGATCACGGACGGCGAAGTGCCCCTCGACTGGGTGCTGCGCAACAACCTCAGCGGCACAGATGACGACCTCATCTTTGCCACGACGGGCACTCCTGTCACCTCTCCTGCGGTTCCTGTGGTCACGACGGATGCAGGCAAGGACGAAGCCACTGCGGACAAGGCAGCTGGTGTTTCTGCCCCTGCCAAGTCCATCGCCTCAGTCGGCAAGCGCACCTCTGCCGTGGTCAAAAGCGGTCGAGTGTTTCTGACCCACTAAGCCTCCCCCACCTGTCTCTTCATTGGACAGATCGAAGCCGCCGAGGTCGAAGTCCTTGGCGGCTTCCTTGTCCCTTCAGCCCTCTTTCATGTTAGGCCGCACGCGTTTTCTCATCCTGAGTGGCCTTCTTGGCCTCGCCACAGCCCAGCATCTTCATGCCATCGGCGCCGAAGAGGCACTGCGGCCCGTCGCCCATCAGGAGCCCCCTCCAGCGGAGGTCGTGCGGCAAAAAAAGGCCATCTCGGAGGGAGAGGTGCTGGATGATGCGCAGCAGCTTCTGACGGCCCTGCGCGGCCTAGTCCTCTCTCCAGATGCCACTCGTGCTCTTTCGATGCAGTCTTCCGCCAGTGCAGGCATACACGTGGAGGGGTTCAGCACTGAGGAAATCGCAGCTCTTCAGGCCGCGCTAGTCAGCTACCTCTCACAGCCAGTTTCTCTGCGCTCACTCGATGCCATGGCCGCGCGTGCGGAGGCCCTTTTGGAAACCACACGTGGCTGCATGATGCGTGCGGCTTTTCCACCCCAGGAGATCACCGCTGGCACAGTGGCCATGACGATCCATCCAGCCAAGCTCGGAAAAATCACCCTGCGTGGCTCTCCTGCTTTTGGTGCGCCCTTCATCGCCAATAGCATCCGCTTGCGCAGCGGCGAGTCGATCCAGCGCGACCGCATCGCCGCTGATTTGGACTGGCTGAATGAGAACCCGCTGCGTAGCGTGCGCGCTGTTTTTTCACCCTCGGGTCAGGATGGAAGGCTCGATTTAGGGCTGCAGGTGGATGCCGAGCGGTCGTGGCGCGTCTTTAGCGGCATCGACAATTCCCTGAGCGACAGGCTCGGTGACTGGCGCTGGTACCTGGGCGCTCAGCATGGGGATCTGTGGCGGCAGGACCATCGAATCACACTCCAGGCTACGGCGGGCTTCGATCAGCAGGCCTTACACGGTGGCAGCCTGACCTACGAGATGCCGTTGCCTTGGCGGCACTTGCTGGAGTATGGCATCAGCTACTCCGAGAGTCGCTCCGCGCGGAATTCAGGCACCACCCTGGTCGATCAGAGTGGTCAATTTCAGCGTCACAGCCTTGCCTACGTGGTGCCTCTCCCACACTGGCACGGCTGGCAGGCGAGCTGGCGCTCAGGCCTGACCTTTCGGGATCAAGTTTACCTGCTTGATGCCACTGGACCTGGCGGTGCGGCCGCTCGGCGTGAGTTAAGCTGGCATGGCCTGCAGGTGGAAAATGGCCTCACTGCGAGCCGTCCAGATCGCCTTGGCACCACCCGCGCTGTTTTGCGTCTCTTGTGGAATCCCGGCGGCACGCCGCTGAGTTCAGGGGATGAGTCTTTTCGCCGTCTGGCCGCCAGCGACTCCGATGCTTGGATCGCTGAAATCTCCCTGACCCGCACTCTCAGCCTGAAGCGCGCGGGCATGCTCAGCGCGCGACTTGATGGTCAGTGGAGTGAGGGTGCTCTGCTCGCTGCTGACCAGTTTGCTCCTGCTGTTTTCGGACGTGTGCGTGGCTTTGATGAGATCACTGGTTATGGAGACAACGGCGCATCCCTGAGCCTAGAGTGGGCCACCCTAGGGTGGAAGGCAGGAAAGGCAGGCAGCTTCCGTGGGCTGAGCTTCATGGAGGGTGCCCTGGTCCACGAGCGCGCTACAGGAGCAGACGTAGAGCTGCTCGCCACTGGCGTCGGCATCCGCTGGCAGTGGCAGATCCTCTCCTTGCAGTGGGATCTAGGCCTACCCCTCCACAGCACCGCCAACACAGGCACCGAGCCCCGAGCGCGTTTTGCACTAACCCTGCGCTGGTAAGGCTAAAACCCGTTCTCCAAAAGAATCTCAGATTGAGCTGCACCGGTGGGGGAAAGGCGACTGTCGAGGAAGTTCGCTAGGGCCATCGGGCTCCTGAGGTCAGGTCGTGGGCAGGGGGTGCTGGTTGAGGCTGGTGCGAAGGATGTTGGCCTGGGCTTGAGCCATGGCGGCGGCTTCTTCGGGGGCTTCGTCTTCCCAGCCAGCGAGGTGGAGGAGGCCGTGGATGAGGTAGAGGGCGAGTTCTTCGTCGAGACTCTGCCCATGCTCGGGGGCGACTGCGGCGGCGGTGTCGGCGCTGATGAGGATCTCGCCGTGGTGAAAGGTGATGACGTCGGTGGCAGTGGGATCGTCGAGGAATTCGGCGTGGACACGGGCGATTTCGTCATCGCTGACCAAGGTGATCTCGATGTCCTGGAGGTGCAGCAGAGGAACGCCATCGTGCTTGGCCTGGGCTCGGCAGTGCGGCAGGGCGATGAGGGCAAGCTTTTTCAACCAACGGAGGCGTGGGCGCTGGCGGAGGGGCTGCTGATGGAGGTGCAGGCGCGGCAGGCGGGCGGGCATCTCAGGCGGCGGAGGCAGGTGGGGTTTTCCGGGGACTGCGCCTTTTCCGTTCGGAGGGCGGGGTCTCGCCGCCGATGAGGTAGGCGGGTTCGCTGGCGCTGGCAGGGCGGCCTTCGGCGAGCGCAGCGGGGGTGGCTGGGGCGGAGGGATCGCGTGGGCTGATGAGGCTGGTGTGGGTGGCCTCGTTGGCTTTTTGATACTTCACCCGGCTGTGCATCATGCTGAGTAGGGTTTTGACAAAGCTGGCCTTCACGCGGGCGAGCTCGGCGATGGTGAGGTCGCATTCGTCGAGCTGGCTGTCGGCCATGCGGCTTTGCACGATTTCATCGACGAGGGCTTCGACGCGGGAGGGGGTGGGTTTTTCGAGGGAGCGGGAGGCGCTCTCGATGGCGTCGGCGAGGGAGATGATGGCGGACTCCTTGAACTGGGGGCGCGGCCCAGGGTAACGGAAGACGTCTTCGGTAACCTGGGGGATGTCGTCTTCCTTCGACTTGCCTTGTTCGACGAGGCGGATCATCTCGGCCTTCTGATCCAGGGCGCGTTTGTAAAAATACCAAGCGAGGGTGGTGCCGTGGTGCTGCTCAATGACGTCGATGATGTGGCTGTTGAGCTTGTGCTTGATGGCGAGATCGACGCCGTCTTTGACATGGGCGATGAGGATGAGGGCGCTCATGCGCGCGGTGAGGTCCTCGTGGGGATTGAGGGCCGGGTCCATGTTTTCGATGAAGTACTCGGGCTTGGTGAGCTTGCCGATGTCATGGAAGTAAGCGCAGACGCGGGTCATGACGGCATTGGCTCCGATGGCCTCGGCGGCGGCTTCGGCGATGTTCGCGACGATGAGGCTGTGGTGGTAGGTGCCGGGTGCCTCAATGCTGAGGCGCTTCATGAGCGGGTGGTTGAGGTCGGCCTGCTCCAGCCAGGACATCTCGGTGGTGACGCCGAAGAGGCTCTCGATCATGGGCAGAGTGCCACCGACGACGAGACCGGTGAGGATGCCGATGGTCAGTGGCACGCCAAGGACGCGGCCGAGGTTCTGTGGGTCCAGAGTACCGCTGGCGTGATGCTGGATCAGCGAAAAGCCAGCGGCCAGTAGGCCGATGTAAATGCCGGCCATGAAGAGCTTGTTCCGCCGACGCACGCGGTTGGTGAAAAGCACCACCAAGAAGCCAATGAGGGCGGAGCAGGCCAGGTAGGTGATGAGGTTCACCGGGATGAAGACGATGGCTCCGAGCAGGCTGGAGTAGATGGCACCGAAGAGGCCGATTTTTCGCCCCAAGGCCACGGAAAGGATCATGGGCCCCAGGGCATGGGGCAGGGCCAGCACAGGAAGGGCAGAGGTCCAGCCCTTGCCGTAGCCAAAGTCGAGCATGGCCACGCTGGCCGCGAATTGGATGAGCAGGGTGCCGAGCACCAGCACTAGCTCGGCATTGTCTGACACATCTTGGCGCAGGGCGACGGTGAGGTGGATGACCATGGCCGCGCCGATGGCGGCAGCGGCGAGGTAAGAGGTGAGCTGGGGCTGCACGGTGCCAGGCACGGCAGCAGCGGCGGCTTTCATGAGCAGGCCCAGTCCGCCAAAGAAGAGCACATAGACCAGGATGGTGGCAGCGGGATGGGTGCGCAGCTCATCGACAAGATCATCGTCCTGATGCTTTCGACGCACCTTGCCACAAGAGAGGCCTTCGCGTTGCAAACGGGCACGCCGGAGAGATTCGAACATGAGTAGGGAGGCCGCAAAGCTATCACAGGCAGCCTAGCGAACAAGGGCACTTTTGGGGGTGGAAAGTTCAGGGAGCTTAAGCTTTGGGGCGGGGCTGCTGGCTAGGACGGGGCGCTGCTTGGGGGAAGATTCTTTTGCAGGAATCGCTGCGCTTGGCTTGCCTGTCGGGCTTTTTCCTGGCAGGAGGGTGGACAATGTTTTGGCGCGTGGTCAGCCTCGGGGTTCTGTTGTTCTGGTCGGTGATGACCGGGCTGGTGATCCGCGATGCTTATTTTCCTGCCGAGTCCCGTTTTGCTGAAGTGCCGCCAGCCTGGGTGCTGGAGAAGTTTCTGACGGCTCCAGCGATTTCCGGCGGCACGCTGCACATCCTGCGTGGGGAGGAAAAGCTGGGGCACGCTAGCTTCAGCGTCCGGCAGCAAGAGGCGGCAGGGCAGGAGCCAAGCTTTGCGGTGCTGGTGAATGGCACGGTGAAGGTGCCAGCAGGGGCGCAGGTGCTGGAGGCAGGGTTTCGCCTCACGGCGGAGCTGGAAAAGGCGGAGCAATGGAAGTCTCTACAGGCCAGGATCCACCTGCCTGAGGCGGAGACTGAGGCAAAGATCGACTGGCAAGGCAGCGCGAAACTGCCGGAGGTGGAGGTGAAGAAGGGCAATCAGGTGGTGCTGGACAGCGCAGGCTTGGCCGCGCTCCTGCCGATGGCGGGCCGTCTTTCCACCCTGCCGATGCCTGCGCCAGGCGCACGTCCCGCGATCACGGCGCGGGAGGGCTCCCTGACGCTGGCCGGTCGTGCCCGGCGCTGCTATGTGGTCACGGCAGGAGCGATGGCGGGCTGGGAAGCGAACCTTTACTTTACTGAGTTGGGTGAACTGGCCCGTGTCGATCTCCCCGGCGGCTGGCAATTGATCGAGCCGATGATGCATGCGCTGGAAAAGTAGCGCGCTCGTTGTCCCGAGGCGCTTCAGAAGCTCCACCGAACTGCAGCACTGGCACCCAGGCCGGGCAGAGGGGCCACGTCCTTGCGAAAAGAAGTGTGCTGGCGGGCGTCCTGATCCAGCAGATTGCTCAGCTGAAAGGTGAGCATGACGTCATGCCGCCCGCGCAGAAAACGCCAGGAGGCGTCGGCATTCACCATCGTGAAGTCGCCGGTGGGCAGCTCGCCCCGCGGCTCGGGCTTCAGCCGATTTTGGGCGAAGCTGTGCCTGGCCTCCAGACCGAAGGTGAGCGCGCCGGTGGTGAATTCCAGCCTGGCTCCGATCCTCAGCGGCGGGATGCGGGGCAGCGGCTCGTCATCGGTGGTGTTTTGTCCATGCACGTAGTCGCCCAGCAGGCTGAGCTGCAGTCGCCGCGTGCCTTTCTCCCACAGGCGGCAGTCCAGCTGACCCTCGAAGCCCTGGATGACCGCCTCGCGCTCGATGTATTGCACGGCGCGCTGGATGAAATTCGGCAGTTCCTGGAGGAAGATGAAGTTCTCGTAGTCGTAGCGGAAGCCGTTCAGCTTCAGGCTGGCGCGTTCCCATTCGGCCGCGAGGCCTAGCTCGAAGCCGAGGGATTTTTCCAGTCCGAGCGGGCGTCCGTCCAGGTCTCCACCGACGAGGAAGCGTCCGAGCCCGGCATTGTTCCAGAAAGAGTAGCGCTCCGTGGCCGTGGGGATGCGCTCGGTGCTGGAGAGGATGCCCGTGAGGCTGAATTTTTTCATGCCCGCCCATTGCTCGCGGCTCCACGTCAGGCCCAGGGCACCGCTCAGGCTCTCCTGCTCAAGCACAGTCGGCGGCACTAGGCCGGCCAGGGAGTCGTCCTCGATCTCCTGGGTCTCCCAGCGCCCGCCGAGCTGGAGCTGCCAGCGGTCCGTGAGGCGCAGCTTTTGCAGCGTGTAGAGGCCCAGGTTTTGTGTGTGAAAGGCCGAGCCGACCCGCTGCTCCGTCGGCGGTGGCACGATGAGGCGGCTGGCGTCAAAGTCCTCCCCATAGCCATGCAGGCCCACGAGGCCCTCCAGTCGTCCTGCCATGCCACCGTGGAGCACGTCCAGCCTGCCCTCGACGCTGCTTTTGGCCATCCCGGTCTCGACAAAGGCGATGCCGTGATCGCGTCCAGTGCCAATGAAAAGCTCATCGTGGCCGTAGTCGCTCTGGGCCAGACGGAGCTGGATTTTCTTTAGCGGGCCAAGGTCGAGGTCGAGCCCCGCCTCCAGATCAAAGCGGGACTGGCGCATCTGGATGTCGTAGTCGCCCTGAAAATCGGTGGGATCGCCCGAGAAGAAAAACGGCAGTCCGTAGGCGCTCTCCACGCCCGACCAGGAAAGGCCTAACCAAAAAGGAGAATCCTGAGGCAGCCAGGATAGGCCGATGGAGCCCTGCCGGGAGCTGGTGTCGGAGTTGGGCAAGATGCCGTCTGGATTCGCCAATGGGGTCACGCTGCCAGCGCCTGGATTCGACACGCGCGGCTGCTCGGCGCGCTCGTAGTCGGCGGTGCGTGCGCGACCAGGGATGCGCACGTCATCGGTCTCGCGCGCGGAGCCGGTGATTTGCAGCACCCAGTCCCCATGGGTCAGGGAGGCAAAACCGGACTGGCTCCAGCCGGGCGCGGCGGTCTCAAAGCGGCTGTCCAGGCTGCCGGTCACGTCATTCAGCGGCAGCTCCCGTGCTAGGGTGCGGCTGCGGATGTTCACTGCGCCGCCGATGGCGGAGTTCCCATAAAGCAGGGCGCTGGGGCCGCGATGCACCTCCAGGGACTCCGCCAGCAGGGGTTCCACGCCGATGCCGTGGTCCGGGCTGGTGTCGGAGAGGTCCATGGTGCCCAGGTCGTCCCGCAGGGTGCGCACGCGAAAGCCATCGAAGCCGCGGATGACAGGTCGGCTGGCCCCTGGGCTGAAGGAGGTGGAGCTGACGCCAGGCTCCCAGGCCAGCGTTTCCCCCAGGGTGCCCTGGGCGCGGCGGGCCAGTTTGTCGCCGCTCATCTCCGTCACGGGTTGCAGGGCGATGCCTGCCACGCGCAGGGAGCGGCCCACCGTCAGGCCGGGCGAGGTGCTGCGCTCGGCTTCGATGACGATTTCATCCAGCACCTGGGGCGTCTCGGCACCAGTGGCAGGGCTGGCTGCGCTGGTGGGTGCGGGTTCAGCCTCCACGACCACGGCCAGATCCTCGGCAATCACCACCTCCGGCTCCACCTGCTGTGCGGAAGCCTCAGGCAGTAGCCCGGCGGCCAGGAAGCTGGAGCCAAGGAGCCAAAAGTGAAGAAGGTGACAGCGGGAGAGGTGCAAGATTTAATTTACTGCAAGACGTTTGCGTATGAAATGCAAAAGAATTGCATATACTTCAAGCGTGGTTGTTCTCCGACTCACCCTCTTTTGGCTTTTGTGGCTGCCCTGCGGGCTGCTCTCTCAGACTGTGCCCATGGACATCCTCTATGGGCACTTTGAAGTGCATGCTGACTACCAGCTCAGCCCAGGCAATCCTGACGCAGGCTGGCGGCTGAGTGTGTCCTACAATCTGAACGACAACTTCAATGACCGTTCGCAGATCGTGCGGCTGGACCCGGAGACGACGACCTTCATCGCCTCTCCCCGCACGGGCACGACGGCAGGCGGCGCACCGCTGACGATCACCTCGGCGGTTTCGCGTCTCGGCCCCGTCGGCTCGCCGCTGTGGTTGTTTCCGCAGAACAACATCCTCGGCACGCCGTTCCTGGGTGCCCGTGCGGTGATGGACCCCGGCCTTTTCCAGGTGTTTTTCAATGGCAACTACACCCCTTCCGCCTCGGGCAGCATTTCCCTGCGGCTGGTCAGCATGACTGGCTCTGGCCCGGCGGCGGGCGGGCGTTTTGCCCTTTGGGAAAGCGATGGCCAGACGCTGCTGTTTTACCTGGATACCTCGAATGGCATCGACGCCACAGACCGCATCCCCACGCTGGCCCCGAACTCGCACAGCCATTTCAACTGGGGCTTCACCAAACCGGGAACTTACCTGCTGACGATCGAGGCGCTGGGCAGGCTGAATCCCCAGCATGGCGGGCAGTTGACCTCCACGCAAAAGACCTTCCGCTTCTCCGTGCCGCATTCCAGTCGGCTGACGGGCAGTGCTGTTTTGCGGCTGGTCTATCGTGCGGCCAGCCGTGACCTGCACCTGCTGCTGGAAGACACCGGGGCCAATGTGGCCTACCATCCGGCGCAGGGCTTTCTGGAGGCAGAAAGCAGCGCCAGCGCAGCTGCCATCGCCCAGATGCCTGGTGCGGTGCGGCAGATGGCGCTGACGCTTTCGCCCGCTCCCTGCCTCAGCACGGACATCGTCGGGCTGGACCCAGCCCGCGCGGTGCTGGGCGCGTCAGATCTTGACCCCGGCACACTGAAGCTGCGGCTGCGTTCCGTCGCGGGCCCCGGCCACTTTGCCCTGCTCAGCGCGGATGCCAGCGCGGTGCGGATGAACTCTGCCAACGGCATCAGCCCCGCCGATGAGGTGACGCTGGGCAGCGCCGACCAGCCGACTTTGGCGGTTTTCACAGCCGATGGATTGTATCGGGTGGAGGTGGAGCTGGTCGCCCTGGCCGGTGGGGTGGAGGTGGTCAGCCGGCCCATGACGCTTGCCTTTGGAGCAGGGCTGACGGCTGCCTACAGCTACGCCTCCTGGCGCGACAGCTTCGAGCGCACGCATGGCCTAGCCTCAGGCACACTGACCAATACCCGTGGCGACCACGATCAAGACGGTCTTACCAATGGAGCTGAATTTCAGCTCTTCTGGCATGGCTGCGACCCGGTGCGGCCGGATGCAGGCCTGCTGCCGCTGCCGCAGCCTGTGGCGGGCGCTTCCGTCATGGATTACCTGCGCGACACCTACAAGGACACGCTGACGGAGGGCACCTTTCAAATGAGCCCGGGCACCACCGCCCAGCCACCGACCTGGGCCACCTACAATTCACGCAACCCTGGCCGGCCGCTGGAGGCCTGTGAAACGGGGGCCGAGACCGGAAATGCGCACGGCAGGATCATGCTGCGGCGCATGCGCGTGCTGGTGCCAGACGAGTCGCGGAGGTTCTTCCGCTTTGTGTTCAAGCCAGACTAACGCAATATTATTGCATTTGATATTGCAAAATCCTTGCGACTAAGCATCCTGGCAGCCCTTGCCATGAAACTTACCCCCACCCTCTTGTCTGCGTTTCTCGGCCTTTTTCCTGCCATGCTCTCCCATGCTGGAGGAGGTCACGATCATGATCACGACCACGATCATGGTCCTGGCGTGCCGGGACTTTATTCCGCCTATACCGCCGGTCACGGCGACATCGGAGCCGCCTTTCATGGTGGAGAACTGGAACTGCACCTGCACCTTCATGAAGGCGCACTCGTGAATGGAGTGCCGCTGGCGGAGGATGCGGAGCCGGATTCTGACTCCACGCTGATCGTCATCGGCGAAAAGGCGAAGCAGACGGCAGGTCCGAGCCTTTCTGCCGGAGCAGGAGTTCCGGTGGGACAGCCCCTGTGGATTCTTCCTGCGGCAGAAACCCGTGGCCTGCCAAGGCTGGGCTTTGGCACCGAAGAGCTGAATCCAGCGGAATGGACAGGAGACATCACCTTTGAAGTGCATGAGGTGGAGTCCCCCAGCGGCACCGGCCACTTCTCGATCTACAAATCGGATGGCCTGGGAGGTTTCGAATTCCTCGCCTCCACAGCGGATGGTGGGCTGGATGATGCGGACAGCTTGACCCTGACCGCAGGAGGGCATGACCACTTTTTCATCGCCTTCAGTGAGCCAGGGCTTTGGAAGGTGGAAGTCGTCGCCAAAGGCACCCACAGCACGCTGGGCGCGCTGGAGTCTGAACATGTGCCTTTCCTGTTCCACGTCGGTCCTTCAGAATGGTCCGCAGGTCATGGCGACATCGGTCTGGCCTACGAGGACAATGAGCTGGAGATGCACATGCATCTGCACGAAGGCGCTGTGCTGAATGATGCCACCATGGAGGCAGACACAGAGCATTACGCGGATGACATCATCATCAAAGTGGGCCGTGAATCCATCCAGCTTGCGGGTGCAGGCATCGCCACAGGAACCGGAGTGGCCGAGGGCGCGCCCGTATGGATCCTGCCCACCTCGCCGAATCCGAACTTGCCCTTTGTGGGCTTTGGAACAGAAGAGCTCGACCCCACCGAGTGGGAATCTGACTTGGAGTTCAAGCTGATCAGCGTGACCTCCCCTAGCGGCACCGGCCATTTTTCGGTCTATCGCCCCGATGGCCTTGGAGGTTCGGAGTTTCTGATGTCCACCGCGCAGGGGGGTCTTACAGGCGATGACCGCCTTTTTCTTCCCGCTGGCAATCACGACCACTTCTTCATGGCTTTCAGCGAGTCAGGCATTTGGAAAATCACGCTTCAGGCCCAGGGCGAACACAGGGTTGATGGCACGGTCGTTGCCGAGCCTGTGGAATTGACCTTTGAGGTGGCACCGAACGAAAGTGGTGTCGTCAAACTCGCGCAGACATCGTTCACGACGAATCAGGGCGCGGCTAGCATTCCCGTCACCGTGGTGCGTGAGTATGGCACGCTCGCGACATCGGTCGTGATTGAGGTCAAAGACGGCACTGCGTCTGCCGTGCCTCCTTTTGCCGCTGGCCTAGTCAACCGCGACTACCCTGCTGCCACGCAGGAGATCGAAGTTGACTTTGCTGAAGGAGAAATGAGCAAAATCGTGCCTGTGACGCTGATCCCACGCCGAGGCAACGTGCCAAACTATCGAATCAAGATTCATCTGCACGATAGTGGGCCAGAGACAGACATCGGTGAGCAAGATGAGGCAGAGATTCGCATCTTGGCATCGGATGTGACACCCCCGAGCATCGTTCTCAGCCGTCCGGGACCAGCCCCACGCGGCCAGATCCACACGCCTGTCAGCGCGACTTTGCCTTATGAAGTCACTGGCATCGTCGGTGATGCACGCGGCGTGGATCGTGTGGAAGTGATCTTGAATGCCGGAGTTCCTGTGAATGTGCCACTCGGCACCAGCAGCTTGGCTACTGCAGTGCCCTGGAGCCTGATCATCAGTCCAGTGCCGGGAGAAGTGAATACCCTGACCGTGCGTGCCTACGATTTGAGAGGAAACTCCTCGGTGCTGACGCGCACCTTCTTCTTCACGCAGCGCTACACCCTGGCGGTTCGTCGCCAGGCTCCAAAAGAAGTGGCCTTGGATAGTGCAGGTTTGGTCGGGTTTGCGACCGTGCCTGTCTCAGCGGCCAGCACCCCGCTGCCGCTGGTGCCTCATGCTAGCCCACGCCCTTATTCCATCGTGCCGGGCACACCAGTCCGATTGAC
This sequence comes from Verrucomicrobiaceae bacterium, assembly GCA_027484445.1. Lineage (GTDB taxonomy): Bacteria > Verrucomicrobiota > Verrucomicrobiia > Verrucomicrobiales > Verrucomicrobiaceae > Prosthecobacter. The sequence goes on from JAIXSY010000005.1 coordinate 25,119, forward strand.
TGCCATCGCACGCCCAGGGTATCTTTTCAGTCACTGGAGCGCATTGCCTTCTGGTGCTGTCACGCAGGGAGCCACGGCTACTTTTGCCATGCCAGCAGAAAACACGGAGGCAGAGGCTATCTTCGTTGCAAATGCGCTCTTGCCTGTCTCAGGACAGGGGAATGTCCTGTATGGGCTGCTGAAGCCTGAGGCTGGCACTCCAGTCGGAAATGCCACCACGGGTTTCGTTACTGCGACCTTAGTCCCGAGTTCAGGTATTCTCAGTGGCCGCGTCTTCATCAATGGCATCAGTCACCCCTTTGTCGTCACCCTTTACGGCAATGGATCTTCTATTTTCTTCACGGGAACGGCACGTGCCCCGGTCTTCACGAACTCGTTGTCCTTCGATGGTGGAACTCGCACGCTGAGCATCGAAAGCTCCGGCTCCGAGATTCGGGTCACTGTCACTGCTGCTTCAGGCGCTCACATCAGCCGTGGCACCTTATCCCGCGCCGCTTACAGCGCGACGAATCTGGTCCCTTCGACCCTGCTGAATGACAAATTCCCTGCCGCTGCGGCCACCAACAATCGTGGCTATTTCACCGTTGGCCTAGCCTCCAAAGAACAGACGCCCCCTCTGCCGCTGAGCAGTTACCCGCAGGGACATGGCTACGGCACGATGGTGCTGACGAACCTCGGAACGGTAATCTTGACGGGTTTCTTGGCAGACGGTTCCCCCTTCACGGCGGCTAGCGGTGTGGTCACAGGCGGCCAGGTGCCGTTCTTGGCTCAACTGGCCACGCCTGGAAACAACAGCATCCGTGGGGGTAGCCTCAGCGGCACCTGGGTCATCGATAGCACGCAGGAAGATAGCGATGTCAGCGCCATAGATCTGGAATGGTTCCGCCCAGCGGTGACGCAACTGAGCGGCAATTCAGCCCTGGCTCAAGCCACCTACCGCTACACAGCAGGCTGGCCGCAGGGCATCAAGGTCGATGGTGTGGGGGCACTCTACGATCGCACTCAAGAGGTGCAGACCAGCCTCAACTTGAGTGGGCCGCATCCGACCAACGGCAACGCTGAGATTTACCTCGAAAATGGCAAGCTCATCACACCGATCTCAATCACACGCTTCAATGTGGTCGGCGATGTCGTGACCAAAATCCCAGCCAACAATCCTAGCTTCAGCCTCACGGTTGTGCCGAGCACGGGTAACTTCAGCGGTAACTTCACGCCGAACTGGACCAATCGTTCCAACGTCATGCCTGTTTTCCGCGGCATTATTCTGCAGAAAGGTGGCTCCAAGGGTGGCTACGGTTGGTTCCTGAGCAATCGCGCGAACGACCTCGATCCCGAGAGCGGTCTTGTGCTCTTCGGCATCCGTTGAGATAGCTTAACGATTGCATCTTTGTCTTGGCGGCAGGCCTTCGGGTCTGCCGCTTTTTTGTTCTTGGTTGAAGCGTGCCCATCCCTTGGCAGAGAAAGATTTCTTATGCCTGCCCTCCAAGCCATTCTCTTTGATCTTGATGGAACGCTCATTGATTCCCTGGCCGACCTAGCCGGCGCGATCAACCGCATGCTGGTGGAGCACGGCTATCCGGCCCGTGAGCTGGAGGTCTTTCCTGAATACATCGGCGATGGCGTGCGGCAGCTGGTCTGGCGTGCACTGCCGGAACAAGCCCGCACGGATGAGGTCATTGATGCCTGCCTGCGGGACTATCAGCGGCATTATGAGACCGGCTGGCATGACCAAACGGTGGTTTATTCGGGCATGATGGAGACGCTGACTGAACTGAAGGCGCGTGGATTCAAGATCGGCTGCATTTCCAACAAACCGCACCGCTTCACCACCCTGTGCTGCGACTACTTTTTCCCCAAGGGCACCTTTGAGATCGTGCTGGGCCAGCGTGATGAGGTGCCGCGCAAACCCGACCCTGCAGGTGCCAGGGAGGCCGCCGCAGCGCTCGGTGTCGAGGTCAACCAGTGCGCCTACGTCGGGGATTCGGGCATCGACATGAGCTTTGCGAAAAACTCGGGCATGTTTGGCATCGGCGTCAGCTGGGGCTTTCGCAGCGTGCAGGAATTGCGGGAGCACGGCGCGGAGGTCATGGTGGAGCATCCCAGCGATCTGCTCGCGCTACCCCAGTTAGCCTGAATCCAAACGTGTAGCTTTGGCCAAAAATCACACCTCACGCTGGTGCGTCGGGATTGATGAACATGTAGCCAGCGCTGCGCACGGTGCGGATGTAGCGTGGCTGGTGGGCATCATCGCCTAACTTTTTTCGCAGTGCAGCCACGTGGACGTCCACACTACGGTCAAAAACCTCATACTGCCGGTCACGCAGGTTTTCGATGAGTGATTCGCGCGATTTGATGCGGCCACGCGATTTCATCAGCGCGGTCAGGATGTCGAACTCCACAGGCGTGAGCACCAGCGGTTGGTCATTTTGGGTTGCGACGCGGGCATCCAGGTTCAATCGCACCGTTCCGACGACCAGTTCCTTCACAGGCGGCTCTGTCGCTGTGGTTTGAGCAATCACGGAGCGCCGTGTCACCGCGCGCAGCCGCGCCAGGAGCTCACGCGTGGAAAAAGTCTTCGGTAGGTAATCGTCCGCGCCGATCTCCAGGCCTACGATGCGATCGGCTTCTTCTCCCCGAGCTGTGAGCATCAGGATCGGCACTGCCGATTTCGCACGGATGCGCCGCAGCACCTCAAAGCCATCGCAGCCGGGCAGCATCACGTCCAGGATGATGGCATGCCAGTGGCCGCTGAGCGCGCGTTCAGCTCCTTCCGGGCCCGTGTGTTCCAGCTCCACCACATAGCCAAGTGGTGTCAGGTAGTCGCGGATCAGGGCTGCGAGCTTGCGGTCGTCATCAATGACGAGGACATGCGTTTTACCATCGGGGTGGGGCGTTGCTTCGGGAGGCATGGCGGCGGAGGATAAACAGGGCAGCAGGCCCCGGCGCAGCTTTTACACAGCCTTCACAAAAATGCGCAAGCTCGGTGCATGGGGATGCAGGCCTTCGGTGCCCCAAATGACAGCTTCCTGAGATGCTTCCTTGCGGCTTTGAGCATCGCTTTTACTTTGCCGCCTCGCGTCATGAATATCTCCCGAAAACCTTATCGCGTCGGCATCGTCGGCGCTGGACCTGCTGGCACGACCCTCGCGGCTTTGCTCGCTCGGGAAGGAGTGGATGTGGTGTTTTTCGATGATGGCAGGCGGCCTGACATGGTGGTGGGGGAGTCTTTGATCCCGCGGCTGGTTACGGTTTTTCGTCGCCTTGGCATTGAGGACGAGGTCGCCAAGCTCGGCACCTACAAGCCCGGCGTGACCTGGATTTTTGATGAAAACGATGCGCTGGAGCTGTCCTTCACCGCGATGCGCGGCGTGCTGCCGACCTATGCTTACAATGTGCCGCGCAAGCCGTTCGATGAACTCGTGCATGACACCGCGCTGCAGGCAGGCGCGCGGTTCATTCCCTGCACGGTAAAGCTGGAGACGGCTCGCACGGAACGCGGGGAATTGGTGCCCAAGCTGGCGGCTGAGACGCTGGCGCTCGTGCCGGAGTGGGCAGGCCGTCAGCCAGATCTGCTCGTGGATGCCAGTGGTCGCCGTCGTTTGTTCGCCAAGCTGCTGGGCCTGAGTGCCAAGATCGGCAAGCGCAAGGATGTATCCCACTTTGCCCACTATGACCAAGTCACCATGCCCAAGCCCGCTGGGCAGGCCATCATCACGCGCCTGAAGCACGGTTGGTGCTGGCGCATCCCGCTGCAAAACGCGCTCTCCATCGGTGTCGTGGTGAACAAAGAGCACGCCAAGCACTACGGCAGCACGGCGGAGGAGCAGCTCGAGGCGATGATCGATCAAAACAAACCGCTCGCGGAAGCCTGCCCGAATCGCCGCCGCCTGACGTCAGTGACGACCTACACGAACTATCAGTTGATCTCTGATCAGGGGCATGGCGATGGCTGGGTGTGCGTGGGAGATGCGTTTGGTTTTGTCGATCCCATGTTGTCGCCAGGCCTGTGCATGGCCATGACCTCGGCCGAACAGCTCGCCGACGCCATCACGCAAAATCGCCCTGAGGCCTGGAATCAATCCTTTCAGGGGTATCTCGATTGGTTCCGCGAGCAGTTGCGCGCGTGGCAGGAATTGGTGGACATTTTTTACGGTGGGCAAATCTTCGCCCTTCAGCGCACGGGCACCGACATGTCCCGCCGATTCCCCGGCAAGATCAGCATGATCATGCAACGCCATTTTGAAAAAAACATCTCAGGCATGGCTGGGGGTGGGCTGACGACGCATCCCTACAGCCGAAATCTTTTGCGCTTCATGACCCGCTACGGCATCTATGGTCATGAGCCTCAGGACTTCGCGGTGGTGTGATGGACTGCCGAAGCGCGGCATCAGACGCGTCGGATTGCCTTCTTGAAAAGCAGACTCGTTTTGTTGATCTTCCACCTTGAGTCAGGACGTTAGTTCCTGCATTATCCAGCTCTCTGTATGCGCCTCACTCATGTCAGCCCAACCTTGCTGCGTTTCACGCGCGGGGCGGTTGTGTTGGCGCTCTGTCTCTCGGTCGGTCTGCAATGGGTTGTGCTTCAGGGCATCGCTTGGACAGGCATGATGATCAAGTTTTCTCAGCAAGACAGTCTGGCTGAGGCCGTGAGCAAAACCTTCGATGGGGAGCACCCCTGCCCACTCTGCAAGGCTGTGAAAAAAGGCATGGATGCTAGCAGTCAGGGAGATAGCTCGCCAAACACTCCTGCGGGCAAGGACCCCGAGTTCAAGCTGACTCTGGCCCTCGTGAGGATTCCCCAATTTGCTTTCCCCCAAAAACAATCGCACTCCTGGCCGACGGCCCATGAAGTCGCGGTGATTCGACAGGAGCAGCCCGAGACGCCACCTCCCCAGTGCGTAGGCTGAGCAGTCACTGCTAGGCCCTGGCAGGGCTCGAATCCATGCGCTTTACAGGATGCTTGTTTTTCGCCTCCTGCTCATCTGAGCGCTTCTTCATGGAACGCCTGCACAAGCCTGAAGCGTCGAATGACTGCCAGCGCACCGCTTTCCCGGCATGACATGGGAGGCGGTTACAGCCAGTGCCGCCCTCTTTGCCGGGCGTCCCCATCCAGCCGTTTCTGGGTGGGGGCGATTTTCTCCCTTTCTTCCCCCCACTTTTTTCTGGGCCTTCGTGCCGTTCTTATGTCTCGTTTTTCTGTTTCTCTATTTCTCGCACTCACTGCCGGTGTCCAACTTCAGGCAGAAGCACCCTCTGCTGAGCAGATGGCCAAAGGTCAGCAAGTTTACATGCAGGTCTGCTTTGCCTGCCATCAGCCGACTGGGCTCGGACTGCCCAACATGTTTCCCTCGCTCGCGTCATCGGATTGGGTTGCCGCTCCAAAGCCGGATCGTCTCATCCGCATGGTCCTGCATGGACTGACGGGGCCGATCAAAGTGAACGGCCAGCCTTTCAATACCCCTGCACCGCTCATGCCAGCACAGGGGCTCACGCTGAACGATGAACAAATCGCAGCCGTGCTGACCTATGTGCGAAACAGCTTTGGCAATCAGGCACCGGCTGTGGCTGCCGACCAAGTCAAAGCCATTCGTGAAGCGGAAAAAGCCCGCACCGCCATGTGGACTGAGGCCGAGCTGGAGAAAATCCCTGTGAAATAAATCTCATGGCTTCGTCTCATCATCCTTCCCAAGATTCAGAGAGCTTGGGCGCAAAGCTCGCAGGACTTCTTTTTGCAGGCATGGGTTTTGCCACGGCTAGTTTTGCGGCCTTTTGGGCTCTGGCTTTCCTGATAGGGGGGCATTCCGCTGCCCAGCCCAAGGTGGAGCAGGAAACCCCACCTTCCTCAGCAGCTGCGACAGCCGAACCAGCGGCAGAAGCAGCTCCACCAGCAGAAACTGCCAAAGTCGTTTCTGCGGATCAGGCTACCACGCCGCTGCCGGGTTTCGAAGAGGGTAAAACGCTCTACTCGACCATTTGCGGAGTCTGCCACCAGCCCACCGGCATGGGCCTACCCAACATGTTTCCGCCTTTGGCGGGATCAGATTGGGTCACGGCCAGCAGTCCAGATCGCTTGATTCGCATTGTGCTCCATGGATTCCAGGGGCCGATTAACATCAACGGTCTGCCTTTCACGACGCCATCGCCGATGATGCCACCGCAAGGTGCTTTGGCCGATGCACAGGTCGCTGCGGTGCTCACTTACATCCGCAATGCCTTTGGCAACAAGGCCTCCGTCGTCACGGCTGAACTCGTGAAAGCAGTGCGCGCTGCGGAAAAAGACCGCACGGCCATGTGGGACGAGCCTAGCCTGCTGAAAATCCCGCTCACTGCTGCGCAGCCATGACAGAGGGGCCGTTCCATCGTGTTCTTGTCCGAGTGCAGAGCCAATCTGCACTCGGCAGACGCGGTTGGTTGACTCCTTGGCAGCGCGTGATGCTCGGCGCTCAACTGGCTCTGATAGCAGGTCTCACCGCTGCCAAGGCACTGTTGCCAACGGAGCTGGGCCATGATTGGCAAATGCCGCTCACCGCCAGTGAGAAGCAGATGTTCCATGGTGCTTCCGTTTACCGCAGAGCCTGCGCCATGTGCCATGATGTCACGGGACTGGGTCGCCCGGGGCTTGGCACTCCACTGGTGGCATCACCTTGGCTCAAAAGGTGCCAGGATGAGGAACTTTCCGCGATCTTGCTGCATGGGGTGATGGGGCCCATCCCAGGAACTTACAGCCGTCATCCAGTGATGCCGGGCATGGCCTCCTGGCTGACCGATCCAGAGATTGCTGATGTTGCCACCTATGTTCTGAAAATGTGGGGTCAGCGTTCTCGTGCCATTGCTGCCGAGACGGTTCGTAGCGTTCGGAGAAGTCATCCTGGCCGCGTGACTCCCTGGACCTTGGAGGAATGGTCAAAGCGTATGACTTTTCTGCCCAAAGTCTCTCAAGCCCCATGACGCCAGCGCCACCATCCTCGACCGAAGCTCAACCGCCCTTCAATCCAGTGCGTTTTTGGCTGCTGATGGGCGCATTCATCGCCCTCGTTATCGCACTCAGCGTGTCTTACAGCCGCTTTTTGCAGCAGGCTCTGCCAAAGCCGGAACTGCCCGTCTTTGCCACGGTGAAAGAGGATCTGGAGGCCACAGAGCGCAGCGGACAGACGGTGCGTTTTTCGGAGCTGAAGGGCAAGGTCGTCGTTGCTGCTTACCTCTACACCCAGTGCCCGCATGGTTGCGCCGCCGTGACGGCTCAGCTGCAAAAGCTGAACCAGGAGTTCGCTACGCATCCCGGCATCCAGCTCCTTTCCGTCGCCATTCAGCCTGAGCGTGACAGTGTGGCCCTGCTGAAAGCTTACGCTGAAGCAGTCGGAGCGCGGGAGACCTCACCGTGGTGGTTCGTGACAGGGGAACGACAAAAGCTGTGGGATTTCATGACCGAGCAGCTCGGCATGACGGCAGCGAAACTGATCCCCGAAGACGAGCGCATCACCCCAGACGACACCTACGAGCACGACCTGCGCATCGCCCTGATCGACGGTCAGGGACGAGTCCGCGGCTATTATGCGGTCTTCCATCCTCAGCCGGAAGTTGCTAAACTCATGGCTGAACGTCTCCACGAGCATGTCCACCAGCTGCTGGGCGATGAGCATTCCTGACTTTGTTTCCATGACACGACTTATCCATTTCTGCCTCATCCTGACCCTTGCTAGCGCTTGGGCAGCGGAACCGGCAAAGACTTATGAAGGCGAAGTCGCGGGTATTTTTTGCAGCGCCTGCTCCAGCCACGTGAAAGCCGCCATGATGAAGATCGAGGGCGTGCGCTCGGTGAAAATTCTTTCCCCCAAGGCTGGGGGCCTCCCACGGCTGCAGATCCTTTCGGAAAAACCCCTGACGGCCCAGCAGGCAACCCAAGCGCTGGGAGATCAGGCCAAGATGTATTCCATTCGTTCGCTGAACCTTGTCAAAGGCTGAACTGTCATGAAACTCTGGATCGCACTTCTACTTCTCTGGACTCCGCTTGCCTCCGCTGCTTGGCAGCACTTTGAGGCACGTCAGGTGCACCCGCTGGCCATGACGCCCGATGGCACGCGCCTAGTGGCTGCCGACTCGCCGAGTGCGCGCGTGACCGTGTTTGATCTCAGCAGCGGCACCCCCGTGCGCCTGGGGCATATCCCGGTGGGGCTAGAGCCGGTCACGGTGCGTGCGCGAACCAACGATGAAATTTGGGTCGTCAATGAGGTGAGTGACTCCATCTCCATCCTCAGCCTTTCCAGCCAGGCAGTGGTGGACACCCTTCGCACTGGCGATGAACCTTCGGACGTTGTTTTTGCGGCAGGAAAAGCCTACGTCAGCTGTGCACGGGATGCCCAGGTTCGGGTGTATGATCCCACCACACGAGTTCAGATCGGCTTAATCTCTCTCCATGGAGTCTATCCACACGCCCTGGCCGCGAATGCGGATGGCACCCGTCTCTACGCAGCCTTTTTGTTGTCAGGAAACCGCACGACCGTTTTGCCGAAGGAAGTCGCGCCGCCTCAGCCTGCGCCGACAAATCCCGCGCTACCTGCGCCGCCGGATACAGCTCTGATCGTGCCCGCCAGTGATCCACGCGTGACGAATACCATCCTCGATCATGACGTGGCCGAGGTGGATACCTCCACCGATACCGTCCTGCGCATGATCTCCGATGTTGGCACGAATCTCTTCGATGTGGCCTGCCGCCCTGGGGAAAATGAAGTCTGGGTGAGCAACACGGAAGCCCTGAACCTGATTCAGTTTGAGCCTGCCCTACGCGGTCATTTTGCCGACAATCGCCTAACAGTGATTGATGCAGAAGGAGTGCACCCGCATGATTTGAATCCCGGCATCGACTACAGCATCCTGCCAAATCCTACGGCTCGTGCAACCGCGCTCGCTCAGCCCACCAGCCTCGCCTTCACTGCGGATGGCACCGCGCTCTGGGTGGCAGCCTTTGCCTCTGACCGTATCGCCAAAGTGGACCCTGAGACGGCGGCGGTGCTTTCCCGGGTGGATGTGCGCACGGGCACAGACACCAGTGCGGCGCGGATGCGCGGCCCCCGTGGCCTCGTGCTGGATGAGACGCGTCAGCGACTCTACGTACTGAACAAGCTCTCCAGTAGCCTCTCCGTGATTCGCACGGACACAGCTGCGGTGGTGGACGAGGTGCCGCTGGCCGCCTACGATCCCATGCCGCGACTCATTCGTGAAGGTCGCGGACAGTTGTTTGATGCGCGTCTTTCCGGCAATGGCACGGCCTCCTGCGGCACCTGTCACCTGGATGCAGACCGCGATGGCATGGCCTGGGATCTCGGAGATCCGGGTGGCGAGATGATGACTGTCTTCGGACAAAATCTATCCGTGCATGACTCGACCCTGCGCCCCTATTCCCTGCACCCGATGAAAGGTCCCATGGTCACCCAGACGCTTCGCGGCATGCAGGAGGGTGCGCCTTTTCATTGGCGTGGGGATCGGCCCACCTTGCAGAGCTTCAACAGCACCTTTGACTTGCTGATGGGGGGTGAAGAACTCAACAAGACGGACATGGACAATCTGGCGGATTATCTGAAGTCGATCGTCCATCATGCGAACCCCAATCGGAATTTGGATCGCACCCTGCGTGCCACCCTATCGGATGGCTCCAGCCCCCAAGAGGGTGTGGCCCTTTTCAACAGCCATGTGAAAAGCCATTGCATCACCTGTCACACCCACCCGCTTGGTTCGAACAACAACATCGACCTGCCGCAGGAGTCTGGGCTGAGCCAACCGGTGAAAAATCCACCCCTGCGCACTATTTACCAGCGTCTCACCTACGATGGCCGGGCGGGGGCGCAGTCTCTCAGTGGTTTCGGCATGTTGCATGATGGAGTCGGTTTCCAGTTGCCCATCGTGCATCCCTACGTGCTGGATCTCTTGGAAACGCCCCAGGAGTTTGCGGATGTGTCAGCCTTCATGCGTAGCTTTGACACAGGCACGGCTCCCATCGTGGGTTACAGTCGAGTCGTCACCTCTGCGAACCGCACCGATCCGACCGTCCTCGCGGACCTAGCCTTGCTGGAATCTGAGACCACGGAGGATCTGGCCAAAAATCGAGACAGTGACTTGATCGTTCGAGGCAAAGTCGGCGGGGAGTTTCGTTCGCTGAGATGGGTGCGAGGAACGCAGACGGGTTATCGCTGGGATCAGTCCACGCAGGGAATCGTCACACGGGCCGTTCTGCTGAGTTCGCTCAATCCAGGGGATTGGTTGACCTTCATGGGAGTGCTACCAGGCACAGGCGAGCGCTTTGGTGGAGATGAAGACGAAGATGGATTCCTAGATCGCAGCGATCCCAATCCTGGTCTCGTCAATGGCAAGGCCATCATCCGCCGGCAACCCGTGGGGGCCACGGTGCTCCCTGGTGCCGAAGTGGTGCTGAGTGTCGTCGCGGATGGTATCGGTCTGACCTATCAGTGGCGCCGTGGCACGACCCTGGTGGGAACGAATTCGCCGCAGTTGCGATTGTTCCCCATCGCCTCGCAGGATGCAGGCAGCTACACGGTCGTCATCACCACCAGTCAGGGCAGTGTCACCAGCCAGGCGGCAGCAGTGGCGGTGACTCCAGCCCCTGAGATCACGCGCCATCCGGCCCCAGTGACCGTGAAGCAAGGGGCCAATGCCAGCTTCAGCGTGTCAGCGACAGGCACCGGCCTGCGATACGAGTGGCGGCGCAATGATCAACCCATACCCGGTGCAACTCGCTCCAGCCACACGGTCATGGGGGCTTCACCTCTGACCGAAGGCACCTACACCGTGCGCGTGTACAACTCGACATCCAGTGTGACTAGCAATCCTGCTCCGCTCACCGTCCTGCCTTGGCCGGTGATGAATCCGCTCAACTTGCCTCAACCCATGGTCGGGCAGGACTATCGGGCACAGGTCAGCGCGAGTCACAGCCCAATCCGTTTTTCAGCGACGGATCTGCCACCTGGCCTAACGCTGAATGCCACCACGGGCGTGATTTCTGGCCGACCCACCACCGCACGGGCAGCCCCCGGCTATCCGGTGCGAGTGCGTGCGACGAATGCCAACGGCACGGGCTTCCCTTGGCTGCAAAACGTTGTCGTTTCGCCTTTCCCTGCCGACGCGTTAGGCACCTTCCAGGGGGTCGTGCCGCGTCATGAATCGTCGGAGGTGAATGGCAATCTGGGGGGGCGACTCACTTTGACCACGACCAGCCTCGGTGCCTTCAGCGGCACGTTGACGCTAGGCACTGCTTCCCACGCCTTCTCGGGAAAATTGAGTGTGCAGCCAGATGCTGATCCTACCGGCACGGTCACCCTTCCACGGCGTTCACCGCTAGCGGCATTGACCCTGCGTTTCACGCTCCAGCGTGCGACTCGTTCGCTGTCGGGTCAGTTGGAAACGACCCTTCCCAATCCGGCTAGCCCTTCAGAGCGGCTGACGGTGCAGCTTCCTTTGGCAGCTTATCTGCCAGAGGCTCTGCCTGCGGGTTTGGCGGGCCATTACACCTTTGCCTCGGTGCTGTCTGACGAGGATCGCGCAAAGCCGGAGCTGCCGCAGGGACACAGCGTGGGTGCGTTTCGGGTAAGCACCGCAGGTGCCTTTTCAGGAGTGCTTTGGCTGGCGGACGGAAGCTCTCCGATCACGCTTTCCGGGCCTCTGCGTCAGGGCGGCAGGTTGCCTCTGTTTCAGCTCCTTTACTCGAACACAGGTTCGGTGCTAGGCACGGTCCAGATCGACAGTTCGGCAAACTTTTCGTTAGCCTCCACTAGCCTGAGTTGGTTCAAGCGGACGCAGGCATCGAACTCCACCACACGCAGTTACAAAGGCGGGATTGCTGTCACGGCTTTGGAAACCTTTGGCAGGCGCTATGTGATTCCTGCCAACACTTCACGTGCCATGGGATTGCCCGCAGGGACAGGCAATGCGCGTCTCCTGTTCCGTGAAGGAGGAGCCCCCACCCCAGAGACGCGGCTCGACCTTCTGGCCTTTGAGATTCAAGGTGGCAGCCCAGCGCGGATTCCCGCCATCAGCCCGAATCCAGGAGCGGTCAAAATCACGGTGACTCCCGGCAGTGGCACCTCTTTCACTCCGGGGGTCACAGGGGTGTTCCGGGGCCATTTTCTCCTGGTCGATCGTGACACGAGTGGCACGACGCCCCGAGATGTGACGCGCACGACAACCTTCTTGGGCATGATCGTCGATGATGGTCGTGGCCCGCGTGGCTATGGCTTTTTCAATCTGGCAGAAATGCCCACAGCAGGACCACCGCGAACAACCCCAACCACGACACGCCAACTCTCGGGTCGTGTCGAACTGAGCAGGCAGCCCTGACCCTCGCGCGCTGCTTTTCCCCCACCTTTTTCACTGGCTGAACCCTCCACACCCAAAACCTATGTTTCGACACCCACTCCATCGTCAATTTCAGTTTCTGTTAGTCTCCGTTTGAGTGAGAGCTCATAGAAAAATGCGCACACTGTTGTTCCTACTCCTTGGGTTCGCTTGCGTCACGGCACGTGCCGCCTACCAGCACTTTGAAGCGCGTCAGGTGCATCCTTTGGCGATGACGCCGGATGGCACGCGCTTGGTGGCGGTCGATTCCGCGAATGCTCGCGTCACCGTGTTTGATCTTACCAGCGGCACACCGGTGTGGCTCAGTCAAATTCCCGTCGGCCTGGAGCCTGCAAGTGTCCGGGCGCGAACGAATGATGAACTTTGGGTCGTCAATGAAGTGGGTGACAGCGTCTCCATCCTCAGCCTAAGCGCTGGGGCTGTGGTCGAAACCGTGCGTGTGGGCGATGAGCCCACCGATGTCCTCTTTGCCGCAGGCAAAGCCTATGTCGCCTGTGCCCGTTCACGCCAGATTCGCATCTTCGATGCCAGCACACGGGATCCGCGTGGGGCGATCAACCTTACCGGAGCCTACCCTCATGCCTTGGCGGCCAACGCCGATGGTTCCCGTCTTTACGCCGCCTTCCTCCAGTCGGGAAACCGCACCACGGTGATCAAGAGGCAGGTCGCCCCACCGCAGCCTGCGCCGATCAATGCGGCTCTGCCAGCCGCGCCGGACACCGCGCTGATCGTCGCTGCGAATGACTCCCGCGTGACAAACACGATCCTCGACAACGATGTGGCGGAGATCAACACGGCCACCGACACGCTTCTGCGTTACATCAGTGATGTCGGCACGATCCTCTTCGATCTGGCCGTGCGTCCAGGCAGTGATCAGATCTGGGTGGCGAATACCGAATCCCTCAATCTGACGCGTTTTGAGCCCGCCTTGCGCGGCCATTTTGCTGACAGCCGAGTTTCAATCATCACGCCTTCTTTGGTGTCCACAGTGGATCTGAATCCTAGCATCAGCTATGGCACTCTACCGAACCCGACAGCAAAGGCTATCGCGCTCTCGCAGCCGACGAGTCTCGTCTTTTCTGCCGATGGCAACATCGCCTGGGTGGCCGCCTTTGCCTCAGATCGCATCGCGAAGATTGACACCGCCACGGGCGATGTGATCGCACGTGTGGACATCCGCACCGGAGCCGATACTGACGCCTCTGCCATGCGCGGACCACGCGGGCTCGTGCTCGATGAAGTCCGCAGGAAGCTCTACTCGCTCAACAAACTCTCCAGCAGCCTTAGCGTCATCGATACCAGCACGCTAGCGGTCTCCAGTGAAATCGCCCTCAGCAGCTACGACCCCATGCCGGCTGCGATTCGAGCGGGTCGCGGTTACCTCTTCGATGCCCGACTTTCCGGCAATGGCACCGTCTCCTGTGGCATCTGTCACATGGATGCGGACAATGACGGTCTGGCCTGGGATCTCGGTGATCCAGGTGGTGAAATGCTCACCGTTCTTGGAGCAAACCTGAGTGTCCACGACACCACACCGCGCCCCCGTTCCATGCATCCAATGAAGGGTCCCATGGTCACGCAAACGCTGCGTGGGATGCAAAACGGAGATCCCTTTCACTGGCGTGGCGATAAGCCGACACTGCAAAGCTTCAACTCTACCTTCGACAACCTCATGGGTGGCTCACAAATCGACTCGGAAGACATGGACGACCTCGCCGAATACTTGAAGTCGCTCGTTCATCACTCGAACCCAAATCGCAACCTGGACCGCAGTCTGCCGACGAGTTTTGGCGGCGGGAATCCAATCACAGGGCGTGATCTCTTCAACAATCACGCCAAGTCTCACTGCAATGTCTGCCACCTGTTGCCAGAAGGCACCGACCATAACATCGACCTGCCGCAGGAATCAGGACTCAGCCAGCCGGTGAAGACACCACCGCTGCGCACGACATATCAGCGCATGCTTTTCGACTCACGCGCTGGTGCAATCTCAATCAGTGGCTTCGGCATGTTGCATGATGGCACAGGTGGCACATCCATGTTGCCGACAGTTCATCCGTATGTGCTGTCGAATTTGAATACTGCGCAGGAGCTGACGAACGTCACCGCATTTATCCTATGTTTCGACACTGGCACTGCGCGCACGGTCGGTTATGGCCGCACAGTGACAGCAGCGAATCGAGCAGACAGTGCGGTGATCGCGGACATTGCTTTGCTAGAAGCTCGTGCAGCTACCACGGCGGGTGATTGCGATCTCGTTGTGCGCGGCGTCATCAGCAACACACCGCGTGTGCTACGCTGGACGGGTACAGCTTATCAAAATGACAGCATTGCTGGCGGCACGATGACGCGTGCTGCCTTACTCACGGCCTTGAGTGGTAGCGATGCCATCACATTCATGGGGGTGCTTCCCGGCAGTGGGCCACGCTTTGGTGGTGATGAAGATGACGATGGTGTTTTAAACGGTGATGACCCAAATCCAGGCGTCGTGGATGGTCCGCCCAAGATCACAGAGCAGCCACAAAGTCTGGCCGTGGTGCCCGGCACCCCTGCCACTTTCACGGTCGTGGCAGAGGGCATCGGTCTCAGTTACCAGTGGAAGCGTGGCACCACGAACGTGGGCACGAATTCACCGAGCTTCACCCTGCCTGTCACGGCCCTGGGAGATTCAGGAAGCTACTCCGTCGTTGTCAGCAACACCTATGGTAGCCGAACAAGCGATGTCGTTACGCTCAATGTCGTGCCGCCGCCAGTCATCACAAGGCAACCAGTTAGCAGAATCACGAATGAAGGCACGAACGTCAGCTTCAGCGTTATCGCTGCGGGGAATAATCTGAGCTACCGTTGGAAACGCGGCAGCACCTTCATTGGCGGGGCCGATAAAGCAACATTGCTGCTTGCTGGCGTCGGCGCGCAGGACATCGGCAGCTACTCTGTAGTCGTCTCCAATGGTGCCACGAGCGTGACCAGCGATGTCGTCACGTTGGGCGTGAATCTCCGGCCTGTGATGAATGATCTGAATCTGCCGGATGCGATCATCGGCCAGAATTACAGTTGGCAGCTCAGTGCAGTGAATGGGCCGACCAAATTCAGCGTCCTCGGGCTGCCCACCGGTCTGACTTTCAATGCGAACACCGGTCTGATTACTGGCAGGCCGACCGTGGCGAAGAGTTTCACCGTGAAGGCCAGCGCCATCAATGCTGCCGGCAACGGCCTAACCAAAGAGGAAGTTATGGTGGTGCAGTCGTATCCCGCCAGCGCATTGGGCACTTATCAAGGCTTTGTCCCCCGCCAAAGCGGGCTGGCTTTGAACAACAACCTCGGCGGTCGCCTCACACTCACCACGACGAACCTCGGTGTCTTCAGCGGCACCCTCGTGATTGGCACCCTGAGTCATCCGCTGAGAGGCACACTCCTCATGCTACCAGACACTGACCCGACAGGTAGCTGCACTATCGTGCGAAGGAATCAGAACTCGCTGACCCTCAGCTTTACCCTACTGCGTGCCAGCCGAAGCCTCACCGCGACACTCACGGGTGGCGCAAATCCGCTGACGATCACCGCAGCGCTGCCAGCCACTTCGTTCACCCCGTTTGTCGGGAACTACACGTTCGCCATGAAGCTGGCTGCGGGTGATTTGAGCAATGATGCGAACCCGAAAGGTCACAGCGTCGGTGCTTTCAGAGTCTCGACGAAAGGGGCTGTCAGCGGGGTCGTCCGACTGGCAGATGGTGCACCTCCTGTAACGCTCTCCGGGATCGTTGGAGAAGGCGGCAACGTGCCTGTTTTCTCCCTGCTTTATGCCAGGACAGGCTCCCTGCTCGGCACGCTGAACATCGGCACTGGCGGAGAGCTCAATGCATCGAGCTTGAGCTGGTTCAAACATGAGCAGACGGTAGTCACGCGCAGTTACAAAGGCACCTTTGGACCGCTTACGCTGGAGACCATCGGCAGGCCGTATGCCATCCCGGCAGCCAATCGCATCGCCATGGGCCTGACTGGTGGTGCTGGCAATGCGCGGCTGATTTTCCGCAATGGCGGTGCGCCAACTCCTGCGACTCGGCTCGACTGGACGGCCTTTGAGATTCAAAAAGGCAGCCCGGCGAAGATCCTGCCGCCTGCCATCAATCCAGGCCTTGTGAAGCTCACCCTCACGCCAGGAAGCGGTGCCATCTTCATGGCGGGCACGACAGGAAGCTTCACCGGCAGCTTCACGCTGAAGGATAGAGATACCAGCATTACACCGAACCGAGATCTGACTCGCATCGCCACCTTTGCTGGCATGATCGTCGATGATGGGACCGGTCAAAAAGGCTACGGCTTCTTCAACCTCGCCGAGATGCCGACGGCCTCTCCGAAGACCACAGCGACCACCACCAAGCTGCTTTCAGGCAGCGTCGAACTCGGGAGGACGACGCCATAATGCGCTGCGCCTACCGTGGTCAATGCAGTCCTCACTACGTGACGAGTACTCTACGATTTCCAACCTCGCATGGAGCCTAGAGCGGTCACTTTACCTCACCTTTTCACTGGCTGAAACCCCGAACCAAAAGACAACGACAATAAGACAATCCATGAAACTCAGACACCTCAACGTGATCGCCTCGGCGGCGCTGCTTCTCATGAGCAGCACGGCCTCGGCTCACATCAGTTACGGCAGCGGAACTGCATCGCGAAACTTTGGCACCATCGTTCCAGGAGCGGCACCCATCACCATCAGCAACCAGACCGTCACCAGCAATTTCGGCTGGGCCGACGGCACGGATGCTGACCATGCAGACAGCCACAAGCTGCGCTATTACCGCTTCAATGTGACGACGCCGGGCTACTTCACGATCACCTTCAGCGGCTCCACGAATGGCGGCACGCGTGATGGCAGCATCAAGCCTGCGTTTTCACTCTACCGTGGTCTGGCCCACGTGGCACCGATCACGAATGCGCCCGGCAGTGCTGACTACGACACCTCCGCGATCAGCCTGGCCTACCGTGCCACCCTTGGCTACACGACGGAAGGCAGCTTCCATGCCCTGAAGACCTGGCGTATCGGTGGTGATAATCAAACCGGCCCTGTCTTCGACTTCGATGCCCCGGACGGTCTGAGCACCTTCACCTATGTGACTCACATCGCAGATGGTGATTCCACCTTGTTTGGCACTGCTTCTGGCGTCGTCGGTGATGGCAATGCGGATGGGACAGTGACTAAGTCGCTCTACCTGACAGCGGGTGACTACACCATTGCTGTCGGTGGTGCCAACTACGCTGGACAGACTCCGACGCCAGACGCGACCGTCTATGGTCTCGTCGGCACGGTGTCGGCGGCTGTTTTCACCTATGCTGCCGGAGATCCGGTGGCAGGTGGCATCGGCTATCAGCATCAGGTTACGCTCGGTAATGGTAGTTTCGGTAGCTTCAGTGGCCTCGTCGGAGCCTGGAGCTGGGAAGACAATAGCTTGTTTGATACCGGTGAGCCGCCCGTCGGCTGGACTCACACTTCAAACTGGGCTGCTGTCAGTGTGCAAAATGACACCGTCTTGACCATCACCATTGAGCGCGATGCTGGTGTGCCTTGGGCCGCTGCTCCCCCAGAACTGAATGGACTCGGCGACACAGCTTCCATGTTCCCCAGCTTCACGCTTTTCCGTGGCTTGGACAATGACGGTGACGATGACCACACCTACAACAACCGCGGCAACGTGAGTTGGGCTGAAGACATCCAGTATCTGGATCATGAGGACAACTCCACCGCCACAAGTATCACCCGCACTTACTTCCTCCGTGCTGGTGATTACACGCTCGCCCTGGGCAGCAACGCGCCCTCCACCACTCTAGATCCCATTACAGGTGAGCCTGTCGTAACGGCGAATCGCCAGGGCTACAAGATCAGCTTCAGCACCAGTTCCTCCGGTGCCGCTGACCCTGTGCCAAACACCTATCTGCCGCCCGATTACATCGGCACTGGCGGTGTAGGTTATGCCTTCACCGTCGTCGCTGGCGCGGATGAAACTGGCAGCTTCAAGAGTCACGTCGGCGCATGGAGTTGGGAAGACAACTTGCTTTTTGGTAATCCTGGCCAAGGCGCTCAACCCGTCGGCTGGACCCATACAAGCAACTGGGTGGCGGTGAAACTGACTCAAGAAGTCTTTTTCTCCCTTACTCTTGAGCGGGATGCGACTGTGCCATGGCCAAGCGCCCAGGATCCAAATCGTCTCGCTGATACCTCCAGCATGTTCCCCAGTCTGACACTCTACCGCGGTTGGGACAACGATGGGAGTGACGACCACACCTACAACAACCGCGGCAACGTGGCCTGGGCTGAGGACATCCGCTACATTGACCACGTGGACAATTCCACGGCGGAAACCATCACCCGCACTTGGCGTCTGCCAGCCGGTGACTACACCTTCGCACTTGGCAGCAATGCTCCAGCGAACAACACTGCACGCCAAGGTTACAAGGCCACTTACAGCACCCGAGCTGCCTCGAGCATCTTGGCAGCAGACCCTGTTGCTGGCGGCATCGGCTATTCTCACATCATCAGTGTGTCACGTGGTGACAGCGGCAGCTTCTCAAACCATGTCGGAGCTTGGAGCTGGGAAGATAACAGCCTCTTTGGCAATCCTGGTCAGGGCACTACTCCCGTTGGCTGGACCCATACCAGCCGCTGGGCTGCCGTGCATGTGAGAGACCACCTTACGCTGAACATCACCATGGCTCGTGACGCCACGGTACCTGACATCAATGGCACCAACGGCCTCGCCGACACCTCCAGCATGTTCCCCAGCTTCACCCTCTGGCGCGGTTGGGACAATGACGGCACCGACGGACACACCTACAACAATCGCGGCAATGTCTCCTGGGCGGAAGACCTTAGCTACATCGACCATTGCGACAACAGCACCGCCACCACCATCACCCGCAGCTACACATTGGCTCCCGGCTACTACACTTTCGCCCTTGGCAGCAATGCGGCGGCGACTGATGCAGATCGCCAGGGCTTCAGCTTCTCCTGGACGACCGGTGCACCTGCCTTTGTGAGACCTGTGATTACTCAACAGCCAAGGGGTGCCGAGATCCTCGCCACAAGAAGTGCCACCTTCACCATGAGAGCCACCGGCCCAGGTCTGAGATATCAGTGGTTCTTCAAAGGTCGGCCTCTGGAAAACGCCAACCGCGACACCCTGAACATCACAAATGCTGACCTCGACGACGCGGGAGCCTACACTTGTGAGGTTCGCAACTCTGCCGGTTGGGCCACCAGCAATCCTGCCACACTTGTGGTCATCGCTCGGCCTGTCGTGACTCCATTTGACATTCCAAACCTCGTCGTCGGACAGCCTTACCAACTGCAGCTCACGGCTTCCAATAGCCCCACCTCTTTTGCTGTGAAGGGCCTGCCGAAAGGTCTGATCTTCAATCCAAGAACCGGCCTCATCAGTGGTCGCCCCAACGAGATCAAGGCAATCAACAACGTCGAAGTTACCGCTACCAACAGAGCAGGCGCGAGCGCCAGAGTCACTGACAGCTTTGCTGTCACAAGCCTACTCGCAGGCACTAGCGGCAGCTTCACCGGCCCTCTAGGACGCTCGGGGGTCCTCAATGATCTGCTGGGTGGTGCGGTCAGGCTGGACATCTCCCGTCTTGGCGCACTTAGTGGCACCATCACCTTGGGCAAAACTGCGCCTTACCGCATCGCTGCACCGCTGGATACCTCCTCCGCCTCGCCGACAGCTCATTTCCATATTGAGCGCAAAGGTCTGCCCGAGCTGCACATCGAACTCACCCTTGATATCGCTGCCAAAACCATCTTTGGGGAAATCACCGATGAATCCGAAGTCCTGCCTTTCGTGGCGCGTCAGGCTTTGTCATCCACCGGCAACTATGCAGGCGACTACACCTTCGCCCTGCCGCTCAGTGCCTCGGACAACGGAGATCAAACGATCCCTCAGGGACACAGCATCGGCGCTTTCAAAATCGCCGCTACAGGTGCCACCACAGGCGTCGTTGTTACAGCTGACAACAACCGATTCACCTTCGGCGGCGCTCTGGAAGTCGAAGGCAAGCTCACTCTCTTCGGCTTGCTCTACCGCGGTGCAGGCTCCGTGCTTGGCCTGATCAGCATTGATTCGGTGACAAGCAACCTTGCTCTGTCCGAAGTCTCTTGGTTCAAGGACGTCATCGCCAGAGACCTCGTCTATAGCGATGGCTTCGGCCCGCTGGAGCTGATCACCGTCGGTCGCAAATACACCACGCCAGCGCTCACCGCTCTGGCGCTCGGAGCCACCGCCGGACCTGGCAATGCCAAGATCACCTTCACGGAAGGTGGTGCGCCGAGTCCTGGCACACGTCTCAACACGGACAAGCTCCAGATCGAGCTGACTAAAGTCACCGTGGCCGCGCCAAACCCAGGCAAAGTCGCTCTCAGCATCGACAAAGGTAGGCCCGGTAACTTCACCCCAGGCACCAGCGGCAGCTTCAAAGGCAGCTTTGAACTTACCGACTCCGATACCAGTGTCACACCGAATAGAAACCTCGTTCGCAAGTCCGAGTTCCAAGGCATGATCGTGGATAACGGTACGGAGATAAAAGGCTACGGCTTCTTCCTTCTACCGAAAATGCCCACAGCCAGCCCGAGGACTACCCTGTCAACCTCGCCAAGACTTTCCGGCAGCGTGCTGCTTGAGAAGGTGACGTCCGCCCCATAAACGCAAGTTTGTCTTCCCCGGCAGATCGTCTGCCGGGGAAGATCTAAAGTCGATGAATGATGAAATCTGAACGATATACGAAGACACAAAATCTGAAATCCGAAACACAACGAGGATTAACCAGCGCTCCACTAGCAGAAGACGTTTGAAGTCAATGAACAATCAGAAGCGTTAAAAGGTGAGCTTCTTACCCTAGGTCATGCATGTTTATCCTCTTTGTTCCCAGTTTTCCCTTCAACTCTAAATTTCAAAGACTTATGACGTTTTTGCGATTCGGATGTGTAATAGATTCAGCGGTATAACTATTTTGATGATGATGTTTTGAATACGTTTCAATTTTTCTTTTTTCACTGGCTGAACCCTCCACACCCAAAACGACAAGACACTGAAATGAGATCCTTACACCACGCCGTCAAGGGCTTGCTGCCCTTGCTGGCAGTTGCCCTCCTTCCGCTGAAAGGCCACGCGGCCACGGTCAGCGCCACTGACCCTCAAGCAGGTGGCATTGGCTACGCCTACACCGTCAACCTCGGTGCCGGTGGCGACGAAGCCGTTTTTTCCAACCATGTTGGCTCCTGGAGCTGGGAGGACAATGCTTTGTTCGGCAATCCCAACCAAGGCACGGAACCTGTCGGCTGGACGCACACCTCGCGTTGGGTGGCTTTGAGTCTGCAAAAGCCAGTCTTGCTCACGATCAAAATGGAACGTGATGCGACTGTGCCGTGGCCGTCTCCGAGTGCTCCTGACCGACTGGCAGACACGAGCAGCATGTTCCCCAGCTTCACGATCTGGAATGGCTGGGACAATGACGGCACCGAC
>JAIXSY010000003.1 GCA_027484445.1 Verrucomicrobiaceae bacterium
GTCGCAGAGCACTGCGAAAAGGGCATGAAGGTCCTCGTCCACGGCCGCATCCACTACACGAAGTGGACCGACGCAACCGGCACCGACCGCTACGGCTGCGAGATCATCGCCGAGAAGGTCGACTTCCTGAGCCGCCCGAAGTCGGCCGAGAACGAAAACCCCGAGCTGGTCGACCGCGACGACGAGATCCCGTTCTGAGGAACGGGGTCCTCCCCTCGCGCCCGGCGGGGAAACCCGCCGGGTTCTGGCATACATGAAGCTCACAGCGCGCGAATGATCGGTCACTTGCTGTGTCAGGGCCGGGCACAAAGAGCATTGAGTCCCTCTGGCAACGAAGGAGCATTTACTTGAGACGAGGGCCATATTGACTGGTCTTTTGGTCCGCAAAGTTGCAGGATTCTTATCAGCGGAGACGATGTCCTCCGCAGAAGCGAAAGATGCGTAAGAGTACGAACATGGCGTCGGCACAGCAACTTATTGGGCTCGTAAAGAGCCACGCAGAGGGGGACGAAGAACGCTTCTTCGATCTCGCGATGCAGCTTGCCGCCGCGGAAGAACAGCGCGGCCATACCCGACTGGCCGAGCAGCTGCGGCAGTGGGCTGAGGCATCACAGACACCAAAGACCAATGCGACCGCGAAGTTGACACCGCTGGCTGCTCCGCGCGGCGATCTCGCGGGTATTTTGGGCGCGCGGTATCCGACAACAACTCTCAACGACCTGATTTTGCCGGATCACCTCTCCGATGAACTGCGCCAAATCGTTGTAGAAACCCGAAAGCGTGATCTTCTTGAAGAGAAGGGACTGCATCCGCGTCGGCGCCTTCTTTTTTCTGGCCCGCCGGGCACAGGAAAAACTCTGAGCGCCGAAGCTCTGGCCGGCGAACTCAAGTTCCCCTTGTTCACAGTGCTTCTGCACGGGCTTATCACGAAGTTCATGGGTGAGACTGCGCAAAAACTCCGCCTAATCTTCGACGCGATGCGCACAACCCGCGGTGTCTATCTGTTCGATGAAATCGACGCTCTGGCGGCTTCTCGCGGAAACGAGAACGACGTGGGCGAGGCCAGGCGAATTCTGAACTCGTTCCTCCAATTCCTTGATGAAGATACCGGCCCATCTATCGTTGTCGCGACCACGAACATTCCCGAGATTCTGGACAGGGCAATTCTTCGGCGCTTCGAACTTGTGCTGCCGTACGAGCTGCCTTCCAGAGAGGCAATTCAAAAGGCTTTACGGCGGCGCTTGATCGGTTTCAGCGTCATTGATGTGGACTGGGATGCTGTGTCTAGGGTTGCGGACGGTCTTTCAACTGCAGATGTTGTTGCTGCCGGAGAAGATGCAGGACGACGCGCTGTCTTGTCCTCAACCGATAGGATTTTGACAGATACGCTTATCGCATCAATGGAGCGTCGGCGTTCGTTGCATGGACTTGGAACATCGTTGAATGGAACGCAATCGCCCTCATCTGATTCTAAACGGTCCCGGACAGGCAGTCGCGTTTCAGGCCAAGGGCGGCGGTCAGACAAAGCGACCGAGTGACGTCCCCAACCGGCGCGCACATGCACTGGCGCTCTTGCGAGCGATCGATGGAATCGGGGACCCAGCGGCGCAGAGACGGCCTGGTGTTTATCTCGAGATTGAGGCGAGGCCGAACGAACCATTCGTGACCAAGAGCCTTGATGCCAGCGGCCTGCATCTGCTCAGGGTCGATTCTGGCACCGAGAATGAAGCCGCACCAGCCAGCGCTACTGTCTTCGCGTCGCCAGTAGGCCTAGCCAATCTACGGAAAAAGGTCGAAGCCTTTCAGGACGAAGACACGCAGACAGGACGACCGAAGAATGCCGACCTTGTACAGAGCATCAGGGCCATCGTCGAGGCAGGACTGCGAGCCCTTTGGCGGAGTCCATCGGCAAAATTTCCTGCAGACGACGGAGCAACGCATCCCTGGGAAATCTGGCTGGACCGCAGCGGGGCTGACCATTTCATAGCGCATGCGCGTGCCCTTGGGGTTCGCTTTGAAGGCGGCGAAGCACAAGCAGAAGGAGGGCGCCTAGAGTTTCCGGAAGACGTTGTCGTGGTCGGTCACGGAACGCACGCCCAAATCGCCGAAGCCGTCCGTAACCTTGCGACGGTTAAGGCCCTTGCCGCCCCTACGGTCCTCTCGGATTATTTCGAAGGGATGCCACCAGAAGAACAGGCTGAATGGGCCCGGGCCATGGAAGGCCTCTTGCAGCCGCCTGCAGCAGCGGACCCGCGATACATCACGCTCCTCGATAGTGGCGTGGGACTGAACCATCCCCTTATTCGTCCTTTTCTGGATCCGGCTGATCGTCATGCGGCGCAGTTGGGATGGGGTGTGGACGACACTAGAGGGCATGGCACCCAACTGGCAGGCATAACGCTTTTTGGAGATCTGCTCCCGGTCATCCAAAGCAACATGCCGGTTCAGGTCCAGCACCGGCTCGAGTCTGCCAAGATCATTCCTGATGCCGGACAAAATCCTCACCATCTGTTGGGCGCCGTCGTTCTAAAGGCAGTTAACGCGGTCGAGGCAAGTGCGGCGCGAGGCAGAACTTTCTCGATGGCCAGCACGACAGACGAGGATACGCCTCACGACGGCGCACCGACGTCTTGGTCGAGCGAGATCGACCAACTGACGGCGGGTGTCTCGGGCAATCAGAAGCGACAGAGATTGTTCGTGATTTCAGCGGGCAACACGGACCAGAACCGCTTCCGCGGCGGTGATTACCTCTCGATTTGTGACGATCCCGATCACGAGATTGAAGCGCCTGCGCAGGCATGGAACCCAATCTGCGTAGGAGCCTACACTGACAAGGTCAGGTTGCCTGCTGGCTTGCCCGGCCAAGCCTTAGCCCCAATTGGCGACCTTTCACCATCGTCGCGCACGGCAAGCTGGTGGAAGCACTGGCCCATCAAGCCAGACGTGGTGATGGAGGGAGGCAATTGGGTGCAGGATCGCCTCCCACCCCCGATGAAGCACCCCTCTCTCTCGCTGCTCACGACCGACCATCAGTATCCAATGCGGTCACTTACGACGACGGCAGATACCAGCGCGGCAACAGCACTTGCCGCGAAGGCTGTCACTGAGCTCTGGGAGGACTACCCTGTCCTGTGGCCAGAGACGATACGGGCGGTTTTCGTCTCGTCTGCTCGATGGACGCAGCAGATGAAGGCGCATCTGCCGCTAAATCCCTCAAAGAGCGACTACGCAAAACTGTTTCGTCGCTATGGCTACGGCGTTCCTGACCAAGCTCGTGCGCGACGCAGCGCGGCGAATGCGTTGTCTCTCATCGTCCAGGACGCGATCGTGCCATACCGGCCAAGCGCTACTGCTGGAGCTGAACCTGTCCACAATCAGATGAAGTTCTTTGAACTGCCTTGGCCTCGCGAAGCCCTTAGGGCGCTCGGCGCCGCTGAGGTAACCCTTCGAGTGACGCTGAGCACGTTCATTGAGCCAAATCCCTCGGAAGCGGCCCGTGGATCAAAGTTCCGCTATGCGTCACACAATCTCCGCTTCAAGCTCAACCGTGCCAGTGAGAACCAGGCGCAATTCCAGGCTCGGATCAACAGGCTTGCGAATGACCCGGAAGCAGAAGCCGTAGGTGACAATGATGGTTGGGTCTACGGGCGCAACCGACGCGATGTGGGAAGTCTACATATCGATGAACTGCGGTGCGCCGCCTCGGATCTTGCCCGGCGAAATATGCTTGCGGTTCACCCTGTGGCAGGTTGGTGGAAGTCCAAGTCGACTCAGAACGTCGGCCAAAAAACCGCGCGGTTTGCTCTCGTCGTCGAGTTGGATACCGGAGATGTCGAGGCTGATCTTTACGCGGAAGTGGAGGCGGCAATCGCGAACCTCAATGCTACTCAGGTTGAAGTGTAGTTTCTGGGAGGCACAGCGTTTGGGGGGTGAATCGTTTGCCTTGGCGATTTCGCTGGATGCAATCCTGCCACCCGTCCATGGCAACTTTAGAGCTAGAGAAAGGTCGGTTTCCTGGTGACGGGTTGAGGGTTGGGAGAGTGGCTCCCGGCGCCTGTCACGGGAGATAGCCGATGGGCGTTGTGGAAGTTCTGGATCCGGTCGCACCGACGCGGGCGGGTGGCTGGAAAGTGGATCTGAGACGGGGTGAACGGAACGGGCGGGTGTCGTCCGAATGGTTTAACCGGCCCGATGACGAACGGTATCTGTCGCTCGACGATCTCTGGGCATCGGTGAAGGGACGGTCGGAGCGCAGCCGCAGCCGTGTGGTGCAGACGGCGGACATCCGCGTCGAGGCCGCGCGCGACAACCCCGAGCGGTTGCACCTGATGCTGCCGAAAGCCGAGGTGCCCGTCGCACCCACGCATTGGGCGTTCGGTCAGCTTGCCAGCATCGTCGGCGCACCGGCGTCCTACCTGCGACAGCTGCCCGCGCCGCTGGCGGGCATCAACCTTCAGTACGGCCTGACCAACCACCGCGCAGAGCAGGTGAAGACTTTCGAGACGGAAGACGGCCGCACCGAGCTGCGCGCGGTGACCGGACCCGACTATGGCCGCATCCATGACCACGAGCTGGTCGAGGCCGTGCAGCGCATCGCGGGCAACGGCACGGGCGACACTCGCTGGAAGGTCCCGGGCGTGCTCGACTGGTCGACAGGGGTCTACAACCCCGATGTCGAGATCAGCCGCGACACGACCACGCTTTATGCCTCCGACCGCGATGTCTTCCTTTTCCTGGTTGATGATCACAACCCGATCGAGGCGGGCCGGCTGCCGGATGGCTCCCCTGATCTCTACTTCCGGGGCTTCTATTGCTGGAACTCGGAGGTGGGCGCGAAAACCCTCGGGATGGCGAGCTTCTACCTGCGTGCGGTGTGCCAGAACCGCAACCTCTGGGGTGTCGAGGATTTCCAGGAGATCACCATCCGCCACTCAAAATACGCCGCCTCCCGTTTCGCGCATGAGGCGGCCCCGGCGCTGACGCGGTTTGCCAATTCCTCGCCGCAGGGTTTCGTGAATGGCATCAAGGCCGCGCGGCAGCAGATCGTGGCACGGACGGACGAAGACCGGGATGACTTCCTTCGGAAGCGCGGCTTCTCGAAGACCGAGTCGGGAAAGATCATCGAGAAGGTGCTGATGGAAGAGGGCCGCCCGCCCGAGAGCATCTTCGACTTCGTGCAGGGCATCACGCGGCTTGCGCGCGACAAGACCCAGCAGGATGCCCGCCTCGACATGGAAGGGCGCGCCAAGAGGCTCCTCGACCGGGTCGGCTGACGCCTAGCCTGACAACGCGATCGCCCGCATCCCCGGCGGTCGCACTTTCCCTTTCCACACGCGCCCGAACGGATCTGCCCAGAAAGGGTTGGGAGCCTCGGCACGCGCAATTCAGCGAGACACCCATGACCCCCCAGGAAGAAACCGTCATCCTAGAGGCCCGCGACATCCTCGGCCGCTACCTCAGCCAGAACCCGGTCATCGGCAGTTGGCAGGCGCTTATGGACTATTGCGCGCTTACTGTCCGCGGGCCCATCGAGCGGTTCCACGTCCTCTATCTCGACCGCAAGAACCGCATCATCTCCGATGAGCTCCTTTCGATCGGCACGGTCGACCATGTCCCGGTCTATCCGCGCGAGGTGATCAAGCGGGCGCTGATGCTGAACGCCAGCGCCCTGATCCTGATCCACAACCACCCGTCCGGCGATCCGACGCCGTCGGAGGCCGATCTCAGCATGACCAAGGAGATCCAGAAGGGCTGCAAGTACCTCGGGCTGACGCTGCACGACCACATCATCGTCGGCGCCGGGACGGAGCTGAGCCTGCGGGCACTCGGCAAGCTCTGACGCGTCTTTCCGACCTGCCACCGCAGCCCCTTCGAGGAAGAGGGCGGCGGTTTGGTCTTTGACGGATGAGGCGGGGAGAGAGGCTTCCGGCACCGTTGGAGATTTTCCTATGTTCGACTTGCCCCTCCCCGTCCACCCGACCACCGGGCCGCGAGACTTCACATCGCCTTTTCCGTCTGGCGATGCCGACCCCCATCTGCCCTTCGCCCTGACTCTTTCGCGCCGCGCTCCGGCCGATCTGATGTCGGGCCGCGCCGCGCCGCTAGTGCTCGCCCGCTTCGCGACGCTGGCCGAGGCCATGCAGGGCGCGATCGACCATGCCGAGGGACTCGCAACGGATGCCAAGCCCCAACTTCTGGCGATCCTCGATAGCGACGAGCGCCTCGTGTTGGCCGGGGCGGCCAGCGACCACGCCGTCGCCTGGTGCCACCCGGTGACGAGCGCGGCTGAGGCACGTGGCGTCGTGACCGAGGCGAGCCATTTGCGCGCGCAGGCGGGCCGCGCATCCGCTTGGGGCGAGCCCGATCTGGCGCAGCGGCTGCGCCACCGCGCCGATCTTCTGGACGGGCGTCTCGTTGACCCGCTCTGGCGCGCCTTTGCCGTCCGGGCTCTGCAGGTCGCTGCGTGACGCGCGAGAGACAGAGGAGGGCAGGGGGGAATTGGAGCTTGTCCGGGGAAGAGAGATCGCCCGGCCCGGCTCCGATCCCTTCCCCTTACCGGAGACACACCATGACCCTGACTGAACCCACCCTCGCCCCCCCGATGGCACCCTCAACGGTCGACATGGCCCAGATATTCGCCGTGCACGCCGAGCGCGCGGCTCGCATCGACGCGCTGCGCCCCGGCAACAAGGAACGCCTCTTCGATGGCCTGATGGCCGCCGGCATCACCCATGTCACCGTGAACTTTGACGGCGCAGGTGACAGTGGTCAGATCGAAAGCATCAGCGCCTGGTCCGCCGAAACTGCCGTTGAGTTCCCTGCGACCGAGATCGCCTATGCGGCACTGACCTGGGACAACCCGGAGGTCGAGATGCGCAGCCTGTCGTTAGAGGATGTCGTCGAACAGCTGGCCTACGACTTCCTCTCCGACACCCATGGCGGCTGGGAGAACAACGACGGCGCGTGGGGCGAGTTCTGCTTCGACGCCGCGGCCCGCTGCATCCACCTCGAGTTCAACGAGCGCCTCACCTCGTCCGAACTCACTACCTACGATTTCTGAGGGGCGGCGATGGCACATCCCTATCACCACGCCCTGTCCTCGGTGAAGAAATGGGGCGGCACGGTCGACGACTTCATCGCCGTGCATGCTTGGTTCGACCAGAGCAAGGAGATTACTGCGGACTTCCGGCACCGGGCGCTGCGCCACCATGCTGAGGGCATCTTCATGGCCGAGACTATCTTCGGGCAGACCCTCACACTCTCGACCGGGCGCATCATTCCGACCCGCTGGGTCGGCGAACAGCATGTGAAGGAAGACCTCGGCTTCATCCCGAGCTTTTCCGATTGGGTGAAGGCCATCCGGCCCGAGCCCTGGATGGTTCGGACCGAGCGGATCGAGGCTCTGGTCGATCCCCATCTCGCCTCGCCTGTGGTTGAGGTCAGTTGAAATGACCGATCCGGCCTATCAGCGCCTCTGCCTGCCCGAAACGGCTTCGCCCTACGCTGTTTTGCGCGCGGCGGTCCGGGCGCTGCACCCCGACACGCGCGCCGTTCGCGGGTTCCGGGCCGCGCGCAAGCGCTTCTACCGACAGATGCTCTGCGCGCATGCCGCGCGACAGACGGCGGGCGACACGCCAACCGACTGATCGCGCTCAACCATCCCTTCGTCTCAATCCAGCGCCCGGCCTCTTGGCCGGGTCTTCCCATTCAGGAGGTTCCCATGGCGGATTACTTCACCCATTTCTCGTGCTTGCTCGACGTCGGCACCCCCGACAAGGCCGCCCGCGGGCTCGCGCTGTTCCAGAGCATGCGCGCTGCGGATCAGGACGCCGACGACCCGGAGGTCGCGGGCTTCGGTCTCGTGCGCCAGGACGTGCCCGAGGGCAGCATCCTCTGGATCCATGATGACGAGGACGGCGATGTCGAGGCCGTCATCCGCTTCGTGCTGCGCCTCGCCGAAGAGCTCGACCTCACCGGCCTCTGGGGGTTCCAGTATGCCTTATGCCGAATTCGGCATAAGGCATATTATGCCGGGATCAGGATTATGCCGCATGGCCCTCCAGTCGACGAGAAGCATCGACTTGCCATATGGCCAGACCAGCCAAAGATTATTGGGTGCGACTGACCGGCTTCATGGTCCTGAACCCTCAGTTTCGTGCCAAGGCGTTCGGCATAATCCTTGTTGCGCCAGCAACATGGAGAAAGCGTATGGCCAATAGAATCCAACCAACCTGCCTCGACACTTACTTCAGTTCGTTCGAGGAGAGCCTCGCGTCGACGCACATGCAGCGTCGGGCGCTGTCTAACTATCGCTTCCAGCTTCGACGGTTTGGCCGGGTTCTGGAGGCCCATGGTGTTGAGCCGACGTCATTGACGCTGGAAATCGCCGATCGCCTTGCCCGGCAGGTTCCATTTGATCGAGTGAACGCGGTCAGGATTCCGAACTTGGTCAGACGGTTCGTCCTCCACCTCATCAGCATCAGCGTTGCGATT
This sequence comes from Verrucomicrobiaceae bacterium, assembly GCA_027484445.1. Taxonomy (GTDB): domain Bacteria; phylum Verrucomicrobiota; class Verrucomicrobiia; order Verrucomicrobiales; family Verrucomicrobiaceae; genus Prosthecobacter. The sequence continues at coordinate 8,494 of JAIXSY010000003.1, forward strand.
CCGCCACCTGTATCTGCTGCCCAAATTGCAAAGGACAAGCTGCTGGATGACCTGGAAGGCTTCCTGCTCGGGCAACGCGGCCTGAGTCCGAGTTCAGTTTATCATGTCAAGCGATATGCCGTCCGCTTCTTGGACCACCGGTTTGGCGAAACAGTGCCTGACCCTTCGTCGATCAGGCACCAAGACATCGTTGCGTTCCTCGAACACATCCAGAAGGGGAAGAGTCTGTCGATGGCGCGGACGCCGGCATCCCATCTGCGTTGCTTCTTCCAGTACCTGTTTGCCCGGGGCCTGACCGTAACCAATCTGTCGTCGACTGTGCCGAAGGTACATCGCATCCAGAACAACCGACTTCCCAGGTATCTGCCGCCGACAGACATCGAGGCCATCCTTGAGTGGGTCCGGCGAGAGTCCAGCTATGGCGTTCGTGACTATGCCATGTTCCTGCTGATGGCCAGGCTCGGCCTGCGTGTGCCCGAAGTCATGGCGATAGAGATCGATGACATCGACTGGCGAGCGGGAGAGCTGCTCGTCCGAGGAAAGGGCAAACGTTGTGACCGTCTCCCGCTTCTGGAAGATGTCGGCGCCGCAATCAGCGCTTACCTGCGTGATGCTCGACCAACGACCGCAACGCGCGTTCTTTTTGTCAGGTCCTATGCCCCCTATCTCGGGTTCAAGGACAGCCGCATCGTCAGCAAAATCCTTGTCCGGGCCTGCGCTGCCCTGAAGATCGAGATGCCTGCCCGGTATCTCGGATCGCATGTCCTTCGCCATAGCCTCGCAACTCGTATGGTTCGCTCTGGCGTAGCCTTGCACGAGGTGGGCGATGTTCTGCGCCACAAGTCGCGCGCGACTACGATGATCTATGCGAAGCTCGACATCGCAAGCCTTCGTTCTGTTGCCCAACCTTGGCCCGCAGGGGAGGCACAGCAATGACCCTGCACGCCGAGCTTGATCGATATCTCAATCTCCGCCGGATGTTTGGCGCCAAACTGAAAGCAGACGAATTGCGTCTGCGCAGCTTTGCCACCTTCGTGGACAAAGCCGGAAAAGAGTTCGTCACAAAAGAGCTACTGCTCGAATGGATGGATGGACTGCGACCTACCAGTAGCGGGACCAAGGCCAGTAGGTTCAGCGCGGTCCGTCAATTTGCTCTATGGCTGCACGGTATGGATGATCGGCACGACGATCCTCCCCCGAGGGGGTTCGTGCCAGGACGAGTCAGTCGGTCCGCGCCGTACATCTACAGCGATACCGAACTCGCCCAGATCATCGGGGCGGCGCGGGAATTGCCGTCGATCTATGGGCTGCGCGGGCTGACCTGCGCGATGCTCTATGGTCTGATCGCTGTCACGGGCATGCGCGTTGCAGAGGCCTTGGCGCTAGACACGGCAGACTTCGATGCCGAGAGGCAGTTGCTCCACATAAAGAACGGCAAGAATGGCAAGGAACGAATCCTTCCAATCGATCCGGATGTCGCGGTGAGACTGAAGAACTACTGTACCGAACGGGATCGACTGCTCGAACGACACTCGGAACCGCTCTTCGTGAATTGCAAAGGCGAACGACCCGACTATTGCTGGGCGCGGGCAAACTTTGTTCGTGTCTGTCAGAGCATCGGCATGCGGGGTACATGGGCCAAGCCCATGCCCGGAAGGCCACCGCGCATCCACGATCTTCGGCACACCTTTGCCGTCCGGACGATCACAGGCTGGTATCGCGCCGGACATGATGCGGCGCGCGAAATGCACAAGCTGACGACCTACCTCGGACATGAGGGGCCAAGGGACACCTACTGGTACCTTCAGGCCGTGCCCGAGCTTCTCGAACTGGCCTCGGCACGGATCGGAGAGAGTTCTGCGGCGGAGGAGTCGCAATGAGGACCGCGACATTCCCAGCCTTGCTGCAGCGCTTCTTCACAGATCGCTTGTGCGTCCAAATGGAAGCAAGCCGTCATACCATCGCATCGTATCGCGACACCTTCCGCCTGCTGATCCGCTATGCCGGGGCCCGCAGCGGCAAAGCCCCAACGAAGCTGGAAGTTGGCGATATCGATGCCGACATGGTGGCGAACTTCCTCATCCATGTCGAAGGGTCCCGCGGCAACGCTGTCCGGTCTCGAAATGCCCGGCTCGCGGCGATCCGGTCCTTCTTCCGGTATGTTGCGATGACGGAGCCAGTGTTGTTGCATCACTGCCAACGCATTCTGGCCATGCCGAACAAACGCCAAGAAAAAAGGGCGGTGACGTTCCTCGATGCCGACGAAATCGCCGCATTGCTCGGCTCGCCCGACCGCGCCACTTGGGTGGGGCGCAGGGATCACGCTTTGCTGCTGCTCGCTCTCCAAACTGGGCTGCGGGCTTCAGAGTTGGTCAATCTGAACTGCAACGACGTGGTCTTCGGGACAGGTGCCCATGTTAAATGTCTTGGGAAAGGCCGAAAAGACCGGCGGACGCCCTTACGCCGCGATACGGCCAGATTGATCGCGGGCTGGATCCGTGATCGCAAGGATCGCGAAGGTCCGCTGTTCCCCTCGATCCGCGGAGACCGTCTCAGTCGCGACGCACTTGAGCATCTGGTCCGAAAATACTGCGCCAAGGCGGCGCAGACCTGTCCAAGCCTTGAGGGGAAGCGCGTTACACCGCACACGCTCCGCCACAGCACCGCGATGGAACTATTGCATAGCGGTGTCGACCAAGCGGTCATCGCGCTTTGGCTCGGCCATGAATCCGTGGAAACCACCCAGATCTACATCCACGCGGATATGCGTCTAAAGGAAAATGCGCTCCGACAGGTGACTGCACCGGGGGTCAAATCCAGCCGATACCGACCAGACGATCAGCTACTGGCCTTCCTCGAGTCGCTCTGAATATGCCGAATGACCGCATGGCCAAGGCCAAGGCTCTAAAGCGTGGGCACTGGCCATGCGGCATAATCCTGATCCCGGCATAATATGCTCTGACCTGCTCCCGGCCGCGCCTCGATGCCTTCGGCGGCGGCGCGCATGTCATCGATCTCGGTGCCCGCAAATCCATCTGCTGGACCAGCAGCCAGGAATGGCTCACCGCCGCGCTGAACGGGGAGGACGCACATGCCTGAGATCATCTGCACCACCGTCTACCAGTTCCCCGAACTCTCGGATGCGGCCAAGGAAAAGGCGCGCAGCTGGTATCGCGAGCTCGGCCCCCATGATGATTGGTGGGACGCGGTCTATGAGGATTTTGAGCGCATCTGCGAGATCCTCGGCATCCGGCTCAAAATCACCCCGGTGCGGCTGATGGACGGTGGGACGCGGGCCAAGTCCTGCATCTGGTTCTCCGGCTTCTGCAGCCAGGGCGACGGAGCGTCTTATGCCGAGCGACGGATTATGCGGAGCGGTCAGGTCATCACGCTGTAAACGCGAGGGATTTTCGACAATCCGCTCCGCATAACGACGGGCTTGTGCCCTCGCGGGTTCTTTTGGGCGAGAAGTGGTTCGCCGGCATTTTCCGGCATTGAACCCATGTCAGGAGAACGAATGTCCAGCACCCCCAAGAAAAGGCGGAACACGCCGCGGTATCTCACGCTTTCAAGGCTTCATTTCGCCGGTCCCTACTTCGAGGGCTATGTCCGTTGGCTTCAGGGACGGAATTACACCAAGACAACGATTTCGATGCTGACCATCTACTTGGGGCATTGGACGGATTGGATACACGACGCCGGCTATGATCTCAGTACCATCCACAGCGGCTACGCAGCATCCGTACCGGCCTTCAGGGCCATGCCGAACTACTCCATGCGATTGCGATCAGGTGCCCTCTTCGTTCGCTTTCTTGAAGAACTGGGTATTGTCGACCAACTGCCGAAGCCGCCGTCGCCGAGTGATCGGTGGCCGATCCTTGGCGAGTTCCGGGATTGGATGCTCCGAAATCGTGGGGTGATGGACAGCAGCCTCGACACCTATCAGAACATCCTTGTTCACATGTTCCGCGTCCTTGGCGACGCGCCTGAGGCTTATAGCGCCCATGCCATCAGGGAGTTTGTGCTGGGACGCGCGGGCATGCACGGCGTTGCTCATGCAAGGATGACGGTGACCGCCACTCGCGCATTCCTGCGTTTCCTGATCGCAACTGGACGTTGCCCGGCCGGCCGTGATCAGGCCATCCCGAATTTTGCGGGCTGGCAATTTGCACCAGTACCAGACTTCCTCAACGACGCTGACATCACGAGGATCGTGGCTGCTTGCAGCGGCGAGGCCCGCCTGCGCGATCGCGCGGTCATTCTGTTCCTTGTCCGACTCGGCTTGCGCGCAAGCGAAGTCGCAAACCTTGAGTTCGATCACATCGACTGGCGGAACGGTCGCATTGCCATCAGGGGTGGCAAGTCCCGTCGTGAAGAATGGCTGCCTCTTCCGCAAGAAGTCGGCGAAGCCCTGCTGGCCTATCTGGACAGGGGACGGCCGTCATTGGCCACGCCGCGCGTGTTCGTCACAGCGCAAAATCCAATGCGTCCGATGTCGAGGTTTGCTGTGAACTGCCTGGTTCAGGCGGCTCTTGACCGGGCGGGCATCCAGAGTGGTCGACGCGGTTCCCATCTGCTTCGTCATTCGGCGGCGACAGCGATGCTTCGGCACGGAGTCAATCTTGCAGGGGTCGGAGCGGTCCTCCGGCACCGCTCGCTGTCCACTACCATGCAATATGCGAAGGTTGACTTCGCTCTGCTCCGCGAAATTGCCCGGCCCTGGGCGGGGGAGGCTGCATGCTGATCGAGGAAATCAATCGCTACATCGCATTGCGAAGGTCGCTTGGCTTCAAGCTCAAGGAGACGGCCAAGAACTTGGCTTGGTTCGGCCAGTTCGTCGAAGCCAGAGGTGAGCGACACGTCAGGACGGCAACAGCGGTGGCCTGGGCTGAAAGTGCGTCGACGCCAGACACTCGGTATCGCCGCATCACGGATGTCATCCGTTTGGCAACCTTTCTGCACGCAGAAGACGCTGCACATGAGATTCCGCCGGGAGGCATCTTCAAGGCGCATCGGACCAAGTTCATTCCTTACATCTTCACGGATGATGAATTGGCGAGGCTCATCGTTGCATCTCGGATCAGGCAGCTGAACGAAAGCTCTCCAGTGCGGCGCGAAATCTATGCCGTCCTGTTTGGCCTGATCGCATCGACCGGACTACGAATATCGGAGGCCTTGAACCTGACCCTGAATGATGTTCTGCCGGATGGCATCTTGCACATCCGAAAGACCAAGTTCGGCAAGAGCCGGATGGTACCGCTACACCCAAGCGTGCCTCCCATTCTCGACCGGTACATGGAACTGAGGCTGGCCGTCGCGGCCAGCGACGATCACCTCTTCCTTTCCGAAGGAAAGAGGAAAATCTATTACTCTGTCCCGCAAAGGGCGTTCCACGAAATCCTTGCCATCGCGGCGATTGCGCCCGGTCGGTCCAGGCGCCCTCGGATCCACGATCTGCGCCACACCTTCGCGACACGGGTGCTGGAAAAATCTGGGGCCGGGCGCGAAGCGATCGCGCGCAATGCTGTCGCGCTGATGACGTACATGGGGCATTCCAACCTCCGATACACGTACTGGTATCTGCATCAGACGCCCGAGCTACTGGCCGAAATCTCTGCCGCAGCCGAGGAACTTTTGACGGAGGGCGGCTCATGACAGCCCTTGCGCCGGTCATTACGCAGTTCATGCAGGATTACCTGCCTCGGCAGCGCGGGTTCAGCGCCCACAGCAGCGAAACCTATGCGCATGCCTTCAAACTGCTGTTCCAGTTCGCGGCGAGGCGTGTCGGATCCAGCCCGTCGCAGCTCAGTATCGAGCAGCTGGACGCACCATTGATCCTGGCCTTTCTGGATCATCTCGAGACTGATCGAGGAAATGGCGCCACTTCGCGAAATGCACGGCTCGCAGCCATCAAGTCGTTCATGCGGTTCGTTGAATACCAGTATCCAGCCCTCCTGGCTCAAGTCGCGCAAATCCGGGCGATCCCGACAAAACGTTGCGAGAGCAAGCTGGTCCAGCACCTGTCCAAGGACGAGGTGCAGGCAGTTCTGAATGCTCCCGATGTCACGACGCGCTTGGGTGCCAGGGATCGCGCCATGATGCACCTTTGTTTTGCGGGAGGGCTGCGCGTGTCGGAACTCGTAGGGGCTGCCTTGACCGATCTGGTTCTAGGCCAGACTCCAAGCCTGCTGGTTCGAGGAAAAGGGCGAAAGCATCGGCACTTTCCGCTCTGGAAGCAGACGGCTTCAGACTTGCGGGCTTGGCTTGCCGTGCGGGGGCTTGCGCCTGCACCGGAGATCTTCGTCAATGCCGAAGGGAGAGCGATGACGCGATCCGGGTTCGAGTATGTGCTCGACAAACACGTCGTGAAAGCTTCTCAGCACTGTCCATCATTGGCGGGGCGTTCAGTGTCGCCCCACCAGCTCAGGCATAGTTGCGCCGTGATCATGCTGGAGGCGACCCGCGACATCCGAAAGGTCGCGCTTTGGCTGGGACACGCGGACATCCGAACGACCGAGACCTATCTGCGCGTTGATGCTGCCCAAAAGCTCGAGGCTGTAGAGGCGGTCATCCCGCCCGAGCTGCGTCGCGGAAAGTTCAAGGCTCCGGATGCGTTGATTGCGATGCTGATGACCGGAAGGAAAAACACGCTGACCTGAACCCGTGCGGAATTATGCGGAGCGGATTGTCGAAAATCCCTCGCGTTTACAGCGTGATGACCTGACCGCTCCGCATAATCCGTCGCTCGGCATAACAGGCCTTATGCGGTGCTCTGCATAACGCCTGGTTCGAGGGCTACTGGTCCCACGCCAACGGCGCGGCTGCGCGCATCCGGGACTACGCCCCGACGGACGCGACGCTGCATGGCATCGCCGACCGGCTGCAGGCCATTCAGCGCCGGAACTTCTACCAGCTCGCTGCCGAGGTCAGTCATCGCGGGCGCTACTACCACGAATACACAATGTCGATCGACGTCACGCGCGACAGCCCGACCTGGCAGCCGCCCACCGAGGACGCGGAGGAGATCGTGACCGAGGCGCTGCGCGATCTGGCCCGCTGGCTGTACCGCCAGCTTGAGGCTGAACACGACCACTTCACCTCGGATGAGGCCATCGAGGAGGGGATCATCGTGAACGAGTACACGTTCACCGAAGGAGGGCGACGGTTCGGTTAAAGGGCGTGCCGTTTGGCTGGCGTCACGGCTGTTTGTCCGCGTTGTGCAGCCCGCGTATTTCCACCGCACGTTTGTGCTCTGGGCTATTCACCCGAACCCCGAGCGCGAAGGCGGCACCATCCAGCAACCGGCGCGCGTGGGGATCATTCATGCTGGCAGCCTCCTCGTGCAGCCAGGTAATCATCTGGCGTGCGGCATCCTGATAGCCGCGCTGGTACTCGGAGATTTTCATCGGGGCGCCTGCATCGGGTTTTCGGTGTTCGGCATGCGCTTCAAGGTTGGGGCCGCGCTCATTCCTTTGGGTCCATGCCATTCGCGTTGCGGGCGATGCTTGCCGATTGGGCGAGGCTCACCAGAGATCTGCTGATCTCGGCCAGGATGCCGATGGCAACGCCGAAGGCGAACAACTGCATGTCCTTCAGGCTTGCGGCCGACAGCGAGTCCCACTTCGGATGGCCGGGCAAGATGCCACCCTGTTGGAAGGCGAAGACCTGCAAGTAGCCGTAATGCAAGACGCTGCCTGCGACACAGAGCCAAGCAATTGTGCGGCCTGCTTTGGTGAAGAACATGGTCACTCTTTCCTTTGGTGCGGGGTCGTCGGCGGCGCTGCTATTTGCCGGCGCGCTCTTGGTTCAACTTGAACAGGCGGGCGAGGATTTCATCATCGGTCAAGACACCTGCGCGCCAATCGTCGCCCCAGCCGTAAGCCCCGGCCACAGCCTCATCCAAGGCGGCGTGGGCGTTTTGCAGCCAGGTGGGGCGCTGATTGTAGAGGTTGGTCAGGGTGCGGGTCTTCAGCACCTTGGCGGCCTCTTCATCCTTGGGGAGGATGCGTTCGGGATAGCCGGGCACCACCTCGGGCACGCGGATCACCTGATCGGCGGGGTTGAGCCAGCTTTCGCGGAGTTCATTCAACCTTGCGGCGGCAACAGCGATCTTCTGGGCGCGAGGGTCAGAGGCGTAGTCGGTGGCGGGGATGTTCGGGGTCAGGCCTTCGGGGAAGGGGAAGGTTTCGAAGGTGGTGGAGGGGGTGTAGCGGGGATCGTTGCCCACCCCAAGAAAAGTGCCCATCCGAAGCGCCCAAAGTTCGTGAAACTTTGAGTGCAGGATGCCGAAGGTCGTGTCGTCATCGCGGGCGATGGCGTCGAGAAGGTTGGATGGCAGGACAGACGTCGGCAGCCATGAGAACAGACGGTGTTTAGAAACAACAACCGTCGCGAGATAACGGCTCAATTTGCTGATGCGAGCGCGAAGCGGCGGGCGGGACCGCTCGAAAAGCCACCAGTTGCTGGCCGTCTTGTTGGAACGGTCCTTTTCTCTCAAATCGCGGGCGGTCGCTGCCAGGTGAGCGAATGGGAGTTCATAGAGCGCGGCGTCGCTCTCTGAGCAGGTGACGCCGAAGTCGATTACCCATCGATCTTGTGGCCTTGTCGTTATGTCCCGCCCAGCGATCCACGGCTTCACAACGTCGGAGTTCGGGCGACCGTTAACGTTCAGTGGTGCGACCAGCCATTCGCGGGCAAGGTCCCCTTCAACCTCGAACGGTCCATATTTCTTCATGCCCTCATAGCATTGGCCCAAGTTTTCCTGAAGCGGCAGAGCTTTGGTGAGGTCGGTTCCTTGGCCTGCGCCCGTCAGGTCCGCGTGGATTTGCAGGACCTCTGCGCCGTTCAGCAGCGCCGGGCTCGCCTTGGCTTTGTCAAAGCAGGTCATGGAAACTCGCACGGCTGCGCCGTCCTGCGTCCAGTCTTCATCCGCCCAAGCGTCGAAGATGCGGCCACCCTCGACGATATGCTTGAGAACCTCGCGATTGGCCCCGCCGCGGATGGAGTTGGTCGAGACCAGCCCTGCGCGCGATAGGTTTCCGTCTTGCATTTGGACCCAAGCCTTGGCGAACCAGAAGGCCACGAGGTCAGCGGCGCCGGGCACAAGATCCACCCACGCTGTCCGAAGGCGGGCAGAATAATCCTCGCCCAACTCCTTCAGGAACTTACCCGAGCCCAAGAAAGGCGGGTTGCCCACCACCACATCGGCCTTGGGCCAGTCGGCCCGACTGCCATCCGGGTCCAGCACCGCATCCCGGTTCTCGATCGTGTTCAGGCTGCGCAGCACCGGATTGCGCGCGGCCTCAAAACCGTTGCGGCGCATCCATTGGATTTCGCCGATCCAGACCGAAACCCGGGCGAGTTCGGCGGCATAGGGGTTCAGCTCGATGCCCAGCACGGCCTCAGGCCCGATGCGGGGAAACTCGCGGGGAAGGCCGAGGGCCTCGCACTCCAGGTTCACGCGGTGTTCGAGGTTCTTCAGTTCCAGAAGTGAGAGATACAGGAAATTGCCCGACCCGCAGGCCGGATCCAGCACGCGGAAACCAACGAGGCGTTCCATGAACGCCACGCGCAGGCGGTTCGCCTCGTTCGTGGCTTTGGTCTTGGCAGCGCCCGTGGCGGCAGCGGCCTTCGCCAACTCCGCCTCGATCTGCGTTTTGACCCCTGCCCATTCGGCCAACAACGGTTCGACGATGACCGGACGGACTATCATCATGATCTTGTCGCGGTCGGTGTAATGCGCGCCAAGCTGGCTGCGTTTGTCAGGGTCCAGACCACGCTCGAAAAGCGTGCCGAGGATCGAGGGGTCAATGTCGGACCAATCGAGTTTCGACGCCTCGATCAGGTCGAGAATGTCGGCCTTTTCCAACGGCAGAGTGGCGTCGGTGTCGAACAGGCCGCCGTTGAACCATTCGATTTTCTTGAAGTCGATGCGCCCGCCCTTGCGCATGGCCTCGAAGAGGGTCTGGGAGTTGAGAGCAAACTCCGAAGGATCGATGCGGCTGGCATCGAGCATCTGTTCGAACAGCTTGTCGGGCAGAAGGCCGACATCCTCGGCGAACATGCAGAAGATCAGCCGGTTGACGAAATGGGCCACCTCCTCGGGAGGATGTCCCCGTCCACGAAGGCGTTGGGCGAGCGTGGCAAACCGCTGCGCGGCCTCTTCGGTCAGAAGTTGCCGGGTCTTGCTGGGCTTCAGCTTTTCAGGGTCGGTAAAGCAGGATCGCAGCAGATCGCGCTTGGCGGCGTCGAGAAGGTCGTCGAGGCTAAGCGTGTAGACCTTCTGGACCGTGTTGGTCCAGTTGGTGTGGATGCGAATGCGGTCCATGTCGGACACGATCAGAAGCGGCGGGTTTTCAAGCGCGATGGCATATTGCTGAAGCTGTGAGAAGGCCTTGTCTAAATCCTTGGCCTTGCCCTTATACTCCCAGGCAAAGCAGTTCTTGCGCCAGACGTCGGCCCAGCCTTCACCGCCCGAGGTCTTGGAGGCGCCCTTTTCAAAGGCAAAAACGTCGCCCTTCGGGTCTTCGCTGATTGGGTCCTTGACGCCCAACAGATGGCAAAGATCGATGAAGTGCGCTTGGGAGGCAGAGCGTTCTTTCAGTTCGACCGCGTGCCATTTGGCGATGAATTCTTGCGGCGTCATGAAATACCCCTTCTACACTTTTGGGCGAGTTAAGCGGGCCGGGCTGACCGGGTCAACGCGGTTTCCGGACGGCGCAGACAATGAATTTTGCCCTCGCATCGCTATCCGTGCCTTAATGCCAAGGGACTATCTGGCGATTGATTTGATGAACCCAACCAAGGGGTCAAAGTTATGCTGGTCGGCCGCCCTCAGGGCGGTAATGTAGGCCGTCCGGCGTGCGCTGTCGGCGTTGAGCGTGCCGCCGCCAGACCAGTCGAGGAAGATGTTAGGGTCAATCCGACCGAGGTAGGTATCCGCCATGATCCGCGCCCAACGTCCGTTGCCGTTGGCGAAGGGGTGGATCCAGACCAGGCGGTGATGCAGCCGCGCGGTCGCTTCCAGCATGTCGAAGCTCTTGTCGTCACGCCAGTACCGCGCATCATCAAGGCAGGTGCGCAGGTCTGTCGAAATGCGCCAGACTGGCACCCCGATGTTCTTCTCGGTCAGGCGGTAGACGCCTGCCCACTCCCAGACTTCGCCGAAGAGGCGCTTGTGGACTTCGCGGACGGCAGCGTCGCTCAAGACGTCGAATGATTTCGGTCGACGGTCAAGCCAGGTCAGGCCGGCGATGATGTTCTCGCCTTCGAGTTCGTTCAACTCGCCGCGGGTCGCGATGTGCTTGGCCTTGAGGCCAAGCAGCTCGTCTGGTGTCAGCGGTGTCGCGCCCTCGGGCTCATGCAGCTCCAGCGTCATTGCCAGAAATCCCGGCGACCTTCGCGAATGATGTCAGCCGCCAAGTCCTCGATCATCGCCGCCTCGCTGCGCAGCCCCTCGCTCTGCTCTTCCAGCGCCATATGCGCTCGGGTGCGCTGAATGATGCGGCGGGCCTTTGAGCGTGCCTGAGCCAGGACGATCTCCTCAACCGTGCCCTCACGCGGGACGATCGCATAGACCAGACGTCCGCCCATGGCGTCCGCTATCTTCTCCAGCTGGTTCAGGGAGATCGTTCCGGCTTGTTCATTCTGGATCGAGGCGTAGATCGTGTTGCGAGTTACCTCGAGGCGTTCGGCAAGGGCGGGCGCATTCATCCCTATCGCCTCCTGAAAGGTGGCGATCCAGCCGCCGAACGGCTTTGCAAGCGACTTTGCCAGGCTGGCGGCCTGGTTGATCCTGTCTTGGGCCTGACGTTGCTTCGCGCGGGAGACAGACATTTGCCAACCTAAGAGTTTGCATTCGCAGTTATTGTGCGATGCTAAGATATGGCAAAACGCCTAATTTCGCAACATCATAGTAGAGCGAACCGACAAAATTTGTACTATTGTAAATTGGCAAAATGGACCGTACGCCAACCTATAGTATGGCGAAGTCTCCGGCCAACCTCGGATATTCCTCGGCCCTGCATCAAGATCTCACGATCTGACAGCCGTTACCGGTTCCCGTCGATCCATTTCGACATCAGTTCCTTGTCGCGAAAGCATTCTTCCGGGACGGCGCGGCGCTTGATGCGGGCAAGGCGCTCGGCGAAGGCGACCTGCTTCGAGGAGGGCAGCCGGTCGAGTTCGGAGAGGGGCTTCATCCGCGCTTGTGCATCGATCCAGGCGCTTAGGGAGCGGCGATCCTGCTGGACGTCCCAAGGGAGGAGCGTCTGGTTTTTCAGAGCCAGTGACCGCGCATAGGCGATCTGCTTCGGAGTGGCGGGGAGGGCAAAGGCGGTGTCTTCCATCGGGGATCTTCCTTCTCGGCTTGGCTCCTACATATAGAACAAAAAGCGAACAAATGCAAGGCCAGCCCATTGCGGATCGGGCTGCCAGAGGGAGAGCGGGGAAGAGGGCAGGGCGAGCCCGAGGGATGCCGAGAGAGGTGTTTCCGGGCGCGATCCTGATCTCAACTGGAGTTCCCGATGACCTACCATGTCCCCGCAGTGCTGGCCGCGCCGCCCGTGGTCCTGCCACCTCCATCCAATGATGCCGCCAAGATCCTCGCCGTCGCCGAGGCGTTGCAGTCCACGCTTGCGGCGGGTCAACCCATCGAAACCGGCCTGCTGCGCGCCGAGATGGAGCGCGCCTTCGGCGGCTCCGATGCGGCAGGGGCATGGGATTGGAAGCTGGCCTATGAGGCTGGCGAAGCCGCACTCGTCCTATTCCTGCGGAAGTTCGGCCGCGCGCTTCTCGCCCGGGCGGGCTCGCCTGCGGCTTTACTGCCGATCCTGGCCCGAGTGACAGCCCTCCTGCCGGCGCATACGCGGCGTTCTGAAGAGATGGAGCGCTTCCAACAGTTCAGCACGCCCCTTCCCATGGGGCTCGCGACACTGGCCGCCGCACAGATCACGCCGCGCGACCAGGTCCTAGAGCCTTCAGCTGGGACCGGGCTTCTGGCAATCCTCGCCGAGATCGCGGGCGGCAATCTTGCGCTGAACGAACTGGCTGACACGCGCGCCGCCCTTCTGCGCCTCCTCTTTCCGGGGCGTCCCGTCACCACCTTCGACGCCGCACAGATCGACGATCATCTGGACGCAGGGCCGCGCCCCAGCGTCATCCTGATGAACCCTCCGTTCTCTGCTATGGCCAATGTCGAAAGCCGGACGACCGAGGCGACGGCCCGGCATCTGCGCTCGGCCCTTGCGCGCCTTGCCCCCTGCGGGCGTCTGATCGCGATCACCGGTGCGAATTTCGCACCGGATGCGCCCGCCTGGTCCGAGACCTTTGGCCGCCTGACCAAGTCTGCCCATCTGGTCTTCACAGGAGCTGTATCGGGCGCCGCCTTTGCCAAGCACGGCACCAGCTTCGAGACGCGGATCTCGGTCTTCGACAAATCCCGGGGCGGCGAGCGGGGTGGCATCACCGCTGATCTCAGCCAGCCCATGGCTGCCGATGTGGCGCAGCTCCTCGCCCGGATCGTGGCCGTGGTCCCTCCGCGCCTCGAATTGGGTGCGGGCGATGTCGCATGGTCCCGCTCCACGTCCCCCTTCCCGGGAATTCCTGCCCGTTTCTCCGGCCCTGCCGCTCGACCCTCGCGGTCGATGGTAGCGGCAAAGGTGGATGTGCATGCCACCACGCCGGATGCCGAGGACCTCGCCTACACCCTTCGCGAGACGGCGGAGGATCTCGACGCCGCGCGCCTGTCGGACGCGATCTACGAAACTTTCCGTCTGCAAGCCATCGACATCCCCGGCGCGGCCCCGCACCCGACCAAGCTGGTGCAGTCCGCGGCGATGGCTTCGGTCGCGCCGCCGAAACCCTCCTACCGCCCCAAGCTTCCCGCCGCCGTGCTGCGCGACGGCCTGCTCTCGGACGCCCAGCTTGAGACCGTGATCTACGCGGGCGAAGCCCATGGCGCGTATCTAGCCGGGTCTTGGACTGTCGATGAGACCGGCGACATGGTCTCCGCCGCACCAGCCGATGCCGCGGACGGAGTCCGCTTCCGCCGCGGATTCTTTCTCGGCGATGGCACGGGAGCGGGCAAGGGCCGCCAGTCGGCCGGGATCCTGCTCGACAACTGGGCGCAAGGTCGCCGCAAGGCACTCTGGATCTCGAAGAGCGACAAGCTGCTGGAGGATGCGCAGCGCGACTGGTCGTCGCTCGGCCAAGAGCGCTTGCTGGTGACGCCGCTCTCGCGCTTTGCGCAAGGCCGCGACATCCCGCTGATCGAGGGCATCCTCTTCACCACCTACGCCACGCTGCGGTCCGAGGAGCGCGGGGCCAAGAAGTCCCGCGTCGACCAGATCGTCGACTGGCTGGGCGCGGACTTCGACGGGGTGATCCTCTTCGATGAAAGCCATGCCATGGCGAATGCCGCCGGTGGCAAGGGCGAGCGCGGCGATACCGAGGCCTCGCAGCAGGGCAGGGCGGGCCTGTGTCTCCAGCAAAAGCTGCCGAATGCACGTGTGGTCTATGTCTCGGCCACGGGTGCCACGACGGTCCACAATCTCGCCTATGCGCAGCGCCTCGGTCTGTGGGGTGGTGAGGATTTCCCCTTCGCCACCCGTGCGGAATTCGTCGAGGCGATCGAAGCCGGCGGCGTCGCAGCGATGGAGGTCCTCGCGCGCGATCTGCGATCGCTCGGCCTCTATACCGCCCGGTCGCTGTCCTACGATGGCGTCGAGTATGAGATACTGGAGCACGCGCTGACCCCCGAACAGCGCGGCATCTACGATGCCTATGCCGGGGCCTTCGCCATCATCCACAACAACCTCGCCGCTGCGATGGAGGCGGCCAATATCACGGGTGAGAATGGCACGCTGAACCGGCAGGCAAAGGCTGCTGCGCGCTCCGCCTTTGAGAGCGCCAAACAGCGCTTCTTCGGTCACCTTCTGACCTCGATGAAAACCCCCACGCTAATCGCGGCCATCGAGGCGGATCTTGCGGCGGGGCAGGCGTGCGTCATCCAGATTGTCTCGACTGGCGAGGCGCTGATGGAAAGGCGCCTCTCGGAGATCCCGACCGAGGAGTGGAACGACATCCGCGTCGACATCACCCCGCGCGAATACGTCCTGGACTACCTCGCGCATTCCTTCCCGGTGCAGCTCTACGAGCCCTTCACCGACAGCGAGGGCAATCTCTCCTCGCGGCCCGTGGTGCGCGACGGCCAGCCGGTGGAATGCCGCGAGGCCGCGCGCCGCCGCGATGCGCTGATCGAGCATCTGGCAAGCTTGCCGCCCGTGCCGGGCGCGCTTGACCAGATCGTGCAGCGCTTCGGGACCGATCTCGTGGCCGAGGTCACGGGCCGGTCGCGCCGCATCGTGCGGAAGGGCGAGGGTCCTGTTGCGCGCCTCGTCGTCGAAAGCCGTGCCGGCTCGGCCAACCTCGCGGAAACTGCCGCTTTCATGGATGACCAGAAGCGCATCTTGATCTTCTCCGATGCGGGCGGCACTGGGCGCAGCTATCACGCCGATCTTGGGGCAAAGAACCAGCGCCTGCGCGTCCATTACCTTCTAGAACCCGGCTGGAAGGCCGATGCGGCGATCCAGGGTCTCGGGCGCACCAATCGTACCAATCAGGTGCAGCCGCCGCTGTTCCGGCCCGTTGCCACGAACGTGAAGGCAGAGAAGCGGTTCCTGTCCACCATTGCCCGCCGTCTCGACACACTCGGGGCCATCACGCGCGGCCAGCGCCAGACCGGTGGGCAGGGGCTGTTCCGCCCCGAGGACAACCTCGAGAGCCCCTATGCCCGCGATGCCCTGCGCCAGCTCTATCGCCGCATCTATCGCGGCGATGTCGCGGGCTGCTCACTTGGCGCTTTCGAGGATGCCACCGGCCTGAGCCTGACCGATGACAATGGGCTTAAGGACGACCTGCCGCCGATCACAACCTTCCTCAATCGCCTCCTGGCACTGCCGATCGACATGCAGGCCGCGCTGTTCTCGGCTTTTGAGGAATTGCTCGATGCGCGCATCGAGGGCGCCATTGCTGCCGGAGTCTATGACCTCGGCCTCGAGACGCTGCGCGCCGAAAGCTTCCGCGTCACGGATGCACGGGTGATCTACACCCATCCCGGCTCCGGCGCGGAAACCCAGCTCCTGACCATCGCAGAAAAGCGGCGCAATACGCCGACCAAGCTCGACGATGCGCTCGACTGGTTGGATGACCCGAAGGCGCGGCTTCTGGTCAACAGCCGCTCGGGCCGGGCCGCGGTGCAGGTGCCTGCCACCAGCCTGATGCTGGACGACGGCACCATCGAGCCGCGCCTGCGGCTGATCCGCCCGATGGAGGCCAGCACCCTTCCGGCCGCAATCATGGACGAGACCCATTGGCTCGAAGCTGACCGAGCGGCCTTCGCCGGCGCCTGGACTGCGGAACTGGCCGAGGTGCCAGAGTTCTCGGAAGCCACGCTGCACATCGTCGCTGGGCTTTTGCTGCCGATCTGGAAGCAGCTTCCCCAGGACGAAACCCGCGTCTATCGACTGCAGACCGACGACGCTCAGCGCATCATTGGCCGAAGGGTTTCGCCCGCCTGGGTCGCAACCACATTGGCGGCTGATGCACCGAAACTGACAGCCGCGCAGGTCCATGCCCTCGTTCTGGAGGGAAAGACCGTGGTGCGCCTGGCCGAGGGGATGGAACTCCACCGTTCCCGCGTCATGGGCGTGAACCGGATCGAGCTGTCGGGTTTCTCTGAGGCTGCTAAGGACCGGCTCAAGGCCGATGGCTTCTTCTCGGAGATCATCAGTTGGAAGCTGCGGCTGTTCTGTCCGGCAGACGGGAGCGGCATCGCAGTGCTTGATCGTCTGCTTGAACGTTGTTCTGTAACGGGACTACATGCACGCGGAGGTTGCTAAGCCATGTATTCCGAGACCGAAGATGTGATCCGCGCTCTGGCGGAGAACGCAGAGAACGTGTGTCGCGCTTACCTTCCCGCCGGACGGCGGGAAGGGTCCTACTGGATCGTGGGAGACCTGCAGAATAACCCCGGCCGCTCGCTCTTCGTGCGGCTGACCGGGCCTGCCTCGGGGCCGGGCGCGGCCGGCAAGTTCACGGACGGCGCTACTGGCGAACATGGCGATCTTCTCGACGTCATCCGCGAGCGTACCGGGATCTCCCGCTTTCCCGAACTTCTGGCCGAGGCCCGGGCGCATCTGGGCCGGCCTCAGCCGGTCCTCCCGGATAAGCCAGCACCAAAGAAAGCCAAGGCCGCCGGCGACACGCCAGCGGCGGCGGCGCGTCTATTCGCAGCCTCGGTGCCGGTCGCATGCACGCTTGCCGACACCTACCTCCGCGCCCGGGGCCTGACCCAAGGCGGCAGGATGAGCGCCCTGCGCTTCCACCCGAAGTGCTGGCATCGGGATGAAGGCCAGACCCGGAGCCTCCCCAGACCGGCGCTGATCGCCGCGGTCACCGATGGGGCAGGGGTGTTGCAGGGGGTGCATCGCACCTGGCTGGCACCTGATGGACAGGGGAAAGCGGCTGTCGAGACACAGCGCCGGGCTATGGGCCACCTCTTGAGCAATGCCGTTCGGCTGACCCCGCATGACGACATCCTCGTCGTCGGCGAAGGCATCGAGACCATGCTGTCCCTTTTCGAGGTTGTCCCCGGCCTTCCCGTCTGGGCCGCGCTCTCGTCTGGTCACCTCGGGGCGGTCCTGCTGCCGGAGGGGTTACAGCGCCTCTACATCGCCATCGACCGCGATCCGGCGGGGCGCGGCGCGGCAGAGAGGTTGAGCGCCAGAGCGACCGAGGTCGGGATTACCGTTCGGGTGCTGGAGCCGCGGCTCGGGGATTTCAACGATGATCTCCGAGCGTACGGCGTGGACGCGCTGCGCCAGCATCTGGCAGGACAGATCGGGCCCGAGGATCGGCATCGCCTGTCAGGCTGAGCAGCGTCGCGCAGGGGCGGGCAAGGGACCGCGGGGCAGGGGTCTGCATTCCGGTCGTGGCTCTGGACCGTCGCTTTGCCTCTTCCCGGTCAATCTCATCCCCCCGTCACCCACACGGCCTTCAAGAGATGGGCAGGCGGCCGTCAAAGGGGACGCCCCTTCAAGGACGGGGGGCAACTGATTTCCGCCGGCGGGGACAAGCCCCGCCTTTGCATCGCGAAGCAAATCAGCCGCCCCCCGTCCTCCTCCACATGCGTTCCGGCCCCGAAAGGGGGTGAAGAGGCGTCCCCTCCCACGGCTTTCGCAGCCCATGAAGGCCGCGCGGGATGACGCGCGGACGAGACAAGCCCGGAGGCAAGAAACTGATGACGATCCATACCCACGACGACGCGTATGAACCCGCCCACACCGCATCCCAGACCGCCCATGCGCTCGACGAGCTGCAGCTCTACGGCTACCGCCCCTTTGACGAGCCCGATCCGCGCCCGATGCCCGATGGGCAGCGCCTGGCGGTCGCCGTCGCCGATATCTTCGATGCCCTCGTCGCGACCCTCGAGGACACCCGCATGGAACCCGACCTCGAAGAGGTGCTCTGGGGCCAGGTCAACCTCTTCCACCGTGCCACGGCCCGGATCGAGCGGTCGCTGGATGAGAACGAGCAGGCGCAGCGCCGGCTCCATCGCGAGCAGGACGGCTCCGAGGTGAAATCCACCGAACTCGAGCGCCTGACAGCCGAAGGCCTGACCCTGATCGAACGGCGCAACTGCATGGACATGATGCGCGATCACGCCGCCACCGAGTTCGTCCATCACACGGGATCGACCTGGCGCCCGCGCACCGGATCGATGGTGAACCGCCAGCACATGACCGCAGCGCTGATCGACAGCCGCGACTTTCTCGCCGCCAAGCGCCGGGCGGAAACCGAGGTGATGCTGCCCGCAGGACCCAAGGTCGCCCTCACCGGCGGGACCGACTTCAACGATCACCGCCTGATCTGGGGCAAGCTCGACCAAGTTCGGACCAAGTATCCCGACATGGTCCTTCTGCATGGGGGAAGCCCCAAGGGCGCAGAGCTCATCGCCGCCAAATGGGCCGAGGCCCGTGGCGTGACGCAGGTCGCCTTCAAGCCCGACTGGACCAAGCACGCCAAGGCCGCGCCCTTCAAGCGCAACGACGCCATGTTGGACGTGCTGCCCGTGGGCGTCCTCGTCTTCCCGGGCAACGGCATCCAGGAAAACCTCGCCGACAAGGCCAAGAAGCTCGGCATCCCGGTGGTCAAGTTCGAGAGGGGGGCGTGAGCCCCCCAAATCATCCCAGTCGGGCCACCTCGATTTGAGTGGTTACCATCGCCGATTTTCGACGAGCTTATCTCTAAGCATCGACAGCGTTAGCGTTGTTCGAGAATAGAATTCACGAATCATCTCTGGAAGAACCGTGTTTATCTTGGTGTCATCGCCATAGAAGGATCGGCGGTTTCCACTACTATCAAACGATCCAGGGTTCCCTTTCATGTCTGGGAAGAGAATAAATCGCTCTGAAATCCGTTCTCCATCCCAAACCTCGTAGATCCATTGATTTGGAGAAAAGTGCCCGTCATGAATTATTCGGGTTCGAATGCACTCAATTGTTCGAATGAATACGCAATCTTCGAAAACCGTCCCGGCGGTTCTGTTGATGCCGATCTTCTTGCGATCCCCAAATTGAGAATTTAACCCGCGAAGTTTCGGGTAAATATCAAAATTCACACCTTGCCTCTCAACCTCAAGTGACAACTTAACTAGATAATCCAACACTGAGTGCATGCGAACAAAAATAGTGTGGAGCAATAGTGTCGCAAATCTCGTTTCTGCACTGTCAGTTCGCCTTACGCCGTTGCGATCTTTCTTCGGAATTCCATCAAACGAGTATGAGCAAAAAGACTTATAGAATTCTCCTGCCGTTGAAATAATTTCTGAAAGCCCGCTTTGAACATTGCTTAAAAGGAACGAGTAGTCCTGCCAGTACAGGGCTTGGTGCAACTCCCTTCGTGCAAGAGCATTGCTTGTCAAGATTTTTTCAAACTCATCTTTCGATACTTTCATCTCGGCGTCTATTCCAGCATCGTAGATAAACGGGCTTTCCACAATACTTTTACTGTCTTCGTATTCCTGGCGTGTATAGACCGCCATCCGAATGGCGTCATGCACTGGGACGCAAATGCTGTCGGTCGCCGCAACACCATCAAACCCAGTCATATGCCATTGTCCGACAGCATCTCTGTAGAACGCAACTTTATCATGACCAGGCAGGATTTCATCTTGGGTGGTGCCGTCAACATAATAATAGGTTATCTGCTTCAAATTTTCCGCTCCATCTCCGAAAGCTATGAATGAGTGATACCCTGCCAGCCCAAATTTGTTTGGCAGGGGCCTGAATGACCCATGCCAAGGTGTAGGCGCGTCGCCAGGCCCTTCTCAGCCCAGCAGCTCGTTCGGATCCTTGCCTGCGTCGACATGGGCTGCAAACCAGCCCGGCTTGCGACCCCGACCTGACCAGGTGAGGGCCGGGTTCTCAGGATGCCGATAGATTTTCGTCGAAGGCGCCCGCTTGCGCTTCGGCTCCTCGAGTTCCGCCAGTTCGGCAAGAGTGAAGCCGAGGTCCTTGGCCAGCATCTCGACCTTTTCGCGGGCTTCCGCCTTTTGCCGGGCTTCGAAGGTTGAAATCGCTTTGGCCACGGACTTCTGCAAATCGCGAAGCTCGGCGAGCGACAGGTCCGAGAGGTTGAAATCAGGCATTGGGTGCTCCGGTTGATCCATTGCGTCTGGCGTAATCGTGCCGAGCCCGCGCGGCAAGAGATCTGCGGGGCAGGGGCCTCTGGTTGGGCGTGGTGATCCCTTTCTCCCTTTCCGGGTTCTTTCCCCCGGTCCTGACATTGCCGGTTGGTTGGTCTGAGCGTGTCTGCTTGGGTTTTCCCCCCCTGTGATCCGGCTGAGGCACCTCCCCTTCGACGGACAATCCCCTAAACCCGTTCGGTTTCCTGCCCGCAACCCCAACTCCTGCCCGGGCCGTGTTGCCCTGTGCCAGGGCTGCCCGCGCCACCCCGGGCCCTCGGAGGTTTCCGGTCGCCATCGTCTCCCGTGCGGACGTCTCCCGACAGGCTTCTGACGGGTCTTGTCGAAGGGATGGTCCCTTCAGCGGAAACTCAGGAGAAACACCATGCAGAACATCGTCATCCTCGCCGGCAGCATCGGTCAGGCCCCGGAGGCTCGCACCACCCAGGGCGGCACGAAGATCACTCA
>JAIXSY010000052.1 GCA_027484445.1 Verrucomicrobiaceae bacterium
CTCGGCATTCATGCCAAAACGGCTCCCCGTCTGGCGGCGTGTTCTTGATCGATTGGACGGAAGCGGCATCCTCGGCAAAGGGCCTTTGAAAAGTTGCTGCTACCACCTCATGTCGCGCATATATGGTGACGATGAAAAACTACTAGGCAAGAATGGCACGACCCATTCGCGCAAGACTTCTGAGCCGAAAAACTGAGTTATTGCATTGATCATCAATAAATTGCGATTTCGACCCTACTTTTTGCCTGGCACTTTTTTATGGTGCCTTTTTTACACACCAGTGCAATTAAGCGAAGGTAAGCTCAAAACTCAGCGAACCCTTTCACGGATGCATTTGATTTCATGTAAGTTGATTGAAACATTCTTCAGCATTTGAACAATCCTTCATTAGGTCGAGGACCATGGATAACAAGTTGAGTGGCGAATCTTGTATCGTATCCATGAGAAGCAATATCATCAACTCGATTGACTTGGGGACGGCTGGGCTTGGCATGGCTGGAACGCCCATATGAATGACCCTCTCCAGCCTAGCTCGGCCTTTTGTCTTGGTGGATGATCCAGACTAGCTTTCTGGGAAACAGCCAAGGCCTCTTAGGATCGCCTTTTTCCCCATGCTTGCTTCTGCGGCTGGGGCTTGTTCGCCTTTGGTTTCGTCCATGCTTTCGGTGAGAGCTGCTGCCGTTCACACGCCTAGCATTTCTGCCACGGCGTCGCGTTTGAGCCGAACTTCTCGCCACTCGTGATCGAAGGCACTGCCGCCGACGATGCCGCAGCCGCTGGGCAGCTGTGCCTCTTGCCCGCGCCAGCCGACACCACGGATGGCCACCACCATGTGGCAAGCGGAGCCCTGCCCGGGCTCGACAAACCCAAACGGTGCCCCGAAGAAACCGGGCACGGCGAGCTGGGTGCGATACTCGCGCAGCCGCGCGAGCCAGCTTTCTTCCCGCGGTAGGCAGCCGACGGCGGGGGTGGGGTGCAGGCGCTGCACGAGGGCATCCACGCTGAGGGCTTCGTTTGCCTGGACACGCAACCGCGTCTGGAAGTGCAGCAGGCTGCCTGCCTGACACAGGCCCCGGGGTTCTCGCTGCACCTCACCGAGCTCGGAGAGACGATCCTGAAGGTAGCGGACGACGATTTCATGCTCCTCGATCTCTTTCACATCGTGCAAAAAGGCATCCTGAGAGCCAGGCTTGGCGGTGCCTGCCAGCGCCATGGTCTCCACGGTCTGGCCTTGATGGCGGAAGAGTAGCTCTGGCGTGGCCCCGAGGAAGCCTGAGGACTCCTGCACCCAGCCGTAGCCCCAGGTGTTCACGGGGGCAGCCATGACACGCTCGATCAACCGCACGGGCTGACCTTCCACGATGCTGCCGCTTTCCGTCAGCACGGGCACCATTTTTTCCAATCGGCGGGCCAACACCTCGCGGCGGATGCGGCGAAAGGCCATCTTGAACCACTCGGTGGCGGGTTTCGACCACTGTATCTTTGGCCATTGAGCACCGTTCCAGCCTGCGCTCTGGGCCAGGGTCTGCTCGGACACCTCGGTCAGCAGGGCGGGACGCTTCCACGGAGCCGGGTCTGACAGATCAAAGTCGTTCACATAGAATGCACCACCGTCGGCAGGTAAGGTCGGCAGTGCCTCAAAAGGCCCGGTGCCGATCCATGCCCTGCCGCCTGGAAGCCTGAAGAATGCGATGTCCGTCATGTGGTGGTGGTCATAGTGAAACGCCCGCCAAGGGGCGCAAGGATGAGGCTTCCTCATTTCCTGGATTGCATTTCTCGGCCAAACGCAGCACCAATCGGCGAATATGCGTCTCGTACACTTTGCCTACCTCCTCACCGCCGTGCTGCTGGCCGTCACCTCCTACCTGGCCTGGGAGGGGCAGCAGGCTGCGCGCGGGGCGAAGGAAGAGCTGGATTTCTTGAAGAAAAAACAGGCGGCGCAGGAGGCTGCGACCCCGATGACGAGTGCCTTTTCCCCAACCCCGACGCCAGGTCCGGCGGCCTCCATCACTCCCCCGGTGCCGGGTGTGCTCGCCGCACCGCCAAAGGCAACCAGCTCTGCATTGGCGGATTCCAGCGCGAGTGAACTGCCCGGCGGCGGTCTAACGATCCCAAAATCGGTGGCGGAGGCGGAGGCGAAGGGCATCAACACCAACACGCTGACGCCCATGCAAAAGCAGGTGAAAGCCGCGCCTGCCATCGCCAAGATCAAAACCATGGTGAAGGATCAAGGCTTTGTCGTGCTGGACGCTGGCTCCAAGCAGGGCCTGACCCCTGGGCAGGAACTGCTAGTGCGGCGTGAGAATGGCGTGCTGGGCAAGCTGAAGGTGACCAGCACGATCGAGGAAAACGAAGCCGTCGCGGATCTCGACCTCGCCTCCATTCCCCCCGGCATCTCCATTGAGCCTGGAGATGATGTCATCCAGCCTGTCGCACGTTAATGGCGCGCATTCGGCTCGATCAGGCCTTGGTGCAGCAAGGTCAGGCCCCCTCCCGGGAGCAGGCGCGACGCCTCATCATGGCGGGTGAAGTCATGGTCGGAGATGAGGTGATCACCAAACCGGGCTGGCTGATCCGCGTGGATGCGGCGCTGAAGGTGAAGCAACCGCCGAAGTTCGTCAGCCGCGGTGGTCTGAAGCTGGAAGGAGCGCTCGAGCACTTCCAGATCGACGTCACGGGTGTGATTGCCCTGGATGTGGGTGCCTCCACCGGGGGCTTCACTGACTGCCTGCTGCAGCGGGGTGCGACCCGTGTCTATGCTTTTGATGTGGGCACGAATCAGATGGTGTGGAAGCTACGCAGCGACCCACGCGTGGTTTGTCGAGAAAACTTCAACGTGCGCCACATGCAGGCCAGCGATGTGCCTGAAGCCGTGGACCTGATCGTGGCGGATGTGTCCTTTATCTCACTGACCCTGGTCTTGCCCGGAGCACTCACGGCGCTGAAGCCGGGCGGGCAGGGTCTGGTTTTGGTCAAACCGCAATTTGAACTGACGCGCGAGGACATCGGCCCTGGTGGCATCGTGAGAGACCCCGCCCTGCACGAGCGCGCCTGCCTGCGGATTCAGCAATTCATCGAAACTCAATCCGATCTGCGCTGGCATGGACTGACGGAATCGTCCATCCAAGGCACGGATGGCAATCGCGAATTCCTGGCTTGGTTCAGTCGGCCCAAGCACCCCGGAGTGACTACCGCGCCGTGACGGAGAAATCCGGCAGACCAAAGGCATCCTCAAGGACATGCAGGCGCGGTACCTCACCGGGAATCAGCAGGACCTCGACGATGTCGAAACGAATGAGCAAGCGAGGGCTGCCCAGTCGCCTGAGCCAGTCGTGAGCCCCGCGCTGGATGAGCTGCTGTTTTTCACGATTCACCGCATCTGCTGGGCGGCCAAAGGCACGGCTGGTGCGAGTTTTCACCTCCACGAAGGTCAGCACGGAGCCATGCCTGGCCACGATATCGACCTCACCGCGATGCAGGCTCCTGTAGTTCCGATACAGCACGCGGCGGCCATGAAGCGTGAGGTGCCGCACGGCGAGCAGTTCACCCAGCAGCCCCACCTCCGACCGTGAAAGCCGCCGCCCCATGAGCTGCAGCGAGTGTCGATGGAACAAAGGCACTCGCGCGAGCCAGGCGCGGCGCAGCCAGGGCTGGCGCGCTGCCCACTGACCTGCAGTACGAAGCAGACGCCGAAAGGAAGGCTGGGCTGGGGAAGTGGTCATGATCTCATACCTTCAACCGCACGACCGAGACTTCACCGCCAAAGCATGCGGCCACATCGGAGCCTGGATCTTGCCCACGATCAGCGTAGCGGGCGTCGTAGCGGTAGGTGCCCTCTGGCTGAGGCTGAAAACTCACGGGCAAAGGCGAACGCGCCGGAACGCAATCGCGGACAGCAGGTAGCTCCGAAGCAGCAGGCGGCAGATGAGGAAAGTTCACACACCAGAACTCACCATCGGCTAGCGGGCGCTGGCGCAGATCGTCAAACACAGCCCGTGTCCAGCGTGCGGTGCGCTGCCAGTCCACCGCCAGGCCACGAATCAGGTAATGCGAAAACGCGGCAGCGGGCAGCTGATGGTAGGCGGCCTCTCGTGCAGCCGCGCAGGTGCCCGAGACATGGATGTCTTGCCCCAGATTGCCGCCGGCATTCACCCCCGACAGCACCCAGTCTGGCTGAAGGCGGAGGGCAAAGAGGGCGATGCGCACGCAGTCTGCCGGAGTGCCTTCGACTGCCCACCTGCCCTGCCCTTTTTCCACAACCGGCAGCGGTGTGTGCGTGGTGAGTCGATGACCGCACATGGAATGCTCTCTGGCCGGAGCCACGACACTGATGCGCACCTCAGCGATCGTGCGCATGGCCCTCTCAAGCGCAGCGAGGCCAGGGGTGTCGATCCCGTCGTCATTGGTGATCAAAATGTGCATGGTCGCTTATTGGCGGAAGTAGCCTCGCTGTTTCTCACTGATCGGCAGGCCTGCTTTTTCCATGACCTTCAGCATGTCTTCCCAGCATTCCCTCTTTGCACGGATGCCACCGCCTGCCATTTTTTCCTCACGCAGCAGGTAGCTCGGGTGATAAGTGACCATGGTGGGAACGCCGTGCACATCGTAAAAGCGGCCACGCAGACGCATGACCCCTTCGCCGATGCCCAAGCCTTTGCAGGCGACACCGCCGAGAGCCACGATGACCTGAGGTGCCACGATGGCGATCTCGGTGAGCACGTAGGAAAGGCAAGACGCCATTTCTTTGTCAGTCGGCGCACGGTTGGAGGTGCCTTGATTGCCCTCGATCGCCGGACGGAATTTGCAGATGTTGCTGATGTAAACTTGGCTGCGCTCCAGGCCCATGGCCTTCAAGATGCCATTCAACTTTTGACCGGCCGGCCCCACGAATGGCTCGCGCTGGCGTTCCTCTTCAAATCCAGGAGCTTCACCGATGAGCATGATCGTCGCATCAGGATTTCCCACCGCGAACACCATCGTGTCACGCAGCGTGCCGAGCGCACGAGCTTGCGTCGATTTTTCCGCCATGGCCGCGAGGGCAGAGAGCTTTTCGACCTTGTTTTGCCCAGGCACCGCCAAGATGCCTGCTGCCTTTTGGGGCAGTCGAGAGGGAATGGCCACCGGCATCTCAAACAGCGCTGAGGCGGGGGGCGCGGTTGGTTCCATCTTTGCAGTGTCAACGACCGAACGACGCGAGTCTGGAGCTCGCGCTGGCGTGGGTTTTCCTGAACTGCGCAAGCGATCCAACGTGCCTGGTCGCAGCGAGGCATGGGTCTGACCCGAGGCCTGACGCTGCTCCAGGTATTGTTTTAACATTCCAGCGGCTTGGAGGGACATGGGTCACCTTTGCCAAGGCCACGCGAAGGCTCAAGGGCAGAAAAAACTCCATCGCCGCCGAAGCCACGATGGAGTGTGGAATCCAATCGAAACCGTTGAGGTGTTATTCCGCACCCGCTGCCGGTTTAGCTCCCTCTTTGAAGCAGTAGAGGTGCGTGTGCGTGGTGATGTAAAGGCAGCCATTGGCCGCCACGACACTGCTCAGCAGTGGGCTGGGGAACTCGATGGTCTTGATTTCTTTCAGCTCCTTGCCTTCGGCCAAGATGAAGAGTTCACCCTCTTCATTGCCGATCCATACCTTGCCATCGGCCACCAGCGGGCTGGCCCAGATGTGCCCCTTGGTATCAAACTTCCAGTATTCCTTGCCGGTCTTCGCGTCCAAGCAGAAAACGCGACCGGTGTAATCGGCGGTGTAAACGAGACCATCCTTCACCGCTGGCGTGGAGATGGAGCGCTCGATGCCTTTGAAGGTCCACACGGCTTTGCCAGAGATGTCACCGGTCATCTTGGGATCGATGCAGCTCAGCATGCCCACGCCTTCACCGTGCTCGGGATCTTGACCGATGTTCACGTAAACGAGGCCATCATGCTCGACGACCGTGCCGATGATTTCGCTCGGGCCATCGTACTCAACATACTTGATGGGTTCTCCGGCGCTGTTTTTCCGATATTCAGGCGGATTGGCATCGTAGCGCCAGAATTCCTTCAGGATGTCAAAGTCGTCTTTTTTCTCAGTCTCAGGAGCCATGGAATAAACCCAGCCATCGCCCGCACCGAAGATGATCTGCTTTTTGCCTTCGACCAGAGCCAGTGTCGGACTAGACCAAGAGCAGTGCAGCACGCGCTCGGAAGCGATGTGATCCATTTCACCGAGAAGAGTGCCGTTTTCGGCATCCAGCATGATGAAGCTCGGGGCTTGGGGAGCTGGAATGTTTGTGTGGGTCCAATCCACACCGTTGCAGGTAGGAACAAAAACTTTGCCATCGACCACGAGGGGATAACCTGCCGTGGCGTTGTGCTGGAAGACGCCCAACTCTTTATACATGTCATAGACCCAGAGGATGTCTGCATCGGTCTTGGTCGGCTCGACAGGCTGGGGTTTGCCATCCTTGTCCAAAGCAGCCATGAACTGTGCTTCTTCCTGCATGCCTTGGTTGCCATTCGACAGGCCATTCACGTCCATGCAGATGATTTGGCAGCGATTGCCAGGAACGTAAGCTTTGTCACCGATGATGGTCGGACTGGCGCAAATGCCGAGGTATTCCCAGTCATTCACCTTGCCGGAACCCATCTTCGGCGACACGAGCTGCCATTTGAATTCACCGGTGTATTCGTCGAAAACCATGACGATGCCACGGTCGCCGATGTGCTTGTCATTGCGGGGAGATTCGTTGTTCGTGCCGACATAAACCTGACCGCTGGCGATGATCGGCGTGCCATAGGTTTGAGATCCCAGCTTGGCGACCCAGAGGCAATTTTTTGTGGTGCTGAGGTCGATGTCTTCAGCGCCTGGACCTTTGTTGGCTTCTTCCGCATTGGGACGAAGACGACCCGCGATCTTGGGGGCTGCTTTGGGGCCGTATTTTTTGCCCGGATCGATGTCGATGGGCAGTCCCTTCTCAGAAGAGACCATGTTCCGTCCAGGTCCCCCGCCCCATTCGGCGAGGTCGGCAGCGTGGAGGGCGGAGGCGCTGAGAAGCGCGAGCAGTGCGGTGGTTTGGGGCTTCATGATCAGAAAAAAAGAACGGTTATTGATTCGCGGTGATGCTCAAATTGTCCAAAAACACACGTTTTTGATTCATCGGGGTGAAGCCGAAAATCCCTGGGCTGCCCTGGGGATGGGCTCGGGGGACTTTGGCCTCCACAGTCCAGGCTTCAGGCTCGGCTTCATTCTTGGGCCAGACCTTACCCTTCACCACGCCACTGCCATCAGCTGCGACATCGACGCGTGTTTTCAGGGTATACCAAGTGTTCGCACTGACCTTGAAGGTCGATGCCTGTGCCAAACGCTCAAGGTTAGAGCTGATCTCCAGCTTGTTTGCATTGCCACGCAGGCAGATGAGGTAACGCTGGTTGATGAGGCCAATGTCAGCTTTGGAGCGTGCGCTGCCATCGGTCATCACATCCGCCTGCATGGTGTAGTTGCTCAAGTTAGAAGGAGCCACGAAGACGGTGCCGCGCTGGAACAGGAGACGATCAAAGCTTTTGCCAAAGACCTTGTTTCCGTTTTTTTCCATGACCTGGAACTTGAATCGAGCACCAATCCAGGAAAGCGGCGGGTAAGCAAACTTGTAAGCCGCGTTGGCTTGATCGGCGGGGAATTCCTCCGTCAGTTGATAACCCTCGAAGTCCTCCGTGATGGGCAGGCCCTTGAGCGCACGTCCACGGATGGTGCCGAAGGTGCCATCTGGCGCTGTGGCTTTAAAAGCACCCGCGCTGACTTTGGCATCCGCAGCCACGACGAGTTCGCCAGCCTCGTTGAACTGGGCGTCCATGGTAGCCTTTACTTTTGCCGTCGGTGGAATGAAGGATTCCCACTTCACACCTTCGACTTTGTCGCTGACGACGAAGCCATTCGCATCCACGCTGCGGATGCGGAAAGACTGCTTGTTACCACGCATGATGACCACTTCCGCTGGAATAATCTGCAGTGCAGCAGCTTTGCCAGCAGCAGGTATTTCAGCGACGGGCGCAGGGTCCACTTCAATGCCTTTGTTGGGGATGGGGAAGGCATAGAATTTTTCCGTGGTGCTCACGTAAAGCATGCCATCGCAGACCACCGGGGCTCCTAGGCACTGCGCTTGGACGCCACCATCCAGCGCGATCTCCTGAACGATCTCTGCGTCAGAGGTGCCAGGCTTCACGACGACCAGTTTGCCCTCCATCATGGGGCAGTAGATCAATCCATCCGCATAGAGTGGAGAGGAATGCAGGTTTGCATTGCTCAGCTTCTTCTTCCAGAGGTCTTTGCCAGTGTTGGCGTCAATGGCGTAAAGCTCTCCGCCATCCGTCAGTTGATAAATCGTATCCCCCACCAAAACAGGAGAGCTGCTCGTGGCGCCGATTGGATTGCGCCACGCTTCGGCACTGGCATCTAGGGTCGTGGATTCCAGCCCTGGAGGAGGGGGTGGGGTCAGCTTCTCAGGCAACTTCACAGCGACTAGCCGACCTTTTTCTGAGCTATCCACGTTTTCATCGTTGTGAATGGCGATCACTTTCCCCTTGTGCAGCACGACGCTAGGATTCACCCCGTTTTTGCAGATGGGGAATTTCCAGTAGGGCTTCCCGCTGCGAGCATTCACGCAAACGATGTGCCCACAGCCCGTGGTGTAATACATGACGCGCTTGCCATCACGAGTTTCGACAAAGGGCGTCGAGAAGGAAGAATCCACCGGTGGACTCACGCCGGGAAGGCTCCACCAAACGAGTTCACCCGTCTTTTTGTCGAAACCATAAACGCGGTCTGCCGCAGGGCCATCAGCACCCCAGTTCGAGAATATGAAATGCACGATGACCAGATCCCCTTCGATCACAGGGCTACCCACGCGACTGTTTGGGAAGGTCATGCGTCCCAGGTCTTCCATGAGCGGCAATTCGAAAACCTTGGTTCCATCAAGCTCATAGCAGACAAACAAGCCCGCATTGCTGACGAGGTAGATGCGCTTCGTTTCGGGATCGACCGTCGGAGCACCGATGGAGTAGCGATTGTAGATGGAATCGCTGAGGTAATCTGCGATTTCGACTTCCCAGAGTTTTTTGCCCGTTTTGGCATCGAGCACGGTGAGCAGTTCGATGAGGTCCGTGGTCTGCCCTTTGTAGCCCCAGAGGATGACTTTGCCATCCACTACCACCGGTGCGCCCCGGCTTCGGGCTGCATAGGTCCAAGCTGGTGCGTCGGGCAGCTTCCCCGCTTCCTTGTAGTGCTCCAAGCTGACCCCAGTTTGCAGCGGACCACGCCAATTGGTCCAGTCATTGGCGGAAACATAAGTTCCAGGGTACAACAGAGCCAGAGCCGTCAAGACAGCACGACGCGAGACATTAGAGAATTCCATGTGGGGATGTGGGGTGGCTGAGCCTTCACCGTCGATGCGGACGAATCGACTTCAACGTCTTTGTCGGCATGACAGATATCACGCCGACAAATGGCTGGGGTGGGGGGCACGGGAAAACGACCGCCCGCCCATTCATCTTTCCGTCATCCTGGTGACATCGCCTGAAGATACGCGATGAGCCATCCCGCACCACCATTCATTCGAACACATGTGTTCAAGATGTCTGTCAAGAATCTTTCTTCTAAAATTATGAGACTTTGCTTGATTTTAAGCCTCTCAGAAGTGAGAAAACCTTTTTCTTTTTGCAAAAAACAACCCTGTTGGTTGACGAAGCTCGCAAAACTTTTTACCCTCTCTCGTCCCAACCGGACCGGTTTTCCGGTTTTGACCATGGGGTTGCAGCTCTAGCTACGACTTTCGTGCCATCGATCCTCACTGTTGTTGGTTGCTGGATCGCCACAGACCCTCTGGCTTCATTGCCAGAGGGTCTTTTGTTGGCAGATGATCTTCTGCGGCCACACGAAGATGCCTGAACCGATGAAGCAACCGAGGACCATGCGGCATTTCCACGTAAGCTTCAGCGCATCGCTCACGTTCCTGCGCCCTCATGATGCATCGCCTTGTTCTTTTGCTCCTTGCCGCTTCGAGCCTAGCTCAGGCGGAAGTGACCCAACGTCCGAACATTCTTTTCATCTTCTGCGATGATCTCGCGAGCCAAGTCATCAGTGCTTATGGCGAAAAACGCCAACTGCTAAAGACACCCGGCATGGATCGTCTGGCCCAAGAAGGCATTCGGTTTGATCGCTGCTTGGTCACCAACTCGATCTGTGGCCCCATGCGCGCCGTGATCCAGACAGGCAAGTATTCGCATCTGAACGGCTTCTACAATAACAGCAACAGCACCTTTGACAGCAGCCAACAGACCTTCCCCAAACTGCTGCAAAAGGCAGGCTACACCAATGCAGTCATCGGCAAATGGCATCTGATGACGGACCCAGTGGGCTACGATTATTGGCATGTTCTTCCTGGCCAAGGGGCCTACTACAACCCACCCATGATCGACAATGGCAAGCCCGTGAAACACAGCGGTTATGTCACAGATGTCATCACCGACCTTTCGCTCGAATGGCTGAAAAATCGGGACAAAACCAAGCCGTTCCTGCTCATGATGCAGCACAAGGCCCCCCACCGTGAATGGGAGCCGCCCATTCGCCACCTCGGTCACGACAAAGATCGAGTCTATCCAGAGCCTGAAACTCTGTGGGATAGCTACAAAGGCCGTAGCAAAGCCGTGAGCGATCATGACATGGGATTGGATCGCACTTTCACGGAGCAAGACGCGAAGCTCGTGCCTCCTGGCAACCTGACACCAGACCAGCTCAAGTACTGGAATGACTACTACGAGCCCAGAAACGCAAAGTTCCGAGAGTCGCATCTGAGTGGCAAAGACCTCGTGCGCTGGCGCTACCAACGCTACATGCACGACTACACGGCCTGCGTAAAAGCGGTGGATGAAAGCGTACAGCGCACCTTGGCCTATCTCGATGAAACAGGGCTCGCTGAAAACACCGTGGTCATTCTCAGCAGTGATCAAGGTTTCTACCTGGGTGAACACGGCTGGTTCGACAAGCGCTGGATCTTCGAAGAATCCCTGAGCACACCTTTCCTCGTGCGCTGGCCAGGCGTGGCCAAGGCGGGTAGCACGGACAAACGCATCGTGTCCCTGCTGGACCTGGCACAGACCTTCCTCGATCTCGCTGGCCAACCACAGCCCCCAGACATGCAGGGCCGCAGCCTTGTGCCGCTGTTCAAAGGCGAATCTCCTGCCGATTGGAGGAAGTCATTCTATTACCACTACTTTGAGTATCCCCAGCCGCACCGCGTCCGACCGCACTACGGCGTCATCACAGACCGCTATAAACTCATCCACTACTACAAACCAGATGTGGACGACTGGGAACTGCTCGATCGCGAACAAAATCCTCTAGAAACTCACAGCTACTACCTCGATCCAGCCTATGCAGAAACCATCAGAGAACTCAAAGTCGAGTTAGCTTGTCTGCAAGCGGAGGTCAAAGATGTCATCCCACCACCACGGTTCGCGCACGGCAACAAACCTTTCGAAGGAGAGATGATGCCGCCTGAAGCGAAGCCCAAGGGCAAACGCAAACAAACCAAGAAGGCTAGCGAGCCCTGAGAGCACGCAGGCATCAGACCTGCCTAGCTTGATCCAGCTTATCGTGCCTAGGCTTCAGCTCCCCGAGCCGATGGCTGACTGCTGATGAGTTTTTTACAGCGAAGACTTTGTCATTTTTGAAAAAGTTTGCTAAAACGAGACTCGACATGAAAGCCATCCGTGCGCTCCTTCTCACCAGTCCCCTGCTCGGCCTGTGCTCTTGCCAGGTGCCCATGGATCTTATGCCGTCTGTGTTTGCCCGACAGGAAGTGATTCGTCGCCCACTTTTGGTTCAGCCAGCCGATGCCTCTCACAGTCCCTTGTATGTATGGCATGGCGCAGGTGAGCCAGGGCCTGTGCGGGTCACCATCGACCTCAGCCAGCAAAAGGCCTACATTTTCCGCAACAGCCAAAACG
The DNA here is from genome assembly GCA_027484445.1 of Verrucomicrobiaceae bacterium. Lineage (GTDB taxonomy): Bacteria > Verrucomicrobiota > Verrucomicrobiia > Verrucomicrobiales > Verrucomicrobiaceae > Prosthecobacter. The sequence goes on from JAIXSY010000052.1 coordinate 11,983, forward strand.
TCGGCTGGACTTATGTCGCCACAGGCAGAAGCGGCTTCCCAACACCAACAGGCACTTTTCGCATTTCTGAAAAAGTCGTGGACAAGCGCTCGAACAAATATGGCACGATTGTCGATGCGAATGGCAATGTCGTGAATGGCAACGCGACCGCCGGAGTGCATCGCGTGCCGCCGGGAGGACGCTTTGTCGGAGCCAAAATGCCCTACTGGATGCGCCTGACAGGCAATGGTGTCGGCATGCACGCGGGCAATATCCCCAACCCAGGCTCCCCCGCCTCACACGGCTGCGTCCGTATGCCTTACAACATGGTCTCAAAGATCTATGGCATCGCTCCCATCGGCACACCGGTCACCATCGTCCCTTAAGCCTTCGTTTTGCCTTTGAGTTTGGTTTTGGACTGGTTGCAGCAGCACACGCTCTTTACCGAGGACGGTAATACCTTCCTGCTCGCTACGCTAGCATCGCTCTGCATTGGCTTATCCAAAGCGGGTCTATCTGGAACATCGACGCTAAACGTCGTGCTGATGGCCCAGGCTTTTGGGGCGAAGCCTTCCGTGGGACTTGTGCTGCCTCTGCTCATTGTGGCCGACATCATGGGCTACTTCATCAACCGCCAAGGCGGTTCCTGGCGTCGCATCTTGCCCATGGTGCCGCCAGCCATGACAGGCGTGGTCCTCGGCTGGTTGCTGCTCGGGCACATCGACAATAGCTCAGCCAGGGTCGTGATCGGCTGGCTGATCATCGGCCTGCTTGGCTTTCATCTCATCCTTCAGTCTCGTCGTCAGGACTTCATCGCGCTCACGGAGCATCAGGCGTTTGCCTGGGCGATGGGGCTTTGCGCAGGACTCGTTACCATGCTGGCCAATGCAGCCGGCCCGGTAATGACCGTTTATCTGCTTTCACAGCATCTGGAGAAAAAGGATCACCTCGGGGTCTTCAGTCGTTTTTTCCTGTTCATCAATCTCTTCAAGGTCCCCTTCTCCGCTGACCTCGGTATCATTCATGCCCAATCGTTAGCCACCAACTTGGTCATGTTGCCCTTTGTCGTCGTTGGCGTGATTTTAGGGTGGCAAATCCTCAAGCGTATCCCGCAAAAGCCTTTTGAGTGGACTCTATTTGTCCTCACACTCTTCGCAGCCGCATGGCTTGTCACTGGCTGAGCGCGATCACCGTGCATCTGCCGATTCTGACAAAAACGCAGCCAGATTTGCCAGCTTACATCTTCGACTTTGGCTGCTTGCCGCGCACACTCATTCGGAAAGGGACCCCAGGAGCTGGCCATTCTTTGCGGATCACACTTTCCAGGAAACGCAGGTAACCTTCCGTCATCTTGGCTGCACGGTTCGCAAAGAGCACAAAATGCGGCACTGGCACCTGCGCGTCTTCTTCAGTATCCGCGACCTGAGTGGCATACAGCAGCTTAAAGGCAAAGCGGCTGCGGCCCAGAGGCCCAGGCGTGTTCTCGATGGCCTCATGCAACAGACGATTCAACGCCCCCGTGCCAATGCGGCTTTGAGCACCTTTGCGCACACTTTCAATCTGCACGAAGAGCTTGCCGATGTTGTCTTTCTCCTTCGCAGATATTGCCACGAGTGGCGCATAGTGAAGAAAGAAAAACTCACGTGACATGGTCTCCTTCAATTCATCCAGGCGATCCTTCTGCTTCGCGGTTGGGTGAAAGAGATCGAACTTATTCATCACCAAGATGCAGGGTTTGCGCTCTTCCAAAATGAGCTGCGCAATCTTGCGATCTTGCATCTTGGCTCCATCTGCACAATCAACAACGAGCAAGCAAATGTCAGCACGCTTCACGGCCTGAAAGCTCCGCTGGATCGAGAAGATTTCTACATCCGTGTCCACTTTGGATTGCCGACGAATGCCCGCAGTATCAATCAGCTGGTAGGCCTTTCCATTGTAGGTGCAGTGAATGTCGAGACTGTCACGAGTGGTTCCTGCCACTTCACTCACGATCGCACGATCCTGGCCAAGGATGGCATTCACGAGCGAAGACTTCCCTGCATTCGGGCGACCCACGATCGCTAATTTCAGTGGTCGAGAGCGACGCCGTTGCTGCGCGGCCTCTTCCGCTTCTGCATCTTCTTCATCCAGACCGAGCTTCTCAGCGATCATTTCCACGAGTGCATCAATGCCATGACCATGCACCGCGCTGACTTCTGCCAGATCTTCAAAGCCAAGACGCGCAAACTCAGCGGATCCAAGGCGGCGCTTTTCCGAATCGGCCTTGTTGCAGACGAGCAGAACTGGCTTGCGTGTGCGACGCAGCATGGCCGCTAGGGTTTGATCGATGGGCGTGATGCCATCGAAGACATCGACCACAAAGAGCAAAAGATCCGCCACCTCCAGCGCGATGACAGCTTCGGTCTGCACTTGTTCCGTCAAGACATCCTCCGTGTTCGCGCCAATGCCCCCTGTGTCCATGATTTGAAACGTGCGCGGACCACGGCGACACTCTGCAGTGATGCGATCACGAGTGACCCCCGCCATGTCGTGGACGATGGAAATATTCAAACCGGCGAGACGGTTAAATAGAGCGGATTTGCCGACATTGGGGCGTCCGACGATAGCGACGGTTTTCATAAGGCTGACAGAGAACGTGAACCCTGCACTTCGGATGCTGTGCAAGAATGTCAACAAGCCCCTTGGTGAGATGGCTAAGCTGAAAAAAGTCTGCAAAAGAATGCATTTCCTCTTGCACAAAGCCGATCATACGGCACTCTCCCGGCCCGCTCAATCGGAGCTTGACCCCTTCGTCTAGCGGTTAGGACACATCCCTTTCACGGATGCGACACGGGTTCGATTCCCGTAGGGGTCGCCAATCATTTGGCAAATAAGCTCAGCGAAGCCTCCCAACCAAAAGGCTTCTCAGATTTCATCCAACCCAAAAAATCTGACCGATGAACAATGAGCCTCAGACTCTGTACCCTGTGCACTCGGGTTCGCTTTGCAGTCATCCTCATGACACGACGAGGCGGCCACATTCCACGACAGCAGGGAACGCCTCCAGCGAGTGGGATAAAGAGAAGCCCTGGCCTCAAGGCTACTGAAGCTCAGCCGTATCAAAAAAAACGGCCCGCAAAGGGCGGGCCGCTTGAATGCAAAGATGCAATCGAAGGAGTTACTTCTTCGCAGCCTTTTCGAGAGGCGTGATGATTGGACGATCTTTCATCTCAGGTGAGATGAGCCACTTGCCATCCTGCTTGATGAAGGAAATCAGAAACAGTTCTTCGATCTTATCGGTGAGAGTTTCTTGGGAAGTGCGCACGGTAGCGTGCACGTAATCTTTGTCCTTCTCTTCCACCAAACCGAGCACGTCGATCTTCAAGGTATCTTGCTTGCGTTTGGTGACTTCAGGAGCGGCGTTGATGCGTTTGTGCCATGCTTCACGATCCATGATGTAGAATTCCTGAGGCGTGAGCTTTTCAAGTTCGCGGATCTCGGTGACGCCAAAGCGCTCCAGCATTTGCTGCTCTTCTGACATCGTGGGTGCCGTCTTGATGATCGCGATGGTTTCCTTTTGCTTCCGCTCCAGCGATGCGGGCTGAAGCAGGGCTGCTGCGGTCTTCCAATCCTGATTCACCACGCAGGTGAGATACTTTTTCACCAACTCACCGCAGGGATGATCCAGGGGCAGCGGAGAAGCTTGCACGCCGGAGATGCAGGCGAGGCTGGTGACGAGGAGCGCGGACCGGAAGAAAGAACGGACGGAATGCATAAGGCAGGTTTTGACCGCTTGGAGATGGAAGCGTTGAGGCAATGTCTCTAGCGTGCTGCGAATCGGGCGTCAAATGGAGAAAGGCAGGCAGCCCGCTCAGGAACGCGAGGCCATGATCCCCACGGCAATGGCACGAGCCATCTCCTCCCGATGAGCCGCTGTGGCACAGCGAGCAGCGTCAATCTTGTTGCTCAGGTATCCTCCCTCCACCAAAACGGCGACGGCGCGTGTGGCGCGTAGGACCTTCAGGTCTTCATAAAAGATACCTCGGTTTTTTCCTTTCAAATTCAGATCCATGCTCCGCAAGATGCGGCTGGCCACGGACTTCCCAGCACTGCTGCGGTAAAAGACCTCCATGCCGCTGATGGCTCGGTTTCGGGTCGCATTGAAATGAAGACTGACAAACAAAGCATGGCGCTGACGATTCGAAATGGCAGCCCGCTGCTCCAAACTAACATAGACGTCCGTCCTGCGGGTCATGATGACCCTAATGCCACGGGCTTTGAGATGCTTTTCCAGTCGCAACGCCACATCCAAGCAGAGCTTTTTTTCGACCAGCCCATGGTGCACACATCCGCCATCTTTGCCGCCATGTCCCGCATCAATGACGACCGTGGAAAAACTAGCAGCCCAGGTGCCAACGCTGCTGCTGAGCAGAAGCAGCCAGGCCAAGGCCAAGGTGGGAATGTGCGCTGACATGTGGAGGGGTCACTTGGGGATGCGCAGGGTTTTGCCTTCACGGATAAAGTCCGACTTCATGCCATTCGCAGCTTTGATCTTGGCCACCGTGGTGCCGTGCTTGCGGGCAATGGCACCAAGCGTGTCGCCTTTTTTGATCGTGTAACTGCCACCGCCCCGGCTGGACGAAGAGGTTTTTTTCTTGGAGGAAACCTTTCGCACAGGGGATGGATTCCGCCGCGATACTGAACCGCCATGAGAACGGCTCCAGGTTTCGATGTCCGCAGAGGTGGCCGCTTTTTCACCTTCCGAGGCCCAGGCGGTCATGTAATCTCCATTGGGTGCGAAGGGGTAGTCCTTGCGCTCCATGGTGTGGGGGGGCGTGCTACTGCTGCCGTAGAGGTGAATCTCAGGCAACTGACGCGGCAGGCCTTTCATGCTAGACGAAGAACCGCAAGACGAGAGAAGAAGGCCGCTGGAAACCAAAAGAAGAAAGGTGCGGAGGCGAGCGAAGCACATGAAGGGTGAGTTTCTTCCACCATCTGGCTTCTGCAAGCCGGATGTGCCCTGCCCCCGGAAATGACCCTTCAGCCATTCCTTTGGCGGAACCTCAAAAAGTGCTGAATCTAGTTTCTGTTCCTCAGGGTCGGTGGCTTTCCTGCAAGCAACTTCGCTGAAAAAGATCGCATTTTGCGAACTTCCAGGAGGCTAGTCTATTTTTATAAAAAATGCTAGGTCTTCACTCGTTCAAACAGAGCGCGAGACAAGGCAGCTAGCCTCCCCAAGGCTGCAAACGCCGGGGCCTGCACGCAGGATCAAAAAGGCCCGAAAAAGAGACCTGACGGCACCGCGAAAGACCGAGAAGAGCGGAATTTTCAAAAAGTTTAAGTTTCTTTAACAATTAACTTCGAATTCTATTGAAATTATGGTTTTTGTGTTCATCATTGTGAAAATTGATGATTTGTCCTTTTTCTGCAAGCACCTGCCCCCCGGGAGCCCATTCAGGAGCCCTGGCCTCGTCTGGCCGTGCTTTCCTGTCTCGTCCATTCGGGTTGAAAGCCTGGTCAAGAATGCTGCGCTCGCTGCTTGTGCTGGGCTGCTGGATCGTTGGATCGCTGGTTCACGGACACAATTTGAATCAGCGCGCGGATTACATCGGCTTTGATCAAGAGACCCTGAACCGGATGCAGCAACGCCAAGCGGCCGGGCAGCCGCTGATTCAGGCAGGCGATGTCGTGGGACTCATCGTCAAAGCGACCCCGAGCGTCGGCACTCCAACAGGCGCAGGTGGCTACTCCACATTTTTCATTCCTGTAGGAACACAGGTCGTGGGAGCCCAGTACGGTCGCATCGACACCAAGGGCAGTTTTGTGGTGATGCCCATGAAGGGCCAATCCATCCTCGCTCTCGGAGATGGTTCCGTGGGCGCCAAGGTGCAGAATGCGCTCCGTGGTCTGGAACTCGGGCCTAACCTTTTGGGAGACAAATCCCACACGGTGGACCCCACGTCAGGTCTGATGCGTGGCACCATGGCGGGCGTCTATTCTGACACGGGCATCTTTTTCTCCACAGATCCAAAGACTGCCTGGCAGAGCTGGGCGAACCAAGGCGGATTCGATGGAAGCACCGGCACAGCGACGGACAACCTCATCACCAACAACTCCGGTGATCGCATCTTGCCCACGACTCGATGGGATGCAGAGCAGCTCCTCGCCTTTGGCAGCAGCGTTCCCATTTCACCCATCGTTGATTCCGTGGATGGCCGAGGCAATACCCCCTGGGGGATGGGTAGCCCTGTCGCTGGCCCACAGAGCGGCTACGCTTGGCACTTTGATAAAACCTACTGGGATGCGAATGCGAGCGATAGCGCCAGGATGAGGAATGCCGTGCGCAACATGGGGCCCTGGATTCGCATTCAGTATCCAGGCAGCATGATCGCCAAAGACACCCCTGGACTGCGCAGCACAGCGCTTGGCTATGTCGGGGTCGATGCCAGTGGAACAGGGCGCATCGTCAATGCCGCGAATCCCCTCCCCCCGACGACAAGCTGGACAGACAGCACGAGCCCCAAAGCCGTGCGCATGGCTTGGGGAAATCTGGAGCTCTTCCGTCCTGAATACGCACGCGTGCAGCTTAAGATTCTCGTCGGCCCTGGCCAGCCAGGATCACCTTTTGATGCGGCAGGCTTCCTCCAGGCCAACGCCGACACCTTCGGTGGTGATGCTGGTGGAGAATACACCAACAAAGATCACCTCTGGCGCTACTACGAGCCGACCACTGTCTCATTGGCAAGCAAACCGATGATCTTCAAGCAATCGTCGAAGCCCCTGGTCGCACCGAATGAGGTATTCACCTACACGCTGTGGTACACGACCTTCGGCAACACGGCCCTAACCAATGTCGTCATTGAAGACACGCTGCCCGCAGGCATCAGCTACGTCAGCGCGACACCTGCGCCGACAAGCACCAGCCCTCTGCGCTGGAATGTCGGCACCGTGCCGGCGAACAGCGTGCGCAGCATCACGCTGACCGTGCGCGCGACCGGCACAGGGGTGCTGATGAATACGGTCTGCGCCACGAGCGATCAGGCCCCTCGCTCTTGCAATACCGAGACGATCGAGGTCTCCACGAATCCCCTGCTTTATCCTGACAAGAGCGTAACACCAACCACAGCTCGCCCTGGAGATAGCGTCACCTACACGCTGACGCTGACCAACGAAGGCACTGGCCCGAGCAGCGTGCCCTTGGTCATCCGCGAGATGCTGCCCACGGGCTTCACTTACCAGAGCCTGATTTCGGCAAAACTTGCAGGAGCTGGAACCTCAGCCGTCACGGTGAATGCCGCCGATGCCCAGCGTCCAGTCTTCACGCTAAACTCGGGCATCGCAGCAGGGAAATCACTCGTGATCGTTTTCCGGGCAGGCATCAGCAGCACGCAACCCGGTGGCGTTTACACAAACAGTTACACCTTCGAGTATGATGGAAAAATCATGTCCACCGGCGCACTCGCCCCTGTGACGGTCGGTGGGGGCCGCATTGGCGACAGTGTGTTCCGCGACTGGAATGGCAATGGTGTGCAAGAGAGCTGGGAAGAAGGCCTGCCTGGCGTCATTGTGCAGCTTTTCGCCGCTGACGGCACCACCCTCCTGCGCAGCAGCACCACCACAGACGATGGGCGCTATGACTTCGCCGGATTGGAAGGTGGCACCTATGTGGTCAGAGTCAGCCCACCGAGTGCCCACAGCGCGACCTTTGATGCCGATGGCATCAGCACCGCCAACCAAACGACCGTGCCACTGGCTGAAAATCAGGCTCGGGCAGACATTGACTTCGGTTATCGCCCAGGCGGCTCAGGATCGATCACTGGCTTCGTGTTCAATGATCTGGGACGCGATGGCAACTATCAAAGCACGAGCGACACCGCCATTAGCGGGGTGACGCTACGACTCTACCGAGATCGCAATGGCAATGGCCAAATCGATGCCACGACCGACGGCCTGATCGGCAGCACCAGCAGCGCAGCGAATGGGGCCTACACTTTCAGCAATTTGCCGCTAGATCTCAGCTACTTGGTCGATGTGGATGAGACCGCCAGTGCGATCCCGACAGCGCTGGGCGGCAGCCCTTTTCTCACGACGACTCCAGACCCACTCTCTGTGATCGATCTGGAAGGCACCCGCGCCAACGCAAGCTTTGGCTTTTGGCGTCAAATCCCGTCCACAATTGGCGGGATTGCATTCATCGACACGAATCTCAACCGCTCGCAGGACAACGGCGAAGTGCCTGTGGTGAATTTGACCATCGAACTCTTTGCCGATCTAGACGGTGATGGCAATGCCGATGAAAACGAACGCATCCGCACCACACGCACAGGAGCTACGGGAGCGTATCGCTTCGATGACCTTGGTGAGGGAGAGTACTTGATCCAAATCGACATGGAATCGCCGGAAGTGCCCGCAGGTCACCAGGTCGCGAGCACTAGCCTGGAAGCCAGCGTAGTTGCCGGTGGCTCCAGCTTGACGAATCACTTTCCCTTCTCGCCACTGCTAACAAAGACTGCGAATCGCAGCACGGCTCAGGCAGGCGACACGATCAGTTACACGATCACACCGAACTATCAGGGCAGCGATCTGCTCAGTGGCATCACGGTCACGGATGCCCTTCCTACCGGCACCACGTTTGTCAGCGCAAGCCAGGGAGGAACGAATAGCAGTGGCATTGTGACCTGGAACCTTGGCACCACCCAGCCTGCCGAAGCGGGTTCTTTGGTGCAAAACCTCAATCTCTTTGCCATGCGTGGCAACAGCACCAACACTTTTTGGCGCTACGACTCCTCCAGCCTCACCTGGCAAGCGCGCGCGAACCTACCAGCGACAATTTCCTCGGGGGGCTCTTTGGTTTCAAACGGCACTTTCCTCTTCGCACTGCGTGGAAACGGCAGCACTGCTTTTTATCGCTACGATCCGTCCGCCAACACCTGGGTCAGCCGCTCGAGCACACCTGTCAGCATCAGCAGCGGCGGACGCATGGTGTATCTGGCGCCCTTCATCTACGCCCTGCGTGGCAACGGCAGCACCAACTTCCTTCGCTATGACAACTCAGTGAACCAATGGGTCACTCGGGCAAGCATCCCAGCTTCAGTCAGCTCCGGCGGTGCATTGACAACCGATGGCACCAACCTCTATGCCCTGCGTGGCAATGGCACCAAAAACTTTTATCGCTACAACGTCGCCGCAAACACCTGGACGAAATTAGCCGACACCCCAGACGCGATTCGCAGCGGCGGCTCCTTGGCCTTTGATGGCACCTACCTGTATGCCCTGCGTGGCGATGATCGGAACAATTTCTTCCGCTACGACCGCGCTTCAAACGCCTGGACACGCCTCGCGAATGCACCAGGCACCGTGAACAGCGGCGGCAATCTGGTCGCTGCGGGCTCTTCTCTTTATGCCCTTCGCGGTGACAGCAACACGGCCTTCTGGCGCTACAGCACTCAGTCGAATACATGGGCCGTGCTGACCTCACTGCCTGCCTCGGTTTCTTCCGGTGGTGCCCTGGTGGAATATGGTGCGCCCGTGCCAACGGAACTCACCGTGGACCTCACGACTGACAAAACCTTAATCATGGATGGTGGCACACTCACCGTGACCATGGCGATGGGCTCCAGTGCCACCAACATCACGGGTGTCTCACCGCCCACACTGACGATCACGACGACGAATGGAGCCAGCGCCACCTTGCTCAGCGGACCTCTGCCAACATCGGCCAACATCGTCGCAGGTAGCGCAGCGCTGTTTACCTGGACTTATCGGATCAATGCCGGGACAAGCCCTGGCAGCGTGCGCTTTTCCCACAGCGCCTTCAATACGGCGAGCACGAATTTCCCCGCCTCGGCATCGAATTCCGTGCTAACGACACGGTCACTGACTCTAACTGTCAACGTCAGCAGCGGCAGCGGGCGTGACAGCCTGCGGAACGTGGCCCAGGTGCAGACCAATGAGTTCCGCGGCAGTTATCTTGTGGCCAACACTGGCACTTCAGGCAGCACGAACGACCGCTTCCTGCGCCTGACTGGATCGACCCTGACCGACGTGGGCAATACTGGCACCACTCAGCTGCGCGGCCTAGTGCTGAGCCCTGATGGATTTCTGCTCTATGGTGTGGATCGCGACACCGCCACCGGATCGGGGGCTGATCTTTTTGGCACCTTGAACCCGACGACTGGAGTCTTCACTGCGATTGGCCGCGTGACTTCCGCTGGCAATCCGATGTCAGGTTCACTTGGTAACATATCAGTAGCTGACATACGTGGTCTATCCTTCAATCCTGAATCGGGTGAATTGTTCGCCATTCACCGGCGCGAGGACACCACGGCTGGCAATACCCTGCTGGATTGCCTTTTCAAAATCGACCCCGTGAGCGGTCTGCACATCAACGACGCTTTTGGTGTCGGTGTGGATTACCTTGTCTTGGCAACAAACACATTGCCCACGGCCCTTTACGATGTGGACGACATCGCTTTCGATCCACAAAGTGGCAGCCTTTACGGCATCGCCAATGATTCGACGACAGGCTTTGGTGACAAGGACCGTCTCATCACCATCAACACCACGACAGGAGCCGTCACGAACTTGGGACGATTCACCATTGGCAACAGCACAAACTACATCGAAGGCGTGCAGGGCATGGATTTCGACGTCAGCGGAAACCTGCGCGTCACCACGGGTTCGGGGGGGGCCGCTGCCACGAACAACACACTGTGGAAGGTGAACCTGACGAACGCACAATGCACTTCTCTGCTGGTGCTGACGAACAGTCTTCCTGCATACAGCGACTACGAAGCCATCGCCAGCCCCGTGAACCCGGTCATCATTCCGTCCACCCTTAGCAATCCCGTGGACACAGCCCTCACGGGGAGCATTGGCGATCTGGCCTACGCCGACTTGAACGCCAATGGCAGCCGCGATGCTGGTGAGCCTGGGCTCGCAGGCGTGCGCATCACGGCCACCAGCGGCTCGACGACGCGCAGTGCCACGAGCGATAGCAGTGGCCATTACCGAATCTACGGCCTGAACACGGCAGGCAATCCCTGGACCGTCTCGGTCGATCTCACCACCCTGCCTCAGGACTGGATCGCCACGACGGTCAGCACGGTTCAGCGCACGCTGGCTAGCAACATCGCTGAGATCAGTGATGCCGACTTTGGCTTCTTTGGCCCAGCTGATCCTGGCGTGGCAGGAAGCATCCAGGGTCTGGTTTGGACAGACCGCAATGCTGATGGCCTCCAAGATCCTGACGAAGCCGCCCTACCCAACGCACGTGTGCTGCTTTACCGAGACCTGAACACGAACGGCACCCTCGAAGGCAGCGATCTGCTGGTGCGCAGCATGCTCACCAACAGTGAGGGCATTTATCGCTTCGCCCGTCTGAATCCAGGTGCCTACTTGGTCGATGTGCAGGAGTCCAGCCTGCCTGCCGGCATGGCTCAGGTCAGTGGCAGTGCGGTGCGGGTGGTAACACTGGCCGCTCTACAAAACCGCACAGGCATTCACTTTGGCTACAACCACACCGGCAGCGTAGGTGATCTCGTCTTTTACGATACCAATGCGAACGGCATGGCAGATGCAGGCGAAACAGGCGTGGCTGGGATTCGCGTCAGCATTTACTTCGATGACAACAGCAATGGTTCGGTGGATGCCCAGGAGCGTGAAGCAGGCATCGCCTTCACCAACGCAAGCGGCGTGTATTCCATCAGCGGACTGGCAGCCGGTCGCTACGTGGCACGCGTGGATGAGCAGCATGTGCCGGCCCCCTCGACCAGCCCGAATGCCGGACTTTACAACACGATGCTGCCAACTCAGGGCGAGGAAATCAGCGTGACGCTCACGGCCGGTCAGCAGTTGGTTAGCGCTGACTTTGGCTTTGCTGAACTGGGTCTGTCAGAGGGCCGCGTCTTCCACGATGCCAACGCGGATGGTCGCCTGAATGGAACCGAGACAGGTGTGGCGAACATCTCTGTCACAGCGGTAGGCACAAGCCTGGGCGGTGCCACCATCAATCGCAGTACCACCACGAACAGCACGGGTGAGTATGCCTTCCTGCTGCCAGCAGGCAGTTATGTGCTCAGCTTCAATGCCGCTGATCCAGACTTCCCGGCGGGTATGACGCGTCTGACCACCGTGGCGAGCCATACGGTGACGCTCCAGGGCGGCTGGGAACTCACCGGGCTGGACTTTGGCCGCACCTACACCGGTGCCCTCGCAGGCATGGTCTTTGCCGACAGCAATGCCAACGGCAGCCTGAATGCAGGGGAAGGTGGTATCCCTGGGGCAGTGGTGGAGCTCTTTGATTCGACCGGCAACACTTGGCGCGATGCCCGTGTCACAGGCTCGGATGGCGGCTTCCGCTTCGATGGCTTGGGCAACGGTGCCCATGTGATCAAGGTGCGCGCAGATTCGCTGAGTGCACTTCAGGGTGCCATTCTCACGGCAGATCCTGTAGCACCGCTGGATGGCAATGCCTCGGTCAGCGTCAGCGGTGGAGCCACCGTGTCGAACCTGAACTTTGGCTACCGGCCGACTTCCACACCTCCACCAAGCGGTGCCTGCCCGGCTCCTCGTGGGCAAAGCTCTGGCGCGCAGTATTTGGTGACGCGTTTTGGGAAAGACATCCTGGGCGGTCAGACCTTTCAGCAATCCCAGTGCGTGATGAGCATGTCGCCCAACGGTCGCTTCGTCACAGGCGTTCGCTTTGGCAGCCACACCCGCGCCTTTGTCCTGAATGTGCCCACGCTGCTCTACACGGACATCACCCGCCTCACAGCTGGCAATGTCAGCGGCACTGGAACCGATGTGAATGACCTAGGCGATGTGGTGGGCTACGAAAAATGGACCAGCGGCACGAATGCCATCATGATCCCCTGGTTCCGCAGTGCTGCGACGGGCAGCGCACAACGCCTGCAGACGCCCTTTGATGCAAACCCGAGCCTCAATGCCAGCCCAGTGGCACTCACGCAGAACAGCCTCTATGCGCTAGGCAATGTCGATCCCGATGGACCTGCGGGCAGCCAGCCCAGCCAGGGCGGCTACTGGACGCTGAACACTCGTGCCTGGACTGCCGTCAGCGGCTGGCGTGAAGTGCTGGATGCCAGCGCGGACGGAAGCCTCGTCCTCGTCGTGAACAGCAGCGGCACTGGACAGATCCTGCGTGGCAGTGTGGCGCAGGGCTGGAGCACCGTGGTGGCCTCCTTCTCTGGAAGACTGCGCGGTGGTAAAGTGAGCCCCGATGGTCGCTACGTAGGCACTTCAGAACTCAGCAGCGGTGTGCCGATTCCTTTCGTCTATGACACATTGACCCAGACTCGCACGAATCTGCCACGCGCTGCGGCTGACACCCTTGGCGGCATCATCGGTGGCATCAGCGATACAGGCCGCGTCTTGGGCACGATCTACAGCAGCGGCAGCGCAGGCAGCAGCGCCGTGCTGTGGGATACACCGACTGCTGGCTACGTGAGCCTGATGAATGTGCTGACAAATGATGGGCATGTCGCGATGGACGCTGACTTCCTCGGCTGGAACCTTTACAACGGCGGTGATGCCATGTCGGCCGATGGTCGCAGCTTTGGCATCTACGGGAACAATCCCTTCGACATGGAAGACTCGATCCTCTTCCAAAACTTCGGCGCGGCTGCGGATCGCCTCTGCGTAGGGAACGCCGTGTGGAATGACCTGAATGCAAACGGGCGCAAGGATGTCGGAGAACCCGGGGTGGAGGGTGCCGTGGTGCGGCTCTTTGCCACAGGTGACGATGGGCTCATCGGCGGAGAAGGCAGCGCTGCGGACTATCAGGCACAGCCTCCGATCATCACCACGAACTCAGGGGCCTACACCTTCAGCCAATTGCCTCAGGGCAGCTACTACATCACCGTCGTGCCACCCTCCGGTCTGCCCGTCAGCTCCGGCGCACCCGTGCTGGTGGACAATGGCGTGGACAATGACAACAACGGACGCCAACCCGGCGGTCAGGGCACCCTGCTCTACAGCCCGATCTTCAGCCTAGTGCCGGGCACAGAGCCCGTGAATGATGGGGACACCAATGCCAACACCGACTTCACGTTGGACTTCGGTCTGACGACTGGACTGTCCGTGGGCGATCTCGTCTGGCATGATGAAGACGACAACGGCCTCTACGAAGCCTCCAAGAACGAAAAAGGCGTCTCTGGGGTGACCGTGCAGTTGCTGAATGCCAGTACCGATGCCGTGCTGATGACCACGACCACGGATGAGACCGGCAGCTATCACTTTGGACTCGGAGGAGCAGCGGGGAACTACCGCGTGCGTCTCCCATTCCTGCCCTCTAGCACTCCGATTCCCTCCAGCAGCGTGGTCACCGCTGATAACGGCGTGGATAACGACAACAACGGTGCCCAGCCAGGCACAGGCGGCACAGCCGTGACCAGCATGAGCTTCAACCTCAGCTCAGGCAATGAGCCCGGCAACAGTGGCGGTGGTTTGGAAGAGTCCACCATCGACTTCGGCCTGCGTGCCTGCGGTGTGCTGAGTCTCTCCCCTGCCTCTCTGGCCGCTGGCGTGCAGGACACCGCCTACAGCCAAACGCTTACCGCCAGCGGCTCCGTCGGCACAGTGACTTGGATGCTGATCAGCGGTGAATTGCCCCCAGGGCTTTCTCTTTCCACCGCTGGGGTCATCAGCGGCACCCCCACCCTGCCAGGCACCTACATTTTCACCGCCCAGGCCACGGATTCAAAAGGCTGCACAGGCTCGCGCTCTTGGCCGATCAACATCAACTGCCCGACAATTGCCATCTCCCCCTCCGTGCTGCCCGCGCCACCCGTCGGTTCAGCTTACAGTCAAACGCTGAGCATCTCAGGCGGACGTGCGCCCTACACCTACGCCATCACGCAGGGTAGCCTCCCGACTGGACTGACGATGAGCAATGATGGCGTGATCTCTGGCACCACGACCTCCGCAGCTGTGACCTCATTGACCGTGCGAGTCACCGACCTCAACGGCTGCGTCGGCACCCAAAGCTACACGATCACACCCGCTTGTTATGCCATCACGGTCACGCCTGACGCCGCTCCTCGGGGCAACACCAGCACTGCCTACAGCCTAGCCATGAGTGCTACTGGTGGAGTGGGCAGCTACAGCTGGTCCTTGGCCTCAGGCACGCTGCCCGCAGGCCTCACGCTAAATCCGACGAGTGGCTTGATCTCCGGCACACCCACCGCAGGCAGTGGCATGGGCGCAGCCATCACGGTACGGGCCACTGACCTGTATGGCTGCACCGGCACACGCGCGCTGAATCTGGTGATCTGTCCTGCGATGACCTTCACGCCCTCGACTCTACCGAACTGCGTGCAAAACGTCTTCTACAGCCAAACGCTAACCGCAGGGGGAGGGACCGCACCCTACACCTACAGCATCAGCTCCGGGTCATTGCCAGCCGGACTCACGCTGGACAGCGCGGGAAACATCACTGGCACGCCCACCACCAGCAGCTCTAGCGCCCTGACTGTACGTGTCACCGACGCCGCAGGCTGCCAATCGACCCGCAGTTATGTGCTGAACTCAGGCTGCCCCGTCGTCACGGTTTCCCCCAGCTCGCTGCCCGGTGGCACCGTCGGCACAGCCTACGCTCAGGCACTGTCTGCTAGCCCTGCCGCAGGCCTGATGGGGCAATACTTCTCTGGCACCAATTTCAACGCACCTCTGCTAACACGCCAAGATAGCTCCATCGACTTCAACTGGGGTGCCAACAGCCCTGGTGGCACCGTACCCGCAAACCAATTCTCCGTTCGCTGGAGTGGCTTCCTGCGTGCGACCAGCACTGGCACGCACACTTTCCAGGCGACCACCGACGATGGTTTCCGCCTGTGGGTGAACAACGTGCTCGTCATCGACCGCTGGTATGACCAGTCGGCCACCACACACACCGGCACGATAGCGATGACAGCTGGCCAGACCGTGCCCGTGCGAGTGGAGTTTTACGAAAACGGCGGCGATGCTGTCGCCCGACTGCAATGGTCTGGTCCGAACTTCACGATGAAAACCGTGACCGAATGGATCAGCTACCTCTGGAGTGTCTCCAGCGGCAGCTTGCCAGCCGGGCTGAGCTTGAACAGCTCCACGGGAGAAATCAGTGGCACTCCGACAGCCGCAGGCACTAGCAATTTCACCATCTCTGCCAGCGATGGCAGCAACTGCACAGGCTCACGCAGCTACGCAGTCACCATGACCTGCCCGGTGATCGAAATCACCACGACTTCCCTGCCCGATGCCTTTGTCACCAACACTTACAATCAGACGCTGACTGCCACGGGCGGCACGGCACCCCTAACGTGGAGCCTCAGCAGTGGCAGCCTGCCTGCTGGGCTCAGCCTGAGCAGCAGCGGCGTGCTGAGTGGCATCCCGACGGCAACTGGAGCAGCCAATTTCACCGCCCGAGTTAGTGATGCCTCAGGCTGCTTCGTCACACGCTCCTACAGCTTCACCAGCCGCAGCCTTGGCATCGGGAACTTGGTGTGGGTGGACATGAACAATGACGGCCAGCGCCAGAGCACCGAGCTGGGTGCCCCAGGCGTGCTGGTGCAGCTCTGGACCGTGGGCACCGATGGTGCAAGAAACTCCGGCACGGGCGATGACGTTCGTGTCGCAGAAACCACCACGGATGTGAATGGAGCCTACCAGTTCGTTCATCTCCAGCCTGGCAGCTACTATGTGCGCATCCCGACGCCGCCAGCCTACTTCAACACCGTGGCAGCCAATGGTGTGGATCTGGACAACGGCATCAACCATGACAACAACGGCATTCAGCCAGGCGGAGCAGGCACCGCCATCATCAGCCCCGTCATTCAGCTAACAGTGAATACCGAGCCGGCGGCTGGCATCGACGGCGATGACACCGACCGCGACAGCACGGTGGACATTGGCTTCGCCAACCTAGACGCCTGCTACACCAACAGCTTGGTGGACAATGCCAGCTTCGAAGTGCAGGGCAGCAGCAATGCGACGGGCACCGCATTGGCGCTGCTGGGCTTCAATGGCACCAGCAGCACTTTTGGCAATGGCATCAATGGGTACCAATGGCTGGGCGGAACCAATGGCACCAGTGGCATCGGCGAGCCCATCCAGCGTGTGCAAATTCTGGCAGGCACCAGCGGCAGCCGTGTCAGCTGGGTCGAGTCCGCCAAAGCCCGACACGGACGGCGTTACCTACTGCTCCAGGGCACCAACTCCAGCGTCAGCGTGCGGGCAGCGGGGGGGGGAAACTGGAGCTCGGTGCTGCAGGCAGGTCGCGAGTATCAAGTCACGGTCTGGGCAGCCAATGCCAGCGCTGCGGCAGCCTCCATCCTGCTCGATGTCGGTGCCAACGCCCCGATCCTGCAAATCATCAGCGGCAACACCCCTGGGCTGTATCAATTCTACACCGTCACCCAGGGAGAGATGACCGCCACGGCTCCGGGTGAACAACAGTGCTGCGGATTCAGCGGCGCTGGCACCTCCTTCCCTTCCTTTGGCTCTGCCGATTACAACAACTGGAACGAGGCGACTGGCAACACGCAGCTGCCTCAGTGGCGTCAGTTCACCTGGCGCTTCCGCATCGCGCCCGGTGCCACCGCTTCTCAGATCGATACCGCTAGCTTTGCACTCTCTGGCGGCTCCGGCACAGGACCGATCGCGGCAGATTACCTGTCCATCTGTGAGGTGTCTGCGTCTCCCACCTTGGCCATCGGCAACACCGTCTGGAATGACGTGAACAACAATGGCCTGCGCGACTCAACAGAAGTCGGCGTCGGTGGTGTGGCGGTGCAGCTTTATCGGAGTCCTAACGACACCGCAGGTGATGGCGATGACGTGCTCGTGGCCTCCAGCACCACCGCTCCCTCAGGCGCATACACCTTCACCGGACTCACTGCGGCGAAATATGTCGTGCGTGTCACCCCGCCGACGGGACTGCTGGCCACCAGCGGACCGGTGGTGACGACAGACAACCGCATCGACAACGACAACAACGGCAGCCAACCCGGTGGCCCTGGCACCTTCATCTACAGCCCTGTCATCACACTGGCTCTTGGCACCGAGCCTGTGAATGACGGCGACACCAACCCCGACACGGATTTCAGCGTCGATTTCGGCATCTGGAGCGGCATCACCGTGGGGAACCTCGTGTGGTCAGACATCAACAACGATGGCGTTTTCCAAAGTGGCACGGAAACAGGTCTCAGCGGCATCTCTGTGCAACTTTTGGATGGGGCAAACAATGTGCTGCAAACCACCACGACGAATGCATCCGGCAATTACAGCTTCCTGACCTACCAGACGGGTTCCTTCCGCGTTCGCATCCCGACACCGCCTAGCACCCTGCCGCTGATCACGGCTGTGAATGACCCAGCAGACAATGGCGAAGACAACGACAGCAATGCTTTGCAGCCCGCCGGTAGCGGCACTGAGGTGCTCAGCCCGGCGCTGACTTTGACCGCAGGCGGTGAACCCGGCACGACAGGCTCTGGCAATGTGGAAAACACCATCGACTTTGGCTTCCGTGCCTGCCCTGCCATCAGCATCAGCCCCTCGGCCCTGAGCGCTGCGGTGCAATACAGCAGCTACAGCGTGAACCTGAGCGCCACGGGCGGCACTGGCCCCTACACCTGGAGCGTGAGCAATGGCACCCTGCCCTCGGGCCTCACCCTGAGCACCAGCGGCGTGTTGAGCGGCACGCCGAATGCCTCCGCACTGCCGGGCTACCACACCTTCACCGTGCGTGCGCTGGATAGCGTCACGGGCTGCGCTGCGACTCGCGTTTATACCCTCACGATTCAGTATCCGCTGATCACCATCACCCCTGCCAGCCTGCCCTCCGGCACCCAATACGCGGCCTACACGCAGACGCTGACGGCAGGTGGCGGCACCTCTCCTTACAGCTGGAGCGCCAGCCCTGCCCTACCCACCGGGGTGGTGTCTTGGTGGATTGGGGAAAATGGTCCTGGAGATGCACTCAACACCTCCTTCTCCGCCGCCTACAACGCTCTGGCTCACCAAGCAGGAGTCATCGGTCGTGCCTTTCTCTTCGATGGTGTGAATGATTTGATCGAAGCACCTGACAGCACTGCACTGAAGCCAACGCAGATCACGCTCGAAGCCTGGGTGAACCCCGCTACCAGCGGCCTGCCTGCCGATGCGACGGTCATCACGAAGACCACCAGCGCCAGTGGCAATGATGGTTATGGCCTCGATTACCTGGGCGGCAGCAGCTTTGGCTTCTGGCTGAATGACCGCGCTGGCAACCGCGTGACCACCACACTCACCACGGGCACCTGGAGCCATGTGGCAGCGACCTACGATGGCACCAACCTACGGCTTTACGTCAATGGTGCCCAAGTCGCTGTCAGAGCCTACAGCACCGCCATCACCCACAGCTCACAGTTTTTGCGCATCGGTGGCAATGCCAGCACGACCACTGCCTGGAAAGGTGGTCTGGATGAAATCGCGCTCTACAACCGAGCGCTCAGTGCTGCCGAAATCCTGGCGCGCTACAATGCGACACAAACGGGCAACAACGGACTGCCCGCTGGTCTGAGCCTGAACCCCACGACGGGCGTGCTGAGCGGCACACCGACCAGTGTGCCAGGGAGCTACAGCTTCATCGCTCGCGCCGGAGATGCGAATGGCTGCCCCGGCATGCGTGCCTACACACTCACGCTTTCCTGCCCGGTGCTCAGCATCAGCCCCAACACGCTGCCAGCCGCCACCCAGTATGCCAGCTACACGGCGCAAACCCTGACCGCCAGCGGCGGCACAGCCCCCTACACCTACACGGTCTTCTCCGGTAGCCTGCCCACTGGCCTGACCCTGAGCAATGCCGGCGTTTTAAGCGGCACCCCTGGCGGCAACCCAGGTGGCTACTCCTTCACCGTGCAGACACGGGATGCGAACAATTGCACCACGACACGCGCTTACGTGCTGAACGTGAATTGCCCACCGGTGACGCTGGATGCAACACCCCTGGGGAATGCGGTGCAATTTGCACCTTACACGGCTGTCACCATCGGAGCCTCAGGTGGCAGTGCCCCTTACAGCTTTGCCATCACGGCAGGCGCACTGCCGACGGGCATGAGCCTGACGAGTGCGGGCATGATCAGCGGCACCCCGAGCGCCGTGCCAGGCAACTACAGCTTCACCCTGCGCGGTACGGATGCGAACAACTGCACCGGCACCCGCGCCTACAGCCTGACGGTCACCTGCCCGACCATCGCCATCAGCCCCACAGGTCTAACCGCAGGCACCCAATACACCGCCTACAGCCAGAGCCTGAATGCCACTGGCGGCAATGGTGGCTACGTGTGGGATCTGAACGCCGGAGCCCTGCCCACCGGGCTCAGCCTCAGCCCCACGGGTGTGATCAGCGGCACTCCGACCTCCAGTCCAGGCAGCTATAACTTCACTGCCCGTGTGGTGGATGCCCAGAATTGCGCCGCCACACGTGCTTACACTTTGGTGCTGAATTGCCCAACCCTCGCCATCTCTCCCACCAGCCTTCCTACAGGTACGGTCAATGCCGCCTATACGCAGACATTGACCGCGAGTGGTGGCACCGCAGGCTACACCTGGACGGTGCAAAGCGGCACGCTGCCCACAGGCATCACGCTTTCGAACAGCGGCGTGCTGTCAGGCACCACGACCCAAGTTGGCGGATTCAATTTCACCGTGCTAGCCACGGATCTGAATGGATGTACCGCCACGCGCAGCTACCTGCTCAGCATCGGCTGCCAACCCATCACCATCACCACGGCCACTCTGCCGGATGCCACGACCAGCACCGCCTACACCCAAAACCTTGCCGCCACGGCTGGCGTGGGCAGCCTGAGTTGGGCGCTTGCCACAGGCAGCCTTCCCACAGGGCTGACGCTGAGCAACAGCGGCACGATCAGCGGCACCCCCTCCGGTGCCCCTGGCGACTACAGCTTCACCGCCCGTGTCACGGATAGCAACAATTGCCAAGCCACCCGCGCCCTCGTTCTGAAGCTGCTTTGCCCTGCGGTTAGCATCACGACCGCGACGCTGCCTGGGGGCACGACGGGCACGGGCTACAGCCAAACGCTGGCCGCCACAGGCGGCACCACGCCTCACACCTGGACCGTGTCCACCGGCAATCTACCACCCGGGCTGGCCCTCAGCCCAGGCGGTGCCCTGAGCGGCGTGCCGACGGCGGCTGGCAGCTACACCTTCACCGTTCAGGTGCGCGATGCCTTCAACTGCGCGGCGACGCGTGAGCTGTCTATCACCACCACCTGCCCGACCTTGGCACTATCTCCCCTGTCCCTGGCCAGTGGCTACCGTGGTGTGTCCTACACCCAAAGCGTGACCGCCAGCGGGGGCACCGCTCCTTACACCTACACACTCTTCAGCGGCAGCCTGCCTGCGGGTCTCACTTTGGGCAACAATGGCGTGATCAGTGGCATCCCGACCAGCACCGGCAGTGCGACCTTCACTGTGCGTGCCCAAGATGCAAACGGCTGCTCGGTCACGGCCTCCCGCAGCATCGCCATCGCAGGTCTCGGCCTGGGCGATCTGGTCTGGAACGACTTGGATCAAGACGGCGTGCGTGACGCTGGCGAGCCGGGCCTTTCAGGCGTGAGCCTACAGCTCTTCCAGAGCAGCAATACCGTCATTGGCGATGCCGACGATACCTCCGCCGGCACCACCACAACGAACGCTTCAGGCCTTTACAGCTTCAGCGGACTGGCCCCTGGCAACTACTACGTGCGCATCGCGACCCCACCGAGCGCGCAGCCCTTTTCCTCCGGCATCATCGTGACCACTGACGATGGCGTGCAAGACGACAACAACGGCAGCCAACCCGGCGGACGCGGCACGGCGATCACCAGCCCGATGATCACCCTGGCAGTGGGCAATGAGCCCGGCAACACGGTCGGCGGTGCCGACACCGATAGCAGCATCGACTTCGCCCTGCGTGCCGTGCCGACGCCAGGCACGCCGCTCTTGGAATATGACCTCAACGTCAGCAGTGGCGGTCTGCCTGCCCCACCGAGCTATCAAAATCCCTGCATCGTCAACGCAGCCAAAATCCAGCTCGAAGAAGACCTGAATGGCCTCACCGATGTCAGTGAGCCTGCCTCCTCCGGCCCGATCAAGTCAGGTGCGCTCTCGCGTCGCGTTCGGGATTGGGACGACACCTTTGACCCCGCCTATGGCCAAGCCCGCACGAGCCTGATCCAGCTGCGCGATAGCCTCTGGGTGCGCTTTGACCTGGACCCCACCACCACCGGGAACATCGGCAATCTGCTCATGGATGTGCGCCGTGTGAACAGCACCTCGCCCGTCTCAGGCCGCGCTTATCTGACTTGGCGCGAGGGAGCGACGCTGCGCACCGCTGTCACGGATGTTTTCACCTTCTCCGCAGCGACGGCTTGGTATTCACTCAACCTAAACTGGACCAGCTTCCTTGGTGGAGCCACGGCTCTTCCCAGCGGTAACCAATTGGCTGGCAAATCCTTCCTGCTGGAAGTCTATTTGTGGGGCGGTGACAACACTGGCTACATCGACGTGGACAACCTCGTGCTGGAGGGCAATGCCACCTGCGATCCACCGACGTTGTCAGTCGGTGACTTCGTCTGGGCAGACCTGAACAGCAACGGCGTGAAAAACTCACGTGAACCCGGCTTGGCAGGCATCCCCATCCAGCTCTGGCGCACCGGCAGCAACAATCAGCCTGACATCACCAACGGCACACTTCACGCCACGACGGAGACCGATGCGAACGGGTATTATCTCTTCAGCGGCATGGCAGCAGGCAGCTACTTCCTGCACATCCCGACACCGAGCGCGGCCTGGCCACAGGCCTCTCCTGGCGTGGCGCTGGACAATGGCGTGGACAATGACAGCAACGGCCTGCAACCCGGCGGCACCGGCACTGCGGTGAACAGCCCCGTCTTCAGCCTGAACCTGAACACGGAACCCGGCAACACTGGTGCTAGCCATAAGGAGATGACGCTCGACTTCGGTTTCACCGCCGCGATGAGCATCGGCAACTTGGTGTGGAGTGACGACAACAACAACGGCGTCAACGACACCGGTGAAACCGGGGTCGCTGGTGCTGTGCTTGAGCTGTTCCGCTCCACCGATACCACGGTGAACAATGGCGATGATGTGAAAGTAGCCGAACTGACCACCGATAGCACCGGAGCCTACAGCTTCACCGGCCTGACGATTGGACGTTACTTCGTCAAGCTGACGCCGCCGATCTCCCACCCGCGTCGCAGTTCCACCAGCAGCAGTTCAGACAACGGCGTGGACAATGACAACAACGGCATCACCCAAGCCGCTAGCACGGAGCCGATCTTCTCCATGATGGTGAACCTCTCTGCCCTCACGGAACCTGGCAACCTGCTGGCTCCTTTTGGCGGCAACAGCGAACACACCATCGACTTCGGCCTGCGTCCAGTCTTCGTCAGCGTTGGCAACTTGGTCTTCAAGGATGCCAACGGCAACGATCGCCATGACAGCGGCGAAGGCGTGGGCGGGGTGCGCGTGGAACTACTGAACGAAAGCGGCGTCTTCGTGCGCAGCACCACGACCAGCACCACCAGCAGCATCCGGGGTTCTTACCAATTCGCGAATGTGATTCCTGGTCGCTACTTTGTGCGCATCCCACCGACTGAATTCGCGGCCGGCATGCCCCTGGCGAACACCCTTTCCATCAGCCCGAGCATGCCAGCAGACGATAGCCTGGATGATGACCAACCCGGCGGCGACAGCGGCGTGGATGCAGCGTCTCCGACCTCCAGCGGTATCTCCAGCCCTCTGCTCGCGCTCTTCGAGGGCATACAGCCTACCCTTTCAACGGGAGAAAGTGGCTTCCGCAATACGCTGGACGACGCCGCCGATGAAAATGGCGACATGACCGTGGACTTCGGCTTCCGCTCCACCGGCCCGAGCGAGACAGGATGCTATCACTTGGCCTTCCGCGATGCGAACCGCGATGGCTCGCTGCTCGAAAAATCAGCCGAGTGGACTCCCGTGCAGGCCTACGACTTCAACTACACAGCTGGCATTGCCCACATCGACAACTTTGACCTCATCTACGATGCTGCCACGAAGCGCCTGGTATTGGATGCGACCTTCAATCAAATCGGCAGCGCCAAAGTCGATGCACTGTGGATGCTAGTCAGCATCGGTGGCAATCCAGCCGATGCCAACCATGCGGTGATCTACGTGGATGGCTTCAACCGCGGAGCCCCGCAGATCAGCATCTATCGCTACGATCCTGCCCTGGGGCAGCAGAGCTGGCAGACCGCTGCGAACCTCATGGTGAGCACGGCCTCAGGCGGACCCAACAGCGCCGATGTCATCCAGGACAAAGTCACTGAGACTGGCGCTAGCGTGCGCTATCAGTTCGTCATCGACGTGAACCGCGTGAACACGGGCAGCAACTGGTCTGCGATGGGCGTGAATGCCAGCACCTGGGAAGGCGCTTTGATGGCAGGTGCGTCAGGCATCATCCTGCGCACGCTGGACCTAGACTCCGCACCGACCTACTCCACCGGGGGTGCTTTGACCAGCCTGCCCCATACTCCTGGACCGAGCACGCAGGGCAGCTTCGAGACCGACGCAGCGGGCATCTTCACCATCGCGACAGAGCCCTGCTCGGTTTCCCCCTGGGTCAGCCTGGGCAATCTGGTCTGGAGTGACGTGAACCACAATGGACTGCGCGAAGTGAGCGAACTCGGCGTCAGTGGCGCGACCCTACGTCTCTTCGACCCCGGCGCAGACAATGCCATCGGGGGCACGGGTGCCAATGCGGACGTGCAAATGGGCAGCTCACTGGTCACCACGGGCACCGGTGCCTACAGCTTCACCAATCTGCCACCGGGCAAGTATTACGTGCGTCTGACGCCCCCCAGCGGATTCCCAGCCAGCGGTGGTGTCGCGGTCACACTCGACAACCGCGTGGACAATGACAACAACGGCAGCCAACCCGGTGGCCCTGGCAATGATCTCTTCAGCCCTGTCATCGATCTCGCCATCGGGCAGGAGCCTGCCTCCACCACAGATGGCGATGGCACGAGCGGTGATGCCACCGTGGACTTCGGTCTGTGGAGTGGATTCACCGTCGGAGACCTTGTCTGGAGTGACGTGAACAACAATGGCCTGCGCGACACCGGTGAAACGGGCGTCAGTGGAGTCGTCGTGGAACTGATGAATCCTGGAGCGGATGGGGCCATCGGCGGCACAGCGACGAATGCCGACACCGTGCTGATGACGACCAGCACGAACAGCACTGGAGCCTACAGCTTCCGCAGCTTCAGTCTGGGAGCGCACTACGTGCGCATCACCCCCACGGCAGCACTGTCTCTCGCTTCCACCGTGGTAGTCAGCACAGACAATGGCGTCAACAATGACAGCAATGGCAGCCAGCCTGGAGGAGCAGGAAGCTTCATTCAGTCGATGATCTTCAACCTCCAGCCAGCCACAGAACCTGGCAGCACGGGGAACACGAACAACGAGACCACCATCGACTTTGGTCTGCGTGGATGCCCCACCATCACCATCAATCCGACCTCGCTGCCCGTGGTCACCTTGGGCACCGCTTACAATCAAACGCTGACCGCAGCTGGCGGAAACAGCCCTTATAGCTGGGCGATTTCGAGCGGCACCTTGCCGAGCGGGCTCAGCCTGAGCCCAGGTGGTGTGCTCAGCGGCACCACGACCGCTGCCACGGGGAACTACAGCATCACAGCACGTGTCACTGACACCTCGGGTTGCCAGACGACCCGCAACTACACACTGACGCTCGCCTGCCCGACGCTGACGATGTCACCCGCCAGCCTCAGCTCCGGCACCCGTGGCACGGCCTACAGCCAGACCTTCACGGCGACGGGCGGCATTTCCCCCTACTCCTGGTCGGTGGCTTCAGGCACCCTGCCAAACGGTCTCAGCCTCAGCCCCGCAGGTGCCTTGACCGGCACGCCGACAGTGCCGGGGAACTACAACTTCACCGTGCGCGCCACTGACTCGCGCTCCTGCATCGTGGATCGCGCCTACACGCTCGTCATTGCTTGCCCCACGCTGACCCTCAGCCCCACCTCGCTGACCGCTGCCTCCATCGGTGTCAGTTACGGTCCGGTAAACTTCTCCGCCACCGGCGGGAACACACCTTACTCCTGGAGCTTCACCGGCACCCTGCCCGCGGGCATGAATTTGACCACCGCAGGTGTGCTCTCAGGAACCCCAGGTGGTGCACCTGGCACCTACAACATCACCGTGATGGCGACGGATGCCGCAGGCTGCACCGGCAGCCTCGCGCTGACACTGACACTGAACTGCGGCACCTTTGCCATCACCCCCACCACGCTACCGGCAGCAACGCAGAACGCAGCCTACACTAGCCAAACGGTGAGTGCCTCTGGCGGCACAGCACCCTACGTCTGGGCAGTCTCCAGCGGCAGCCTCCCCACAGGCATGTCACTTTCGACAGCGGGTGTTCTCTCCGGCACACCGACCTCCGCACCAGGCAATTACTCCGTCACCTTCCGCGCCACGGACGCTTTCAGCTGCGTCAGCACTCGCGCCTACAGCTTCACGGTGAATTGCCCTCCCATCTCCATCAGCACAAGCAGCCTGCCCAATGCCGTTCGCTTCAGCCTCTATTCGGAATCCCTGCAAGCTTCGGGTGGCACTGGCCCCTACAGCTGGAGCCTAAGCAGCGGTTCTCTGCCCTTGGGACTTTCGCTGTCCAGCAGTGGTGTGGTCAGCGGCACGCCGCTTCAGCAGGGTGCTTTCACGATGACCTTCCGTGCCACCGACCAGAATGGCTGCTCGACGACACGATCCGTCAGTGTGACGGTGGGTTGCTCTGCCATCACCCTGGCTCCGACCACGCTGCCCTCTGGGCAGAACAACGTCGCCTATGAACAGTCGATCACCGCGACGGGTGGCTCAGCCCCCTACGTTTACACCCTCACCAGCGGCAGCTTGCCGACAGGAATGCTGCTGTCCCTGGGAGGAGTGCTGGCTGGCACGCCTGTCTCTGGCCCTGGCACCTACAACTTCACGGTGCAGGCTCTTGATAGCTCCGGCTTCTGCACCGGCAGCAGCGCCTACTCCCTGGTCATCACCTGCCCCAACATCACCCTTCAACCTGCTTCGCTCTCGAATGGCACGACAGGCTCCTTCTACTCCGCCAGCCTTTCTTCCACCGCAGGTACAGCGCCTTACACCTACAGCATCACCGCAGGCTCCCTGCCTCCTGGCCTCACTCTTTCAGGCACAGGTCTGATCTCAGGCACGCCCACCACGGCCACGACAGCGAGCTTCACGGTGCGCACGGTTGATGTCTTCAATTGCGAGGCCACGCGCGCCTACACCCTAACGGTGGTCTGCCCACCGCTCACCATCAGCCCCACCACGCTGCCAGACGCCTACTACAACCTGGCTTATTCGCGCAACCTGAACGCCTCGGGAGGAACCGGGCCTTACACTTGGTCCGTGGTGGCGGGCAGTCCACCTGCCGGCATCAGCCTCAGCAGCTCTGGCGTGCTCTCCGGCACCAGCACCGCCTTTGGAACCGCCACCTTCAGCGTCCGAGCGACCGATGCCTATGGCTGCCAAGTGAGCCGCAGCCTTTCCCTGACGGTCAAAGGTCTGTCCATCGGCAACAAGGTCTATGAGGACATCAACTACAATGGTGTGCTGAACTCGGGCGAACCTGGCGTGGGGAACATCGTCGTTCAGCTCTGGGATCCCGGCGCGGACGATCAGATCGGCGGCACTGGCCCGAACACCGATGTGCAGATTGGCTCCGACATCCGCACTAGCGCTGAGGGCAACTACCGCTTTGATAACCTGCTGCCGGGCCACTACTACGTCCGTGTCTTCCCACCGAGCAATCTGATGATCCCCGGTGGCAATCCAGTGGATGCCGACAATGGCGTGGACAACGACAACAACTCCGCTGCCCAGCCCGATGGTCCCGGCGAGGTGGTCATCGGCCCGGTCGTTGAACTAGCCATCGGCAATGAACCCACAGTGGATGACGGCGATGCAGACACCGACCACACCGTGGACTTCGGTCTCTACCGAGGCATGAATGTCGGCACCGCTGCTGAACCCTGCTTTGTCTGGGAAGACAGCAACGACAATGGGCTGCGCGACCCCGGTGAAGATGGCATCAATGACGTGACGCTGGAACTCTGGCGCGCTGGTGCTGATGGTCGCATCGGCGGCACCGATGACCGGAAAGTCAAAACCACCACCACGGCCAATGGCGGTCAATACAGCTTCATTCACCTGCCTCCAGACATCTATTACGTCGCCATCCCAACACCACCCGCTAGCCACCCGCTGTCCAGCTCCAGCACGGTGATTCAGGACAATCAGGTGAAAAATGATGACAACGGTCACCAGATCAGCGCAGGCATGATCTACAGCCCTGTCCTTGAGCTGATCTCGGGCGGGGAAGCCGCAGGCAACGGACACAACGAAAACACCATCGACTTCGGTCTCCAGGCTGTAGAGCCGATGATCTATATCTCAGCCACCCAAGACGACAGCATCCACACCTACACCAGCGATGGCACCTACCAGGGCAACCTGCTGGGCGTCTTTGGCGACAGCCATAACCAAGGCGATGGCAATCCCTTCGATGTACCGCACAATCTCGAACTCGGCCCTGAAGGAAACTGGTATGCAGCTCGCTTCGGCAATGGAAACCTGAACCGGATCACTCCGCTCGGTGTTCAGACGACGTCGATCTTAAACAAGGCCTTGGGCACTTCGAATGTGCTCAGTGAGTTGCAAACCTTCACCGTGGCACCGGATGGCAACTTCTACGTGGTCGATCACCTCCTGGGCCAGTTGCTGCGTTTCAAAGGTCCCCTCAGTGACGCCCCTGGAATGCCTCTGGACGTTACCCTGCCGCCGCTCGCAAACAACATCCTGAGCTTCCTCAGCCAGCCCGGCATTCAGGACATCGCTTTCGGTCCTGATGGCAACCTGATTGCTGTGGTGCAAACCGGAGCGACGCGTGAAATCCGCCGCTACAACACCACCACGGGAGCTTTGCTCAACGTCATCGTCACCGACGGTCAGTTGGCCAGTGTGGCCCCCGGTGGTCAGCCGACTCCGGTGGTGTCAGGCATCGATGTCTTTGGCAACACACTCTACGGCGTAAACCGCACGGACGGCGAGGTCTTCCGCATTGACATCACGCAGCCTTCAGCCCCTGGCACACCCCAACTTATCGCGACGCTAGACAGCGCAGGTCAGGGTGATCTGGAAACCCGAGACATCGAGTTCAACCCCAGGAACGGTCGCCTTTACCTCAATGGCTTTACTTGGACACGCTCGCTGGTCGGCGGCTCGTTCACCCAAGGTGCCTTGGTCGTCGTGGATCCTCAAAATGCCCCGAACGGCAGTGTTTCCATCGTGGAAGTGCCAATCCCCACACCGCCCGGACCAAACAACGAAATCTGGTCCGGTCCGCGCGATCTCGCTTTGGGCAAACCTCGTGCCACCTCTTCTCAGAAAGTCTCCGTCGGCAGTCTGGTCTGGAACGATGTGAACGGCAACGGCGTGCAGGAAGCTGGAGAAAGCGGCATCCCAGGGGTGCGCGTGGAGCTGTGGAAGGATGCTGACGGCGAAGCTGCCAATGGGGCCGAGCAGCGTATCGGCTGGACCTTCACCAATGCGCGCGGCCTTTACTACTTCTCCGGCCAAGAGCCCGGCGTCTATCAGTTGAAGATTCCTGCCTCGAACTTCGGCGATGGTCAGTCCCTGGCTGGAGCGGGGATCAGTAGCGCGATCACGACAGAGCTGGATAACCAAACGGATGGCGATGACAATGGCATCCAAGCGGGTGGTGCACGCACGGAGACGGTGAGCCCGCTGATCACCCTGAGCCCGAGCACCGAACCGACAGGCAACGCCATCAGCGGCACGGAGCTGGCCTCTGGTGGCGATTTGGACAACTTTGCCGACGCAGCCTACGACACTGACGCGAACGGCGACATGACCGTGGACTTTGGCTTTGTGGAGCCCGGCGTGATGGCCATCGGCAACTTGGTTTTCGACGATCTAAACGGCAATCGCCGCTATGACAACGGCGAAGGCCTGGATGGGGTCGAGGTCGATCTCTACTTCTGGGGACAGACCCCTGGCACGGGTCAGGCCTTGGCCAGCACCATCACCTCCGGCGGTGGCAAGTTCCTCTTCACAGGTCTGTGGCAAGGCCAATACTTTGTCCACTTGCCCGCGGAGCAGTTCCAGGCCAGTGGCAATCTGCGTGGTCTTTTCAGCCTCGAAGGTGTGCAGGCAGGCGATGATGATGTCGGCGAAGACTCCCTGGACAGCATGGCCCCCGCCAGCTCTGGCATCAGCACAGGCCGCATCGTCATGACCCGTGACAGCGCCCCAACCGCAAGCACCGGTGAAACAGGCTTTGATAGCTCCAGCGATGACGCCAACGATGCCAACACCGACCTGACGGTGGATATCGGCCTGTTCCGCCCTGTCGCCCTTGGGAACTTGGTTTACCTGGACAACAACTCCAATGGCCGCGCCGATGCGGGCGAAGGCGTGGATGGCATCACGGTCGAGCTTTACACTTCGACACAAACCCCAGGCGAAGAGCCGCCGCTGCGCACGACCACGACCTCTGGTGGGGGCCGCTATCTTTTCAATTTCATCCGCCCTGGCAACTACATCGTCCACATTCCTGCTTCCATGTTCGCCAATGGCGCACCGCTCTTCCGTCGCGTCAGTGTCGATGAAGGTCTAGCAGGTGACGACGACGCGGGTGAAGATGGCCGCAACGACATGGATCCGCTGACGCAAGGCGTGAGCACCTATGTCGTCACGCTCTTCCCTGGAGCCTGCCCGACCGATGAATCCGGTGAAACGGGCACCGACAAGGTCAGCGACAACGAAAACGATGCCTCCGTGGATCTTACCGTGGACTTCGGCTTCCAGCGCCCTGTGGGCATTGGCAATCTGGTCTTCATCGACGGAAACGACAACAACGTGGCCGATGAAGGTGAAGGCCTGGACGGTGTCACCGTGCACCTTTACCGCTCATCCGAGATCCCAGGCACAAATTCACCGCTCTTCACGGATGTCACCGCGGATGGTGGCCGCTACTTCTTTGGCAATTTGGCCGAAGGCAGCTACTTCGTGCACATCCCTTCTAGCCAATTCACAGGGGGCCGTCCTTTGAGTGGCATGATTTCCATCACAGGTGCACAAAGTGGCGCGCAAGATGACAATCTGGGTGAGGATGGCATCGACGAAGCCACCCCTGGCATTCAAGGCATTCGCAGCCGTTTCATCACACTCCTGGCAGATCAGGAACCCGTGGATGGCACCGGTGAAACCGGCCTTTATGCGGGCGATGACAACTTTGATGACGACAACTTCGACCTCACCATCGACTTCGGCTTTGTCGCTGCAAATCCCAACGCGGTGGGCGTGGGTAACCTGGTGTTCCGTGACCTCAATGGCAATGGCACCTACGATGCAGGTGAAGGTCAGTCGGGCGTGACCGTCCAGCTGTATGAAGCCACGGCTGATCCGCTCAGCGGCGCTGCTATGGCCACCACGGTCACCGCAGAAGATGGCAGCTACCGTTTCTCTGGCCTGGATGCGGGCGACTACATCGTGCACATCCCGCCGAGCCAATTCCAGGTAGGCGGACCGCTGCAGGGCTGGGGTTCCTTGCCCGGTCAGGGTGGTGACACCGGTGTGGATGACAACAGCGACGAAAACGGCAGCGATACTGATCCCGTGACGCAGGGCGTGTCCTCCACGCTGATCAGCTTGGCACCGAACTCGGAGCCGCTGAATTCGATCAGCGAGTTTGGCCACAATGCCTTTGTCGATGACTCGGACGACGACAACACAGACCTCACCGTGGACTTCGGCTTCAATCGCGCCGTGTCCGTGGGGAACTTGGTCTTCCTCGACAGCAACTACAATGGCCGTGCTGATGAGGGAGAGGGCTTGGAAGGCGTGACGGTTCAGCTGTTCGCCGCAGGTGAAGAGACCACCTCCATCCCGCTGATGGAGGTCGTGACCGCCGCGAACGGCAGCTACATCTTCCCTGGCCTGAACCCCGGCAGCTACTTCATCCACATCCCCTGGCAGATGTTTGTCGAAGGCGCGCCGCTTTATCAAAAGGCAAGCATCGCTGGTGCTCAGGCTGGTGACGATCATCTGGGCGAAGATGGCATCGACGATGCACGCCCCGATCAGCGTGGCATCAGCACCACGACCTTCAGCCTTGCGCCGGGTTTCTGCCCGACAGGCACGACGGAAGGCGGCTTCAGCGGTAGCAGCGATGACAGCGACGACGCGAGCGGTGACCTGACCTGGGACTTCGGCTTTGTGCCACGTGTGCGCATTGGCAATCTGGTGTTCCGTGACATCGACGCAGATGGCCGATTCGATGGCGACTTTGAATCCGGCATGGCCAACGTGCCGGTGCAGTTGTGGAGCAATGCAGTGAACGCTACCAGCCCGCTGGCTACGACCACCACCAGCAGCAGTGGCGAGTATGTCTTCGACATCGCACCAGGGTCGTATCACCTGCGGATCCCAGCCTCTGCCTTTGCCGCAGAGGGTGCGGCGGTGAATCACGTCGCTGCACCTGCAGCGCCGAACAGCAGCAGCCTCCAGGTGGATGATGACCTGGGCCAGGATGGCTACACGAATGGCACGAATGTGCTCACGGGTGGCATTCGCACCGCTGCCTTCACCGTGCTGGCAGGTTTGGCTCCGACCAGCAGTCAGGGAGAGAATGGTTATCTTGCCTTCAACGATGATGCCTTTGATACCGATGCGGATCTCACCATCGACATCGGCTTGGCCCCCAAACCACTCCTGGTGGGGAACCTCGTCTTTGCCGACAGCAATGGTGACTCCCGCTTCACCGCAGGAATCGACACGGGTGTGCCCGGTGTTCGGGTCGAGCTCTATGCCATCGGCAGTCAGCCAGGCAGCGACCTACCCGCGACCTCTACCTTCACCGACTTCCAGGGCAGCTACCGTCTCGCGGCTCCAGCCGAAGGTTCCTACTTCCTGCACATCCCGGCGAGCCAGTTCCAATCCGGCGGCCCGCTCGTGGGAGCCACCGCCTCTCCTAGCTTCGGCGCGGACGATGGTACGGATGAGAGTAGCAACGAAGACACACTGGCTGCGGCCAACCCCGCTAGCACCGGTGTGAATTCCATCGTCTTCGATCTCGCTTACGGCACGGAGCCTAGCGGGGCGCAGGAAAGTGGCTTCCAGGGGAATTCGGACGATTCCTTCGACACCGACAGCGATCTGACGCTGGACCTTGGCTTCACCGGCGTGCCCGCCAGCACGAATCTCGGCTTGGGCAATGTTGTCTTCATCGACACCAACCTCAACGGACGCTACGACAGCGGTGAAGGCGTCGCAGGGGTCTGGATGCTCCTGTATCGCAACGGCGATGAACCCGGCCAAGCCACGCCTTACCGCAGCACCCACACGGATGCCCAAGGCCGCTACAGCTTTACCCAACTGCCAGCTGGCAACTACGTGGTGCACGTGGCCGCCGATAACTTCAAACCCAACATGCCCACCCCTGGCCAACCCAACCAAACCGGCTCAGGCAATGGCCCGCTCTTCGAGAAGATCTCCAGCTTTGGTCAGCAGAGCAGTGTCGGCGATGACAATGCCGGTGAAGATGGCCTGGATGAGACAAACCCCATGCTCCGAGGGGTCAGCAGCGCCAGCATCAGCCTCAGCGCTGGCAGCGCACCGGCGGGAGCTGCCGAGCCTGGCTTTGATGGCACCTCCGATGATGCCTTCGACAGCAACTACAACCTCACCATCGACTTCGGCTTCCGTGCTGCCAGTGGTTCGGCGGCGGCTGCACGCGAGCGCAATACAGCGGCCACTAGCAACGAGCCCCCGACCACCACCGCGAGCGGCAGCAACGCCACCTTTGCCACCTGGTCGAGCCAAAATCCCGGCGCTGCCACGGAGGACAGCGATGCCGATGGCCATGCGAATCTGCTGGAGTATGCGCTCGGCACCGATCCTGCGAATGGGGCTTCCCTGCCCAGCTTCCGCCTGATCACAGATGCGACCACAGGCCGCGTCCAGGCTCACCTGCGTCGCCCGAGCGGAGGCCGCGCCGATATCCGCCAGCGCCTCCGTGTGAAAGCGGATGCACGCAGCAGCGACTGGACCGTGCTGAATCTGACGCCACAGACTGTCCAGAACAATGATGGCACCGAAACGCTGATCTACGATGACCTCGCTGCCCAGGCAGCATTTGCTGGAAGCCCTTCAGGACTCGTCCATCTCGACGTTCAACTCGATGCGAATCTGGACGGCACAGCAGAAGCCAGTGTGGAAGCACCCGCTCAAGGTTGGCTGCGTCGGACCTTCACCGACCGAACCACCCTCGGCATGCCGCTGCTCCAGCCCGCTCTGTTCACCGGCCGTGTTCAATCCTCCGAAGCCGGTGCCCTGACCCTGCCGGTCAGCCTTTCTCAACCCCTGAGTGCCCCGAGCTATGTGGAAAACCTAACCACGGGTGAACGCCACGAAGTGAACCCCACGTCCTCCTCCACAAGCCGCCTCGTGCTGCGCTCCAGCGTGGTAGTCGCCAAGGGCACACGCATCGCCCTGCGTCCGCACTGGACGCTCGCCAACTTGCTGCCACCAGCCCAATTCACAGCTGCGACTCAGGCAGAGCAGGCGGATCGCGTGATGCTCTTCGATGCAGCGACGAGCAGCTTCCGCACCGCATGGCTCAGCCAGGAAGGCTGGACCGGTGACTTCGATGGCAGCCAAGTCATTGCGCCAGGCACAGGCCTGCTCATCCACGTTCGCAGTGGCAGCCTCACGTTGCCACTCACCGGAGCCGTGCGCAGCACTCCATTCCGCCTGCCGCTCCAGCTCGGAGCCCAGTTGATCTCCAGTGGTTTCTTGCTCGACCACAGCCCCGAAAGCCTCGGTCTCAGCACCACGAATGGCTTCAACGCTGCAGCTACACCGAGCCAAGCCGCTCGCCTACGCTTGTGGGAAGGCGACCTCACTCCCGGCAGCAGTGGTTATCGGAACTACTACCACCAGCAGACCCCCACGACAGCGCGTTGGATTCAGGAAAACGACAGCACGATGCTCGATGTCACCCGCTCCCTGCTTATCCAGCCAGGTCAGGCTTATTTCCTCCTCCCCACCACAGCCCTGCCAAACTACCGCGAGACTCAGGAATAAAACGTGCCAAAACGGTCAAAACCTGAACCTGCAGTGGAATCGAGTCCACTCGCCTGATCGCAAGACCATGACCCTCAAAGCGTTATCCCTGGCCATGCAATCTTCCGAAGACTGAAGTCTTGATTTTTCGGGGCGAAACGGAGTGATAAAAGCATCAAAACAGGCATCGCCACCCACCGTGGCATGGCACCGGTATTGCTTAGAATCTCGTCCGTCATCGTCGCCTTCCCTTCTCGCAAACCGTGCACCCCCAGGGGTGGCGTGGAGGTAGGACAACCACCTCGATGAACAAGTCACCCCCTTCCCCCCGACATGTTCATCTTTCCCGCTAGACGGGCCGGTGCCCTCACCTGCCTCTTCCTCGTTCTCCACGCCTTTCCCGCTGCCGCGCAAACCCCGCTGACCTGGGATCCCATCACCAACAACAGTGCGGTGGACAATGGCAGCGGCGTCTGGAACACCACAAATTCAAACTGGTGGATAGGCACCACGAATGTCACCTGGACCAATGCCCTGAATGCGATCGCCAACATCGGTGTCATCGGCACGACCACCGCCAGCGGACAGTCCATCTCGGTCGCATCGGATATTCAACTCGGGCAGTTGAATTTCCGTGCCATCACCGCGAGTGCCAGCCCCACCGGCACTCATCAGTATTCCATCAATGGTGATGTCGTGGGTCGATTGATTGACTTCGGCACCAACGGACAGATCCAGATCGAAAGCGGAGCCTCAGGTGGCAGTGCCTTTATCAGTTTTGGCAGCTCTCTGCGCCTCAAATCCGCAGGACTGAAGCTGCAAAAACTCGACTCTGGGACGTCCATGCAGTTCATTAACTTCAGCATGACCAGCAATGACGACCTGACCGGCGTGCTGACGGTGGGTGGCAGCGTTTACCTTGGCCTTGGTGGCCCTGGCACGCTGGGCAATACCGACAAAGCCGTGGTCGAGGCAGGCGGCACGATCGTCACAGGCGGATCAGGTAACACCTACAGCAAACCTTTTGAAATCGCAGGCATGGGCAATAGCCTTGCTTTCTCTGGCACTGCTTATGGCGCGATTCGCATGACAGGCAGCAATCAGATCCTGTCTGGCGGAATCCTGCTCACCGCCGATGGCGGCCTCAATTCCTCCAGCAGCGGCAACGTCCACACCGCCAACAGTGCAATCACCGCCCCGATCACCGACAATGGCATGAACCGCGCCTTTTATCGTTTTGCTTTCGCTGGCGATGGGTCACTGCTACTCCAGGCAGCCAATACTTACGGCGGTGCCACGATGCTAGGCTTTCCCGCAGCGAACTACACGGGCAGTGTGACCACACTGGACTTCACGGCTGCCACCTCCCCAGCAGACAACATCCTCTACAACGGTCTTGCGACACCAGGAGACGTGAACTTTTTCGGGGCCGTGTCCCCCAGTGTCCTGCAGTTGCGAGGAAAGGCGAACACCACGCACAGCCAAAACCTGGGCAACATCGGTATCGGCGGCACGCAGTCCTCCCTGGAGCTTCAGGCAGGGGCAGGTGGCGGCATGAATGTCAGCTTCGGCAGCATCGTGCAGACCGATGCGACAGGCTTTCTGGTCTTCAATCCAGGCCAAGGCGGTCTCTTCAGCAGCAGCATGGCCGAGGGATTCGTGGGACCCTTCACGGCCTTTGTGACACCGCTCGGCCAGCGCAGTTGGACCCGCGTGCTCACGGGTGGCACGTTGAGTTCGGGCTATGTTGGCGATGTGCCTTATGTCACGGGAGACAGCCTGTCTGGCTACAATGCCACGACCAACCTAGGTCTGACCCAGAGTTCCACCGGAGTGGCCACGACGACGACTGCAAGCACCTTTCTGAACACGCTGAGCATGGCGGACTTCACCAAAGATCGCATCCTGCAAACCACTTCTGGCCAAACGCTGCGGCTAGGCACTCTCGGCGGCGTGCAGCTCGTGAATGGTGCCGGAAATCTGACGCTTGGCCAAAGCGGAAGTTCCCTCTCCGCAGGAGGTGCCACGACGAACACGGCAGGCACCCTTTATCTCTCGAACCACTCTCCCGCTTCGACACTGACGATCCAGTCTGGGATCGTGAACAACAGCAGCGGCGCGGTCGTGCTCGTCAGCGCAGGGGCAGCGGGCTCACGCACCGTGCTCTCAGGTTCCGGCAGCTTCACTGGCGGCACACGCATCCATAGCGGCATGCTGGTCATGCAACACGCCAACGCTCTGGGCAGCAGTGGAAACGTGACCGTCGTGGAAAACTCTGGGTCACTTGGCCTGGCAGGTGGGATCAACGTCACTCGTGCCCTCGGTGGTTCGACCTATGGCATCGCTGGCACTGGAGACCTGGGATTGGGTGCCATTCGCAGTCTTTCGGGCAGCAACACCATCTCCAACCTGATCACTATCAGCGGTAACACGGCGACCACCAGCATCACAGCAGAACGCGACAGCACGCTCACGCTGTCAGCGGCTTCAGCGACGGCAAATGTGGTGACAGGTACACTCACGACTCTCATCCTTGGCGGAGAAGGAAACATCCAGGTGAATGGCAGGCTAAACCTCACGGCCTCCACTTCTGCCCTCACCAAAACAGGCAGTGGGCTGCTGGTGCTGGCTGGTGACAATCTCCATCCCGGAGCCACCAACATCAACGGCGGTATCCTACGCCTCGCCCATGGGAACGCCGTCGCAGCCTCCAGTGGTGTGGTGGTGAATGCAGGCGGCACCCTGGATGTGAATGGTCAGACGCTGACACGTGCCCTGACTCTGAATGGTGCTGGCGCAAGCTTGGGCGGTGCTTTGCAAAACAGCAGCACGAGTGCCTCCACGCTCTCGGGCACTGCAGTGCTTGGCAGTGCGGCGCGTGTGGTGACATCGAATGACATCAGCATCGTCAATGCCACAGGCCTGACGGGGAACTTTTTGCTCAGCAAAGCGGGAGCTGGCACGCTAGCCATCAACAATTCCACCACGACCAGTGCCCGCACTGGCGTCAATCAGGTCGATGCCGGCACGCTGCGGTTGATATCCGCGCATGCCACGACGGGCATCGCCCCCGTGGGCACAGGCGCTTTCACTCTGAATGGAGGCACTCTCGCGCTGGCCTTTGACATCACAAATGCGGCTAATACAGGCGCGGTGAATGTGCTTTCATCTTCCAGCCTCATCGTGGATCGTGCCACGGCTGGCGCGGGCGGCATCACCCACACGCTGGGTGCGATGGCCATCGGTGGCAGCACCCTCACGGTCAGCCCAGGAGCGAACGTCACCTCAGGAACCATCGGCCTCACCCTAGGTGCGCCTACGTTTGGCGGCACTGGATTGATCCCAGGCAACCCGACCTTTGACGTGCGCAGCAGCAGCACCGCTGCGCTTACCTTCACGTTAGGAGCTTTGCACGATCAAGCGATCGCTCCGCGCACGATCACTTTCCTCAATGGAGGCACCACCGCGAGCTCTGTCGTGTTAGGCAATGGAGCGAGCAGCCTAGTGGACGGCACCTTGATTCAAGTCGGTAGCACCAGCGGTGGCGCGCTGAATTTGAACCTGAACTCTGCAACGGGTCTCGGAACCTTGGCTCAAGTCAACGTAGCCACCGGCAGCACCCTGACGCTAGGTGCGGCACCCACTTTTGGCTCCTTGGCGGGCGGCGGCACGGTGACTGGCACGCAGAACCTCATTGTGGGCAATGCCCTCAACACGACCAACTTCACCAGCGAATTCAGTGGCGTGCTTTCCATCGGCACCGGGACCTTCACCAAGAGCGGGAAAAGCACGCTGACGCTGAGTGGCAGTGCATCGAACACCTTCAGTGGGCTGACCACCGTCAACGCAGGCACCTTGATCTTGGGAAAAAGCGGAGGAGCCATCGCCATCCCAGGCAGCCTAACCATCGGTGCAAGCGCGAGCAGCAGTCAGGGTGCATCGACGGTGCGATTGACCGCCAATGAGCAAATCGCCAGCACGGGTGCACTGATCATGCATGGAGGCTCCACACTGGATCTGAATGGCCGCACGCAGACGCTTGCCTTCACCAGCATGTTCGGTGCCTCCATCACTGGAGGGGGTCGTCTCATCCTGCCAGACACGGCATCATCGGCGCTCACAGGCTTCAGCACCATCAGCTCTGGCCTACAAATCGGCAGCACCGCGACCGCCACCCGCACGATCAACGTCAATGCTGCCTGGGATCGTATCACGATCAGCGGTGTGATCAGTCAGGGAGACGCCACAAGCTCACTGATCAAGAGCGGCAATGGTCAGCTGATCCTCGAAGCAGCCAATACCTACGCCGGAACGACCACGGTGAGTGGTGGCATCCTCACTCTCCGCCATGGCTCCGCGCTTGGCAGCATCGCAGGCAGCACTTCCCTCAGCACCAGCACGCTGCAGCTTGAAGGAGGCATCACTACCTTGGCTGAGCCCCTGAGCCTCAATGGAGCAGGGTTCGCTGGCGCAGCGGGTGTCGGCATTCAAAATGGAGCACTGGTGAATGTCAGTGGCACCAACACCTACGCCGGCCCCATCACGCTCGCGGCGGCATCCACGATTGCTTCTGACAGCGGGATGCTCGTGCTGTCTAGTGCCACAGGCATGAGCGGTGCCTTTGCGCTGACCTTGACCGGTGCGGCTCAGGGCCGGATCGAGAGCCCCCTGGACATCAGCACAGGAAGCCTGACGAAGACTGGCAGTGGCACCTGGACACTAACCGGCACGAACAGCAGCACAGGCACGCTCAGCCTCAGTGATGGGACGCTGCGTCTTGGCAATGGCAGCAGCGGAAGCTGGACCACTACCCCTGCACTCACCTTTGCTGGACTCAGCACTTTTGATTACCGCAGCCTAGACGCAGGCAGCACGCAGAACTTGGGTGCCCTCACCTTTAGCACTGGCTATGGCACCGTGCAGACCACCTATGGCACCAGCGGCAGCAGCACGCTGAGTTTTGTGTCACTCACACGAACCACAGGAGCTACTGGGAACTTCATGGTGCAAGGAGGCACGAATGGCAGCACGAACCGAATCACCCTGGGCGGAGTCACCAGTGATACTTTCCTGAACCAAGGCGTGTTTTTCAACAGCAATGCCTACGCTTGGTATGACGCCAGTGGCTACGTGCGCGCTCTGGTCTATGGCAGTGATGCGGGTGCAGTGACCAGTGGCACGACAAGCACGCTGACGAATGCGACGCACCAAGAGATCACCGGAGCCTTGACGGCGCAGAACAGCGCCACCTTCACCACTCTCAGGATCGCAGGGGACCACGCCATCACCCTCGCCGGAGGACAAACACTAACCGTAAATGGGCTGCTGAAGGCCGGAGGTGCCTCGGGTGGCTCCACCGTGATCAGTGGGGGCGCTAGCAGCTCCATCCGCGCAGCAGCGAGCACCGAGCTGGTCTTTCACACAGCGGGGGAAAACGATACCCTGACCCTGCAAGTGCCCATTGTCAGCAATGCCACCAACGCCGTGACTAAAAGTGGCCCTGGCCTGCTCGTGCTAGGCTCGGGCAATACCTACACGGGAGCCACAAACATCAATGGTGGAACCCTGAGGCTCACGGCAGGTGGCACACTGACGACTTCAGGCCTCAATGTGCGCATCGGCGGTGCTCTGGATCTGAATGGTCAAACCCTAACCAATGCGGTCAGCATCTCTGGCACTGGCCCCAGCGGAGCAGGAGCGCTGATCAACACCTCCACGACCCTGGCACAGCTCGGTGCCATTACCTTAGGGGCGAATGCAGCCATCGGCGGCGCAGGCGACATCAGCACGACCGCAGCCATGGTGGGCAACTTTCGCCTCATCAAAACCGGCGCAGGCACTTTAACTTTGAATGCGGACAGCACACGCACGGGAGCTGTCCTTGTGGAAGGAGGCGTGCTACGGTTGCTGAGCAATGCGGCCCTAGGCACCACCTCAGCACAAGTCCTCCTCAGTGGTGGCAGCCTAGCGCTAGCCAGTGGTAGCACCACGAATGTTTACAACCTCAACGCCACGGCGAACTCAGGCCTGATCACCGACCGCGCCAGCAGCGGAGCAGGTGTCACTTACACGCTCGGTTCACTGCTGATCAACAGCAGCACCTTGGTCGTCAGCGCAGGCAGCAACGTCACCACAGCGGGCACCAATGCAGGCATTGCTCTGGGCAGCGTCGTCCTGCACGGCAATCCGACCTTTGACATCCGAAGCCCAGAAAACGCTACCAGTGGCACCACGACACTAACCCTGGCAGGCATCAGCGACCTAGGCACCGCGCGCACGATCACCTTCACCAACAACGGCACGAGCACGACTAACAGCCAAGTCATCCTCACCACCAATGCCACCAGCCTGCTGGAGGGCACTGTCATCAATCTGGTCAGTGGCAGCAGAGCTGGCGTGACGCTAAACATCGGTGGCACGACGGCAGCCAACAACCCGCTGGGACTGCTAGCCCGCGTCAATTTGGGTGCCGGGTCCATCTTGAACCTAAACAACGGCGGCCCCGGTCTAGGCAGCCTCTCAGGGGCCGGCACCGTGACTTCCTCCGGTGCCTTCACGCTTACCCTTGGTAACGTGAACAGTGCCACCCCGCTGGACAGCAACTTCACTGGAGTCATCACCAATGGAACGGGAACGCTAGCTTTGACCAAAAATGGCCTCGGCACCCTGACCTTGGGGGGAAACAACAACTACACCGGCAACACAACTGTCTCGGGTGGCGTGCTCAGGCTCGGCAGTGCGACCGCCATGACCAGCACCAATCTCGTGACGGTGAACGCAGGGGCTACCTTGGACTTCAATGGTTTCAATCTCGACCGCAACCTCACCTTCAGCGGCACCGGGCATACTGGCGCTGGCGCACTGGTGAACACCAGCACCACACCAGCCGTCATCACTGGCGTGCCGATACTCGGCGCATCGGCAAAGGTTGGCGGCTCAGGGAACATCACCATCAACAATGCCACAGGTCTCACGGGGAACGTGCTGCTCACCAAAGTGGGTGCGGGAACCTTCACCTTCATCGCCACCAACGCGTCCACTCGCACTGGGGCGAACCAAATCGACGAAGGCACCCTGCGGCTGCAAAACAGCAGCGCGCTGAATGTCATCGGCACAGGTGTCATGGCGCTGAATGGGGGCACACTCAGCCTCGGCTTTGACAGTGGCGGCACTGTCGGCGGAGCCGTGAACCTGCTGTCCAGTTCCAGCATTGTCGTGGATCGCGCGACTGCAGGAGAGTTTAGCCACAGCCTTACCCTCGGAGCAGTGGGACTTGGCGGGGGCACCTTGACCATCCGCCCTGGGGCCAATGTCACCAGCGGCACGGCAGCTCTGATCCTTGGCACGACGACCTTCGGCGGGCCTCAATTGGCTGCGGGCAATCCCACCATCGACGTCCAGGGCACTGCCACTGCCGCCATGGCCCTGACTCTAGGAGCCCTGAGTGACCAGGCCCTAGCCCCACGCACCCTCACTTTCCAAAACAGCGGCACTGGCACGGCCCTA
Source organism: Verrucomicrobiaceae bacterium (assembly GCA_027484445.1). Lineage (GTDB taxonomy): Bacteria > Verrucomicrobiota > Verrucomicrobiia > Verrucomicrobiales > Verrucomicrobiaceae > Prosthecobacter. Next base: position 54,664 of record JAIXSY010000052.1, read on the forward strand.
GTGAACCTGGGCAGCAATGCCACCAGCCTGCTGCCTGGCACTCTCATCCAGCTTCATGCTGCTTCAGGAGCTAGCCTGACCCTGAACTCCACCAGTGCCACCGCGCTGGGAGCCTTCAGCCAACTTAGCCTCAGCGGTAGCTCCACGCTCAACCTCGGGGTCAGCCAGAGCTTTGCCGCAGTGAATGGTTCCTCGGGCAGCATCAGCTCCTCCACAGCCGCCGCGCTTACCATCGGCAACGTGCCCGGCGGTAGCCCTCCCACCTCCATCTTCAACGGCACGCTCAGCGGCAGCAGCCTGTCTCTGGTGAAGGTGGGCGATAGCCCTCTCACCCTGGGTGGAGCCAACACCTACGGGGGTGGCACCACCCTCAGCGCTGGATCGCTGATCCTAGCGAACGCCAGCGGTTCTGCCACGGGCACTGGAACCGTGGTCACCGCCTACGGCACCACACTCAGCGGCAGTGGCAGCATCATCGCCGACGAAGGCCGCGCTGTCCTCATCGGCGGCATCTTGAGTGTAGGCGATAGCACAAGCGCCCGTGAGATGACCATCAGCACCAGTGGCGCTGGCCTGCTACGCTTTGAAATCAATAGCACCCTCACGCTGGACCTGTTCAGCGGTGCAGGCCAGGGCGACAACACAGCCATCCCCTCCAGCGCCGATCTGCTGCGCGCCACGGGGCAAGTTCAGATCCTGGAAGGCGCACGCCTCATTGTGAGCCCTTTCAGCGGCATGACCGCCTGGAGCGCTGGGGATCGCTGGCAGCTCTTCGACTGGTCCGGCCTAACTGTTCCAGTGCAGGGCAATTTCGACCGATTGGACTTCCCTGCCCTCAGTGCAGGCCTCGTCTGGGATCTGTCCGACCTCTACCACGGCGGCACCGCCAGCATCATCCCCGAACCCTCCCGTGCCCTCATGATTCTCCTCGGCCTCCTGACCCTCCTCACCCAACGCCGCCGACAGCACTGAGACGATTCACCCCCTTCTGCCAACAAAAAGCTGACGCAACATGGCTAAGGCAGACCTTGCAGATTCTTCAAATTCATTCATCACGACACACTCCAAACCTAACCATCGTTGTCCTTAGAGAAGATTGTTCATTTTCCAATTTTGAACAAGATCTGTCAGACTGCGTTTCACGGTGCGGAGCGCCCGGAAAGCGAGTGCCTTAGAGCTGCGCAAGTTCACCGCTTCGAGATCAGCGACCTTGCGGCCTACTTTCGTCCAATCGTTTTTGTAACTACCGCCAGGCAGCAGATCATACTCCCGCATTCCTGACTGAATGGCACGCTCAATACCCAACACCCGCAATAACGCAGAGGGTGAATAGTGGGCCTGGGATTGACTCCAGCCACCTTGGTAATCCCAAACTTTTCCCTCATCGACGAAGAGATAGTCCATCGCCACGGGTCGTCCATCGAACTCCAGAAGATGCATCCAGACCCGTTTCCGAGGGCACCAACGACGAACCAACTCCGTGTGAAAACGACGAGCACGCGGGTGCAAGAACAGACTGTTCTCTGCTGTCCAGCGCTCGCCATGCAGGCTCAGCAGAGTGTCCATGGCACTCACGGCTTCTTCGGCAGTTTCCAGCGAACGAAACGTGATCTCATGAGAAGATTCCGCAGCATGGCGGCGCTTCCGTAGCTTGCGGCGGAACCGCGTGCCGGACTGTGGTAGGCAGCCTTCCCAGTCGGGTGAATCCAGGCGGATGCAGGGGCTAGTCTGTTCATTGACCAAAGAAACAGCCGCACCTTGACGATGAAGGGCAGCTTTGAGCCGTGGCCAATGAGGCGAGTCCATGTCCAGGTAAGGAAAAGAGGCCAGATCCCAGGCTCCTGAAGCCTCCGTCAGCACTGCATCCAACAGCAAGTCGAGCACAGGTTCCATCCCTGGCAGAGCCAGCAGATCCTGCCCTTCAGAAACCACCTCTCCGAGTCCGCCTAGAAAACTGAGGTGACGCAAGTGCTGACGGAGCCCCTGGTTACCCCGAGAAATGACGAAAGGCACAACCGCCACCAAGGTACCATCCTCATGCCAAGCTGCCCCCATCCAAGCATCATACTCACCAGCATACACAGCTGACCAGATCTCTAGCCAGTCAGCCCTCAAAAAAGGAGTGCGCACCGCAGAACGGTCCAGCAACGCGTCCCAGTGTGGCAAGAGGCACTCGAGGTCACGCGCATCCCGCAACACTTCAAGCCTGAAGGAGGATCGCCCAGTCGGGGTCGGAGCTTGCTCCCGCTGAAGTTGCACGGGCATGGCAAGCCGCCCCCATGGTCTCAGCTCTGCGATCTGCGGCAGTCTTTGCGTTACCCGCTTGGAAAGGTTCCACTCACGTTCACGCACAGAATAGGAACCAGCACCAGAACTCATCAGAGGCTCTGACTCATCCAGGAGAGCCCCAAACTGCCGAGAGGATTCCATCGCTGTATTCATAAATACTAGATGAATCAGATGGAATAAAATCCAATCAGCAGCCATTGCCACAGCGTCTCAGCAAACCGCTGACTTTAGCTCCTCCGTTTGCGGAGGATCGTTCTTAACCCACACGCCACGCTATTCCCCAGCTTGAGGGATCAGACATCCATTGCCCCAGGCGCGAATCGTCATTAGCTTTTTTGAATGGCCAATGCCCTGCTTCCCCTGCGCTCTCGTTTGCGTGAGGCCCTTCATCAGGGGCTGGGTTCCCATCTTGTCTCCGGTTTCCTCTGGGTCGCTGTGCTCACGGTTTTCGGCAAAGGCATCTCCTTCGTGAAAGACGCTGCCGTCGCGCGCTGGTTTGGCACTCAAGATGAGATGGATGCCTTCGTTTTGGCCTTTGGCTTTCTAGGCTTCGCCGCCTCCGTGCTAGGAGGCGGGCTACCAGAGGCTTTTCTTCCGCACTACACGGGGCTCAAGCACCGCCGTGGACCTCATCGTGCTTGGCGTCTGGGCACTCAAGTCGCAGTCGTTCAGGCTTTCGTGCTCATCGCCTGTGCGGTGCTGATCTGGCTAACGGCTGCCCCCATCATGGACGTGACCGCCCAGCGTTTCAGTGATGAAAAAAAAGCTCTGTCCGTGGAATTGCTGCGTCGTCTCCTGCCTTTTTTGGTGACTTATGGACTGAGCCTCCAACTTTCCATCTGGCTGCGTGCGGAGAAGGTCTTTGCCCTCACTGCTGCTGCACCCATGATCATTCCCACCAGCATTCTGCTGGCCTTGATCAGTGGCACCAGCATCGACGCTCTCGTCACGGGCACGATTGTTGGCAGCACGGCTCAGCTTCTCCTGCTCTGCACCGTGCTCCTCCGTGATCGCCCCTCGCCAGCATCCCCAGGTCGCTATCGGCTGAAGCTGCGGGAGCCTGCCCTGAGCGCCTCCCTGCGGGATGCACTGCCCTACCTGATGTCCGGCATCATTTACAGCAGCACCACCCTCATCGACCAAGGCATGGCTGCTGCCTTGCTTTCATCAGGAGCTGTCTCTGTGCTCAGCTACGCAGAGAAGCTTGTCGGTGTCTTGCTCGCCTTCACCGCTATCCCTGCTGGTGAGGTTCTCTTTCCCTACTTTGCAGACCTGGTCGCCCGCCGCGACTGGTCAGCCCTGCGCACAAAACTCAAATACGCCCTACTGCTTGTCGGCGGACTTTCCATTCCGGCCACCGTCATGCTTTCCGTGCTAGCCCCCCAAATCGTCGGCCTGTTCTTTGAGCGGGGCGCATTCACTCCCGCAGATACCACACGTGTCGCCGAGGTCATGCGCATCGCCGTCTGGCAGGTGCCTTTTTACATCATCGGCACCCTCTGCTCCCGAGTCGCCGTCGCGCTTCAGGCCCCACGCTTCATCCTTGGCATCAGCATCTTCTCCATGATCGCCAATGCAGGTCTGAACTGGCTTCTCTTGCGTCCCTTGGGCGCAGCAGGCATTGCCCTGTCCACCGTCTTGGTCATCCTGATCAGTTCGTTCATCGTCCTGATTTACGTCCGAGCTCAAATTCGCCGCCACGAAGCAGTCGGCACATGTTCTTGAGAGATTGGTCCCTTCAACCGATCGTCCAGCACCGTCTCTGTGAGTCTGCGGTAGTGACGTTCACTCCTTCACCACGCGACCACCGAGGGAGAGGATGCGAGCTTTGCCTTTGGCGTCTTCGGCTTCGGCGATCTGGTGGTTGGCCACATACATTTGGCTGAGTGCGGTCCAGGCGAGCAGGTCGTTGGGTCGTAAGGTGGTGGCCATGAGACCTGCGCCGATGGCTTCCTTGAGATGGCCTGTTTTCATGAGGGCCATGCCCAAAGCATGCCAGCCTTCGAAGAAGTTTGGATCCAGCTCGACGCAGCGCTGGTAAAGCGGCACGGCAGCTTCCAGATCACCGATAGCGATGCAGCCTGAGGCCTCATCAAAGAGAGCTTCGATCTCAGGCTGGGATTCAGACATACGGGCAGAGGTGGATCAGACGCTCATCTTGAGGTGCACCTTGAGCCCGGCCTCTTCCACCTTGCGAGAGAACCAGGCATTGAAAAGACGATTGCGCTCCTGGCTGGCGTTGCGGTCTTCCGTGTTCTTGCGAAGGGTTTCGCGGTCGTCGCGCTTGCGCAGTTCTTTGGCAGCCACGTAGGCCAGCACTGCGCCTTTGTCAGTGTTCACGACTTTGGCGACCTGACCAGCGGCCACTTTCTGGGCTTCCGTGGCGATCTCACGAGCATCTGGCAGATCCATGGGCGGCTCGTTCACGGTGATTTCGGTGACAGGGCTGAGGGTTAGCTTTTTGTCTTTGGCGAGGTCTTCGATCTTCTTGCCGGCTTTCAGTCCATCTTGGAATGCGGTGCGCGCTTCGTTCACAGCCTTGGAGAGAGCTTCGTCGGCCTTTTGGGTAGCCAGAATTTCCTTCACCTTGTCCTTCACTTCCACGAGTTCCTGCTGCTTCGGCTCCTCAACCTGAGTGACGGTGAAAATGTAGTAACCTTGAGTGCCTTTGACGGGGTCACTGATGGCGCGGGATTCTTTTGCGTGGGCAAAGATGGCTTCGATGACCTCGGATTCCCCCTTCAGAGCATCAGGAGGGCTGTCTTTGGCAAAGAGGGGTGCCTTTTCTTCCTTTTCCTTCAGGTTTTTGACGATTTCATCAAACTTGGCTCCAGGGGCGATGCTGGCTTCGTTGAACTTCTCCACCCGGCTGATCTGTTCTTTTTGGAGCTTCTGGCGCTCTTCGAGAGGCTTTTTGTCCACATCAGCGGGATTGGCAAAGAACACCCAACTGACCGCACGCTTCTCAGCGGTTTTGTAGGTCTCTTTGTTCTCGTCGTAGTATTTTTTGATCTCGTCTTCTTTGACTTCAGCGGTCTTCTTGAAGTCTTCCTTCAAGAAACGCACGGTTTGGACCTTCAGCGTCTGATGGTCATTGGCGTAGGCTTTCTCGGTCTCAAGGGTCGAGGGAACGTAGTTTTTGCCGATCAGATCTTGGATGCTGTTGTAGCCGATGCTGAGTTTGGCGACTTCCAGCATGTCACCTCCACCCATGCCATAAGCACCGAGGTTTTGTTGGAAGTTGTAGGCACGCTGTGGGCTGAACTTGCCGTTTTCCTGGAGGGCTGGCAGCTTTTCCAGCTCAGCCTTGGCCTCGGCATCGCTGGGGTAGATGCCAAGCTCTTCCATCTGACGCTTCAGGACGAGCAGATTGAAGACGAAATCACGTCCACCCGCGTCGGGACTGCGAGAAGCTGACATCAGGCCGAAGTAGAGGTTGTACATCTGTAGCATCTGGATGACCTGCACAGAGCGCTCCAGGCGCTGCATTTCCCCCACGGTGTAAGTTTCCCCATAAAGGGTAAAGGCATCATCAGACGCAGAGGCCATTTTTGGACCACTGTCTTGGCGCCAGCCTCCCCACACGGAGAAGGACAGGATGATGACGACCGTGAGAACGATCATAAAAGCTCCACGATGGCGGCGGAAAAATTCGAGCATGACTGGCGACTGGGCTGGGGTGGAAAATGGGCGCGGAAGTAAGCCGCCCTGCCTCCGGGGGCAAACGGAAAAACCGCTCAAAACCGTGCCGGGGGCCTCTGACTCACAGCCCCCCCCGCTGCTCCACCCACTGCATGGCATAGCGAATCAGGGCCGCGCCATCGGTGATTCCGAGCTTTTCTTTGATGTGCGCGCGGTGCGCCTCGACCGTGCGCGCACTTATGCAGAGCTTGGCAGCGATGTTTTTTGTCGCCACGCCTTGGCCGATCATCTCCAGCACCTCGAGTTCACGATCCGTCAAGGTATCCAGACCACCCGTCTGTCGCGCGCGCTGACCAGTGACCTGCTCCAGCATCCGGCTGGCCATGGCATCGCTGACGTAAATGCCACCCGAGAGCACCTTGCGAACCGCAGTGACCAGGTTATCCGCAGCGACTTCCTTCATGATGTAGCCGCGGGCTCCTGCACGCAAAGCTCGCTCGCCATACATCTCCTCATCATGCATGGAAAGCACCAGACAAAGAGTGCCGGGATGCATGGCTTGGATGTCTTTTAGCAGTTCAAGACCATTTTTGTCAGGCAGCGTGAGGTCGATGACCACCAAATCTGGCTGGTACTGCTCCACAGCTGCCAGTCCGTCACGGGCAGTTCCCGCCTCAGCACAGACATCAAGTCCTGGCTCACTGCGAATGAGCTGCGCAAGACCATGCCGCATGATGGGGTGATCATCGATGAGCAGCAGACGCTTCACTGGCGGCGACGGCGCTGAGGTTTGGGCTGGGCATTGGGTATGGGCACTTGGCATCGGACGAGGGTGCCGCCGTCTTCGTCATGCTCCACGGACAGCACGCCGCCCATCATCCGAGCGCGGTGGCTCATCGTCAAGAGGCCCATGCCCGTGCTCTTCCCTGAGACATTGTCGGGGATGCCGATGCCATTGTCGCGGATGCTCAAAACGATCTCTCCCTCATGCTCTGACAGTGCGATCTCAATGCGGTCGGCTCGGCTGTGCTTGATGGCATTCGCCACGGCTTCTTGGGCGATTCGGTAGAGCTGAGTGGCCGTCTTGTTGTCAGAGACCTCCACCGGACGCTCACAGCGAAACGGCGCGCTGATGCGAAAGACACGCTCCGTGCTCTGCGCAAGGTCCGCGAGGGCAGCCATGAGCCCAGCAGAGTCCAGCACCACGGGCATGAGGCCACGCGACATCTCACGGGCTCGGGTATTAGCCTGGGACACGAGACGCACGATTTCATCCAGGCTCTCCGCCTGCGGTAGGCCTGACTTCACCAGCTGTTGATGCGCCACTTTGGCCAGACAACCGATAGCCGCGAGCTGCTGGCACAGGTCGTCATGGATGTCTTGACCGATGCGGTGCTGCTCTTCCTCACTGATGTGCAGGATTTTCTCTTCCAGAATCTTCCTTTCTGTCAGATCGCGGATGATGCCCGTGAACACACGCCGCCCATCAGGCAAAATGACCTCCCCGACTGATAAATCGAGCGGGAAAATGGTGCCATCTTTCCTCTGTCCCACGGCCTCTCGTCCGATGCCGATGATTTTCTTCACGCCCGTGCGCAGGTAATTCTGCACATAGCTGTCATGCTTGTCCCGGTAGGGCTGAGGCATGAGCATGCGGATGTTTTTCCCCACAACCTCACTTTTTTTGTAGCCAAAAATGCGCTCTGTGGAGGTGTTCGCCGTTTCGATGATGCAGTCCTCGCTCATCGTGATGATGGCGTTCACGGCCGTCTCCACGATGGCACGGCTTTGCTCTTCAGAGGTCAGCAGAGCCTCACGCGCTGCCAGCAGCTCCGTCACGTCGCGCCCGACACAGAGCACGCCCGTGACCTCGCCCGATTCATCACGGATGTCCGAGTGAACCCACTCGATGTGCCGCAGATCGCCCATTTTGGTCAAAATCGGCTTCAGGTGGCTTTCGGTGCGATCACGACCGATGCGGCCACGGCAGCGCTCGGTCGCCTCTGCCTGATGCTCAGGCGGCACCAGGGTGGCGACCCATTCGCGGCCCTTGAGTTCCTCAAACGTCCAGCCAGTCATCTGCTCCATGCCTTGGCTGAGCCACATGATGCGCCCCGAGATGTCCACCCCCATGACCAGCATGGCGGGGTGATTCACCATGCTTTCAAAAAGGGCGGGATCGGAGACAGGGCACATGCTTCGGCAGAGACGTGCAGGTTTGGCAGCATGTGCGCCGGTGTCAACACACCCGCAGCTGCCAGGGCATGGCTGGGATGCATCTTCTGCCTCACGCTGGAGCACGTCACTCAGCGCCGCACAGGCTTGGCGGGAAAAGATCATGCTTCGCCCGTGGGCAAGACCTCCGGTTTGACGACAAGGATGGAGCACGGGGCATGGGCGACGATTTTCTCCGCCGTCGTTCCGATCAGAAGCTCGCGCAGGCCCGTACGTCCACGTGTCCCCAGCACGACCAGATCCGCGTGCGTGGTCTTCACATGCTCCAGGATCGTCTCGCGAATGTTGATGCGTTCGATCACATGCGTCATGCATGGCACAGATGGATAAGCCTGCGTCACTCCGCTCACAAAAGTCTCCAGCTCTTTTTCCCAGTGCTCCAGACTGCCGTCATCAGCCCCGATAGGCATGGGTGAAATCAGACCGCCGTAGTCGATCGACATGGCTAGAGCAGACTGATAAACATGCACCGCGTTCAGCGTCGCACCCTCCAGCTCAGCGACCTGGGCAGCCCGCTGCAACGCCACTGCGGAGTTTTCTGAAAAATCCACGCAGGTAGCGAGATGCTTGTAGGCCCCCCAGGCATCCTCGCGCACCAGCAGCACGTCGATGGGAGACTTGCGAACGCATTGGGTCGCGATCGCACCGACGCGATGCGGATCCAGGCGCGAGCCCTTCACTCCCATGACCAGCAGGTCTGCGCCCTCCACACGGCAGGCATCGACCAGTTCGGTGAAAGGATGCCCGATGCGCACCTGCACCTCCAGGTCTGGCATGCCGAGCTCGGCATCTTCGAGAAACTTACGCAGCTTTGCTGTCCAGTCTGCCCGGATCGACGCCTGATCCGTGGACAGGGCGCGCTTCAGCTCATGCACCAGAAATTCATCCATGACATGAACCGCTGTGATGCGGGCTTTGAGCGGAGCAGCCAGCCTCGCGGCCTGGCGCAGTGCATTCAGGCAGGAAGGCGTGAAGTCCACGGCAAGCACGAGGTGAGCGTAAGGTTTCATGGTTTTCACGTGCACAGAGTAAGCAGGCATGGCCCACCGCCGCGCCCTATTCCTTGCTTTCCAGTGGGCGGTGCTTGTCCTGCATCTTGCAGAACGCTCAGCATGGGGAAAGAGTGCGCTCTCACGCTCCATGCTCCCATGAACGCCCGCCACATCCCCCTCGTCCTCGTCTTCCTGGCCCTCGGCTACGGCATCTGGCACTACCACAGTGACGCAGGCCGCCTACGGATCGAGATGGAGCAACTGAAAGCTGCCCATGAACTGGCGCTGCAATCGAAAGATGAAGAAATGCAGCGCGCCCTCGCCGCCCAGAACGAGCAGCACCAAAAAGCGCTGCAATCCCTCAATGAGGAGCAAGACAAAAAGCTCTCTGCCCTTCGGGCTGAGCAGCGCCAGCAAATGGCACGCGCCTACCAAGAATTTGAGAGCATCTTTACCGGCAACAAGCAGACGCTCGACTACATCAGCGCCCTGGAATCCAAGGTGAAGTCCGGGCAGGCCCTCTCCAAGATCGAGCTGGAAAAGATGACCATCATCGCCAGCGGCGTCGGCTTCCTGCAAAAGCAGTACCAGAAGCCCATGCAGGAGTTCACCGCCCTGCGCGACTACTTCGAGGACGTGGCAAAAAGGCCGAACGAAAAGCCGAAATCAAACTTCGGCTTCTTCAAGCGCATGTTCAGCAAGGACTTCCGCGAGGCGGAAAAGGAATACTACCGCGAGGAAGGCGCACGCCGCGCCTTCGATGAGGCCCAGGGCAAGTTTGACAGCGTGTATGCCAGCGCCCAGCAGGCCATGCGCGCCGTGAACCTGGACACCTCCGCTCTGCTGAAAAAGCTGGACGACCTGATCCAGGACAAGCAGCAGGCAAATGCGGAAGACCTGAGCAGCTACTTCAACAAAGCCCGCGAGGCGCTGCGCACCCACCAGGAGATCCTCGACTTTGACCCCGCCGTGCCGCCCCAGGCGCCCAAGGTGCAGCCCTGACCGCATCAGGGCGCGCCAAGCACTTGCCGGATGACCTCATAGGCCTCCAGGCGCTCCGCGTCGGGAAAGTCATGGTCGCAGTCTGGATGCCGGACGGTCAGCCCGCCCTCCGCGCCCAGCAGCCTGAAGACCGGCGTGGCGGCCGTGGCGATGCGGGCTACGCTGTCCCACTTGAAATTCGCATCGCGCAGCGGCGCATTCACAAAAACACGCCTGGGAGCGAGGGCGGCGATGAGCTCGTAGTAATCAAAAGGCACCTCCTGCGGACGCCCAAGATAATCGCCCATCTTTAGCATGTAGCGCTCCTGCACCCAGCCCTTGAGGTTGCCGCCGTAGTAGTCGAGCACCGAATCAAAGCCGCAGCTGCTGACCACGCCCTTGAGCCGGGGTTCAAACACGGCGGTGAAGATGCTGTTGTGCCCGCCCAGGCTGTGGCCGATGGCGGCAAAGCCAGCGTCCTTGCGCACCTCAGGCAGGCTTTCCAGCAGGTCAAGGCCGCGCACATTGTCCCACACGGCCTTCATCGTGCCGCTGCTGAAGCCGAGCGCCTTTAAATCAGGCTGATAGCCCGCCAGCAGCGGATAGCTGGGGGCCAGCGTGACATAGCCGCGCTCCGCCAGCTCCGCCGCATATTGCCGGTGCGGCTTGCCCCCCAGGCCCACCACCACCTGGTGACCGATCTTGTTTTCCGTGGGATGCAGGCACAGCACCGCAGGAGCCGGCCTTCCCGCCAGGGCCGCCTTGGGCAGGCAAAGATAGGCGGGCACGGCACCCCCAGGGCCTGCGGTGGACTGGTAGCGGATGAGGCGCCTGACGTAGCTGCCGCAGTCCACTTCCTCTTCAATTCGCATCTCCAGCGGGCACCGCCGCTCGTCCCCCGGCAGCTTCCCGGCCACGCTTTGAAAAGCCTCCAGCGCTTCCTGGCGGCGCTGCTGCCAGTCTGCGGCGGTCTTCACAGGCTGCACGCGACCGTCTGCGGACCGGAATTCCAGCAGATCATCACGGCTCAGACCCCGGATGGGCGGCACCTCCGCTAGGCAGTCGGCAGCCAGCAGGCACCAGAGCGGGAAGAAGCAGGAAAATCGCATCCACACGCTACGGCGCTGAACGCCCTTCCTTTGCCTGCGGAATCAAGTCAGGCCAGGATCTCATGCACCACGTGACCGTGCACGTCTGTCAGGCGGAAATCACGGCCCGCATGGCGGAAGGTGAGCCTTTCATGGTCCAGCCCCAGGAGGTGCAGCAGGGTGGCGTGCAGGTCGTGCATGTGGACCTTGCCCTCCACCGCCATGTGCCCCAGCTCATCCGTGGCACCATGGGCATGGCCGGCCTTTACCCCGCCACCTGCCAGCCAGACGGTGAAGCCCAGCGGATTGTGGTCACGGCCTGTGCCGTTGCGCTCCGCGTAAGGCGTGCGGCCAAATTCGCCACCCCACCACACCAGGGTGTCTTCCAGCAGCCCCCGTTGCTTCAGGTCCGTCAGAAGCCCAGCGATCGGCTTGTCCACCGCAGCGGCATGATCACCATGCTTGGGCAGATTGCTGTGCTGATCCCAGGCGGGGTTGTTGGAGTTGTCACCGTAGTTCACCTGGATGAATCGAACTCCCTGCTCGGCCAGTCGGCGGGCCATTAGGCATTGGCGTCCAAAGTTATCCGTCACCTTTTCGCCAATGCCATAAAGCCTCTGGGTGGCCTCTGACTCACCGCTCAGGTCCAAGATGCTAGGCGCATGGTTTTGCATCCGCCAAGCCAACTCATAGCTCTCCAGCACCGCCTCCACCTCCTGATCACCCGGCTGCATTCTTCCCTGCCCGAGGGATCGCAGCAGCTCAAGCTGACGCCGTTGCTGCTCAGGAGTCCAGTGGCTGTTCGTGATGTTCTTGATGTTGCCCTCCATGACAGGCAGACCACTGCGTCCGACGGGTGTTCCCTGATGAATGGCTGGCAGAAAGGCATTGCCGTAATTGCGAGGCCCACCATTGCCCAGGCTTGGACTCAGGGTCACAAAACCGGGCAGATTCTGGTTTTCCGCCCCCAGGCCATACATAACCCAGGCCCCCAGGCTGGGGCGAATGAAGCTGGTGGTGCCCGTGTGCAAAAACAAAGTCGCCGGCCCATGCGCGACGCCTTCCGTATGCATCCCATGCAGGAAGCAGAGGTCATCCACATGCCGATTGATGTGCGGGAAAAGATTCGATGCCCAGCGCCCACTCTGCCCATGCTGCGCGAAGTCCCACAGAGGTTGCTTCAGCCGCTGAGGCGAGCCCTTCCCTGTCTTTGCCACCGTGCGTGGATCAGCCATGTCGATGACCTTTTGGTCGTCTTTCCACAGCCTTGGCTTGTAATCGTAGGAGTCCACGTGACTCACCCCGCCTTGCATGAAGAGAAAGATGACCCGCTTGGCTCGTGCAAGATGATGGGGCCGCGCTGCACTGAGCCCGGCGGCCGTTGCCACATCGACACGCCCCACGAGCGCAGAAGCCGCTAGCCAGCCGAAACCACAGCCTGAGGTCTGGAGAAGGGTGCGACGAGAGAAATGCATGATTCTCCAAACGCCCACCACTGGGTCGTTTTTTCTGAAAGCCCGAACTCTCCAGGATGTGCATCCCGGATAGCGCACCGTGCAAAGGCAGGCTTCCCAAAGCCCGTAGGTCTCGCATAACCTCTTTCTAACCATGAAACGCCTCCTCGCCGTCCTCTGCCTTTCATCTTTGATCTTTCAGCCTACAGCTATGGCAGAGTCGCCGCTCCGCGTTTTCATCCGCGCCGGCAAAAAATCTCACGGGCCCGGTGCCCATGATTTCCCGCAGTTTCTCAAGGAATGGGTGCCGATGCTCAATGAACGCGGCGCGAAGTGCGAGGGCAGCCTCGAATTCCCGACGAAGGAGCAGCTCGATAAGACCGACGTGCTCATTCTTCACGCTCAAGAAGCCGGAAACATCAAGATCGGCGACGAGCGGAAGAATCTGATGGAGTTCCTCGCCCGTGGCGGAGGTGTGGTGACCATCCACGCCGGTGCCGTCTCCAGCGACCATGATTGGTTCAAGACGATCATCGGGGGCTCTTGGAAGAAAGGTACCACGAAGTGGCTGGAGGCACCGATGAGCCTCTACTTCACCGACCGCGAGAATCCAATCACGAAGGACATCAGCAACTTCGACATCGACGACGAGATCTACTACGACATGGATTTGCTGCCCGAGGCCAAGATCCTCGCCGCCGCCTACACGCCGAACACCCCGCAGCTCAAAGGCGGCAACAAAGAAGCCCAAGCCCGTGCTGCCGAGGCGGTCGCGAAGAAGAAGGCCGTGAACATCTACGACATTCAGCCGCAGGTGTGGACCTATGAACGTAGCACGAACTTCCAAGTTCGTGACTCTGAAGCTGCGAACGCAGGGAAAACGAACGTGGACGTTCGTTCTACGTATCGCGCCTTCACCTGCATCCCCGGCCATTACCATCGCAACTTCAGCCACAACGGCATCCGCACCCTGATCCTGCGCGGCATCGCCTGGGCCGGAAAGCGGGAGAACATCGACGAGCTGTGCAAACCGACCGAGCTGGGCGATGCGCTGCGCTACGTCGAGGGCGGCTGCCCGAGCCCGCAGGAGCTGCCGAAGGCGCTCGAAGTGCATCCCGAGTTCAATTTGAGCCTCGTCGCCTCCGAGCCGCTCATCAACAAGCCCATGAACATCGACTGGGATGAAAAAGGCCGCCTGTGGGTGGTCGAGACACCGGAGTATCCGAACGGCCTCCGCCAGTCGAATGTGGACGCGTGGAAGGATAGCGGTGCCATCAAGCCCGGCCAGTATGAGCGCAAACCGCTCGATCGCGTCTCCATCCTCTCCGACACGAACGGCGACGGCGTCATGGACAAGAAAACCGTCTTCGCTGACGAGATCGAGCTCGCCACCAGCAGCGTGTTTTACAAAAACGGCATCATCGTCTGCGCCGCACCCGATGTGTGGTTCTTCGAGGACACGAACGGCGACGACAAAGCCGACAAACGCACCAAGCTCTACACCAACCTCGGCAACCGCGACACGCATGCCGTCATCAACAACATGCGCTGGGGCCTCGATGGCTGGATTTATGCTACGCACGGCTACAGCAGCACCGACGACGCGAAATCCGGCGATGGCAGCAAGGGTTTCGGCCCCATTGGGGCCGGTGTTGTGCGCTTCAAGCCGGACGGCAGCGCCTTCGAGCAATACGCCTCCCGCGGTGGCAACACCTGGGGCCTCGACATCACCAGCGACGGCCAGGTTTTCTACACGCAGCCGACCAGTGGCAATCACTTCATCCATGTCGTGCTGCCGGAGTATGTGCTCGCCAAAGGCAAGCTGCCCGGCGTCATGGGCACGAACGGCATGCTGCCGAAAGAGCCGACCTATCCGGCCATGCATTGGGAGCAGCAGGCCTATGTGCAGATCGACCAAGTCGGCAGCTACACGGCTGCTGCGGGTTGTGCGATTTATGAAGGCGGTGCCTGGCCTGCGAAGTGGAACTACGGCTACTTCACCACCGAGCCCACGCTGAACATCGTCAGCCACTTCATGGTCGAGCCCGATGGCGTGACCTACAAAGCCAAGCGCGAGCCCGGTCGCGAGCAGACCGAGTTCATCCGCAGCAAGAACCTGTGGTTCCGCCCCATCGAGAACCGTGTCGGCCCCGATGGAGCGCTCTACATCGTCGATTTCTGCAATCAGGCGGTGATTCACAATGACACCCGCGGTCCCACCCACGGCCCCGCCAACGCCGCCGTCCGCCCCGACCGCGACCACTACTACGGCCGCATCTGGAAGGTGCAGCACAAGGAGGCGAAGAACCTGGCCCAATCCGCTCTTCGCAAAGATGATGCCGGTCAAATAGCGACAGCGGCGGCCAACAGTCCGAATGCGCACACGAAGAAACAAGCTTGGCGACTTGCTCTTGAGATGGAAACGAAAAATGCAGACTTTGTTAAAAAGTTGAGTGAGCTGAATCTCACAATGGGCAGTAAAGCGGAACAAGCCTTCCTATCTGTCTTCACATTATCTTCCGATGACAAACTGACACCGGTTCAAGATGGCTTCCTCAATGCGAAAGACGACTGGACGAAGTCAGCCTATATCGCAGCAGCGGTAATGAGTGTTGATCTGCATCTGCAGACCATTTTGAAGCGTCAAGATGCCGATAAGTTCGTTGATTTTGCCAAAGCCATTCTGCCGGAACTGATCAAGCAGAGTCAGCTTATTCCAAGTGTTTTGAATGCATGTGCGAATACTGAGAATGCGACCGAATTGAAGAAGGCCGTGCTCACCAGTCTCCATGGAATGACTGAAGCTCCTCCTTCGCATGGTGGGGATTATTTCACTGCTTTGAAGAAACTCCTCGCCCAACCCGCACTTGCCGCAGCCACGTTGCCGCTCGTGACGAAGTGGGACCAAGGCGGGGTGCTCGCTGCCGAGGTCAAAGTCCAGCTCGACGAGCTCAGCGCCACGCTTTCCGACAATGCCGCGCCCGTGGAAGCACGTTTGAGTGCGGCGAGTGCCCTTGCCGGTGTGGGCTCCGAAGGCGCGACAGCGAAAGTGGTTGCGGCTTTAGCCGCATCCGGGGACTCCGAAGCGCTTCAATCCGGTCTGATCAATGCCCTCGAACAAAGCGGACATGCGGAGGCCCTTGTCAGTTCCATGATTCGGCTAAAGCCGAAGCCACTTTCCCAAGCCTTCGAAGCCATGCTCAAACGCCCCGAGGCCACCGGAGCCCTGCTCGATGCCGTGAAGGCCGGCAGCATCGACCGCGCGATTTTCGCCCCCGGCGATGTCGCACGGCTGCGCTCGCATCCGAACAAGCAGATCGCCAAACGGGCGAACGACCTCTTCAAGGTCAACAATGCCGCGAAGGACGCCATCATCGCCAAACTCGTGCCGGAGGTCGAGAAGCCCGGCAATGCCGCGCAGGGCAAAATGCTCTTCACCGCCGCTTGCGCCATTTGCCACAAGCTGGGCGACATCGGTGTCGCCGTCGGCCCGCCGCTGGATGGCATGGGCGCGCATGGCCCGGCCGAATTGCTGATCCACATCGTCGATCCGAATCGCGAGGTCGATCCCAGCTTCTGGGCGTTCAACATCACCACGAAGAAGGGCGAAGTGCTCCAGGGCGTCGTCACCAGTGAAAACAGCGCCACCGTCACGCTCGCCACGCAGGTCGGCGTGCGCGAGATCGCGAAGAGCGACATCGACAAGCGCGAAAACACCCGCCGCAGCCTCATGCCAGAAGGTCTGGATGCCCTCGGCCCCGAGCCGCTGCGCGACATCCTCGCCTTCATCTGCGGCGATGCGATGAAGCAGTTCCGCATCCTCCACCTCGCCGACGCCTTCACCGCCGACAGCCGCGATGGCCTCTTCGCCAGTGCTGATCCTCGCGGCGGCCAGGTGAAGCTCACCAAGTTCGGCAACGTGAAGGTCGAAGGCGTGCCCTTCTTCATCCAGGACCCCACGAAAAGCTCCACCGGCGGCAATTTGATCGTCCTCAAAGGCGGCCCCGGCAAAGACAACCACTCGCAGACCTTCCCCGCGAAGGCCGAAGTGGCCATCAACGTCGCCGCGAAGCGTCTGCAACTCCTCAGCGGCGTCTCCGGCTGGGGTTTCCCCGCCGTGCGTGACGAAGCACCCGCGCTCATAGCCACCGTCGTCTATGAAGGCGGCGAAAAAGAGGAATTCACCCTCCTCAACGGCATCCACTTCAGCGATTACATCCGCCCCGTCGAAGTCCCCGGCTCCAAAGGCATCGAAGGCCTCGCCGACGGCCAAGAGCCACGCCTCCTCACGCTCGAACTCACGAAGAAAGCCGTCGCGAAAACTTTGATCCTCGAAAGCCCTGCGGGGAATAAGACACCGCCGGTGATTATCGCGATCACGGCGGATATTGAGGGCAAAGGGCCTGCCAGTAAAACGAACTTCCAAGTTCGTTCCCCCAAGGCACCGCCAGCCAGAAAAACGAACGTGGACGTTCGTTCTACGGGCCCCAAAGAAGGCGGCAAAGGCGATGGCCCGCTCGTTCCCGCTTCACCCGTGCAGTGGGAAGCTGGCAAAACCAAGGTCCTCGTCATTGGCGGTGGTTCCTCGCACAACTTCAAAGACTTCTTCGGCACCACCGATGTCGCCACGCTGAAAGCCGCCGGCTTCACCGTCCACTACACCGAAGACCGCGACCAAGCCGCTGCCGAACTCGCCAACGCCGACGTGGCCATCATCAGCGTGAACCGCAAATTCTTCGACACCGCCGCCTATCGCAAAGCGCTCTTCGACTTTGCCGCTGCGGGCAAAGGCATCGTCATGCTGCATCCCGGCACTTGGTATGGCTTCCCCGGCTGGCCCGAACTCAACGCCCAAATCGTCGGCGGCGGCGCTCGCGGCCACGACAAGATTCATCCCTTCGATGTGAAAGCCCTCAAAGCCGACCATCCCGTCATGAAGGACGTGCCCGCCAGCTTCACCGTCGAAGACGAATTGTATTATGTGAACGCCGAAAACGTCCCCGAAGGCACCGCGCCCATCGAAGTCCTCGCCGAGACGAGCAACAGCGACAAATACCAAAAGCCGCACCCGAGCGTCTGGATCACCAAACACCTGAAAGCCCGCATCGTCGGCCTCGCGCTGGGTCACGACGCCCGCACGCACGACCATGAAGCCTACAAAAAGATCCTCGTGAACGCCGCGAAGTGGACGAGTGGGAAATGACTTGGTGCCAAAGCCATTTTCGCTCACAAACCAAGATTGCAGTAGCGTCAGATCTCATCAGACTTCGGCCATGGTTCATCCTCTGTTCCGACTCTGCCTGCTGCTCAGCCTGGGTCTTCTGGTTGCCTCGTGTCATCGGCCTCTTCAGGAAGCGGCTTACGCAGACCTGGAATGGAAAGATGATGTTTATCTTTTGGCTGGCCAGCCTTTCACTGGCCTAGCTCGGGATACCCACCAGAATGGCAAACCCAAAGGCGAATACCGCTTTCAGGAAGGTCGTCTGCATGGGGTAGTCCGCGAGTGGTGGGACAACGGTCAACTTTCCACCGAGACGCACTTTGAACGAGGCCAAAGGCATGGACTGAATCGCTACTGGACGCGCAAAGGCAATCTCATGAAAGAGCAAGTGTATGACCACGACCACTCCGTGAGCGAGAAGCATTACTCCGTGGAGTGACCGCCTGCCTCTGGTGCTTCAGCGTCCCCGACGGCGATGCTGACGCGCGCGAAACTCGGCAGGTCCACAGCCAAACTGCCGCGCAAACATGCGAGTAAAGTAGTGCCGATTCGGGAAGCCATGCTCGACCGCCACTTGGTCGATGGTTTTGTCCGTCAGTGCCAACGACTGTCCGGCAAGTCGAAGACGGGTGGCCAAAACGTAAGCTGCGGGTGAATGGCCCACGTGCTGCCGGAACGCACGAATGAAGCGGTCCAACCCCATGCCTGCACGCTCCGCCAAAAATGGATTCGACAAATCGGCGTGAGGAGCACGCTGAATCAGCGACAGCACCTCCAGCAGCGGAGCTGGCATCGACGGAGTCTCAGGCAATGGCCAATCCGCAAAAGCGGCGTGCAGCAGCGCTAAGCTCTCGTGATGCAGCCGCTGATCCCGTGCTGGCCCCGCAGGCTGGGCATGAGTACGAATGACCGTGTCCGCTAGCAACCGCAGCAGCGGAGTCGTGCTCAGCACCACTGGAGAAGTCGGCACCTCACCACTGAGACGATTCACCGTGAAGTGCAGCCATAGGTGAGAAGCAACTCCTGGCCCGCAGCAGTCAAAAATCGTGTCTGCCGGAATGAGTACGAACACCTCAGGCCCTAGCGGGATCTCTTGTCCTTGAAAGCGCAGAAAGCAGCCCGGCTTGGGGTTGTGATAAAATCGCCAAAAAGGGCTATCCACTGCCTGATGATTCCAGTTTTCCAGCACTTCCCGATAGCCACATTCATGGATGAGAAAGGGCGACCAACCGGACTGCGCCACCGTGGCGAGCCCGACGCCCCAAGCCGTGGTGTAGTTCAGATAACGGCGTGGCATGGTTTCTTTCCGATTACGCGGCAATGTTGTTTTCCCAGCCCAGGTGGGCAAAAAGTCGCCGCAGAGTCACGAACGTAGCAAGGCCGAGGAGAACCCCCATCGCCGCAGAAGGAGGCAAATCGCTCGGCCAATGCGCAGCACAGTAAAGTCGTGACCAAGCAATGAGCGCGGCAAGCCCATACAGCCCCCCACCCCAACGACGATGATGCAGCGCCACGACCGTGGCCAGGGCGAAGAAATTCATCGTGTGGCTGCTCGGGAAGGATTTTCCCCAAGTCTGTCCGCGCACCACACTTGGCTTTTGCACCGTTGGCACGAAGAGGCGCAGGAAACCCAGTTTGGCAGGACCTAGATCACGCACCACCAAGCCTGTCACGGCATCGCGCGGACGCACACGACCCACGGACTTCTTCAAAGTGTTGGAGACAATGCCATCGCTGACGCCCACTGCCACGGCGATCATCAGACACAGGCGCGCGCCTTTCCATCGTTGAACCACCAGCACCAGCAGCACCACTAGCGCGAAGAGCGGCACCCAGGCATCGACCGCCGAAAGCGCAGGCAGCAGCCAGTCCAGGAAAGGATGCGTCCACTCGCGGTTGACCTTTTCCAGCAGCGCTAGGTCCCAGCCCATCATGGCGTCGAGCTGCCTCCTTTCACCGGTGGTGGAGGCCATGACTTCAATTCACGGCCTAGAAAGACATCATAAGTGCGCGTCTTTTTGCCGAGTGGCACTTCGATTTTGCCCAGCTTCTCCACGGAGGCAAAACAGGCCGCAACAGGCGCAGGCACGCTACCGGAACCGAGGATCAGACCATCCTCACCGATGCGTTCCTCCGCGCCTGGCCAGATCTCATACTGCGACATCGGATGCCCTGAAGGTTCCCAGCGATAGACTCTGGGATTTTGTGGCATGGAAAAAGCCATCTGTGCCGCATGGTAGCGATGCCCCAGCGCCATAACAAAAGTGTGATTGGGGCGTGGAGCCTTGTCCAGAAAGGCACCCGCCTGCTGCCCCGTCTCTTCCCAGCCACGCAACTCGGCCAGCTTCTTGTGGCCGCGTAGGCTGGTCAAAAACACTGCTGGGATGAGCAGATGCGCCGCCACCACCAGCGCAGCAGCCACGCGCAGCGACCATCGACGCCAAGCGATCATGCCCGACCAAGGCAAATGGCCTGCAAACCAGGCTGCCACCAGCAGCAGCGCTGGCAGCCAAAAGACCGCAGGCCAGTTCGGATTGATGCGCTGACGCAGCGCCAGCGCTGAAAAAGCAATGAGCGCCGGAGCCGAAGCAATCAGCAAATAGCGCTCCCGCGCGGCCATGCCACGCCAGCCACGCAGGCCCAACCCTAGCACCAGCACCATCGCCGCCGTGAGCCCAGGCGAATAGACCAAGGCCTGAATCCCTGGCCACTCCAGCGTGCGCAGGAGCCATCGGCCAAAACCGAGCGAGACTGTGTTAAAATGATGCGCGGTATGCTCCAGCGTGATCCATTCATGCCGCTGCTGCCACAGCACCACCGGCGTCAGGAAAGCTGCCCCGATCAAGATCGCCACCCACAGACGTGGATTGCGCAAGATGGCGCGACGTTCCGCATCAAACGCCAAAAAGGCTACCATCAGCACTGGGAAGACCAGCATCATCTGCTTGCTCAACGAGCCAAGGCCGATCACCACCGCCAGGGCAAGCCAGCGCGTCCAGCAGGTCGGCTTTTCCACCGCCCACCAAAACAAAAGCAGCGCCAGCGACCAGGACAGCAGCAGCGGGGCATCAATCGTGAGAAACAAATTCAGCCCCGTATTCGCGGGAGTCAGCAGCAGGAGCACCGCCGCGATAAAACCTGTGCGCGCATCGTAGAGGCGACGCATGAGCATAAAAACGACGCCGAGCGTCATCGTGCCCATCACCAGCGCCGTCATGCGGACCCCGATGTCACAAGCCCCAGTCAACCACCCCACCAGTCCCATCAGCCAGCCGATCATGGGCGGCTTGCTGTAGTAGCCCCAGTCGGGTCGGCGCCCCCAATCCCAGTAGTAGGCCTCATCCCCCGCTAGATCCG
This sequence comes from Verrucomicrobiaceae bacterium, assembly GCA_027484445.1. Classification (GTDB taxonomy): domain Bacteria; phylum Verrucomicrobiota; class Verrucomicrobiia; order Verrucomicrobiales; family Verrucomicrobiaceae; genus Prosthecobacter. The sequence continues at coordinate 75,923 of JAIXSY010000052.1, forward strand.
CATGGGCGCAGAAAAACAGCGTGAACAGAACACGAAAAACAAACACACCGGCGCATAGCCACGCAAAACGGCGGTTCCAGTTGGCGGAAGGATCATCGAAGTAACTCAAGCATCCCCAGCCTAAGCCGCCCCGCCCTCGACGCAACTGCCTGAGGCGAGGCAAATCCACTCACAGCAGCAGCATGCAATCGCCGTAGCTGTAGAAGCGGTAGCGATGCTGAATGGCTTCTTGGTAGGCCTGCATGATGAGATCACGGCCCGCAAAGGCGCTAACGAGCATCATGAGAGTGGACTTAGGCAGGTGGAAGTTGGTCAGAAGAGCACCCACGGCGCGGAATTGAAAGCCAGGGTAGATGAAAATGTCCGTGCTACCCGTCGCAGGCACGACTTTCCCATGGTCGCGAGCCACGGTCTCCAGCGTGCGCATGGAGGTGGTGCCGATGGCGATCACGCGCCCGGCCGCAGCGATGCGGTCAGCCGAGGCAGGCGGCACTTCATACCATTCCGAGTGCATGCGATGCTCTTCGATTTTGTCGGCTTTCACAGGCTGAAACGTGCCTGCCCCGACATGCAGGGTGACAAAGGTATGCGGCAATTGCGCGAGCATTTCTGGAGTGAAATGCAGTCCTGCGGTTGGTGCAGCGATGGCTCCTGCCGCCTGGGCATAGACGGTTTGATAACGCTCGCGATCGGTGGGCTGATCCTCGCGGCCCATGTAGTGAGGCAGGGCGAGATGGCCGTGCTTCTCTTCATCCACGGGTTGGTCCCAAGCGATGATGCGCTCGCCATTGTCGCACACCTCCTGAACCGTTCCGGTGCTATCCCCAATTTGGATTGAATGACCGAGACGAAATTTTTTTCCAGGCCGGACCATGCAGCGCCAAAGCAAGGGGCCCAGGGTATCGACCCGCAGGATCTCGCGACTGCCATCCTCTGAGAAAAAGCGTGCGGGCACGACGCGAGTGTTGTTCAGCACGAGGAGATCATCAGGCCGAAGGTAGCTAGGCAGATCACGGAAGGTGCGATGTTCAATCAGGCCGGTGCCGCGATGCACGACCAGCATGCGAGAGGCTGCGCGATCCGACAGCGGTTGACTGGCGATCAACTCAGGCGGCAGGTGATAATCAAAATCAGTGGTAAGCACAGGACGAAAAACAGATCAGGCAACGAAACGAGTGTGAAGGTGACGAAGGTGGTGGCTGGCATCGGTGGTCTTTCCGGTGGCATGGCGCATGATTTCACCCGGCAAAGGATCACCGCCCTGAGCGTGGACTTTTTCCCGCAACCAAGCCAAAAGAGGGCCGTAATCCGCAGCATCAATGGCCGTAGCGATGCGTTTCTGACGACGTGCAGAAGCAAAGAGCTGGGCGGCATTCAAATTGCCAAGCGTGTAGGTGGCGAAGTAGCCAAGGCCACCCATGCTCCAGTGAATGTCCTGAAGACAGCCACGCGCTGCATCCGGCGGTGTCATGCCGAAAAGCTCTGCAAAAAGCGCATTCCAGGCCTCTTGCACGTCTTTGACCGCCAGCGTTCCCGAGACAAGTCGGCGCTCAATGTCAAAGCGAAGCAAGATGTGAAGATCGTAGGTGGCTTCGTCGGCCTCCACGCGAATGAAGGAGTATTCCGAACGGTGGATGGCGGCCAGGAAGTCATCGAGCGAGAGCTTTTTGAGATGCGGGAAAAACTCCGCCGCACGTGGCAACCAACGCTGCCAGAAGGCGCGGGAGCGGCCCACGTGATTTTCCCAAAGGCGACTCTGCGACTCATGAATGCCCAGAGAACAAGCACGGCCTGAGGGCAGACCAAAGTCTTCTTCAGGCAAGCCCAGTTCATAGAGTCCATGACCTGCCTCATGCAGCACGCCAAAGAGCGATGATGTGAAATCGGATTCATCGTAACGCGTGGTCAGACGCACATCACGCGGGCCGAGGGTAGTACAAAAGGGATGTGCCGTGGTGTCGATGCGACCCGCACCGAAATCAAAGCCGATGCTGGCAGCGATTTCTGCGTTCAGTTGCTTTTGCTTTTCCACAGGATAGCGACCGCGCAGCAGGTTTGGCTTCACGGATTTGCTCTTCTCCACAGCGGCACGTGCCGTGCGCGTCAGCTCAGGCTTGAGCCGGGCGAAAAGTTCAGCCACCTCCCGAGTGCGGGTGCCGCGCTCATACGTGTGCAACAGAGCATCGTAGGGTTCATCGGCGTAGCCCCAGAGATCCGTTTTTTTCCGGGCGATGCCGAGCAGCTTCTCCAGATGTGGCGCGAAGAGGCTGAAGTCCGAAGTACGCCGTGCCTCTGCCCAGGCATGCTTGGCATGAGCCGTGAGTTCACTTTCCTCCACCACCAGGCGGTTCGGGATGCGGGCGTTGCGTTCAAAGTCCTCCGCCATCACCCGCACATTGCGACTCATCGCCTCCGAGGGCAAACGTGCAGCCTGTGCCTGCTGGATCAGCTTCTGCATCATGCGCCCGGTGGCCATGGCATGTGCCTTTCCACTCAGCCATGACATCTGACGGGCACGGTAGGACAAGGCCTTGGCAGGCATGTAGGTCTCCTGATCCCAGGATAGGGTGGACTCCATGGAGGAGAGAAGGGCGACTTCACGCACATGGTCGCAGAGCTGGGTGTAGGCGGTAGCAGGCATCTACGAGCATCATTCAAAGCAGCGCAGCGGGTGCAAGCACGGCTTGTCCTTCTGCCTCAGTCTTCCAGTCGCAGACATCCAAAGGCACTTGGCACATGAAAATCAGGCCGCGCTGTGTCAGGCGACACCCAGGGCAGCCAATGGCGCTGCAGAGCACCTGACGCATCTCGAGAAAAATCCGCACGGAATAACCCCACCCACATGGACCGACGATCCGCCGTGAGAACATCCAGTTTCTGCAAGATCGAGATCGGCAAGCGACCTGTGATCCGATAGCCATGCGGGAGCAGTTCCGCCTCAATCTCAAGCCCTGGCAAGGTCCAGTCCCAGTCCATCTCGCGATAAAATTGGCCCCGATAGACGAGAGTCTCGCCGCTCGGAGCCATCTCCAGACAGTAGTAAGGTCGCAGGGTCAGGTCAGGAGCGAAGAAAATCTCGACACGATCCGAGTCCAGCACACGCTCCTTCAACGTCTGCCCCATGCCCAGCGTGGGCGTGTCATCCCAAGCCTCAAAACGGAAGTGCAAGGTCTTGCCTTGCCATAGAGACCGAAACTCAGTTTGCGAATCGTGCCCCGAAGACCAAGGCGACTCAAAGTCCGAAAGAACATCGGCCTGACTCCAATTCAGTTGGCTCGAATTTCCAGAAAAGTGGCGAACGGAATAAAACTTCACAGCCGCATTCCTTCACGGCTGGGATTGACAGTCAAACCCCAGTCCCCCAGAATCGTTGCCGGGCTTCTCCCTTCGTGCCCATTCCCTTTATGAGCATCCTCGACCGTCTGGAACGCGTCTTCTTCTGGCTCGCTGGAGCCAGCTCTGACAACCTCGATGCCTGCCCGGCCTGGGAGCGCCGAAAGTATGTGGCCTTTGGAGCCACCGTCTTGGTGCCCAGCACCTTCGCACTCATTGCCTGCGCCTATGCCATCTCTACACTGACCCAGAGTTGGTTTGTCATCGGCGCTGTTTCCGTGGTCTGGTCATTCATCATCCTCACGGTTGATCGTGCCTTGCTAGCGACTTACCGCGCCTATCAAAACATTTTCCGCAAGCTCTTCCAGTTCAGCCTGCGCATCGTCGTCGCAGCATTGATGGGCATCACCATCTCGCATCCACTGACCTTGCTCTTGTTCAAAGATACCATCGTCTCCGTGATCGAAAAAGATCGTGAAAAAGAGATCACTACCGCGCGCCAAGAAGCCGTCAGCCAAAAAACCCTCGTGGAAGCCAGGGCAAAGACTTTGGAGGCCGAAATTGCCAAGCAACGGGAAGCCTGGAATGCCAGCTTCAACGCTAAGTTCTTGGATGAGAATGGCAAACCCATCGAGAAACCTCTGACTGAGGACGAAAAGAAAGCCAAAGCCGAGCGGGAAGCCAAAATCGGAGAGGCTACCGCCCCCGGCAAACTTCGACTGGAAAAGCTGGATGCTGACATGGCCAAAGTCAGCGCGGATTATCAAAAAATCGCTGCAGAACTGAACCAATGGCAGACCGAATTTGAGCGAGAAGTGAATGGACAACGCAGTGGCATCATCGGCCTTGGCCCCCGCGCCAAAAGCATCCAAGAAGATCAACTCAAGTGGCGGCGTGCTGAATCTGCTCGGCTCAGCGGCCTGCTCGATACTTTGACCCAAAATCGCGTAACGCTGGTCGCCGAAATCAAAGCCGCTGAAGACGGGGTCAATGCAGCTCTGGATGCCCAAGCCGCTGAAATCGCGGCCAAGGCCAAAGCCGAGCAAGATCGGGTGGATGCCCTGCGCCGCCAGGTGCAACAACAGCAGGCAGACCAATTCGTCGGCCAGCAGAATGCCATTCGTGAAACACTCAAAGCCCAGATTGATGCCCAACTCGCTCAGCTCAACAGCTTGAACGAAGAGATCAAACGGCTCGGCATTGATGAAGAAGCCCGAATCGCAGGCATCCGTGCTGAACCTCGACGCGACATTCTGACCCAAACCCTAGCCTTGCATCGTCTGTTTGATGCTGGTGCTGATGGCGGACGCTTTGCTTTCATCGCCTACGCGGTGCTTTCCCTGCTCTTCATGCTGGTCGATACCATTCCGCTCGTCGTGAAGTTCTTCTCGAAGCCTGGCCCTTACGATTGCCTGCTGGATTGCGAAGAGGTGAAGTTTTCTCGCGAGCGACTTGCCTTCCTCAAGGGCTTCGACCGCTACATGAAGCAACTCGTGGACAGCCCCTTTCTGCACATCACCCAAAATCGCCCACTCGAACGCGCCCTGATCGAAGGTGTGGATCGCAGTCGTGCCGCCAAGGCCTTCCTCGAACATCTCATGGAGCTGGAACAGACGTTTCAAGAAAAAATGCGCCTCGAACGTGAGCGCATGGCTGCGCAGGGCATCACCGCCAAGGCCGAGATGCTGGAAGAAATGGCCGCCAAATTCTATGCCGACCTTCGCGAACGCATGGAGAGCTTTTTCCGGGATGATGGCCGACGCACGCCCATCACCGCCAGGGCTTGATGGGTCCAAAGGCATCGCCAACTCATTCGTTCAACATCACTTTGGCGGGAATGCTATATCATATGTCATTCCAAAGATGACATCTGACATAAAGTGTTGCTGGAAAAGAAGCCTTTGTGACTCACAGGTATGGGCGTAAGTCATGTCCGCCCCTGCAACGCCCGATCATTCTGCCCTGAAGGCTAACGGGCTAATGGTGCCCGCAAAACTCGCCGAAAATGAACTGCTCAGAGCCTGTTTACGCGCCTCATTTTCATTGGTCAGTAGCCAGAAATTCTGTGCAGGCGTCGTGGGTTGGCTGAAGGAAATCAGCCAAGCTCTGGGAGCTGGCCGTGGTGTCATTGGCTCCTACGAGCACTCGGATTCTCCTACTTTGGTGGCCATGGGCGAAGTCATTTGGAGTCGCGATGACCTTCCACCTTTGCAGGATCTGACGATCCCCAAGACCACCGACTTCATCGAATGGAGAGAGCGCCTTCTGCGAGGCGAAGTCGTCGCCGCAGGGGTGAAAGACCTGAAGGATCCCGCTTCCCGCGCCTTCTGGAAAGCAAATGCTGGCGTTTACGATCTACTCCTTCCTGTGTTTGTCGATGAGGTCGTCGAGGCCTGGGTTTGCTTTGAATGGCATGAGCCACCGCATCACCCAGAGTCTTCCATTCCTATTCTTCAAGAAGCCTTGGCTTGCTTGAGTGCAGCGATCAGCCGTCGTGATCAGTGGCAGAAAGCGCAGGCCGAACGCGAAAGCCTCGCGGCAGAGCGCGCCGAGCGCATCGCAGCGCACAATGCAGTCCTGAGAAACAGTGCCGCACGACTCTCTGCTGCAGCGGATTTTCAGGATGTGCTCATCGGCTCTCTGGCCGAAATAGCCACCGTCCTCGGGGCTGACACCTCGCATCTTTTCACGTATGACGATGTCAGTGACACGCTGACGCTTGCCTGCGCTTGGCGCCACGGAACTGTTTCCATGCAGGTGGACCCTTCGGAGCCTGAAGTGTTTTCCCAACGCATTCCGCGCAGCATTACCGATGCTTTTGCCAAGCTTTGCAAAAGCCGACGCTATTTCTCACTTTCCAAAGGGGAATTGAATGGATTGGAATGGCCTGGGGTGATGGCTTGGCTTGACCGTGGAGGCTATAAACAAGCTGTGGCACTGGCGCTCATGGTCGGGGATCGTCCACTCGGCATCCTTGGCTTTGCTTTTCATCGAGAGGGAGATCTGACAGATCAGCAAGGCGAACTCCTCTATGCGCTGAGCGCACAGATGGCACTGGCCTTGGAATTCAAACGTCTCGCTGATGCGATGCGTGAAATTGCCATCATGCGTGAGCAAGAAGCCGCCTCCGTCTCCAGGGCTGCTGAAATGGGTAGAACCAATGAAGCTTTGCTGCGCTGCACGGAAATTTTGGCAGAAGAAAGTGACCTTCATCCCTTTCTGTGTGCACTCATGGCTGAAACCACTGAACTGACAGGTGCCAAATCTGCTGGCGTCTTCAGCTACGACGAACGCTCCGAAGAATTGCGCATGGTGTCCTTCATGACGGAAGGCAAGCCGGTCTCTCTGCGTGACGATCCACGCATGGCCATGTGGAGAAATCCCATGCCCAAAAGCACCTCGGACCCGTGGATCAAGCAGTTGCGCGAGCATGGCTTTGGTCGAATCAGCTTACCCGAAAGCACTTCTTTGTCCGAGCAGCACCCCTGGGTGGTCAGTGAGCAGTGGCATCGAAAAATGGGGCATCAGGACATCATCACCGTGCCCCTTTTTGCAGGCGGTCAAATGATTGGGACTTTTGGTCAATGCTTTGCCGAAACCATCACCGAATCCGCACTCGATCTCAATCAAACACGTCTATTCGCCAGTGCAGCAGCAGTGGCTTTACAAATCGCACAACTCTCGCGAGAAACAAGAAGCGCGGCACTCGACAAAGCTATTCTGACAGAGCGCAACCGCATTGCTCGTGACCTACACGACACTTTGGCTCAAGGCTTCACGGGCGTGCTGGCTCAACTTGGCGCGGCCGAAGGTGCTTTGGAACTCGGGCAGGCCACGCAAGTCCAGCACAGCCTAGGACGCGCTCGGGCCCTCGCACGTCGTAGCCTTGCAGAGGCACGCGCGAGCGTGCATGCCATGCGCCCGGATCTTCGCGCACGGCCCATGGGTGAGCGACTGCAAGAAATGCTAAGCTCCACCACCGAAGGCACAGCGCTGAAGGCAAGTCTCAAGGAGTCAGGCCATCCCACCATGCTGAGCCCTGTCGCCGATTGGTGTGTCCACAAGTTCGCCCAAGAAACCTTGGCCAATACACTCAAGCATGCGGGCGCCAACCATTTCGACCTCAGCCTGCATTGGCATGAAAATAGCCTAACCGTTCATGCAAGCGATGACGGCATTGGCTTTGATCATGAACTCAGCGGACGTGGCATAGGCCTTGCGTTGATGCGAGAAAGAGCCAGCGAAGCCGGGGGACGGATCAGCTGCCAGCACGGCAGCAACGGAGGTGCCTGCTTGCATCTCGAAATCCCCCTCACTCGCATCAGTCGTTTATGAAAGAGAATACCCCACGAAACGCCCCCATTCGCATCCTCATCGCTGAAGACCACGGAGTTGTTCGTGAGGGTTTGGTAACGATGATTCAGCAGCAGCCTGACATGCAAGTCGTCGCTGAAACAGGACGTGCCGATGAAGTGATAGGCCTTTGGAAAAATGCCAAACCGCACATCACTCTGCTAGACTTGCAGTTGGGCAGCGCGTCCGGCATTGACTTGATCGTGGCACTGCGGGCTCATGATCCTTCCACTCGAGTTCTTGTGCTCACGACGTATGATTTGGAAGAAGACATTTATCGCTGCATGAAGGCAGGCGCGGGTGGTTATCTTCTGAAAGACATCTCTCGCGTCGAGATGCTGGATGCCATTCGCCAAGTGCATCGTGGAGAAAAAGTCTTGTCATCACAGGCAGCTTCAAAGCTGGCGGAACGTCTTGCTGTTGAACCTTTGACAGAGCGTGAAATACATGTGCTCGAGTTGGTCTCTGAAGGTCTAGCCAACAAAGAAATCTCCGCCAAACTCGGCATTGCAGACACCACGGTCAAAGCCCACCTCAAGGGTATTTTCGGCAAATTGAGTGTGCTTAGTCGCACCGAAGCTGTTCATGTTGCACGTCAACGTGGACTGCTTCGTCGTTAGGCAGGCAGGCCTTTACGCCCCACCTCTTCACCCGGATTCTACTCCCTTGGGGGTAGCTCAAAACCGCTCCCAAGAGCTGTTTCGAATCGGGGCTCTTGGTCCTAGGCATGATGGCGTCCGCAAACTGCGGGCAGCATTCAAAACGACATCCATCATGAGCCACTATCACAAACTCTACACCGCCAATGACACCGCCGTGGTTTTCATCGACCACCAACCTCAAATGACCTTCGGCGTCGCCAGCATCGACCGCGCCCAGCTCATCAACAACGTCACCCTGCTGGCCAAGGTGGCGAAGGAGTTCGGAGTGCCATCCGTGCTCACCGCTGTCGAGACCCTGGGCTTCTCCGGCTATCTCTGGCCGCAACTGCTGGATGTCTTCCCGGGCCAGCCGGTGATCGAGCGCAGCAGCATGAATTCCTGGGACGATGCCGGTTTCCGCAAGGCCATCGAAGACACTGGGAAGAAGAACATCCTCATCACCGGCCTGTGGACGGAGGTATGCGTCACCTGGCCCACGATCGAGATGATCGGCGCGGGCTACAACATCTACGTCGTCGAAGACTGCTGTGGTGCCACCTCACCTGCGGCGCATGAGGCTGCGCTGAGCCGCATGGTGCAGGCAGGGGCCACACGCCTGACGACCATCGCCGCCTTGCTGGAATGGCAGCGCGACTGGAAGGACCACAGCCACTATGATGCTCTCATGGGCATCCTCAAGGAGCACGCCGGGGCCTACGGCGTCGGCGTGGAGTATGCCTACACGATGGTGCACAAGGCACCGCAATCGGCGAAGTCTCCCCATGTGGTGACAGCGGCCGCGCATTGATCCAAGACGGAAACCACCTGCGGAGGAGGCGGCGGCTTCCTCCGCAGGACACTTCCTCTGCCATGATCATCCAGGATCAAACGTCCCTGACGGGCGAGCAAGATGGCCCGGTGGTGCTGGTGAACACCTTCACGGCCAAACCGGGCATGCTGCCCTGCTTTGTCTCGGTGCAGACCTCCGAATACAAACGCCTGCTGGGCCGTGTCGAGGGTTGGCGTGGCAACCGGCTGCATGTGTCACTCGATGGCACCAGCGCGGTGAACTACGCGCTCTTCGACTCTTTGCAGGCTTACAAGGACTGGCGTGCCAGCGCGCTCTTCGTGGAGCACGTCGCCATGATCTCCCCCTACGTCGAGCGCTCCGAGCCTCACATCTTTCGTCCCCTCTACGATGCCGGGGACCTGCGACTTCAATCCGAACAAACTCTATGATTCCCATGAATGATTCCACCTTTACTCCCGAAAACTCCGTCCTTCTGCTCATCGACCATCAGGTCGGCACGATGCAGCTCATCAAGAACCTGCCCCTTGACCAGGTGAAACGTGCCACGCTCGCTCTCGCGCAGATGGCGACGATTTTGAAACTGCCCGTCATCCTCACGAGTTCGCAAGAAGAGCGCGCACAAGGGCCGCTGCTGCCTGAGCTGCAGCAACTGCTGCCCGACGCGCATGAAAAGCGCATCAAGCGGGCCGGCATCGTCAATGCCTGGAACGACGAAGCCTTCGCAAATGCGGTGAGAGCGACCGGCAGAAAGCAGATCATCATGGCGGGGGTGACCACGGATGTGTGTCTCATCTACCCATCCATCTCCGCCGTGGAAGAAGGTTTCCAGGTTCAGGCCGTCATGGATGCGTCGGGCTCGCCCTTTGACCTTTCGGAGGAGCTGTCACGTCAGCGCATGCATGACGCAGGCGTCGTCCTCACCACCAGCAACACCTTGATCGCCGAACTCGCCCAAAGCTGGGCCACACCCGAGGGGCAGCAGCTCATCGGTGTGCTCTTCGGTGGTCTGCTCCCGCCCATTCTGCGCTGAGCCGGATTCGGCATCGATCAAACACCACCTATGAAACACCTCCCTACCTTGTCCGCCCTGATTCTAGGCCTCATCTTCCTGGTCTTTGGCACGAACTTTTTCCTGAACTTCATCCCGATCCCTTCTCCACCGGAGGGGTCGCCTCCAGCGCTCTTCATGGCAGCGATTTACCCCACAGGCTATCTGGCTATGGTGAAGGTGCTGGAGATCGCCGGAGGAGGATTGGTGCTGTTTCGCACCACACGCATGCTGGGTTTGATGATCTTGGGCCCGATTGTGGTGAACATCCTGGCCTACCAGGTCTTCCTGTCGAAGAGCATCGTCATCAACGATCCGCCCTCTCTCCTCATCACCCTCACCTCCCTGCACCTGCTTTGGCAGGCCCGGCAGCGGATCGGAAGACTCCTTTGGGATGAGCGCCTGAGAGGCTGACCTGAGGCCACTCGCTCCGCGCACATCACCACATTCACCATTCTCATGAAACACGCCTTTCTCCCCATCATCCTTCTTGTGGCGTCCTGCCGCCCGCCCGCGCCACAGCCCCCGCCGCCGGCTCCTTCCCCGCAGGTCAGCGTCGTTGAGACGGTGGAGAGGGCAAAGCTCGCCCGTCAGCACTTTGAAGGTGGAACCGCCAGCTTCCTGGAGGTGCTGGACGCGGAGCGTGTCCATCTCACCAACGAGGCGTCCCTGGCGGAAAGCCGGAAAGCCACCGCCACGCATCTCATCCGTCTGTTCAAAGCCCTGGGCGGAGGCTGGAACAACTGACACACCTTATGCTGACTTCCCTGATTCACTGGCTTTTGCAGACCGATGCGTTTCCCCTGAGCAGCGCCTTAGGGGCGCAGTGGCTGCACACCTGCACAGGATTGATGCTGGCCTGGTATCATGGCGTTCACAAGCTTCGCGATGGCCTGGAATGGCGAAGCTCCCGGCGCGAACGATGGCCCTTTCTCGATGAAGTGCGGGACGCTGGCTTCCCTCTGCCTGTGTTGAGCGCCTGGATGGCCACGGCGGCCCAGCTCGGTGGCGGGCTCTGTCTTGCCGCGGGGCTTTTCACCCGGCCCATGGCCCTGCTGCTCGCGGGCACCTTGCTGGGCGCGGTTTACACCACCGTCGTGCTGAAAAAAGACAGCCAGATGGCGCTAGTCTATCTGCTGCTGGTTCTCTCCGCGGCTCTGCTCGGCGGCGGGCCATGGTCCGTGGATGCTTTCCTTTTTCACCGCCCATGACGACACCTGCACGAGCTCCTTCCGCCCTTTCGAGTCCGTTGTTTCGCGGGCTTTGGATCGCCAGTGTCGGCTCAGGCATCGGGGCCACCATGCATGACACCGCTGCGGTCTGGACGCTGACTCTTCAGGGCAGCGAGGCCTGGGTGGTCACCCTGTATCAGAGCCTGCTCAGCCTGCCGCTGTTCTTCCTGGCGTTGCCGGCGGGAGCCATCGCCGACATCGCGGACAAGCGGCGGCTTTCCATCCGCGTGCAGACGGCGGGGGCGGTCATCGCCGGATTGCTGGCCCTCGCGGCCTTCCTGCACTGGCTGCCCGCTTGGCTTTTGCTCGCCGGGGCGGCCATGCTGGGATGTGCCGCCGCGTTTGGGCAGCCCGCGTGGCAGGCCTTGATCCCTGAAGCCATCGACCGGCCGATGATGTCCAGTGCCATCGCCTTGGGAAGCCTGGGCATCAATCTTTCCCGTGCCATCGGTCCGTTTCTTGGCGGCTACCTGGTCTCCCTGGCGGGGCCTGGACCTGCCTTCGCGTTGAACGCGGTGAGCTTCATTGTGCTGGCGTTCGTTTTGTCACGCTGGCATCGGCCCGCGCCTGCGCCTCGACCCAATGCGGAGACGGTCACCAGCGCCATCATCGCGGCACTCCGCCATGTGCGGCACTCGCGTCCGATTCATCGTGTGCTGCTTCGCCATGCCCTTTTCACGCTGGCGGCCATCGCCCCCGCCGCGCTGCTGCCATTGACGGTGAAGAAGCTGGCCCTGCCTGGCACAAGTTTCGGCTTCTTGATGGGCTGCTATGGCCTCGGCGGCATCTTCGTCGCCTTGGGGGTGCTGCCGAGGCTTCGAGGAAGAATGAGCCTGGACCGGCTCACGCTGCTCGGGGGTGTCATTTCGATGCTGGCCACTGCTTGTCTGCCTTTGGCGAAGAATGAGTGGCAGCTCGCAGCGCTGCTGTTCCCCGCTGGCATGGCCTGGCTGGTCGGCATGTCTCAGTTGAATCTCGCCGGGCAGTCGGTCTTTCCGCATTGGGTGCGGGCTCGTGCCTCGGCCATCCATCTGCTGGCCGCTCAGGGTGGCATCTCGCTTGGTGCCATGCTGTGGGGCGGCATCACGCAGCATTACGGCATTCAAATCGCGCTGTGGACTGCGGCGGGCGTCCTTGGGCTCTATCTCCTGGTCACGCTGCGGCTGCCCGTGGATCGCTTTGTCAAAATGGACCTCTCGCCCGTGGCCTCCGATCACCAGCATGAGGCGCTGGCCTGGCAGCCCACTGCTGAAGACGGCCCGGTGCGCATCTCCGTGCGCTATGAAATCCATGCGAGTGACGAACCAGCTTTCCTGAAAGCCATCGCGGCACTTCGTGACGTTCGGCTGCGCGATGGTGCCTACCGCTGGAACCTTTGGCGTGATCTCGAAAGCCCTCAGTTCATCTCGGAGGTCTTTCTTGTCGGTTCCTGGCAGGAGCATCTGCGGCAGGCCGAGCGGATGACCCAGCTCTCGCGTGAGATCGAGGATCGTGTCCTCGCGCTGCACCGCGGCCGTGAAGCGCCTGTCGTGAAGCACTTCCTCCACCTCGAACCCGGGCAGGCCGACTGCCCTCCAGCATGAAACGCAGCGCCTCCATCCTGACTCTCCTCTGCCTATGCCCGGCGGCACTGGCGGTGGACGCCTGGGATCGCGTGCCGCCACCTGCGGAGTCGCTGCTGGGATGGAAGGCCAGCCTGGATGAGGCCGGGGAAAGCCAGCTACGTTTCGGCGGCCATGCTCGCACGATGGCGGAGTCCTATCGCAATCGGGACTTCGGCTTCGCTCCCATTCAAAACGATGCCTGGGTGCATCATCGCGTTCAGATGTTCGGCGAGTGGGAGCAAGCTCGCGTGTTCAAGCTGATGGCCGAACTCTCCTGGGGGGAAATGCAGGGCATGCGCAACGAGCTCGCTCCGGCCGACGAGGATCGCCTCGATCTGCTCCAGCTTTATGCCCAGGTGAAGTGGAGTGACTTTACCCTTCGTGCCGGCCGCCAGGTGCTGTTCTACGGCTCCGGCAGGCTGCTCGCGCATCGGGAAGGTGCCAACCAGCGCCTCGTTCACGATGCCGTGCGCCTGTCATGGCAAAGCAGCGACTGGCGGGTGGATGCCCTGGCGGCCTCGCCCGTCCGCATCGGGCCAGGTGAGTTCGACAACGCCTCTCACCTTCATCAAACCTTGCTGTGGGGCCTGTATGCCACTTCGCCTTCCTTCTTGGGTGAAGGCCACGGCGTCGATTTGTATTACCTCGGCCTCCGTCGGGACAGCTCGCCGCTCGCCCGCGGTCGGCAGGAGCTGCGTCACACCCTCGGCATGCGCCTGTTTGGCAAAGAAGGACCGTGGAGCTACAACCACGAAGGGATCCTGCAGACGGGTGATGTGGCAGATCGCGAGGTCTTCGCCGGTGCCCTCAGTCTCGGCGGCGGCTACACCTTCAAAAATACTACTTTCGAGCCCACGCTCGGCTTCCGCGGAGATCTCATCTCCGGCGGTCAAAGCCCCGGGCGCGTCAGCACCTTTGATCCGCTGTTTCAGGCGAACAATTACTTCAACGAAGGCGGCTTCGTGTCGCCCTCGAACCTCTACAACCTCAATCCCCGGCTCAGCCTGCAACTGACACCCACCCTCACGCTGGACCTCGGCGTGAACTTCCTCTGGCGCTTCGACTCCGAGGACAGCGTCTATGCGCCACCCTTCAACGCCGTGGCCGGAGCCGCACCTCACGGCGAGCGCTATCTCGGCACCGCCTACAATCTCGCCCTCGCCTGGGACCCGCATCCGTCCTTCGACCTCTCCATCGGCTTCACGCACCACGAGGCTGGCCCATCCCTCACCAGCGTCGGTGGCCAAAGCGTGGACTACCTGCAAATCGCCGCCCGCCTCGAGTTTTAACCCGTCCCCGTGATGCCCAGCCGCCGCCAGTTTCTCCAAACCTCTGCCACCCTCATCCCCGCCACTGCCATGTCTCTCGAAACCACGACCAAAGCAGATCTCATTCTCTACAACGGACGCATCAGCACCCTGGACCCAGCCTATCCAGAAGCATCCAACCTCGCCATTGGCGGCGGGCGCATCCTCGCTGTCGATGAAGGCGAGGAGTATGCCGACATCAGCACGCCGCAGACCCGGCGCATCGACCTTCAAGGGCGTCGTGTCATCCCGGGCCTGTATGATTCCCACCTGCATGTCATTCGTGGTGGACTAAACTACAACCTGGAGCTGCGCTGGGATGGCGTGCGCTCGCTGCACGACGCGCTGACCCTGCTGAAGCTGCAGGCCGCCCGCACGCCCGCGCCGCAGTGGGTGCGTGTCGTCGGCGGCTGGAGCGAGTTCCAGTTTCAAGAGAAGCGGATGCCGACCCTCGATGAGATCAACGCGGCCGCCCCGGACACGCCCGTTTTCATCCTCCACCTCTACTGCCAGGCCATGCTCAACCGCGCTGCTTTGAAAGCCGTGGGTTATGACAAGAACACGCCGAACCCTCCCGGCGGTGAGATTCAACGCGATAAAAGCGGCGAGCCCACCGGCCTGCTCATCGCCCGGCCCAATGCCCTCCTCCTCTACGCCACGCTGGCCAAAGGCCCCAAGCTGCCAGCCGAGTATCAATACAACTCCACGCGTCATTTCATGCGGGAGCTGAACCGCCTCGGCCTCACCAGCGTGTGCGACGCCGGTGGAGGCTTTCAGAACTATCCAGACGACTACGCCGTCATCTCCGAGCTGCATCAGCGCGGCGAACTCACCCTGCGCATCGCCTACAATCTGTTCACGCAAAACAAGGGCGGTGAGAAAGCCGACTTCCAGCGCTGGATCGGCATGACAAAGCCCGGCAGCGGTGATGATTTGTATCGCATGAATGGAGCCGGTGAGATGCTGGTGTTCAGTGCCGCCGACTTCGAGGACTTTCTGGAGCCGCGTCCTGATCTCCCGCCGAGCTTGGAGACGGACCTCAAGGACGTCGTCAGCCTGCTGGCAGAAAACCGCTGGCCTTTCCGCCTGCACGCAACCTACGACGAGAGCATCACCCGCTTCCTGAA
The DNA here is from genome assembly GCA_027484445.1 of Verrucomicrobiaceae bacterium. GTDB lineage: Bacteria > Verrucomicrobiota > Verrucomicrobiia > Verrucomicrobiales > Verrucomicrobiaceae > Prosthecobacter. Next base: position 91,379 of record JAIXSY010000052.1, read on the forward strand.
CGTCTTTGAGGAAGTGAACCGCCACGCGCCGCTGGAAGGTCTGCATTGGTTCCTCGACCACTGTGAGACCATCAGCGATCGCAACATCGAGCGTGTCAAAGCTCTCAGTGGCGGCATCGCCATCCAGCATCGCATGGCCTTTCAGGGCGAGTATTTCCTCCAACGCTACGGCAAGGCCGCCGCCGAGCGCACACCGCCCGTTCGTCGGATGCTTGAGATGGGCGTGCCTGTCGGGGCTGGCACCGATGCCACCCGCGTGGCGAACTACAATCCCTGGAACAGCCTCTACTGGCTCGTCACCGGCAAGACGGTCGGAGGCACCGCGCTTTACCCGGAAAAGAACTGCCTCAGCCGTCAGGAGGCCCTCAAGCTCTACACGCAGGGCAGCGCCTGGTTCAGCCGCGATGAAGATTCCAAAGGCACGCTCAAGCCCGGCCAACTCGCTGATCTCATCGTGCTCAGCGCCGACTACTTCCACGTGCCGGAGGAAGAAATCAAAGACCTGCACAGCGTGCTCACGCTGCTCGGTGGCAAGCCCGTGCATGGCGAGGCTGAGTTCAACGACCTCGCACCGCCAGCGCTTCCTGTGACGCCGGACTGGAGTCCCGTGGCCAAGTTCGGCGGTTACGGCGCGCCTGGCTTCACCCGCTCAGAGCGCAGCATCAGCTTCGCGCCTCACCTCACACCCGACATGAAACGCAGCGGCCCCGGCCAGTCCGTTCAGCCACTCGCGCAGCTTTGGGGCAGCGGCTGCGATTGCTTCGCCTTCTAAAACGAGCCTCCAACCGATGAAAACACGTCGTCAACTCCTCGCCAGCCTGCCCGCCGCCGGTGCATTTTCGCTCGCGGCACGCACCTCGCTGGTGGCCGCCTCCACTCCACCGCGTGGCAGGATCATCCGAGGTGCCCTTTCCGGCCGCACGATCGTAGTCCCCGAACTCGACTCACCACCCATGCCCCAGATCAGTGCTTCGGGCATGGTGAGTGATGACACGGAGATCTCATCGCTGCCAGGACTCGACCCTCAGCGAGGTCATCCCGATGTCCTCAGCCATCGCCTCAAGCTCGGCCTGCTGATCCCGGCCACCAACACCACCATGGAGGCGGAGCTGTGGTCCATTTTGACCCGAGCCAGCCAGGTCGAAGGACTCGATGGCATCGGCCTGCACACCGCCAATGTCGTGACCCCGCGTCCCGTGCTGAAAACCGCCGCCGACCTGGAGGCCTACAAAACGCAGTTCCTGAGCGGCCTGAAAGAAGCGCTCAAGCAGGGCCTCTTGGCGCAGCCGCATTCTCTCATCCTTGGCATGAGCCTGGAGCACATCCTTGATGATCTCGCGGCCTTGAAGGCACCGGTGGCCGATCTGGAGCAGCAGAGCGGGCTCTTCTGCGCCACCTGGCATGACGCCGCCGTGGCCGCGCTCGCTGCCTTCAAGGCCCGGCGCATTGGTTTGCTCACTCCCTTCGATGCGAACGGAAACCGCAACGCACGAAAAATCTTCACCGCCCTCGGCTTCGAGGTCGTCAGCACCTTCGGCTTCGCCTGTGCCAACGCATTGCACATCGCCCACGTGCCCGACGAGGCCAAACAAGCCGCCATCACCCGCCACCTCGCCACACCCGCGAACAAGCTCGATGCCATCGTCCAATGCGGCACGAACATGAGCATCACCCGTGTCGCCGAAGCCCTCGAACCAACCCTCGGCATTCCCCTCATCGGCATCAATCTCGCGCTGCTCTGGTATGCCCTGCGCGAGCTTGGCTACGTCTCGCCCGTGAACGGCATCGGCCGCCTTTGGCGGGAGTTTTGATGGGCTTGGGCTTGGCTGCACGAAACCTGGGGGCCATGCCAACTCTCAGAACGTATTTTTGACACCGGATGGACTTTCGCTGATTTCACTTTTTATTTTTTTGCTCATGAAAACAAACATCGGACTCCCTGACAAAACACGAGGCCAAATCGCCGTCATCCTGGCCAAACTTTTGGCGGATGAGTATCTGGTTTCCATCAAGACGAGAAATGCTCATTGGAACGTCGAAGGACCAGACTTCCACGCCATGCACGCCTTCTTTGAGCAGCAGTATGAGCAGCTCGAAGAGAGCATTGACGACATTGCGGAACGCATCCGCGCCATCGGCCATGGTGCCCCCGGCTCTCTTGCACTCATGCTCAAACACACGCGATTGAAGGAACTCGACAAGCATCTGGTCACCAGCACCCAGTTCATCACCGCTCTCCTGGCCGACCACGAGCAGATCATCCGCCAGCTCCGCGAGGATGCTCCAAAATGCGCCGAACTTGGCGATGACGGCACAAATGATTTTCTGGTGGGCCTGATGGCCGACCATGAAAAGATGGCTTGGATGCTGCGAGCGAGCTTGGGTTAAGCTCGTCAACGCATGAACATCGCGCTGCTTTCTTTGCTCGGGCTCGGTGGGCTCTGGCTCACCAGTTGCTCCACACCACCAGCACGGCTGGTGCGTGAGGTACGACTCTCACGCACCGATCCAGGTGCCCTTCTCTCGCTGGCCATCGCCGAGCCGAGAACCCCGCGCGGTCGCCAAGCGCTGGGGCACTTCATGGAGCACTGCAAGCAAGCGGGCTGGAGACAACCCGTGGGCCTGCCTGCCGGTCCAACCCAGCCCGGCCTCACCTACCGAGTTTTCTTTCCCACCCAGCATCGCGGGTCTTATCCCTTGGATTACTTTGATGAAATCCGCCCAGCAGCTGACTTCGAGGTGAAAAAACTGCCGCATCACCTGCGCCAGGGTGAGGGCGTGCCGCTGATGGCTCTGCGTGAGAATCGTGGCCAAGATCGGCTGGAGAGCTTTTACCCGCCCGAGGTCATCTCGCGTCCGCTGACAGCGCTGCTGAGACCAGGGCCAAAGATCGGCCAGGAGCAAGAGGTACGCATCGACCTGCTGTGCCCGCTGCTGAACGATACCGTGCAGATAGATGGCCAGCAGCGGCCCCTGGCTGCGGACTTCTCCGTGCCCTGGGCCGCGATTTTGGCCCGCTCGGGCAAACTCAACCAGCGGCGCGTGCTCGACATGATCACCCGCCAACCGAGGCGTGAGCCACGGCTCTACCTCATGGAGCCCTATGATCCTAACAAAGAGCCACTGATTATGATCCATGGCCTGCTTTCCAGCCCACTCGCCTGGGCCGAACTCAGCAATGAGCTCTGGGCCGATGACCGCATTCGCCGCCGTTACCAGATTTGGCATTACCTTTACAACACCTCAGCCCCCGCGCTCTATGCCTCGCGTCTGCTGCGCACGCAGATGAAGGAACTGCGCCAGATGCTCGACCCAGAAGGCGATGACCCCGCCTCGCGCAAAACCACGCTGATCACGCACAGCATGGGCGGCATCGTGGGCAAAGCGCTAGCCATGGAGCCGGGCGATGCCTTCTGGAAGGCTGCCTTCAAAGTGCCACCTGATCAGTTGAAGCTTTCCCCGAAAGATCGCGCCATGCTGAAAGACGCTTTCGAGTGGAAAGCCGATCCCAGCATCCACCGCATCCTCTTCATCTGCACGCCCCATCTGGGCAGTGGCTTTGCTGACAACCTCGTCGGGCGTGTGGGCAGTTGGCTGACGAATCCACCGAGCCTTTATCGTGATTTTTATCGTCGCATCTCCCAGTTCAATCCCGCCGTCTTCACCCCTGACTACGAGGCACTGGGTCAGGGCCGACTGGACAGCGTGCATGCCCTTTCCCCGAAACAGCCCACCCTGCGCATCCTGGCCAACTTACCCTTTGCCCACTCGGTGAAGACCCACAGCATCATCGGCAATCGTGGCAAACCCGGCCCACTGCCGCAAAGCTCCGACGGCATCGTCCCCTACACCAGCAGTCACTTTGCCGCTGCCCTGAGCGAGCGCATCGTGCCCGCCGGTCACGATGCCCTCAAGCACCCGGAGACCTTCCGTGAAGTCCGCCGTATCCTCAGCGAAGCCGCGCGGGCTGCCCGCAGGCCCTGATCGCGCTTTTGACCACGCATCAGACCTGCGGAACCAGAGCATCCGCACATTCTTCTGCAGGATAGGTCCAGATCTCTGACAGCGTCGGGTGATAGTGTGGGATGAGCATGAAATCCTGCACCGTCGTGCGGTGGTGCATGGCCACGACGACCTCGTGGATCAATTCGGTCGCGTGGGGCCCCACGCAGCTGGCACCCAGGATCTCGCCCGTGTGGCGATGCGCGACCATTTTCACAAATCCGTCCGTCTCCCCCATGACCATGCTTTTGCCGTGATCGTTGAATGGGTAGCTGGCGGCCACGTAGGGAACCCCTTGGCGCTTCAGGTCTGCCTCCACCGCGCCCACGACTGCCACCTGCGGATGGGAAAAGACCCCGAAGAGCAGCAGCCGGTAGTCGATGACCTCGCTCGCAGCTTCTCCGCGCAACAGCCGGGCCGCATTGCGGGCGGCGATTTCCCCCTGCTGGATCGCGACATGCACCACGTCCAGCGGACTGCACACATCCCCAGCGGCGAAGATGTGCGGCTGGCCAGTCTGCAACGTCGGCTGCACGACCACCTTGCGCCCCGCTAGGCCGACATGCGCGGCCTCCAGCGCCAGCCCTTGCGTGGCAGGCTGCCTGCCCATGGCCACTAGGATTTGCTCCACGCTCACCTGCTTTTCCTCACCCTGGTGGTGAAAGCGAACGCGCTTCACCTTCCCCTCCAGCTCGACTGCGTGGATCTGCGTGCCCAGGAAGCACTCAATGCCACGCGCCTGATATGCCTCGGCCACGACCTGGCTGCACTCCTCGTCCAGCCCGGACAGAAACTGCGGTCCACGCTGGATGATGGTCACTCGGCAGCCCATGGCCTCCAGGTAATGCGCCATCTCCAGGGCGATGGCACCGCCACCCAGCACAGCCAGGGAGCTCGGCAGAGCCGCTGCATCCAGCACATCATCGCTCGTCCAGTAGCCTGCCTGCGCCAGCCCAGGAATGGGCGGCACATGCGCGACCGAACCTGTGGCGAGGCAAAAGGTGCGCCCCTTCACCTGAAAGCTAGCTCCGCCATCCAGCGGTGAGACCTCCAGCGTATGCGCATCCACAAACTGAGCTCTGCCCCGCAGCAGCTCCCAGCGGCCATCCTCCAGCTGTCCCTGGCGGTAGCCAGCAAAGTCCGCAATCAGCGCCCGCTTGCGCTCACGGATCGCTGCCAGCTCTACCCCGAGGTCAGCCGCCTTCAGGCCAAACTCAGCCGCACGTCGCAGCGTCAACCTGCGGTCGGCCGATTCGATGAGCGTCTTGCTGGGCATGCAGCCGCGCAGGATGCACAGCCCCCCTAGCTCGGCAGCACCATCCACCACCGCCACGCTCAGCCCGGCAGCCTTGGCCGTGCGCGCGGCCGCATAGCCCGCGCTGCCTCCGCCGATGACGATCATCTCAAACTCTGGGGGTTGGGTGCTCATGACTCACTCCAAGCTCGTGGAGAAAAGCACCGCAAGACCGAAGTACGGCCTGTTTCTTGCGAGAAAGCTGCTCTTGGTTAAGTTCATACTTGAGGCGTGAGTGTGACCGCTCGGCCCCTGAAAAGTCGCCCCCTTCCTGCCAAAGATGCCTGCGTTCGTTTGTTGCCTCACCGTCTTGATAGCCCTGCTGCTCTCCAGCTGCCAGGCTCCCCACGGGAACTACAAAATCACCCTGAAGGATGGCCGCCAGTTCCAGTGCCGGGGAGAGCCCCGCTTCATCAGCAAAACCGGCTACTACCGCTACCACACCTACCAGAACCGCGAGGCCATGCTGCGGGCGGATGAGGTGCTCATGATCGAGGACATCGGGAGCTGATCATGGCACATTGGCCCTCCCCTCCTGTCACTTGCCCGCTGCTGCTGGCCTCTGGCTCTCCCCGTCGCTCCCAGCTGCTGCGCGAGGCCGGTTACACCTTTGACCTGCTCGTTCCTGAGGTGGAAGAGGCCCACGATGCCACCCTGTCCCCCGAAGCCCTCACGCTGGAAAACGCCCGCCGCAAGGCCTGTGCGGCCGCTCAACAACGACCTCAGCACCTCGCCCTCGGGGCAGACACCCTGGTCTATCTGGATGGCGAGCCCCTCGGCAAGCCAGCCTCGCGAGAAGAAGCCGCCACCATGCTCCGCCGCCTGTCCGGCAGGAGCCACGAGGTCTGCACGGGCGTCTGGCTATCCTGGCAGGGCGCGCAGGCAGGCACTGGCTTTCACGTTCTCTCGCGTGTCTTTTTCAAGACGCTGTCGGATGACCTCATCCACGCCTACCACCAGCTCGTGAACCCACTCGACAAGGCTGGAGCCTACGGCATTCAGGAGCATGGCGAGCTCATCATCGACCATCACGAAGGCTCCTGGACAAACATCATGGGCCTGCCCATGGAGGCCCTGTGCCAGGCCATGCACACGCTCGGTTATCCCCCACCCCTTCCCCCACAGGCAGGCATTGCCAGCCCAGAAAAGCCCGCCTAGACTGACTGACCGACCATTATGGAGGACGACATCCCCAAAGACATTCCCGAAGACATCGTCAAAGAAGCCTCCGGTGGCATTCCGACGCGCAAGACGCTCATTGAGCGCCTCGACAACTGGTCAGACTGGTCCAGCTGGGATGAGTTTTACCGCACCTATTCCGGCTTCGTCTTCCACGTCGCACGCAAATCAGGCCTGAGCGATGACGAAGCCAACGATGTCGTGCAAGAAACCTTCATTGGCGTAGCCAAAAACCTGCAAAAGAAGAAATTCGACACCAGCCTCGGTTCTTTCAAATCCTTCCTCCTGAATCAGGCGCGCTGGCGCATCCTCGACCAGTTTCGTCGGCGCAAAAAGCAGCAGAGTCGTGAGGCCAACCTCCACTTTGACGAGACCGAAGAACGCCGCACCGCCCCCATCGAGCGCTGCGCCGATCCCAACGGCATGGCCTTGGAAAAGCTCTGGGACAAAGAATGGCAGGACCAGGTCATGGACATCGCCCTCCGGCGTGTCCGTGCACTCGTGTCTCCCCGCCAGTTCCAGATCTTCTCCTGCTACGTGCTGAAAGGCTGGAGCCCTGAGCGGGTGAAAAAAGAACTCGGGGTGAATGCTGCCCAAGTTTATTTGGCCAAGCACCGCGTCGGACGCATCCTAAAGCGTGAAGCAGCCAAGCTCGCCGAAGAGGATCAGTGAACGATTCCGATGCGTAGATTGTCCTGAGGATGAAGGTCAGGGCAATTTCAGGTTGCAGCCGCTCTAGCTGAAACCTATCTGCCCGTTCACCCACCGTTCCCCCCACAACCCCAAGACATGCGACGCCGTTCCAACCCACTGTCCGAACGCAACATCAAACGAATCGATACTCGGCCTGACGCCGCCAAACAGACCCATGGATTTCAGGTCTGCATCTCTCGGGATGGCGCTCTTCACACCAAGCACTTTTCTGATAGCCTTTTCGGCGGAATCAAAGGCTCCCTCAAGGCCGCACGTGCCTACCGGGACGAGATGTTGGCCGACATGCCACCGCTGGAAGCCAGCCGAATCGCCCACACCACGAACAAAAAGAACAAAAGCGGCCACGTGGGCATCTCCTACCGCAAGTACAAGTCCGCCAAGGGCAAAATCACCCGCCTGATCGCCGTATCTGTGCGAGCTGAAAAAGGCCGCACCATCTCGAAAGTCTATCGCTACACCAAGGACACTCACGACGCTGTGCTCCAGGAAGCCATCGCCTTCCGGGAAAAAATGCTGCTCGACCGTCTGAAGCGTGAAGGTGGCGTCGCTGGCATCCTCAAGGCCGTGGCCAAAAGCCCCCCGGTGCAGCCTGCTGCCAAGAAATCTGGCAAAAAAGCCGCCAAGAAGGCCACTCGCACCCGTCAGCCTGCGAAAAAAGCCACGAAAATCGCCAAATCAGCCAAGAAGGCCGTGAAAAAAGTCGCCACCAAGGCTCCGGTGAAGAAAGCAGCCGCGAAGAAGAAGGCCAAACGCTGAAGAACTCGCCTCGGAATCCCCCTAGAATCAGGCCAGGAGAAGTCTCCTGGCCTTTTGGGTGGAATAAAAACAAGGCACAGTCTTGGCAGGCGCAGACGATGCAGTGCAGATTATTCGCTGCGGCAATGCAGAGGCGTGGTGCGGCGGCACGAATCACCCAGGGCGATGCTTTGAGCGAAAGGGGGACGGGCCATCGGCCCTGGTCAAGGAGTGGAGCATCCCCCCGTGAAGCCTGGAAGGCTACGCCCTCTTCTCCGGCAAGACTGGGCCTGCCGAGACCGTAGGAGGCTGAGAATGATGCCTTCTTTGTTTCACCTTCACCGATGGATGGTTCTTGGGCTGGGGTTGCCGTCGCTGCTGGCGGCGGAGACGCGGCTGGACTTCAACCGGGACATTCGACCGATCCTGAGTGACAACTGCTTTGCCTGCCATGGCTTTGACGCGAAGAAGCGAAAAGCGGACCTGCGTCTGGATGTGGCGGAGGGAGCCTACCGAGTGGTGGATGGGGTGCAGGCGGTGAAGCCGGGCGATCCTGAGGCGAGCAGCATCCTTCAGAGAATCTTGAGCCAAGATGAGGAGGAGGTGATGCCGCCGCCGGAATCGCACAAAAAGCTGACGGCGACGCAGGTGGAGACGCTGAAGCGTTGGATTCGTGAGGGCGCCGAATACAAGAAGCACTGGGCCTTTGAGTCGCCGGTGAAAGCGTCCGTCCCCAGCGTGAAGCCAACGGGCGTGCCGGTGCGGAATGCGGTGGATGCGTTCATCCAGGCGCGACTGGCCGAGGAGGGGCTGCGGCCCTCTCCCGAGGCCGCGAAGGAGACACTGATCCGGCGAGTGACGCTGGACCTGACAGGCCTACCGCCGACAGCCGCAGAGGTGGATGCCTTTTTGGCCGATGAGGGGGCTGATGCTTACGAGCGTGTGGTGGATCGGCTGCTGAAGTCAGAGCGCTATGGCGAGCACATGGGTCGCCATTGGCTGGACGTGGCGCGCTACGCAGACACGCACGGTCTGCACCTGGACAATGAACGCAGCATGTGGCCCTACCGGGATTGGGTGGTGCGTGCCTTTAACGAAAATTTGCCCTACGATGCCTTCACGCGCTGGCAGCTAGCGGGGGATCTTTTGCCGCAAGCCACGATCGATCAGCAGATCGCGTCGGGCTTCAATCGCTGCAACGTGACGACTAGCGAGGGCGGTAGCATCAACGAGGAGTTCATCTTCCGCTACGCGGTGGATCGTACGGACACGACGGTAGCCGTGTGGATGGGGCTGACGGCGGGCTGTGCGGTCTGCCATGACCACAAGTATGACCCGATCACACAAAAGGAGTTTTATTCCCTCTATGCCTTCTTCAACAGTGCTGCCGATCCGGCGATGGATGGCAACATCCTGCTGACACCGCCGATCCTGCGCCTGTCCACGCCTGAGCAAAAGGCGGAGCTGGCGCGGCTGGAGGCAGACATCGGCCGCCAGCAGACCCGCATCCGGGAGGCAATCGCCAGCCTGAACTACACTGATCCTTCCCAGGTCACGCCGCCGCCCCCGGTGCAGACGAGCGAAGTGCTGTGGTTCGAGGACAGCTTCCCCCCTGCCGCGAAGGTGGAGGCGGCGGGTGAGCCTACGCAACTCATCAGTCAGGCGCAGGGGCCGGTGTTCAGCGGCAAGGCCGCGCTGCGGCGCAAGGCCAAGGGCGTAGCCCAGGATTTCTTCAGCAGTGGCGGCAGTTTCGAGGTGCCCGCGAATGGCAAAATCAGCGTGCAGTGCTGGATCGACCCAAAAGATGAGCCCAAGGCGGTCATGCTGCAATTCCACACGAGCGGCTGGAACCATCGTGCTGTCTGGGGGCAAGAGGGAGCCATTCCTTTTGGCAAAGTGCGCACGCCCGAGCGTGTGACGATGGGCGGGTTGCCCACCTCGGGCCAGTGGGTGAAGCTGGAGTTCCCGGCGGAAAAGGTCGGGCTGAAGCCAGGCATGAAGGTCACGGGTTATGCCTTCACCCAGTTCGACGGCACGGTGGTGTGGGATCGACTGGCGATGAGCTCACGCGTGGAACCGGCCAAGGACCCACAGTGGTCGTGGAAGGTATGGACGCAGAGAAACCAGGGGCGTCGGGTGGAAGGTCTGCCCAACGATCTGCAAACGCTGGTGCGTGGGAAAAAGGCCGTCGAATGGTCAGAGGCCGAGGTGAAGCGACTGAAGGACTGGTGGCTCGAAAACGAATACCAGGGCGCACGAGAAATCGTGCAGGGACCTCGGGCAGAAAAACTGGCGCTGGAGGGCAAGCGCAAGTCGCTGGAGGACATGATCCCTGCCACCTTGGTCATGGCGGATTTGCCACAGCCTCGGGACAGTTTTGTCATGACCCGAGGGCAGTATGACCAGCCGGGAGAAAAGGTGCACCGAGCGACCCCTGCGGTCTTTCCTCCGCTGAAAAACATGGATCGCCCCACACGCCTGGATCTGGCGGATTGGCTGCTTTCTCCTGAGCATCCGCTGACGGCGCGGGTGCAGGTGAATCGCTTCTGGCAGCAGTTTTTCGGCACGGGGCTGGTGAAGACGAGCAATGACTTTGGCTCCCAGGGTGAACCCCCGAGTCATCCCGAGTTGCTCGATTGGCTGGCGGTGAGCTTCCGCGAGGGCGGCTGGGACATGAAGGCGCTGGTGCGGCTGCTGGTGACCTCCCACACCTACCGGCAGAGCGCGGCCTTCACCTCGCCAGGGGCGGATAGAGATCCTGAAAATCGCCTGCTCAGCCGTGGGCCGCGCTTCCGCCTAGATGCGGAGGTGGTGCGCGACAGTGCGCTTTTTGTCAGTGGCCTGCTGAGTCCCAAGATCGGCGGCAAGGGGGTGAAGCCCTACCAGCCGGAGAACATCTGGGAGCCGGTCGGCTTCGGCGGCAGCAACACGCGTAATTACCTCCAGGACCATGGCGAGAGCCTGTATCGACGCAGCCTTTACACCTTCTGGAAACGCACCGCACCGCCCCCGTCCATGACGACCTTTGATGCTCCCAATCGTGAGTCCTACTGCCTGCGTCGCGAGCGCAGCAACACGCCGCTGCAGGCACTGAATCTGATGAACGACGTGCAGCATGTGGAGGCAGCGCGGAACTTTGCCCAGCGTCTGCTTCACGCCGGGGGCAGTGTGGATAGCCGCATCACCGCCGCCTTCCGCGCCGTGACCAGCCGCTATCCTAATGCGGAGGAGGCTGAGACCGTGCGCACCGCTCTGGAGCAGCATCGCGCGGCCTATCGAGCCAAACCGGATGCTGCCCGGCAGGTCATTCTTTACGGCGAATCGAAGGCCGATGCGAAGCTCGACCCCGTGGAACTGGCCGCCTGGACGCTGGTGTGCAATCTGCTGCTGAATCTGGATGAAGCCGTGACGCGTGGATGATGGCCGTAGCTTCGGCGGGAGGTCAGGTGCTGGAAGGCCCACCCCCACCTGCCCTGCGGCTAGGGTTTCGGGCGTAGGGTTTCCCAGGCCTTCTGCTGCTCAGGGGTCAGGTCCTCTCGCAGACTGTCGCTGGTGCGGTCCAAGATGCCCCAGATCTGCTTGAGCGCACTTTGGCGGAAGTCGGTCAGCTCCTTCACAGCAGCGTCCACCTTCGCCTCGATCGCGGGGCGCTGTTCGGGACTGAGCTTTAGTTTCTCCAGGTGCTTTAGCGCAGCCCAGCGCATGAAGGCGGGGTCTTCCGTCTTCTTTTTCCAGGCCTGATGGGCAGCGATGCCGAGGATGAAACCTGCGCTGAGGCAGACAAGGGCCAGCAGGGTGACGAGGCACCCTGCCTGAGTGCGGGGAGAAAGGGTCATGGCAGCAGAAGGCGAAGCGTGAGGGGTGAACTGAGCCAGTCGGGGCTCAGGAAATCCAGCGAGCGCAGCTCCCAGGACAGCCAGGCACTCGCGGCGAGGAACAGGCCCAGGGCGACGGGCACAAGGCGTCGGCTCAGACTCACGAGCAACTCAGGCCAGCTGTCGCGGACAGTCAGGCGACTTGCCGCCAGCACACGGGTGGTGAAGCCAAGCGGCAGCGCGGGCAGCACGACCTCAGGGGTAGCACGCCGTGCAGCCTGAGCGGCCTGCTGCCAGCGTTCGTCAAAGGAAGGAGGAAGGGGCATGAAGAGTCAGGGGTTGAGGTTCAGGGCTTCGGCCAGAGCGCGGAGCTTTCGCCGTGCCCTCATGGCGCGCATTTTCACCATGGGCCGTGTCCAACCGGTGAGGGTCGCGATCTCCTGCGTGCTGCGTTCTTCCAGATCCAGCAGGGTCAGGACCAGTCGGTCGGGTGGGGAAAGCTGGCTCAGCAGCCGAGTGACCATGGATTGGGCCTCCGAATCGCAGGGCGGTGGCTGCTCCTGTCGGTTCAGCAGGTAATCCAGCCAGTCGGCCTCGCCAGGCGGCAGATCGGCCACCCGCCATTCGGGGCGGGCACGCTCGGCGCGCAGGGCATCCAGGCAGGTGCGCACGGTCAGTCGGCTCACCCAGTGCTCGAAGGGGATGCCCTGACGCGGCTGGTAGCTGCCCAGCTTTTGCAGCAGCTTCAGAAAGACGTCCTGCATCAGATCCTCCTCCAATTCGCGGCGTGGTAGATGATGCCGCACCCAGCGTCGCACCAGGGGGCTGAGCTGCTCCACCAGCAGGCGCGCCGCCTCGAGGTCTCCGGCGCACACACGGCGGATGCAGTCCTGCGTGTCGAAGTCCGGGGCGATCATGCAAAGTGAAGTCTTGGGGGCAAAGCAGCCACACGCTGAGCCAAACGCGCCTCCGCGGCCAGCGGTAACACGCCTCAAGATTGGAGCTTGATGGATCGTTGGTTTCTTCCCACCCCTGGGATGCTCTTTTTTCTCCAACCTATGAAACGCCTGCTCCTCCCGATTGCTCTTCTGGCCGGACTCACCGTCTGGGCTGTCTCCGCCGCTGCCCCCCTGCCGAAACCCGCACCGCTCAAGGTGCTGATGGTCACAGGCGGCTGCTGCCATGACTACAAAAATCAAAAAATGATCCTGGCCGAGGGCCTCAGCGCACGCGCCAATGTCGAGTTCACCATCGTCCATGAAGATGCGCCTCAGGGCAAAGATGAGCGTGAGCACCGGGTCAGCATTTATGAAAAAGACGACTGGGCCAAGGGCTACGACCTAGTGCTGCACAACGAATGCTTTGGCAAGGTGACGGACGTCGCCTTCGTCGAGCGCATCGCCAAAGCGCATCACAACGGCGTGCCTGCCGTCATGCTGCACTGCTCGACGCACAGCTACCGCGCCGCTCAGACGGATGAATGGCGCAAATGCGTGGGCCAGACCTCCATGAGCCATGAGAAGAACCGCGATCTGCTGGTGAAAAACGTGGCCCCTGAGCATCCGGTCATGAAGGGCTTTCCCACCGAGTGGCTGGACGCCAAAGACGAGCTCTACAAGAACGACAAGCTCTGGGAAAACTTTGTGCCTTTGGCCAAGGCCTACGGTGAGGACACGAAGAAGGACCACTACCTGATCTGGGTGAACACGTATGGCCAAGCGCGAGTCTTTGGCACCACGATGGGCCACAACAACAGCACCATGGAAGCACCGGTGTTCCTTGATCTGGTCGCGCGCGGCCTGCTCTGGGCCTGCGGCAAGCTGGATGAGCAGGGCAAGCCTCTGCCGGGCTACGAAGCGCAGCAGAAGTGAACTGAGCCCAGATGCCGAAGTTCTCCGTAAACGGGGCATTCCTGCCCCGCTGTGCACGGTGAGACGGAATCCGCGCGAGATGCCGAAGTTCTCCGTAAACGGGGCATTCCTGCCCCGCTTTGCACGGTGAGACGGAATCCGCGCGAGATGCCGAAGTTCTCCGTAAACGGGGCATTCCTGCCCCGCTGTGCCCGGTGAGACGGAATCCGCGCGAGATGCCGAAGTTCTCCGTAAACGGGGCATTCCTGCCCCGCTGAACTTCGGCATTCGAGTTAAACTTCAGGATTCGGGAAAAACCGTGGTTTCTGGGTCCTGTGCAAAACGGGACAGGCTTGCCTGGAGGCAGTTGGCGTGGGACAGAAAAAAGCGCTTCTGAAAACAAGCTCCAGAAGCGCTCCCAAGAGGGAAAAGGGGTAGATGATCAGGCTCCCTTGTGGTCGGTGTGGCAGGCCTTGCAGTTCGCTGCTTTTTTGAAGGCCTCGACTCCCATGGCATCCTTCGCTTGGATCTTTTTCACCGCATTGATCAGTGCTTGGCACTTGCTGGTCCATGCCGCTGGATCGCCCTTTGGCGGTGTGGCGGCGCAGATGTCTTGGCAGATTTTCAGCATTTGAGCCAACTCAGCCTCTGTCGCTGTGCCGCCAGAGACCTTTTTGCAGAGGGCATCGTCAGGCTTGAAGGATTCCTTCATGACCTTCTTGATCACATCGCTGCCACCTGCGGGTTTTGCGGCAGGTTTAGCTGCGGCGGGAGGCGCATTCGGGTCAGGCTTCTTCGCTGCGGCAGGAGCTGCGGGGGGGGCAGGCGGAGGCGCGGTCAGGGCGGCGATTTCTGCCTCGCTGAGGCCGATGTTCACCTTCAGTCCTGGCAGCTTGCCCTCCAGGGCGCTGGCCCCCGCCTTGGTGACGGCCGTCTGCCAAGCGAAGAGCTTCTTCAGCCCCTTCGCGGAGGCCAGCTTTGCCAGTCCAGCATCGGTGGACTTGGTGCCATACAGGTTCAGGTATTCCAGCTTGGTCAGGCCAGCGAGTTTCTCCAGCGTGGCGTCGCTGATCTTGGTGTTCTCCAGGTGCAGGCGCTCCAGGTTGGCCAGCTTCGCCAGGGTGGCAGCCCCCGCATCGGTGATCTGGCTGCGAGCGAGGTCCACCCAGACGACATGGGCAGCGATGGGCTCCAGAAGCGCCAGTTCTTTGTCGCCGAATCGATCCGCAGCGTTGATGACACTCAGGCGGAGTTGCTCCGTGTCTTGTGCCAGGGGCATCAGGCTCGCATTCAGGGCGGTCATCTTGGTGGTCACTTCGGCGATGAGCTTTTTCTCAGCATCGCTCAGGGGCTTGGGCTTTTCTTTTTCCACCTTGGCGATGGGTGCCGCGGCTTTGGGCAGGCCTTTGGCCAGCAAGGCTGCCAGGATGCCTTCGACCTCAGGCGTGGGTTTGGCCGCTGCCACGGTGTCTTTGTCAGAGGCACCGGCGTCGATCCACCACTTCAGCAGGGCGATTTCCTGTTTGGTGAGCTGCGGCTCATCGGTCGGCGGCATGTGCTCATCATCGTCTTCGGGCAAAAGCGCACGCACCAGCAGCAAGCTGTCCTTGCTGTTTTTCGGGATGACCGTGTTGTCCCCTTCGCTGCCGCCTTTCATGATGGCCGCAAAGTCATGCAGCTGCAGCTTGCCTTTCTTTTTCTCCTCGCCGTGGCAGGCCACGCATTTGGCCTGCATGATCGGGGCGACCACATCTTGATACACCATGGCTTTGGCAGCGATGGCTGCATCCAGTTTTCCCCCAGCGGCTGGGGCAGGTGCTGCGGCAGCTGGTTTGGCGGGCTCAGCAGGCTTGGCGGCAGCGGGCGCAGGTGCTGCTACGGCCACCACAGCGACAGGCTTCGCATCGTCCTCCGCAGTCCAGCCGTTGTTGATGTGGGCCTGGGGCAATTTTGCCCTGAGCGCAGCCACGCCGGCCTTCGTCACGCCGCTTTGCCAGAGATAGAGAGATTTCAGCTTTGTCAGTCCTGCCAGCTTGGGCAGACCAGCGTCGGTGACTTTGGTGTTGTAGAGGTTCAGGTATTGCAGCGCGCTCAGGCCCTTCAGGTGATCCAATCCAGCATCGCTGATGGCCGTGTTTTCTAAGTGCAGCTCCGCTAGGTTCTTCATACCGGCGATTTTCGCCAAGCCTGCGTCGGTGATCTGGGTGCGGGCGAGATCCAGGGAAGTGATCTTGTCCGCCAGCGGCAAAAGCACCTCCAGTCCTTGGTCACTGAATCCTTTGGCCACATTCAGCGCGGTGAAGCGATAGCTTTTGGCATCTGCCGCGATGGGCATCAGGGAGGCTCCAGTGGCATTGACTTGGTCGATGGCAGCCTTCAGGGCAGGGTCAATGGCTGGCTGATCAGCCGCGTGCAGACTGAGGGCGAAGAGGGCCGGAAGCAGCAGGTGTTTTTTCATGAGTGAAGTCGAATCGAGCGAAAAGAGGCAAAGCGGAACAGAACAGGCACACTACGTTTCAGAGAGCGCCAGCCTTCCAAGGCGTGTGGGGGTCAGAGTTTGACAGCTTCTTTGGCCTCTGCCGGGAACTTTGCCTCTGACACGGTCTGGGTGGCACTGGCACCGGCCTGAATCCAGTAACGAAGGGCGGCCAGTTCTGCGGGTGTGATTTGCTCCTTGCCCTCGGGCGGCATGTGCTCATCGTCGTCCATAGGCAAAAGGATGCGCTGGATGGTGAGCGAATCGTCCGGCTTGCCTGCGACGATGTTGCTGCCGTTTTCACCGCCCTTCATGGCCATCTCGTAGCTGTCGAGGCGGAGGTCACCTTTGGATTTGTCCTCGTTGTGGCACTTGTTGCACTTCGCCTCGAAGATCGGCAGGATCACGTGCTGGAAGACCAATTTTGTTCCCTCCACGGGTGCGGTCGCCGCTGGGACAGGCGTTGGTGCGGTCGCAGGTGTCATGGCAGCCGTTGGCGTGACGGCGACGATGGGTTCCGTGGCCGGAGCTACAGGTGCAGAAGTCGGCGCAGGAACGACCGGTTCTGCTGCCTCTGGCGCGCTGGCCTTCGGCTTTTCGGCGAAGCTCAGCAGCCATTTTTCCATGCCGATCATCTGGCTTTTCAGGGGTTCTGGGGCGTGCTCGGTCAGGAACTTCGACCCATGGCTCATGTTTCCGCCAAAGTGAGCGCCCAGGCCCATCAGGCCGAAACTGCCAAAAAACACCGCACGGTAGGCATGCATCAGTTCACGGTTGCCCTGACTCATGGAGAAAAGACGGATCACCAGGGCCAACAGCACACCCGCCGTGCCAATGAGCGCCAGAGTCTGATGCAGGGTGAAGTTTCCCCCCTCATAGCCACCTTCCCGGGACAGCATGATGCCCGCCAGCACGGCCATCACCGAGCCAGCCGCCCCAACCCAGAGGGTCAGCAGCGCCCCAGCCCCTAGGCTTTGTTCACCCCGACGCGTCAGGCAGAGCAATTCCATCAAGCACAGCAGCCCCAAAGCCCCGACTGGCAAATGCAGCAAGATAGGATGAAAGCGGCCCACAAACAGCACCGAGCTCGAGACCTCAGCCTTCGGCGCTTCATACAGCGGTGGGAAGATCAGCAGCCCGATGATGAAGCCCACGATGAGCACCAAACTCGCCACCCAGACCAGCGTGTAGGACGGAGGCGCATCAGAATCTTGAGAAAAGGAAGACATGGGTCGGGGGGAAATGACGTGAAACCATGCATACCAACGCACGCGTTCCTGGCAATCCATCAGCGCACCGATTGTCATATCGTGCTGCCCCATGGTTCTTTCTTGATGCCCTGCCCTGAACTCGCATCCCGAACTGAAACGCTCATGCACCGAAGACGCCCCCGATGAACTCTTGGCTTCCGAGCGCGAGGCCATCCGTGAAGTAGCGCCCGCGCAGCCACCCCCGTTTGGCGAGACTCAGCTTGCCTCACGTTGCTCTTGTTTGGGGCAGCTTTGATCTCCATGCCAAGGCTGAAAACTCAGGAACCCTCCATACCGGTTTTGCTGAAAAGAACGCGCAAGTCGGACCACAACGACGGCTCTCCCGAGTCCGTCCACGAAATCCTCCAGCCAAACCGCGCGCTCCGTCCTCGACATGAACATAGCAAGGCTAGCCCCACCCGGCCAAGACCAAACCAGGGGATAAGGAGCCGTTTGGGCAATCGCATCAACGAGTCGCCCCGCCATGCATCGAATTGATTTTTCAACAGTTGAAAAGCTTTTCTCGGCAGAAAAAGTAGATCCAAACAGGACACGATCCTTGTGGGTGCCCTGATCGACGAAAGGAGCGCGGACACTCCTGTCCGCTTGGACGCACTCCAGATTGATCGACCAAAGGAGCGCGGACAGCCCTGTCCGCTTGGACGCACTCCAGATTGATCGACCAAAGGAGCGCGGACAGCCCTGCCCGCTTGGACGCACTCCCAATTGATCGACCAAAGGAGCGCGGACACTCCTGTCCGCTTGGCTGAATGCTTCTCGGCTTCGCTGCTTTGTTGAAGGTGGCCGACAAAAGGATCAGCGCTCCCCTGGGCTGGGATGCGCAGCTCCAGGTTCTCACCACCAGCGCGTTCGCCGTGCGGAAAGTCAGGCTACTCTCCACAAAACCCCGCGTCGGGTGGTAGCGATTACCAGAGAGTGAAAAAACGGGGCAGCAGGAGCAGGCGGTGCCTGTCGGAATTCAGTGTAGCTCAGTTGCCAAACGCATGAAAAAGCAGCCTAGGCATGAATAAGAACAATGCAAAAACAAGAATGGCACGACCCTTTCACGCCAGACTTCCGATCCAAAAAACTGATTCATTGCATTGATCATCAATAAATTGTGATTGAGACTCTACTTTTTGCCTGGCATCTTTTTTTCGTGCGGCAAGCCCAGTCGCTCGCGACGCCGCGATTACTCAAGCATATCGTCGAGACATGATTCTGCGAATTTGGAGCCAATATAAGGACCGTAATCCTGAATTTGCCAAACAATTGATTGATAGAGTGACTCGTCGAATGTCGCCCGATCATATCCATGAGTTGCAACTTGGAGGTGCTGATGCAATTTCGAACCTCCGATTTTTAGACCGATTCACAAATTGGCACATCGGAACTCAACAGATTTGGCCTCAAATCCGCAACCTCCCTGTCGGAACCCCTATCAGAATTTTAATCGAATAAAATGAACACGGTCTTGAGAACAAGAATAGAACAACTGCGGAAGGTTCTGGAAAATGATCCAGCAAGTATTGTTGCCGGAGAGATTAGACCACCCTGCTCAAATTCAAGAACGGGAATCTTGCTGTGGGACCAATTTTTGACTGAAGCAAATGGAGGAAGATTTGGATCTATTGACCTCTGGTCTACTGATGAGTTGGGTAAAAATCAGTTTTACACCTCTCAAATGCCAGGTGGTTCCAACGTTTGGCTCGTTGTTGGCCAAATTCTTTATGAGCCGCTGGCAGTATGTCGGGTGACTAATGACACAGTCGTTTACCCTCAAAATGGTGAAGCGCAGAACCTGGGAGGAATTGACCATTTCTTATCACATTATGCATTTGGTGAGGGGTATTCAAAAATCATACCCAACGGGGAACAGGATGAGTGGTGGCAGATACTCCACACGAACCCTGCATGATTAAGGGCCGAAACCTCCTCCCAAGGTTTTGTCGTTTTCGCAACGGGGCCTGAAAAAGAAAAAGATGCCAGGCAAGAATGGCACTCGGTTAAGCGGCGGCGCGGTAGCGTTCGCGGTGGGGTATTTCTTGGAATTGGTGGCGCGGTGAGGTGAGCAGTTGATAGGATTTAGGCCTTCGTTTTTTCGCTCGTGGTTCTCGTCTCCCCGGTCGCAGCGGGTTGCGCACGCTGGCGATGGCTTCGAGCAGTTCCTCGTGCCATCGCGCCAACTTGCGCGGCTGGTCGTGGCAGGCAGCGGCGTGCGGCAACCACTGCCTCAGAAGATCCACCGTGCCTTTGAAGCTGATGCGTCCCAGCTCCTGCTGATGCTCGGCAGC
>JAIXSY010000051.1 GCA_027484445.1 Verrucomicrobiaceae bacterium
GCGTGGGGTGAATCGGGGATGGCGTGTCGGTGGGTGGCCGGATCGGTATCGCACCCTTTCAGGGCGCGTGAACCTCGGGGGGCGGTTGGGGCGCGGAACCCAGCCCTGCGGGCTGGGCTAAGGGATCACTGACCTTCGGCCCGTGGTGGAGAATTCGGATGCACCGAGATGAGTTGAGGGTGGCTGGGCAGATGTCTGTGAACCCATCGGACCCATCCAACACACCACCGCCCCTCAGATCGCTGCACGCATCGCCGAAGCCAAAGGACACGGAGTCGTTCAGCAAATCATCCCCATCCCGCCATCATCGTCTCGTAGGTCTGGAGGCCCAAAGGGCCGTCATTCCTTAGCCCAGCCCATCGGGCTGGGTCAACCGAGCCGTCACCGTCCCACCTTCGTCGCGGCCTGAAAGGCTGCGATACCCTCCCGCACCGCCATCCGCCCGGTCCTGCCTGGCAAACGACGGCGCGGGGTGAATCGGGGATGTTACGGCACTGGGTAGCCGGATCGGTATCGCACCCTTTCAGGGCGCGTGCACATCGGGGGCGGTTGGGGCGCGGAACCCAGCCCTGTGGGCTGGGCTGAGGGATCACGGACCTTCGGCCCGTGAGCTTCAAGAAAGCAGGATCAGATTTTGTCGGTGGCTACATGGCCGTCAGGCCCGAAACCAGGTTTGAAATGAAGCACCGTGCGTTCAACAGAGACATGCCTTCCCGCAACATCTCGCTCCAGCCATTCGAGCACTTCGGGCCAACAACTCTTTAACTGTTGGGCAACTTCTTCGATAACAATGTCATTGGGTTTTGTTAGGCCTAGACATCTTCGCCAAAGACATTGATCGGCACGAAACCAGCCACGTGTTGTTACTGATCTGAATCGCTGGAGGGATGCATGGCGATAGGTTGCGACCTGGCCAACATAGCTTGTGGGATTCACGTCACCGAAATTCAAGACAAACCGTGGCAGATGATACTTCTCCCAATGAGAGTAGAGGAACTGTTCTTTACCCAGGTAATACCGTCGAAATTCGTGCAAGTGATTACCTTTGGCGCGTTGAAAACCCGCTTCAGCAAGCAAGGGATGAAGCGTTTCCTTGACCTTCTCTCTCAGTGATTTGGTGAGGGATTTTGGCTGACCCATTGGCGCACTACTTGGTTCTTTGATAGAGGGGTTAAAGCTTTCTTCACTCCACCACCGCCTGAGCCGCTCCTTCAAGCAGCTCCACGCGCAAACTCTGCATATCCGTGGCTTCGCGGTTGATGACGATGCTGATGGGGGTGACTCCGGCGGGGAGGTCGAGGGTGAGTTCGGGGGTGATTTCTTGCAGGGCTTTGTCGCCGACGACGATGTTCACGTTCTTCACGGCGCTGAGGCCGAGCTTCACTTTGCCGGGGGCGGCTTGCTTGAAGGCGAACTTGGCGATCTTGGGGAACCAGGGATACATTTTCTGGGCGTTCACGAGCTCGGAGAGCGGCAGATCACCACTGACTTGGGAAAAGCGCAGCTCCCACGGGTAGGGGGTCTCTTTTTCATGCAGGGCGTGCAGGCCGACGTGGCGGATGTGGTCGTTGGTGGCTTGGTCCATCGGGCCCATGACCTTCCAGGTGCGGACGTAGTGGTTGGGCTTGATCTTGTAAGCGCCTTCGCGGCCTAGCTCGGAGAGGAAGCGGACGAGGTCGATGAATTCGTCCTCGCGCAGGCTGGCGGTAAGGCCGGGCGGCATCATGCTGGCTGGGCTCATCTGGCGGTTGGCGATCTGCGCTTTGGGGATCTTTTGAAGCTGGTTCGCGGGATCGCGGATGATGACTTCATCCCCACCGTCTTGCACGAGGCCACCGCTGAAGACTTTGCCGTCCTTGGTGCTGATGATGATCATGTGGTAGCCCTCTTTAATCTTCTTGGAGGGTTCCAGCAGGCTTTCGATGAGGTAATCGACCGGGGCACTGCCGCCGATGCTGACGAGGTTCGGGCCGAGCACGCCGCCGGCATCGCCGATGGCGTGGCAGGTCTGGCAGAGGAGCTGCTGGCGGCGGTAGATGGCCTCGCCACGGGCGGGATCACCGGCGGTTTTCACTTTTTCGACCATGGCGGCCATCTGCTCGGGCGTGAGGGCTTGGTTCATCTGCTTCACACCACCGGCGGTGCGCAGTGCGTCCTCCAGCGGGCCTTTGAGACCCCGGGTGGAGACCATGCGGATGCCTTCCACAGCGACGAAGTCAGGGATGCTCTTGCCGCCGAGTTCTTTGGCGAGCACGCCGGGGAGCTGCTTGTTTTTTAGGAAGGCATTCAGGATGGGGGCGGCCTCGCCGGTGGACTTGGCGGTGGCTAAAAACTCGATGGCACGCTTGGCAGCGAGCTGGGGACCGACATCGGTCAAACCCTGCACGGCGAGCGTGCGCAGGGCGGCGTTTTGCTGGAAGACTTTGTCAAAAAAGTCGCGTGACTTCACCCCACCGAGGCGGGCGAGGCCCTGCACGGCTCCATCGCGCACTCCAGAAGCGGTTTCAGGCGCGGTGAGGATGGCTTCGAGCTTCGGACGAGCGGCCTCGACCTTCCAAGCTCCAGCGAGGATGCAGGCGCGGTGGACGATTTCGGCCTTCGGGTTGGTGAGCCAGGCCTGCACGAGCGCTTCAGCACCTTCGGGCTTCACGTTGCGCGTGGTTCCGGCCTTCACGAGGGCATCCATGAGGCCGATGACCTGGGCGCTCATGGCGGGATCATTCACGAGCTGGCTCATTTCGAGAGCTTGCGCGGCATCGGCCGCATCTCCGGCCATGGCGAGCACGGCAGCGGCATCGTCAGCGGCGAGTTTTCCGGCTTTCAGCGAGGTCAAAAGCGGCTTCAGACCTTCGCTGCGTCCGGTTGCCTTCATGGCATACACGAGGTGCTTGGGGCTGTCGTTGAGCTTGAGGTCGCCTTTCAGCACGAGCGGCAGCCACACGTCGGTTTGCTCACGGGCAATGAGTTCCAGCAGGAAGTCCAAAGACTCGTCCATGGGCTTGTCGAGCGCACGCAGGGCGATCTCGAAGGCCTTCGGCTGGCGCACCTCCATGAGCGCACCCATGGCCCAGAGGCGCACTTGTGGGTTTTCATCAGCGATGCCTTTGGCGAGCACTTCCATGGCATCCGGCAGCTCGCGCCAGCGGTGGGTGATGAGGCGATAGGCCGCCGAGCGGACGCGCTCGTCCGGGCTGGCGGCGAGCTCACGCCAGAGCTTGGCGGAGAATTTGTTCACGCCTTCACGGACCCAGGCAGCCTCCAAGAGATGGTGCCAGTAGTTGGCGTCGGCTTTGTCCAGCGCCTCGACCCAGGTTTTCAGCGCAGGCAGCACCTGCTCAGCACCTCGGGCACGCAGCTCTTGCTTGGCAAAGTGGCGCGTCCATTTGCGATCAGCCTTCAGCATTTCCAACAGCTCAGGCACGGGCGCACCGACAATCTTCGGCATCTCGCTCAGCGGGCGACCTTTGGCCGTGAGACGCCAGATACGGCCATGCACCTGATCGCGACGCGGATCGCGGAAATCGACCTCGCCGTGCTGGATGATGGGGTTGTACCAATCGGCGATGTAAAGCGCGCCATCAGGACCGGTGCGGATGTCGATCGGGCGGAAGGCACGATGGTTCGAAGCGAGCACATCTGCCTCCTGCTTGGCGATGTAGCTGCTGCCGTTCGGCGTGACGCGGAATCGGTTTGTGCGGTTGCCGCGGAAGTCATTCGTGACCCAGGTGCCCTGCCAGTCGGCGGGCCAATGCGGATCATCGATGTATTCCAGGCCGCACTGCTTCGGCTGGCCTGGGCTCAGGCCGCTGAGCGTGCGCTTGGCTCCGGGCGAGGTTTTGAAAACACTGCCGAGGAAGATGAAGTTTAGCCCCTCGCCGCCTGCGCCATCCGTGGCGAAGGACTGGCCCCAGCGGTCAAATTCATAGCCCCAGGGGTTGATGAGGCCTTTGCTCACGATCTCCAGCCTGCGAGTCTCCGGGCGGAACTCCCACACACCACCACCCATCAGGCGGCGCACGCCGTGGGGTGTCTCGACATGGCTGTGAATGTAGATGGACTGGAGAAACGACAGCAACCCCTCCGGCGTGTGGCGCATGGTGTGCAGCAGGTGATGCGTGTCTTCCGTGCCGAAGCCGCTGAGCACGATGGTGCGTTCGTCGGCTTTCAGATCGCCATTCGTGTCCTTGAGGAAAAGCACCTCGGTCGAGTTCGCCACATACGCGCCGCCATCGCCAGGAATCACGGCGGTGGGGATGTGCAGATTCTCGGCGAAGACCGTCGATTTGTCCGCCTTGCCGTCTTTGTCCGTGTCTTCCAGTACGATGACCTGATCCTTCGTGCCATCGCCCGGCTTGATCTGCGGATACGTCGTGCTGCTGACGACCCAGAGATGGCCCTGCGCATCCCAATTCATCTGCACCGGCTTCGCGATCATCGGCTCCTGCGCCCAGAGCGAGACCTCAATGCCCTCCGGCACCACGAAGCCTGCCTTTTGCACCTCGGGGTTCGGATCAGGCACATCAGCCGCCGATTTGGGCTGGGAGGCGAGCGCAGGGATGGCCAAAAATGGCAGAACAAAAAGGGCGCGTGAGATCATGAGAAAGTTGGGGCCGAATTGTACGCCGTGTCGAGGCTCGTTTGGCAAGAAGTTCCTGCCGGCTGATGGATTCCGTTCCGTTCTTTCCCCTCCGACCTGAAGCCCTTCGGAAGAAAAGCTGGCTTGCTCTCGTTTGTTCGTGCTCTTTTTCCTTCCATGATGATTTCCCGCCTTTGTTCTGCGTTCCTTTTCCTGGCCCTCATGCCTGCGATGGCCATAGCCGCTTCTTTTTCCGTCGAAAAAACGCCCACGGGGGGGGCGATCGTGAAGCTGGATGGCGACTTTCTGACCGAACTGGTCGTGGATCAGGCAAACAAAACCTACCTCTGGCCCATCATCGGTACCAGCGGCGTCACCATGACCCGTGCGTATCCGATGAAAACCGTGGAAGGCGAGCAGCACGATCACCCGCACCATCGTGGCCTCTGCTTTGGCCATGAAAACATCGCTGGTTATGACACCTGGGCTGAGCGCGCCACCTTTGGCGACAGCGAAAAGACCGCCGAGCGAGTGAAGCACCTGGGGGCGATCAAGCTGCGCGAAATCACCGACATGAAAGGCGGTGAAAAAGCCACGATCCGCACGGTCTCCGACTACGTGGATGCGGCTGGCAAAAAGACCTCTGAAGAAGTCCGCGAATACGTCTTTGCCGTCCAAGGCGGCAACCGCGTGATCGACGTGGACATCGTTCTCATCGCCAGCGAAGGCGACATCCTGGTGGACGATAAAAAAGACGCTGGACTGAGCATCCGTGTGCCTAGCGAGATGGCCGTGGATCGCGGCAAGGAAGGCGACAAAGGCACCGGCAAGATCATCAACAGCGAAGGCCAGACTGACGAAGACGCCTGGGGCAAGCGCGCCACCTGGGTGGACTACCACGGCACCGTGGGGGGCAAAGCTGTCGGTGTGGCCATGCTGAACCACCCCAGCAGCTTTCGCCATCCCACGCCCTGGCATGTGCGCACCTACGGCCTCTTCACGGCAAATCCTTTCGGCCTTTCCCAACTGAAGCTGCAGGAGAAGAGCGGTGCGGTGACGCTGAAAAAGGGAGAGAAGATCACCCTGCGTCATCGCTTTGTTTTCCACGATGGCGATGAGAAGACTGGCAAGATCGCCGAAGCCTACGAGGCCTACGCGAAGGAACCCTGATTCACCCCAAATGATTCGAGCTGAGACGGCTCAGGCCAACTCATTTGCGCTTCTTTCGACGCCGTGAGTTGGCTTTTTTGTTGGGTCGATGGCTGCTTGGTGAGGACCGAGAAGCATCCGACTTCACAACCGCTGTCGTGCTTCGCGATGGGTTCATCTTGGCCCGAATCTGACGCAGCACATACAAACAAGCCAACGTGGCAGACAGCATCTGCACCAGCACGGTGGACAAGGCGATGCCTGCAGCGCCCATGGTGCGCATGAGCAGAGCATTCAGCGCAGCATTGCCGACAAGGCCAATCGCCGAAAGAATGACGATGAAACGGGTGGCCTGCATGGCCACCACGACACGGGAGGCAAGACTGCCCAAGATGTAAAACGGGATCTGCAACGCAGCATAGCGCAGCACGGCAGCCACGCGCTCTGTGTCCGTCGGTGAAAAAGAACCACGCTCAAACAGCAGGCGAATGACCCATGGGGCCAGCGTGCAGAGCAGCAAGGCCGCCGGCAAGGCGAGACTCAAGATGAGACCCGCGCTGGTGAATAGCTGCCGACGCACACCCTGCCAATCGCGTCGAGCAACCTTGTCCGCAAAGTAAGGGAAGAGCACATCGCAGCTCGGGGCTGCGGTGACCGCCAGGATGATGCCACAGACCTTATCCGTGTAGCCTAAAACCGCCACGCTGCCCGCTTCGAGCCAGGAGGCCATGGTTTGATCCACGACCACCGTGCTGCTGAAGATGCCGCCCGCGAACAAAAAGGGCAGCGCATTTTGCACCACGGTCTTGGCCTCAGGCTCCCAACGACGCAGGCTAGCGAGCAGGAGCGCTGGCGTCAGCCCTTCTTTCCGGGCCAGCACGATCATCAGCGCTAGCAAGTGCAGCAAGGCCCCCACCACCGTGCCCTGCACCAGCACCTCTACCCGCAGTGGGCCGGGTGCAGCAAACAGCCAGACTAAAATCGCCACGGGCACCAGCATCGGTGTCGATGTGGCAGCGGTGAAGCATTTGTCGGCGCGCAGCCATGTGCCCAGTTGGTAACTCATGCCAAAGCACAGCATGAAGGGCATGAGCCCCCGCATGAGTTGGATCGCCAAAGTCTTTTTCTCTGGAGAAAAGCCACGTGCAGCCAACTGAACGATCCAAGGTGCTGCCACGAACAGGATCACAGCCATGGCAAAAAGGCTAAGCATGTGGATGACACTGCTCTGCACCGCAAGGCGACGAGCGCTGGCGGGATCTCTCTGGTGCAAAACCTCAGCGTGAAGGGGCAAGAACGCTTCTGGCAATCCACCACCGATGAGTGCAGCCACGAAAGTCAGCAGCCCAAATGAAAACATAAAGGCATCGAGCTCATCGCTAATGCCGAACCGACCTGCAACCGCTGCATCTTTGACGAAAGAGACGGCCTTTGAAACGACCGTGAGCAGCGCCACCAGCACAAAGCCAGACACCATGCGTGAGCCTAGACCACGCTGAAGCGATGAAGGAAGCAGGGCGATGAGCTTGAGGAACAGGGCGTGCAAGACGCAGGAAGCATAAGAGCCCCTGCAGGCCTGAGCAAGGTTAGGCTCAGGCCTTTCCGAGCCACAGCATGCGCAGCCCAAAGATCACCAACACCACACCGAAGACACGCGTCAGCATGGCATTGCTCATCGCACGCATCCAATCCGCGCCGAACCAAGCAAAGAGCGAGGCGGAAAGCGCGGTGACAACGGCCACTCGCCAGTCCACGAGACCATGCTTCGCATTTTGCACCGTCGCCATCAGAGCCGTGGGGATGATGATGGCCAAGCTGGTGGCCACGGCTGTTTTTTGCGGAAGGGCCAGCAGACTGACGAAGGCTGGCACCATGACGACTCCCCCGCCCACTCCGCAAAGCGCAGCGATGACACCCGCGATCACGCCGATGCTGAGGCACTTGAGCAGCAGGAGCGTGTTCATGGTCTAGAAGCCCGCGCGTTGCATGATGCGGTCGAGCTGCTGTTGAAATTTAGGAATGTCTCCCTTTGGAGGTTGGTAGCCCTGGGGCGCACCGCCAAGGCCTAGGCGTCCGAATTGATCCAGATACCACGTGGCAGTCTGGCCATCGCTGAAGGTCACTTTGCCCGAGATCAAGGCTCCTGGGATGGCGATCTGATCGGCGGTGAGGGTCACTTCTGCCCCAGGCTCGTTTTCGGGTTCGATCTCCGTCTCGGCCAGTGCAGACGCTGGCTCTTCCCAAGCCTCCGGCTCGGGTTCTTTGGGCGCAGCGGCCGGCGGAGCTTCAGGCTCAGGTTTCGGCTGCTCGCGCGGCTTGTCCTTCAGGCGCACGCCCACATCCAGCATGAGCAAGCGCGCCTCCAGATAGGTCAGGGAGATGCCGAATTCACTTTTCAGCCGCGTTTGCACGTCATTGAGCGTGGCTCCATCGGCAGCCCAGCTTTCGACCAGGGCGAGTTGTTCTTGAGTCAGGTTGGACATGGTTTGGGGAAAAAAGATGCGCAGGAGCCGTGAGCTCACTCCTTCATCGGGTCAGTGACGATCTTGGCCAGTTGCGCGGCTTTGTCCGCCAGCTGCTTGACCTGATCTTCCGTGAGAGATTTCGTTTCGGGCCTGCCCATCAGCGGGGCGATCTCCGTTAACCCGGTTTGCAGGGCTTTGAGCGCTGCGTTTTGCTGCAGCGCCGGGTTCAGATTGCTCAGGCTCGCGCTGTAATACTCGGCAATGTCTGGCCGGATCAGGCGCTGAGTTTTCTCCGGCGTGTAGAAGTCGGCGACACTGCGGGTGGCGATCTCAAAGGCACGCACCCAGCCGCCGAGACTGACCAGGTGGGCGATGTCCACATCGCGCAGCTGCACCATTTCGGCCTCCACATCGGCCTGCGTCAGGGCCAACTCCGTGCGCAGCTTGTCCCACTGACCTTCGATGCTGTGCTCAAAGAGGCTCTGCGTGTGGCGATTCATCCGCTGGCCTGTGCCTAGCACTTTGGCATACTTGATCAGGGCACGCCCCACATCCTCCATGGCGTCCACTTTTTCACACTGCACGATCAGGAAACCATCTGCAATCAAGCTGCCGAGGCCGAGAGAGACCAACACGCGGTCGCCGGGTGTTTTCCGGGTGATGGGACGCTTCAGCGCATCATAGGAGAGCTTGCCCAAGCCATCGAGCATCTCGAAGAGCTTGCGGATGCTCGGTGTGGTGAACTCGTTCACGCCGAATTCTTCACGCACGTGCTCATCGCCCAGCAGATCCTCAGGAATGTTCGCCTTGCCAGCCTCCGCACCTGGCTTTGGTGGAATGGGAGGCGGAGCTGACGGTGTGGGCACCTGGGCCAGGCTAGACATCGCCAAAAGGCTGCCAAACAGCCCCAAGAGGCAGGGGCGGATGCGGAGATTGCCGGGAAAGTGCATGGGAAAAGAATTACGTGCGGATGGCGCAGTTTTCCACGGAATGCAAACACCTGCCGCAGAGGTTTGCCGTGCACCGAGCCAACCCACCGCCTTTGCCCTAACCGAACCGTCTCGAAAAGCCAAATGATCGACAAGGAGCAGCCAACCCGTTAATGGCACTCTCCTCCCATGTTTCTCCGTCGCTTCGCCCTGCTCTTTTTCCTGTCACTCAGCTCCGCACCCGCGGCCGTGACTCTCCCCTCGATCTTCACCGACCACATGGTGCTCCAGCGGGACAAAGCCGTGCCCGTCTGGGGCAAGGCCGCGCCGGGTGAGGAGGTCACCGTCGAGTTCGCGGGGCAAAAGAAGACCGCGAAGGCCGATGCGGCCGGCAAATGGATGGTGAAGCTCGATCCCATGCCCGCAAGTGCCGAGCCACGCGATCTCGTCATCTCCTCAAATCATAAGTCACAAATCAGCAATCATAAATGCACGGACGTGCTTGTCGGCGAGGTGTGGCTCGCCTCCGGCCAATCCAACATGGAGTGGGAAATGCAGATGAAGCCCGACTCGAAGGCCGACATCCCGAACACCACGCATCCGAACCTCCGCCTCATCGAGGTGCCAAAGACGACCGCGCTCACGCCGCAGGACGATGTGCCCGCGAAATGGGCCCGCAGCTCGCCGGAGAGCGCCGCCACGTTTTCCGCTGTCGGTTACTACTTCGGCCTGAAGCTGCACGAGGAGCTCAAAGTGCCCGTCGGCATCATCCAGAGCGCCTGGGGCGGCACGCGCATCGAGCCGTGGACGAGCCTCGAGGGCTTTGACGCCGTGCCGGAGCTGAAGGACTTCGTCGCTGATGTGCGCTCGAAACTTCCCGGCAGCGACGCCTACCGCACCGCGCATGAAAAGCACCTCGTCGCCGTCACGCAGTGGCAGCAGGCCGTGAAGACCGCCTTGGAGAAAAAACAGCCCGTACCCGCCATCCCCGGCCAGCCCGCCACGCTCGACGCCGGTGCTGGCACGCCCACCGCGCTCTACAATGCCATGATCCATCCGCTCGTGCCCTTCGCCATGCGCGGCGCCATCTGGTATCAGGGCGAGTCAAACCACACCGAAGGCTTCGTTTACACCGACAAGAAAAAAGCCCTGCTCGCCTCCTGGCGCAGCGTGTTTCAGCAGCCTGAGCTGCCCTTCTACTTCGTGCAAATCGCTCCCTTCCAATACGGCACCGAGGACGTCGAGATCCTGCCGCAGTTCTGGCAGGCACAAACCAAATGCCTCGACATCCCGCACACTGGCATGGCCGTCATCACCGACATCGGCGAGGTGCCAGACATCCATCCCGCGAAGAAAAAAGAAGTCGCCCGCCGCCTCTCGCTCTGGGCCATGGCAAAGACCTACGGCAAGACCGACATCGACCCCAGCGGCCCGCTTTATGCCAGCCATGCCATCGAAGGTGCCGCCATCCGCGTGAAGTTCGCCCACGCCGCCAGCGGACTCGCGTCACGCGATGGCAAAGCGCTCACGCATTTCGAGATCGCCGGCCGCGATGGCCTCTTCCAGCCTGCTGAGGCTCAGATCGAGGGCGACAGCGTCGTTTTGACCTCCGCCAAGGTCCCGCAGCCGCGTCGTGCGCGTTTCGCCTGGAGCAAGCTCGCCATCCCGAACCTCATGGACAAGGACGGCCTGCCCGCCACCGCCTTCCACACCCACTGGCCCGTCGATCCCGATCTCGGCGACAACTTCGCCAAAGGCTGCGCCTGGACCAGCAGCGACCAAAACACCTACGGCTGGGACACCGGCCTCACCGACGGCTCGTGGGCCTCCTTCGCGCCAAACTGCTACGCCACCAGCAATACCGACCAGTTCCCCAAACACGTCACCATCGACCTCAAGCAACCGCGCACGCTAAATTTGATCCTCGTCGGTGCCCCCGAGATCGGCTCCACCAAAACCGTCGCCATCTCCGTCAGCACCGATGGCCAAACCTTCCGCGAAGTCGGCCAACACGTCTTCCCCCTCGCCAAAGCCACCCGCGCCTCCATCACCTTCCCCGACACCGAGGCCAAATTCATCCGCCTCACCTACCTCGACCACCACGCCCAGCAGGCGGGCAACTTTCCCAACACCTTTGCCTTCACGACTGAGGTGGAGGCGTATCGGAGACATGCTTCCCGAAGCCCAAACCGATAGGCAGGAGAATGGGGGCAGAAGAATTCAGCGATCCATTCTTTTGCCCCCATTCTTCTGCCTATTGATCCGGGCCATTTTCACCAAACGTGATGCTTTGCAGTCTGGACAAAGGAAGCCCAGAGGTGAGCGCAGCATATCCAGTCAGCGTTCGTCTGAATCTTCGGAAACCGGAATGACCTCACGCAAAGCCGCCAAGGCGCAAAGTTCAGAGGTTTGGGGACCTGGGCGGCTTTGCGCCTTGGCGTGAGACTTCTTCTCCTCACCCCTTCTTCGCCCGAAACCCTGCCCCAAGCGGCTGCAGCACGTGATTCACGAGCGGATCGACCACGGCACCGGCGATCAGACCGAGCACCGCAGCGATGCCAGCCTAGCCCAGCCAAGCGAGCAGGCCATGCAGCGAGGGCAGCAGCGCTGCGAAGGCCTCCGCAGCGTGATGCACGGCTTGGCTTCTTCAGGGCAGGGGGTGATGAACACTGCCCTAGCCATTGGCTTCCATTCCAGCGGCATGCCACCCACAAGGGCTGCTGCTTGACGACGTGGGCCGAAACCGCCGCTGCTCCGCCCACCAATCTCCGGATAAAAAGGCCAATCCAACCACCTGGGTGTGCTACGGCTGAAGACCGGGGAACTGTTTGAAAAGCGACCGCCAAAATGGCGGATATTGAGTTAAACTCCTAGGTGTGTGTCGCGAATTGGGTCAAGTCTGCGGCCTGGAGTGGGTCGGGCCTGCGCGGCATTCGATGTGCAAAGTGGGCCTTGGCGTGGATGGGTGAAACAGGCCTGCTGATTGACGGCTTGCTCTGTGGGATCGTGCTTCCACAGGCTTCCATAGCTTGCGATGCCGCCCGAAAAGGCTGCGAAAGGAGGATGATTCTGCGGAAGTTCCAGCGTTTCATCTGGCCCCTGTTTCCCTTTTTCCACCTTTATGGCCAGTTTTGCCCGTTCTTGTTTTGCTGTCTTGCTGCTGACCTGCCGCGTCATCGCGGCTGAACCCTTCCCCACACCTTTCAACACGGAAAAAGGCGGGCCCATGTCCGCCGAGGAAGCTGCGGCCACGATGGAACTTCCTCCCGGCTTCAAATGCCAGGTCTTCGCGGCGGAGCCGGATGTGCAGCAGCCCATCGCCATGGCTTGGGATGCGAAGGGGCGGCTCTGGGTGGCGGAAAACTACACCTATGCGGAAAACCCCGCGCGCTGGGACACGAAGCTGCGGGATCGGATCATCATCCTCGAAGACAAAGATGGCGACGGGAAGCACGACGGGCGGAAGGTCTTCTGGGATCAGGGCAGCTACCTCACCAGCGTCGAGATCGGCTACGGCGGCGCGTGGATTTTAAACAACGGCACCCTCAGCTTCATCGCCGATAAAAACGGCGACGACGTGCCCGATGGCGAGCCCGAAGTGCTGCTCGATGGCTTCAACACCAAGACCATCGGCCACAACATCGTCAATGGCCTGCGCTGGGGCCCCGATGGCTGGCTCTATGGCCGCCACGGCATCACCGATACCTCCGCCGTCGGCGCACCCGGCACGCCTGCGGACAAACGCCTCAAATTCAACTGCGCCATCTGGCGCTACCACCCCACGCGCAAGGTCGTCGAAGCCGTCGCCCATGGCGGCACGAACTCCTGGGGACATGATTGGAATGCCGAGGGCGAGCTGTTCATGATCAACACCGTCATCGGCCACCTCTGGCACGTCATCCCTGGTGCGTATTACCGCCGCATGTTCGGCACCCATCTGAACCCCTATGTGTATGAGGTCATCGAGCAGACCGCCGACCACTTCCATTGGGACACCGGCTCCGAGAAATGGAGCGACATCCGCACCGGCATCAGCAACAAAACCCTCGAACTCGGCGGCGGTCATGCCCACGTCGGCATGTTGATCTATCAGGGCGGCACCTGGCCCAAGGAATACCACGGCGCCATGCTCACCTGCAACCTGCACGGCAACCGCATCAACATGGACAAGCTCGTCCGCGAAGGCTGCGGCTACACCGGCAAACACGCGCCCGACTTCATGAAGGCCAAAGACAAATGGTTCCGCGGCATCGACCTCCTCACCGGCCCCGACGGCAACGTCTTCGTCGCCGACTGGTCCGACACCGGCGAATGCCACGACAACGACGGCGTGCATCGAACGAGCGGACGCATTTACAAGATCGTATATGGAGAGACGACGAAGGCGGAGCCGATCAATGTGGCAGCGATGAAGGATGAGGAGCTGGTGAAGCTGCTGGATAATCCGAACAACTGGTGGAGTCGGACTGCGGCACGTCAGATCTCAGAGCGTCCAATGCAAGCTGATCTCAATGCGATAGCAGACCTGCAAACTTCATTCATGAACCTTATCGAGAAGTCTGAAGCAAAGGCATCAATGATCGTCGGCGCACTTCATGGGCGCAGTGCTCTTGCCAGCAGACCTCTTGAATTTCCCCTCCAATTGCCAAGCGGCAAGATAACGGAACCAGCCTCACTACAGTTATTACTCGATGGCAGTTATGAGTCTGACATTCAGAAGCTTCTGCAGGAAAAAGGTGATAGTTTTGTCGGTAAGGTGATGGATGACCTGCTAGGCCCCAATCTGACCAAGGCCTCTGCTGTGCAGGATTTAATCCAGAAACTAGTAACAGCTAACCCCTCCGGCCTCGTCCGCCTCCACCTCGCCTCCGCTTTGCAGCGGCTGCCGCTCGAAGCCCGCTGGCCCATCGCCACGGCGTTGGCGCAGCATGAGGAAGACGCGAATGACCGGCAGCAGCCGCTCATGATCTGGTATGGCATCGAGCCCGCCGTCGCGGCGGACCCGATGAAGGGCGTGGAGTTCATCGCCAGCGCGAAGATCCCCACCGTGCGCCGACTGGTCGCCCGTCGCATTGCTGAGGACATCGAGAAGCAGCCCGCCGCCGTCGATGCGCTCGTAGCCTTGATGACGAAGGAAGCCGCTGTCCGCGGAGACATCCTCGCCGGCATGGCCGCTGGCTTGGACGGCTTCAGCACCGCGAAGAAGCCGAAGGGCTGGGATGAGTTCGCGAGTAACACGAATCTCCAGATTCGTGACTCTTCGAAGCTCGAAGATACCCACAAACCCGAATCTGGAGATTCGGGCTACATTCAAACCCTCTCCCTCGTCTTCGGCAGCGGACGCGCCTCCGAGGAACTCATCGCCATCGTCAAAAACACCGAGGGCGATGCCAACGCACGCCGCAACGCCTTCACCGGCCTCACCCGCAGCGCCAAGCCCGAGCTTCTCCCCATCGTGCGCAGTTTGATCAATGACAAAGTCCTCGGCACCGCCGCGCGCAGTGCGCTCGCCGCTTACGATGACCGGAACATCCCAAAAGCCCTGCTCAACCCCTGGCCCGGTCGCAGTGAAGAGCAGCAGGCGGCCACCGTCGCCACGCTCGTCACGCGCCCCGCTTATGCCCATGCCTTGCTCGATGCAGTGAAGTCCGGCCAAGTGCCCGTGGCCGTCATCACGCCGTATCAGGCCCGCGCCATCCGCAGCCTGAACGACGCCGACCTCACCACCAAGCTCACGGTGGTCTGGGGCGAGCTGCGCGACACGCCTGAGGCCAAAAAAGCCGAACTCGCCGATTGGACCAAGAAGCTCACCCCCGAGCGCCTCGCCAAAGGCGAAGCCACGAAGGGCAAAGTGCTCTTCACCTCCGTCTGCGCCGCCTGCCACAAACTCTACGGCGAAGGCGGCATGATCGGCCCCGACCTCACGGGCGGCGACCGCCACAAGCTCACCTACCTGCTCGAAAACATCATCGACCCCAGTGCCATCGTCCCTGCCGACTACCGCATGAGCGTCTTCAAGCTCAAAGACGGCCGCACCCTCACCGGTGTCATCCCCGCCCAAACCGAGCGCTCCCTCACCATCCAGACCCCGGCGGAAAAGCTCACCCTCGAGAAATCCCAGATCACCGAGCAGCAGCAGCTCCCCATGTCACTGATGCCCGAAGGCCTGCTTACGGCTCTCGGAGAGGAAAACGTGGTGCATCTCTTCCGCTACCTGATGGGCACAAGCCCCGTGAAGTGATCGCGGCGTGCGACCGAGGCATCGTTTCATCCAAGCCAAACCCTTCAGAGTTCTCCAAGCGGGTCTGACAGGTAGGCGAGCGCACGGACATTGTGGTTTCGGACTGCACTCACGAGCCAACCCCAAGGCATTCAGAAATTGAGCTAGGCGAGCAACCAAAATGTTGAATGATTTAGGTTTGACGCTGATACAATCATCTCGGTATCTTTTCTGAACTCCCGATGAATAAACCCAAGCTTCCCTGCTCTGTCCTGAAGGCTCTCTTTGGCATTCTGTTCATGACCTCCCTTCTTTCGGCCTACGGCCAAGAGACTACATCGGCTCCACCGCCCGATGCTGATCGCGAAGCCCGCATGAAGGCGATGATCGACAAGATCGAAACCTTGGGGTGGACTCGATCCGGGCAGGTGCCGCTTGGCAACATGGCGCAGGTCACCATTCCTCAGGGCTGGCGCTTCACCGGGCCCCAAGGCACGCGCGATTTGCTGAAGCTGTTCGACAACATGCCAGGCACGCGTGAGCTCGGCATGCTGACCACAGAAGGGCTTGGCCCTTGGGTGATTTTCGAGTTCGATGACTGCGGCTACGTGAAAGATGATGAAAAGGACAGCCTGGACGCTGATGCGCTGCTGAAATCCCACCAGGAAGGCCAGGAAGCCGCGAACGAAGAGCGCAAAAACTTAGGCATGGGCGCTCTGCATGTGGTCGGCTGGGCTGTGCCACCGCGCTTCAACGATCAAACCAAAAACCTCGAGTGGGCGCTGCGCATCGCTGATGAGGACGGTGACGAAACGATCAACTACAACACTCGCTTGCTCGGACGACATGGCGTCATGGAGGTGGAGCTGGTCTGCGATCCTTCCGAAATGCAGTCCCTGATGCCGCAGTATCAGGCGATCATGAACGCCTTTCAATACACCCAGGGCAACAGCTACGCTGAATACC
This sequence comes from Verrucomicrobiaceae bacterium, assembly GCA_027484445.1. Lineage (GTDB taxonomy): Bacteria > Verrucomicrobiota > Verrucomicrobiia > Verrucomicrobiales > Verrucomicrobiaceae > Prosthecobacter. The sequence continues at coordinate 16,306 of JAIXSY010000051.1, forward strand.
GTGCGGGTGACAAAATGGCGGAGTATGGCCTCACCGCGTTGATCGCTGGCGGCGGCGCGGTGGCAGCGGCCAAGATGGGGCTGTTCGCCAAGCTGGGCGGTCTTTTTGCCAAGCTGGGCAAAGGCGCGATTGTGCTTGTCGTGGCTGCTTTGGCCGGCCTGAAATCGCTCTTCGGCAAGCTTTTCGGACGCCGGGAACAGATCTAAAGTTCACGCTGCATGACAGACGGTCAGCAGCTTTTCCTGCTCTTTACTTTGCTCTACCTCGTGGAGAGCCTGCGGCTCGTGCCACCGGGGACTTGGCTGCTGAAAAGATCACGCTCGGGCAAGGTGCGCCTGAGCCAGGCCTTTCAGGGACTCGACCTCGGCGGTCGCCGTCTTGTCTTGCTGCCCCTGCTGCCACCCGTGCCCTGCTCGGGTTGGCTCAGCCCCTGGCAGCTCGTGCCCAGCGAGGCAGGGCTGGAGGTGCTGGCCCCGACAGGCCCTGTCGAAGCTCTGCTCCCTTGGGACAAGCTGAGGCCAGTGGCCGAGGCGACCACCCTGCGATTGGGCGATGGCGTGACCCTACGCTGCCCACACGCGCTTTTGGCTCAGGCCTGGGCGGATCGAGTCAAGCGCTGGGCTGCCATGGAGACCACCACGGCGCGCGAGCGTGACTTCATGCGACTGGCAGATGACAGCCTCTCGACCCCAGCCTTGCAGGCAGCGCTCGACACTCAGGCCAAGGCCACGGCATGGCTTCGCGTCGGGTCGGCGGGGATCCTCGTGCTGTGCTTCGGACTCTTGCCATGGATTTATCGTTGGTTCGGCGAAAGCCTGGAGGTCATGATCGCCGCTGCGACAATGCTGGTCATGATGAGCGTGCAGGCCGTGATCTTTCTGCGTGCCTCAGGAAAACGACCGCGCACAGCGAAACCAGCCCACGCCGAGACGCGCATTCCTTACCGATTCTGGAAGGCGCTGGCGATGGCCCTGCTGCCCCAGTTTGCCATTCGGGCAGCAGATCACTTTCACGATGCCCATCCCCTTCAGGCGCATCCTTTGGCCGCGCTGCCGCTGCTGACAGAGCAGGATCGCATCCCCCTGGCACGAAGCTTTTGGCGAGAACTCCAGCGCAGCACAGCCACGAGTGCGCCGCTGCAAAGGGCAGTGCTGGACCGCTTTTTCCAGGCCCACGGACTGACCGAGGCCCAACTGGAAGAAATCCCGCCCCAGCAGACCGGTGCGGTCGCTTACTGTCCACGCTGCCTCGCCCAATTCCGCGAAAGCGCCATGCGCTGCCAAGACTGCGGCGGGCTGGAACTGCGACGCTTTTGATCAGACCAGTCGGCGTGCATTGCGCAGTCCATCGGCCGTGACCACGGCCTGGTGCCGCGCTGCGACCAAAAAGTCCACGTGGTTCTGCCACTGCATGGGCCTCAGTGAGGCCATGCCTAGCCTCCGCATTCGATAGCCCAGGTCGGCGATCTCCCAGCCGAACTCGCTGCTGCGGTTCCGATACTCCTGGCGATGCAGCCAGGCCCCGTGCTCGTCTTTGCGCCACACGGCCGGATCATTCCCCGGCACGACCTGCGCCAGCTGCCACACCTGCTCCACGACCTCACGTGGGTAGGGACAGCTGTCCTCGGTGACTTCCGTGATGGCTTCGGGCATGGTTGGGGAAAAGCAGACGCGGCCATGATGCGAGGGCTGCTTCCTATGGTCAAGAACAGGTCCGTGCAGCTCCACTCGGCCCGACTCAAAGCCAGCCTGAGCGCACAGCGTGGCATTTGCCCTGTCCTTCACCTTGCCCCCTGCCCCCGTCTGGCTACCCTCAGGGTCCTTTTTCCCAATCCCATGAGCGCTGACGCCCCCGCCAAGAAGAACTACAAAGACACCGTCCTCCTGCCGAAGACCGACTTTCCGATGAAAGCCGATCTCGTCACTCGGGAGCCGCAGCGTCTCGCGAAGTGGGAGGCCGGCGGCCTTTACCAGCGCATCATGAAGCAGATGGCGGGCAAGCCGAAGTTCATCCTGCATGACGGCCCGCCCTTCGCGAATGGCGATGTGCACATGGGCACCGCGCTGAACAAGGTGCTCAAAGACCTCATCATCAAATCGAAGACCATGGCGGGCTTCCACGCGCCCTACATCCCCGGCTGGGACTGCCACGGGCTGCCCATCGAGTTCAAAGTGGTCAAAGAAGCCAAAGACCTCGCTCCGGCGGAGGTGCGCACGCGTTCCGAGGCCTACGCCCGCAAGTTCATCGACATCCAACGCCAGTCCTTCAAGCGTCTCGGCGTCTTCGGCGACTGGGAGAATCCGTATCTCACGCTCGCCCCGCAATACGAGGCCGACATCATGCGCACCTTCGCGAAGTTCGTCGAGAAAGGCCTCGTCTATCGCAGCAAGAAACCTGTCCTCTGGAGCTACGGAGCGCAAACCGCGCTCGCCGAGGCCGAGGTCGAATACAAAGAGAAGACCTCGCCGGCCATCTATGTGAAATTTGCGCTCAAAGATGGCTCCTCCCTCGTCATCTGGACCACCACGCCCTGGACCCTCCCCGCGAACCTCGGCATCGCCCTGCATCCCGATTTCAATTACACCAGCGGCACCTTCACGCATGAAAGCGGCCGCAGTGAAAAGCTCATCCTCGCCGACTCACGCATCGAGGCCTTCACCGCCAGCACCGGCTTCAAGCTCGATGCCACGCAGCCCACGACGAAGTTCAAAGGCAAGGACCTCAACGGCAGCGAGGCGCAGCATCCCTTCCTGCCGCGCACCTCGAAAATCATCAATGCCCTCTTCGTCACCGACGATACCGGCACCGGCGCCGTCCACATGGCCCCCGGCCACGGCGCGGATGACTACGTCGCGGGCAAGCAAAACGGCCTCGATGTGCTCAGCCCCGTCGATGACGCCGGCTGCTTCACCGCCGAATGCGGATTGCCGGAATTCGTCGGCCAGCATGTGTTCAAGAGCAACGAAGGCATCATCGCCCTCCTCGAAGGCAAAGGCGCGCTGCTCGGCAATGAAAAGTATGTGCATCAATACCCGCACTGCTGGCGCTCAAAGACGCCCATCATCTTCCGCGCCGTCGAGCAGTTCTTCATCCGCATCAGCGACCTCCGTGCCGATGCCTTGAAGGCCATCGACACCGTGAACTGGCTGCCCGCCTGGGGCCGGAATCGCATCTACGGCACCGTCGAGAGCCGTCCGGACTGGTGCATCAGCCGCCAGCGCACCTGGGGCGTGCCGCTGCCCGTTTTCTACGCCCCCGTAGAACGAACTTCCGAGTTCGTTCAGCTCGAAGCCCGCTACCCCGGCATCCAGCCCGGTGACGCCATCATGGACCCCGCCATCGCGCACAAGGTCGCCGATGCCGTCGAAAAGCACGGCACGAACCTCTGGTTTGAAAAAGACGACGCCTTCTGGAGCGACCTCGTCGGCCTCCCGGAAGGCAGCAAGCGCTGCAAAGACACGCTCGATGTGTGGATCGACTCCGGCAGCTCCTCCGTCGCCGTTTTGGACCGTCATCCCGAGCTGTCCTGCCCCGCCGATGTCTATATCGAGGGCACCGATCAGCATCGCGGTTGGTTCCAGAGCAGCCTCATGGTCAGCGTCGCCGTGCGCGGCACCGCGCCGTATAAGAATGTCATCACGAACGGCTTCGTCGTCGATACCAGCGGCAAAAAGATCAGCAAAAGCGACCAGGGCAGCGACAAAGCCGCCAAGCCCATGACCGCCGACCACTACTACAACAAATACGGCGGCGACATGGTCCGCCTCTGGGCCGCCAGTGTCGATTACCAAAACGACGTCCCCTTCAGCGAAGAACTCTTCCAACAAACCGGCGAGATCTACCGCCGCATCCGCAACACCTTCCGCGTCCTCCTCGGAAACCTGCATGACGCTCCCGAATCCACAGATTCCGCAGATTCAGATTCAAAAAACCAATCTGTGAAATCTGCGAAATCTGCGGACTACACACTGGTGGACCGCTGGATCCTCGAGCGTCTCCACGCCGTCACCACCGAGTGCCTTGCCGGTTACGCCGCCTACGACTTCCGCAAGGTCGTCAGCACCATCACCCAGTTCGTCTCTGGCGATCTCTCCGCGCTCTACATCGACATCACCAAGGACCGCCTCTACTGCGACGCCGCGAACAGCCCGCGCCGCCGCGCCGCCCAGGCCGCCATCCGCGAAGTCACCGAGACGCTGGTCAAACTGCTCGCCCCCATCCTCGCCTACACCGCCGACGAGACCTGGGAATTCCTCGGCCACAGCGACAGCGTGCATTTGCAGGCATTCCCCCAAAGTGGCTTGAGCTTTAGCTCAAGTTCTGGTGACTCCGTCATCCCCGCCGTCGAAGACCTCCTCAAGGCCCGCGCCGTCATCCAGCAGGCCATCGAAGCCGCCCGTCAGGCCAAAAAGATCGGCTCCAACCTCGAAGCCACCGTCAAGCTCACGCTGCCCGAGGTCGGCTTCGGCCACACCATCTTCGCCGATGTGCCCGCGCTTCAGGAATTCTTCATCCTCAGCGACCTCCACCTCAGCCGCGGCCCCGCCCTCGCCGCCACCGTCGAAGTCTGCACCAACCCCAAATGCGAACGCTGCTGGCGCCTCCTCCCCGACGTCGGCACCCACGCCGAGCACCCGACGCTGTGCGGACGCTGCGTGGAGGCCGTCTCGTAGATTCGAGTGGCACTCTAACCGCTGATATGACGCTAATGAGAGGCTGATTATGTGGGCTTGGAATTAGCGTCCCATTAGCGTCAGGTTAGCGGTAAAAAAGCTTTTATATGGCATGGTAGAAGCTTTCAAACTGCCCTTCGCTTGACTCGCAGTAAAGTATAGTTTATTTAAATAACATCATACTTTTTCAAACTATGGACGAAAATGAACGGCAGCAACTTGATCGACTACATCATGAACGGGCGGCGTTCGATTACGAGGAGAGCCTGAGAAATGAAAGTAGAAATCAAACGGCCTCTGGCCCACCTGGTGGTTGCTTGATTCTATTGCTCGCTATTTTGGTCAAACTCATCACCATTTGTAGCGTATCTTGCTTGGCGTGACGATTAATGAATTGCGAAAGCGCTTGTGAAAAGCGTATCGTTTTTAGGTGAAATATTTGTTCGCTTGAAACTTTTAAGTCTAATAAGATTAACTTGATGCAACATCGACTGTTTATGCCCCTCAAGACATTTATTGTATGTTCAGTTGCTTTTATATTCATATCTTGCGCTCCTGCGGGGAATCGATTCTCAGCGCCACGGCCAACTAATGCTGACCGCGTAATTTGGGCGAAATACAAGGAGTCGTCTCCCTTCTGGCCATACAAAATGTGGGCATTTTCTTTGACCAATGACAGTAACGCAGGTTTGGGATGCGTCGATAATGAGAATTTCAAAGTTCTGTCTCAACTTGTTAGTAACTCAGAGCGAGTAGGCTACTCCGCTTCGCACCCAGATATTAAGTATCACATTCAAGCGACTTCCAATTTTTGGCGAAAAATCATAGCAACTCAGCCTACGCTTCTTGCGCAAGCAAATGCAATTGACAACGGTGCGCAGGAGGCGGCTAGAGATGGTTTTGAGGCAGGATTCAACAACGGAAGTGGTGATATAATAAACAAAGGATATTCTGGTGGTTTCAGAGCCTTCATTGGAGCTCTATCAAATCTTGGTCCGATGATGAATTTATTTAGACCACATGTAGCAAAATACGCACCCGAAGCTCTTCAACTGGCCCGACGAGAACAAGAGCTTGACCGATTTTTTAATTACAGGCATCCCAGCTCAGAAGCTCTTCAGATTAATATTCAATACCTTGAAGCGATTGTCTTGGGTTATGACAACTAACTTTATATTTTATGTTAGTGTTGCGGGAAATGGGTGCGACGCGGGTAAAATCCGTTGCTTGAACAGCGCCGGGGAAATCGGTTTCTTCTTATGAGACGTGACCTCGCCTGACATTGGGAATCAGGAGCCTTCATCCCCGTCTCTCCAGTCACCATCGCTCGCGCCTCATCTTCCAGCCCGCCCTTCCCGGACGCCCGACGGCCGCCGATGACCGCCTACGGAACACGCGGACCAAACGGAAGCCTAGTGGGAATCAAGGCGTCACGCAGACGAATCCACCCAAGACTGCAAAATCCCGTGAGTTAGTGGTGAGGATCGACTGCACGCCCGCCTCGCGGAAGGTGGAGGCCAGCAGGGTATCGAGGATGCGCTTTCGCCCGAGGCGATGCTGCCGCATCCAAGCGAAGAAGGTATTCATGGAAAAGGCATCTGCACCGATTGGATCCACCTCCGGCGATTCCCACCAGATTTCCGCCCGCTCCAGTGCCGCCTCCATCGTCAAAGGCTGCGAGAAACGCTTCGGGTCCGTCACCACATGCACGAACTCCGCCAAGACCTGCGGGGCGAGCGCAAAGCGGTCGTCAGCGGCTCGAAATTGCTGAAACTTCAGCCGCGCCGAGGCATGATCCGCGTGCTCTGCCACCTCGGCGGCAACGAGGAAGCCGGTGTCAATTCCGAGCGTCATCCAGCATCTCCTCCAGCAGATCGTCCTCGACGCTCAAGGGTTTCAAGACCTTGCCCAGTTTCAAAGGCGGCAGATCCAGAGCGCTGCGTTGATTCTTGGCCTTCCGAATCCGCAGAGAATGGACAAGCCGCTCGAGATGCGACAACTCACCTGCATCCAAGTGCGTGACGGCCATTTCAATTTGTGCCAGGGTGCTCATGGCGGAATGATGAACCGCTTCATGTTTTCTGGCAACCCTGAGCTGCCGAGTCCAACAAAGCCCCACATCTTCGCGCCATGACGACCACCCACATTCGCGAGCAGATCGACGCGATGTCCGATGAGGATCGTTTCTTTGCCTCCGCTTACCTTCAGCATCTCAGCAACGAGGCGGACCCGCAGCACAAGGCCACCCTGGCTGCCCTCGAGATCGACCGAGCACTGGAAAGAAAACGTCGATTTGAGGCCAACCCGAAAAAACACACCTACCAGGAGTAAAACATGAGCAAGTCCAAGCCCCCCAAAACCCAAGATGCGGTGGAAATCCTCCGTCGCAGACTCACCGCCGGAAAGCCGGAGCAAGAGGCCGAGTTGGAGCGCATTCGTGCGGAGGACGCGGTGGCACGCAAAATCTACGGCCTGCGCACCCAAGCGGGGCTATCTCAGCGCGCTTTGGCGAAAAGGGTCGGCACGACGGCATCGGTGATCTGCCGACTGGAGGACTCCGATTACGAAGGCCACTCGCTCGCCATGCTCAACCGCATCGCGGCGGTGCTGGACAAACGTGTGGAAATCCGCTTCGTGCCTCTGAAGCCGACCACCCGCAGGCAAATGGCGATGGCCTAGTCACCTTACGGCCTGGAAATCGGGTGAAACGACTTCCGGCTGCAACCGAACGACATCTCACCCACCTTGCCATGGGCACTCAGGAGCCTTCATCCCCGTCTCTCCAGTCACCTTCTCTCGCGCCTCATCTTCCAGCCCGGCCTTCCCGGACGCCACACGCGGAAGCCTGAGGCCCCGAAGGGTGAAACACCGCAGCTCTGGAGCGCAGCGGAAGCAGCCGAAGGCAACTTGGATAACCGCAGAGATGAGCTTTGAGTGGGATTTCTCTCGCGGTTATCCTAACTCTCGCGGTGTGATCGGTTTGGAATGAAATGAGGGCTGTAGCGATAAACAGACGGTTATAAACCGCTGATGAGACGCTGATATGACGCTTATCCCAAGCCTCTGTCTCTGGATTCATCAGCGGTTCCAATCGATGAAATGACACCTGGCGTTTGCCGCCTGCAGATCCAATTCCTTCCGCCATCCATCATTTTTGCCTTTAAGAAGCCATCCAAAGGCGCGTGAACCTATCCAGACGAGTTTAATAGGCAGAAGAATGGGGGCAGGAGAATTCAGATGTATTCTTTTTCCCCCATTGATACGCTTCGCTCCCCTTCGGGCAGCCTTTGGCTGTCTGTCTCGTTTCACTCGGCTCTCCTGCCTATGGGTTCCGGTTTCACCGCGCGAAAGTGTATAAACGACCTTCATGCCGCAAGAGCTCTGGCCGCCGCGAAGATCTCGCCGTGACTCAAGCCACGCTCCCGACCGGCTTTGAAGGCTTCAAACCGTCTCTCGACCTCGGCGGCGATCGTCGCGTCGTTTTCCCACCGAGCGGGCAAATCGGCATCCACTGTTTCCCAGATCATTTCCGCCAAAAAGCGCCGTTCCTCGGGAGGCAGGTGGGCAGCTTGAGGAAAGAGTTCTTGGGTTGTCATGATGAAAAAGATAACGGGCTGTGTCCGCAAGGCCTCATCGACCTCTCGCAACTTTCCTTCTCAGCCTGCTCCGACAGTCCCAGAGCCTGAGCGCCGTCATCCGCATCCTCGATCTCTTCCCCATCGGCCTCGGGCCGGGCCGCTTCCCGCACCGGCCGACCTCCCAACCCGGTTTTCCTTTGCTGACACGACCATGGCAGGACCCAAAACGCTGTCGTTTAGTGCGGACACGACCGTAACAGGACCGCAGCGCTCCCGTTTGGCGGAGACACAGGCGTGGCGGGACCGCAGCGCTCCTATTTGGTGCGGACACAGCCGTGGCAGGACCCAAAACGGCCCTCTCCCAGGAAACGACGTCAGGCTTTCACTAGCTGACCACTTACCCACCTTGCCATGGGCACTCCGGAGCCTTCATCCCGTCTCTCCAGTCGCGTTTGCTCGCACCGCTTCTTTCAGCCCGGCCTTCCCGGACGCCCGACGGCTGCCGATGACCGCCTGCGGGACGCGCGGAACCAACGCAAGCCCAAAGCCTGAGGCCAAGAGGGGTGAACCACCGCAGAGATGAGCTTTGAAGGGGATGTCTCTCTCGCGGTTGGGTCAGTTTGGAATGAAATCAGGGCTGTAGCGATACACAGATGGTGATGAACCACTGATCAGAGGCTCATGTGACGCTAATCCCAAGACTATGTCTGTGACCAGCCTCCAAGGCTTTAAGGTGCCTTGCTTGCGCTTCCACTTTTGACGCGCCTTGCGGACGTCTTCGCGGTCTTGCTCGGCCACGATAAGTTTTTTGCGCCCGGCGAGGTGGTGCCAGGGCTTGATGCAGCCGGTCTTACGTCGCTGCTGGAGCAGCTTCTTGACCATGCCATAAGAGACTCCAAAGCGTTGGGGCGATCTGTTCCTGGGTGCCTTCACTGCGGTCACAGCTGCTGATGATGCGTTGACGGAGATCGAGGGAGAGTGCGGCCATGCAACCTTGTTCATCGCCTGCCCATGCATTCCACGCATTTATTTAAAACTCTCTAGGCAGCCCAATCTCTGTTTCTCATTTTTTGAGAGTCGTGGCTTGGACCCATTTTTCAGAGCCACAATCAGCACGGATGCTAGGTCAGTCCAGGATGGTGGTGTCCACGGAGATGTCAACCAGCCCTAGCCTGATGGCGTGCCTGGTCAGCCCGGCGGTGTCGTGGATGTTCAGCTTGTTCATAAGGCTCTGACGGTGCTTCTCCACCGTTTTGATGCTGATCTTCAGAATGGATGCGCTTTCCTTGTTGGGTTTCCCTTTGGCGATCAAGGTGAGCGTCTCCAGTTCCCGCTGCGTGAGGGCGATGCGGGCAAGTCTTCCCTTGGATGCTTGCAAGGAGCGCCGGGCAAGCACCGGGCTCAGGCAGTTCCCCCCCTGGTGGGCTCTGCGGATCGAATCGGGTAGGGCCTGCGCAGCAATATGCTTCATGAGGTAGCCAGATGCACCTAGCGACATGATCGCATGCACGTAAGCCTCATCCGAGTGGGCTGAAAGGATCAGTACTTTTTTTTCCGGGTTGGCGCGAAGGATCTCGCGAGTGGCCTCAATGCCGTTCATCTGCGGCATGGCGATGTCCATGACGATGACGGAGGGGCTAAGGCTTGCCGCCATCTGCACGGCTTGAAGCCCATTCCCAGCCTCTCCGATAACTTTGATGTCTTTCTCATGCTGCAGCAGCAGCCGAAGTCCCTCACGAACGATGGAGTGATCTTCTGCTAGCAGGACAGTGATGGGCTTCATTCGCATCGGAGTGTGCCTGGATCACAGGTCCTGTTGGTTTGATGGCGTGGTGCCCGGCCGCTTTCGTGGGGAATGCGTACGTGCACGGTCGTGCCGCCGCCTGGCGTGGAGTCGATGCATAAGCTTCCGCCTGCCATTTCGGCCCGCTCGCGCATACCCAGCAGGCCGAGGCGCCTGCCACGTTTGATCAGCGCGATGTCATCCACATGAAAGCCGCAGCCATCGTCGGTGATCTGCATGTGCACCTCCTTTCGGCTCAGACTGATGCTGGCCCTGACCTGGCTGGCTTTGGCGTGCAGGGCAACATTCGTCATGGCCTCCTGCGCTATCCTGTAGAGTGTGGTCCGGGCGCTGATGTCCAACTTTTCCACACTGGACTGCACCCTCAGGGCGGTTCGCACCCCGGTTTCATGAGTATAACCTTTCATCCATGTCTGCATGGCTGGAATCAGTCCTAGATCGTCCAGAAGAGCCGGCCTGAGATCGCGGGCAAACCTGTGAATCTTGTCCACGGACTTCTCAAGGAGCTTCTGAGTCGTCTTGATCCTTTGACACATGGCGCGCGTGTCGGCACCTGACCTTGAGCTGAGGGCCTCCAGCCTGACATGGACGCTCGTTAGGTTCTGAGCGATGACGTCATGCAGCTCCCGGCTGATGGTCTTGCGCTCCTCTTCCTGAGCGCTGAGGATGCGCCGGGAAAGCATCCGCAGGTCTTCCTGCATCCTTCTGGACTTCTCAAGCAATTGGGTGGATTTCAAGTCGCTCTCACGCAGTGAGGCCTCGATGGCATGCCGGTGTTCCACCTCCTTTTTCAGGTCGGCATTGGCCGCCACGAGCTGGAGAGTGCGCGCCGTCAAGGTCTCCATAATGACCTGTAACTGGCGGTCCGCTGCGCGCCCTTGCTTCAGCATCTTCCTGGCTTCGATGCTGTGGAGCGCTTGTGCAAAAAACACGCAGGCTTGCCCGATGGCCTCGTCATGCCGGTGCCTTTCTTGCACATGCTCAAGAAGGCTGCTCAGCGCCCCCTCGTGTAGATGGGCGAGATCGAGCGCCCCAAGGCCCAGCTTCAGCGCCCGGATGCCGAGCTTTTTGGCCTTCCGCAGGCCGTCAACGGTGCGTTCGTTAACATGACCGTGGAGCGCTGCCGAATAGCTGGATTGAAGGCGTTGCAGCTGGCGATTGGTTTTCATGGTTGGGCGGCTGCAGGAAGCATGTCTCAGGATGAGGCCAAGCCTTCAAGGTCAACATGGGGTGTTCACCCCATTGTGAAACAGTACGCAGGTGCGCAGTATGTCCTTCCCATGACAAAGCTAACCAACCTAAAAACACGTGGGAAACCACATAAGGCGAGGGCTCGTGCCGCAGATCCCCAGCCGCAGGAAAAGGCGGCGTCAGCCGTCAAAAGCGACTTCCTGAAGATGCCGCAGCTCCAGCCACTGCCGGTCGCCGCTGCGGCTCCTCTTTCTGAAGCGGAAATCGCCCAGCGCGCCTACCTTTACTATGAAATGCATGGCGCCTGCCATGGTCGGGATCTCGATGACTGGCTGGCGGCGGAGTCCTCCCTCTTGGCTGAGAGGGAGCAGCAGCCCCACTAAACTTTCAATCCGGGCACAGCCCAGCCGACCATGCATAACAACCATCCCTGCGGACGCTGCCAGCTCAACTGCAACCTACAAAACGACTCGCGCTGCGTCTGTAACCTCATCATGCTCACCTCCGAAAAAGCCCCCATCACGCTTGCCCAGCATATCGGCCTCGGGCATCTCTACGCCGTCCAGCATCTCCCCCCATGCATCCATGGCAAGGTAGGTGCCTCCTACTGGTCCCTGGAAAAGGAATGCGCACCCATGGGAGCTCCCGAGGGCCAAGACATGCCCGCCCCCCCTGGTGTACCTCTGGAGCCGGGGCGCGGAAAAAAGGATGACCTCGCTCACCACGGCTGCCCCACCGCCTCCAGCGTCTAGGGGGGCTTCTGCACTGCCATCATCTGCTCATCCCCAATTGGCTCTCGGACCCGCACCTGGGTCTGATTCCACCACCTTCACCAGACTCCTTCTCCCATGCCGCTCATCCACGAACTGAATGACGTCCTCGTCGCCGTCGATTTCTCTAGGCATTCACGCACCGCGCTTTTTCAGGCTTGCCGCATTGCCCTGCGGCACCACGCCAAGCTCCATGTCCTGCATGTGGTGGACGCCATGGCGGTTCAGACCTTGGCAGACATGCGCCACATCCCCTATGAAAAGCAGGCTGCTTTGTCCGAGGACGGTGCGCGCACCGCCCTAACAGCATGGATGAAAGAGGCGGGCACGCCCTGCGAATCTCGCATGATCACGGTCGTTGACGTGCCGGTGGAGGGCATCCTGGCGCAAGTTGAAAAAATTCAGCCAGGGCTCCTCGTCGTCGGCATGGCCGGAGCTGGCGAGACTACCTGCGGCAGCGGCACCATTGCTGCCAAGCTCGCCAGAAAAGCCAGTTGCATGGTTCTCCTGCTGAGGGCTGGCCATGAGGGCAAGTTCAGGCACATCGTTGCATGCGTCGATTTTTCATACTTTTCAGAAAGAATCGTCGAAGAGGCTGCAAGGTTTGCCTGGCGGGATGAAGCGCATCTGGAGCTGCTCCATGTCTGGCGGGAGCCCTGGGTAGTCTCCCCTTCCACAGATGTGTCGGAATACCCAGTCATTATTTTCACCGAAGATGAGAAAAGAAAGCACCAGGAAAACCTAAAGATCCGCCTCCACGCACTGGTCGAGCCCCTGGTTGAGCACATCGACACGAGTGAAGTGCTAAAGGAGGTCATCAACTACGGCCCCGGCATTGTGGACCATGTCAGCAAGACCGATGCAGACCTCGTTGTGATCGGTAACAAACGTGCCAGCGGCATCAAACACTTCTTCCTTGGCTCTACCGCCGAGAAACTGCTCAACATCATTTCCTGCTCCCTGCTCATCGTGAAGCCTGCCCCGGAGGAAGAAGTGTAGCCCATCCCATTCTCTTGACCACACAGGCCCACCGCCAGCCCCATCCCCCCACAACCCCATCCACCCCATGATCGCAAAATACGACATCGAATACATCATCCATCCCGCCCACAACCATCGCGTTGACACCCACCGCACCGACGATCCAATTGCCGCAGAGGACTTTCTTATGACCCTGTTGGCGGATGGTGCGTGCATTCAGGCCATCAAGCACGAGGGATGCGTGCTCAGCAACAATCAGGCAGATCAAATGGTGGGCATTGCTGCAAAACGGCTTGCCGCCCGTCTCATCGCAGGCTCTCTCTCGCTGGATGCCAGCACCGTGAAACACCGGTTTGGTCTTGCAGCATGACATCCTGCCCGCGTTTTTCTCGAACGCCTTGGAGCAGGTGACAGCGAGGGGTGAACTTTGCTGAGAAGACAGATAATCTTCGAGCCGTTGCCTGCATCCGTTTTGTGTGTGCCCAGCCTGGGCACAGTCTTCATGGGGTTAGAGTCACCTGTAGATAAACCAGAGCTGTGACGAAAACGTGCTCATGAAACTACCAGCCGTAGTCAAGGCCCGTCGAGTGATCGCCGGGTTGAAAAAAGACTACGCAAGACCCACGGGCACATCAGCCACGTGTGTCGAAGCCAAGTGTCTGTCCTTCCATTGAGGTTTCTCAAGCTGCTGCGGAATGGGAGTTTGGCGATCCACTCACAAACCCTCAAACGAAGTGCGATGTGAGGGAACGGCGAACGAGGCAGCGGCGCACGCGGCCCCTCCAGCAGACGCTAGCGCAGCGGATCGGCTGCGATCTCCAAGCAGGCAGTTTCCACCGTCTGCACATAGCACCTGCCGAGAGCCTTGTCCTCAGCCCTGTAGCGCCCGGTGGCACCGTACAGCTCGGCCTGGAACTGGTCCGAAAACGACGCTCTTCAGCACGGAGACGCACGACTTCAGGCCTGCTCCGACAGTCCCAGAGCCTGAGCGCGGCGGTGGGCAGACGGCCCCTCAGGCGATGATCTCGCGAACGACGTGGCCATGGACGTCGGTGAGGCGAAAGTCGCGGCCGGCGTAGCGATAGGTCAGGCGTTCGTGATCAAGGCCGAGCAGGTGCAGCAGGGTGGCGTGCAGGTCGTGGATGTGGACTTTGTTTTCCTGCGCGAACCAGCCGTAGTCGTCGGTGGCACCGTGGGCGTGGCCGGGCTTCACGCCGCCACCGGCGAGCCACATGGTGAAGCCATAGGGGTTGTGATCGCGGCCATCTTTGCCCTGAGCCGTGGGGGTGCGCCCGAACTCGCCGCCCCAGAGGACGAGCGTGTCATCCAGCAGGCCGCGGGAGCGCAGGTCCTTCAGCAGAGCGGCGATGGGTTTGTCCACCTCAGCAGCGTTTTTGCTGTGGCCTTTGTAGAGGTTGCCGTGCTGATCCCACTGCACTTCGCTGTCGCTATGGGTGACCTGCACGAAGCGCACGCCACGCTCCAGAAAGCGCCGCGCCATGAGGCACTGGCGACCGAAGTTTTCCGTCACGGGATTGTCCAAGCCATAGAGCTTTTGCATGGCGGGCGATTCGGCGGAGATGTCCTGCACCTCGGGCATGGCCCCCTGCATGCGAAAGGCGAGCTCGAAGCTATTGATGCGACCTTCCAGAGAAAGGTCTGCGCCGGTCAGGCCGAGGTGCTCGGCATTGGCCTCGGCCAGAAAATCAAGCTGCCTGCGCTGGTCCGCGAGGCTGAGCCGGGGATTGCGGATATGCTTCACTAGCGCCTGACGCGAGGGGATGCTGGCATTGCCGATGGGTGTGCCCTGCGCCCAAGCGGGCAGAAAGGCAGCGCCCCAGTTGTTCACGCCGCCATGGGCGAGCGTGGGGCAGATGGTGATGAAGCTGGGCAGGTTTTCATTTTCGGTGCCGAGCCCGTAAGTGACCCAGGAACCGAAACTGGGCCGCACCTGCGTGTCGCTGCCGGTGTGCAGCTTCAGCAAGGCACCGCCGTGGGCGGGGTTCGTGCCGTGGAGGGAGCGCACCACGCAGAGCTCATCCGCGCACTGGGCCACGTGGGGAAAGAGCTCGCTCACCGGCAGGCCACTTTGGCCATACTGGCGGAACTTCCACGGGGACCTCAGCAGCTTGCCGGTGGCGGCGAAGGTGACGCGCGGCGTAGCAAAGGGATAATCCTTGCCGTCATCGCGCTGCAGCAGGGGCTTGGGATCAAAGGTGTCCACGTGAGAGGGGCCACCTTTCATGAAGAGAAAGACGATGCGCTTCGCCCGCGCAGGAAAGTGCGTCTTCTTGGCGCTGAGCGGATTCACGGCCGCCGCGCTGGCGTTTTCGCGCGCGAGCATGGAGCTCAGGGCCAGCAGGCCGAAGCCATTGGCACTGTGCTGCAGGAGAGTTCGGCGCGTCGCCCCGTTCATGGGGATGAAATACGCAGCCCGAGAGATGAAGTTAGCGCGTCGGAGTACCGGTGCTGGTATGGAAGTGACCTGCGCGTGCTACTCTCAGGGCTTCCACCAGGCATCCAGCTTTGCCGCCAGCGCCCGCACGCGATCCGCTCGCTCCAGGGCTAGGTTTTTCTCCTCGGTCGGGTCGGCTTTCAGATCATAGAGCTCGATGATGTCCTGCGGCTGATTGGCGGGGTGAGGCACGATGAGCTTATCATGGCCGTCGATGATCCAGCGCCAGCGCAGGCTGGAGGCAGGCACCTGGAGATCGACAAAGTTGTGGGTGAAGCACTCGCCATAGAGCGTCTGGCGTGCGCTGACGGAAGCATCCTCCAGCAAATTCAGGCCCGTCATGGCAGGCGTGGGGGTCAGGCCTGCCGCACGCAGCAGCGTGGGTGCGAGGTCGATGGAGCTGGCGAGGTCCTCCGACATCTTTGGCGCGACTTTGCCCGGCCAACGAATCAGGATGGGCGTGCGCAGGCCACCATCGTATTGGCTTTGCTTGGACTTGTCCGCGTAGCGTCCGGTCTGCGGGTTGGTGATCCAGCCATTATCGGTCACATAGACGACGATGGTGTTTTCCTTCAGCCCCTGGTCGTCGATGTGGCGCACGAGTTCACCGCAAGTTTCGTCAAACCAATCCACCATGGCCCAATACTTCGCCACGTGCTCGCTAGGGGCTTTGGCTTTGTATTTTTCAAAAAGACGCTGAGGCGGGGTATGCGGATCGTGGGGCATCATGGGCGCATACCAGACGAAGAAGGGCTTCTGCGCGCGGCGTGCCTCCTGAATGAAGTCATAGATCGGCTGCATGGTCTTGCGGCCAATGTCGAGCCCGGCATCGCCATGGCGTCCGCCTTGGGTCATGCCGTGGGTGAAGCCGCCGCGGGAGTAGTGCTTCTGCCACCACTTGCCGGTCTGGAGGCTGAGATAGCCTTTTTGTTGGAGCATCTTGGGCAGCGTGCCGGCCTGCTCCAGGTGGTTGCTCATGACCTCACGACCTGCGTTGAATTCGGGACTGTTTTGAAACTTTCGCCCCTTTGCACCGGGTGGCATGGGCGGGTCGTTGCTGGTCACCTTGTGCTGATGCGGATACTGACCGGTGATGATGGTGGCCAGGCTGGGACAGCACAGGCTGCTGGGCACGTAACCCCGGGTAAAGGTCAGGCTCTCGCGCGCCAGCCGGTCCAGGTTCGGCGTCTGGATCTGCGGATGGCCCATGAACCCGTAGTCACTCCACAGATGATCGTCCGAAATGATCATGACGATGTTCGGCGGCGTGCCCGCGGCGGTGGCAGCCAGCGGCAGCAGCGCGAGCAGGAGGAAAGATAGCAGAGGTCTCATGGCGGGCGGCGGGAACGGTGCCAGTCCGCAGCTTCTAGCGCCGGATGCGCGCGGAGGAGCCCTTCTTGACCAGCCCGGCATCCTGCTTCAAACAGAGCGCCCGTTTCCAAACCTGACCGCCCCGCCATGCCCACCCTCTATCACATTGTCCCCACCCAGGCGCACAACGACCTCGTCCGCGCCGCTTACCTTCATCGCGGCTACACCGCGGCCGAGGCCGAAGACGCTGCGCGGTTTTGTGAAATGGCCAGCGCGCACGGCATCCGCACGCACAATGCGATCAAGGCCCTGCACCTGGATCATCTCTTCGGCAGTGCCACGGGTGGCTGCAAGCCCGGTGCCGAGATCAAAGTGATCGACAAGAAATTCGCCGCGAGCGAGGCCTGGGACGGCAACCTGAAGCTGGGCCAAAGCGTCGCCTTCCGTGCCATGGAGCGCTGCATGGAGCTCGCCGACAAATACGGCATCGGCCAGGTCAGCGTGGACAATGCCTTCCACTACCTGTGGGGAGGTGGTTACGTCATGGATGCCGCGAAAAAAGGCTACATCGCCTACACGAACTGCACCTCCACCCTGGGCGAGGTGGTGCCTTTCGGTGGCAAATTCCCCGTGCTAGGCACGAACCCGCACTCCTGGGGCCTGCCCACACAGGATGCCTGTGGCTTCCCGATCGTGATCGACTGGGCCACCAGTACCGTGGCCATGGGCCGCGTGCAGCAGCTGAAGCGCGAGGGCAAACCCCTGCCGCCCGGAGCAGCGGTCGATCAAGAGGGCAAACCCACCACCGATGCGAACGAAGCCGCGTGGTTGCTGCCCTTCGGCGCGCACAAGGGCTACGGCCTCAGCCTGCTCATTGAGGTCATGGGCGGTATGATCGGCGGCAGCCTGCCCACCTTGCGCGGTGGCGGCGCGCATCCTGACATCAAAGGCCAGCCCTTCCCTGCCGATGAAAAGCGCACCAGCAGCTTCTACTTCCAGGTCATCCATCCCGATGCCATCAGCAGCGGTCTTTTTGCCAAAGGCCGCAACTTCAAAGAAAACGTCAAGGCCGTGATCGACGACATCCTGGGCCACGGCAACGAAGGCTGCATGCTGCCTGGCCAGCCCGAGGCGCAAAACGCCGCGCACACCGCAAAGGCGGGCGGCCTGCTCTTCAGCACCGCCGAGGTCGAGGCCCTGAATGAAATCGCCGATGAGGTGAAGGTCAGCCGTTTCGACATCGCCAGCCTCGCCACCTACGAGGTGCCGTGAAGCACGACGCCTGCACCGGCACGTGCATGACTGCGCCCCCCTTCAGCGCCGAGGCGCACTTGGGTTCCAGGCGTGAGTCATGCGTTCCGGGGCTGTGGCAGAGGCTTGTGTTCGTTCCTTTTTGTTAGATTCCTGTTTCATGCACGCTCTCGACGCACTCACCTATGTCTTAGACCAACAGCCTGATCTGGGCGCGGAGGGTCGAGTGCTGTTCCTGCGCGGTCAGCCTGCGCCGTTCCTGGAAAGGTTCAAAGGTCGCCTCACCTGCGAACAGCCGTGGAAACCACGCGCTGCGGCTCTGGAGGCAGCAGGGTATTCCGTCAGTCGAGATAGCGCTGGGCCATTTCAGACCGTCCTGCTGCTGCCCGAAAGGCAGCGCGAAACCATCTTGGGTGATCTCGCTCGTGCACACGACCTTCTGGCCGAAGGCGGCATGCTAGTCGTGGCTCTGCACAACGACTGGGGAGCCAAACGCACAGAGCAGCAGCTCGCCGAAGTGGCGGGAGAAGTGCAGACGGTGTCGAAGCATCACAGCCGCGTCTTTTGGACGGTCAAAAAGCATGCCTGGGACAGCACGAAGCTCACCTCCTGGAAGGAAGCGGCTGCCATGCAGCGCGTGCTGGAAGGCCGCTTCTGGTCCGCGCCAGGCCTCTTCCACTGGGACGAGATCGACACTGGCTCACGACTGCTGACCGAGCAGCTTCCCTCCAGCATCAGTGGGGCGGTGGCCGACCTCGGCGCAGGCTGGGGTTTCCTTAGCGATCATCTGCTGCGCGCCTGCCCGAACCTGCGCAGCCTGGACTGCTTTGAGGCCGATGGTGCTGCCATGGAGTGTCTGCGGCGGAACCTGGGGAATGTGCCCACACCGATCCGTCCACGGATTGTGTGGAGCGATGTAACCAGCGGCCTCGGAAACTCCAAGTATGACTTCATCGTCATGAATCCGCCCTTCCATGATGGGCGAGATGCCGACCCGCTGCTGGGCATCAAATTCATCACCACCGCTGCCTCCAGCCTGCGCAGTGGCGGGGAACTGTGGCTGGTGGCGAACAAGCACCTGCCTTATGAAAACATGATGCGCGACTGCTTTGAGCACAGCCGCACGATCCTCGAAAAAGATGGATTCAAGGTGCTGCACGGAGCACGCCCTCAGGCTCATGTGCAGAAGCACTCGGCCGCACGGCCTCGCCGCCGCTGAGTCCTACTCTGCCTCCTCGGGCGTCTCTTCGCCATGGCCTTCTTCAGCCATGCGCTGGATGATGGCGGACAAGTGATGGATGTAGCCATGCACATCCAGGTGCTCGTCCTCAGGCACACCGCGCACTTCGTAGAGCCAGCCGACCTCATACGGATCACTTCGAACGATGCAGGCATCTGCCTTCAGCGCAGGATTGCCGCTCTGAAAGGCACCGCGCATCACGCAGAACACATCCGAGGCGGCCTTGAATCCCTCCACCCATCCGATGACCTGACCTGGCTCCACCTGCCCCTCGGGTTCAGGTTTCCAGCCACAGTCCACCAGTTCTCCCAGCATCCGCGTGGCGAATTTGGTGAAGCCGACCCGCCAGACACCCTCGCGTCCATCGTCCACCGGGCACATCCAATAGTGGGAGCGTGAGTAGCGGTAGGTCTCAGGAAAGCGGGCGGAAAAGCGGGCGTGCTTGAAGCGGACAGTCGGAACAGGCATGGCGGAGGAAACGCCCAGACAGAGCCTGATGTCAGGGGAAAAATCGACAACTTCGTGGGGTTCACGATGCCTCTGGGGCAGAATCTGAAAAAACGATGAAACTGTCAGCGCGGCTTCGCGTTTGAGGGGGCACGCGCAAGGGCATGGTTTCTGCCACGACCCCCAGGCCCCAAACCTACCATCACACGATCCGATATCATGAAAGTCATCACCACCCTGCTCTCCGTGCTGGCCCTGGCCAGCTTCGTCAACGCCGCTGAAGAAGGTGCCAAGAAACCCAAAATGGACCCCGCCAAGGCCTTTGCCAAACTGGATGCCAACAGCGATGGCTCCGTCAGCAAAGAAGAGTTCATGAACAGCCCTCAGGCGAAAAAAGACGCGGCGAAGGCTGAAGAAAGCTTCGGCAAGCGCGACAAGGACAAAGACGGCAAGCTCACCAAAGAAGAGTTCGCCCCTGCCAAGAAAAAGAAAAAGGCAGAATAATCTTCAGGCCTGCTTCGGCGTGACCTCTCTGACCTGAACACACTCCAGAGCCGCATCTGATCCCCGGATGCGGCTTTTTGCTGCCCTCGACTCGGCTCCGGCCAGTTCGCTACCTCGGGTTGGCTTCACCAGCCCTGATCCGATGATGTTGTTAGAAAAACGGGATTCGGGCATAGCATCAAAGCTCCAGCTTGCCCATCGCCTGCTCGCTTGTTCAGCCCAAACGCGAAAAAACCACCGGAGACGAGCCCCGGTGGCTTTTCGAAAGATGACCTGTGATGAATCAGGCCCAGTTCAATCAGGGTGTAACAGCAGGAGTGGAGGTGCCTCTGTAGATGACCTGGTTGTTGGTCGCGTCGAAGCTCAGGTAAGCAGCTGCGCGGCCTTCTTCATCGTCGTCGATGTCGCCAACGGTGAACTTCTTGCCTTTGAAGGCACCATCAAGAGGAGAAACGCCAGCTTCAGCCTTGTCGAGGATCTTTGCGCCAGTGTCCATTTCGGTACCAACGAAGGTCACGCCAGCAGCAGCGGCGGCATTCAGCACGGAAGCCACAGATTGGGCGTTGCGCTGAGCGGTCGCTTCACGAGCGCTGTCATTGATGGAACCGATGTTCGGGATAGCGATAGCGGCGATGATGCCGATGATCGCGATCACGACGAGCATTTCAACAAGGCTGAAGCCAGCCTTCAGGGAGTTAACTTTAGTGTGTTTCATGGGTGTGTGTGTTTTGGGCTGTTGGGTTTGTCGACGTTAGAAATTCCAGAAGAACTTCCGTTATCGAAGTATGGTAATTTTACACAAACGAAACCTGTAGCAACTATAAATTTTATATTTTTCACATTTTTATGACTTTTCCGTTATTTCAGAGGGCGGCTTTTCACGAAAAATGTTGAGTTTCAAGGCCTTTGAAAAAGTGGGCCTGTGGTGTGGAAAAATGTCATGGAAGCGATCTCGCGACCCAGTCCCGGCGCTTTTGAGCCCAGAGGCCGAAGTTCAGCAGGGTGAAGAATGCCACGCTTGTAGAGAACTTCTGCATCCGGGTTGAGCCTCCCCCCGTCCCAAAAGGCCGCACTGTAGCGTCTCCACCTGACACGTGTGTTCTTTCAGCCAGTGACTCAGAGGCAGAAGGTCATCGGGGCATGGGTGTCCCGGTCACAGAGAACCTCGTCATCCGTGCTCATTCAGGTTAGGTCTTGAAGCTCAGAGGGATAGGCCAAGCAGACCCCACGGGGTTTAAAATCAAAATCTCTGCGGCTGTCAGAGGCCTTTCTTGAGTCGATCGGCTTGGATACCCTTGGGGATGAGCCATTTTTACTCCTGTTCTGAAGGCCCGCCCAGCCATTCGAGCGGGTTGCGGGCATGAAGCGGAAGCACGCCGCACCCAGTGAGGTGTCTGCTCGTGTTCAGGAACCTGGCTCCTGGAGGCGAGGATCTAGCTTTTTCAGGGCTGTCCAGAGCTCAGGGTCTTGCGGATGACCGTTGAACAGAACACGACCGTCTGGAGAGAGCAAAATCATGCGGGGGATGCTTTCGATCTCCAGCAGTCGGGTGAAGGGACGATCGCTAGGTTCGATCAACCAGGGGAACTCGATGCCCTGCTCGTTGCGCACCTTTTCTGCGACGGCTTCGGCTTTTTCATCGTCCTTGTTCATGCCGACGACGACGATGCCCTGGGGAGCGAGGTGATTGGCCTTCTTTTTCAGCTCTGGCATGAGCTGCATGCAGGGGCCACACCAAGAGGCCCAGAAGTCGATGAGCAGCGCCTTTTGACCCGCGACCAGATCTTGCAGCGTCACGGTCTCGCCACCGCTGGTGGCCAGCACGAGTTGCATATCGATCTTGAGAGTGGCCATCTTGGCCTCACGGCGACCTTTGTCGATGGTCTGGGCGAAGAGCTGAGCCTGCGAGGGCGCTAGCCAAAAGGCCTCTTGCAGGTGCTTTTTGAAGGCAGCCTGATCGCCCTGATCCCGGGCTTGCAGGCCTTGGATGTATTCGATGAAGGCGCGAATGTCGTCCGCCGCCTTGATGCCAGCGGATTGGGTAGCATCGAAATTCGCGGCCAGCACGTTCAGCTCTGGCAGCATCTTGATGAGCCAGGCCGTGTTCTGCGTGCGCAGGCCCCAGATCAGCTTGGCCTCAATGACTTGCTGGCGCGGGACCCCAGCCAGATTGGCGGCTTTGACAGCATCGAGTAGCTCTTTTTCCGTGGCACCAGGATTGAAAAGGCGCTGCATCAGCTCCCGCGGCACTTCTGCCCTTTGCTGCTCAGGCTCCTGCGCCGGGACAGGGCTCAAAGAAGTGAGCGTGAGGAGAAACAGGCAGGCAGGAAGAGTCAGGCGCATGATTGCCAAACGTGCGTGGCGCGGGAATCCTGTCTAGATCGAACCTCAGGAAGTCCCAGGGGTGCTGGTGGCGCGTGTTGCGCAGCTCATGAAAAAAATCTGTCAGAAAAACCTCACCTGCCTCAAAGCGTCCTCGAACCGACGCCATGTCAGCTCCCAGTCACGATCAATTTTTGCCGCTCTTCCTGCCGGTGCAGTCAGATCTGCGCGCCTTCATCGGCGCGGCGGTGCGTGACCCTGCGGCGCGGGATGACATTTTCCAAGAGGTCGCCGTTGTGCTCTGGAAGAAATTCGAGGCCTATGATCCCTCGCGTCCCTTTGGGGCCTGGGCGCGTGGCATCGCGATTCGCAAAATTTTGGAAGACCGCCGCTTGCGCGAAAAATCACCCACAGCCTGCACCGCGGAGCAGCTGGAGGCCTTGGCCGCTGGCTTCGCCGCCGATGAAGCGGAAGCCCCCTGGCAGGACCGCGAAAAGGCGTTGAATCGCTGCCTGGATCAGCTCCCCTCACGCAGTGCCCGTCTGCTGCGCGAGCGCTACCACCAGAATCACAGCATCGACCAAATCGCCGAAAACGAAGGCATGAGCCTTGATGCCATCTACCAAAGCCTGAGCCGACTGCGCCGCCAGTTGCGTGAATGCGTGCAGCGCAGGCTAGGACTCGCCATCGACTAATTCCTGACCCCATGATGCCTCCTCCTGCAGATTCATTGGCCTTCCAGACGGTGCTCGAGCACTGGCTGGAAGAGACGGCCACTGCGGAGGAGGAAGCGCAGCTCTGGCAATGGGTGAGCGAAAGCGCCGAGTGTGCGCGTGAGTTTGCCGCAGCGACACGCTTTCAGGGCATGTTGGCGGAGGTCATCAAAGCTCGTGACGTGGAGGAGGAAGCCCGCCGTGTGCTCGCGCTGGCCCCTCGCGAGCGTGAGCCGACCCGTGCCCTGCCCCGCCCGGCCCCCCAGGCACAGCCACATCCCTTCCGCCTCGTTGCTCTGGCAGCGGCACTGGCCCTGCTGGGGGTGGTGACGGTGCTGCTCTGGCCAACCCCACCCGCAGCCTCAATCACGGAGCATCGTGCCGCCCCAGCGCCTGCCTCGACGGCTGCCCCGGGTCCGCCAAGCCCCGTGCCGCCAGCCCCTGCACTGGAGTTGGCCGGCCCCCCTAACCCGAAACCCAGCCCCATGAGCCTGGTCGAGCAGCTCGATGGCTTTTTCATCGGCCCTCTTTCGATGGAGGCCATGCCCCTCGGCCAAGCAATGGCCCTGCTGCGTCAGCTTTTGGAAGAAAAGGCCAACGAATCTACCCTGCCCCTCACCGCGCTGCACGTGACCGTACCCGCAGGGGCCATGGGCCGCCGCGTGACCTTCCACACGCAGACCCCGCTGCCCTTCCTGAAAGCCGTGCGCGCCATCGCTGCCCTGGCTGGGTGTGATGTCCAGGCACAGGAGCAAACCATCGCCTTGATCCTGCATCCCTCCGTCTTCCCGCTGGCGGTGGAGAAAAAGAAAATCACCGATCTGCTGGCAGGCCGCCTCACGCGGGATGGCACGCCCCTGCGTGAAGACCGACTCCGACTCCAGGCCCTGCTGTCAGATGCCGCCAGTCTAGGCATCGTGCCAGCCCAGGATGGCACCGCGCTCGTCTCCAGCGGTCAGTGGGCCGCCCTGCTCCAACTGACGGACAGTCGCGATTACCTGAACAGCCTGCCTTTGCCCACCTTTGCCGTGTATCGACTGCCCGCACATCTGGCCCCATCCGCAGAAGCGGGTATGCTCACCCCCGAGCAGGCCGATGACTTCCTCAACCAAATGAACGGGCTGGGGCGCACGCCCGATGAAATCATCAGCCCCCGAGCCGATGCCCAAGACCCGAGCGAACCCCTGGTGCTCATTCCCGATGGAGATGACTTCCGCATCGCCCTAAACACCACCGACACGCCAGAGAATCCCACAATGAATCTGCCGATGAATGCCGTGGGACCTGAAGTGAAAGACCCGTATGCCATCGGAGGCTCCGACAAGATCACAAACAGCTTGAATGGCGCTGGCGCTGGAACCCTCAGCTTAGGAAACGCTTTCGTCTTGCCTGATTTGAGTCTTCCCAACACGATTCAGGTCATTGTGCCTGTCCAAACGAACTCCCCGCCCCCGTGACCTCTGCGCGGCATAGGCCGCCGGAACCTCTCTTTTCCAACCAAACCCGCCATGAACCTGAAGTTCCACCTCCTCGCCGCAGTGCTGCTGGTGAGCGTGCTGCCCGCACCAGCGGCCGCCCCCACGGCCCCCATCGCTCCACTCAGCGGTCAGCCCATCAGCCTCCGTGTCCTGGTGAAAAATCGCACCGCCACTGTCATCCTGGACCGCACGGTGCAGCAGGTGACGCTGGAAGAAAAAGCCGGCACAGGCTGGAAGCCCCTGGCTGTCTCGCATGTGCTGCCGGGAGCCTCCCGCATCAGCCTCTTTCAGCTACCGCGCGCCATCCCTGCTGATCAAGTGCGCGCCGTGGGCTACCGCGTGCCGAAGTTCCCCGCACGCTTCCGCCAGGGCAGCCGCCGCTTTGATCGCAGGGATTTCTCCAATGGCGGACGCTCAGGCGTGGATGTGCCTGTGAGCGCTGTCACCAGTGGGCTCGTCGTCAGCAGCACGCCCCCCACCAACTCGCCGCTGCCCAGCGTGATCGAGTCCGACATCTGGCAGATTCAGGGAAAGCGCGTGTTTTTCTTCAATCAATACCGTGGCCTGCAAGTCCTGGACCTCGCGGACCCGACCCAGCCGCAGCGTCTCGGCAGCCTGCGCCTGCCTGCCAGCGGTGATCAAATGTATCTGCTGGATGAAGCGGGGAGCCATGTCGTGCTGCTGGGGCGCTCCAACGAAAAGGAGCGTCAGGGACAGGCCGCGCTTTGGATCATCCGCATCGATGAAGGGGTGCCGGTGCTGTTGCAGGAGCTTCCCCTGGAAGGTTATTTTCAAGACAGTCGGCTCATCGGCAGCCAGCTCCATGTGGCCAGCAGCACGGGCGGAGGCACCCCTGAATGCGTGCTAACCACCTTCGAGCTCAGCGATCCGACCCGCCCACGCACGCTGGGTAGCCTGCGCTTTCCTGGTGAGTTCCGAGTGCTCCAGGGTAGCGACGACCACCTGCTGCTGGCCACTTGGCGCTGGAACAGCAGCGACCGCGCCCTGCACTTGATCCAGACTGGAAAAACCGCACCGATGCGGATCAAGACGGTGTCACCGCGCGGTTACATCGCTGATAAATTCAAGGTCGGCATTGTCCAGGGCGCCATCGTCACCATCACGCAAGACTTCCAGCAGGCACATGGCTCCGAGACTTGGGTGGAGACCTTCGCCATCGAAGGCAGCTCCACAGCGCCCCTGGCTGCGCTGGAACTCGAAGCTGCACGTGGCGAGTCGCTCCATGCCACTCGACTGGACGGAGATCGCCTCTACGTCGTCACCTTCCGTCAGATCGATCCCCTCTTCATCGTGGACTTGGCTAGCCCTGACAAACCCGCGCTCTCGGGGGTGCTGGAGGTGCCTGGCTGGAGCACCTACCTGCGTCCGCTCGGCGACCGACTGCTCGCCGTGGGGGTGGAGGAAGGCCGCGTCACGGCCTCTCTTTTTGGCGTGAGCGATGTCACCCGCCCCAGCCTGCTCTCCCGCGTCTCCCTGGGCAGTGCCGGAGCCACCAGCTGGAGCGAGGCGAATTACGATGAAAAAGCAGTCGAATACCTGCCAGACTCTGGACTGCTGATGGTGCCCTTCGAAAGCTGGGAAAACGATGCCACGACAGGCAGATTCTCCTTCAAAAAAGCCATGCAGGTGATCCACCACGAAGGGGATGCACTGAAGCTGGGCCAGACGCTGCATCACAACTTCAACCCACGGCGCGGCAGCCTCATCGCGGATCATTGGGTCACCCTCTCAGGACAAGAACTGCTGGTTCACAGCCTCCAGGCACTCGATCCCGAACTCACGGACGAACCCCTCGTGCGCTTACCGCTTTCCTGGACCGTGGATCGTGTCGTGCCCGTGGGCGATTACCTCGTGCAGGTGGAGGACGGACCGCCCAGCTACAGCCACCACGGCTGGTTGCAGCTTTCCATGCCGTTTCTGGGAAACAAGCCTACTCCAGCCACGCTACGCATCACGACCGCCTCTGATCCTGATCAAGTGCTAGAACTGCTCGACCTCGGCGAAGCCCCCATCTTGGCCATGACCCAGCAGGGGAATCGACTCTACCTCGCCCAATGGATCACCGACTCGACGGGGAAAAAGGGCCTGAGCACACTCGTGCTCGAGCTGGCCACCGTGCCTCCCATCGCACGTGAGATCGCCCGCCACTTCCAGCCATGTCCGCCAGACGCGCCAGCCTTTGCACCTGACCTCAGCCGGGTGCAGGCCCTGTGGCCCAGCGTTGACCGTCTCGTCTGGCATGTGCCCGCGCGGCCCGCTTACTTCTGGTGGTGGGATTACATCACGATCCTGTCTCAAGCACCCATTGCCATTAGCGCCAGCAGCTCCACACCCTTGGCTGCGCCTGTTCCCCAGCTTCAGAGTTCCACGATACCCGTCGCGCCGCTGTCAGTGCAGCCCAAAGTCGCACTGGCTCTGCAATGTCCCGTAGAGATCACTTCAGACGGCACCCGCGCCGGAGCCGCCGTCCTGCTCGGCAGTTCGGAAAATCCACGCCAGATCAGCACCGCCATTGCCCAAGGTGGATTCATCTTCTTCAGCCATGACCTTAGCGTCAGTCCTGCGTTACTGCCTCGCCCCCTGACTCCGCGGCGTCCTGGCCTTCCGTCGCTTTCAGCCAGCCCACGTGTGGCCTCCTGGTTGCAAGTCAGCGACTGGCGCAGTGCCACTGCTGTGCTGCGTGAGCCTGTGAGCGTGCCGGGGCAGCTGCTTGGCGTGCATCAAGCCGACGCCCAGGGCGCGATCTTGCTCACCCAGAGCGATCTCCAGCTCTCGGAAAATCGCCCCATCGTGCGGGTCATCCAGGCCAGCGCTTACGATGGCCTGAATGCCTGGCAGCTCGACAGCTACATTACCTCCACGCCAATCTACAGCGCCTCAGCCACGGATGGCACTCGACTCTACCTCGTGCGCGAGACAGGCACCCCTAGCGTCGTGGCCATCGGCTACCAGGCTACCACCGGGCGTCTCGCCCAGCTCAGCCAGTGGCCTGTCAGCACCCTGCCCTGGCTGCTGCATGTCAGCCATGGTCATCTGCTGGCTAGCGGTCAGGGCAGTCTCGAAATCGCCAGCGTAGATGCCAGCAACGGCAGCCTAAAACCCGTCGCCGCCTTTGACACGCCTGCAAATCTCTTCCTGCACGTGGACCAAGCCGCCTTTACCTCCACGCTCGACCTCTGGGTGCCCGCCGGACGTTACGGCGTCGAGTTCCTCCAGCGCGCCCAGCTTCAGCCTTGAGTTCAACTCGGACAAGGTCGTTCTTCCAGGCACTCAGCAATGCTTACCGATGCGCAGGGAAGCTTCACCCCAAACCGCCTACTTGGTGAAAATAGGCCAAGGAGCCATCCCTTCACCGAGCTTGGCCTTCCGCCTTGCCTCTCGTGAGTCCGGTTGACCAACCGCTTGACTCATCCTTGACTCATCCAGGGCCTTTGCCCCAAAGTTGGTTCAGGGAGCTTGGAGCCGGGAGATGAGGAAGTCGGCGATGGTGCGGTGCTTGACGTCAGGGGCTCCGGGGTAGGCGAGTTCGCATTCAACGCCGAATTGGCGGCAATGCACCTGAAGCGGGAGGCCGTAATTCGAGGTGTGGGTGGGATCTTTTTGTGGCTGACCGAGAGCAGGCTGGTCGTTGTAACGAAGGTAAACGGGGGGGTCACCGGCGCTGACGTGTTCGTAGGGTGAATAGGTTTGAATCCACTTCAGCACTGATTCACGCTTCGCCAAAAACTCCGCGAAGCGTGTGTCGCGCGTTTTGAGATTGTTGGGGTCCATGAAGCCGAAGGCATGACCGCCGTAACGGCTGTTCGGTGTCCATTCGATGAGCTGCTTGGGATCGAGAGAGGTTTGTGCCCCATTCACCGCAGCACACCAGAGGCGCGTGGATTCACGGGCGATGGGATCGGGGCTGGCGGGATCAGCGAGGTCGTCATGAAAGGCGAGGTAAAGGCTGCTGCAGGCACCGGCAGAGCCACCACTGGCAGCGATGCGTTGCTTATCCAGATTCCATTCATGAGCTTTGCTGCGGACGAATTGCAGCGCGCGGGCGGCGTCTTCCAGCGGCCACTGCACGGGCGGCATGACACCGGCCAACTGCGCCTGCCAGGAGTAGCGGTAATTGATGGACACGACGGAGATGCCCGCGCGGAGGCAGGCCTCGAGTTCAGCAGGATTGGCTTTGTCTCCCGTGACCCAGCCACCACCATGGATGAAAAAAAGCAGCGGGGTGGGCTTGGCCGAAGAGGCCTGGTAAAAGTCGAGCACCTGGCGCTCGTGGGAGCCGTAGGCGACATTCGCCTGGGTGGGCGGGCGGCTGACCTTGGGCTTGGCCGGAGCAGAAACTGCCGCTTGGGGCGGTGGGGCTGCTGGAGTCTGCGAAAGGGGGAGCGAGGTGCTGAGAAGGGCGAGCCACAGGTGGAGTCCAAATGGAGGGAATTTCACAGCGGCTCGAACGCGGAGGAATGTCCCTTTCTTCCATGACGCTGACGTGAGCCTGGGCTGGCTGCGGGCTGAGGTGAGGCGGATTTTTGCTCAAGACCGATTGCCCGCTCTTCCCAAAGGGGGTTCTTTGCGCTTCTTCTAGACGGCCCCAACCCAACCACCGCCCTTCATGAATCCGACCGGTCTTCCTCCTCTGCGCAGTCCTCTGGACCTCGAACGCTTGCTTGAGTTTGAATTCGTGCGCGCCACGGAAAATGCGGCGCTTCAGGCAGTGCATTGGCTCGGCCGAGGCGAAAAGGAACTGGCCGATGCGGCAGCGTGCGAGGCGATCTATGGCGTCTTCGATATTCTCGACATCTGCGGCAAGGTGGTCATCGGTGAGGGCATCAAGGACAATGCGCCGGGCATCTTTGTCGGCGAGCACCTCGGCACATGGAAGCCGGGGGCACCACGTTTTGACATCGCGCTCGATCCCATTGATGGAACCACGAACATCGCCAAAGGCACACCGAACAGCATTTCGGTGATGGCCGCCGCGCAGGTGCCAGAAGGGGCACCGTGCGGGATGAAAAACATCCCGAGCTTTTACAGCCACAAGCTGGCCTACGGACCTGCGGTGAGAAAAGCCATCCAAGGCAGCGGAGAAGACCCCCTGCTGGATCGTCCGCTGGGAGAGGTGATCAAACTGGTGGCTGAGGTGTTGGACAAGCACGTGCGGGATGTGGTGGTGGTCACGATGGACCGCCCGCGCCACGCGGGCATCATCCAGCAAGTGAGACAAACCGGAGCCGCCCTGCGCATGATCACGGATGGCGACATCACCGCAGCGGTCGCCCCTTCCCTGCCGCAGAGTGGAGTGGATCTGTATGTCGGCATGGGAGGTAGCCCAGAGGCGGTGCTCGCCGCTGCCGCGCTGAAGTGCCTGGGCGGCGACATGGACGTGCGGATGTGGTTCCATGATGAGAAGCACCGCGCTCAGGTCGCGTCTGAGGTCGGGCCCGAGGAAATGTCCGCGCTATGGCGCAGCGATGACCTCGTGCAGGGGGAGAGTGCCCTCTTCTGCGCGACGGGCATCAGCGACAGCCCGCTGCTGCCAGGCGTACGCATGATTGGCCGCCGGGTCGAGACCTGGAGCATCCTCATGCGGGCCCGCAGTGGCACGGTGCGGCGCATTCACGCCAGCCATGACCTGGACCGCAAAGTGGTGCCTCTGCGGGGAGATTTGCTACCGCAGGGCTGATGCCCGGCTCATGCTGCCTTGGTCTGCTGAGCCAGTTCCCGGGCTCGGCGCCATTTTTCCCGGTGATGGTCCACCCACTCCGTCAGCGCACGCTCAAAGCCCACATCACGTCCTTCTTTTTCACTCACCAGCCACTTGTGGCGGTGAATTTCGGCCAACTCAGCCTGGAATTCGGCGTAGGGGGACGGGGTCGAGAGTGAGGAAAGCATGGCGCAACAGGGGGCAAAAACAACGCACTGAGTGAAGCGAAATTCCAGGTCGCTGCCAAACCCGCTTGGAAAAAAATCCGCTTTTGCAGAAAGCGTATGACAAAGCTTGGTGCGCAGATATAGAGCCCGTCCGGCGTATTTTCTTCGCAAAAGCCGAAGTAGCTCAGCGGTAGAGCAGCGCATTCGTAATGCGCGGGTCGCGGGTTCGATTCCCGCCTTCGGCTCCAGCAGATTGACCCACGGCCATGAGTGCTCATTCCGTCAAGCCCCTCCCCGCACGCCTCAGGCGGCGTCAGGAGATGCTGGCCCTATCCGCAAAATTCACAGGCTGCATGACTTTGGTCTTGACCGTAGCGTCTGTCATCTATGTGCTCATCACTGAAGTGGACCGGATCGGCCCGCGCACTGTTCCCCAGTATTTCGAAGGAGAAGCTGAGGACAGGAGCGGACCAGGAAGGCAGGCTGAGCACCCAATCCCCGGGAGGAACCCCACGTGAGCAAAAGTAAAACCCAGAAACCAAAGGCCAAGGCTGCTGCGAAGACAGCTCCACGCAAAACCGCCGCGAAATCGGCTCCGAAGCCCAAAGCCAAACCTGTGGCCAAGGCCCCGGTGAAGAAAAAGCCTGCCCCCAAAGCGGCCCCCACCAAGCGCACCCCTGCGGCCAAACCCGCCGCGAAGGCCAAGCCTGCTCCTGCGAAAAAGGCCCCCGTGAAAAAGCCTGCGGCCAAAACGGCCGCAAAGGCACCCGCCCCAAAAGCCGCTGCAAGTCCGGCGGCAAAAAGCGTGAAAAAAGCGGCAGCCCCTGTGCCCAAGGGAGGAGTCCTCCCACCGCCACCCCTGAAGAAGACACCAGCCCCACCTGAGAAAAAGGCCGTGGCTTCTTCCCCCAAAGCTCCTGCAACCACTGCACCTGAGAAAAAAGCGGCTGTGGCGAAGCCTGCGCCTTCTGCACCAGCCGCACCTGTAGCGGTTGCGGTCTCGACTCCGGCCCCAGCTCCAGTCGTGACGCCACCGGCCAAGCCAGCCCCCGCCGCCGCGCCTAAGGCTGCGGCTAAATCGGCAGCCTCGAAGTCCGTGCTGGCCATCACGGCGGGTGAGCCCATTGCTCCCCCTAAACCGCCCGTCGTCTCTTCTGAGAAACCCGTGGCGGCCAAATCAGGAGCACTTTACTACGATTCCCACATGCACACTCCGCTGTGCAAGCACGCCTGGGGAGAGCCAGAAGAGTACTGCGCCCAGGCGGTGAAATCCGGCCTGAAGGGCATCATCTTCACCTGCCACTGTCCGATGCCCGATGGCTTTTGGCCATCCGTGCGCATGAGCGAGGGCGAATTCGACCTCTACCTGTCTCTCGTTCAGCGTGCCAAGGAAGCCTACGCGGGCAAATTGGAGGTCTGCCTCGGCATCGAGAGCGAGTTCTTCCCTGGGTATGAAAAATACATCGAGGGTCTGCATCAGCGCGCTGAGTTTGACTACTGCTTGGGCGGTCTTCACTGGCAGGCCAAGGAATACCTGAATAAGTTCGAGCAAGGCACCATCGAGGGATTCCGCCGGACTTACTTCGATCACCTCGCCGCCAGTGCTGAAACCGGTCTGTATGACTGCATCGCCCACCCGGATCTGGTGAAAAACTATCATCCTGACAGCTGGTGCTTTGCCATCATCAAAAACACCGTTGCCTCTGTGCTCGACCGCATCGCCAAGACCGGCGTGGCCATGGAGCTAAACACCTCGGGCCTGAACAAGAGCTACAGCGAGATGAATCCTGGCAATGAAATGCTGCGCATGATGGCCGAGCGGAAAATCCCGGTCGTCATCGGCAGTGATGCCCACAAAGCACCGCGTGTGGGAGAGCATTTCGTCACAGCCCTGAATAACCTAGCTGAAGCCGGCTACGAAGAAGTCAGCTACTTCAAAAAGCGGGAGCGCATCGACTTGAAAATCAGCGATGTGATCTCCAGCATCAAAAAAGCAGCCGATGCGAATGCCTGAGGCACTCAGCTTTGCCTCAGTCTTCCCAAACCTTCAGCAGCTCAACCTCAAAGATTAGCGTCTCGTCTGGGCCGATGTCTAACCCTGCGCCTCTGGAGCCATAGGCCAGGGTCGAAGGGATGAAAAAGCGGAACTTGGCTCCTTCCTTCATGAGCTGAAGTCCTTCCGTCCAGCCTTTGATGACGCGGTTCAGCGGAAACTCCGCGGGTTCGCGGCCTGCCAGGTAGCTGCTGTCAAACTCCACCCCGTTCAGCAGGGTGCCACGATAGTTCACCACCACGGTGTCGGTCTTCTTCGGGCTCTTGCCAGTGCCTTCCTGAAGCACGCTGTATTGCAAACCACTAGCCGTGGTGATGACACCGGGCTTTTTGGCATTTTCCTGGAGAAAAGTTTGTCCGTGAACGAAAGCTTGGGAGGGCATGGGCGCGCCCTATGGAACGGCTCAATCTCACAGGCAAGGAGGAAGTCAGCCTCGGCCCTGACCCTGCGGATCTGAGCCAAGTGGGCGGCCGTGGCCCAAGGCTGAACCTTCGCCGATTGCAAAATCACCTCGCAGGCACGCTCTTTTATTTATGGAAATTATAAAATATCGGGTAAATTTCCCTGAGTGCTGCCTTACCTTCCCTTTTTCAAGATGCTGCATCCTCTCCACAACGGCTGGCTGAGGCTGGGCATCCTGTTGACTTTCCTGACCCGTCAGGCCGGGGCGATTGTGCTTTATGACACGGACAATCCGCTCACGAATACGACTGCGCCGACTGGCATTTACGCGGATAGCGGTTGGGCTTGGCAGGGACAATACGGGGCCTTCTTGGGCACCATGATCGGGGATCAGTATTTCATCACCGCCCAGCACGTGGGAGTGCAGAGTTCGGGCACCTTTGTCAGCACTGCGGCTCAAAATGGCTTGGCGGATGTGACCTACACGATCGATGTAGCTGCCAATGGTGGCACTGGCTTTTGGGACATCAGCGGCACTGACCTGCGCGTCTTCAAGATCAACGAAACCTTCAGCAGCTGGGCCCCTCTTTACACCGGCGGAAGCGAGGCCGGCAGATCACTGGTCACCTATGGGAGAGGCGCACCTCGCGGGGCTGCCATCACGCTGGGCGGTGATCTTCATGGGTGGTACACCCAGAACAGCGATGGGATCACGCGCTGGGGAGCCAATGTGGTGAATCAAATCGCCACGACCTCGGTCGGGGATCTGCTCGTTGCCCAGTTCAATGCCATCTCGGGGCAGAACGAAGCGACCTTGTCCCACGGCGACTCAGGCGGTGGGGTTTTCATCCAGGTCGGTTCGAACTGGTATCTGGCCGGGGTCAACTACGCCGCAGAGGGTTACTTCGACACGAACAACACCCGCTTTGATTCCTCAGAATTCAGCGCCGCTTTGTTCGATAAGGGTGGTTTTTATCAGGGCTCTGACGCGACAACCTGGACCTTTCACACAGACACCGCCGTGGACAAACCCACGGCGATGTATGCCTCACGCATTTCTTCGAGCTCGAGTGAAATTCTGGGCATCATCACCAGCGCGCCCGTGCCTGA
Source organism: Verrucomicrobiaceae bacterium (assembly GCA_027484445.1). Classification (GTDB taxonomy): domain Bacteria; phylum Verrucomicrobiota; class Verrucomicrobiia; order Verrucomicrobiales; family Verrucomicrobiaceae; genus Prosthecobacter. The sequence goes on from JAIXSY010000051.1 coordinate 50,475, forward strand.
GCCGAGCAGCCTACTGCTGATCGGGCTAGGGGCGTTTTTTCAGCGCAGGCGGCGCTTGTGAAAGCAGGTCACCCTTGCGGCAGGCGGACCCAAAAGCTGGCCCCCCCTGTGACACGGTTCATCACGCCAACACTGCCCCCGTGAGACATGGCAATGGCACGGACCAAGCTGAGCCCTAGGCCGATGCCTGGGTGGCGCGTGAAGATGGAAGAGCCGCGATTGTAGCGCTCCCAGATCATCTCCATCTCCTCAGGATGCACGCCTGGACCCGTGTCTTCCACGAAAAGCACGGCCCCCGTGCCCTCTGCCTGCCAGCGCAGAGTGATGCGGCCGCCGCGCGGGGTGTAGGCCAGGGCATTGTCGAGCAAATTGGAAATGGCTTGATTGATCAGCTCTCGGTCGATGTTCAGCACAAGATCCAACCCTTGCTTGATGACCAAAGTCAGCCCGCGATCCTCAGCCGCAGGAGTGAAAAGCTCGACCAAATTGTACAGCAAATCATGCACGGAGGTCTGCTGCTTGTAGAGGCGAAGTGCTCCATGATCGCCCGCACGAATCGTGAGGATGTGCTGCACCAGCTGGGCAGCGCGGTCGATCTCCTCCAGGCTGCGCGCGGCGGCATCTTGGGCCTCGGGATTGTCACTTTTGTCGAGCAGGTTTTCCAGATTTCCCCGGATGCGCGCCAAAGGCGTGCGCAACTCATGCGCCAGCTGGTCATTGGTGCCCTGCAACTCACGGGAAAGACTGAGGATCTGGTCCAAACCGGCATTGATGACTGAGGCGAGCGTTTTGAGCTCAGGAATGGCACGCGGGGCCATGAGGCGAGCTGTACCTTCGGGCAGATGCAGATGGCGTGCGCTTTTTGTGAAAGCGCGGATCGGCGTCAGCACCTCGTGCGAATACCAGACCACCGGGAGCAGTGCGACTGCAGCAGCCAGAATGCCTGCCAGCCAGAGATAAATGGTGATGTTGTGCTGATAGCGGCGGCTTTCCTCATCCGTGCGGCCGAACCAAAGGTAATTTCCGTCATGCAGTCGGGTGCAGCCCACGGTCAAACGAGTGTCTTTTCCCTCCTTCACGACTTCCTGCAGCAGGGTGGGCTTGCTTTCCCAGTCATTGGCAGGCGGTCGCTGCGGCCAGGAGAAATCACGCATCTCCTTCGGGAGATCTTCGTAACGTGCCTCTCCCGTAGGCGTGGTGATGCGCAGGCCATTCGTGTCGCTGTGCTGACCGGCAGGGAAGACATCGGCCACGCCTTCAATGCCATTGGCAGCATAAATCGCAGCGTACTCCACGAGATCATCGACGATGATGCGACTGTTCAGGTGCTGAAGGTCACGGCTGACCGTGCTGCGTACCAGTGCCAGCGTCAGCGCGATGGAGGTGCCGACGAAGAGCGCCAGCAGCAAGGCCAGACGCCACTGCGAGGGGATGCGATCAAACAGCGTCTTTTTGAAAGGCATACCCTTTTCCGCGGATGGTCTCGATGCTCAGATTGCTGCCAGCGGATTCCAGTTTCCGGCGCAGGCGGCAGATCATCGCATCCACCACATTGGTTCCAGGGTCGAAGCGGATGTCCCACACCTGCTCCAGCAGGAACTGCTTCGGCACGATCCTTCCTTCATGCTTCATCAGCACCTCCAGCAGCGTCCACTCCCGCGGTTGGAGGTCCACCACTTCGGGACCGCAGCTGATGCGGCGACGCACAGGATCAAGCAGCGAATTCCCCACGCGACGGCGATCCGGCAGCGATTGGGCTTGGGCTGCACGACGGCGCAGTGCATCCAGGCGTGCCAGCAGCTCCTCAGCGGCAAAAGGTTTCGTTAGGTAATCGTCCGCACCTGCAGCTAGGCCACGGACGCGATCTGGCACACCTGCGCGTGCAGTGAGAAAGATCACAGGCAGCTGCACACCACGCTTTCTGAGAGTCTCCACCACGGTAAAACCATCCAGGTCCGGCAGTCCTACGTCGAGAATCGCAGCATCGCAGGAGTGATTGCAGATCCAGTCCAGTGCGGCCTCGCCCTGTTCCAGCCAAGTCAGGTGATGCCCAGCCTCGGCCATCCAGGCCGTCATCTGGCGGCCCAGTTCGGGATCATCTTCGACAAGGACAAGACGCATGAAAAAAGAAATAGAGCTGCAGTTCCAAAAGCTGGCCTTCACATCACGCGAAAAGCCCTGCCCTCATTTCAAAGTCGCCGCAGGTAGCCATCACAGCGGTTGTGCCAGCCCTGGAGCCAGCGTTTTTCTTGGCGGGCAGGTGGAGCATTTTCCACACGACGCGTCAGCACCGCTTTGGCCGCAGCCGCAAAGCCAGCAGGAGTCGGCGCAGTCATGCTCTCCAGCACCTGGAGCAGGCCCCAGCCTTGGCCTTTGTAGCGCTCCGCAGCCACCGTGCCCTCGCCTTTGAAATTCACGTAATCGATCAGGCAAAAGGCACCCTCAGGAGTCTGGGAGAGCGCTTCAAAATGCGCCTGGACGCGCTTCTTCTGCTTGGTCTGAGCCAGCATCTTCGGCAGCGCGCGCTCCAGTCTTTCCAAAATGAAGCTGGTCTGCTGCGGCACCGTTTTGGACAAAAGCCCCCTCAACTGCACCTGCCGGGCTCCCTTAGCCTCTGCCTCAAAAGCGGCCTTGGTCGCCCAGGGGCAAGGGCCGCGTGTCCAGGCGGGCATGGCCACGCCCTGCGTTTGCAGATAGGCCACCAGCGCGGGGAAGCTCTCCTCAAACGGGCCAGGCTTCCCAGCCGGATACCAGATGAAATGGCCAATGCCGAGCGAGGCAAAGTCTTCACCCGTGTTCCAGCTCGTGAGACCTGCCACCGTACCTGCGCATTCATTTTGCCAGATGCGCTTGCCCACCCGCTGGAGCTGATCTGGCGTCAGAGACACGGCTGCGAGGCAGAGCTGAGAGCAAAGGACAAGTGAAAGAGGGAGAAAACGAAAATGGCGCATCTCCCCACCATCCCGGAAGCGTCCCGCGCTTCAACCCCGATTCCGCACTTCCCACTCGCCAGCCAGGCCTTGCAGTCGCCTTGCCAAGGGGGATGAAGCCGGGCACTTTCGATGGGCGACCTGCTCCTGAACCTTGCGTAGCCGCCGAGTCCCCTTTTCCCCTGCCCACCATGGTGTTTGAGATCATCTACCAAGAAGAAACCGACCTGGAGGTGGATGAATTCATCTCCATCCTGCAACGCTCCACTCTGGGAAGAAGGCGACCGCTGGGGGATCGTGCACGCATGGAGTGCATGATTCGGCAGGCGAATCTGGTCATCACCGCACGTCATCGCGGAGAGCTCGTGGGCGTGTCCCGTGCCCTGACAGACCATGCCTACTGCACCTACCTGGCCGATCTGGCGGTGGATCAGGCCTGGCAGCGGCAGGGCATCGGCCGTGAGCTGCTTCGCCGCACGCATGAAAGCGCCGGTCTGGAGACAAACCTGATCCTGCTGGCTGCACCTGCGGCTCGGGAATACTACCCACACATTGGCCTCGTGGCACATGACTCCTGCTGGATGATCCGTGGCACACCCCCCTCCGTGACCTAAGACACTCCCGGACAGGAATGAAGCAGCCAGAGCGGTTCTGGCCTTGCCAGCCGCGCATCACGGCCTAAGTCAGGCTCCCCCTTTTCCCAATCATGTCCGTCAAACTGCGTCTCGATACTGCCACGGCCACCCGGCTGGTTCTCGCCAAAATTGGCCATCCTCAGCGCGGTGAGCCGCTGCAGGTGTCCCGGAAGGTTCACACGATCCCGGAGGACCAGCAGGAGCGGCTGACAGCGCTGTTTTTGAAGCCCTTCAAGAATCTGCCCGCCCACCGATTCACTCACCATGCCTCCCTGGATCAGCACGAACTGAATACCTGCGCCAAGGCCATTTTTGCCGATCCCAACAGCCTGCTGACCCGCGCCTCGGAGATCGCTAGCCGACTCTACGCCAAGTCCAACCACCCCAACATCAAGTCCGGTGACCTCTGCGTGGTGCATCTGAAGGAGCTGCACATCGAGGGCGAACTGGTGCAGGGCATCTGCATCCTAAAGTCGGAAAGCATCGTGCCCTTTCTGACCATCACGGCGCGCGATGGTGACCTGGAAATCAACACTGTGGAGGGCATTCACCCAGAGAAGATCGACAAAGGCTGCCTGATCGTGAACCACTGGGGTAGCAAGGGCTATTACGTGCTCACCTTTGACCGCAGCGGCAGCGACACGCGCTTCTGGGCGCGTGATTTCCTGGGGGTGGAGGCCGTACCGGACTCCGCCTTCCTCACCAACGCCTATGCCAAAATGGCGGTCTCCTTCATTGAGGAATCTCAACCCCCCAGCGAGGAAACCCCGCCCTGGGAAACCGCCCAGGCTGCCCGCGAGGCGCTGGACTTTTTCGAGGATCGCGAACGCTTTGACTTGCAGGACTTCGAGCAGGCGGTGCTAAAGAAGCCGGAAATGATCGAGCGCTTCCAAGAACACCGCGCGCGCGTGGAAAAAGAAGAAGGCATGCCATTGGAGACCAGCTTTGAAATTTCCAAAAAGGACGTGGGCAAGGCGCTGAAGAAAATCCACGCCGTGCTGAAGCTGGACACAGGCGTCGAGATCCACGTGAAACCTGCCGCCGGAGAGTCGGAGCCGCTGCTGGAGCGTGGCTACGATGAAAAAAAAGCCATGCGCTACATCAAGGTCTTCTACCACCGAGACTTGGCGTCGGCTGAATGAGGGGACTGATCAGAGGCGGGAGTCTTTCCCGCCTCCATGCAACCTCACGCCTAGGCCTCATCACTTCACTTCCTTCGCCGGCTGATCACCGAGCTGTAGGGTGGGCACCTTGGCCTCCGCGCTCACCTTCAGCGCCACCCAATGGCCCGCCACAGCGTGGGAGGGAAAGCCGCAGGCCAGCGCATAGTCGCCCGCCTCATCGGCCGTGAAGGCAAACTCCGATTTGCCCACGGTCTGCCCGGTCAAGTGCTTGGGTGAGGCACCGCCAGGGAACCAGGGCTCAGGCACCTGCAGCTTCTTCGTGTCAGGCTTGTCGATGACGATGGCGCTGTGCGGCACGGGACTGGGATTGATGAAGGTGACCTGCACCTGGGTGCCCACCGGCACGGTCAGCACGGCTTTGCCATGGGAGTAACCGTTGAAATTCATGCCATAATTCGCGGCATTGAAGGTGGCGACGAGCGTGACCTTCACCGATCCAGGCTTATCACCCGGCTTCAGCAGGTCCTCCGCCGTGATGCCGGCGAAAAGCTCCTTTTTCAGCCCAGGCATGTCGGCCCCATGGTCATGGCCTGGAGGCGGTGCAGGAGTCTGAGCGGCACTGGGCAGCGTGAGGCAAGCAAAGGCGATGGATGAGATCAAAAAACGCATGGCTGAGGAAGAGACGGTCAAAACGACATCACAGGGGAAAAGCTCTCGTCACGCAAGGTTTGTCACAAAACAGGGCAGAGATTTCCTAGCTGTGCGAGCTGCTGCAAGGGTCGCAGGGGCCAACACGTTCAGCCAAGCGTCATGCGTTTGTTTCCCCTCGCCACAACCCTCGTTGCCCTTTCTTCCCCCCTGGCCCTGGCCGACTGGCCACAGTGGCGCGGGCCAAACCGCGACGGGGTCTCCATGGACACCACGCCCATCGCGGAGACATTTCCTGAATCGGGTCTGCGCAAGGTCTGGGAGAGCGGCAACATCCCCAGCGATCACTATGGCGGTCATGGCAGCCCGGTGGTGTCGGGGGAGCGTGTGATTCTTTCTGTGGTTTGGCATGAGCGCATCACCTCCGAACAGCGGGAAATCGACAGCGAGGTGATGCAGCAGCTGAACTACCGGGGCACCAGCCCAGAGCTGATGAAAAAGCTAGAAGACACCCGCCTGAATCTACCCAAGCTTCGTGGTGCCAAGATGGACGAGTGGATGCTGGAATGGCGAAAGGCCAACCTGACGCCCAAGGAGGACGTGAGCCTAGGGAAATGGGTGGAATCCCGCTTCAAGGCCGGAGCTACGGCGTTGCCACTGGAAGAAATCGCCCGCGTGGCGAAACGCGAGGGCAAGCCCTTTGCCACGGCGGATGCCTTCAAGCAATGGATGGAAGAGGAAAAGCTCTCCCCTGCCGTGAAAGACAAGCTGCTGGCAGCAGTGCCGAATACCATCAAGGTGGCCAAAGACGTGGTGCTCTGCCTGGACCTCAACAGCGGGAAAGAACTGTGGAAGTTTGAAAGCGAAGGCAAGCCCACGGGACGCAGTTCCAGCAGCACGGCCGCTGTGATGGACGGCCGCGTCGTCGCCGCGTGCAGCACGCATTTGTACTGCCTGGATGAAGAAAAAGGCACGCTGCTGTGGAAGGCCGAACTTCCCTCTGCTGGCCCTGCTGAATCGCCTCTGGTGCAGGATGGCGTCGTTTACATGGCGGCAGGCCGTGCTCAGGCCTATGCACTGGCCGATGGAAAACTCCTGTGGGAACAAAAGAACGCCCGCAGCAGCATGGGCAGCCCCAGCTGGTGGCAACCAACCTCGGGTAACCCTGTGCTTTTGGTCGTGGGAAACAAGAGCCTACAAGGCCTGAACCCAAAGGACGGTAGCATCCTCTGGGAAGTGGAGGGCGGTGGCCAATCCACGCCGGTCTGTCAGGGAGAGTGGCTGGTCATCTACAGTGGTGCGAAGGACGTGGGCCTGCGTGCCTACCAGTGGCAGAAAGAAGGTCCGCCCAAAGCCGCGTGGTCACACTTTTGGGTCACCCTGCGCTACAGTGGCAGCCCGATCCTGCATGAGGGGCATGTTTACCTCACCTGCGGTGGCAAAAATCAATGTGTCGAGCTAGCGACTGGCAAGGTCTGCTGGGTAGAAAATGAAGTGCAGAGCACGATCACATCTCCCATCCTGGCCGATGGCAAGCTGATGGTCTTCGAGAACAACGGCACGCACCTGCGGATCATCAAGGCAGCCACCGATGGCTGCCACTCAATCGCCCGGCCCAAAATTGAAGGACTCGGCTGCAGCTCACCCGCTCTGAGTCATGGGCGGCTGGTCGTTCGCCAAAAGGACAAGCTCGTCTGCTTTGACCTGCGTCCGGAGAAGTAAAACCCATTAGGGCTCTACCACACGAATCCAGCGCTCGCGGAAGCCCCGATTCTCCTCCATGAGCTGCGCGGCCACCGTCGCTGAGACTTCCTCCAGGCCGAACACGCGGGCGAAGGCAGCGGTTTCTTCCTGCCTTTGGTAATACTCCGTGCTGTCCGTGGTCTGCTCCGTGTAATGACGCGCTGCATCCAGCAGGGTCTGAGCCGCGAGATCGCTCAGTGGCACCAAAAGGGTTCCCCGCTCTGTCATCACCCGAGCCTCCTTCAGACTTGCCGCGACGAGCGTGCCTGGCAGCGGCGAGCCATTGCGACGATCCAAGCGCCCTGCATAGCCGCCTCGTGTGCTGAGGTCTTCAAACAACCGCTTTAGGAAGGCTCCAGCCTGCTGGTGCAGATACAGTCGGCCTTCGAGCGCCGTCTGGACTTCTGCTGCATCAAAGCTCATGCCTGAGAGCATCTCGACGACGCGTGCATTGTCATAACCATCGATCAAACCTGGCAAGCAGGCGAGCACCTCCGCCCATTGAGCTAGATCACGCTGGCGTGCCGCCTGATCTAGCTTCAGCTGCGCTTGTTTCTCCGTGAGCACCCATTTGCCGAGTTCGCGCCGCACCTCAGCCATTTGAGATTCGATCTGCTCCCGAAGACGTGGGGCCTCTTTCAGACTGTCTTTCTGTGCCTGCAATCGTTTCAGCAAATCTCGGGCCTGCTGGGCTGTTTGAACAGAGGGCGATGCGGCTGGCATCTCCGCTGCTTTTTTCAGCGTCGCTTCCAGCGGCTTCACCAAGCCCACCGCATAACCAGGGATCCAATCGAGCGAGATCAGCGTGCTGTCCCGACGCAGATCAGACAAGTGATCGCGGAAGTAGAACATGCACTCCGCCCCTAGCTGGGGATCGCCGAAATGCCACTCCGCCAACCCATGCACCAAGTAGCCGAGCAAAGACTCCCCCTGGGTGCTGTATCCCAGCTGATCTAGAGGCAGGCCAGGCGGAAAGGCAGCCTGGCAGCGGTCACCCAGCTTGTCGAAAAAACTAACCAATTGTGGCGTCAGCAGCGGGCTATCGCCAGAAGGAAGATCACGCCCTAGCGCAGCGAGATGGCGTGCAGCATCGTCTTTTTTCCCGAGCAAAGTCGCGCACAACGCTGCATTCACCCGCGCCCAATTTTGGGTAGGCTGGCGCAGTCCATCGTTCAACAAGCGCTCAAACTGATGCTTGGCCTCAGCAAATTGGCGCTTCTCCAGCATCAACTCACGCGCAGCGATGAATCGCTCAGCCACCGTGCGTCGATCCCCTGCCTGGACCGTCACGCCATCGCCTGCCAGATCCTGACGGCTGGTGTCCACGGATTGGGTCACGGCAGCGGCCTTGCGAGTGCTGACGGACTGAATGCCCCAACCCACCAGGAAGGCCACCACCATCGCCGCCGCTGCCGCCACCGACCAGCGCACGCGGCGACTGGTCAGCCGCCAACGCGCGGCATAACCTTGGTTCAGCAAGCCCTCAGCCAATCGCAGTTCATCGACCGTTTCATCATAGTTCGCGCAGCGTTCCTGGGGGCGGAAGGCCAGCATTCGATTGATCACATGCACCGTGCGCGGGGCGAAGCGCATGCCGCTGTCCTCCAGTGCCACGCGTCGGCATTTCACCATGCGCAGCTGCTCGATGCTATCTGAGTCAGCCTTGTGCGGCGGCTTCCCCGTCAGGGCATGATAAAGCGTGGCACCGAGACTGAAGATGTCGCTGCGGTAGTCCTCGCGATTGTCGAGCACCTTTTCGGGCGCCACGTAATAAGGGGTCGCCCAGATTTCTCCAGAATTGTCGCCGCCGCGATCCACGAAAAGGGCCAAGCCAAAGTCCACCACCTTTGCCGTGCCTGCCTCGGTGAAAAGAATGTTCGCCGGCTTCACATCGCGATGGATCAGCCCCATCTGCTGCGCAGCACGCAGACCTTCGGCGACTTCCAGCCCGATTTTCAGCACTTCAGCCTCCTTCACCCGATCATCCCGGCGGATGCGCTGCTCCAGACTGCCACCGTTCACCAACTCCATGGCGATGTAGAAATACCCCTGATCGTAACCCACGGAGTAGAGCTTGATGACGTTGGGGTGATTCACATTGGCCGTGATCAGAGCCTCTTGCCGAAATTGCTCCACACGATTCGCATCACGGCTGTAGCGCTGGTTCAGAATTTTCAGGGCCACCCGACGGCCGAGCGTCTCGTCTTCTGCCTCGAATACCCGACTCATGCCGCCTTCGCCGATCTGACGCACGATCATGAAATGATCAAACTTCCGCCGCACACGCACCATTTGCCCGCAGAAGGGACATTTCAGCTTGGTGAAAGGGTCCAGCGAGGTCACATCAATCTGGTTTTGGCAAACCGGACAGGTGCTCAGGTAGGACTGTTGCGGGGAGACGGGAGACACGAAAGAAGAGTGGGATGCGGTCGAGAAAAGTGTGGCTTGTGGCTTTTACGGGAAGTTGGAAAAAACTAGGAGGAGAAATCTGTGTCGGTTTTGGAAGTGGCTTTTGACTCGTTTCTGGCCCTTTTGTTCACGCTTGGCTCATGCCAGAAATTACAGTTTGCCAAATTAATTCGAATATCGACTTTAGCGGGTGGAATGGACTCTTACCGAAGCAGATGACCTGGGGATACGGCTGGATAAGCACTTGGCCACCCGTTTTTCCGAACTTTCCCGTGCCCGCGTTCAGGATCTGATCCGCGACGGACACGTGACTCTGAACGGCCGATCGACGAAAGCGAGCGCGGTGCTCAAAGCTGGCGATGTCATCTCCATGATCATCCCCGAGGCTGCCCCGGTCGGAGTCGTGGCCCAAGACATCCCCCTGGAAGTGCTTTTTGAAGACAAAGACATCCTGGTGCTGAACAAGGCCCCTGGACTGGTCGTGCACCCCGCCGCAGGCAATCCCGACGGCACACTGGTGAATGCACTGCTGCATCACTGCGATGACCTCAGCGGCATCGGTGGCGAGATGCGCCCTGGCATCGTTCACCGCTTGGACAAGGACACCTCCGGCTGCATGGTCGTGGCGAAAAATGACATCGCCCATCGGCGACTCACCGAGGCCTTTGCCGAGCGCCGATTGAGCAAAATCTACCTCGCCGCGATCAATGGCCTACCCAAGGAAAAAAGCGGTCGCATCCAGAACATGATTGGCCGCCACCCGGTGGATCGGAAGCGCATGGCGGTCCTAATGGATGGAGCAGGAAAGGAAGCCGTGACCGAGTGGGAGCACCTGGCCACGCATCAGGCAAGCGCACTCATCCGCTGCAAGCTACTCACCGGCCGCACGCATCAGATCCGCGTCCACATGCGCGAATGCCTGGGGCACCCCATCCTGGGAGATCCAATCTATGGCCATCCGAAGCGTCAGGTCGTCCCTGTGACACGTCTCATGCTGCACGCCTGGAAATTGAGCCTGAATCATCCTATTCATGATCAACCCCTCAGCTTCGAAGCACCGCTACCACCGGAGTTTGAGCCCTGGATGCCAGGGAGGCAATGAACTCTATCACTTCGCCTCCGCCTTCAGCTTCGCCTTTTCCTCCAGCTTCTTTTTGAACTTGGCCACCTTTGGACTCACCACCACGCGGCAGTAACCCTGGTAGGGATTGTTGGCGAAGTAATCTTGGTGATAGTCCTCAGCAGCGTAGAACTTCTTCAGCGGCACAATCTCCGTCACGATTTTCTCGGGGATCTCCTTCTGGGCTTCTGCCAAAGAAGCCTCAGCGATTTTTTTCTGCTCTTCGTTCAGATACATGATCGTAGAGCGGTACTGCGTGCCTTCGTCATTGCCCTGGCGATTCAAAGTGGTCGGATCATGTGCCAGCCAGAAGAGATCAATGATGTCCTTGAAGCTGATGATGGAAGGATCGTAATCGATCTGAATCACCTCGGCATGGCCAGTATCGCCGTTGCACACTTGCTTGTAGGTCGGTTGGTCCACATGACCGCCTGCGTAGCCGCTGATGACCTTGTTCACGCCCTTCAGCATTTTGTATTGAGCCTCGACGCACCAAAAACAGCCTCCGCCGATCACGGCCGACTCCGTTTTTCCTGAAGGAGCAGCATCAGCAGCGACGGTCGAGGTAGCAGCAGTCATGATCATAGCAGCGAGGACAGAGAAAAAGTGTTTCATGGTCGCAAAGGGATAAATGCAAAGCGTGGCGACACAACGAATACGTGTGCCGCATTCCTTTCAGCGCATCCTGCAAATCCCTGCCTCTGTTCTTTTCCAAAGAGAAGCACTGGCACGGCGAGAAATCCTGCCCATGAACCCGCCATGACGCCGAATCGGGAAGACCTCGATACCCTCCGCCAGGAAGCCTGGATCGGAGATGCCGTGCTAGAACTCTACGCCCGCTCCTGGGTCCTAAAGCATCACGGGAAAGTGGACGCCGAGATGAAAACCCGCCTCACCTGCAATCAGTTCCTGAACTGCGTGGGCAATCCGACCCAGGTCGAAGCCGAGATCGGTGTCGTCTATCAACGCGATGGGCTCGAAGCCGCCTTTGACTTGATTCGTCAGCGGCTCGAGCCCTTGTTCATCAAGCAAGAGTCGAATCGTAGCCATCGCTCCCGACACTAAGAGCCATGAAACGACGCGGGCAGATCAAGCCGCGCGTCGCTGCGCTTCAGCCACTCCAGTGAACCGCGCCGCGTGAGCCTCGGTCGAGGTCGTCATCAACGCGTGCTCACTGTAGCCTTTGACGACACGATAAATGATGCGGTCGAAGAACGTGTCGAGTCGCTGCAGAAACTCTTGTTCCGCGTAGAGTTCGATCGCATTCATCTCCAAGTGTTGCTCCCGTGCATGGTTCAGGATCGTCCGCTTCAGCAGCTGCAGCTTGTAAACCACCTCATGCAGGGGAAAACCATCCTGATGGCGGATGCGCCCCAGTTCTTCGTAACGACGGTCCAAATGCCCATCGTCTTGGCGATCCAGCCACCTGCCCAGATTTGACAAAAGATCTCGCGCACGAGCCCGCAGCTCATCGTCCGTCAGCGATTTGTAGTTCGGAGTTTCGGGGTCTTGCTGCACGCGTTGGATCGCGAGTTCAGCGATCTTCAGCCAGTCTTTTTCCACCAGTTGAATGATGCGATGTTCGATGGTCATAGGAATTGAGGGTAGCTATCGTCACGGTCACCAAGACCGCATAAGATACCAACGCCACCCCCAGCTGCCTCGCTCTCAGCAAGGCAAGGATTGGCACTTGAGCAAAGCCCGCGAGCCCAGGTCAGCCATTTGCTGAAACTTCCTCAGGGCAAGCTCTGCTGAAGATGCAGGAGCAGATGGCAGTGAAGAATCACCTGTGCGGATCAGGAGGCGCTCAATGGGTCAAGTGTGAGTCAAGTTGTTGGTCAAGCGGGGCTTAGCTCACCGACTCGGGTGATAGTATCAAATGAGACTATCCGGGCAGCCAGCTTCATGACGCCTTCCTGCCGTTTAAGGACGGTTTATTGACGTTTTAATGACGGGCGGTAGCTTGGATCGCCATGCCTTTCCAGCCTCATTTTCGCATTTCCTCCGCCACGGCGAAGGCGCTGATGGCAATTGAGGCTTCGCGGGTGGCGGTGTAGCGACTGCCGGTGTCGCCGCAGATGATCGCATCGCTCCAGTAGTCGGCGCGGCTGCTGACGACGCACTACTCGACGCAGATCGAGGGGAATCGCCTCACCCTGCCACAGGTGGAGGAGGTCATCGCGGGCGGTGGAGGTTTTCCGGGGCGTGAACGGGACGAGAGGGAGGTGCAGAACTACTACAAAGCGGCAGATGAGATCGAATCGCTGGCGGCTTTGAAGCGCAAACTGACCGAGAAGGACATTCAGACGATTCACGGTCTGGCCTTCGATGGCAAAAAGCGCCCCACACCTTATCGCGACGGTCAGAACGTGATCCGAAACAGCGGTAGCGGTGCCATCACCTACCTGCCACCGGAGGCGAAAGAGGTGGCGGGGCTGATGGGCGAGCTGGTGATGTGGATCAATGCCGAGATCGAGTCACGTGATCTGCCGGTGCCGGTGATCGCCGCGCTGGCGCACTACCAGTTTGCCACGATTCACCCCTACTACGACGGGAACGGCCGCACCGCCCGACTGCTGACGACGCTGATCCTGCATCGCTGTGGCTACGGGCTGAAGGGCATCTACTCGCTGGAGGAATACTACGCCAAGAGCCTGCGTGGCTACTACGCGGCGCTCACGGTCGGCCCCAGCCACAATGACCACCTCGGACGCGCCGAGGCGGATGTGAGCGGCTTTGTGGAGTATTTCTGCGAGGGCATGTCCGATGCGTTTGCGAAGGTCGCCGCGCGTGCCGAAGCCGCAGGCCTGTCAGCACCGAAGGACAAGGCAGCGCTACTCCGCGAGCTGCGTCCGCTGCAACGCCAGGCCCTCGGCCTGTTCTCGAAGCATCGCATCGTCACTTCCAACGAACTCGCCAGCTACCTTGGCCTCTCACCCCGCCAAGGCCGTGACCAATGCGCCAAATGGGTCTCGGAAGGCTTTTTGACCGTCGCCAATGCCTCGAAGAAGGGACGTAGCTACCAATTGGTGGAGAGGTTTGAGGGGGCGATCCTTGAGTAACCCCGCAGAAGCGGCTAAGGAACGACATGGGGAAAGCCTTCATCGTCGAAGCTCTCAATCCGGCCAAACACCGCCGGGAGGAGTTTGATTGCGGAGTCGCGGCGCTGAATGATTTCCTGCGGCTCCGCGCACGCAAGGAAATGGAAGGCGGGACTTCGGCCTGCTTTGTGATGGTCGCTGAAGATGATCCCGGCGTTATTGCGGGCTACTACACGTTGTCAGCGGCGACGATTCAACGAACAGCGTTGCCAGAGTCGGTCACGAAGAAGCTTCCCCGCTATCATGAGTTTCCAGCAACGCTGTTGGGCAGGCTGGCGCGTGATCTGAGATTCAAAGGCCAGCAGGTCGGTGAACGGCTGATGGCGAGTGTGCTGCATCGTGCTGTGAGAGCATCGGAGGAAATCGCTTCGTGGGCGATTGTGACGGATCCCAAGGATACGAAGGCGAGAGAATTCTATGCCAGCTTCGGTTTCCAACCTCTGACGGAATCCCGCCAGTTCATCACGATGAAGTCGGCGGCGCAGTGGATCAACGCTCGGTGACCGACTTGCGATGCAAGTCCAAAGCCGCGCGCATCCGTTTGGTGGGAGCTTTGACAGGTGCAAGAAGGGCTTCCACAAAGCGACGCGACTCGGTTTGATTCAATTTCACCGTGTCATGCCGACGGACAATCTCTTCCGCCGCAGCACGCACATGAGAAATCACGAAAACCGCGACGGAGCAGCCCTCCAAACCAGCGGCACGTTCCAACAATGCCTTGTCGTCCGAAGTAACTCGGGCAACGAGGCGATTCGAGCGGCGGGCTGTGGCGACGGCGGGCATGGCGATTGTGTGCCAAAGTGTGCCACAATGCCTGCGGGCCGCAAGGTTGGATTTCGTCTCCTGGTCGGCGAAGAGCTTATTGAGCCGCATTCTACCAACTCATCGGTTTGGTGAAGGTTCCCTGCGCATCGGTGAGCATTTGTGGGAACTGAGCGGCGGCGACAAAGTTGGGCCTGAGGTGTTTGTAGAATGTCGCATTTGCCTTGAGCACCGTGCAGGGGTGAACCTGTGGATTCAGGACGCCGACGACCTTGTGGAGCTCGTTGCGAATGATCTTCACCGGCATCAGCAAATCGGAGTCGCCGCTGACGATGACGGCACAGTCGAAGCGGTTCAGATGCGCGTCGTGGAGCAGTTGCACGGCGAGATTCACGTCAGAACCTTTTTCCTCGGTCTTCACGACCTCGACGGTCGGTGACTGTCCAGGAGCAGGGTTGGCGAGCAGCATCCGCACGTTTTTGGTCAGGAAGTGGCCGAGCGTGATTTCGAGGTTCGGCAGAGTGGCGAGTGCCCGCAGGTAGGTGGCCTGCCGCGCCGGTGCATCAGGGTCATTGGGGCGCGGGTTCAGTTTGGCGCTGAAGTATTTGATGCCGGCGATCTGATGGTGCGGCTTCAAATGCAGTTCCACGAGCCGCTTGAGATCGAGCCAGCGATGCGGCGTCCTGCGGAGCGCACCGAAGTACAGATTGAATCCATCCACATAATCAATCGTTCTCATGCAAACTACAGGGGCAAAAACAAGGGCCAGCGCTTTCGCGCTGGCCCAAGACCGCTTCGCCGAAGCTACAGCGGGGGTTAACAAGGCGAATGTAAGCCTCAGCGGTCAAAAGTGTCAAGGAACGGGTTCTCCTCGATTCACCCCCGGCAAGGACACGCACTGTCGGTGTTTGAAAACAACTGCGGCCACCTCGATTTCGCAAGGCAGGACTCAAGATTGGAACTGATAGGATAATGCATCTCTTATTTCTACAAGGACGGCTCATGAACTTTGTGATTTGCAAAACAGGACGAAGCCTACCAAATTCGGTCTTATGCCAGAGTCCAAAATCGAACTTAAAATCGGTGCCATCGAATTTTCAGCGACGGGAGATGACGCATGGGTAGCTGCTCAACTTGATAAGCTATTGTCGAGTGCCAAATCGTTGGTCGACTTGAGCCCTCCTCCTGCGCAGGAGAAAGGCATTCACGGGAATCATCAGCCAATGGGCCAAGATCCAGATATTGCTCAAAAGCCATTGGCCAGCTTTTTGAAAGACAAGAACGCTACAACGGCACAGGTGACCAAGTTTTTGGCTACCGCTGTTTGGCTTGAGGCCAAAGGCAAAAGTCGATTGACGACTGCTGATGTCACAAGCGCCCTGAAAGACGCGAATCAATCCAGGCTCGGAAATCCCGCCGATTGTTTGAACCAGAACGTGAAGAAGGGATTCTGCGAAAAAGACGGCAAACAGTTCTATGTAACGCAAGAAGGTAAAGAATCGCTCTAATGATCAATCGTGCTTCCTTTCTGTTTGGGGTGCCTAATGGCCTGAAAGACCCCCTTCTGGCAGAATACGATTTGATACTTCAAGCCTACTTGGAGGCAAAGTGGACACCTGCTGAACTCAGCGGCGGCAAGTTTTGTGAAATCGTTTACACAATCTTGCATGGACACGCATTGGGAAGTTATGCCTCGTCACCATCGAAACCCAACAACTTTGTCGATGCCTGTAAGCGCCTTGAGCAGAACTCCGGGGTTCCACGGAGCTTCCAAATCCTGATTCCACGCATTCTCCCAGCGTTATACGAAGTGAGAAACAATCGCGGCGTGGGCCATGTAGGGGGAGATGTCGACCCAAACTTCATGGACTCAACATTTGTAGTGTCCACCGCACGTTGGGTAATGGCCGAATTGACCCGTGTGTTCCACATGCTTACTCCCGATGAAGCTCAGAAAGCTGTTGATGGCTTGGCAACTACAGTCATACCGCTTGTGTGGCACAACGGACCAGTAAGGAGGGTGCTAAATCCAAACGCCTCTATGCTGGATCACATCCTTTTGCTCGCAAGCTCATCACCGGCATTCATTACCTACAATGAGTTAAAGAACGCGATAGAGCCGAAGACAGAATCATATTTGAAAAGATCGATCCGCAAGCTTCACAAGGATCGCTTTTTAGAGTTCGATGAACCCACAGGAAAAATCATGGTTCTTCCTCCTGGAGCCTCGCATGTCGCGTCATTGATCTCAAAATCTAGGTAAGAACCGTCGATCACACCCCCGCCAGAATCCCGTTCAGCGTGGCACTCGGGCGGAGCGCGGCATCGGCTTTGGTATTGTCGGGTTTGTAGTAGCCGCCGACGTCGGCTTTTTGGCCTTGAACGGCGAGGAGTTCGGCGACGATTTTGGCTTCGTTGGTGGTGAGGGACTCGGCGATGGGTTTGAAGGTCGCGGCGATGTCGGCGTCGGCGGTTTGGGCGGCGAGTTCCTGGGCCCAGTAGAGGCAGAGGTAGAAGTGGCTGCCGCGGTTGTCGATGGTGCCGAGTTTGCGGCCGGGGCTGCGGTCGTTTTCGAGGAACTTGCCGTTGGCGGCATCCAGCGTGTCGGCGAGGACTTTGGCCTTCGGATTCTTGAAGGTGTCGGCGAGGTGCTCGAAGGAGGCGGCGAGGGCGAAGAACTCGCCGAGGCTGTCCCAGCGGAGGTAGTTCTCTTCGCAGAACTGCTGGACGTGCTTCGGCGCGGAACCGCCGGCGCCGGTTTCAAAGAGGCCGCCGCCGTTCATGAGCGGGACGATGGAGAGCATCTTGGCGGAGGTGCCGACTTCGAGGATGGGGAAGAGGTCGGTGTTGTAGTCGCGGAGGACGTTGCCAGTGACGGAGATGGTGTCGAGGCCCTTGGCGATGCGTTCCAAGGAAAAGGTGCAGGCCTCGGCGGGCGGGAGAATGCGGATGTCGAGCCCGGTGAGGTCGTGATCTTTGAGATATTTTTCGACCTTGGCGATGATCTGGGCGTCGTGGGCGCGAGCTTTGTCGAGCCAGAAGACGGCGGGGGTCTGCGAGGCGCGGGCGCGGTTGACGGCAAGCTTCACCCAATCCTGCACGGGGGCGTCCTTGGTCTGGCAGGCACGCCAGATGTCTCCTGTCTCCACTTCGTGGGACAGAAGAATTTGAGATTTGAAATTTGGAATTTCAGATTCGTCACGCGGAAGCGTGACGACATGGATGGTGCCATCGGCGGGGGCTTCGAAGGTCTTGTTGTGGCTGCCGTATTCTTCAGCGGCCTGGGCCATGAGGCCGACGTTTGGCACGCTGCCCATGGTCTTCGGATCGAGGGCGCCGTTCTTTTTGCAGAAGTCGATCGTGGCCTGGTAGATGCCGGCGTAGCTGCTGTCCGGGATGACCGCCAACGTGTCCTGCTCCTTGCCAGCGGCGTCCCACATCTTGCCGCCGCCGCGGATCATGGCGGGCATGGAGGCATCGACGATGACGTCGCTTGGCACGTGGAGGTTGGTGATGCCTTTGTCGCTGTTCACCATGGCCAAAGCGGGGCCGCTAGCGTAGGCGGCCTGGATGTCGGCCTCGATTTCGGCTTTTTTGTCGGCGGGGAGCTTGTCGAGCTTCGCGATGAGGTCGCCGAAGCCGTTGTTAAAGTTCACACCGATCTCGGCGAGCGTGGCGGCGTGTTTGGCGATGAGGTCTTTGAAGAAGACGCTGACGGCATGGCCGAAGATGATCGGATCGCTCACCTTCATCATGGTGGCCTTCATGTGCAGCGAGAAGAGCACGCCATCGGCCTTCGCCTTGGCGATCTGCTGCTCAAAGAAGGCGACGAGGGCCTTCTTGCTCATCTTGGTGGCGTCTATGATCTCGCCGGCTTTGAGGGCGAGTTTCGGAAGGAGGGTTTTGGTGCTACCATCCTTGCCGGTGAACTCGATTTTGACCTCGGTGGCGGCGGCGACGCAGGTGGACTTCTCGTTGGAGAAGAAATCGTCTTTGCCCATGGTGCCGACGGTGGTCTTCGAATCGGCGGACCAGGCACCCATCTTGTGCGGATGCTTTTTGGCGTAGTCTTTGACGGCCTTCGGCGCACGGCGGTCGCTGTTGCCTTCACGCAGCACAGGATTCACGGCGCTGCCCATGACCTTGGCGTATTTGGCTTTGATTTCCTTTTCCTCGTCGGTCTGCGGGTTTTCGGGCAGATCGGGGAGTTTGTATCCTTTCGACTGCAACTCGGCGATGGCGGCTTTGAGCTGCGGCACCGAGGCGGAGATGTTCGGGAGCTTGATGATGTTCGTGGTCGGTTCGAGGCAAAGTTTGCCGAGGTAGCTCAAATCATCCTCCTGCTGCCCGAACTGGGCCAAAATGCGGCCGGCGAGGGAGATGTCGCGCGTTTCGACCTCGATGCCTGCGGCCTTGGTGAAGGCTTTGACGATGGGAAGCAGCGAATACGTGGCGAGGAGCGGGGCTTCGTCGGTGAGGGTGTAGATGATCTTGGCGGACATGAGAGGGCTGGAGAGGCGGATGTAATTCGAGCTTCAGAGGTAAAAAGGGCAATCTCAGGGTCAAGGTGCTTCACGTCAGGAACTGCAACCTCTGCGTCGTGCTAGGTTTTGAGGAAAGTTCACCCAAGATCATCTTTTGAGCAGGGCATAGGCCAGTTTCTTGGACGGAAATTGGATGCTCTGGTTGCGTTCATTCTTCACCACTGAGGATCACACTTCCCATGGCAAGCTTGGAACCATCGAGTCTTGTGATTTCGCCGCTGATCTGCACGAGGCCAGGCATCACTGCCTCTTGTTTGGCGTGGATGAGCAGAGTTTCGCCAGGCGTGATGCTGCCTAGAATTTTAAACTGGCGAACTGCGGTTAGGCGCACGTTTTTCAAGGGCCTTTCTCCTCGTGAGCTTTGGGCTAGCACGCCACCCAGTTGAGCGAGTGATTCGATCATGATGACGCCAGGCAGAAGAGGGTGACCTGGAAAGTGACCCGCGAGGAACGCTTCGTCCCCCTTCAAAGTCCAGTGTGCTGAGGCGGAGGTGCCAGGAATCAATTCGGTGAGTTCATCGAGAAACCGAAACGAGGGACCATGGGGCAAAGCGGAAAGAGCCTGGAAATGTTCAGAGGTCTGCGACATGATAAAAAAGATGATGCAATGATGTTCCATCCTGACAAACGCTGGCAGATCAACCTCGACCTAACTTTCCTCTGATGACAGCAGCGGCAGACAATTCGGGTCGCATGAATGCATTCTTAGGTCGGGCACGCGCGTTAGCAGTAGGCCTGGTGATCGCAGTCGCATGGACTTTTTCGGCTCTGTTTTTGATGCCATTGATCCGCATGGCTTTGCTGCTGAGAGCTCAGCCACGACGTCGTGAGTTAGGCCAAACCGTGCTTCGTGGTGTGTTTCGCTGTGTGGTTCAGCTTTTGCAGAAGTCAGGCGTGATCACCGTGACTTACCAGGGTTTTGCACCGCTGCTCGCACACACGGGTCCGGTCATTTTGGCACCCAATCATCCCGCGCTGTGGGATGCGGTGTTCATCCTGGCGAAGGTCGATCGTGCGGCCTGCGTGCTCAAGGCCTCGCTGCTGCGCAATCCACTGCTTGTCGTCGGAGCACGGGCGGCAGGTTACATCCCTCATGAGCCCGCGCACCAGATGCTGCGGCGCTGCATTGAGCTGCTGCGTGGCGGTGAACGTGTTCTGTTTTTTCCTGAGGGAACACGCACCTGTTTTGAGCAAAACTGCGTGAATCCGCTCAGCGGTGGCTTGGCTGTGCTGGCTCGGAATTCGGGTGCCCCGGTGTGGCCCATCTACATCCAAACGAGCAGCGGATACTTGGGCAAAGGATGGCCGATTTGGCGTCTGCCATCGGAGACGATTCATGTGCGTCTTTGTGCCGGAATACCGATAACCTATCCGCAAGATCAAGCCGCGGCTGAGTTTCTTGAAACGCTGCGTGCGACTTACCTAGCAGCAGGCTGTGGCCACGTGTCCATCGAGACGACAAAAAATGCATGAAGCTTGAGGCTTCATGCATTTTCGAATGGAACAGAATTCCTAAAATCACTTCGGCTGTGTCATCGCGATGCAGTGCAGCGCGCCACCTTCCGTGACGAGGTCTTTGCAGGTCACTGGGATGACTTCGCGGCCGGGGAAGCATTCAGCGATCTTGTCTTCCGCCATCTGGTCCTTCTTCTTCTGACCAAAGATAGGCACCATCACGGCATTGTTGAGGATCAAGAAGTTCGCGTAGCTAGCGGGCAGACGATTGAGACGCCAATCCTTCATTTCGATGGCGTTGGGCATTTCGACCTCAATGATCTCCAGCTTGCCACCACCGGGAAGTCGCACGTCATCGAGTTGCTCGCGGATCTGCTTTAGCACCTTGAAGTTCGGGTCGTTTTCTTTGGATTCGACCATGCAGATGACAGCGTCTTCACGAACGAAGCGGACGAGGTCGTCGATGTGGCCATCGGTGTCGTCGCCTTCGATGCCTTGCTTGAACCACACTATGTCAGTGACTCCGAGCATGGCCTTGAGCTCTTTTTCGACCTCAGCCTTGGTACGTGCCTTGCCACCGTTGCGGTTTGGGTTCAGCAGCACCGACTCGGTGGTCAGCAGCAGGCCTTTGCCATTCGATTCGATGGCACCGCCCTCCAAGGTAAACTCGGACTCAAAGTGCTCCATCTTGAGCGCGGCTGCGGCTTTGGCAGGGATTTGATCGTCAAGGTCATAGGGGAATTTGCCGCCCCAAGCGTTGAACTTCCAATCGGTCACGGCGACTTGCCCTGTCTCGTTGTGCTTAATGAAAATGGGACCGTGGTCGCGGCACCAGACGTCGTTGGTCAGGTTCTCGTAGATGTCCACCTGGCTCAGGTCGCCTTCATTGTCGGCGATGCTGAGGCGGATGTTCATGTGGGCGAGCATGGGGGCATTGATCCGCACGCGCTCGTAGCGAGAGATGGAGCTAGCGATCTCACCAAACTTGTCCTGAATGCGGTGAAAGGTCTTGGGGCAGCTTTCCTTGTTGTGGGGCCATGACAGCCAGACAGCCTCCTGCGGTTCAAATTCGGCGGGAAGGCGGTAGTTTTTCGGGTAGGCTTTACTCATCGAGATAGCGTTTGGTCAGAGGGGAATAGGTGTCAATGCGCCGATCACGGAAAAAAGGCCAGATGCGACGAAAGTCCTCCACGGCGCGGAGATCGACAGGCACGATGAGGACCTCTTCGCGTTCGATGGAGGCCTTGGCGACCATTTCACCATAGGGATTCGCCACAAAGGACTGTCCCCAAAATTCGGTATCATCCTGTCGGCCTGTGCGATTCACGGCAGCGACGTAGCAGCCATTGGCCACGGCATGACCGCGCTGCACCGTTTCCCAGGCGCAGTGCTGGGCTTTGCCCAGTTCGGTCTTTTCACTGCTCAGCCAGCCGATGGCGGTGGGATAAAAGAGAATCTCTGCACCGGCGAGGGCAGTCAATCGTGCCGCCTCAGGATACCACTGGTCCCAGCAGATCAGCACCCCGATGCGACCGTAGCAGGTATCCCACACGCGGTAGCCAAGATCACCGGGCGTGAAGTAGAATTTCTCCTCGAACCCTGGGTCCTGGGGGATGTGCATCTTTCGGTAAATGCCGAGCACCGTGCCATCCGCATCAATCACCGAAGCGGTGTTGTGGTATAGACCGGGGCCGCGTTTTTCAAACAAAGGCACGATCAGCACCACGCTGAGTTCTTTCGCCAGAGCTGCCAGGTGATGGGTCGTGGGGCCGTCCGGCACATGCTCGGCTAGGTCAAACAAGGCCGTGTCTTGACGTGTGCAGAAGTAAGGGATGTTGAACAGCTCCTGCAGGCAGATGATCTGCGCTCCCTGGGAGGCCGCCTGACGGATCAGCACCTCATGCTGCGCCAAGCTTTCAGCCTGGGTGGCAAAGGTGGTTCCTTGGATGAGTCCGAGAGTGACGGTGGACATGAATGGGCGGGAAGTGGGGCGCGATCTTTGGGAGAGAGCAAAGGCTCACGCAAGCAAAGATGTGAGCAGCGGCCTGACTTGCGCAATTTAACGACCTTCAGAAACGTTGGGCCGAATGGGAATCGCATGCTCCGTGGGACGATCCACGATCTCTTCTAGGGGAAAGCGGCGGATGGTGCCGGCTTGGTTCGCCTGCACAAAGGTTCCCGCTCCGACATCCATGCAGGTGAGCCACCCCGATGAACCATAAACCCAGGTGTCCAGGCAGATCGCGTAGGGTTTCACGTTGGGCCACCCCCCCTTCTGGGCAGTGTGGCCGCAGATGATCCTTTTGCCTGAGGAATGGGGAAAGATATCGTCGAAGCGAGTCCAAAACAGCCAGTCGTCGGACTGATCCGCGAGGCTGTAGTAGGCATTCGCGTTCGCATGCACATACAGGTTCGCCGCGTCCTCATGGTAGCGCAGGCAGCGCTTGGACAAAAACTCCAGATGCTCTGGAGTCACGCTTTCCCAGGAAAGGGCCGCAGGATCGGGAGAGTAGGACTGGAGCGTCTCGGTGCCGCCGACGCGCAGCCAGCCTTCTGGCTCCATGCGGCCAGTCATGGCTTCCAGGAAAAGAATCTCGTGATTGCCCATGATGGGCTTGAGCTGCGTTGTCTTTTCCAATTCCAGTAGCAAGTCCAAGACTCCTTTGGAATCAGGACCACGGTCCACGTAGTCACCCAGCGTGATCAGGACATCATCGGGTCCAGGCTGCACCTCGTGGATGAGCGCTCGCATGGCTGAGGAGCAGCCATGAATGTCGCCGATTGCCAAAGTTCGCATCAAGCATTCTGGACGGTGCCCGCTTTTGCGCAAGTTTGGATGCACGCTGCGGCAGGAGATGTCACCTGCCACCGTCTCCTCCTGCCCGTCCCTCCATGAACCTCCTCCAGAGTCTTGATTACTCCGTGCTCCAGCAGTGCATGCACTGCGGCATGTGCCTGCCCACTTGCCCGACCTATGTGGAGACACGCAGGGAGCGCAGCAGCCCACGGGGGCGGATTTCCCTCATGCGATCCATTGCCGATGGGGTGCTGCCTCTGGGACCCGAGTTTGCGGATGAAATGTATTATTGCCTCGGCTGCCTGGCCTGCCAGACGGCCTGCCCGGCTGGTGTCGATTACGCGCAGCTCTTTGAGACCGCACGTGCTGAGGTCGAGCGCAGCGAGGTCGCTCGTCATCCTGAGCGTGATTTTTGGCGCTGGCTTACCCTGAACGTTCTCTTCATGCACCCACGGCTCTTGCGTTTGGTGGGTTGGGGCTTGCGACTTTGGCAAAAAAGCGGACTCGACCGCTTCCTGCGCCGCTATCGCTTCTTGGGTCTTTTGCCAGCCAAGCTCCGCAAGCTTGAGCCGCAAACCCCACGCATGGCCGGGGCCTTTTCGGATGCTCTCATCGCTCCGGTTGAGTCGCTAGCAGCTCCCGGTGTTCCTCCACGGCATCGCGTCGGCCTACTCACAGGTTGCATCCAGGATCTCGCCTTTTCCCAGATCAATCGCGACACGGTGGATGTGCTTTTGGCCAATGGCTGCGAAGTCATCACGCCACGCTCGCAGCCCTGCTGCGGTTCCCTTCATGCGCACAATGGCGAGCTAGAATTGGCTCGTGAACTAGCTCGTCGTCAGATCGACAGCTTTGATCTAGACGCGCTGGATGCCATCATCACGAATGCTGGGGGCTGCGGATCACATTTGAAGCAGTATGGACATCTCTTGCACCATGACCCGCTCTATGCCGCAAAGGCACAGCAATGGGATCGCAAGGTGAAGGACATCCACGAATGGTTAGCCCAGATCGGCATCCGCCCACCACAGCCCATCACGCCGCTCTCGCCTCAGTCAGTGACATACCATGAGAGCTGCCATCTCTGTCATGGGCAAAAAGTCAGCCGCCAGCCACGGCAAGTCTTGCAGGCCGTCCCTGGCTTAAAGCTGCAAGAGCTGCCCGAGTCGAACTGGTGCTGTGGCAGCGCTGGCATCTACAACATCACGCAACCTGAGCAATCCGCGAAACTGTTGGAGCGGAAAGTCAGACACATTCGCCAAACGGGCGCGGCCTGCGTCGCCACCTCGAACCCGGGCTGCCATCTGCAACTCGCCCAGGGGCTGCAAGCCGCAGGCATCGAAGTCACGCAACCGGTCACCCTACTGGCCCAGGCTTATCGCGCGGAAAAAGCAAACTGAACGAGGCCACTAGTGTTCGTTGCCATGCCCGTGAGCGCGTCCCAACGAAGCCATGCATTTCTCCTCTTGGCATCCACTCCATCCCGGCGCAGGGAAAGACCATGTCACATCCTTTTCTTCAACTCGGCGTTCCCCACGATTTGACCCGTGGGCTTGAAGAGCTCGGCATCATCACCCCGACGCCAGTGCAGGAGCAGGTCATCCCCTATCTCATCCAGAACGGAGCTGATCTCATCGCTCAGGCACAAACGGGCACAGGCAAGACCGCCGCTTTTGGCTTGCCGCTGCTTCTGAAGATGAATCCGACACTGCGTGAAATTCAGGGTCTCGTGCTTGCCCCCACGCGCGAGTTGGCAAAGCAGATCGGCAAGCAGCTCTTTCGCTACACCAAATACAGCGAAAACAAAATCTTCGTCGAGGTGGCATGTGGTGGTGACAAGATCGACATGCAGATGGAGCGGCTCCGCCGACCCACGCACATCCTCGTCGCCACGCCGGGCCGTTTGACTGAGCTGCTCGAAAAAGACGCTCTCACGCTGGAATTCGTGCGCTATGCCGTTCTCGACGAGGCGGATGAAATGCTCAGCATGGGCTTCAAGAAGCACATTGTCGAGATCCTCAAGATTGCCGCCATGCGCCGCAGCACCTGGCTCTTCTCCGCCACCTTTCCCGAGGCGGTGGGTGATCTCATCAAAGGCTGCATGTCCGCCAGTGCGCACCGCATCCAGATCGACACCGAGCAAATCGTGAACCGAGACATCGACCATCGCTACACGCTCTGCGCTCGCGATGAAAAGACTGCCTTCATCACGAACTTCCTCAAGCGCCGCCGTGAAGAGCGCGGCCTCATCTTCTGCCGCACGAAATACGGCGCTATCCGCCTCGGTGAGGAACTGCGTAATGCCGGTCTCCATGTTGAGGTTCTCCAGGGCGACCTCGCCCAGCGCGACCGCGACAAGGTCATGCGTGCCTTTAAAAAAGAGCGTGTTCCTATTCTCATCGCCACCGATGTGGCCGCGCGTGGCATCGACGTCGCTGGGCTAAGCTTCGTCATTCATCACCAGCTTCCCGACCAGCTCGAATACTACACCCATCGCAGCGGACGGACTGCCCGCGCGGGGAACAAGGGCATGTCGCTAGCTCTCATTGAGCCCCAGGAAAAGCCACTCCTGAATACCCTCGCCCAAAAACTCCGCGTCGAGTTCAAAGAGTGGCGGCGATAGTGCTGGTCAGGGTTTCATCTCTCGATTGCAAACGCCTCGTGTTCCAGAGGGGAAGAGGTTATTGCTGAAATGTAGGTTTTGAGGGCCACTGGGTTCTGTCGAGATGATGACATCATAGATGTAGCGTGGCGGACTGGGGTTTTGGATGAGATTGCCCTGGATCAAAACATCTTTCAGGGGTGGGTCATCGGCATCCTGGCCTGCGTCGAATTTAAAGGGCGAACGCTCAGGGCCCCACATCCAATGAGCCTCGCCATGGCCGAAATCAGAGATGATGTTGTTCGCGATGATCGATCCACCGTCAGAATTATCCGGCTTCTCAGCGGTCTTCGCATGAGACGCAGCTCCAGGCATTAGCCCAATGGCCCAAAGATCATTGCGAGAAAACTGATTCTCTGTGATCAGGACATTACGGCTACCGTGCATCGCCTTCATGCCGATGTGGGCGTGGTTGATGACGTTGTTTGAGACGATGACTTGGTCGCAGTGCAGATCAATGCCCTGCGCTGCATTTTCAATGGAGTTGCCCAAGATCCGCGTGAATCGGCTCACCTCTGGTGCTGTCACCTGAATGGCGCTGCCTTGACGCCAATTGTCGGTGTAACCTGCATCCCAAGCTTGCTGGCTGAGGTGTGGGCCTTTCTCAGGATTTTTCTTCACAAATTGCCCAAGCTTGTGACGATCTCTCATCTCTTTGGATGGAGAAAACACCGTTTCGAGGATTCGATTGCCCTCGATCAAGCTATCCGTGCAGTAGCGGAGCATGATGCCCGTGCCATCAGTGCAGCGAAAGGCATAACCTGAGATGTTGCCTCGGGTCCGATCATCGACCGCCACGCCCATGTAATCACGCACCAAGCAGCGACTGATGCGCGTGCCATGGGAATCCGTGACCAAGATCGCTCCTGATTTGGTGCGGTTGTTGATCAACTTGACGTTCTCAATCACGAGGTCGCTGCATTTTTGAGCGATGATGCCCTCCTTTCCGATTTCTATTTTCCCTTCTGGCCGTGTCAGCGTCAGATCACGAATCTCAATGCCCTTGGCATTCTCGATCTCAAGAATAGGCTGGTTCTGGTTTTGCTGGAGGATACGCCCTGGGCCAAAAAGCCCGCTGCGTTCGCCACGGATGCGAATCTTCTCGGTGATCGGATAATCACCCGCTGGAACAAAGATCATGCGATTGGGATTGGCCTCCAACGCTGCCTGAATCGACGGGTATGCGGTAACGGAGAGTTCAGCCGCAGAGGCATGGGTCATCAAGAAGAGAGCCAGCAGAGGACGCATGGATAACATAGGCTTTTGAGCTTTTTGTTGAGATGGAGCTGAAGCAGCGAAGCACAGGCTAACAAGCCAATGCGGCATCTCACTTCTTCGGTGCTGTCATCTTGTATTTCTCCATCAATGGCTGGAGCTTCTTTTGCAGCTCACGGTATTCAGCGCTTTTTTTGTCGTGCTTGTTCCGCTCTGCTGCGAGAGCTTTGATTTCATCCGCGAGCGCCCTGCGCTGGGTCGCAGATGCATCGACCTTCATTTCCACATCGTCCCAAGCATCCGTGCGGAAGACAGAAGCAGGCAGGCCGTCACTGTTCACCAAGTTTGCGCCTTCGGGATTCGCGGCCCAAGCGTAGCGAACGGCCACGGGTTGCTTCACCTCGTAGCTACTCACGATCACAGCATCCTTACCGTCGATCTTCGCATCCGCCCACTTCCACTTTTGGTCAGCTCCAGCGATCTCAAAACGCTTCAACGCGCCGCCATCGCGAGATTTTAGACCTTCACCGGCCTGATCGAAGCTCACACGGACCGCGCCATCCGTCACCACGCTCGTTCGGAAAAGCGGTCCACTGTAGATGAGCTTCTTGCCGTAGTCCTTGGCCAGCGCCCAGCGTGCGAGACGCTCGCCGGGGTCTTTTTTGTTCTTTGGATGGATGTCATTCGCCTCGCCGACGTCATTGATGATGGCCATGCCCGTCTTCGGTGTGCTGCTTAGCACCAGGCGCATGCGATCTTGCGTGAGAGCCCAGGAGTCCGGCGTGCCCGGCTCCGTCGAAGGCGCGTGGAAGCTGGCGAGCTGCACGTAGTAAAACGAGAACTCATCGCCCCAGCGCTTGCGCCAGTCATTGATCATCAGTGGTAACGTTTGGTCATACGGCACCGCGCCAGGTCTCGCATTGCCCTCGCCCTGATACCAGATGGCGCCACGCATCGTGTAACCGACAAACGGATGAATCATCGCCGCGTAAAGCACGCCTGGCCGGCCCTCGGTGAGCAAAGGGCGCTTCGGTGCATCTGGCTTTTTTGGCAGCCGTTTACGATCCACGTCCGCTTTGCCCTTCGCCGCGGCCATCGTGGCGTTCCATTGGGCAAGCTTCGTCTCGTAAGCCGCCTCTGCTTTCGCCTGATCGTAGGTCGATTCATCCTTCAGCATCGCATCGACGAGTGCTTTCGTGCCCGGCAGTGTCTTTAGCGCCTCGCGACTCGTGAAAGTTTCGATTGGCTTGCCGCCCCAGGCCGATTTGATCACGCCGACCGGCACGCCAAGCTCCAGATGCAGCTTCCGTGCGAAGAAAAACGCCACCGCCGAATCATCCGCCACCGTCTCCGGCGTTGCCGCCTTCCACGAACCTTCGATGTCTTCCTGATTTTTTTCGGATGTCACCAGCGGCGCATTGAACATGCGCAGTGCCGGATGATTCGACTCCGCGATGAGCCCCGCATACTCCGGCGAGCGATTCATGGTGTAAGCCATATTCGATTGCCCGGACGCGAACCACACCTCCCCCACCAGCACATCCTGAATCTCGATTTTATCCGTGCCCGCGGAGATTGTCAGCCCTGCGCCCTTTGCATCCGCCGCACCCGTGTCCATCTGCACCCGCCAGTTGCCATTAGCCGCAGCCTTGGCTGTAACCGACTTTCCTTTGAAAGAAACCGTCACCTCCGTGCCCGCATCCGCCTTACCCCAGATCGCTGCGGCACGCTCACGCTGGAGAATCATGTGATCCGAGAAAAAATGGGGCACCTTCAGCTCTGCGAGCAGCAGCGATGGGGTGAAGAGAAGCAGGGCAAGTCGTTTCATAGTCAGTTCCTGCCATTCCAACGAAACGCGATGGCTCTTGTTGCGGAACTTTCCAGCTGCTCTCGCTTCACAGGTTCGCTTGCAGGTCCAGCTCATCTTCGATGGGCTGGCCCAGAAGCAGATGTTCGATCAGATGACGCGATAGCCAAGGCGCGCGGAGCACACCTTTGGAACCCAGCCCATTGAAGAAGCCGATGTTCGTTAATGATGGATGAAAGCCTAACAAAGCATGACGACGATGAAGAATGGGTCTGACTCCTGTCTGAGAGCCAAGCACTTCGTAGCGTTGTTTGAACAGGCGCTTTAGCTTTTCTTCCAGAGTGGGTATCGCCTCAGCAGAAGGAGTGGAGGGATCGCTAAAATCGAGATCGTAAGTGGGCCCCACACGCAGCTGGCCTGGCCGCACCGGCAGCATCCAGCAGCCGCGATTGAGGATGCGCTGCTCTCCCCCTGTGTTGGCGCTGATGCTCAGCACAGTTCCCTGCGCGGATTTGAATGGCACCCAGTCGAACCATGGATGGCGCGCCGCTTCCCAGCCGATGCAAAAGACGGCATGAGAGAACCTGTGATTTTGCCAGCAGATCTCAGATCGCGTTTGTTGGATAGCTTCGGGTGTGACTTCGCCCGTTTGCCACTGCGCTTGCTTCTCGAAAAACGTTCGCGTGGTTTCGAGAAAGGCAGCGGTATCGAGCCAGCCGGACTGGGTCATTTCAAAACCGCCAAACGGTGCCGAAAAGTAGTTCGCATCGACCGCTAGATCGCCTTCAGGTTTGAGGTAGGGGAGGATCTCTTCCTGGGCAGTTCGCCTTTGCCATAGCTGAGCGGCCTTTGCATCACGCAGCAGACGCACGATGGGCACCTCATGATAAAAGCGCGTTTGCAGTTCACGTTCGATGCTACGGTAAAAGTCGATGGCTTCCGGGTAGAGCACCGGATAGCGCCAGCTCAGGTTGAGCCTCATGCCAGTGATGGGCGTCACAAGACCTGCGGCGACTTTGGAAGAGGTGCTGGCATCGTCTCGATCTACCACTAGAAAATCAAGGCCACGACGCCACGCCTGCCAGGCCAAGCAGGTGCCTGCTAAGCCGCCGCCGATGATCAGCAAACGCGGAGGTGCAGGAAAGGGCGAAGACATGAGGGGGAAGAAACCGGGAAAGCCTTCCCTAAATCGCGTTCACTGACTGGCAAGTGGGTAGCTTCCTGCTTGCCAGGCACGATCCTTTCTGGCCTATGCAAGCTTCATGTTGGAAGCGCAGAAAATTTCCCTGGAAATGGATCCACCTCCTGGATCTGAACTCGATGTCCTCCGCCTGCTGGATGAGGTCAGCTTTTCCGTGCCGAATGGACACTTGGTGGCGATTGTCGGACCCTCGGGTTGTGGCAAAAGCACGCTGCTCAAGGTGATCGCAGGTATCGTGGAGCAGACTTCGGGTGATTTGAGATGGGAAGGTCGTGACCTCAAGGAAGAGGAAGATTTGCATCCTGGTGAGCTCGGCTATGTGCCGCAGTTCAGTCTCGCTCATGATTTGCTGACAGTGGAAGAATGCGTGGCTGACAGCATGGCCTTGCGCACTCAACTGCCTGGCACGGAAGACTTCGAGCCCAAGCTCGATAAGATTTTGGCCATCACGGGGCTGACGGAGCTGGCAGATCGTCGGGTCAAAGTGCTGTCCGGTGGACAAAAGCGCCGTTTAGGGTTGGCTCTGGAATTGGTGACCAATCCGTGCTTGCTGTTATGCGATGAGGTCACCAGTGGTCTAGACCCGAAGTCCGAGCGTGAGATCACCGAGCTACTGCGCCTGCTGTCTCGGGAAAATCCACGTCGGGTGGTGATCAATGTGACGCACAGTCTGGCCAGCTTGCAGGCCTTCGATAGTGTGTTGGTGATGCTGCAAGGGCGGTTGGTTTTTCATGGGCCTCCGGACATGCTGACGCATTACTTCACTGTGGATCATCCAGAAGAGGTTTACCTGCGTCTCTCGCAGCGAGACCCTCTGGCTTGGCATGAATCTTGGTTAAAAAAGCGTCAGCATTATGAGGCGATGCTGATCAAGCCTGAGCCGGAAAAACTGACCTCTCGTGAAGTCGCCGCGCCTGACGATCCCGAGCACGAAGCTGCGGCCCCAGAAGAATTGCCCAGCATGATGAGTCAGGTCTTCACCTTGCTGCATCGACGTTGGACCATTTTTCGTCGGGATTCTGGGCAGGTCTGGCTGCATCTAGCCATGCTTTTGGGCTTTCCCCTGCTTGTTGTGATCTTCGCACTGAATGGCATCAAGCCGCTGCGTCAGCTCAGTCTCCGGCAGGAATCAAACATCCTGCAAGAATTGACGCAAGCCACGCAGCATTTTGTCGAGCAGTTGAATGCGGGTGGTCTGGTCAGTGGGCTGGTCATGCTGCAGGTCGTTTTGGTCACGCTCATGGCCAGCAACAATGCCGCACGAGAGATTGCTGGAGAGCGCCAGATCTTGGAGCGTGAAAAGCTAGGGGGACTGAGCATTAGCGCTTATGTCCTGAGCAAGGTTCTTTTCCTCGGAGTCTTTGTTTTGGCTCAAAGCATCTGGATGGGCATCTTTGTCGATATGATCACCGGAGGATTGCCAGGAGACCTGATCATCAAACTTGTCCTGTTGGTCTTGGTTTCTGCGGCAATGACCAGTGTCTGTCTAGGCATCAGCGCCATGTGTCGCACGCCGGAAAAGGCCACCATCCTCAGCATCTACTTGGTGGGCTTTCAGTTGCCACTTTCCGGTGCAGTGCTGAGCCTGCCTGATTGGATCGAAGGCGCGGTGAATCCCTTCATCGCCGCGTTTTGGGCATGGTCCGGCAGTCTGCGCAGCATGAGTGACACTGCATTTTACGAGGCAGTGAAAAAGGTCACTGAAACCAGTCTGGTCACTCCTGAGATGGCCGCTTTTGCATTGCTCGCTCATGGCCTGATCGGGCTCACCATGGCGTATGTTGGTAGCAAAGCTAGCCACTGGGACTGAGTTGAACTTTGAAGCAGCGTGCATCTGCGAAATTTGATGACGAAAACGCATCCACTCTGGAGTTGCATAGGCGCAGCCAAGGTCGATGCCTTGCAGCATGTTCACTCCCGTTCGCTTTTGCTTGGCAACTCCAGCCTCTAATCGGCGGCGTTGGCTTTCAGCAAGTCTTTCAGCTCTGCTCATGGGCCAGTCAGCTTTCTGCCTGCAGCCTTGCCCACGGGGTGGCGTGTCTATCGCGGAAATTTTTTCTCCATCGGTGTGCCACCTGGCTTTGAAGTACAGCCCCAAGGTTATCCTGGCAGTGGCGGTAAGTTTGATGAACTCAGCCTTTGGAATCCAGCTCTGCAGGTGCAATTCAGCGTCTATTCGCCCCAGTGGAATGGAGAAGCCATCTTCATGGAAGTGGCGCGTGTGGAAGTGCTGAAGTCACGCCAAGAAAAAACGACAGGTGGAGTTCGTGAGATTCAGCTCGAGATCGCAGCGCAGGATCGCAGTTACCTTCGCTTTGTGGTCTCTCGCACAAAGCTAAACGAGAACACGAACACGACCTTTGGCATCCGCATTCCCCACATGAAGGTCTATGAACAGATCAAACCCACCTACGTGAAGTGGAAAGCGAGCCTGGAACAATTTGCTGACTGAAGTTTTGCCCAAGCGATAGGGCGGGGCGAGGGAGCATGCCCAGGTGTCGTGAAATCGACCGCACTGGGCTTCGGGATTCAGACCGTCTTATCGATCAGCAGAGAAGCTGCACGACGAGGATTGGGGTGAAAGCCATTCATCCCTGCCCGGATATGGCGGGCACGATCCACGCAGGCCTCAGCTTTTTGAAAATCGCCAACGGCTTTGTAAACTGCACCAAGGTTGATGTAGGTCTGAGAGAGGTCGGCGGGGTCCATCTGGTCGTGGGCCAGGCTTTGGCGGATTCCCAGCGCTTTCTCATGCATGACCTGAGCCCGCTCGACGTCCATGTTGGTGTAGTAGAGCACACCCAGATTGTTCAGCACACTGGCCACGCGTGGGCTTTCTTCACCATCTGAGGTGCGGAAGGTTTCGAGTGCCTCGTGGTAGTAGCGCTCTGCTTTTTGGTAATCGCGCGCTTGCTTGAAGATCATCGCCAGATTGTTTTTGATCGTGGCGACCTTATCGTTGTCGTGCAGGCTTGCGTCTTCTGCGATGACCAGCGCCTTTTCATAAAACTCTGCCGCTTTGTCCATGCGACCCCAGCGATCGTAAAGATGCGCCAGCAAGCTGTGAATGCCGCAGAGAAGCTCAGGATCAGGTTTTTTGAGTTCTTGAGCGCGGTAGAGGGCTTCTCGATAGAGGCTTTCTGCTTTGCGAAAGTCACCTTCTTTCTGCCGCAGGTCCGCCAGCACGCTGATTTGTTCGACGAGCTGACCGATCCTGGAAGGATCCCGATACGCAAGGCGGCGGACCTCCTCGACACTACGGGAGGCCGCGACGATTTGCCGCTCTAGGTTGGGATCCATGATGTTAAGAAGACGGGCCTGGCAAGCAGGCGAATCGCTAGCCACTCAATCACTGCATCTCGCAGTGCTCAGGAGGCGTCGCGGTAAGATTTGGCCAAGTTCGCGATGGCATCACGAGCGGCAGCCATGGCATCACGACTGACGCCTGCGGACTCATACCAGTGCGTGTAAGCGTGGTTGTCGAACATGATGTCGAATTGATTCACCAAACGCTCGAACACGGCAGCGATGCCCGTGTGATTCACCAAGGCAAGACCGCTGGAAGCGAAGCCTTCAGGAGCGGTGTCTGCGACGCCGAGCTTGAGGCCGCCGGAGGTTGGGATGTAGCTGGCAAAGCCCAATTGCTTGCGGATGTTCGCCATGTTTTCATCGACATCCTTCTGCTTCACATCGCCACGGAACAGAGCGCTGGCGGCCAGATAGACGCCTTGCTGCCAGTCGATAGCGGCGGTGAAGTTGTCTTGAGAGAATGTTTCGCGGGCGAGGTCGGGAAAGTTGGTGCGGACTTGTCCTTCCTGACCTGGAGCGCGCATTGGGGCGAAGCTGGCGGTGAAGAAGTGATTGCCAGGGAAAGGGACCAAGTTCGTCACGAACTCACTGAGGTCGGTGTTGAGTTTCCCTGGGAAGCGCAGGCTGGCGGTGACGCTACTCATGATCAGAGCCACGATGTGGTTGAGATCCATGTAGTTGGGAGCGCGATGCAACTTGGCCTTGGCAATGCGGAACAGGGCTTCGTTGTCGAGGATGACCGCACCATCGGCGTGATCGAGGATGCGTTGGAGCGTCAGGATAGCATTGTATGGCTCCACGGCCGAAT
This sequence comes from Verrucomicrobiaceae bacterium, assembly GCA_027484445.1. Classification (GTDB taxonomy): domain Bacteria; phylum Verrucomicrobiota; class Verrucomicrobiia; order Verrucomicrobiales; family Verrucomicrobiaceae; genus Prosthecobacter. The sequence goes on from JAIXSY010000051.1 coordinate 84,745, forward strand.
CACTGATCAGAGGTGAAGGCGCGACCGAGAACGTGAAGATCTTCTTCTTGGGGTAAGCTTGGCGCAGGCGCTCCAAGATCAACGAACCTAGGCCAGAGCCCGAACCTCCACCGATGGAGTGGGTGAGCATGAATCCCTGCAGGCCTTTGGTTTTTTCGACGGCGTTGTCGATGACATTCATGACCTGATCGATCACGCGTTCTCCTTCGACATTGTAGCCTCGTGCCCAGTTGTTGGCAGCCCCCGGGATTTTGCGGACGATGCTGCTTTCGTCAAAAAGCTGCGACATTTCTCCGCTCTCGATACGGGCGATGACCCCTGGCTCTAGGTCCACCAGCACGGCGCGCGGGATGTATTTGCCATCGCGCACTTTGTGGAAAAAGACCTCCAGGTTGGCGTTGCTGGAGGCATTGGAGCCATCCTTGGGCGTGCCTTGTTCGGTCAGTCCATGCTCGCGCAGGACGAGTCGCCAGAAACGGTCGGCGATTTGATTGCCACATTGGCCGACGTGAATGCTCAGAATCTCTCTCACTGGGTCTCCTCCGGGGTAGGGTAGTTTGGCTTGCTAAGGTCTTGGTGAAAAATGGGGCTCAGGGAATGGATCAGCGGCGATCCACGAGGTCACGCAGGCTGACCGTGGCGGCGGGGCGGCGGAACTCACCAGCCGAGGCGCGGGTGGAGGCAGCTCCCTCATCTTGAGTCTTGGCCTTGGCTCCGCTCTCTTCGGCGACTTGGTAACTCTGGATCAATTCCTGGGCAGAGGCACGCAGCGCGATGATCTGCTCCTCATTCATGCCTTCGTTGAGGTACCAATTGGCGAACGCTTTGCGCTGCCAGAGTTTGTCAAAGTTGTGGCAGATCCGATCCAGCACACGGGCGATTTCGGTGTTGTTGGCCAGCAGAACCATGCTCTTGCGATGAGAGATGCCCGACTGCTCGACATAACCAATCTTGAAGGCAGTCGGAATCCAGTAGGTCAGCGGAAGTTGTTCGCGCATGGCAGCCAGGGAGGCATCGGCCAACGGCTTGTCTTCCATGATACCGCGGTAAAGCACCGCCGTGGAGAGGAAGCGGCCTTCCATCGGAGAGCAGGCGGCGAAGACGCTGCCATTGTCGAAAAGAGACTTGATCATGTCTTCGATGCCCATTTCCTCGAACTTGCTGCGGTCCGGAGGTGTCAGCGGGGCAAAGGCGCACATGAGGAAGTGCAGGCTGGGCTGAGGAACGAGGTTGGTCAGCAGCTCACGAAGGCTGATTTCCACCGTCAAGAAGCCGCTGAAGCGCATGGAGGCGGTGATGCCGGCCAATGCCTCGGTGATGAGCAGATTCAGGTCATCCACCGTTGGGCTCTCGATGTTCCACTTGCGATGGGCTAGCTCAAAGAGCGCCTCATTGTCAAAGATCAGGCAGGCATCGGCTGTGCGGCGGAGGCAGTTCAGCGCAAAGACGGTGTTGTAAGGTTCAGTGACGACGCTGGAGACCTGGGGCGAAGGCAGCACCGCGCAGCTGAGCACAGGGGCCTCAGGGTATTTTTCCTTGATCGCCTCAATAAGCAGGGAACCGAAGCCCGAGCCCGTGCCGCCTCCCGTGGCGTGGATGACGATGATGCCACCGACGTTGTCGCATTTTTCAACCTCGTAAGTCACGCGGTTCATCACTTCGGGCAGTACTTCCCGTCCTGCGCCGGAGTAACCCACCGCGAAGTTGCCACCAGCGCCTTCGGTGCGGCTGATGAGGTTGGCAGGATTGAACAACGAACCCGAGGTTGCCTTGATGTTGTCGATCACGCTTGGCTCTAGGTCCACCATGATGGCGCGCGGAACAAAGCTGCCGGAGGTGGACTCGCCGAGTTGAGAAAAGAACGAACTCCAATTTCCACGAGGTGGGCTTCCTCCGCTGGACATGCCCGTCATGGGATCAATGCCATGCTCCTGGCAGATGGTTTTCCAAAAGGAGGCAGCGATCTGGTTGCCAGCTTGGCCGATGGAAATGACGATAGTGTTGTTGACCTTCATCCGGGAGTGCGTTGTCAGGGGTTGATTTTATTACAAGTAAGAATAATCGCAAGAATTGTTCCCAAAATTGGAAAAAATAGATATTGTGAGTGCCCTTTGAGAATCGTGAGAGGGCCGCAGGCCGCCTTTCTGCACAGTGCTCGCGTGGCAATAACTGTATTATAAAATTTAGCGTTTAGCGGGGGGCGCTTTCAATCAAAATTCCTGGCCTGAGGGAGGTTCTTGAAAAAATCTCGATTGTAAGAACTAGAAGAGTTAGAATTTAGTTCAAAAGAACATATTTTTGCGCTCATCAGGCTCCCAAAGCGGGGAGTCGGTCGCAAACGAGGAGCATTAGGATTTTCCCGCGCTGAGTTGACGGATGTGAACTTGCCGGATTTTTCCGGTCGTGTTCCAGGTGGCAAAGCCGAAGGGCAGGCAGTGGTCGATGAAGCCAGGGCGCAGGCTGACCTTTCGCCCCAAAATGCTCACATTCACCACCGGCTTGTCATTCACCCAGGCGCGCAGGTCCTGAGCGCGGACTTCGATCCGCACCCGATGCCAGACCCCATTTTCGAAGCGCTGCTCGGCTCGGGTGGAGTTCTCGCTCGCGTCCTTGAAGTCGATGCTGGAGATGCCGGTCAGTGTTCCACCCCAACCTCCTATGACAAAAGTGGCGTGGGCTTGATGGCTGGATACGGGAAAGGTGCACATGCCGAAGATGTCATCGCCTTCAGCCCTCATGGCCTCATACTGAATGGAATACTCTGTGCCCGGCAGACCTAGCGTGGACCATTCGGTGAACTTGCAGCCGCTCATCGGTAGCCCAGGCTTGAGTACGAGCTGCTGATCTTCGATGGCAAAGGCACCCTCCTCTGGAATACCTGCTGGCTGCCAGTGCTGATGATGCGCTGGATCGAGCAAATGCCACTGATGAAGCACCGGCTCAGGGGCTGGCCGGCAGCCACCCAGGAGGGCGCTGCCGACTATGAAAAGAGAGCCCTCAACAAGGCGTCGTGGAAAGCAGGACAGGAAAAACATGCCAAGGGCTACGAGTGGCGTGGTTTCTGCGAAGAAAAAGCGGTGGAAGAAAGAAGGCGCTGCTGGCAAGGGAGAAGCTTGGCTGCCTCTTCGCTATCTTATGCGCCGCACATTGACTGATCACCGCACTTTGCTCTCGGGCACTATCTTGCACCTTCGCAGTCGCCGTGCCGTGTCACGATCGGCTTTGGCCAAGGCTCTCGGGGCATCAGCGTCCACGCTCGGACTTTATGTGGATCAGTTGGTGGCTCTGGGGCTGGTCACGGAACTGGGGGTGGAAAAAATCAGCGTGGGGCGGCCTCAGCGCGTACTCGGGCTGCGACCGGAAGCTGGATGGTATGCGGGCCTCGAGTTCAATGCCCAGCGCATCCAGGCCGTGCGGGTGGACTTCTCGGGCGCTTTGGTAGCCACGGAAAAAGTGGATCTGCCGGAAGAGGCAGATGCGGCTCAAGTCGTGCAGTGTCTGTTCGAGGCCGTGGAAATGCTGAAATCCACGACACCGGAACCCCTGCTTGGCGTGGGCGTTGGCGTGCCAGGTTTGGTCGATCGTTCTCAGGGCCTGGCTCGTTATTTCACCCATCTGAAAAACTGGCGTGACATTCCGCTGGGAGACCTTTTGAAAAAGAGGTTAGGCGTGAGTGTATCGCTCGAAAACAACCTGCGTGTCATCGCCTTGGCAGAACGCTGGTTCGGCCAGGGGAGCGGCCTGGACGATTACATCGTCCTCGGCCCGCGCAGTGGTCTTGGGCTCGGCATCGTTCAGCGGGGGGAATTGGTGCGCGGTTCTCATGAGCAGGCGGGAGAGATCGGCCTTTGGACATGGCCGCACGTGAGTGAGAGTTTGCCCATTCAAGATTTCCTCTCTGCTCAGGCCGTGTATCGCCGCCTCGCAGGGCTGTCCTCCACCGCTGTCTTGCCGGGTGACCTGCGTTCGGTCTTGCCTCAGGCAGCGAATCCTGACTCAACAGCCTGGAAAGAAGTGGTGCTGGATTTTGCACGACTGCTTCGGAGCCTGCAGTTGCTGATCGATCCCCAGATTGTGTTCCTGCACGGGCCGCTCACAGCGCTCGGACATCGGTTCTGCTCGGAGGTTTCCTCCACCGCAGGCACGCTGCCACCGCAGATGCCGGGAATGAACATTCACTTTGTGCCATCCACACTCGGTGACGATTCGGGCGCTCTCGGGGCAGCCAGCCTCGCCATGGAGGTCTGGATGCCGCCGATCTGAGGAGTGCTTTGTCTTCAAGAGAATCCCGGAGACTTCAAACCTCGAGCTGAATGCCGAGTTCGCAGACCTGACGCGGAGGTAGGTCAAAGTAACCCGTGGCGGGGCGTGACATGCGACTCAAGGTGACAAACAGTTTCTTCCGCCAGCGGGCCATGCGTCCCGGCCCATTGGTGAGCAGGATCTCGCGGCTTTGGTAGAAGGTGATGCCTGCCTTTTTCAGCTTGGTGCGATCTTCCAGCGCCTGGATGAGATCCTCAAACACCAGCGGGGATTCGGCGAATCCATAGCGCAGCACCACGCGGTAAAATTCATCACAATACTGCTCCACCGTGTGTCGGGTCGTGTCGCAGACGTAGGGGGTGTCTTCGAAACGGACGGTGAGCAGGATGACTTGGCGATGCAGTGCCTTGTTGTGCTTCAAATGATGCAGCAGCGCTAGCGGCAAGCCATCTGCACTGGCTGACATGAACACAGCGGCACCCGGTACGCGGATGATGCGCTCCTTTTGAATCTCATCCACCAGATGCTGCACCGGCAGGCGCCCGCGCTGCATGGCCTGGAACAGCACGGATCGTCCATCAGTCCAGGTTTTCATCACGATCCAGATGCCCGTGGCGATGACCAGCGGGAACCAGGCACCGTCTTTGAACTTCACCAAACTTCCGGAGACATAGCCCAGCTCGATCACAGCAAAAAGCAGCACCGGGAAAAAAGCCTTCCACCAAGACCAGCCCCAGATTCGTCGAGCCACAAAGTAAAACAGCATGCTGGTCAGCAGCATCCCCATCGACACAGACAGGCCATAGGCAGAGGCGAGATTGCTCGATGTCTGAAAGCCAGCGACGAGCGCGATGCAGCAGATCATCAGCAAATAGTTCACCTGGGGCATGTAGATCTGGCCACGCACCTCGGGGTTCGTATGAATGATCTTCAGGCGCGGCAGATAGCCGAGCTGAACAGCCTGCTGAGTCTGGGAGAAAACGCCCGTGATCATGGCCTGTGAGGCGATGATCGTCGCGGCGGTCGCCAGGATGATCATGGGCACCAGCAGCGCTGAGGGCACCATTTTGAAAAACGGATGCTCCACTGCGGCGGGGTCGTTGATGACCAGTGCGCCTTGGCCCAAGTAATTCAGGATCAAGCAAGGCCAGACCAAGTAAAACCAAGCTTGCTGAAGAGGTTTTTTGCCAAAGTGACCAATGTCCGCATACAGCGCCTCACAGCCCGTGACGGCCAGCAGCACCATGCCCATGATGACGATGCCATGGTAGCCGTGATGAGCCAAGTAGCTGAGTCCCCAGTGGGGGGAGAGGGCTTGAATGACCTCAGGATGCTGAAGGAACCGATACAAGCCCAGCGCCCCTAGTGCCAAGAACCAGACCATGGTGATCGGGCCAAAGGCGACGCCAATCTTGGCCGTACCGTGCTTCTGCACCAAAAACAGAGCCAGAAGGATGCCGACGGAGATGGGGATGACCCAGGAATGCAGGGCAGGGTTCAATTGCTCAAGCCCCTCCACGGCCGAAAGCACAGAGATGGCAGGTGTGATCATGCCATCGCCATACAGCAGCGAAGCCCCAAACAGCACCACCATGATCATCACGATCTGCCCACGCTGAGTCAGTGCTTCTTTTTTCGAACGAAGCAGGGACATCAGCGCGAACATGCCGCCCTCTCCTTGCGCCGTGGCGCTGCATAGCATGCTCAGGTATTTGATGGCGACCATCAGCGTCAGGGACCACAGCATCAGGGAGATGGGGCCATAGACCATCTCAACCGGGTGCCCGTGTTCGTAATGGGCATGGGCAAGGCATTCACGCAGTGCGTAAAGCGGGCTTGTGCCAATGTCACCAAACACAACTCCTAGCGATGCAAGCGCTAGGTGCCAACTTTTCGAAGATTTAGAATCGGACATGGAGGGTGTCAGCCTTTCCAGAAAGGCAGACGATTCCTCGCTTAGCCCTTTGCTCACACTTTGCAAGAAGCAGTCCTGTTAGGCATTTCGGCTCTCTTAATCACTTCTTTGCGTTAAACTCGGCCTTGGGAAGCGTTCTACTGTGCCTTTTTTTCCTGCATGAATCGCCTTTGCCTGCTGCTCCCCTTCCTTCCTTGTTTGCTGCTGAGCGCCGCAGTTCCGGTTGAGTCGGATTACTACAAGATCACGACCTTTCAGACCCCGCAGGAGACTGCACTGGAGGTGGGCTCCATTGAGCTTTTGCCTGACGGCCAAATGGCGCTCGGCACTCGCCGCGGAGAGATCTGGTGGGTCAGTGGCACTGCCAGTGCTGATCCAAATGCGGTGCGTTACCAACGCTTTGCCAGTGGTCTGCATGAGGTGCTGGGGCTCGCCTGGAATGCCAAAGAGGGGCAGCTTTATGCCACCACGCGCTACGAGATCACTCGACTGAAGGATGAGGATGGTGATGGCCGTGCCGATGTCTTTGAGAATGTCAGCGATGCCTGGGGCGTGTCTGGGGACTATCACGAATACGCCATCGGTTCTCGTTTTGACAAAGCTGGGGATCTCTGGGTCACACTCTGCCTCACCGGTTCCTTTGCCAGCCAAGTGCCGTTTCGCGGCTGGGCGCTGCGCATTCGCCCCGACGGCAGCATGGTGCCGACTTGCTCAGGCATTCGCAGTCCAGGTGGCATGGGCTTTGATGCCGACGGCGAGGTTTATTACTGCGACAATCAGGGACCGTGGCATGGCTCCTGCACCCTTCAGCACCTCGTGCCTGGTTCGTTCCAGGGGCATCCTTCGGGTAACATTTGGTATGACCTCGCCCCCAACATGGGCCCCCGCCCGCTTGATCCCATCCCTGAGGCTTTCCAAGGCCACCGCAGCCGTCAACAAAACCGCCCCGGTGGTGATCCTGACCGCATGGTGCTGGAGCGGAAGCGCATCAAGGAGCTGCTACCACCTGCGGTTTATCTCGTTCATGGCAAAATCGGCAACTCTGCCTCCGCGATCATCTGCGACACCAGCGATGGAAAGTTCGGCCCCTTTGCCAAGCAGCTCTTCATCGCCGATCAGAGCCACAGCAATCTCAGCCGGGTCTTTTTGGAAACCGTCAAGGGCATCAAGCAAGGGGTCGTCTTTCCCTTTCGCTCGGGCTTTGCCTCTGGCCTGATCGGGGGACGCATGGATGCGCAGGGTCGCATCTTTGTCGGTGGCAGTGATCGGGGCTGGGGCGCGCGTGGGGGGAAACCCTTCTGCTTTGAAAAATGCGAATGGACCGGCAAGACACCCTTTGAGGTGCATGAAATGCGCGCCAAGCCCGATGGCTTTGAGCTCACCTTCACCCAGCCAGTGGATGCTGCCACAGCGGCGGATGTGAAGAGCTACTCCATGCGTGCCTTCACCTACGCGTATCGTGAGCAATACGGTGGCGATGAGATCGATGAAGTCCTGCCGACCCTGGCTAGCGCCACAGTTTCAGCAGATGGCAAAACCGTCAGGCTGAAAATCGCACCGCTCACGCAGGGCCACATCCATGAGCTGCATCTGGATGGCATCCGCAGTGCTGGGGAAAAGCATCCTCTGCTGCATCCCGTCGGCTACTACACGCTGAACGAGATCCCCGCACCGTGAGGCGCGGGGCCATGGATCGCTGCAAGGCATTGGGCACTTGAGTTTGCGCGCTTCCGCGCCTCTCTGCATCCCCCCGCTCATGCCTCGCGTCCCCGAAGAAACCCTCCAGCAAGTGCTCGCTGCCACGGACATCGTGGATCTCATCGGGCGCTCGGTGAAGCTGCGGCGGGCGGGCACGAACTGGGTCGGCCTCTGCCCTTTTCACAACGAAAAATCACCGTCCTTCAACGTCCGTCCTTCGACGAATTCTTATTACTGCTTTGGCTGCCAAGCCAGCGGCAATGCCTTTCGCTTCCTCATGAACCACGAAGGCCTCACCTTCATGGAGGCCGTGAAGCGTCTCGCGGACTCCGCGGGCATCCGCATCCAAGAGGAGGTCTGGGATGCCAATGCCGAAAAGGAGGCCAAGCACCGCGCCCTGCTGCTGCGCATTCACCAGGAAATCGCAGACTGGTATCATCAGCTCCTCATGAAAAGCCCCCTCGCCGCTGGGGCGCGCGATTATCTGAAAAGCCGTGGCATCAGCTCCAGCATCGCCAAAAACTGGCTGCTCGGTTATGCCCCTGGCAGCGGGCAGATCCTGCGGCAATGGGCGCAGCAGCACCAGTTCAGCTCCCAGGCCCTGCTCGACAGTGGCATCCTGAAACAGAACGAAAGTGGCGTCTATCCCGGCTTCCGAGATCGTCTCATGTTCCCCATCCGCAACGATCATGGCGATGTCATCGCCTTCAGCGGTCGGCTGCTGCAGGCCGATGCCAAGATGGCGAAGTATCTCAACTCACCCGAGACCGCCATTTTCAGCAAAAGCCGAGTGCTCTTTGGCTTTGATCGCGCCAAGCGCCACATCTCCAAAGTAGGTCAGGCCATCGTCTGTGAAGGCCAGATCGACACCCTCATGCTGCACGAGGCCGGGTTTCCCAACGCTGTCGCCGGACAGGGCACCGCCTTCACCGAGTTTCATGCCAAGGCCATCAAGCGCCTAGCGGATGAAGTCGTGCTCTGCTACGATTCTGACAACGCAGGCTACGAGGCAGCAGGCAAAGCCTTCCGCATCCTGGCACCGACCGGCCTCATGGTGAAGGTCGCCACCTTGCCCGCCGGTGAAGATCCCGATTCACTCATTCGAAAGCAAGGCCCTGATGCCTTTCGCACCTTACTCCAGCGAGCTCAGGAATACCTCGACTTTCAAATCGAGGCCTCCACGTCTCGTCGGGACATGACCGAAATGCGCGAGCGTGTTCGCTTCGCCAGCGTCATGGCGGAAAGCATCACCCTCCTGGAAAGTGCCGTCGCTCGGGAAACCGCCATGCAGCGGGTGGCCGTGCGGCTCGGCATCGCGGAAGAAACCTTGCGTCAGCTCGTCGCCAAAGCTGCAAAAAAACCAGCCGCCAGCAGCAAAGACAACGCCCCACCAGAAGCACAGCGCCCAGAGGCCACCGCGCGCCAGCTCATCGCCAGCCAAGATCGCAATGCCCTACTGCTCACCCGTCTTGCCTTAGCCGATGCCGAGGTTCTGCATTGGCTGAGGCAGCAGGACAATCAAGACATCCTGCACGACGTGCCCGGCACCGAACTGCTGTCCCAGGTCTGGCGCGGCAGCTTCGATCCCTTTGATGCCGTCGCGGTCAACGTCTATCTCACCACCCTACCGCCCGAGGAAGAAGCCGCCTTGAACCAGCTCATGCATGAGGCCCGCGCCACCGGTGGCATCCCGGCGGCGGAACACGCCCTGCGTGCCTTGGACCTGACCCGGCTGCAAATGATCAAGCAGCGCGTGCAAACCCAGCTCAAGCAGCCTGGTATCGATCCCGAACATGCAGCTGACCTTCAGCGTGAGATCATCGCCCTGCATCAGGAGATCACCTCCATGCAGCAGACGATGAACCGCCCACGCTAAAGAACACCCGCTATTTTGAGGTGCCCTTCAGGGGTTTCATTTTTCGAGATGGGCTTTTCCACTGAGGTTCCCATTCCGGTAGGGGAGTGCGTGCCGTGTTCAGATAGTCGCTGATGCGGTTAGCCATCTCAGGGTATTGTTCGGCAACATTCTTTTGTTCGGCGACATCATGCTGCTGATCAAAGAGCTGCACAGGAGCATCGGCCCCCCCCTGACGGATGCCTTTCCATCGACCTTGATGCAGCGCGGCTTGCTTGAAGCCGCCCTCATGAAATTCCCAGTAAAGAAACTCATGTTTCTTCTGCTGCTGCGGCTGGCCCGTCAATGCAGGAACAAGGCTGAGGCCATCGGTTTTTTCGGGACAAACTGCCCCTGCCAGCTCAGCCGCAGTAGGCATGAAGTCCGGAAAGTAGCCGACATGATCTGAAACGCCCGGCTGAATGTGTCCTGGCCACCAAGCGATGAAGGGCACGCGAATGCCACCATCCGTTAGGCTGCGTTTGATGCCGGTGAATGGACCGTTGGGATCAAAGCGCTCCAGGTTATGCCGACTCTCATCATGGGGGCCATTGTCACTGGTGAAAATGACAAGTGTGTTTTGTGCGAGACCCAACGACTTCAAGTGCTGCATCAGGCGACCCACGTAGCTGTCCATGCGGGTGATCATGGCAGCCTGTCCTTTGTCCTGTGGGGGCCAATCTTGATCAGCGTAAGGGCCGTAGTCGGGCACGTGGGCACCATCGCCTAGCTCACGAGCGCGCTCGTTGTTCGCATGAGGGATGACCATGCTCCAGTAGAGGAAGAAGGGACGTGCTCGGTTTTCACCAACCCATTTCAGCGCTTCATCGGTGAAGAGATCGTCAGCGAAATGGACCGCTTCCTTGGCATAACCCGCGCCATCTTCGCCGATAGGAACGATCGTATTCGAGATCGCCTCACGGGTTTCATTTCTCCACAAAAAATCCGGGAAGTGATTGTGGGCATGGTGCTGGTTCAAGTAACCGTAGAAAAAATCAAAACCCTGCTTTCGAGGCAGTCCGCTTTCTGCCTCACCAACATCGCCCAAGCCCCATTTGCCGATCAGTGCAGTTTGGTAGCCTGCTTTTTTCAGCACAGATGCCACGGTGACATCACCCTCCTTTAGCGCTTGTGCCGCCGGGTTAGTTTTGCCCGCATTGCCACGCACGCGGGTGTGGCCATGATGCAGGCCCGTCATCAGCACGCTGCGAGACGGTGCGCAAACGGTGGCACCTGCATAAAAGTGCGTGAAGCGCATGCCCTCCGCCGCCATGCGATCGAGATGAGGCGTTTGGATGATCTTCTGGCCGTAGCAGCCGAGATCTCCCCACCCCAGGTCATCGGCCATGATCCAGATGAGATTGGGCGGACTCGCAGCAGAGAGCGAAGGGTAGGACAAAAACGTCAGCAACAGCAGCAGATGGCCGCAGTAGAAAATGGAGCGCATGAGGTCGTCGATGATGAAGGCAAGGAGATGAAATCAGCCCTTCTTGGGCGCTTTTGTCTTCGCGGGTCGAGGTGGATCGGGGAGATCATCGCTCGGCTGATCCGAGAAGCGCCAAGGGTCTTCGTGGCGTCGCATTTCTTCCAGCAACAGGGCTTTCATCTCTGCCAACTTTTCGGCATATCGCGGCTCATTCGCGAGATTCGGACGACCGTGCTCAGGCAGGAGTTCATCTGGATTTTCAGTGAGGTTGAAAAGCTGCACATGCTTGGCTTTGCCATCGGCAGATTCATACTGGATGAGCTTCCAGTCTCCACGCTTCACGGCTCTCATGCCTGGCTTGGCCCCACCGGCATAGACTCCGTAGAGCACCTCGCGCAGACGTTCGCGTTCACCCATCAGCACAGGCTTGAAGCTCAGGCCTTCGTTGGTCTCAGGGGGCGTCACGCCAGTTAAATCACAAAGGGTCGCCAGCACATCGAGAAGGTAGATGTTTCCTTCCACTCGACGCCCTGCGGGGATGCCAGGCCCTTTGACGATGAAAGGAACGCGCCACGTGTGTTGATACAAATTTTGTTTGCCCATCAGACCATGTCTGCCGATGGCGATGCCATGGTCGGAAGTGTAAAAGATGTAGGTGTTCGCTAGCTCGCCCAGTTTTTCCAGACGCTCCAGCACGCGGCCGATCTGGATGTCGATGTTTTCGCTGCAAGCATACTGCCGGCCGATCTCATTGCGGACAGTAGCTTCATCACGCCTTTTCCAAACACCACTGACAGCGACCTCATCACGCACGTTCAGGTCGGTGTTTTCAAAGGGGTGGCGCTCCAGATAGTTTTTCGGCAGCGGTGGCTGCAAAGAATGCTGCGAAGGAGGGCTCGCCTCATCGGTATGATTGGTTGCGCCATACTTTGCCAACAGTTCGGGGGTGCCGTCCCGCTCGTCATGAGGGTGCGAAAGACCGAAGTAGATCAAAAAAGGCCGCTCATCTCGCGTGGACTCGCGCTCATCCAGATAATTCAACACCTGCTCCGCGTGCCAAGCGCTGCCCGTCTCCGCCGTAGGCCCGCGCTTGGTCGCATCTCGGCGCACGGTGAACAGCTTGTTCGCGGCTTCGTAGCTGTTGCCCATCTTGCAGGTGCGCATCGTGGCATAACCCGCCCGATTGAACACAGCGGGTATCGTTTGCTGCTCCAGCTTCGGCGGGCTCGTGCGTGCTCCCCAGGGTGCTGGGGGCAGGTGCCAGACGGTTCTTCCACTCATGATCATGTGTCGGGACGGCATGCAAACCGCGCCGCTGAAGGACCCCATGTGATAAGCGCCATCAAAGACCACTCCCTGTGCCGCCAATTTGTCTAGATGAGGCGTCTGAAGAGTGGACTGAGGGTTATACGTCTTCAGGTCAAGGGGCGATTGATCATCGACCAAAATGAAGAGCAGGTTTGGTCGCTTGCCTGACACTTCCACCGCAGGTGTGTGCCCCAACCACGAAGCCCATAGACAGAGAAAAAGGTAAACAGAATGACAGCGCATGAGTCTGCCCAAACGTGGGGAAGTAAGTCGATGATTCATCAAAACATCACTGCCCGGTCAACGCCCCGAAGGTTCTCCAAACAAACACGTGGGGGTTAGCTCCACGGATTGATCTCCCGAAGTGAGCCACCAACTGCCTTCCTGAAGAGTGAGTTGCAGGTCCATGGTTTTGTCAGCCAGGGGGCTGAGGGCTTGGACTTGATCGGCGGGGAGTTGCCAGACAGTGAGGTTGCGAACGCGGGCGAGTTTGGCCGAGACAGAGTTCCACCAAGTCGCCGAGGTGTTGCTGTAGGTGTAAACGGTGACCTTTTTCGCCCGGCCACAGGCGCGGACTAGGCGCTTTTCCTCGGGCTGACCGAGTTCGATCTCGTGAACATGCAGCCCCGTCAGGTCTCTTTGCCAAAGGGCTGGTTCGTCCGGCTCCCACATGTCTTTGGCGAATTCGAGCGTGCCGTGATCGTGGTTGGCGGGTGTGTTGAGCACGTAGGCGATGAGGCGCAGCAGCATGCGTTCTTCCGTTTCGGAAGGATGTCTGGCTAAGGTCAGCGTGTGGTCGCGGTAGAGATTGCGGTCGAGGTCGGAGACATTGACCGTTGCTTTGTGGATGATTGCCTTGAGAGCCATGGAGGGCGATAGGCCGGTTTGCTCAGGCAATCCAGTCGCGGATGACTCTTCCGGCAACATCGGTGAGGCGGAAGTCGCGGCCATTGAAGCGATGGGTCAGCTTCAGGTGGTCAAAGCCGAACTGGTGCAGCATCGTCGCATGGAAATCGTGAAGATCCACGGGATCGCGAGTGATGCCCCAGCCGATTTCATCTGTTTCACCATAAGTTAGGCCGCCTTTGAGGCCACCGCCCGCGGCGAGCATGGTGAAGGCAAAGGGGTGGTGATCGCGTCCCGTGCTGTTCGGATCACCTCCACGGTTTTCTCCGAGCGGCGTGCGGCCAAATTCACTGCCAAAGACGACCAGGGTGCTGTCCAGCAGGCCGCGTTGCTTGAGATCGCTAAGCAGGGCGGCGATGGGTTGATCGGCCATGCCAGCGTTGTAGGTGAGTTCGTTGTCTAGGTTCGAGTGATGGTCCCAGCTAGCATGCATGATGCTGACGAAGCGCACACCGCGCTCGACCAGACGACGGGCCAACAGGCAGTTGGTGGCAAAGGCTCTGTATTGCCCAGGGCCGCCGCCGCGCGTGGCTTTGATGGGTGGGTCCTCTCGGTTCACACCGTACATCTCCAGCGTGCGGGCGGATTCATCCTTTAGATCGATCAGCTCGGGCGCGGCGGCTTGCATGCGAAAGGCCAGCTCATAGGCGGCGATGCGGCTGGTGATTTCAGGATCGCGGAACTGATCGTAGCGGCTTTGATTCAGCTCCATGAGTGTATCCAGGCCCCGGCGCTGGAGATGCATGGGGATGCCGGGTGGGTTTTTCAGATTCAACACAGGTTCGCCTTGGTTCCGAAAGAGCACCCCAGCGTAAGAGGAGGGCAGAAAACCACTCTGCCAGAGCGAGGCACCACCGCTGGTGCCGCGCCCGGCGGTCAGCACGACATAACCCGGCAGGTTTCGCGATTCACTGCCCAGTCCGTAATTTAGCCAAGAACCGACGGTGGGTAGGCCAAACTGCGCACGCCCGCAGTGCAAGACGAGCTGCCCAGGGTGGTGATTGAACTGGTCCGTGTGCAGGCTGCGGATCATGAGCCAATCGTCCGCATGCTTGGCCATGTGAGGCAGCAGATCGCTGAACTCCATGCCGCTCTGCCCATGTCGGCGAAAGGCGCGCTTGCTGCCCATGAGGCGGGCCGTCTCTTTGCGGATGAAGGCAAAGCGCACCTTCTGGGTCATGCTTTCGGGCAGGGCCTGACCATGCAGTTCATTGAGCTTCGGCTTCGGGTCAAAGAGGTCCATCTGACTCGGGCCACCTTCCATGAAGATGAAGATGCAGTTCTTCGCCCGAGCCGGAAAGTGGGGCTGCCGCACGGCCAGCGGATCAGCAGCCGTCTCGGCGGTCAGGATGCCTTCCTGCGCCAGCAGCGCGCCGAGTCCTATCATGCCGAGTCCATTGGCGCTCGTGGTCAGGAACTCACGGCGCGTTTGCAGGATCTGGTGCTCAAAGGGATGCATGATGTCAGAAGGAGTCCAACGCGCTGAGCCGCGTGGATGTTGCCAGCAGTCCAGCGCTGTCATGGCGTTTGACAGGAGCCTGCCAGATTTTTAAAAAACGCGCGTTTCCTGCCACCCATCCACTTCATGAAAATTCCCCTCCTCGCCTTTGCCTTGAGCGCTGCCTCTTTGCTCTCCTCCTGCTCGACCTGTCCCATGGGCCATGAGATCACATCCCCATCCAAGGTGGAGCACGTGGTGCTGATCTGGTTGAAAAAGCCCGGTGATCCGGCCGCTCGCGACCAGGTCATCCTCGAGGCGAAAAAATTTCAGGCGGAGATCCGGGAAATCCAGCACCTCAGCGTGGGCACCCCGCTGGCCAGCGAGCGCTCGGTGGTGGACGATAGTTTCGATGTCGGTCTGGTGATGCGTTTCGCGAATGCGGCAGATCTTTCCGTCTATGAAAAGCACCCTGTGCACACGCAGTCAGTGACCACGGTGCTGCGTCCTTTGGCGAAAAAGCTCCTCGTTTACGACATCGTGACGAGGTGATGCGGATCTCAATCTGCCGTGGCCTGCCCTGAGGCACCCTTTCGCCGCCTCAGGGCACCGAGCAGGCGACGGCTAGTCGAGGTGCGCGTGGCGATCAGCTGCGTGCCCTCCCGCTCGCTGCCCGAGAGAATGTCGGGGTCGCCAAAGTCAAAGTCCTCCGCGCGGGGGAGCCCAGGCGGCAGAGCAGGCTCAGGCGGCGTGTCTTTTTCCTCTGGGGTCGGAGCTGTCGGCGCTGGCAGTTGAGCGTGGATGTCGGGTTTCGCGGCTGGTGCAGTGAGACTGCTGGGCACCACAAGTCCGCCGGAGAAGATCAGCTTCATCGCATCTTCCACCGTCAGCGGGGCATCGGTCAGTTGCTCCACCGGCACCACCAGCAGCAGTCCAGTCATGGGGCTCAGGGCACCGGGCACAAAGACTGCCGCTAGCACTTTGTTCTGTTGAGGGTCAAGGTATTGACCGGTGACAAAGCCGAGCATCTTCATCTCGGCCGCAGGGTAATCGACATACACCACACGCTTGAAGTTTTGCCGTCCACCCAAGCCTTTGAAGCCGTCGATGACCTGCTTCATCATTCGATAAATGAAGGAGGCGACCGGCACTCGCAGGAAGAGTTTATCGATCGTGCCAACGATGCGCACGCCGATGACATGCGTGGCCATGATGCCGAGGATGACAAAAGCGACGACGGGGATCAGGAAGCCGGTCAGGTTCACCACTTGGCGAAAGCTTTCGCCCGCAGGATCGAGCACCGTTCGTCCCTCGATCTCGTTGATTTTCAGGGCCAAAAACTCAATCGCAGGCTCGCTCCAGCCGTGCAGCAGAGCATAGCCATAGCTCATCACCCAAAAGGTGATCAGTAGAGGGAGCGCCACTGCCAGCCCAGCAAAGAACTTGTTCCGCAGCCAGACAAAGGGGCTGCGGCTCGTGGGCTGAGAAGACTGAACCGAGGGGAGTGGCATGGAAGGAATCTACGTTTCGGAGTGTCGCCTCCTCACCAGGATGTTCAACCCCTGGCTTGGTGACAATAGTAGGGCTGCGTTTGGGTGAGAAAAGCCCAGGAGCAAGCGGCGGGCACTCACCCCTGGACGGCAAACCAGAGGACTGGGCGGGAAAGGAGAAAGCGGGTCATGTAAATTATTGTAATTATAATTATAAACAGTAATTTTGCAAAAGTCATCCTTCATGTCTCCCCCGAACCCAGCCTCCGCACCTCTGCGCAAGCGAGTGCGCCTCCTCCCGTGGCGCGGGCCGGTTCATTTTTTGCTGCTGCTCGTCACCAGCAGTGTCTCGCTGCTGCTGCCGCTGCTCTACGTGGCGGTGCTGGGCGCGCTGGCGCTTTGGATCGGCATGGAGGCCTATGCCTGGGTAACATCTCTGGCCAATGCATCGTCGCTGAGCTGGCGCAGCGCGCTGCCGCTTGCCAGTCTTTCGGCAGGGCTGGTCACCTGGCTCTTTATGCTGCGGCCCCTTCTGCCGAATCCGCGCTCCACGCGGGTGGCTTTGCAAATCACGCCCGCCAGTCAGCCCAGCGTGTTTGAACTGGTGGATGAACTCTGCTGGCACTTGAACCTGGACCCGGTGGAGGAAATCTGGCTAGACACCACGGCGGGCATCCGCACGACGGTGAAAGACGGAGTCACAGGCGTCAGTGCTGGGCAGATGGTGATGCACATCGGCCTGCCGGTCGTGTCCGTCACCAGCGCGCGAGAGCTCGCTGCGCTTTTGGTTCGGGAATTGGCGATGAATGCGGGTGGCATTGGCACCACCTTCAGCCATCTCTTGCGGGAGCTAAACAACTGGTTCTATCGAGCTCTGCATGAACGTGATGCCTGGGAGCTGGACCTGCGGCAGCCGCGGGATCAAGAGACCTCGCTGAAGAAGGTCATCCGCCTCATCACCTGGACGTGGATGGGCGTCGCCAAGGTGCCCTTCGCGGTGCTTTTCCTCCTCGCGCGACTCATCTCCGCCACCGCCCTTCTGCGGCTGCGGTCGGGCGCAGAGGCCGCCGCACGGAACCTCATCGGCACGGAGGCTTGGCGGGCCCTGCACCTGAAAATGTCTCTGCTAGATCAGGCCTGGGAGGAAAGCCGCAAAGAAATCCAGCGCGGCATGGCCCAGCAGCGCCTGCCGGAGAACCTCTCTCTGCTGCTGGCCCGGCACGTGGCCCGCGCCGCACGGGAGCTGAACGCAGCGCCGGGACCTGCCCAGTCCATCCTGCCAAAGGGGGAGCCCATCATCGCCCACCTGCCACGAGATGCGCCTGCGGCCTCGCAGTTCCTCAGCTTTGTCGATCTGTCCCGGCAGGTCACCTTTTTCTACTACCAGCACGAGCTGGGCCTGAGCCTGCACGAGCATCGACTCATCGCGGAGGAGGAGGTCATCCACCAGAACCGCCAGCAGGATGAGTCCCTGGTCGTCATCCGCCGCTACTTCAGCGGTCTGGCGCATCCCGAGCGTGCCATGTGCGGCCTGGGGGGCAGCCACGCCATGTCGCCGGGGAAAATCCAGCTCCAGGATGAAATCCTGCGCGTTCGTGAAGAGATGCGGGAATGGGGCAGCCGCCTGAAGCTTGCGCTCAAGGAATGGAACATGGCCTGGCAGCGTCGGCGTGACCTGGAGGCCGCTGCTACGCTGAGCTTGGCAGGCTTTTCCGTCTCCCGCATTCAGTTCGGCACCGAGGACACCAGCCCCCAGTCTCTCAGAACCGAGGCCGCTCGGCAGCGACTGGTCATGGAGCAGCTCGAATCACCGATCCAAGCGCTGGAGGTGCGCATGGAAAGCCGATTTGCTGCCGCGCTCGGCCTGCTCTGGTGGAGCGAGCCGCATGAGCTCGACGAGACCCTGACCGACCGCCGCCGCGACATGGCGCAGTGGTGTGCTCTTTACGAAAGCATGGCCGGTGCCTTGCCGAGCTTTCGTGAGTTGCTCACGGTCTTTTTTGCTTTTCAGACGCTGGGTGCACGCTTCGCGAACATCAACGACAACGGCCAGCTCTTCACTGCCTTACAGTCCGTCGTGCCGAAGATGACGAACCTCGTGCGCCAGATCCTGGGCACGCTGGATGGTGCCGTTTATCCCTTCACACCAAACAAGCGCCCCATCCCCCTAGGCGATCATTTGCTCCAGGGCAAATTGCCAGAGCCCGTCAGCATCTCCATGAACCCTGGTGCTGCCGTGGACATGCGTGCCATGGCCGCAGAAATGGCTGCCACCTCGTCCGAGGTCGTCGCGCCTTTTGTCGATCGCTACCTCCAGCTCTACCACCGGGCCTATGCCTGGCTGGCAGAGACTGCCGAACGCACCGAAAACCACTTCCTGAGTCCCGTGAGCCTCGGCGCTGACATTGAGCTGCTCATGCCCGAGGAATTTGCCAAAAGCCGCGAGACCCAGCCGCTGCGCGTCCCTACAGGAAAGGGGGGCTAGCATCCCGGGCGATTGACTGTCCCAAAGAAGGAGCGCTGGCTGAGCCAATCGGGCGGACACCCGTCACGACAGGCCTTGGCGCTTGCCTCCTGGCTGACTTAGCGCAACTTTTCTGCGTATGTCTGACCGCTCTGAGCCTGCTGCCTTTGCAGGACGCTGTGCTGCCCTCTTTCTCACCACGCGTTGGAGCTTGGTGTCCATCGCAGGAGAGGCCTCCGAGGCAGGCGCGCAGGAGGCACTGGCCTCCCTCTGTCAGGACTACTGGTATCCCCTCTATGCCTACTGCCGCCGCCAGGGACTGGATCGGCATGATGCCCAGGATACCACCCAGGGGTTCTTTCACCACATGATCGCAGCGGGCACCCTCCAGCGGGCACGGGCAGAGCGCGGGCGCTTTCGCACCTTCCTCCTCGGCTCTTTGCAGCATTTTTTGGCCAATGAGCGGCGCTATCGAACCGCGGCCAAACGTGGGGGTGGGGCGGTCATCTCGATCGAAGAAATGGCTGCTGAGCAGCGCTTCGCCACCGAGCCCGCCGAGGCCACCACGCCAGAGATCTTGTTTGAGCGCGCCTGGGCCTTTGCCCTCCTCGAGCGCGTGTTTCGTCGGCTAGAGTCGGAATACACCTCGGCAGGTCGGCAGGCCCTGTTCGCCCAGTTGAGCCCCCTGCTCACCTCCGCTGCCCCCCGCCCCGGACACGAAGCGCTGGCCGCGCGCCTTGGCATGACCCCCGCTGCCGTCGGCACCGCCGTCTTCCGCATGCGCCGGCGCTACGGCGAGCTGATGCGGGAAGAGATCGCCGACACCGTGAGTTCCCCGGCGGAGGTGGAGGAGGAAATCGCCCATCTGATTCGCGTGGTGGCGGCGGGTTAAAAAGAGTCCGTCATGAAACCTCCCCAGCGGGTGATAACTCAAAGCCAGACCTCCTCATGACCGCCGAACGCCCAGCTCCACCCTCACCCAGCCTTTGCGCCGTGTGCGGTGCGGCCATGCCGCCGGACGCCCCCCTCGGGCAGTGCCCGCGCTGCCTGCTGGGCTTTGCCTCAGGCCTGGGGCTGGAGGCAAATTGGGGAACAGATGAGGATGTTCTGCTGAATGCCGGGCAGACGCGCCTCTTTGGCGATTACGAACTCCTGGAGGAGGTGGCGCGCGGCGGCATGGGCGTGGTCTTCCGCGCCCGCCACGCAGCGCTGGGGCGCGAGGTGGCGCTGAAAATGCTGGCCGCCGGAGAGCTGGCCACGCCGGAGGCCGTGCAGCGCTTCCGCACCGAGGCCAGCGCCGCCGCCCGCCTGGAGCATCCGCACATCGTGCCCGTGTTTGAAGTCGGAGAACACGACCTCCGCCACTTCTTCACCCTGCGCTTCGTCCCCGGTGGCCGCAACGTGGCCGACTGGGCGCGCGCTCTGCCGCCCGTGGGCCGCGCCCGCGCCATCGCCACCATGATGGCGCGCATCGCCCGCGCGCTGGACTACGCCCACGAGCGCGGCGTGCTGCACCGGGACCTGAAGCCCTCCAACATCCTCGTGGATCCGCAGGATGAGCCGCAGCTCACCGACTTCGGCCTCGCCCGCCTGATGCGGGAGGCGGACAGCGCCGTCACCCTCACCCGCCAGATCCTCGGCAGCCCCAGCTACATGGCCCCCGAGCAGGCGGAGGGCCGCCGTGCGGACGAGACCACCGCCACCGACGTCCATGGCCTCGGCGCGGTGCTTTACGAGATGCTCTCCGGCAGGCCGCCCTTCCTCGCAGACACCCCGTTTGCCACGGTGAAAAAAGTCATCGAGCAGCCGCCGCCGCGTCTGCCCGGCGTGCCACTGGACCTGGAAACGATTTGCCTGAAGTGCCTGGAAAAACAACCCGCCCGCCGCTACCACACTGCCCTGGACTTGGCCGAAGACCTAGAGCGCTACGCCCGTGGTGAGCCCATCCTGGCCCGGCCCGTCAACGCCCCCGAACTGCTCTGGCGCTGGGCCAAGCGAAGCCCCAAAACCGCCGCGCTGCTCACCGCCCTGCTCCTGGCCTTTCTCGGCGGCTTCAGCGGCATCACCTGGCAGTGGTTGCGCGCGGAGAAAGCGCTCGAGCACCAGCGCTGGCTAGAGATCGTGCGCCAGGCGGAGGGCAATGAAACCCCGCCCGCGCTCGCCCGCCTCGCCGGCAAACTGCGCGCGGACCCCACGAACTGGCGGGCAGCCATGCTCGCCATGTCCATCGTGGAGCAGCAGTCCCTCCCCCTTTTGGCCGGACCGCCGGTCATCCCTGACACCCCCCTCAGCACGCCCCCCCAGCTTTCCGCCGAGGGCACTTGGTTCGCCGCCGGGGCGGAGGACGGCACCCTGCGCGTCTGGGACACGGCCACCGGAACGGCCCGCCCGCCCGTGGAGCTTGGCGCGCGGCCCGTGGCGCTCGCCGTCGGCACCGCGCGTCCTGCCCTCGCCGTGGCGCTGGCAGACGGGCGGGTGCGAGTGTTTGAAAAACCCGACGCGCCCGCGCAGGACCTGCCTGCCCCTGACCTCGCTGCGGCAAAGGACCTCCACTTCAGCGGCGATGGCACCCACCTGCTGGCCCGCAGGGAAAAAGCCGTCCTGATCTGGAAGCTCGACTCGCCCCCCACCCACCCCGCGCGCTTCGCTCTCGCCGAAGAGCCGCTGCTCGGCGCGGTCCTTTCGCTCAACGGCGCGCGCCTGCTGCTCTGGAGCGCTCGCCAGGGCGTGGTGCTGGCGACCACCGGGCCAAACGCCAGCCTACCGCCCCTCTCCACCGTCACCGCACGCGAGCGCTTCCGCAGTGGCCACCTTGCGGGAAACGGCACGCGTTTTGCCCTCCAGGAGGGTGATCACACCCTGCGAACGTGGGACGTGGCGGGAACTCGCGAACTGCCGTCGCTCGACAGCGGCGTCGCCTTTTGGAAAGCCGTCCGCTTGAACCCGCCCGGCACCCGCCTCGTCGCCGCAGGCACGGGCAATGACCTCCTCCTCTTCGATCCGGCGTCCGGCCTCCAGGTCGCACCGCCGCTGCACCACTTTTTCAACCCCGTCTTGCACGCGGTCTCTGCCGATGGGCGCCGCTTCGCTTCCTTTGGCAATGACGGGCTGGCCCAGTTGTGGGACTTCACCACCGGGCGCAGAGTCATGGAATCCGTCTGGCACGATGCGCAGGATGGCGCTGCCGTCAGCCTCAGCCGCGATGGCTCGCGGATGCTCATCTTGCCCAAGTCCCTGCGCAGCGGCCAGCCAGCCCTCACCACCTGGAAGAGCTCGACCACGCGCCCCCCGCAGCGGCAGGTGCTGCCAGGCTGCCGTGACTTGGTCGTGACCTGCCTCAGCCCAGATGGTCGCCTCGGCTGCCTCGGGCTCAGCCCGGAGCCCCGCACCCACCTCTATGAGATCGCCACCGGCCGCACCGTGCTGGACCAGCCCACCCGGGGATACGTCTATGCGCACCTGTTTTCCCCAGACCAGCAGCGCTACTACGCCCTCACGGACAACGGCTGGTTGCACGGCTGGGACCTCAAAACCGGTGCCGAGCTCTGGCCCCCAGGTCAGCAGCCAGGAAAAATCCGCCCCGCCGCCATTTCCCCCGACGGCAGCCGCATCGTCGCCGGGCACAACGACGGCCACCTGCGCCTCTACGACACCGCCACCGGACGCCAAGTCAGCGCCCTGCCGCATCCCGGCGAGATCAAGGTCGTGCGCTTCGCTCCCGATGGCAGCGGGCGCTTCCTCTCCGCCTCCACCGACCGCCTCGCCCACGTCTGGGACCTCGCCTCCGGGAAAAAGCTAGCCACCCTGCAAGGCCACACCTTCACCATCATCGCCGCCGACTGGAGCCCGGACGCCCGCCTCATCGCCACCGCCTCCTACGACCAAACCGCCCGCTTCTGGGACGCCACCACCGGCCAACCTGTCGGCGCGCCCATGCCGCACCTGGCCTGGCTTGCCCACCTGGACATCAGCCCGGATGGCCAGCGCCTCGCCACCGCCTGCCGGGACGGCACCGCCCGGCTTTGGCATGTCCCCAGCGGTCAGCCCGCCAGCAATCCCCTGCCCCTCGCCACCACCGCCCTCACCGTGCGCTTCACCGCCGACAGCCGCGCCCTGCTCGCCCGCGATCATGACGGTTTCCGCTTCTACGACGTGGCTCAGGGCAAGCCGCTCACCGTCCACTACCCCGCCGCGATGTCGAGCGGCATCGGCATGGATGCGGAAACTTGGCGCGCCATCCTCAGACCCGATGGCACGGCGGTCTTTCTCGGCAACAGCATGAATGAGGGGCAGCTTTGGACCGTCCCGCAGCCGCGCCACCCCGTGCCGCCCTGGTTCCCCGACTTCCTGGAGGCCCTCGCGAACATGAAAGAGGTCCGCCCCGGCGAGGTCCGCCTCCAGCCCGCCCGCGCCGCCGCAGTCGCCGTGCCGCAGAAAGGCGGCGGCCCCTACGCCGATTGGGCGCGCCGCGTGCTGAGGTAACCCTTCTTGGACTGCGGCAGAAAAATCGAAAAAACTTCGTCAAGAACCGGCACGAACCGGTGAGAAAAGAACAGAAACCACATCTCTGGCCTATGCACTCCCCATCGCATCCCTCCCTACCCTACTTGTGCGGTATCTCTCGCTGCCTCACCTTTGGGCTTTGGCTGAGCCTGCTTTTGAGTTTACCTGCCTCCGCTCAAGAGAACCCCAGCCTCACCGTCACCACCACGAGCGACGTGGTGAATGCTAACGACGGCGTGGTGAGCCTGCGGGAGGCACTGGGCTTCGCCAACAGCGGTGCGGGCGGCCCGAGCCCGACGATCACCTTCGACCCCACGGTCTTCGCCACGGCGCGCACGATCACGCTGAGTGGCACCCAGCTTCCGGCCATTACGCAAAGCGTCACCATCAATGGCCCGACAGCCGGGGTGACGATCAGCGGAAATGGCCAGAGCCGCATCTTTCAGGTGAATGCCGGGACGGTGAACTTGAGCCGATTGACGGTGACGGGGGGAGCGGTTTCGATTGCGAGCGACGGTGGCGGGGGGATTCTTCAAAGCGGTGGCACCTTGCACCTGAGCGGCTGCGCGATCACCAGCAACGGTGCTCTCGAATCGGCCTCGGGTGGTGGGGTGGCGGTCACGGGTGGGACGCTCCGCCTCTCCAACTGCACCCTGAGCGGCAACCGCACCGAGGGCCCCCCCGGAGGTGCGGGCGGGGGTGGAGGCCTCCACAATAACGGCGGCACCGTGACCCTGACGAATTGCACGCTGAGCGGCAATACCGTCGGCGGCGGCGGCGACGGCGGAGCGATCTCCAGCCTCGCCGGGACGACGACCTTGGTGAACTGCACCCTGAGTGGAAATTGGGTGATTGCGCAGAACGGCGGGTCCGGCGGTGGGGTGGAAGCTAGAAGCACGGTGAGGTGTGCGAATACGATCATCGCTGGCAACTTTGGGGACACCGATGGCGCGGATCTGACCGGTGCGCTGACCTCCCTGGGCAACAACCTCATCGGCAAGATCAACGGTGCCTCCGGCTTCACCCACGGCACGAACGGGGACCTCGTCGGCACGAATGCGGCGCCGATCAATCCCCTGCTCGGCGCGCTGGCCAACAATGCCGGGCCGACGCAGACGATGGCCCTCCTGCCCGGCAGCCCGGCGATCGATGCCGGGAGCAATGCGCTGGCCGTGGATGCGAACAACCAGCCACTGACCACGGACCAGCGCGGGCCGGGCTTTGCGCGGGTGGCTCTCGGCAAGGTCGGCGGCAGCCTCGTGACCGACATCGGGGCGGTGGAATACACGCCGGGGCCGGTGATTTACTGGACGAATGCGAACAGCAACTCCATCGGGCGGGCGAATCTCGACGGGACGGGGGTCAAGCAGGACTTCATCGCCGGCACTACCTCCCCGTATGGGCTGGCCGTGGATGGCCGCTATGTTTACTGGACGCGATCCTTCGGTACGGCGATCAAGCGAGCCCGGCTGGATGGCACGGGCATCGAGGAAAACTTCATCACCGGCGTGGTGCAGACGGTCGGGATCACGGTGAATGGCACCCATCTCTTTTGGGCGGACTTCACCAATGGTGCCGGGAAAATCGGGCGGGCGAATCTCGATGGGACGGGCGTGAATGGGAGCTTCATCACGGGGCTGAATCGGCCACGAGACGTGGCGGTCAATGGCACGCACATCTTCTGGACGAATTACGACGGGACGACCATCGGGCGCGCGAATCTGGATGGGACGGGAGTGAATAACGCCTTCCTGACCGTGCCGGACCGGTTGGACGGAATCTTTGTCGATGCAAACTACCTCTACTGGACCCGGATCTTCGGAACGACCATCGGGCGGGCAAATCTGGATGGCACGGGGCGCGATGACAACTTCATCACCGGGGCGTCAGTTCCAGGCGGCGGACAGGTCACGGCCACCCATCTCTTTTGGGCGAATATTGGGCTCGGATCGATCGGGCGAGCGAATCTGGATGGAACCGGGGTAAATCAGGTTTTCATCGCTGGCGCCTCCTCACCCAGCGCTGTCGCCGTCGGCCCGGGCTTCGTGGCCCCGGTGGTGACGAGCAGCACGACGGCGCTGGCGGGGAATGCGACGACGCTGACGATCTCCGGCATGAACTTCGACCCGGTGGCGGCGCAGAACACGGTGGTCTTCAACAACGGCGCGGTGGGCACGGTGACGGCGGCGACGGCGACTTCGCTGACGGTGACTTTTTCCCAACTGCCGACGAGTGGCGGCGCGCTGACGGCGGTGGTGACGAGCGGCGGGGTGAGCAGTGGCACGCCCATCCAGGTGGCGACGGCGACGGAGACGCCGAGCCTGGTGGTGAATACGCTGAGCGACACCTCGACGAACACCGACGGCCAGACCAGCCTGCGCGAGGCGATCAGCTACGCCAACACGCTCAGCGTGCGCGCGGACATCACCTTCAACATCCCCGGCGGGGGCACCATCGCTCTGGCGGCGCAGAATGCGGCCGGCGCGCGGATGCTGCCGATCCTGACGAACCCGAACGGAATCACCATCGACGGGGCCAACAGCGGTCAAGGGGCGATCGTGATCGACGGCGGCTCGACGAGTGACACGACGGGTGACCGGGTGTTATTCATCGGGGTGCCGGATAACACGCCGGCCGCGGCGGGGGGCAACCTGCCGAGCACGAAAGATACGGCGTGGGCGATCCGGAATCTGACGATCCAGAATGGGAACGCGCGGGGTGGGCATAGCGGAAATGGCACGCATCGCGGTGGTGGCGGGGCGGGGCTCGGAGGCAGCGTTTTCGTCAACGCCGGTGCTCTTGACCTGGTGTCCGTTAACTTCCTTTCCAACCGGGCGGTCGGTGGAAATTCGGGTGCTCTTACGGGCAATAATTCGGGTGGTGGTGGCCTGGGGGGAAAGGGCGGAGGCGGGGGCAATTCGGGCCGCTCGGGCGGGGGTGGGTTTGGCCTCGGAGCGGATGGTGGCACCAACCTCTCTGCCGGTCAGCCTGGCTCATATACTGGAGCCGCCGCAGGCGGTGCCGGAATCAACGGTGGAGCAGGGGGCAATCAGGGCGGAGGCGCGGGCTCCGGGAATAACGGTGGTGGCGGCGGCGTGGGTGGGAGCGCGGCAACGAGCACTGGTAGCGGTGCCGGCGGATTTGGCGGGGGCGGTGGCGGTGGCTTTTCGTTAGCTGAAGGAGCTGGAGGTGGAGGAGCTGGAGGTTTCGGCGGCGGCGGCGGCGGCAGTAATGGCTCCGGCGGAAACGGGGGATTTGGCGGCGGCGGTGGTGCTGGAGGCTTCAACAGGGGCAGCGCTGGCACCGGCGGCTTCGGCGCGGGGAATGGACAACCCGGTGTAGGAGGCGGTGGATTGGGAGCTGGCGGGGCCGTTTTCGTCAGGCAGGGTGCTTCCGTCAACTTCGTCGATGGAAGCATCACTGGTGGCAGAGTGCAGGGCGGCACCGGCGCCAACCCGGGCCAAGCCATCGGCTCGGGGGTCTTCCTCGCCGGCAGCGCGACCTGGGACGTCTCCACCGGCCAGACCGTGACCCTGACCGACACACTCGGCGGCGGCACGGATGCGGAGATCACGGGCGGCTTCACCAAGACGGGCGCGGGCACGCTGGTGCTCTCCGCCACGGGCAACAGCCACACCGGCGGGACGAATGTGAACGGCGGCACCTTGCGCGTGGATGGCACCTTCACGGCCGCCGCTTCCACCACCACGGTGGCGAGCGGGGCTACGCTGGAGGGCAGCGGGTCTCTGGCCGGGCCGGTGACGGTGCAGAGCGGGGCGACGTTCGGTCCCGGTTCGCCGAGCGCCACGGGCATCCTGCGCCCGGCGGCGGTGACGCTGACCAGCGGCAGCACCTACCGGGTGCGGCTGAATGGGACCACGGCGGGGACGGATTACGACCAGCTCCAGGCCACGGGCAATGTGGTGCTGGGCGGGGCGACGTTGAGCGTGGCGGGGAGCATCCCGCCGGCGTTTGGCACCACTTTCACGCTGCTCCAGACCACGGGGACGCTGAGCGGGACCTTCCAGGGACTGGCCGATGGCGCGACGCTTACGGTGGGGCCGACGCTCTATCGCATCGCCTACACGACGACGGCGGTGACGCTGACGCCGATCATCGCCAACCTCACCCGGCTGCAGGCGGATGCGCCGTTCGATCTCTTCGCGGCGACGGGGCAGGCGCCGGGCAGCGGGACTTTCAGCGGCACGGGCGTGAGTGGCCCGAATGGCGGCACCTTCACCCCCGGCACGGGTGCTGGCGTGCAGACAATCACCTTCACCCCGACGACGGGCAGCCCGTTGACCTTCACGATCACCGTGACGGAAACGCCGAGCCTGGTGGTGACGACAACGAGCGATAGCTCGACAAACACCGACGGCCAGACCAGCCTGCGCGAGGCCCTCGCCTACGCCGCGACCCTAACCGGCCAAACACCAGTCATCCGCTTCACCGGCGACCCGTTGGTGACCAATCCGCCTGCCAGCCCGACGGTGGCCAACTTCTCTGATGGCACCGTGCGGACGATCACGGTCTCGTCAACGAACCCACTGCCAAACATCACCGTGGAGACGACGATCGTCGGACCTGGAAGTGAAAAACTCACCGTCTCCGCGAGCTCGGGGGGCTCTGTCTTCACCATTCCCGCATCGCCCGCCAATCCCGCGCTGACCCTGAGGGGGCTGAGCCTTACAGGGAGCACAATCAGGGGCGTGGCAAACTCCGGCAGCGGGCTGCTGACGCTGACGGATGTGGTGGCGGCCAACTTTAGCTCGTCGGGAATTGAGACGAAGGGCGCGGTGACTGCCAGCGAATGTAGCTTCGCAGGGTGCTACAGCGGCATCTTTGCGGCGGGCAGCACAGGGATGATGACGGTGACGGACTGCGACTTCAGCAGCTGCACGAACACGGGAATCATCGGCGGAACCGGAGTCACGGCGCTGCGCTGCAAGTTCGATGGGACGACGAGCAGCTCTGCAGGCATCGCCCAGGTTAGCGGGCCGGTGACGGCGACGGCCTGCACCTTTGCCAAGGGCAGCTCCGGCATCAACGGTGCCACAAGCGTGACGGTCACGGACTGTAGCTTCAAACAGAGCAGAACTAGCGGTATCTTCGGTATCACCGGTCCGGTGAATGCCCTGCGCTGTAGCTTCACCGACCACGAACACTCGGGAATCCTCGGAGCCCAGAGCGCGTCGATCGCTGACTGTACCTTCACGGGCAACCGGACGACCGGGATCAGTGCCATCCTCGGCCTGCTGGTCGCGCGGAACTGCCTCATCCGAGGAAGTGGGAGCGTGGCCGCGGCAGGAGGAAAAGTGGTGATGGCGAACTGCGAGGTGAGCGGCGGCAGCTCGAACGGAATCTCCTCCGGAGGACAGGGCATCGCGCTGACGAACTGCACGGTAGTGAATAGTGGGAACACGGCGCTCGCCCTCAACAACGACATCGGCAGCGTGACGAATTGCACGATTGTGGGTCAGGTCTTAGGCATCAGCGGTGCAGGCAATCTGACGGTGGCAAACAGCATCGTCACCGGTGGCCTATTCGGGATCATCCAGGGGAACTACACTGATGGCGGTCACAATGTGATCGCCGCCACACCTGCTGCCGCCGGTCTGCCGGTGGATGGCACGGGCGCTGTCGTGCTGCAAAACAACGGCGGCCCGACGAACACCGTGGCCCTGCCGCATGGCAGCCCTGCGATCGATGGTGGCGACAACGCGCAAGTGGGCCTCGATCCCGCCACGGGCCAGAGGCTCGCGGTCAGCGGCGGCGCGGGCAGCTTCACTTTGTCCTTTGCCGGAGAGACAACGAACGCACTGGCGTGGAACGCAGCAGCTTCCGCAGTGCAGGCAGAGCTGGCCGCGCTTACCACCATCGGCGGCGTAGGCGGCACGGTCGCCGTGGCAGCCACGGCAGGCGGTTACACCGTGACCTTCGGCGGCAGCCTCGCGGGCACCATCGTGCCGGTTCTTCCGACAAGCAGAGGCGGCGCGACTGTGACGCTGACCATGGGCCTCACGCCCCTGACCACCGACCAGCGCGGCGTGGGCTTCCCCCGCGTCCTTAGGGGCAGCGCTGCCAGCTCCTCCGCGCGTGTGGACATCGGGGCCTACGAGGCACCGCAGATCGTGGACGGCTTCAACGGTGTGGCGCTAGAGCAGCCGGTCTTTTCCGTGAATCAGGGCTCCACCTCGGCCACCCTCACCCTGGTGCGTGGGGGCAGCACGCAGCCCTTCAGCGTGCTGGTGAGCACGGCCAATGGCACGGCCCAAACCAGCAACCCGCCCATGGCTGCGGCCATCGCCGGCACGAACCCCGCGACGGCGGACTACGTGGCGCTCAATGGCACCACGGGTCTCGTCAACTTTGCCAGCGGCGAAATGACCCGCACGCTGACCATCACCCTGCATTCCAAGACCGGGAACTCGGTGCCTAACAAGCGCTTCAACGTCACCCTCGGCACCCCAACAGCAGGCGTGCCCCTGGGCGCGCAGACCTCCGCTGAGGTGCGCATCGTGGCCCAGGACAGCTTCAACCCGCTGCTCGCTGTGAC
>JAIXSY010000018.1 GCA_027484445.1 Verrucomicrobiaceae bacterium
AAGCCGTGTAGTCCACTCCCGCCGCCGCTGCGGCAAAGGGTGGCATGTCCAGCACCGTGCCATCCCCCGTGCGCAGGCGCACACTAGCTGCGGCGGTGCCACTGCGTGTCAGTGTGAGCTCAACTTGCGTGTTCCAGTAATAACGAATGACCGTGGCCAGGGAAAGGCTGATGGGGCCGCCCAGCAGCACCGTGTCTGTACGCTGCTGAATCTGCTGGATGCGGGTGTCCTGGGGAATCGGGGTCTCAGCTATGTTGTAAGCTGTGCCCGGTGTGGCATGGCGGGCCTGGAGATGGCTAGAAAGCGCGGCCTGCTCTCCCAGGATGTTGGCGGGCACGACTCCGGCAGCGGTGAAGTTGAGCGATTCATTCGTATTGCCAGAGAGGCCGCCATTGCTCAGCAGATAGCGGAAGTTGTCTGCATTCGCTTTGAAGGGGTAGCTGTCACCATTGTTCGCCAGGAAGTTCAGCGTCACCAAGGTGATGCTGGCAGGCGCGCCAGAGACCACACTGCCGTTGGCGATCACATGAGCGGTGATGTTTCCATCCAGGTCCGTCAGGGCCACGCTGCGCACGCGGGAACCCGCAGGCAGGGTGGAGTCAAAGCTGAAGCTCATGCCACCGATCTGCGGGAAGCGGCCCTGGCTGCCGAGAACGGCCACGCCGTGCTCCAGGATGGCCTTGAGGCCAGCCGGAGTCGTCTCGCAGAGCATCAGACCGTTGTTGAAGCGCATCGAGTTTTCAATGTCGAGAAGCGAGATGGCTCCGGCAGGCTTGCCCGCGCCGGGATTGGCGATGGGCGGCAGCTTGGCACCACTTCCCACCTCCACCGCGCCGATGGCAGCACGGATGCCACCACCATTTTTCAGCGCGACGATGTGTGTGGCAGCAGGCAGGGCGGTCTTGCCCACCGTGACCATGGAATCGGCGCTGATGTTGCCGAGGTTGGTCTCCTGGTTGCGGACGAAGTTACGCTCGCCTTCCAGATAGACGTTCGTGTAGCCACGCACATCACCGTCCTTGGCGCTGATGACGCCCTGCACGGCATCGGTGATCTGCTTCACCAATGCGCCCTTGGTGCCTGCGGCAAAGGCAGTGGTGCCCAGATTCGATTCGGTGGTGTTCCAGGCAGCGGCCACGTTCGCGGCGGTGGCGGCATAAGCACCATTCACCGCCGTGTTGGCGAGCAGGTTCGGCACGATGAGGACGCCGTCAGCATCAAAGTCTGCCACAAGACGGCCGAGGTAGGTGAATTCATTGTCAGTGTTCACCACGACGGTCGGCCTGCCATCCGCACCTGCGGTGTAAATCGGGTAATTGCCCGCAAAGTTCGCTGCATGACCCGGGAAGGCGACGGCGAGGTCATTGGCATCGCCAAGGCGTGTGTTGGAACCGGCAGCAAGGATGATGTCCACATCCGTGAGCATCGGGGCGAGCATCAGCTCATTGGCGATCTGCTGGAGATGGGCCATGAGGATGATTTTGTTCACGCCCTGGCTCTTGAGATCATTGATGACGGGCTGCAGCTGGCTGGCGAGCAGCGCCATGTCATCGGCGGAGGGATTGCCGTTGACCTGAACATTACCTGCCGAAGTGATGCCGCGCAGAATCTGCGTAGTGGCACCCACGAGTCCAATTTTCTGGCCACCCTTCGTGACGACACAGCTTGGAACGATCTTTTTCTTCACACTGCTGGCCTCTTCAAGGCCGCCGACACCCACCGTGTTCTGGTATCGGCCGGAGAGGCCGGAATCGCCGGAGAAAATGAGATTTGCGCTCAGGTAGGGAAACTCCGTGTCGTTGATGGCATCCGAGAACGCATTGGTGCCGAAATCAAACTCGTGGTTGCCGACGGTGGAGGCCTCCACGCCGATTCGGTTATGGATTTCAATGTCGGCGGCGAAGGGGTTGTTGCCCCGCGTGTGCGCTCCACCTAACCAATTGCCGCTGAAAGCTGGGGTTTCCACACCAGATACCGCAGCATCGGTGCCTGCGGCAGCGAAGGGGCCGGGGATGTAGTTGTCGCCACCCGCCAGGATCAGTGTGTTCTCATAAGCACCATCAAAGGCATCCACGAGCGCAGCGAGGTTCGGCGCAGTCTGCGAGGCCAGCAAGCCGGCCTCGGCATCGGCGAAGTGAAGGAGCTGCATCGTGAAGGCGGTGGCGGGAGTGAGTTCGAAGATGCTGAGCGTGTTGCTCACCTCATTTGTGACGAGGACAAGCGGACGTCCGCTGGGGCTGTCCGTTTGAGACACCACGACCATGCCCTCGGGGTTGAGGTCCCCATTGCGGATGAGCGAGGTCACGTAGGTCGGTGCCATCGGGTTCGTGACATCAAACACCAGCGTCATGTGTGAGCGCTCCAGGCCCACAAAGGCGAAGGTGCGCGCGCCGATCGTCGCCACGGCCACGCCTTCCGGCTCAGGGCCCTTGTTGTCGCTGCGGCCATCGTCAAACTGGCTGTTATGAAGCGAGGCCACGATCATCTCGATCATGTCGCCGCTGTCGAAGACGAGGTTTCCGGCTGCGTCCAGGATGGAGAAGCTGCGCGCGCCATACATGAGGATCTCGTCGATGTCGTTGTCATTGTCCGTGTCACCGCGCAGGCCGGCAAAGTTGGAAACCACCAAGCGTCCGAGCTGGGTGTTCTGCTTGAGCGTGCTAGCATTCGGGAACTTCACGAGATCAAGGACGTAGCCTGCGTTTGCCACCGTAGTGGTCTCATCGGGAGTGAGGAAGTCATTGCGATCATCGCCCTCGTTCGCGGTGACATAGTAGGTCTGCCCGCCCGCGCTGTAGGCGGCGATGGCGTCCG
This sequence comes from Verrucomicrobiaceae bacterium, assembly GCA_027484445.1. GTDB lineage: Bacteria > Verrucomicrobiota > Verrucomicrobiia > Verrucomicrobiales > Verrucomicrobiaceae > Prosthecobacter. The sequence goes on from JAIXSY010000018.1 coordinate 2,815, forward strand.
GCATGTAGAGGCCGAAGACGGGGAAGCCGGTGCGCGGATTCTTCACGCCGTCCTGGTCGCTGAAGTCGGCGCGCAACGTGGAGAAGTCCTTTTTGCCAAGCGGCACCACGCTGGTGAAGGTGGCCGTGGCGATGTCGAGGATGGCGACGGCGTTGGCCTCCTGAAGCGTGACCATGGCCTTGGTGCCATCGGGCGAGATGGCGAGGTATTCCGGCTCAAAGTCCGTGGAAGGCAGCGCGCTGCCGAAGAGGCGCACCCCGGCGGTCTTCAGCGTGGCGGCCTGGGCGTCAAAGGCGGCGAAGCCTGCGGTCTGGACCCCTCCAGGAGCACCAGTGGCATCAACGGCGATGATGCTGACGCTGCCCGCCGCCGCATCCGGCAGGGTGGCGGCAGTGCCGTCGAGTTCGCCCTCGTTGCAGACCAGCAGCTTGGTGCCATCCGGCGTCCAGCCGATGTGGTCCGGCACCACGCCGACCGTGGCATGGCCGAGTAGCGCGCCAGTGGCGGCGTTCAGGAAGACCACGAAGCCGGGGTTGGTCTTGGGACTGCTGATGATGGCGGCGGCGAGCACGCTCGGATTCGAACCAGAACCTTTGCGCAGGGCCACGGAAGAGATGTCATTGCTCGTCAGCCCTGCGACACCCAGCGTGGCCGGCGTGAGGGTAGAGAGGAAGGCAGGAGCCGCAGGATTCGTGAGGTCCACCACCTGGATGCCGGTGCCGGAGGAGGCAAAGGCGCGCTTCGAGAGCGGGTCAAAGGCGGGGATCTCAGCACCCGCCAGCGCGATGCTGCCCTTCACCGTGGCGGTCAGCTGGTTGCCAGCCGGGAAGGCCACGGGCGGCGTGTCGTCATTCGTGATCGTGCCGGTGGCGTTGGCGCGGCTGATGGTGGCCGTACCAGCCGAGTTCACCACATTCGAGAGCACGACGGTGAAGGTCTCGTTCGGCTCGATGTCCGTGTCTCCATTCAGCGTGATACTGAAGGTCTGCGTGTCCGAACCGCCGGCGATGAAGCTGAGCGTGCCAGAAGCGGTGACAAAATCCGTGCCTGCGGCGGCATTGCCGCTGGCATTGGTGGCATATCCCACGGTGAAGCTGCCGAGCGTGTCGCTGCGGGTGACGGTGAAGACGAGGGCGGTCATGCCGGTGTTGCCCTCCGCGATGGAAGCGTCCGCAATGCTGACGGTGGTGTCATTGCGCGGCGGGGAGACAATCGCGCCTGGAGAGCCAACCTCCGTGGAGCTGTTCACGGCGGTGAAAGCGCCGTTCACGCCTACGGTGCTGAGCGTGGTGATGGCCACGACATCCGCTGCAGCCGCGTTTTCAAAGGTGCGGAACGGCGCGCTGGACGGGGCGATGCCGAAGGACACGCTGGCGCGGCGCACGTTGTTCGTGTCGTAGAGGTTCACGGCATCACCACTGGTGCCGAGGCCCACGCCGCTGCCAGAATAAGCGCCGACCTGAAGGCTGGCAGGCGGGCTGGCCCCGAACCAATTGGAAAGGAAGCTGGCGCGGATGGCGCTGAGGTTGGCGGACTCCAGGAAGATGACGGACTCGCCCGGTGCAATGCTGGTGATGCCACTCAAGGGCACCGCTGCGGCAGGGGATTCGGAGATGTCATCCATCTTCCAGCCGGTGATGTCCACCGCGCGCGCGCCGACATTGGTCACCTCAAACCAGTCGGCGGCCACGGGGCTGTTCCCACTGCTCCAAGGTGCGACCTCGGTGATGCGCAGCACGCCGGGGGCGGAATAGCCGGGGGAGCCGATCTCCACCGCGCTGGTGGCGGCGACAAAGGCACCATTCACGCCAGTCTGGCTGAAGAGAGTGAGCGCGACATCATTCAGGGCGGCCGTATTGTCGAAGGTCTGGAAAGGCGAGGTCCCATCGGCAGTGCCAAAGGTAACGCGCGAGTGCAAAACACCGGCAGAAGTGTAAAGATTCACCGCGTCACCACCCGTGCCCAATCCAATGCCAGACCCCTGGTAGGTGCCGATTTGTAAGCCGGAAGGCACACTCGCACCGAACCACACGGTCTTGAAGGTATTGACGATGCTGGCCTGGTTGCTGACGGTGCTTTCGATGAAGATCACCGACTCGCCAGGAGCGATGCTGGTGATGCCGTTCAGGGCCAGGGAGGAAGTGAAGCTGTTGGAGTTATCGTCCACCTTCCAGCCGGTGATATCGACGGCGTTGGCACTGACGTTGGTCACTTCAAACCAGTCGCCGCCCACCGCGCCATTGCTGCTGGCCCAAGGTGCCACTTCGGTGATGATGAGCGCAGGCTTCGGCGGTGCCTCTACCACTTGGTCGGTCACGCTGAGCGTGTAAGGCAGGGTGGCGTCGGGCGTCGCGCCGACATTCGTGTCGTCCACCTGGAGCGTGATGCTGTAGCTGGTCTTGGTCTCGAAATCGAGCACCACACCCGCCTTCAGGAAAAGAGACGTGCCGGTGATCTGGAAGGAAGCGGCATCCGCACCCGTCAGGCTGAGCCTGTTCGTGCCCAGGCCGTCATCCGTGACGATGATGTCGCCAAGCTTGATCGGCGAAGCGGTGCTGATGTTTTCCTCAAGTGCATTCACGGCGTTGTTGAGGACGAGGGCCGTCGGCGGCTGGTTGGTGGCCACGGAGGGCGCATAGACCCAGAGCTGGGGGAACTCGATGCTGCCACCGCCGTTTTCATTGACGATGTAGATGACGCCCGCGCGGTCCATGGTGATGCCCTCTTGCTGCTGGTCGGCAGCGGAAAGCGGGGTGCCTGCGTCAGAGACGATCTGCAGGGTGCTGTGGATGACGCCACTACGGCTGATGTTCACCACGCGCGCATCCTCCTGGCCCAGGACAAGCAGGTTGCCCGCCTGCGGCTGACCGCTCATGGAGGGCAGGTTGGACAGGGCGAACACGTCCGCCACATCGGTCATGCCGAGCAGTGTGGTGTCAAAGAGGTTGGTGGAGTTCACCGTGGTGGGTGATCCGTTGGTGGCCGTACCGTTCAAGAAGTCCAGGCCGGTCTGGAAGACCCCGATGGGGCTCTTTTCCTTGAGCACGATGTAGCCGCTGGTCTGTGGGTCCCAGCTCAGGCCCTCGGTGCCGGTGTTGTCGTCAAAGGTGCCGATGTCCACCGTCTGCGCGGCGGCGCGGGTGAGCGTGGTTCCGGCGGCATAGGTAAACTTCACCAGGCGGCGCTCGCGCTCCTCGCTGAAAACGAACTCGCCATTGCCGATGTAGGTGATGCCTTCAGGGTCGTAGAACTCCACGCCCTGCGGTTTGCCCGGGCTCAGCTCCAGGGACATGGTGTCCACCAGCTGGCCGCTCTTGGTCACCTGGGTGATGGAGCGCCCGCCATCGCCAGTGATGAAGAGCGTGTCCGTGTCCCAGTTGTAGGCCACGGCGGAGGCTTCATCGCAAAGCAGGTTATGCGATGCCGTGCCAGCAGGCAGCGGCGTGCGGCGGTATTCGGGCAAGTTGTAGCGGCCCACGCGGACGTAGGTGGACAGGTCCACCGCCACGGGGCCGGTGGTGACGGTGACGACCGCCGTGCGCGTGTCCGCATTGCCGCCGGTGTTGCTCACGCGCGCCCAGTAGCTCGTGGTGGCCGTCAGGACGGGCGTGGTGAAGCTGGCCCCACCCGTGCCGACTGGGTTGGTGGTGTCGCCCGCATTGCCACGATACCACTGCACCGTGGGTGCTGGTGTGCCGGTGGCCGTCAGCGAAAGCGTGGCCGTGTAGCCGCTGGCGATCGTGGTGTCCGCAGGCTCGGTGGTGATGACGGGGCTGATGGTGTCGTCATTCGTGATGGTGCCCGTGCCAGTGGCGGTGCCGATCACGGTCGTGCCGGTGCTGTTCACCACGTTGGACAGCGTGATGAGGATGGTCTCGTCCGGCTCGGACAAGGTGTCCCCAAGGATGGTGAGGTCGATGTTCTGCGAGGCGCCGCCACCGGCGCTGAAGGTCAGCGTGCCAGCAGCCAGTGTTTGGTAATCATCCCCACTGGTAGCCGTGCCACCGGTGACGGCGTAGCCGACGGTGAAAGCCGTGGTGGTGTCGCTGCGAGTCACAGGCAGGGACAGCGTGCGCGTGCCGCTGTTGCCTTCCAAAACGGAGGCGCTGCCAATGCTGACCGTGGGATTGCCCGAAGTGACGCCGGGAGAAGCGATGTCCGCGGCATTTGCGACAGAGGCGATGGCGCCGAGCTGGCCCACGGTGGCAAAGGTGTAGCGCGGCGTGGTGGTGCCGGAGGAGGGATCCCAGACAGCGGACTGTGTCTCTGTCGAGGCACCTGCGGACGGACCCGCATGTGTTCCCGTGGAGGGATTGCCATCCGCCTTGGTGAAGCCACCGGCGGCATAGTTGAAGAAAAACAACTCATTGCCGCCGCTGTCGAAGAACGACACGCCGTCATGCTGACCGAGGCCTGGCGCGCCGACGGATTGGAAGACCTGGACACTGTTCGAAATGCCCCACCAGGCGCGGAAGGCCGCTGGATCCATGGCCGTGAAAATCACCGACTCGCCCGCCGCGATGCTGGAGCCCGGTGGCAGCTTGTAAGCCGCCGCCGCACCTGCGCTACGGCCGCTGTCATGCCAGGAGTAGCCACTGATGTCCTTCGTCACGCCACTGATGTTCGTCAGTTCCCAGAAGTCATTCACCCCAGAGGCCGCCTGCTGCGAAAGCACCTCGGTGAGCAGGAAGCTGGTGTCGAGCACGTCGCCATCATCCTGCACGGTGACGTCAAAGGTGCCCGGCGTGGCCCCGGAGGCGCTGGCGGTGATGGTGGCGGTCTTGCTGCCATCGGGGAAGGTGTCATTCACCGCCGTGACATTAAAGTTGGCGCTAGCCTGCCCGGCCGCGATCATCACCGTTGGGGGCACCGTGGCCTCCGTGGTGTCGCTGGAATTCAGCGTAACCAAAAGCTCGGCTGTGATGCTACCCGTGCGTGTCACCGTGGCGGTGGCCGCCGGATTCGTAGCGCTTTCTGAGAAGATGGCGGGCACCACGCCCAGCGTGAGCGTGATGGAAGGAGCACCACCGAAGCTGATGCCGGTGACCCCGGGAGACCCGATGTTGTTGCCGCCGGAGGTGTTCGCATACGCGCCATCCACGCCGACGGTGGCTGCACGGTAGCGTTTTCCCGCGCCTGTTCCGAAAGCCGGATCAATCACCGCCGACTGCTGCTGCACTCCGCCTGCGGAAGCCCCTGCATGACCTCCCGCCGCCGCGCTGCCGCTGCTCTGGGTGAAGCCACCCGCCGCATAGCTGAAGGTGAACACCAAGTTGTCGTTCTGGTCATAGAGCTTCACGGAATCATTGGAACCTAGGCCCGGACCACCCACGAGGCGCTGGATGCCGGTGAGCGGCCCCCAGGCATTCAGGAAGGTGGTGGGGGTGCTGGTGTCCGTGATGATGACCATCGTCTCGCCAGAGGCCAGGGTCGTGCCCGCCGGGAAAACCTGCACCGCTGGCGCGGGCGTGGAGGGTGAGGGCGGTGTCGTCTGCCCGCCGTCCAGCCACTTCCAGTTGCCAAGGTCCACGGAGGTCGGCCCCACGTTCGTCAGCTCCCAGAAGTCGCCACCCGCCGCGTTGGAGTTGATCTCGGTGAGGATGACCTGCGGCGGCGCGGGCGCAAAGGCCACGCCCTTCACCGTCTTGCCAGAGGGCGCGGTGTAGAGCGTCACATTGTTCGCCGTCGTGATGTTGATGGCAGAATTGTGGCCAGCCGTGTCCGTCAGCTTTACCACGCTGTTGGCGGAGAGCGCCCCGCTGCCCGTGCTGATGAAAAGCTCCGCCCCCGTGCCGCTGTCCTTGGCCGCGATGGCAAAGCCGCCCAAACCCGTGTAGCTGCTGTTGGACGTCCAGGAGCCCCCCACCAGGGAAAACTTGGCGATAGAGCCGCTGGTGATGACGTAGAGCACGTCAAAGGTCGCGCCATTCTCCCCTGAAGAGATGATGAAGAAATCGGAAAGGCTAGTGTTGTTCGTCAGGCCAGGCAGGCCGGTCAGCGTGCCGCCCGTGGCCGCGCTGAGGGTCGAGACCTGCACTTCTGCGCTCGTGCTGGAAGCCCGAGAGACATAGACGGTGCTGCCAAAGGCCTTGATGCTGCGCATGTTCCCCGCTGGGCTGGCCGCAGTGGTACCGTTGCTGTAAAGGCCGCCCTGGTCTGCGATCCACCAGGTGCTGTTGTCCAGCGTAGTGGCGCAGCGCGTCTGGTTGCCCGAGATCCCTGTGTAGGTCGTCGGCAGGGTGAAATTTCCCCACGTGTCCAGCACACCCACGCCACGCGGGTTCAGCGTGTTCACGTTGGAGGAGGTGTTCGTGTTGTTTGCCCCCATCATCGCCAGGCGGGTGCCGTCGGCACTGTTCGCCAGAAAGCCCGTCGTGCTGGCAGAGCCGCTAATGCGCAGCGCGTTCGTGCCTTCGCCGCTGATGGCGATCACGTTCGTGGGCGACTGCGCCGCCGTGGAGGGGCTCAACTCGATGATGCTGGCCGTGGTGTTATTCGCAGTGTTCGACTCTGCCTGGAGAACAGCGATGTTTCCCGCAGTGAAAGGTGCAGACCAGGCGTTGATGGCCGGTAAGACAACCCAGGACAATAAGGCAAGGCTGGTTTTTTTCAGAATCATAGGGCGTGGGGGGCGTGATGCATGGCACCACACGCCGTTTTCCTCCCTGCCCGACGTGAAACCTTTTCGTCAGCTACTTTTGCCTCGGCTCAATCCAACGTAGAGCGAACCATCCCTCGTGCCATCAAGGCCCGAGCATTTCACCAGCTCAGGCAAGCCGTTCTTTTCGAAAAGGCCGTCACACATTGGCTGGCGGATCTGTCACATGAATCCATTCCACCCTGTGCCGCGCTTTTCATCCACGCGCCATCGGTCCGCTCAATCCTCTGAATCCCAAGTTGACGCCAGACCATCAAGGTTGATTAACTGTTTCACATCATTTCCCTCCTGATGCCTGCTGATTTACCCTCCTTTTTTGATGGCCTGAAGTTTGGGCAGGATCACATCACCCCTGTGGCTTGGGGCTTTCTCGCGGGGCTAGCCCTGCTTTCCACCATCAGCGCCTCCACCCTGCTGGTGAAGTGGCTGCTGCTGGGCCGCGTGGAAAAGGCAAACCGGCGGTTCCTGCGCAAATTTCACGAGAGCGCTCACCCGCTGGCCCTTTACCTGACGAAGGAACAATCTGACCTCTCGCCTCTCTATTACCTCTATCACGCCGCTGCCAAGGACTTGGCCTTTCATCTCGTGGGAGAAGAGGAACCCGGGCGCAGCTTTTCCACCCGACTCCAGGGTGCAGGACGCATCTCTCCGAGCCAGATGAGCACCGTGCAAAATGCCATGGAGCGAGCGGTCGGCAGCGCCGCCCTGAAGCTCGAAGACCGCCTCAGCCGCGTGGCCACGATCATTTCCATCGCGCCGCTGATCGGCATCCTGGGTACGCTGATTGGGCTGCTCCAGGTCTTCACGGCTAAGCTCGAAGGTGGCTCGGCGGATCAGGCGGCTGGTGGCGTGTGCGTGGCGCTGCTGTCTAGCATTGCCGCCATCGTGGTGGTGATCCCCAGCCTCGCCGGCTACAATGCGGTCGTGGCACGCATCCGTGGGCACATCGTGCGCATGGATGACTTTGCGGCAGAGCTCAGCGGACTCTTGGACCGGCATTTTGTGGATCATCGAAAGGTGGAAGAAAGCCTCCCCAGCCTCAGCACGCTCGGTGCCCCAGCGATGCCCGTGCCGGGAATGTCCAGCGGAGCCACCACCAGCGCCAGCAGCCGCTTCCCTGCCCCACGGTCATGAAGCGCCTGTCCAGCCGCCACATGCCACGTCTGGTGGCTGAGATCCAGTATGCTCCCTGGCTGGATTTGATGATCCTGATGCTACTGACTTTTCTGGTGATCACCACCGCTTGGCAGCCGAGTGCTGGGCATGGAGCCCCGACCGCTAGCCCCAAAGAACAGATCGAACTCGTCGTCAGCCCAGACCTGACGCTGAGCCTCGCCGGACAGGCCCTGGAGGCCCCCAGCCTGATTCGTGAACTGACGCAGCGAGTGCAAAAGAACCCAGAGCTAGGAGTCATCACCACCCTCCCAGCAAACCTTTCCGCCGCCAATTTGCTAAAGATCATGGATGCTCTGCGTGAAGCCAAGGTGAAGCACACCGCCGTCCGAACCCAGCCCGCCGCCAGCACGACTCCCCTGCCCTGATTTTGCCCACATGCCAGATGCCCCGCCGAACCGAACCTCTCTTGAGCCGCTGGCTCCAGCCATCGTCGGCATCGGCTTTGCCATCGTGGTGATCGGCATCGTGGCCTGGACCCTGATCCCGCTGCTAGCTACGCCTGAAGACCCCCCGACCCACCCTGATCTCGTGTGGCGCTCACCCGACGCTTTGGCACCTCCGGTAGAGAAAAATCAGGCTCCAGCGGAAAAGCCCCCCTCTGTCACTGAACCAGCCCTTTCAGTGCCAGCACCTACAGCACCTGCCGTGGCTGCGGTAGCAGCTGCATCCAGCGCCATGGGTGCCACGCCATTCTCACCGCCAGCTCATGAGATGACATCCATGCCATCCACAGCTCCGGCTGCAGCTGCCTCGATAGAGCCCACACCGCCCGCGCCTGCCCCAACCGCCAAGGCTTTGAACAAAGCCATCTCTCCCAGCTCAACACCTGCGCCAGCCAAGCCAGAAACCCCTGCCGCCGTGGACACGCTGCCACCTGCGACGCTGGCCGATACCCTGGGCAGTGCCACAGGCATGGAGGGCAGCCTTTTCCGTCCACGCGCGGCGGGGCTGAGTGCGCAGATGGGGCTCGGGGCAGGCAGCATGGTTCACTCACGCAGCCTTCCGCCCCCTCCCTCTGCAGCCACTTCTCCTCCAGCGTCCTCTGTGCCATCGCAACCCCGCGCTCAACCCGCCGTGGAAGCCGGAAAGTTCATCAGCGTGTCGATGGATCTGCCCGATCCTCCGCAAAAGTCTGGCACGAAGTCACTGCCCCGTCCGGTGCCGAGCCTCCTCGACATCGCCATCGGCAATGACACCGCACGCCGACGCGCCGAAATCACAGGCGGCACCGATGTCAGCCGAGCCGAGCAGGCTCTGCAAAGCGCCCTGCTCGCCGCTTGGCAGCCGCCCCCGCTGAATGAGATCCCCATCGGCCAGCGCTCAGTCATGGTCAGGCTGCATCTGCTGAAAGATGGAACGGTGGAAAAGGCAGCCATCCTGACCCCCTCAGGCTCCTCAGCACTTGATGCCTCAGTGGCTGAGGCGTTGAAGAAGGTCGTCAAAATTTCTGAAAGCTTACCTGCAAAGTTCCCCAGTTCGCATTATTCCCTCCGCGTCCATCTTCGAATCGACTGAATGCATCTGACGCGCCTCATCGCCATCCTGCTCCTGCTGACCAGTCAGGCGGTGCCCGCGTTCACCCTGCCTTCATGGATGCGCTTTCGGAAAAAGCAGGAGGAATCCCAGGTGGCTAAGCATAGAGTCAGCGTGGGCGACTTCACCGGAGGCACCGGCGGGAGCGCCCGCAAAGCTGTGCTCACTGCGCTAGAAACCACACGCGAGCTAGAACTGACCACAGAAACTGCCCAGTATCTCATCACCGGCACCTCCATCGGCGGACGCATCACAGGCCGCGTCTCGACTGCGGCTGGAAAATCCATCCTGGAGCGAACCTACGCTGCTCCAGGCTTGGATGAAAACGCCAGCGCCTTCGCGGATGACGTCATCCTAGCCCTCACCGGCAAGCCAGGACTCGCCACCAGCCGGATCGTCTTTGTCAGCGACCGCAGCGGACAGCCGCAGATTTATCTCTGCGCTCCTGATGGGCATGAAGTGCTGCAGGTCACCCATCACCCCCACGGGGCTGTCTCTCCCACCCTGAGTGCCGATGCCTCCGCCGTGGCCTACACCAGTTACCGCACAGGCTTTCCAGTCGTGCAGTGGCTCGATCTCGCCCAGGGTTGGGAGCGCACCGTCACAGACACACCGGGCAGCAGCTTTGGCGCTGCATTTTCTCCCGATGGCCAGCGCCTCGCCCTCGTCATGAGCTTCCTCGGCAGCCCAGAGATTTTCGTCACCGACCTCACCACCAACACCGCAGCCTGCATCAGCGACACCACGGGAGTTCCCTCATCCCCCGCTTGGCATCCCGATGGCAAACAGGTCATCTTTTCCGATGATCGCGGCGACGGCCCTCGACTCTACGTGGCCGAGGTCCCGGAGAACAGCCAGAGCCAAGCCAGCCTTGTCCGCTGGCGCACAGGATACCACTTCTGCACTGACCCAGAATTTTCGCCCGATGGCAAGCAGGTCGCCTTCACCACTCGGCTCGGCGGAGAGCTGGCCATCGTCGTCAAAGGCTGGCCCAACGGCAGCTCCCAGATCATCCAGCGGGGAGGCGCCTCCCACCCCTCCTGGAGTCCTGATGGTCGTTACCTTTGTTATGCCCAGCACGGCAGTCTTTACCTGCATCATGTCACCGCAGGACACCGGCGGGCCATTTTGGAAAAGCATGGCCGCATCAGCGAACCACGCTGGATGAAATAAGCCACCCCATGAAACCCCACTGGCTGCTCATCCCCACTCTGGCCCTGCTGCTCGTCAGCTGCCAGGGCCTAGCACTTCCTGACAAACTCAGGGCCCAGGCAGAGCCTACCATCGTCTATGCACTGGGAGAACGGGAAGGCTTTCGCAGCCCTCTGGAGGCAGGCAACCTGCGCCCCGCCTGCCCCGCCTTGGAATTTGCTTCGGGCGACTACACCCCCAGCGGTGCCCAGCGAAAGATCCTCGAAGGTCTTGCCGCCGCTTGGTCTGCGGAAAAGCCGCGTTACCTCATCGCAGGTTACAGCCAGCCCGGACTGCCTGAAGATTATGCCCGCTCTCTGTCCGAACGACGTGCCCAAGCCGTTCGGCAGATTCTCATCGAAGCAGGCGTCGAAGCCTCCAGCCTGCAAACCGTCGGCTTTGGCCAAGACAGCGCCCCCAGTGCCCCGACCCCAGGCGGCGTCGTGATCTACCAGCAATAAAATCCGCTCGGATTCCCAGAGTTGACACCCCGTCCCTGCACGCTAAGCATCCCCTCACGCTGAAAGCTCAGCATGGCGAGGTAGCAAAGTGGTAATGCACTGGTCTGCAAAACCGGTATGCGCGGGTTCAATTCCCGCCCTCGCCTCCACTTGGTGAAATCAAGGTTTCACAATCCCAAATGGGCAAAGCAAGAACCTGTTCGACCCCACCTGATCCTGTTTCGGGAGGTCTGAAACCACTCTCGCATCTTATCTTGTGCGTAGATTCGCACAGCATTGCTTGCCTCATCCTCGACACCTAGAGCCACGTCCGCCGTCTGCATCATCTCGGATTCCGCAGTTCTCAGGAACCAGGGCAATCCTGCCCCGCGAACTGTGGTATCCGGGATGATGACCGCATGGCGGAACTGCTGGAATGATTCTGTTTGGGCATAAACTTCAGCCGTCACTGCTTCACGGTCGCTGTTCCTGTCAGCCGTCCAGAAGCGTCGCGGAAAGTGAGGGTGTTGCCTCGGGTGGTGCTGGTGCCTGTGACTCGACCTGATGAATCGCGGTAGGTCGTCACTCCTGAAGATGAAGTTGAGGAAGTCCCCGTGAGTCGTCCCTGAGCGTCCCGACACGTGGTTTTCGTTCCTCTGGTGCTTGAAGTCCCGGTCATTCTTCCTTGGGCATCGCGGAAGGTCGTTTTGCCAGTGCTCGATTGGGTGGCTGTTCCCGTCATCCTTCCACTGGCATCTCGGAAAGTCGTTTTGGTTCCTGAGGTGCTGGAGGTCGTCGAGGCTTTGCCTCTCTCGTCTCTCAGCGTAGCCGTTTTACCCGCAAGTGAAGACGCAGGATCAGCAAACGCGAGGACGGGAAAAAGGAGGGCCAAAATGATCTTCATGCGGGGCCTTGGACGACGTGAGCATGGAAATCTTCAGCTGCATGTATGCCGCTCTCCAGCCGTTCATGGCCGATGCGGATGTGGGCATTGACCTGTCAAAGGAGTCTGCGGCGGTGAAGGGTGGGTAAGTCAGGATTGCAGGCCGGAGAGAGAGACACCGTGTCTCCATTCAGGGCTTGGGCGAGATCGGCAAAGGTGTGCACGACCTTGCGCTCTACGGTGTCTTCAGCCACGCGCGGCCCTCGTCGCTGATTTCGCAGCGGGCGTTGTTCTGCCAGCGGAGTTCCTTGGTGCGTGTCGCCGTCTTCTCGTAGTCCTGGGGTTTGAACACGGCCTTCATCGGCTGCCCCACTTGGGCGATCACGTCCTTGGTCTTGCCGCTGCCACCCATTTCGATGAGCACGCGAAGGATTGGGGCACAGTAGTCGTCTTGGGAGGTGATGTCGCCGCGCTTGCTGCGGCCGAAGAAGCGCTTGCTCACGATCTCCTGCACGGCGGGCGTGGCCTTGTCGCGCAGGTCTTCGAGGTCGCCCCATTCCTTTTCCAGTCCGGCCACCTTCTTCTGAAAGGCCAGCAGGCGCTTGGCAAAGTCGATCACGGATTGGGCCGTGTCATAGTCGCCCTTGCTCATGGCTTTGGAGCCTTCTTTGCGGATTCGGGCTTCTTCTTCACCGAGGGCACCCTGGAGTAATTGCAGTGCGGCGGGCACATCGTCGGCAGTGGTTGGGACAGAGTTCATGAAGCAGATTGGGAGTTAAAGAGTTTGGCATGAAATTCGGCCTCAGCTTTCTGTCGCAGGTGGGACAAGGGTTTGGCTTTTCCGTCTTTTCCCATGTAAAGCACCTTATCGAAGACGTTGCCGGTGTGTGAACGTCGCGAGGGTTCATACTTCTCAGATAGGCGGGTGTAGGCTTGGTTGATACTGGCAGGAGGCTGTAGAGCACCATCTCCGAGTTCACACTCGCAAGATTGGAGTTCGGCCTTGCGAGTCCCTCGGAGCTTCAATTGCAAGTCTTCTTGAATCACAAACGGAACAAAAAACGTCGCGGAATCCACATGGACTCTCGGGCTCAAATCAGACCATTCAAGAGCACTGCGCTGACGGGAACGCTCGTGGCGCATGTGCGCAAACAAGGTGGTGCCCTTTTGAAGCAGGGTTACCACCTCTTCGGTATTCAGCATGCGCGCCAGATCCTTGTCTTCGAGCAAATATTCCTCACAGACCAAATCGACAATCGCACCTTCTTTGAGTTTCGGCATCGGCATGTTGAAGAATGGCCTGAGTTCGCCACCGACGACCTGGAGTGGGATGATGACATGTTTGTCTGGTTTGAGCGGCTCGCGTGGATCAAGCATGGCCTAGGTCGTCGTTGAAGTATGGGTGAGTTTCGTGGGTCATTAATGAGAGCAGCGACGGATCAACTCCGGGCCGTTCTTCTCAATGCTGCCTTCGCGCAGCAGACCGTTGATGAGGGAGCGGGCGGTTTCGTCGAGGGTGGGGCCGGTGCGGCGGAAGCCGAGGTGGCGGGTGAAGAGGCGGATGGCGTCGTCGCGGCTGTGCCAGACGCGGCCTTCTTTGGAGATGGCGGCGAGGAAGAACTTCTTCAGCGTGGCGCGGTCGTAGTCACCGATCTGGCGGGTGAGGAGGGAAAGCTCGCCGTTCTGGTTGTGCAGGATGTCACGGCCTACCGCCGTGCGCAGGTCGTTGTCCAGTACCTCGCGGATGCGCGGGCCGAGGCGTTCGTAGCCCAGCGCGGTCGCCAGGTCTTTGAGGGCGGTGTCACGGTCGCGTGCTCCGCCGCTGCTGAAGACCTCGCGGATCGTGGCGAGGACATCGTTGCGCTCGGTTTGGTCGATCGGGATAGATTGGGCGATGGGAGCGCGGGCACTCCTGCCCGCAGTGCTGGCGGCCTCACGGGCCGCTGGGGCTTTTTTTGCGGGCGTCAGTTCTCCCTCCAGGCTGAAGAGTTCGTCTGGTAGGAACGGCTTGGCCCTAGAGTGGTCCGCACACTCCGTGTGCGGCAGCTTGGCTTTACTTGCAGGCTTGGGGGCAACCGTAGGGCTTTCGATGTCCTCAGATTCCGCACACGGGAGTGTGCGGACCCCTTTGCTGCGCTTCGTGGGCTTCTTTTCGCGGGTGGGGGCCAGGGAGGATTCGATGAGGGTGATTTCCTCCGGGGTGAGATCGAAGAGGCGATAGACGATCTGGTCGATCTCCGCCTCATGCACGGCCAGCGTCTCCTCATCCCCGCGCTTCGCCGCCGCCGCGCAGGCCTCGACTATGCTCGTTAAACGGTCTTGTTGTTCCGCGATACGGATCGGAACAGGAAACTCAGACATGATTGGAGTCTGCAAAGCCATGAATCCACCAAAAGGTATACCTGAGAATGTGTGAATGAACCACTTCCCAACACTTGAGTTTAGCAGCGCTAGAAGCGCTTTTGATGCATCTGGAAGAATGAATACTTTGGCGTTCACTAGCCAGCCTTCTGCATCATAGGCAAAAACGTCAGTGCGATTGATCTCCTGATAAATGATCTTGGGTTTCGCAAATTCGTTCCAATACGCACAGGACCGAAGTTCCCAAAAGAACACTCCTTTGTCGTCACGATTAATCAGCTCTTTACGATACTGTGAGAACCAACGGTGCAGTGATGGATAATGCTTGGCAAAGATGCGTTCTGCTTCATCTGGCTTCGAACCACTCCACGGGTGTTGAACATTGGCCGAGGATGGTATCGCAATAAGGTATTGCTCTTGGTAGTTAGGCAGCCACTTTCGAATATCTCTCCCTCGCAGGAATGGCTTCAACCATTGAGTAGATGACGGGTGCTCTTGGATTAACTGTTCGCGCACTTTTGCATCAATGAGAAATGCTTCATTGAAGCCAGTGAGAATCCCTCGGAAAAACTTTCCTTTGGCAACTACGCCGAGAGCCGTTCCTTTTTGTCTGAGAGATGCAAGGAGCTTGATTACTTCAGGACGTTCCAATCGCCAGCTTTCAGACGAGAGCGATGCTTGTGAAAGAGCAGAAGATTTGGTCGTCATCGCAATTTGCAAATTTGTCAGCGGCTCATCTTCGTTCCATTTTAGCACTTGGATCGTCGATTCCTTTTGAGGCGCTGTTTTCAGGCAAACTAAGATTGCGGGTTCAGTTACCGCCTGGAAGACATGGGTTTCGGCGAAATCAATTAGTGCTTTTAGCGTTGTGACTTTAGCGAGCAAGAGTCGGAGTTTTTCACCGAATGATGAATTCAGGAATGAGTTGCTGGTAATGAAAACCATACACCCACGGTCACGACCGATCCGAAGCGCGAGTTCATAGAAATAAACGTAAAGGTCGGCGGTTCCGCTGTAACAACGATAGTTCGCAGCATGTAAGTAGGGTTTGAGGTGCTTTATGACTTCTTGCCGCACATAAGGCGGATTGGCGATGACGATGTCGAAGCCGCCGTTGGCAAACACTTCGCCGAAGTGAAGCTGCCAGAGGAAGGTTGGCGCTTTGTCGTCGTCGAACCAGGCGCGGAGGTCGGTGAGAATGCGGTCCTGGATTTTGGCGGATTCTTTGGCGGCGCTGTCGATGAGCCGTAGGCGGTGGGTGAACTCCTTGAGCCCGTGATCGAGCTGCGCGGCACGCTCGGCATCATCGGCGATCAGGCCCATCTCATTTCGCAGCCAGGTGAACTCGGCGATGGCGACCTCCGCGAGGGCACGATAGAGGGCAAAGCGGGCGGCTCGCTTTTCCGGAAGGCGCTGGGCGGTGAAAAGGCTTTGTTTCGCGGCGATGAGGCTCTGGATGGCTCCGTGGGTGCGCTTGTCCTCGGCGCTGACTTTGCCGAGGTGCACGGGCTCGCCACGGATGTATTCGATGAGGCTGTCGGCGCGGTGGATTTTGTAATCGAGGTTTGGCAGCGGGCGGGGCTGGTCTTCATCGACGACGAGGGCCAGCCAGAAGCGCAGGCGGGCGATCTCGACGGCTCCGGGGTCGAGATCGACGCCGTGGATGCTATTTTGGATGATCTGGCGCTTCAGGATGGCCCGTTGCTCGGGTCCATTGAGTTCCAAGTTCAGCGCGAGTCGAGTCCAAAGGATTTCATGCAGTAAGCCAATCGGGAAGGCTCCTGAGCCGATGGCTGGATCGCAGATTTTGACATTCTCGAGCAGCTCCCGGATGCGGTGAGCATTCTCAAACACAAAGCTTCCTTTGGGGTGCTTGGTGTGGTCTTTCTCGTTCAGCAGGGTGACAAGCTCCGAATGCTCCCCGAGGTGAGTCTGCAAGTAGTGCAGCAGGCTCTGGCGGGCCATGTAGGAGACGATGGCCTTCGGGGTGTAGTAGGCACCCTTGTCCTTGTTGTCCTCCAGGAGGTTTTCAAAGATGTGGCCGAGCATCTCGGGATCGATGCCGACCTCGTGGTCCTCGGGGTCGTTTTCGTCGATGGTGAAGTGGTATTGGCCGAAGAACTCCAGCAGGGCGCGGAAGTGCGCGGCGGGGAAGTCGATCTGTAGAACGGACTTCCGAGTCCGTTCATCCGGGGGAACGAGCTGGAAAGCTCGTTCTACATCGGAAGCCTCAAACAGGCCGCCATTGAGGTAAGGGATGCGGGTGCCGGTGGGGGCGAAGAGGTAGCCGGGGCGCTCGTCGTGGTCTTTGTTCAGCGCCTCAAAGAAGAGGGGCAGTAGCCAGCGGGAGTGGAATTGCTCGGCCTCGCCCTTGGCCTCGGCGAGGGAGAAGTAGCTGGCGAGGAAATCGGTATCGCCGCCCTGCCAGGGCAATTCGGCATTTGAAATTTGCGATTTCAAATTGCCGCCAGAGGCGGCGGGGCAGCCCATCCAGCCTTTCTTTTGCAAGAAGTGCAGGAAGACGAGTCGGCCGAGCAATCGCTTGACGAAATCACGAATAGGTTTGTCTGCTCTGCTCTGCTCTGCTCTGCTCTGCTCTGCTCTGCTCTGCTCTGCTCTGCTCTGCTCTGCTCTGCTCTGCTCTGCTCTGCTCTGCTCTG
>JAIXSY010000007.1 GCA_027484445.1 Verrucomicrobiaceae bacterium
CACGGCTCCTTGCAGAGTAGCGCTGAGGTCTTCGCCCCAGACGTGATTCGTTCGGAGATGCGAAGACTTGGAGATGCGAAGTCTTCAGAAATGACGTTCCAGCCGTCCAGGATGAAGAGGCTGAGCGTGGACTGTTTTTCCAGGCGTCCGATGGGGGCGTCCTGGAGGAGGTTGCCGAGGCGGGCGAACTAGGGTTCGACGATCTCGATGCCGGTGACAATCTGCTCATACGGGGTGGGCGGCGTTGGGCTGGAATGGGCTGGAATGGGCTGGTCATGCCGGTGTCGGTGACTTCCAGGCGATTCCGGCAGGATCGTAAGCGAAGGTTTGGGTGTGTTGGAAGTCTTTTTCGATAGGATCGACAGGAGAAACAGGACCTTTGTTTTTCCTGAGCAAGGGTCCCATAAGCTGTGGCTGTAACCTGGCCAGCGGGGGCGTAGTGGAGCCGAGTGCCGGAGGCTAGACGCGAGATAGACAATACAGACCGCTGTGCGCTGCCCCTATGCTGCTGGAGGAGGCGGCTAAGCCAACAGGATAGTGCTGCGGTTGTGCAGGTTTTAGAGCGAGTTTTCGGATTCGAGCAGGCCTTGCGCGTTGTCGTTGGCGGTGAAAAGAACCTGCGGTTGGTTTTAGTTCTTGGTTACCTGCAACAAATTTAGGGCCGCATCAACACAGGCCACGTGGTGTCAAAACCCTCGTTTGCCAAAAAGGCCAAACCTGCTAGCCTCCGCCCCCCTTCCCCCCAGACAGACCTCATGACGCCTCCTTCTCAAATCCGGAACATCGCCATCATCGCGCACGTTGACCATGGCAAGACCACCCTCGTGGACAGCCTTTTGCGTGCCAGCGGTAACTTCCGCGAAAATCAGGCCATCGCGGAGCGCGCCATGGACAGCATGGATCTGGAGCGGGAAAAAGGCATCACGATCAAAGCGAAGAACACCTCCGTTCACTGGAATGATCACATCATCAACATCGTGGACACCCCAGGTCACGCCGACTTTGGTGGTGAGGTCGAACGCGTGATGAAGATGGTCGATGGGGTGATGCTCGTCGTGGATGCGTATGAAGGGCCGCAGGCACAGACACGCTTCGTTTTGAAAAAAGCCATGCAGCAGGGCATCAAGCCCATCGTGCTGATCAACAAGATGGACCGCCCTCACATCAAGCCCGATGAGGTGCATGACAAGGTGCTGGAACTGCTCATGGAGCTAGATGCCACCGAAGATCAGTTCAACGCCCCCTTTGTCTATGGCAGCGCCCGTGCGGGCTGGGTCAGTGGTAGCGCGGATGGCGAGCAGAAGGACATGACCTTCCTCCTGGAGCAGATCGTCAAGCACATCCCCGCTCCAAAAGCCGAGCTAGAAGGCAGCTTCGAAATGCTGGTGTCCAACATCGACTGGGATAACTTTGTCGGACGTGTCGCCATTGGCAAAGTGACTCGTGGCACAGTGAAACTGGGCGATCGCGTCTTTCTTCTGGGCAAAAATCCCGACGAAAAACCCAAGGCCATCAAAGTCACCAAAGTCTTTCAATACACCACGCTGACCACCAGTGACTCTGTCGAAGGCGGAGCAGGAGACATTGTCGGAATCTCAGGCTTTGAAGATGTGGACATCGGACAAACAGTCGCAGGCACTGCCGATGCACCGGCGCTGCCTTTCGTGGCCATCGACCCACCGACGATTGTCATGCAATTCGCTGTCAATGATGGCCCGCTCGCTGGCCGCGAAGGTGACCACGTGACTTCACGCAAAATCCGGGATCGTCTGGACCGTGAGCAGAAGATGAACGTGACGATCTCTGTGTCTGACACGGACCTCGCAGGTGTCTTTGACGTCAGCGCCCGTGGTGCGATGCAGATCGCGATCCTCGTGGAGCAGATGCGCCGCGAAGGCTTCGAGGTGCTGGTGTCACGCCCGATGGTCATCACCAAGAAAGAAGGGGATGTCCTCATGGAACCCTTTGAAACCCTCTACGTGGACGTCCCCGATGACTACCTGGGCGGCGTGATGAAGACCATCAGTGAGCGCAAAGGCAGAATCGAAGACATGAGTGCCCATGGCGGACGCACCAGCCTGCAGGCCTACATCCCGACTCGTGGTCTCATCGGCTTCGAGTTCGAGCTGATGAATTTGACCAGTGGTCACGGCATCCACAGTCACTTGTTCCGCGAGTATGCCCCCCACGCAGGCCACATGCAGACGCGCAACACGGGAACCTTGGTTTCCTCCGAGTCTGGGGAAGCGACCAGCTATGCGCTCGATACCATTCAGGAACGTGGCAAGCTCTTCATCACGTCCGGTGACCAGGTCTATGAAGGCATGATCGTCGGAGAAAACCCACGCACCGACGACCTGCCCGTGAATCCTTGCCGCAGCAAGCAGCTCACGAATTTCCGTGCTGCAGGCAGTGACAAAGGCATTCAGCTGACGCCACCCATCAAGTTCGGTCTGGAGCGTGCCATTGAATACATCGCTCCCGATGAACTCGTGGAAGCCACGCCGAAGAGCATTCGCCTGCGCAAGCGCATCCTTGACTCCAACGTTCGTCTGCGTGAGCGCAAACGCCTTGAAGCTGAAATGGAAGCCATGGAAAGCGGCAACGCCTGATCCCGAAAAGGCAGCCTTAGAGCCGTTGAGCGACTTGCAGTTTCAAAGGCTGTGAATCGTTCCGAATCTCATTCACAGAATCTGTAGCCGATAGCCAATGCCTGGCTCATTGAGGATTTCGATGCCACTGCCTTCGAGTTTTTTGCGAAGATGATTCGCATAGACTCGGAGGTAATTGCTCTGATGCTCCGCCTGCGGTCCCCAGACGGCGCGCAGGAGCTGTTTGAGCGTCACGACCTTTCCTGCGTGCTTCACCAGCTGGGCCAGCATGGCGTATTCGGTGGGCGTCAGCTTCAAAGGCTCGCCGGAGAGTGTGGCGGCATGGTGGACGGGATCAAGGTTCAACGGCCCGATTTGTAGATTTGAGGCTTCATCGCTGCTGTGACGACGCTGGATGGCGGTGAGGCGGGCGAGCAGCTCGGCGGTGCTGAAGGGCTTCGTGACATAATCATCCGCCCCCGCATCGAAGGCGGCGAGCTTCATCGCTTCCTGATCACGCACACTGAGGATGAGCACGGGGACGGGACTCCACTCGCGCAGACGTTTCAGCACCTCCACGCCGTCCATGTCGGGCAATCCGAGGTCGAGGATGATGACGTCCGGCTTGTGAAACACGGCGGCTTGCAGGCCGAGCGAGCCGTTTTCGGCCTCACGGATGACATGACCCTTGGATTCGAGCGCCAGGCGGAGCAGGCGTCGGATCTGGATCTCGTCGTCGATGATGAGGGCGGTCATGGCGTAGAACGAACTTCCAAGTTCGTTGGTGTGGGTTCATCTTGCGGAACGAACTTGGAAGTTCGTTCGACTTCGATCACAAACTCCGCGCCGCCTTCGGGGTGGTTTCGCGCGGTGATGTCTCCGCCGAGGGCCTGCACAAAACCTCTCGCGATGGTGAGACCGAGCCCTGTGCCTCCCGCAGGTGCGCCAGGCGCACGGCAAAACTTCTCAAACACGGATTTTTCCATGCCAGGCGGCAATCCAGGGCCGTGATCGCGAAGGGTGATGACCAAAGAGTGGTCCGCACAGTCCTCTGTGCGGTTCTGAGTCTGGGGACGTTCGTTCCGCACAGAGGACTGTGCGGACCAATTTACGCTCACTTCAATCGCCGTGCCTTCCGGCGTGTAGGTCGCGGCATTGTGCAGGATGTTGGCGAGGGCTTGAGTCAGCAGCGCGTGATCGAGCTTCACGAGTGGGAAATCGTCCTCAATGGCTACCCGTATTGGATGCGAATCCAATGGCTTGCCCACAGCCCGACGTGCAGCGCTGATCACATCGCGGAGGTCACACCAGTCGAGGTGGGGCTGTAGCACCTCGGATTCGAGCTGCGTCATGTGCAGCAGATGATCCACCACGCGCTGGAGACGCTGCGAGGCGGTGGTGATTTCAGCGAGGTAGGGCCCGGGCGTGCCGCTCATGCCTTCGACGGATGCATTGATGACGGCGATGGGCGTTTTCAGCTCGTGCGAGATGCTGTCGAGCAGCGTGCGGTGGAGTTTCTCCGAACTGGCGAGCACTTCGGCACGGCTGACGGCCTGGATGAAGTGCTCTTTTTCCAAAACGAGCGCGAGTTGCAACGCGAAGGCCTCGATCATCTGCCGCGTGGCGAAGTCGAGCCGCTGATCGCGATGCAACTGCACGCCGAGCACGCCCATCAGCGAGGTGGCGGTTTGCAGCGGGAACCACGTCGCGGCGGATTCGGGCAAGGTTTCGGTGTGGCGGCCAGCGCATTGCTTGTTCGCGTAAACCCACGAGATGACGCCCCACTCTTTCACACTGGGCTGGAAGGTGCTGGCGGGATGTGCGGCCTGTGGCAGCGAGTGATCGTCGTCACGCACGACGAGAGCGGTGGGAGCATTCAACAACTCATGGATGACACGCAAGGCTTCGACAAAACCTTTGCTGGGCTCAGCAGCGAGTGCGGCGCTTTGTGTCACTCTTAGCAAAGCGTCTGTCTGGCGCGCACGACGCCTTTCTGTAGCCTCTCTCATTCGAAGACGAGAAGTCAGACTGCCCATGCTCAAGGCAACGATAAAAAACATGCCGAACATGATCCAGTCTTCAGCTTTGCTGATCGTGATGGTGAACTGTGGTGGGATGAAAAAGAAGTTCCAGCATAGCGCACTGAGCGTTGCCATGAGCAACACAGGTCCACGGCTGATGCGCATGGCAGCCAGCACCACCGCTAGCAAAAACACCAAGGCCACAAACATGTAGCCCGTGAACTCCACAATCGCTCCACACAAGCTGGCGATGCCAAAAACCGCGACAAGGACCCAACTCACTTCACCAATCAAATTTTCTGAAAACGATGTCTTGGACGCTGGGTGCGATTTTTCTGCGGAGGCGAGCGGCCGCACCACGCACACGTCGATGTCGCCACTGCCCAGAATGAGCTGGTCGGCGAGTGATTTGCGCCAAAGCGATGGCTTGTCCGGCTTGCCGACGACGATCTGGGTCACGTTTCGTTCCCGGGCGACCTGGAGCAGCGCTTCCGAGATGTTTTCGCCTGTTACGGAAACCACTTCGCCACCGAGCTTGCGGGCGAGGCCGAGCGAGCGCGTGAGGCGGTCCTGCTCGACGGGCGTGAGCGCACGCGAGCTTTCCACCCACACGACCAGCCACGGGCAGTTCAGCCTCGTGGCAGCACGGCGAGTCCAGCGGATGAGGCTCTCGGCATACGGACTCGGCCCGACGCCGACCATGAGCCGCGCGTTGGTCTTCCACGGGCTGCTGACGCGTTTGAGCCTGCGGATGTCTTCAAGGTCGCGATCCACCTGCTCGGCAGTGAAGCGCAGAGCCAGCTCGCGCAGCGCGGTGAGGTTGCCTTCCTTGAAAAAGTTGGACACGGCATGCTCGGCGCGTTCGCCGAGATACACTTTGCCATCAGCCATGCGCTCCAGTAGCTTTTCCACGCTGAGGTCGATGAGCTGGATCTCATGCGCCACATCCAAGATCGAGTCCGGCACCGTCTCGGTGATCGTCACTCCGCTGATCTGCCGCACGATGTCCACCTGGCTCTCGATGTGCTGAACATTGAGCGTGGTGTAAACGTCGATTCCCGCGTCGATGATCTCCAGCACGTCCTGGTAGCGTTTCGCATGTCGCGATCCCGGCGCGTTCGTGTGTGCCAGCTCGTCCACCAGCACGAGCTGCGGCCGCTGCGCGAGCACGGCGTCGATGTCGAATTCCTCCAGCGTGAAGCCGCGATGTTCGAGCTTTTTGCGCGGGAGGACGCGCATGCCTTCGAGCAGCGCGGCGGTTTCATGCCGTCCATGCGTCTCGATGACGCCCGCGAGCACATCCACGCCTTCTTTGAGCCGCTGGCGGGCGGTTTGCAGCATGGCGTAAGTTTTGCCGACGCCGGGGCACATGCCGAGGAAGATGTGGAGTTTGCCGGTTTTGGATGAGGCACGCTGGATGTCCGCAAGGAGGGCATCGGCGTAGGACGAGTTTTCCAACGCGTCTTCCCTAGGACGAGTTTTCCAACTCGTTCGCTGTTCGTCACTCACCATGGTTCGTCTTCGGGGTATGGCACTGGTGGCGGAGGTTCTTGGACAACGGGTTGGAAAACCCGTTCTACGAGGGTGCGTTCCGCAAACCATGCGCTGAACTCATTCTCGCGGAGATGTGCTTTTGTGGGGTTGTTGACGATGTAGCGCATCACTTTGAGCCAATGTCCGTCATCGCGGATAATCCGGTTCCAACTGTCTTCCTGCCAAAGCTGACCTTTCCGTTTCAGCGACTCGTTGATCACGCGGGCGGTGTAGCCCTTCCAGGATTTCAACACGTCTTCAATCTGATTATCATTCAAGGCACGGGCAGCCAGATGCACATGATTGGGCATGATGACAAAGCCGTGCATGGAGCTGCGCTGGCCCTCGAAAAACAACAAAGCATCGGCCACGATCTGGCGGATTTCCGGCTGACGCAGAATGCAGGAGCCGTGGCATTCATCCATGACGGACTCCATTTTCCGCCAGGTGCGACGCTGCCAGGCGGCATAGTCCTCCTGTAGCAGTTCGTCGGTTTTGGTTTGTTGGGCTAATCGAGTGTCCCACGCTTCTTTGTCGCGCTTGGCTTCCTCTACGACCTCACGCGGCAGCGAGTCGTTGAGGCGAAAAGTGATGAAGTAAGTGACGCCCGGCTGCCGCCAATGTGGGAGATTGCGCTCATAGTTCCAGAAGTCGCCCTGCCAGTGGAAGGGCGTAAAATCCTCCGGGATGGTGAAGTCAGGCGGCATGGAACGTAAAACGAGTTTTCCAACTCGTTCTGGAGTGTTTGTGGTTACTTGGAGGGAACGAGTTGGAAAACTCGTTCTACGTCGTCGAGCGCGAGATTCAACTTCAGCACATTCACACCCGCATCGCCCAAGATACCAAAGCCGGGCTTGGTGGTGTTCGCGGCGATCAACGCCCGCACTTTTTCGACGCTCATCTTGCGAGCTTTCGCCACTCGCGGTGCCTGCAACTCGGCATTCTTGACGCTGATGTGCGGATCAAGCCCGCTTCCGGAGGCGGTGACGGCATCGGCGGGTACTTTCGCATCGGCGGCGAGGCCGTTGGTGGCGCGATAAGCCCCGATGCGTTCTTTGATCGCATCATTCAGCTTTTGCGAGGTGGGGCCGAGGTTGCTGCCGCTGGAACTGGCGGCGTCGTGGCCGCTGCCGGCCGCGCTGGGGCGTGGGTGGAAGTAGTTTTCGGCCGTGAAGTTCTGGCTGAGCAAGGCGGAGCCGCGCACGGTGCCGTCCTTGTCGGTGATGAGGCTGCCGTTGGCTTGGTCGTTAAAGAAGGCCTGTGAGGCGACGGTGATGAGGAGTGGATAAGCACCGCAGGTGATAGTGGCGAGCACCAAGGTGGCACGAAGGGAGGTGAGGATGAGTTTCATGGTGTAGAACGAATCTCCAGATTCGTTTGGGTTGAGGGTGTTCGGATGGGAACGAACTTGGAAGTTCGTTTTACGTTATGCGAGCCGCAGGGTGGTGATGAGCACGTCGATGGCCTTGATGCCGACGAAGGGGATGATGATGCCGCCAAGGCCGTAGATAAGCAGGTTGCGCTGGAGCACGGAGGCAGCGCCCATGGCGCGATACGGCACGCCTTTGAGCGCAAGCGGGATCAGCGCGATGATGATGAGCGCGTTGAAGATGATGGCGCTCAAGATGGCGCTCTGCGGACTGGCAAGACCCATGACGTTGAGCGGCGAGATGGCCGGGAAGGTGGCCATGAGCATCGCGGGGATGATGGCGAAGTATTTGGCGATGTCGTTGGCGATGCTGAAGGTGGTGAGCGAGCCGCGGGTCATGAGGAGCTGTTTGCCGATCTCGACGATCTCGATGAGTTTCGTGGGGTTGCTGTCGAGATCGACCATGTTGCCTGCCTCGCGTGCGGCCTGCGTGCCGGTATTCATCGCCACGCCGACATCGGCTTGGGCCAAAGCGGGTGCGTCATTGGTGCCGTCGCCGGTCATGGCGACGAGGTGACCTTCAGCCTGTTCGGCGCGGATACGGCGCAGTTTGTCTTCGGGAGTCGCTTGAGCCATGAAGTCATCGACACCGGCCTCGGCGGCGATGGCGGCGGCGGTCATGGGATTGTCGCCGGTAATCATAACGGTCTTGATGCCCATTTTGCGAAGCTGGGCGAAGCGCTCCTTGATACCGCCTTTGACGACGTCTTTGAGCTCGACGACGCCGAGCACGTGGCTGCCTTCGGAAACCACGAGTGGTGTGCGGCCTGCGCGTGACGCGGCTTCGACGGCTTTGGCGACTTCCGGCGGATAAACACCGCCGAGGGCTTCAATGTGCGCCTTCATCGAATCAGCGGCACCTTTGCGGATGCTGCGGCCACCGATGTCCACGCCGCTCATGCGCGTCTGCGCCGTGAAAGGCACAAAAGTGGCATGCGGCGCGGCGACCTCGCGTCCGCGGATGTTGAACTTTTCCTTCGCGAGCACCACGATGCTGCGACCTTCCGGCGTTTCATCGGCCAGCGAAGCGAGTTGGGCCGCGTCGGCGAGTTGTTGCTCGGTGATGCCAGGCGCGGGGCGGAAGTCGGAGGCCATGCGGTTGCCGATGGTGATGGTGCCGGTTTTGTCCAACAGGAGCACGTCGATGTCGCCTGCGGCTTCCACGGCTCGGCCCGAAGTAGCCATGACGTTGCGGCGGATGAGGCGGTCGATGCCGCTGATGCCGATGGCGCTCAGAAGGCCACCGATCGTGGTCGGGATGAGGCATACGAGCAAGGCGACGAGCACCGGTGTGGTGAACTCGACACCTGAATAGATGCCGAAGGGCTTCAGCGTGATGCACACGAGCAGGAAGATCAGCGTCATCGCTGAGAGCAGGATGGTTAGCGCGATCTCATTCGGTGTTTTCTGGCGTTTCGCGCCTTCGACCATCGAGATCATGCGATCGAGGAAGGTGTTGCCCTTTTCCGAGGTGATGCGGATGACAATGCGGTCGCTGATGACCTTGGTGCCGCCGGTGACGGCGCTGCGGTCGCCGCCGCTTTCGCGGATGACAGGCGCGGATTCGCCGGTGATCGCAGCCTCATCGACACTGGCGATGCCTTCGATCACCTCACCATCGGCGGGAATGACATCACCCGCCTCGCAGACGACGAGATCGCCTTTTTCGAGTGCTGGAGCAGGCACGGAGATCTCCTGTCCGTTTTTGAGGCGGCGGGCCATCGTGTCCTTGCGGGCCTTGCGAAGGGAATCGGCCTGAGCCTTGCCACGACCTTCGGCGACGGCTTCGGCGAAGTTCGCGAACAGCACGGTGAACCAAAGCCAGATGGAAAGCTGCGTGATGAAGCCGTGGTCAGCCTTGGCAGTGAAGATGCTGATGGTGGTGAGCACCGCGCCGATGAGCGTGACGAACATCACCGGGTTCTTCACCATCAGACGTGGATCGAGCTTCTGGAACGCGCCGCCGATGGCGGGCACGAGGATGGAAGCATCAAAGAGAGAGGTGGGTTTGTGGGACATGGCTTTAAAAGTGGTCCGCACAGTCCTCTGTGCGGTTCTGAGTGAGGGGACGTTCGTGCCGCACAGAGGACTGTGCGGACCACTTTACAGGAAGTGCTCGACGATGGGGCCGAGGGCGAGGGCGGGGAGGAAATTGAGCGCACCGATGAGCAGCACGGTGCCGATGAGCAGGAGCGTGAAGGTGGCGCCATTCACCGGGAAGGTGCCAGCACTCGGCGGCACGGCTTGTTTGGCCGCCAGCGAGCCGGCGATGGCCATGATGGGCACGATCATGAGGAAGCGGCCGATGAGCATGGCGAGACCGAGCGTGGTGTTATACCAAGGCGTGTTCGCGGTGAGGCCCGCGAAGGCGCTGCCATTGTTGCCAGTGGCAGAGCTGTAGGCGTAAAGCATCTCGCTGAAGCCATGCGGGCCGCTGTTGTTGAGGCCGGCGACACCCCACTCGCTCACGCAAGCCCAGGCTGTGAAGCCGAGGATGCTCAGCGTGAGGATCAGTAGCGTGAGCATGGCCAGCTTCACCTCCTTGGCCTGGATCTTTTTGCCCAGATACTCCGGCGTGCGGCCCACCATGAGACCGGCGATGAACACGGCGAGAATGACAAACACCAGCATGCCATACAAACCCGCGCCGACACCACCGATGACGACCTCGCCCAGTTCGATCATGAACAGCGGCACGAGGCCCCCGATGGGCGTGAAGGAGTCGTGCATCGAGTTCACCGCGCCGCATGACGCGGCGGTGGTGATGGTGGCGAAAAGGGAGGAGTTGAAGACACCAAAGCGCACTTCTTTGCCTTCCATGTTGCCATCGGCAGCGGCGATGCCGAGTTGATGATGAACCGGATTGCCCGCGGCTTCAAAGTGGGCGCAAACGAGCACGCCTCCGACAAAGAGCACCATCATCGCGGCCCACACGGCCCAGCCGTGCGCCTGGTTTTTCACCATGCGGCCGAGGTAATAGGTCAAACCGCTGCCGATGCTGAAAATGGAGAGCATCTGGATGAAGTTCGACAGCGGCGTCGGGTTTTCGAAGGGATGCGCGGCGTTCGCATTCACAAATCCGCCGCCATTGGTGCCGAGCATCTTGATGGCGACCTGCGAGGCCATAGGGCCCTGTGCGATGACTTGCTCCGCGCCTTCGAGTGTTTTCGCCTTCGTGTAGGGATCAAAGTTCTGGATCATGCCCTGCGACACGAGGAACAGGGCAAACACGACACAGATCGGCAGCAGCAGGTAGTAGGTGACGCGAACGAGGTCGGCCCAGAAGTTGCCGACAGTCGCCGTAAAACGAACTTCCGAGTTCGTTGGCTTGGAATCGCTCGTGGTGCTTTGAGAACGAACTTGGAAGTTCGTTCGACTGATGCCGCGCACGAGTGCCGCAGCGATGCCGATGCCCACGGCGGCGGAGACAAAGTTGTGAAACGTCAGTCCGACCATCTGCGAGAAGTAGGACATCGTCGCTTCACCGCCATAGCTCTGCCAGTTGGTGTTGGTCGTGAAGCTCACTGCCGTGTTGAAGGCCAGGTGATGGCTGAGGCCAGGCAAGTCCTGCGGATTCCACGGCAGCAGATGCTGCAAGCGCAAGATCGCATAGGTGAACACGACGCCCACGAAGCTGAAGGCCAGCATGGCGAAGGTGTATGGCTTCCATCCTTGCTCACGCTGCGGATCGACGCCGAGGAGCTTGTAGGTGATGCGTTCGAGCGGTTTGAGCACCGGATCGAGCCAGGTGCGGCCGTTGGTGTCGAGCACCTGCATGAGGTAGAGGCCCATCGGCTTCGTGATGAGCGTGAGAAGGCCCAGGTAGAGGGCGAATTGAAGCCAGTCGTTGATTTGCATGGCGGTGGGGTCAGAATTTTTCAGGACGCAGCATCGCCACTGTCAGGTAGGCGAGCAGGGCGAGGGCGATGAGCCCGACGAGAATGGTTTCCATGGCGTGCGGGCGAGTTAGAGGGTTTCGCAGCCTTTGGCGTAAAGCCCGCTGATGACGAAGAAGGCGAGGGTGAGGCCGAGGTAGAGGAGGTCGTTCATGACGAGCACATCCTCCGTGATGGAATCACGAAGCGTGAATTAAAGACAGGCCGCGAGGCGTTAAAATCCCGCTAAAATGGAAGGCATCTCCGCTTTCAGCCAAACGAGGATTGGCGTTAAGCATCCAGGTATTCACCTGGAATGGTTTCCTCCTCACTGGCATCTTCATGCACGGCTTGGGCGATGACACGGTTGGTGACTTCTTCGAGGTATGTTTTTAGCACTTCACTCAACTCCAGGAATTCCGGCCATAGCGTTTCATCCACAAAGCTGCGCGGCACACGCACCATGACAGTGTTGCGGCGCTGTCGTGCATAACGATAGGGCTTCAAATCGTATCGCCGCAGCAGGGCTAGAAAGAGCTTCTTGGCCCAGCCATCCATGAGCGTGAACCGATATTCGATAGGATGCTCGATCCGAGAGACTTCGCCCAGCCTTTGGCGGATGCGCTGCATGGCCTCAGCGGCTGCTTCCTTTTCGCCAGGCGTGGCAGCACCTGCGTAGAGGCGCTCGATCTTCCGCAGCTTTTCCAGCAAATCACTCTCCTGCATGATGGATCAAGATTGGGGGTGGTTTTCTCAGGCGATGCCAAGCACGTGCCAGTAGGACAAGGCTGATGCTCCCCAGAAGAGCTGTCGTCCAGAGAAAGTCCCATCCTGGGCGCAGAGCAAAGACCAGCAAAGGATTCGAACCCGCAGGTGGGTGCACCACACCTGTCATCAGCATGACGGCCATGCTAAGGCCAACTGCCAAGCCTGCGGATGGGGCCGAGGGACCTAGCCAATGAAGGCAAATGAGACCCGCTGCAGCACACATGACGTGTGCACCAATCACATTCTTTGCCCTGCAAAATCCAGAATCTGGGTAACCAAAAATCAATACGGCAGAAGAGCCCAAAGATCCCATCAGCAGTGGCCAGCCGCAACGATCGGAAACCCAGGCCAAAGTGGCGATGGCAAGCCCTCCACCCAAACCCGTTAGCACGGCCTGTGAGACGCGATGGCGGTGCGCAGTGGCATGGGCGATAGACATGGAAGCGGCTAGTATGCCGCGCAGAGACTATGTCTGCCAGCAAGAATCTCATCCTTGAACCTAAGCGAGAGTGCCGGAGCGTAAGAGAGTGAAGCTGATCTGCCCACCCCCTGAGACTCGAATCGCCTTGGAACACTCCTACACGGCGAAGCCACTTTTGACCCCAACAGAAGCACGTTTTGACAAAATCCTGCGCAGCCTTTCGGATGGGCGCTGCCATATCCTGTGCAAGCCGCGCTTGGCTGACTTCTTGGATCACGGCAAAGACTCCATAGCCTTCAACAAGATCAGTCAAAAGCATGTCGATTTTTTGGTGTGTCGGTCGGGGGACTGGATGCCCATGCTTGCCATCGAGTTGGATGATCCCAGTCATCTGAGAGCCGAGGTGAAAAAGCGGGACATGTTTGTGAATGCGGTCTTTGCTCAGGCAGGCATTCCTCTGGTTCGTCTTCATGTCAGCGAACTGGATGAAGTTGAACTACTGGTGCAAAAGCTATCCACCGCTTGGGTTTCACGCTGGCAGCGGCTGGATGCTCCGTGCTGAATTCGGCATGAAACTTGTCTGGAAACCTGGCGCTATCTCTGCCTGATAGGGGTTGCATGGCTGCCGCTCCCCCTCCTGAGTCTTCTGATCTGAATTCACTGCCCAAGCTGCCGACTCGTCATGTGCTCTCCTTGGTGTTGGTTTTGGGGGCGACAGGTCTCAATGCTTTCAACGACAACATCCTGAAAATGATGTTGGTCGGCTTGGCTCCCAAGGTTGCTGAAGGTGCTCTTGGCCAAGAGATCGGGGCTTGGCTTGGGGCCGTGATCTTGCTCCCATTTGTGCTTTTTGCTCCACTCGCAGGTTGGTTATCTGATCGTTACTCAAAGCGCGGTATGCTGATCGCCATGTTGGTAGCACAAGCGATCATCTTGCTGCTTACCGGTGCCTGCTTTGAAGCAGAGATGGGCACCACGAGTGTGTTATTGGCACTCGGCACCTTTTTTCTTCTCGCAGCACAATCGACCTTCTTTAGTCCAGCCAAGATGGGAATCCTAAAGGAGCTAGCGGGCTCACGGCGGCTTGGCATGGCTTCCGGCTGGATGCAGATGATCACCATGGTAGGCATCTTGGCAGGGCTGGGCGTGGGAGGGGCGTGGTTTGATCGCCTTTACGAAAGCACCGGCAACGCATGGCAAGCGGCAGCGACTCCGATCTGGATCCTCTTCGCTGTAGCCGTCGTTGCTTTGGTCGCTGGCTTGGCGATCCAGCCGACACCTTCTCATCCGGAGAACAAATACCGCACGGCACTGTGGTGGGAGCATTTTCAAAATCTTCGTGAATGTCTGGCTGATGTGCCCATGCGACGTGCGTTTGTGGGAAACTCGACCTACTGGTTCGTGGCAAGCATGGCGGCGGCGATGTTCGTGGACATCGGCCTAGCTCTGCACCCTGACGCGAAAGCAGGCGGTGCGGCCAGTGCCTCATCGCACATGACTCTCATGGTAGGCCTAGGCACGGTGGCGGGGAGCCTTTTAGTCGCCTGGATGAGTCGGCGCGGGTTACAGTTGGGCATCATTCCTCTCGGCGCAGCGGGGTTGGCTTCAGCTTTGTTCTGGGCTGGTGCTGTGCCGATGAATACGCGCTCTTTTGAGGCTGCCCTGGTCGCCATCGGCCTGCTTGGTGGGTGCTACATGGTACCGATCCAGACCTACATACAGGATCGTGCTGCGCCTGAGCGGCGTGGGCGGGTGCTCTCCTCCATGAATCTGTTGGATAGCATCGCAGGCGTCTTGGCGGTGCTTTTGCTGGTAGGACTGAAGGCGGCCGGGTTAGGTTTTGCGGGTCAATTCTTCACATTGGCAGCGCTCATGCTCGTGGCCACGATCTACACGACGAGCCTTCTGCCTGAGCACCTACTTCGCTTTATTTTGTTAGCCATCGTGCGTGTCATTTACAAATTGCGCTCGGTGAATCATGAGCGCGTTCCTGACCAAGGTGGTGTTTTGATGCTCGCCAATCACGTGAGCTATGTGGATGCCATGGTGGTCGGGGCTGCCAGTGGTCGAAAGGTACGATTCGTCATGTGGGACGTGCTTTACAACAATCCCGCAACCCGCTGGTTCTTTGAACTCATGGGCACCGTGCCGATTTCAGCCACCCGGGCCAAGGACGCCGTGCGCACCGTCGCTGGAGCCCTGAAGCAAGGGCAAGTCGTGGCACTGTTCCCTGAGGGGCAGATCACTCGACATGGGCTCTTCAACGATCTCCGCAAAGGCTTTGAACTGATGGCTCGTCAAGGTGAGGCGCAAGTCGTGCCTGTTTACTTGGAGGGTCTCTATGGCTCGATTTTTTCTCACGAAGGAGGGCTCTGTTTCAAAAAGTGGCCGAAAAAACTACGCTACCCCGTCGGGGTTCACTTTGGGCACGCCATGAAAGCGCGAGAAGCGACGGCGGAGGCGGTGCGGCGTCAGTGGCTAGACCTAGCCTATGTTGCGCTTCAAGCACGATCGGAAGGCGATGCCATTCGGCAAAATGCACTGGTCCTGGCTGAAGTGGAATGGGCTAGGCCTGGCGATACCTTGATCTGCCTGGCCCCAGAAGGCAGCGCGATTCATCGGACCCTGGCAGCTTATGTGCGCCAAAAGTCAGGAGTTCATCTCACGCTGGACCGAACGACAAAAGCAGAACCCCGGATCGTCATCGGACGCGCTGCGGATTTTTCAACGACCTCCACCGATGGAGCACGCCTGGTGATGTGCTGGGATGATCGAGATGCTGGGACTCCACCCATGGCCCTGCGGGGTCTCATGGATCAGGAGCGTCTGCTTAGCATTTCCTTGCTAGATCCTGTGATGCCTGCCGGTGAAGAGGGCAATCAGCGTGGCCACTTGCCGGGCTCCTTTGGCCGAATCTTCAATGGAGTGCTCGATGCAAAAGCACTCGATGCCATGCTGGAAAAGCACCGACTGGAGCTGACAGAGGACGGCTTTTTGAAGAACCAAACGATACTTGCCCTCACCACCCATGAACCGGTGACAACGTCCAGCGAATGAAACGCCTATGACAGATTGGGAACAATGCTACCTGGATGGCCAAACGCCTTGGGACAAAAATGCCCCTTCTCCGCCGCTGGTGGAGTGGGTCCAGCGCGTGCATCCCAGCGGCAAGGCCTTGGTGCCTGGCTGCGGTGCCGGGCATGACGTGGCCATGCTGGCCGCCGCAGGCATTGATGCCACCGGGCTGGACATCGCGCCTAGCGCCATTGCCAGGGCTCAAAGCGCCTATCCCGGGCATGCTTCGCGCTTCGTGCTCGGCGACCTCTTTGCCACGCCCGCCGACTGGCATGGCGCGTTTGACCTGGTGCTGGAGCACACTTGCCTCTGCGCCCTGCCGCCCACCATGCGGCAGGATTATGAAAAAGCCGCGCACCGCCTCCTGCGCCCCGGCGGCCTGCTGGCAGGCATCTGGTTCATCAATCCCGAGATGGACCCCGGCGAAACCGGCCCGCCGTTTGGCATCCCAGTCGATGAACTGGACGCTCTCTTCCCCGTCACACGCTGGCAGGTCATTGAGGACGGCGTGCCCGCCACCGGCTACCCAGGCCGCATCGGCCGCGAAAGGCTGCGCGTGCTGAAAAAGCTGGCCTGAGGCTCATGCCGAGCGGGCCAGTTGAGCGGCGACTTTTTTCAAGACATCCACCTCCTGCCCCCGCCGCCGCATCTGGCGCTCATTCCAGTGCAGCACCAGCGCGCGGCCATAGTCCTTCAGCGGCGTGAAGGGCAGGATCAAGGTCTCCTCTGCGGACAGGCCGCGCGCGCCCAGGCTGGGCAGCACGCCTGCGCACGCACCCAGCGCCACCAGCTGCCGCACCTGGAGCATGGAGCCGCATTCAAAACGTGGCTGAAAGTCCACGCCTGCGTCCTGCATCGCCGCCCGCACCGCCGTGTCCGTCTGTCCGCCATCGCGCCCAGCGGCAAAGGGCAGCGTCTGCCACAGCGCGGGCTTTTTGGCCTCCGGCTCCGTGGTGCCAGGCCTCAGCAGACGGCGCGGGATGCAGAGCAGGAAGCGCATCTTCAGCACCAGCGCGTGGTTTTTCCCGGCGGGCACGGCGTTTTGGCGGATCACCGCCAGGTCCACGCGCCCGTCTTGAACCGCCTCCGCCAGGCTGCGGCTGCGGTGCGCCTCCGTCCGCAGGATGGCCCCGCCCAGAAGTTGGCTGATGGCGGGCAGCGCGGGCGTGACCAGCCACTCCAGCACGCTTGCGCCGGCACCGATGATGTAGGACTTCGGCCGTCCCTCCTGCTCCTTGCGGAAGTCCTCCAGATCCTGAAGCTGCTCATGGATCAGCACCTTCAGCCGCTGTCCGGCGGGGGAGAGAGTCAGTGTCTTGCCACGCCGCTTTGTCAGCTCCGTCTGGAAAAATTCCTCCAGCTCGCGGATCTGGCGGCTGATTTGGCTCTGCCGCGTGGCATCACCCGGCGCGGCTTTGCTGATGCTGCCAGCCTCCGCCATGCTCATGAAGCCGCGCAGCCTTTCCAGCGAGAGGCCGCCTTTGGAGAAGAGATTTTCAAACATGACTCTGAAGTCAGGTATCTTGCTTTTTGCGATGTTTTGCAAGGCTCGTGCTGGGCGAAGATGGGCTTGTCATGAAACCACAACCCTACGACCTCATCGGCGACATCCACGGCCAGCACCGCAAGCTCCTGGTCCTCCTGAACAAGCTCGGCTACAAGCCCAACGGCGGCACCTTCTGCCATGCGGAGGGCCGGAAAGTCATCTTCCTCGGCGACTACATCGACCGCGGCCCCGCCATCCGCGAGACCCTGCACACCGTGCGCGGCATGGTGGAGGCGGGAGACGCGCTCGCCATCATGGGCAACCACGAATACAACGCCGTCGCCGCTGAGACCCCGGACGGCCATGGCGACTTCCTCCGCCCCGAGAAGAAAAACCGTGGCGGGCAGGCGGAGACAAAGCGCCAGTTCGCCGGGCTCGATGACGAGTGGGAGGAATGGAAGCTCTGGATGAAGCGCCTGCCCATGTTCCTGGACCTGGGCGGCCTGCGCGCCGTGCACGCCTGCTGGGACGCGCGCCGCATCGCGCGGCTTCATGGGAAGAGCATTGAGGACGACGACTTCCTTCGTGCCAGCGCCACGCACCAGACCCCGGAGTTTCGCGCGGTGGAAAATGTCCTGAAGGGGCCGGAACTCGCCATGCCCCCTGGCCTGTTCTTCCACGACAAGGAAGGCATCGCCCGCCGCACCGTGCGCGTGCGCTGGTGGGACATCCCTGCCGCCGCGCAGGTCAGCCGCCTCGCCATGCCGGAGCCCTTCGATGTGCCAGGAGACGCCGCGCCCCATGACCTTCGGCGCATCCCTGAGTATGGCCGGGAAGAGCCGCCTGTCTTTTTCGGCCACTACTGGCTGCCGACGGGGCGCAAGCGCGCCCCGCTCGCCCCGAACATCGCCTGCCTGGACTACAGCGCAGCTTTTGGAGACAACCCCCTAACCGCCTACCGCTGGGATGGCGAGCAGGTGCTGGAAGCAGGAAAGTTCATCACCGCCACTTTTTGAAATCATGCTGACACCCAGGCAAACCATAGAACCCCAGCCCGCAGGTGAGGTCCTGCTCATCCGCCACGGCGAAAGTGAGGCCAACATCGGCCTGCCCTCAGACACGCCGCAGGGCATTCCGCTGACGGCGTGGGGGCATCAGCAGGCCCGGCAGCTGGCAGAATCCTTGCCCGCGCCGGACCTCATCGCTGTCTCCAGCTATCGCCGCGCCTGCCAGACCGCAGAACCGAGCATCAGGCTTTTCTCCCAGGCGCTTGTGGAGACCTGGGAGGTGCATGAGTTCACCTATCTGAATCCTGTCTTCTATGCTGGCACCACCGAGGCTGAGCGCGGCCGTTTTGCCAAGGACTACTGGCAGCGCTGCGATCCCCTCTGGAACGACGGCGGTGGTGCGGAGAGCTTCGCAGATCTCATCGCGCGCATCGACCGCACCTTGGAAAAGCTGCGGCAGATGAACGGAAGGCGCGTCCATGTCTTCACCCATGGCTATTTCATCAAGGCGCTGCTGCTGAGATCAGAACGCCCGCGCACCTCCGTTGATGAAGCCCTCATGGCCCTCTTTCGAGACGGGCGTAAAATCAATCCTGTTCCCAACAGCGGCGTTCTCCGCCTGCTCACCTCCCCAGGCTGAGCCGCTCGGCGAACTTCACGGGCAGCCCGGCGTCTTCGATGGCGTGCTGGGCGGCGGTGATGTCATAGGAAACCCTGCGCCAGTGGATTTCATGCTGGTCGGGTCGCCAGAGCGCATAGCAGGCGCGCGGGTCGCGGTCGCGGGGCTGGCCCACGGATCCCACGTTCACAAGGTGCATCCGGCCTGGCGTGATGGCCTGAATGCCAGTGATGCTGTGCAAGGCATCTTCGCCCGCTACCCACAGGGCAGGGCGGTGGGTGTGGCCGATGAAGCAAAGCGGCTCGTTTTGATAGGCAAAGTGCAGGTCGGCATGGGCGGCGCTGAGCACATAATCCCACTCCGCAGGCTGGCGCAGCGTGGCGTGGGCGGCCTGGATGCCGGGACGCCGAAGCGTCAGCGGCAGCTCCGCGAGCCAGGATCGCTGCCCTTGGCTGAGCACGCCCTGCGTCCAGTTCCACATCAGCTTCAGCAGTCCATCGCCACAGTCCTCGGCATCCGGGCCGCCTGCCACCGCGGCGTCGTGGTTTCCCTTCAGGGTGGTGATGCCGCTTCCGCGCAGCAGCTCCAGGCACTCCGCAGGCTGGCCGCCATACCCGACCACGTCGCCCAGGCAGATGATTTCTCCGATGCCCTGTTCCGCGATGTCCGCCAGCACCGCCCGCAGGGCCGGCAGGTTCCCATGGATGTCGCTGATGAAAGCAAGGGGCGATGGCATTTACTACCATCGCCCCTTGGGAAGGAGTTGGCGAATCAAACTAACTAGCTGGCCGGCACGACTTGCACAGCATCCAGGTGGACGTTTCCACTCGCGCCATCCGTGCGGAAGATGACGGCGGCTTCTTCACCGGCGTTGAACTTGAACACGCCCAGGCTTTCCGCGCCGTTTTTGCCGCTGGCAGGCTTGGTTTGGTCCACCTTCATGCTCTTTTCACCTTCAGCGCTTAGAATGGTGATTGGCACGCTTTTGCCACGATTGGCATGGGGCTGCCAGTAGGCGCGCACTTCATAGCTGCCGCTTTCTTTTACGGCGAAGCTGAATCGCGCGCTGGCCCCCTTGGCGCTGCCGTAGCTGTAGTGGTCGCCCACATGAGGTTTCAGGCCTTCACCCTTGCTCCACGGGCCGGTCAGTTCGGCGTCCTCGTCATCAATGACGATGCCTTCGAGCTTCTTGGGATCAATGCTGTCGCTGGCGATCTCGGGCAGCTTTTTGGCGTTCGCGGGAAGGTAAAGGTCCGCCTCCAGGCTGTCGCGCCGCATCGCGCCTGGCTTGTTCATCAGATCCTTCAGGATATCGAGATACTGCTCATACACACCGCGTGGACTGGTGTGGTGACGGACGCAGATCCAGGCAGCTTTGCCCACCACTTCTCCCATCATGCCGCAGGTGCGCATGACACGAGTGCTGCCCAGGGAGTTGCGGTCCACACTGATGGTGCGGCCGGCCATGAAGAGATTGCCGATGTCTTTGCTGTAAAAGCAGCGGTAAGGCACCGGATAACCGTTTTTGCGATCCGTGTGCTTGCCGAACTCTGCACGGCTGATGAAAGGATTGTCAGGGAATTTCACAGCATACTGCTCTTTGGGATAATGCAGATCCTGATCCCAGGTAGTAGGCACGCAGCCGTCTGGGTGAATGATACCCTTCACCATGTCCTCACCATTCAAGATCATGTCGCCCACGATGCGGCGGCTTTCCCGGGGGCCGCCAATGTAGGCTAGCCAATGCATGTCGTATGGCACATACTTCTCTCCTCCCTTGGTTTTCAGAGCGCTGACCGCTCCATAAACTGCACGGAAATTGTGATCGCGGATGAGTTCCAGATCATTCAGTGGATGCTTGTCAAAACCGCTCTCCCAGAACCACTCGCCGTGCAGGTATTCTTCCATGTTAGGCGTCGGTGTGTAGCCCAGGTCGTAACCAGCGAGGTTGGCTTTGTTTTTCACCCCCACAGGCTCAAGTGCTTTGGGCTCAGGAAAATCTCCCATCTCCAGCGGCAATGCCCAAGGGGTCGCGGGCCAAGCCATGGGCCGTTCGTGCTTCTTCAGCACCCACATGTTGCTCATGCCCATGCGGCCTTTTTCTTCCATCATGAATTCTGCACCCGCCAGTGCACCGACACTGCCATGTCCGGTGCAATCGACAAAAAACTTGCCCACAAAGCGCGTCTCCTTGCCGCTCTTGGTGTCGAGGCCAACCACGCTGCGGATGTTTTTGCCAGCCATCTCGACGCCATACACGTGTGTGTTTAGAAACAGGTCGATGGTCTTCTCTGCCTTCACGACATCCTCTTTCAGCTTGTCATTGTATTCCGCCGGATCAGCCGCTGGACTGTTGCTCGCACGATCGGCAAACTCTTCGACGAT
The DNA here is from genome assembly GCA_027484445.1 of Verrucomicrobiaceae bacterium. Classification (GTDB taxonomy): domain Bacteria; phylum Verrucomicrobiota; class Verrucomicrobiia; order Verrucomicrobiales; family Verrucomicrobiaceae; genus Prosthecobacter. Next base: position 21,211 of record JAIXSY010000007.1, read on the forward strand.
TTCTCCCAGGTGTGGATACAGACCGCGTCGTGTGCCACCCATGGCCCAGACTTGGATCTCGCTAGAACCATTGCCTCCGAGCACTGGACGGTTTTGCACGAAAGCTACTTTCAGTGACTGGCGCGCACCCGAAAGAGCTGCCCCCATGCCCGAATAACCTCCCCCGACGACTACCAAGTCGTATTCCTGAGTTTCAGGAGCCTTCTCAGGTAGGCCAAGCAGCTTGCGGCGCAATTGGTTGGACGCAGCGAACTCCTGAGGTGGCGTGAAGCCCTCATCGCTGCTGAGCAAAATCGCATCCACACGACCATCAAAACCGGTCAGATCATGAAGGGCGATCTTCGCTTTGCCATCCACCTTCACCTGCCCGGCCTTCTCCCACAGCCAATCCTTGCCTTCTGTGCCCAGCACTTTGTCGAACTTGCTGCCATTGACGCTGACCTGAAACTTCCCGGGGGCATCCGTCGTCACTCCAAAGGGTGCTACCCAGTTCTTCGTGCGCACCCAGACGCTGTATTCGCCCCCTGACACCGTGACTTCCGTTTCGGCGTCTTTCACCACCTTGCCCATGCCATGAGCCATCAGGTAAGGCGAGCCCATGATGTCAATGAACTGCGTGTCCAGCACCCAGCCTCCGGGATTGGCGAAGGATTCTGCTTCGATCCAGACCTGCTCCGCGAGGGCAGAGAGGCTGAGGGCAAAAGCACCAAGGCAGGCGAGCGTTCGTTTCATGGAGTAGCGTTGGGTTGGAAAAAGAACCTTCTAAACGAACTCCGCACGCTGGCGCAATCATTTCAGTTCCGTTACAGTAACAGAATGCCATCTACCAGTCTCACCCACATCGCTCAGCGTCTCGGCATCTCGAAAATGTCAGTCTCTCGCGCGCTCCGGGGCGAGCGCCACGTGAGCCTAGCTCTGCGTGAACGTGTGCACCAAGCCGCCGCTGAGATGGGCTACCGCCCTGACCCTGAGATGACCAAGCTGATGCAGCACCTGCGTCTAGGTCGTGCGCGTTCATCCCCACGAAAGATCGCCTTTGTCTGGACAGATCTAGACGAGGAAAATCCGAACACCTATTCCTGGCCCAACCAATTGCTCAGCGGCGCTCATCATCAGGCCAAGCGCCTCGGCTATGAAGTGGAAGAATTCGTCTTGGCTCAAAAAGGCATGTCAGGCCGTCGTCTGTCGAGTATCTTGGAAGCGCGAGGCATTCAGAGTGTCATCATCTCTCCGCTTATCTCTCGCAGCCGCGGACACATTTCCATGGCCTGGGAAAAGTTCGCGAGCGTGGTGGTGGGCCTCGGTTATGCACGGCCCGCGCTCCACCGCGTGCATCATCATCATTACCTCGGCATGATGACCGCTATGCGCATGCTGAAAAAGGAACGCTTTCGGCGCATTGGTTTTTATTGCCCCAGCACCATCAATGAGCGCATGTTCGGCGCTTGGTCCGCAAGCTTCCTCACGCATCATCCGCTCACTCAACCTGGAGGCTTGCTCGCTCTGAGAAAGGCCGTCACCCGAGGCGATTTTTTGCAATGGGTGAAAAAGGAAAAGCCTGAGGCCATCATCGATAGCGCACACGCGCTTACAGATTGGCTTCAGGATCTGCCCGCTAGAGCTCGACCGCAGGTCGTGACCCTAGGCTGGCGCGCCGACCGCCCGACGACGGCAGGGATTGACCAGCAGCCTGCCTCCCTGGGCGCTGCTGCCGTGGACTTGCTCGTGGCCCAGATGCAGCAAAATCAGCGCGGCATCCCTGCGGTGCCCCGTCTTGTCCTTACCGAAGGGCTGTGGCGTCCAGCTTCTGCCTCAACAAGCCGTGCAGTAAAAAAAGCGCTTGAACCGTAAAACGAGTTTCCAAACTCGATCTCCACGCCTGAAACGAATTTGGAAATTCGTTTTACGACACGACCTGGATCCGACTCGTGCCCCCAGCTCCACGGATCACACGCACTTGCGTCGTCAGACGCTCTTTGAGCAAATCGACATGCGAGATGAGGCCGATGGTCTTCCCACGGGATCGCAAGTTCTCCAACGCGCTCAAGGCGATCTCCAGCGTCTCTGAATCCAGTGTCCCGAAGCCCTCATCAATGAAGAGCGAGTCAATCGGATGATGCCGACTCGCCAGTTCGCTCAAACCAAGCGCCAGGGCAAGACTCGCTAGGAAGCTCTCGCCCCCAGACAGGCTTTCCATGGGGCGGTCCACGTTGGCTTGGTAGAGATCGACGATGCGAAGATCGAGTTCATCTCCCGGCGCTGCCATGAGGCGATACCGCTCCGCGAGCACTTTGAGATGCTCGTTCGCCAGACCGATGAGTTGCCGGAGCGTCAGCGACTGCGCGAAACGGGAAAACTTCGCGCCATCTGCCGAGCCGATCAGCTCACGCAACCTGCCCCAACGCAGCGCCTCCGCTTCCGCGGCCTGAAGCTCCGCTCCACCGGCCTCGCGACGCTTTCGCGCCTCGTCGTCGTTTTTGATCTGCTGCTCCAGCGATCCCAATTCCGTGCGTTTCGCCGCAAAAGCCTCATGCAGCACCTTCGCTTTCGTTTCGAGGTCGGCGAGAGCTTCCACGCTCAACACCGGTTGCTCGGCGAAAGGTTTCCGTCGCGCTTCGAGCTGCTCCAGCTTCGCTTGAGTGGCGGCGAGATCGGTTTGCAGCTTCGTGAGCTTTGTCTCGGCCTCGCGCTGTGTTTTCTCTGCGGCTGAAACGTGTGCTTCATGCTGCTGACGATCCTCCGCGAGCGTTTGGCCGCCGAGCAGCTCGCTCAACTGCGCCTTCAACGCATCTGCCTTGGCTCGCAGCGAAACACCTTCGGCCTTCAGTTCCTCCAGCCGCTTCGACTTCGCCGCTTCATCAGCTTTCGCGAGTTGGATGTCGCCTTCGAGCTTTTGCCGGTCACTGCGCTGCTGCGTTGCTTCGTGCTGCTTCTTCGCAAAAGCGGTCGCACGTTTCTCCAGCGCATCGAGTTCACGTTCGGCATCCGCAGGCTCGTAGGCGCGTTCGCCAGAACGCGGAGCTTGTGGCGCGTCCTGCCGCAGTCTGGCGACTGCGCCTACAGGCTGACGCTTGCGAGCTTCGTCATCACTCCATTGCTCCAAGACTCCATCCGCAGGCGCATCCAGCTCGTCGAGACGCTTCCTCACCTCCTCCGCCCGCTTCTTCTCCGCATTCACCTCCGTCTCGATCTTCACCAGATCGCGTTCGAGAGTCGTGAGAGATCGCTGGGCCTGCTCATGCTGCTTTTCGAGAGCGGCGAGCAGCTTCCGCGCGGTTTGAAGCTGGCTTTCGGCATTCACCGCCGCCTTCACAAACGGATGCTCGGTGGCTCCGCAAAGCGGGCAGGGCTTTCCCTCCTCCAAATCATGGCGGTGATCGTCCAAATCAGCCACGAGCGCTGCCTGGCGTTCCAACTCGCGTTGCGCGTCGAGCTTCTTCGCGAGCTGTTCCAGGGCCTCGCGATCCGTTTGGACCTTGGCGAGGCCTTCGGCGGCTTTTTTCGTGCCAGCGGCGACTTGGGCCTCGGACTCATTCAATCGCGTTTTCATCGTTTGAGCCTCGGCGTGGCGTTTGCGGCCTTCGGCGAGCTTTTCGTGCGCCACACGCCACTCGCGCACGGCGACGCGAAGTTTTGGCAATTGATCACCGAGCTCGGCATCGGCGGCGTGTTGCTTGAGCCAGGCTTCGAGTGCCTGCGCGGCATCGAGATGCGCGGCGAGCTTCTTCTCAGCGGCTTCGCGATGAGCCGCGGCCTCTTTTTGATCTTTCACCCAGGTTTGATAAGTCGCGCGGCTGTCGCTGAGCTGCTTTTCGAGCTGATCGCTCTGCGCGGCCATGCCGGCGGCTTTTTCCCAAATGGGCTCACGCTGCATGCGCTGCTGCTTCGCATGATCGCTCGCGGTTTTGGCTTGGGAAACCTGCGCGGTGGCTTCGGCTTGAGCGGCTTGGAGCTGCTGCGCGATGGTGGCGAGCTTGGTGAGTTCGGCGACAATGCGCGTCTGCTCCTGCTGCGCCTGGAAATGCTGGCTGGCGGCGGCTTGCTCGGTTTGCAGACGCGTGGCGGCGGCGCGGGCCTCGATGAGATCGGCTTCGAGCTTCGCACGAGCTTCGTCGTCGAGCACGGTCACGGCACCAAGCGCGGCCTTGAGCTGGCGGGCGTGCTCGTCCTTCTGCCGATGCGTCTCGTGGGCGAGGATGGAGAGGTCGCGGTAGATCTCGGTGCCGGTGATCTTTTCGAGCAGCTCAGCTCGCTCGTTAGGCTTCGCCTTCAAAAACGCGGCGAACTGCCCCTGCGCGAGCAGCACGGAGCGCAGGAAGCGCTGCGCATCGAGCCCGGTGAGCGCTTCGATCATCGCATCCACCTCGCGGCCTTTGTCGGCGAGGATTTGCAGCGTGTCCGCATCTGCCAGCGTGCGCTGCACGGGCTTCAAATTGCCCGACTTCGTCTTCCCGAGCCGCCACGTCGCCCGCAGGCAACGCCCGCCGGTCTCGAAGTCCACCTCCGCGAAGCACTCCATCGTGTGCCGGCTCATCATCTCATCCGCCTTCTCGTTCCCGTAACGCGCCGCGCGACCATAAAGCGCCAGCGTCATCGCATCGAGCAAGGTCGATTTCCCCGCGCCCGTCGGCCCCGTGATCAAAAATACCCCCGCCGCGCTCAACGGCGCCTCATCAAACCGCACGACATGCTCCCCGCTGAGCGAGTTGAGATTCTGGAGTCGGACGGCGAGGAGGCGCATGGGAGGTATGCTTCTTCAATGGCAAAACGAAGAGATAAAGCCTTGAAGTTTGCCTACCCACCAGAGAGAAAATATTGGCGTTACAAACAAATACAAAAGACCAGGAATTAAATGTGCCCAAAACCCAACATTATCCTCCTGCTCTGACTTAGGATGAACTTTCTCCCATTCTGTTTCTGTATAAAACCATTCGTGTAAACCAGTGGCCATCACTGCATGTAGTATTCTTGGAGCACTGAAAACGGATAGCGATGCAATTGCCGCAGCAGTAATATTTGTCGAGTTAACTGGCAGACATTTAAACTCTTCATTTAAATGATAGAGAATATACAACGGAATAATGTTACACACTATGTTGCCAACTAAGAAGCGGGGCAGCGCTTTATTCCATTTGGTTTTGTTGAGACAAGACGCTGTGTCAAATGCCCGATACTCTGAAGAGCCAGCAATTGCGCTGGCCCACATTAGGGCAAAAAAGAAGTTTAAGGCTGATTGTGCGTCATTCATGATGGTGTTGGTGTTTTGAAACATTCCCGAATTCGGCCAGCCGCTGAGTTCAAGCAAGCTAAGGCTTGCGCTCCCTCAACGCCAGCAGCTCATCAAACACGGCGCTGAGTTCATCGCCCTCGATTTGCTTTTCGGTGAGGAGTTCGCGGAAGACGTCGCGGGGCTGGAGGTCGTGGAGGGTGGGGGCTTTGGCTTGCCAGGGGGCGGTTTCGGAGACGGGGAGGTCGGCGCAAGGGCAATCCAGCCAGCGAAAGCCTCTTGGCCGGGTGTGGCCGGATTTTGGCCGGATCGCGACGTCATGGGCTACGCTGAACCTCGTTTCCCCAGGTAAAGACAGACTGTTAGCCATCAGAAGCCCGCTCTTTCTCAAACGTGAAACCGGCTGCAAAAAGCCGCTTGGCCGGATTGAAGCGGATGCACGGGCAGAAATGGCAGAGATTCAGCCTGCGGTCATGGCTTCTCGGGCCAGAAGCAGTTCGTGCTGGCGCTGCGAGGACCGGTTGCTGTCCAGCATGGATTCCACGATGACAGGGGCGGACCTGCCCGCCCGACTCATGATCTTTTTGTAGTCCATCACGGCCCCGCGAGACATGGGCTGGTGTCGGCAGCGGGAGTCCAGCTCGCTAATATGAATCTCGGCCACACGATCCGCGAAGTGGCGGAGGATGTCCCAGAGCAGGGTCAAGGTGGTGTCCATCTGCCTAGCATGCGCGACATTGAGACAAAGCTGGGCTTTGGGCAGGCGGCTGAAGAGGTCCGTGAGTTCAGAAGGGGTGCGACCGATGGGCTTCCGCCGGTCCATGTTTTCAATGAGGAGCTGCTCTCCAAATCCCTGCCAATGGGCGGGTGTGTAGATCACGTCAGGGTGGACGATGATGTTCCATCCACGCCGATGAACGGGCTGAAGCAGCTCGATCACCCGGTCTTCCTGGTCACGACGGAAGGAACTCGGCGCATGGAAAGAAACATATTCGAACTGATCGAGTGGTAGTTCGTGAAGGCTCGACACGAGAGGCTCCAGTTCATCAAACCGCAGGGCGGACAGCTCCATGCTGTGGATGTCATGACTCACCATCCAGCGGACGGCGTCACGGTAGTTTCCACGTTCAAGCGCGCCAGTGGAGAAGCCGATGTGGGGAGTTTGACCGTTAGAAAGCGACATATTCGATGCTGAGGTTGGCGATCTCATCCGTGGTGTCCTGATCGCGGTTGAAAAAGAGGAGCTTCAGGCCGGAAGAGAACTCCGAGCTGATCTCACGAACCTTTTGGAAGACTGGATTCTGGTCGGCTTGTTCGTGGCTCAAGCTCTCGAGCGTTTTCCGGCTCGTCTCATCCCCTAAAAGCTCCAGCCATGCATTGTACGCTCCAAACAACCGCTTGCTGACCGTCTGACATTTTTGCCGCTCTGAAACAAAGGTGTCCACGAAGGCTGCGAGAAATTCGAGCGGAGGTGTTCCGGCAAATTTGACGGCGGAAGCGATGAAGGTTGCTGTATCATCCTTCCCCACCTGCTCTAGCTCACTGAAAAGGTAACCCTGATCTCCCCTCGGGCGAGAAGGTGGCTGCAACTGACAGGCAAAGCAGAAGGCCATGCCTGCGGCGAAGAGCAGCTTGCGGCTCAGGCGCAGCTTTGCATTCCGAATGGCCCATTTTTTGCCATCTTGCTCCAAATACTTCGCCGCATAGTCCACACCGATGGTGCGCCAGTAGCGGGTGAGGTCATTGAGAAGAAACCGGGGAACTTTGCGTGTGCTCGAAGGCGAGAAATGCGCATCTTCCTCGAAGTATCGCTCCAAGATGCTGCGAACCACCGCATTCCAAACGTCCTGAGATGAGTCACCGCCGGGTAGTGTCACAGGCCGCGACTCCAGCAGCATCAGCACCCGGCGGGTGAGGTTCGCATTCGAGTCGGCACCACCCCCGATCCGATGCACGAGATCATGAGAAAAGCACATGTTTCCCAAGGTGCCGCTGGAACCCGGTGACTTGAGTCCTTTTCCATCGGCTTTTTGAATCGCCCGCTCAATAAGCCGCGCCGTCTGCGCGTGCTGGCTGCTCACGACACCGTTGATCAGCAGGGTCCAGTCACAATCGCTGTCAGGACCCATCTCGTATCTGGCGAACGATCCACACAGAACGAGGCTGGAATCCCAATCGAGCAAACGACCTCCAGACTCGGCTTGGAGCGCCTGAATCAAGACCTCCTCCGTTTTTCTCGTGTGGTTCACCGCCGTCCCGAAGCTCGGCCAGCTTTCCCCGCACTTGGCGACGGAGGGAAATGGATCACGGGCGAGCATGACAACGGGGGTATAAACGCGTTCGTCTGTCGATGCCAATTCGTTTATACTGCCAAACTATCCTCCCTCAACGCCAGCAGCTCATCAAACACGGCGCTGAGTTCATCGCCTTCGATTTGCTTTTCGGTGAGGAGTTCGCGGAAGACGTCGCGGGGCTGGAGGTCGTGGAGGGTGGGGGCTTTTGACTGCCAGGGGGCGGTTTCGGAGATGGGGAGGTCGGCGAGGACTTTGAGGACTTCGAATCGGCCGGCGGCGGCTTCGCGGACCTGGCGGTCGAGATCGGGCTCGGGGGCATCGAGCTTCACGGTGACCTCCGCCCAGGCTCCGGCGGGCACGTTTTCGAGATCGGCGGCCAGCGTGGCACGCGCGACCTTCACGCGGATGAGCTGGCGGGTGATGGGGATGGGCAGAGTCTGAATGTCTATGCTCCTGCCCCCATTCACTTGCCTATCCAATGCCTTGGTAGGTAGAAGAATGGGTGCAGGAGAATGGTTTTGAAGGTCGAGGATGACGACGGACTTCGCATCGGCGGCTTCGGAGAAGCTGAGGGGGATGGGGGAGCCGCTGTAGCGAATGGTTTCGTGGCCGGCGACACGTTGCGGGCGGTGGAGGTGACCGAGGGCGGTGTAGTCGAAGCCGTCAAAGATGTCCGCGCCGACGGAGCCGAGATTGCCGATGTGGATGTCGCGCTCGCTGTCGCTGGTGGTGGCACCGAGGACGGTGAGGTGGCCCATGGCGATGACGGGCCGTCCCTGCGCGAGCGTGCGGGCGGCGGTGAGCTGCGCGGCGTAGTGATCGCGGATGGCGGCGCGGACTTGTTCGTGAACGGTGGCGATGGTTTCACCGGCGGTGGCCTGGCGGAGGTCGCGCTCACGCAAAAAGGGCACGGCGGCGACGACGCAGCCGCCAAGATCGACGTGGGTGTCCGCACTTGCGTGGCCGAAGACATGCACGTCGAAGCGACGCAGGAGATCACGCGGGGCGTTGAGGTGGGAGGCTGAGTCATGATTGCCGCCGGTGATGATGGCCTTCACCGTTTTGAGATCGGCGAGGCGCTTCAAGAAGTCGAAGTAGAGCGCGACGGCATCTTGCGGTGGGTTCGCCGCGTCGAAGACATCGCCGCTGAGGAGCAGAGCGTCGATTTTTTCGGCACGAAGGGTTTCGATGAGCCAGTCCACGAAGGCTGCGTGCTCGGCGAGGCGGTCCCGCTCGATGAGGTGGGCGCCGAGATGCCAGTCGGCTGTGTGAAGGATACGCATGGGGTGACACTGTCATGCGCAGCGCTCGGCCTCAACCCTGCATGATTTCGGAAATGGAGGTCGATCCAGCCATGAGCTGCCCGATTGAGAAGGCCGCCGGAGGTGGCATCCGACTCGGTGCCAAACAAAAAGCTGCGACCGGGATGGTGCGCAGCTTTGAGAAAAACCCGAAGGGATAGGATGTCGTCCAATCAGGCTCCAATCATGGCACGATAGGCAGGAGCATCTTTCAGTGCCGTCGCCTGGGCAGGGTCGCTGAGCTTCAGCTTGAAGATCCAGCCTGCGCCATAGGGATCGGTGTTGATCAGACCTGGGTTCGCGCTGAGTTCCGCATTCACTTCCACGATTTCTCCACTGACTGGCGTGTAGATGTCACTGGCGGCCTTCACGGACTCCACGACACAGACCTGTTGACCTGCGGAGACAGGGCCTAGCTTGGGCAGATCGACAAACACGACATCGGTCAGTTCTGCCTGGGCATGATCGGTGATGCCGACAGCAGAGATGGTCTGGGTGGGGTCAACCCACTCGTGGCTATCGCGGTAACGAAGATGGTCTGGGACGAGGCTCATGGGAGTTTGGGGGGAGAAGAGGAAGCTTAAGCGGTGGCAAAGCCCAGGGCAGTCATGCGGGCGTGAATGGCATCCTTGGCCTCCAGCAGCTCACCAATGGGGTCCCAGCGTCCGCTGACGAGGGCGTCGTGCGCTGTGGCAGGCAGAGTCACCGCAAAGCTTTCGCTACCGTAGCTGACCTGACCCGCGGCCACATCGACTGTCACGCTGAGCTGGGGATTCGCTTCCACCGCTGCGGCCAGCTTGGCGATGTCCTCGCCTTTTGCACAGACGCAGGGTATGCCGAGTGTGGTGCAGTTGCCAAAAAAGATTTCCGCGAAGCTTTCTGCGATCACTGCACGGAAACCGAAGCGGTAGAGTGCCTGGGGTGCGTGCTCGCGGGAGCTGCCGCAGCCGAAGTTTGAGCCACTGAGGAGGATGGAGGCACCTTTGAAGCGTGGATTGTCCAGCGGATGGCCCTTGGACTGGCCGTCTTTGTCAAAGCGAACGTCGTAAAAGGCAAACTCACCCAATCCGTCGAACGTGACGCACTTCATGAAGCGCGCAGGAATAATGCGGTCAGTGTCGATGTCAGAACCGGGGACGTGGACGGCAGTGCCGGAAACTTGGGTGATCTTAGCGAGGGCCATGGTGAGGCGCGCAGGCATAGCGGGAAATCCTGCGGTAGCAAATGAGGACTCTTTTCTAGCCTATTTTGGCGATACCCAGGGCGTGTTTGGAAAAGGCAGGCCCGCGAGAGCAGGGCCCACCTTTCGAGCCATGCTCGTGAACCCTAATGGCACCGCTTTGATTCAATGACAGCCACGCGTGCTGAGCTGCGTCACCTTCCGCGATCTGTCATCAGGCTACCTGCTTTCCCCTCACTTGAACTTGGCCCAAAAAGCATCGGGCGGAGTCAGGTCACGGCCGTTTTCATCGAACTGAGTGCCGATCTCTTGCACAGGTAGGTTGCGGGCCACGTCGAGCCCAGCCTTGATGCTAGCTGGGGTGAAGACGAGGCGGGTGAGCGGTAGCCCCTTCAACGGGGTGAGGTCGCTCACGGGCGTTTCTCCGATATGCAGTCGCTGGAGCGCGCTGCCGCTGAGGGGCGAAAGGTCCGTGACGCGGGTGCGGTGCAGGGTGAGGCTGACGAGTGGCACCGCACGCAGCGGGGCGATACTCTCCACCGGGGTGCCGGTGAGCCAGAGCATCTGGATGGGAGATTGGGCCAGTGGTGAGAGGTCGCTGACCTTGGTGTCCACGACATTCACCTCCACCAGCGGTGCACCCACCAGGGCGCTGAGGTCAGCCACAGGGGTGCGGCTGAGGTAGATTTTCTCCAGCGGCATGCCGCGCAGCGGGGAGAGGTCGGTGACGGGGCTGTCCTCCAGGTAGAGCTCGACCAGCTTCAGGCCCTTCAGCGGACGGATGTCGAGGATGGGCGTGCCGCTGAGATCCAGAGCCATGGGCGAAAGACGCGTGAGGAACTCCAGGCTCTTGATCTTCGCCCCGCGCAGGCTCAGCGCTACAGGTTCGCCTGCCTGCATGTTGAATTCGCCACTGCCATCATACTCGGGATTGTGATACTTGATCTCGGTGTGCAGCATCTCAGGAGTCCAATAAACACGAGCCGGAGCAGCGGGCTTCGATGGAGTGGCTGGTGGCGTCGATGAAGCTTGATCCGATGGACTGACGGATGCGGCAGCTGGTGAAGCAGACGAAGGCGACTTGTCATCTCCACAAGAAGAAAGCAGCGCAGCAAGGCAGAGAGGGAAAAAAGGAAACTTCATGAGCAATCCAAAGCGGAAAGTGCAGGTTGAACGCACCTGAGGTTCGCTGTCCATCATCTTTCCACTGGCTGCATGGATGACTGCAAGCAATCTGCCCGCCCGCCCGTTCCCTTCCGCCCTCATGTCCCGACTCACTCCTGCCGCGAATTCTTCCACTGCTCGCACCGCCGCTCTGCTCGCCGCCTTTTTGGGCTGGATGTTCGATGGCTTTGAGATGGGCCTCTTTCCACTCATCGGCAAACCGGCGCTGCAGGATCTGCTCGCGCAGTCGGGAGCCGCACAAACGATGGACCTGGATCGCTGGTTTAGCGTGATCATCGCCACCTTCCTGGTTGGCGCGGCGACTGGTGGCGTTTTTTTTGGTTGGCTGGGCGACCGCATCGGGCGGGTGAAGGCGATGTCGATCTCCATTTTCACTTACGCCATCTTCACGGGCCTGTGTGGCTTTGCCACCGAGGCCTGGCACATCGCCATCCTGCGCTTCATCGCCTCCCTGGGCATGGGGGGGGAATGGGCACTGGGCGTGGCCTTGGTGAATGAACTCTGGACGCACGGCAATCGCGCCCTGGTGGCTGGGGCCATCGGCGCAGCGGCAAACATCGGCTACCTGCTGGTGGGTGGACTCAGCATCGGCATGAACAACTTCATCGGTGGGGTGCGCTCGCTCATCACCAGCCTGGGTGGCAATGAAGCGCTCGCAGGCTGGTTGCTGGATCATCAGGCCTGGCGTTTCCTCATGATCATCGGTGCGCTGCCAGCACTCATCATTTTCCTCATTCGCATCTTCGTCCCTGAATCGGACAAGTGGGAGGAAGAAAAAGCTGCGGGCAAAACCAGCCACTGGAACACCGCCGACCTGAAGGGCGTATTCATCGGCGCTGTTGCCGCCTTGGTCATCATCTGGTCATGGTCGCCCATGGGCATTGAGGCTGGCGTCACCACGCCCGTGGCTGCGCTGATCACCGTGGTTGCCTTTGCCATCGTTGCCTGGGGCTTTTTGCTGCCCGTGCGCCGTTACCTGGGCCGTGCAGAGGCTGCCGGTAGCATCAGCAGCGCGAGCCGCGCCACCGTGCGCCGCAATCTGATTCTCGGAGCCTCTGTGGCAGGCGTGGCCCTGCTGGGAACCTGGGGCGCGACCCAACAAGCGCCGAAGTGGTCCACCTCGGCGGACATCGACGCGAATGGCTGGACCAACATCGCCCAATGGACACAGATCGCCACCTCGCTGGGGGCCTGTCTGTTTGCCTTCATCGCCCCTCTGGTCGCCAATATCCTGAACCGCCGCAGCACTTACCTGCTCATGTGTGTGTCGGCCATGGTATCCGCACTGTTGTTTTACAAAACGAACACGATCATTGGCGGCTGGTTTTTCACCACGGCATTCCTCATGGGCGGGCTAACGGCGACCTTCTACGGCTTCTTCCCGCTTTACCTGCCTGAGCTGTTCCCCACCAGCGTGCGCGCCACCGGCCAGGGTTTCTGCTTCAATGTGGGCCGCATCATCGCCGCTATCGGTGGACTGCAAATCGCCAACATGGTCCTGGCCTTTGGCTCCGCAGCGAACGCCTACTCCGCCCTCTGTGTGGTTTATGCTGTCGGCATGGGCATCATTTGGTTAGCGCCTGAAACCAAGGGACGCGAGCTCGACTAAGTCGGCAAAGGCAAAGTTGCTTGCCGAACGGGCCAAGTTTCCTGAGATATAAGCGAACGCGTCACGCTTTCGCCCTGTCTTTCGTTCTGCCCTTGGGTCAAACCCAAGCCTTTTGGTCATGAACACTGCCCGCCTTTTGCTCCTCGCCATCCTTTTCGCAGCCACTAGCTCCGCCCAGACTGCCGCCAAGGCACTGTCGCAGGTGCGGAAGCTCAACGAACAAGGCAACCACCGCGAAGCTGCCGACCTCGGGAAGGCTGCGCTCGCGAAGCCGGATGCGACGGGGGAGCTGCTGGAGGTGACGGTGGAGGCGCTTGGAGAACTCGGCGCCGATCAGGAGCAGGAAGAGCTCATTGAGCTGGCAGTGAAGACCCATCCGAAGAAGTGGGATGTGCTCTACGAAGCAGGCAAAGCCTACCTTGAGGCGTTGGTAGGGAACGGCTCGCTGATGGATGGCAAGTTTGTCCGTGGTGAGGGCGGCGATTGGCGAAATCAAAAATCAACTAGCCTCAGAGACCGCGTCCGTGCGCTGCAACTCCTCGAAAAATCATGGGCTGGCCTTCCCCTGGGTGCGGACAGCGATTCGCGAAAAGCCGTGCTTGAAGCCTTGGCAGATGCCGTTGGTTCAAATGCTCAGCATTCAAGTTCTCCATGGGAGCTGATCTATCTGACAGATCTTTCTACCCTGCCCGGCTATGATGATGAAAGCGGTCTTGATGAACCCACCGAAGGCTATCCGGTGGATGCGGAGGGAGCTCCCGTCTTCTTCAAAGCCGCCGAGAGCTGGGAAGCCGCAAAGAACGATGGCGAACGGTTGCTTTGGGTCTTGGAAGAAATGGCAAAGATCAGTCCAGATGCCGCCCGTGATGCCCGCCAGCAAATCGCTCAGCTGACGAAAGCCTGGTTTTCCGTGCAGACCCTCGCCGGCTATGGCTTCCGCTTCGATGCCGGGGAAGATGAAGGCAGCACGAAGAGTAGTATTGCCACGCTGCACACACTGAAGGATGACGAGACCGTCGCCAAGCTCGCCACCGGGCCGAAGCGCTTTGCGTTACCCTTCGAAGCAAATTTCATTCGGCTCTACCAGATGCTTGCTGAAGATGAAGCGGCCTCGGCGGACATGCGCATCGCGGCTTGGTTGGAGATCGCGGATGAACTGCGGGACCGTCGTCAGTATTCGCGAGCTGTTGAGGCACTGACAAAAGCCATGTTCCTTGAAGAGGATACAGAACAGAAGAAAGGAATCCAGGCTCAGCTCGATCAGATCACCGGCAACTGGGGCCGCTTTGAGCCGCAAGCAGCCATGCCTGCAGGGAAGGAAGCCAAGCTCCAGGTCGTGTTCCGCAATGCCAAGAAAGTCAGCCTCAGCGCCCGCAAGGTGGATGTGACGAAGCTGCTCGCTGATACAGAGGCTTACCTGCGTAGCGAACCGCAGGAGCAGGAGTGGCAGAAGACGAATGTCTCAGCCATCGGCCAGCGGCTTTTGGAGAAGGATGGCGAGAAGTATCTCAGCAAGCCCGTCGCCGAGTGGACGCAGGATCTCGAACCTCGGGCGAATCATGGGGACAAGCGAGTCAAGGTGCCGACGCCGCTCAAGGATGCAGGCGCTTATCTCGTCGAAGGAACCTTTGAAGGCGGCAACAAGACCCGCGTGCTGGTTTGGCTGGAGGGCCTGGTGATCGTGAAGACGATGCAGGCGAATGCCGCGCATTACTTCGTGGCGGATGCAGTGACGGGCGCGCCTGTCGCTGGAGCCACAGTGAAGTTCTTTGGCTACAAACAGGAGTGGGGACGCTCAGGCTTGATGAGTCGCGAGAAGCGCATCTACGGATTCAAAGACATCCAAGCCACCACCGACGAGCACGGGCAGGTCAAAGTCACGGAGAGCAAGATGAACGAATACAACTGGCTCATCCGCGCCAGCGCCGCCGATGGACGGCTGGCCTACCTCGGGTTTGAGGGGCTGTATTTCAATGACAGCCGCGAGCACTTCGCGGAGCAGACACGCCTTTACTCCATCACGGATCGTCCGGTGTATCGCCCGAATCAGGAGGTAAAGTGGAAGGCCTGGGCGCGTCTCGTCGGCTATGATCCGAAGCTGAACACAAACAAGTTCGCGGGCAGCTCAATCCAGGTCACGATCAGCGATCCGCGTGGAGAGGAATTGCTGAAGAAGACCTACAAAGCGGATGACTCTGGTGCGTTCAATGACTCGATCATGCTTGGCGATGAAGCGACGCTCGGGCAATACAGCATCGAGTTCGTCTGGAAGCGCCCATTGGTGGAAGATGATTATCTCGGAGATCACACCTTCCGCGTCGAAGAATACAAGAAACCTGAGTTTGAAGTGAAGGTGGAGGCTCCTGACAAGCCCTTGGCGCTCGGCGATACCTTCGAGGTGAAGGTGAAGGCGGATTACTACTTCGGCGGGCCGGTGAAGCAGGGAAAAGTGAAGTATAAAGTGCAGCGCAGTGCGCACACGGATCGCTGGTTCCCCATGGGGCGCTGGGACTGGCTCTTCGGCAGCGGCCATGGCTGGCGCGCGAGCTATTACGACTGGTATCCCGGCGCACGGAACTGGTGCTTCTGCATCCCGCGTTATCCGTGGGTTCGCTGGCACAGCGATCCGCCCGAACTCGTGGCCGAAGGTGAAGCTGCGCTCAAAGAAGATGGCACCTTCACAGTGAAAATCGACACCGCCCTCGCGAAGGAACTGCACGGCAACGAAGACCATCGCTACGAGATCGAGGCCGAGGTCACCGATGCCTCACGCCGCACCATCTTTGGCAAAGGCAGCGTGCTCGCGGCGCGTCGGCCTTTTGAAGTCTATGTCTCGCTGGATCGTGGCTACTATAACGCTGGTGACAGCGGTAGTGTGAGCATCCATGCTCGCACTCTGGATGGGCGTGAGGTGAAGGCCACGGGTGAACTCAAGCTCTACCGCATCACTTACGCCAAGGACGGCACGCCTGCTGAAGAAGCTGTCCACACCGCCAAGATCAGCCTCACCACTGACAAACCCATGGCTGAGGAGAAGATGACTTTTGCCAAAGGCGGCCAATACCGCCTCTCTGCCAAGCTCAAAGACGAAGCCGGGCACGAGATCGAAGGCACAACCTTCTTCACCGTGCGCGGAGCGGGCTTTGAAGAAGGAAAGGACTACCGCTTTGATGACCTCGAACTCATCACCGAGAAGGAAGAGTATGCTCCTGGTGAAGAAGTGGCGGTTAACATCAACACCAACCGCCCCGGCAGCACCGTGGCGCTCTTCCTTCGTGCCCAAAACGGCACCTATCCCGAGCCGGTGTGGCTGAAACTGGAGGGCAAAAGCACCACGCATCGCTTCACGCTCACGGAGGCGGATCAGCCCAACCTCTTCCTCGAAGCCTACACCATCAGCGACGCCAAGGTTCACAACGTCACCCGTCAAATCATCGTGCCACCGAAGAAGCGCATCGCCACCGTGGAGCTGATGCCGGATGCGGAGACGTATCTGCCGGGTCAAGGGTCAAAGGTCAAAGTGCGGGTCAAGGATGCAGATGGGAAACCCTTCGTAGGGCAGGTCGTGCTCACGGCCTATGACAAGGCGCTGGAATACATCTCCGGCGGCAGCAATCAGGGTGACATCCGGCCTTTCTTCTGGGGCTGGAAACGGAGTCATTATCCGCAGGTGGCGGACTCGCTGCGTGAGGTGGAGACCAGGATGCAACGAGAAGGCGAGAAGGGGATGGATATGCTCGGGGCGTTTGGGGGTGAGGTGGCGGAGAGTGGAGCAGAGACTTTCGGCATGGCAGGAGCGACCTTGAAAGTCGCATACGACAGTCGCTATTCTGGAGACACACGACGGTCTAAGGCAGCCATGCCGATGGCTGCAATGGCCGCACCTGCACCAGCCTCAGCACCAGCAGATGCATTTGCCGCAGGTGCCCCGCCTCCTTCGCCAGAAGCAGCAGGCGGTGAAGCCCAAGACCCCCAGCCCATGATCCGCACGAACCTCGCCGATAGTGCAGTGTGGGTGGCGGATTTCGTCACGGATGCGAAGGGCGAGGGCGAGCTGAATTTCAACCTGCCGGAAAACCTCACCACCTGGAAGCTGCGCTCCTGGGTCATGGGACCACAGACGCAGGTGGGGGAGGCGGCGGTGGAGGTCATCACGCGGAAGAACCTCATGGTCCGCCTGCAAGCCCCGCGCTTCTTTGTGGAGAAGGACGAGGTCGTCATCTCCGCCAACGTCCACAACGAGATGGACGTAGCGCAGGAGGTGAAGGCGGTGCTGGAGCTTGAGGGTGGGGTGCTGCAAAAAGTGGCTTCGGCTTCAGCCGAATCAGAAAAAGACCTTTCGGCTAAAGCCGAAACTACTTTGGCCGCCCACTCCGAGCACCGCTTCGACTGGCGCGTGAAAGTCATCGGCGAAGGCGAAGCCAAAATCCGGGTCAAAGCCCTCGCGCAAAAAGACAGCGATGCCATGGAGATGACCTTCCCGGCTTACACGCATGGGATGCTCAAGACGGACTCCTGGAGCCTCGCGCTGCGGCCTGATCAGGCGAGCGGCAAGATCACGTTGAACGTGCCCGCCGAGAGGAAACCCGAGCAGTCGAGATTGGAAGTGCGTTACTCACCGACGCTGGCGATGGCGCTCGTGGATGCCCTGCCTTACCTCGTCGATTATCCGTATGGCTGCACCGAGCAGACGCTGAACAAGTTCGTGCCGACGGTGATCACCTTGAACGTGCTCAAGGACCTCGGAGTGGATTTGAAGGATGTGAAGAAGCGTGGTGCAGCCATCCCGGCTGCGGATCAGAGGCAGCCGAGACAGCTGCACCACACTCAGAATCCGGTCTTCGATGAAGAAGAGGTCATGAAGATGGCGAAGGCCGGGCTCAAGAAGCTCGAAGCCATGCGTGGCAGCGACGGCGGCTGGGGTTGGTTCCCCGGAGGACGTGAGTCATCGCCCCACATCACGGCGCTTGTGCTGCATGGGCTGAAAGCAGCGGAGCGGGCACGCTTTGACCTGAATGATGGCATTGTGCGGAATGGGATCGAATTCCTCAAACGCCACGAAGCCGAAGAACTGCGCCGTTTGAAGCTGCCGGAGAAGGACAGGAAGCACAAAAGCAGCCCCGACAACCTCGACGCGCTCATTCATTGCGTGCTCGTGGAATACAAAGAGGGCGACAAAGCCATGCGCGGCTTCCTTTATGAAAAGCGGAGCAACCTCTCGCGCTACAACCTCTGCCTGCTCGGGCTCGCCTGCCATGCGGTCGGCGAGAAAGAACAGCGCGACATGTGCCTGCGGAATGTGCGGCAGTTCTTGAAGCAGGATGACGAAAACCAAACCGCCTGGCTGGAGCTGCCGCAGGGCGGCTGGTGGTATTGGTGGGATGATGCCATCGAAACTCAGGCGGCGTTCCTGCGCTTGCTCGTGACGGCTGAGCCGAAGGGCGAGACCGCCGCACGCCTCGCCAAATACCTGCTCAACAACCGCCGCAACGGCACCTACTGGAACAGCACGAAGGACACGGCGGCGGTGATCGAATCGCTGGCGGAGTTCATGAAGGCGAGCGGCGAATCCGAGCCGAAGCAGACGGTGGAGTTGCTCGTCGATGGCAAGTCGCAGACGAAGGTGGAGATCACGAAGGAGAACCTCTTCACCTTCAACGGCAGCTTCGTCCTCGAAGCCGACGCTTTGACCACTGGCGAGCACACGATCGAGCTGCGCAAGCTGGGCGAATCCCCGCTCTACGCGAATGCCTACCTCACCGTCTTTTCCCAAGAAGACATGATCCCCGCCGCCGGGCTGGAGGTGAAGGCGCGGAGGAAGTTCTACAAGCTCATCGAAGAGAAGCCCGATCAGCAGGTCGCGGGCTCGCGCGGCGAAGTTGTGACTCAGCGCGGGCTGAAATACCGACGTGAAGAGATCGCCACTGATGCGCAGATCAAGAGCGGCGACCTGATCGAGGTGGAGCTGAGCATCGAGAGCAAGAACGACTACGAGTATGTGCTGATCGAAGACAGGAAGCCTGCTGGATTCGAGACCGTGGAAGTGCAGAGTGGTTGGAGCTACGAGGGCTTGGCGAGCTACAAGGAATTCCGCGACGAGAAGGTCGCCTTCTTTGCTGAGCGCCTGCCCCGAGGCACCCACAACCTGCGCTACCGCGTCAAAGCCGAGATCCCCGGCCGCTTCAGCGCCCTGCCGACCAAGGTCGAGGCGATGTATGCGCCCGAGCTGAAAGGCAACTCCGACGAATGGAAGGCGCGGATCGTCGAATGATGTTTTTTGAGGTTATCCTTCCGAACTTGGCAGACTGCCGCGCAGCAGGCGTGCCCTTGTTTTTTCCCAAAACGGAAAGAATCCGGATCGCGCCAGCGGAAACATCTCCGCATCCCACGGGCGACGGATGAGATGCAGCATGATGTTTTGCTGAGCCAGCCGTGTTCGCAATTGCTTCACCACTTGGGCCACAGGCCCCACGGTCGGTGCCATGGCCACGACATGATTTAACCCACGCTCCAGGGCCCAATTTGTGAGAGCCGTGGCTGTGCAGGCAGCATCTTGGATCACGGTTTCGCAGGCAAAGTGCCGACCCGCGCGCAGGATTCCGTCTTGCAAAGCCTGTGCCAGAGAAGCTTGGCGCAGGGCACTGAGGCCCAGGCGGGTGTAAGAGGCTTGGCTGGTGATGGCAGCAACTGATGTAGGGCGCAAGCTGCGAAGCGGGCTAGTCTCCAGGCTGGCGTCTTCCGCATGCAGCCAAAGGCCGATGCGTTGTGCCAGAATCGGGGGCTGTTCAGGCCATGGTTGCAGCTCATGACAATTCGGTGTAGAAAGATCGTTAGGCAAAACGGCAGTGACATGCTCATCATCAAGCTGTTTCAAACCCGTCTTGTCTTGAAGCAACTCTGGCGCGCACCATCTCTCCAGATTGCTTCGGCGAACGAGGTAGGTTTTGCCTGCTGTCTGAAGACCCGCGACCCAACGCCAGGACAAGGTGTTGCTGGCCGGATCGGCATCCAGCAGATGCTGAAAGAAGAAGTCTGCTCCCAACTCCCAGGGCAGCCTTTCCACATGAATCCAAAAGCTAGCCCACCACATGCGGGCATGATTGTGCAGGTAGCCGGTCTGAATCAGCTCCTGGGCAAAGCGGTCCATGATCGCGACTCCGCTCTGCCCTGAGGCCACCGTTTGGCAGCGCCTGAGTGTCGCCGCGTCCAGGTGCTGACGCAGATGATGCACACGACTCCGCCATTCCTGCCAAAGCTGCGGACGCATCTCCAGCCAGCCTTTCCAGTAGCTGCGCCAGCAGACCTCTTGCAGCCACTTTTCCACGCGCTCAAACTCATGATGTTTCAGCGTCTCACGGACGATTTCCTCAGGGCGAAGCAAGCCAAAGCGAATCGCAGGCGAAAGCCGGGAAACCCCGCGATGGTCTAGCGTCACGGCATTGCGCTGACTGGCATAACGCTGGACCTGAGGTTGAAAGTCGCGCCAACGAGACAAAGCGCTATCACGCGTGAGGGGAAAGTCATCCGACATGAAAGCGCAAACGCGCCGCAGCGCGCGCTGGGTGCGATCAGAACTGACCCGTGCGCAAAAGCACCAGCGTGCAGGCCTCTTCCGTCACTATGCCTTCCGCTTGCAGCTTTTGAGCTAGGTCAGGATTCTCCGCTCCTGGATTGAAAAGAACCCGTCCAGGCCGCAGCGATAAGAACTTCTCCAGCAAGCTCGAAGAGTTCGCCGACCCGACGTAGATCGTCAGCGTATCGACCCTTCCCTGAACAGCGCTGAGATCCTGAAGCACCGGATGACCCTCGATTTGCTGAAGTCGCGGATGGACCAGGATGACTTCGTGACCGTGGGCAATGAGCTGCTGCATCGCCAGATAGGCATAGCGCTCAGGGCGATCACTCGCGCCGAGCAGCACAACACGTTGAGGGGGATTCGATGGCATGGTTCCGATCAAGAACGCGGTGCGGACTCATCCAGATCACGCTCAGTGTCGAGATGAAACACATGCAGCACCCGATGCGCCACCGGAGCGAGCACGATGCCCATGACTGTGATGAACACCAACCCGCTGAAGAGAGCGTAGCCACTGGCAAAAAGCTTCGCCGCGTCGCTATCCAAACGGTTGACCGGCCCCATGCCCCCCAGGATCATGGAGGCATTCAGCAGCGAATCCAACCAACCCAACCCAGCGATGTAGCGATAGCCCATCACCCCCAAGGCTAATGCGCTCAGAGCCACTGCCGCAGCGACACTAGCAAAGCGAATCAATCGGCCTAGAAAAACGAGACGACTGGCGAGCGGGTGAAGGCGTGATTCAAACATAGCACTGCGATTAAAGGTCAGGCGAAGAGGTGGTTGCAAGATGCAAGTTGCCTGATCCCGCCCGAAGTCTGCTCCCCACCGCATCGCAGCAGCCCACGCTTCGCTCATGCATCCTAACCTGAGCTTCACTCAGTGCCATTCTACATGGATCGCTCCGCCATCATCCCTCACGCATCATCCCCTTAACCCATCGGATCGCTTCGAGCGCCGAATTGGAATAAAAAACAAGCCCGTGCGTGCTATCAGCCTCAACGGACTCGGGAATGTTCATCAAGGACGAATCGCATGTCGTTGCTCCGCTGCGCTTAGCCATAGGAACCCTTTCATGCCTATTCATAACCCACGGTTTAGGAGTGAAAATTTGTTCGGTTTGCCTGGCAAGAATGACCACGTTTCTCTCCGAAACTGCTCAGCCGTCACTTGGGTCATCCGGTTCATCTTTCTCCACCAGATCAGGCGTGCTCGGGTAGTCGCCGAGCAGCTTCGTCCACTTCTGAGCTAGCTCCGCAGCGGCGGGCATGAGCCTCTGATATTTCTCCGCATACTCCGCCTGCGCATAACCACGCGGCACCGGCTGATCATGGAGCTGGGTAAAGAGCCAGGCCAGCAGACGCGCATCCTTGCGGGGCAAGCCGCTCCACTTCTGGCTGCGTTGTAGCCAGTAAAGCACGCCCCAGTTCACCATCGGATCATCATGCAGCTTCCAGGGGCGGCGGCTGAAATGCTCTTCATAGAGCTGGGCCAACTGCCCATAAGTCCCACGCCCCAGAGGATGCTCACACTCCAGGGCCTTATCCCACCTGCCGCCGTCAAAGCGCAGCACCGCAAAGACCACCTCATCACAGCTAAGCTCCGGTTTCCACGTCATGGGTGGGATGCCCATGCGGCCTGAGGTGACGTCCAGGAAATCATCCAGTTCCTCCACCGCTTCCGTATTGCCGCGTTTGGCGGCGGTTTTCACTACCAGCTTCGCCAGATGCAGCAGCATCTTCCGTTCTTCCGTCCCATGCTGTGGCAGTTGCAGCTCCTTCGCGATCTGCTGGGCGGTCTTGCCTTGAATTTGGAAAGCAGGCGGTGTTCCAGCGGGGTCTTCCACATGAAAGAGGGCATTGAGATACACGGAGACACTGCTCATCGCCGCGCTGCCGAAGTGCTCCGGGGGGCGTGACTGCCAGAGGGCCGGACACAATTGCCGCAGCCACTCAAACTCCACGTGGCTGATCACCACGCAGCGGTCCGTGTCTGGCGCGTTGGGAGACAGGATGCGAGCGATGAGGTAGTCCTTGCCCCGGTGGATCACGCGCAGGGGCACTTCCATCATCTGCACGCCTTCCGCGTAGCCGGTGATCCACACCTCCAGCGTTAGCAGCCCCTTGCCGCTCTTGTGGGGTGTCACGGTCCTGACATGGCACGGGCAGCAAAAAGGCACACAGCGTTCCCCCACATAACCGGGGATCATCTGCCAGCCATACCAGGAACGAGGATGCAGGGTGAAACTCATGATTGGATCGGCGGTCAGGGGGATGTTTTAGGCAGGAGAATGGGGGCAAAAGAATGGCTTCACCCCATTTTCTTGTCCTCATTCTTCTGCCAATCCTGCTTGGGTAAACGCTCAGGTATGGCTGGCGGCATCAGGCAGCTGCGACATCGCCTCCTCATTCTTTGGCCCGATTTGACGCGATATCCAGATTGCACAGGTCGATGCAGTAGGTGTGCGCTGCCCGACTGATGCGGTCTGCCAGCCGACTCAGTTGCTCGGGTTCCCAATTCGAAATGCCTGGATAAAACCTCAGTGCGATCTCCCCGAGCGCTTTTTCCGTCGCTTCAAAGACTTGCTGATTCAGCGCCACCTCGTCCTGCATCGCATTGAAGGCGGCATCGAGTTCCCACAGGTCCGATTCAGGTATTTCAGGTGAGTCAGGCATGGCGAATGGAAGGTGGTCGAACTTTGCATGTCAAATCTCCAGCCCCGGCAGCCCATTCACGATCTTCATCGTTTCCAGGCTCACGGTGATGACACGCAGGAACAGCTCCAACGGATACTTGGAATTATTCATGGTTTCGGTGGCCCAGAGGTTGGCGTCGTTCACGATGCCGCTGTCTTTATCTTTGCTGACACTCTGGCGCTCCATGACCCATTCGAGGGCGGGCTTGCCGTTCACCACGTATTCGTAGGCTTCCACGGGGATGTCCCGGAGGGTGACGAAGTCGTTGTAGATGACGGTGGTCTTGTCGTTGATGGACTTGTTGGTCTCGGGGTCGCGGGTTTTGGCGAACTTCATCTTTTCGACGCGGTAGGCCTGTAGAACGGACATTCCTGTCCGTTGTTTGGATGCCTCATCACGGGCTGAAAAGCCCGTGCTACGTTCAATCGTCACGCCTTCATAACAGGGCACGGTTTCGTAGTTGAGGTGCCAGTGGGCGAGGTCGCGGCCTGCCTTGGAGAAGGCCTTGAAGTCGGCGAAGCGCTTCACGGCGGGGATGCGGGGGAGTTCCTTGCCGAGGTTGTCGGCGTAGCGGCTGCGGTAGTCTTGGGAGTGCAGCAGACCGTAGATGTAGTAGAAGAGGTCTTCTTTGGTGATCGTGTCGCCCTCGCCTGGCGTGGGGTAGGCCGCCTGGAAGTGTTTCAGGCCCGCGTCGCTGATGCCGTCGCGCCGGGTGGTGTTTCGATCGGGGATCGGGCTATCATGAGTGAATTGCCTGCTGCCTTCGTAACCGGTTCCATTTAATACCTCGGCGGCTCCAGTGCTCGGCAATATTTTGGGTGAAATCAGGCTGGACTAGTTTTGCTCGAGCTTCGAGCCAGTCTCGAGATTCCTTTCGAATTACTATTCCCTCCAAAGTCCCGCTTCTGAAGCGGCTAGGCTCCTGCACGAGCAATGATTTGAGAGATTCTAAGTTCGCTTTGCCTCTGAAAAGTAATGGAACGACTGCAACTGAAGCTTCGAGGGCCAACTGGTTGCGTCTCTCAGTGCTCCAGAATTTGCCGACGCTCTTATCATATACATCGAAGGCAATGAACCAGTCAGGGAGGTCTTTATAGCCCAGAGAGTGGCGGGCAGCGCACCACTCCCCAAAGAGTATTCGTTCAGCCCCAAGGAGTTCCACAAGTGTGTGTTCATGCATCTCGATCCAAGTTGACAGCCGGGAGAATTGCCCTCCATAAGGTGCTTCGACATACTGACCACGATTCTGCACCCGAAGATGACCATCGGGACCGACCGAGAATCCAAGATTCGCCCCATCAAGCTTTTCTTCGACGACTACTTCGTCCGCGATGAGCCGTCCTGCATCGGATAATGACAAAACCTTGTCATCGCGCGTGCTTCCTTCACCAAGCCATAACAGGTGTGATGTGTGTGGAAACCTGAAGAACTCGCTCATTTGCCGAATTTGTTGTCATGAAAACGTTGTATGTCGGCAGGGCAAAGAAACTCAACGGAGATGTCGTGTTCTTTGAGCGCGGGTTCCCAATCAATCCACTTTGAGTCCGCTGCTTGGAGGATAGTGGGAAGTTCCTCGTGGGCTGCGGCTACGGCAACAAACTTCCGATCAGGCGGATCAAAGTTATCGAGGCGAGCGTCTTCTGGGAAACTGTCATAACCACGATCATCATGGGGAGTGATTACCACCAAGTCGCACCGTTTGGGATTGGCTCTGTTTTGGAGTGCCCATTTCACAAAAGCGTCGCCCGGCCGATTGGAGGTCTTCGGACTTGTCTTGTGCTGATATTCTTGGAGAATTTCGAAGGCGTCATCAAGCGCGATGCGCTCGCCAGACATGATGGCTTGGAGCCTTAGTGCGCAAGCAACGACACAGTCAGGCCCCACATCGCTGTGTTGGCCGTTTGCGACCAAAATCACATTGGTGTCGATGATCGAGGTCATTTGCTTGAAAGCTTCTTGCGCGTCTCCATCGCCGCGACAGTGCGTGCTGTGAGGTCAGCCATTTCATCACCGAAGAAATTGGGCGGCCAGTTCACGATGTCGCCATAGAGATTAACGTCGAGTGGCTGCATCTCGGTAGCATCACTTCCTTTGGTGCAAAAGTGGACGGCGACATCCTCCGGCCTAATGACACCCTCAGCAATGCGACGTTGGAGACGGTTGAGGAAATGCTCTGAGTGACTCTCGATGATCAGTTGTACGTTTCTAGACTTCCCCTTTTCCGTTGCGTGGATTGCAGTAATAAATACGTCGGCTAGATGCGCCTGAACCTGCGGGTGGAGATGAATCTCCGGCTGCTCCATCCAGACAATGGAGTTTGGTGCGCAGTAAAATGGCAACACCAATGCAGGCAAGACCTGAGAGACTCCGATACCAACATCTGTGATCTTTACCTCAGCTGCTTTAGCGTGCGTTTTGACAAGGACTTCGTATTCCTTGCGGCCGGCTGCGACCGATTGCACACGGAAACTGTGAATCACTCCTAACGTGACGAGGTGTTCCGCAATGAATTCGGAGAATCCTTTGAGCGGGTGTTTTCGCCCCCGATTGAGTTTCCGCCCTTCAGCATCAGCGGCGAGGATAGCCGCTATCGTATCCTCGCCCTTCATGCCCACATTTTCAGGCGCATTGCCTGACCACTGATAAATACGCTTTGGGTATTCACGCAGTGGCCCCAAGTATGCTAAGCCCTGCAGTAATGTTTCAAGTGATATGGCGAAGTCCGCGAGAAAATCGGCATTTTGAAAGCGTGCTCGGCTGGTCTCAGAAATTCGGTAAAACTTCTCCGCATTCTCCAAGGGCCATTTTCTTCCAACACTATGCACTAGCTTAACGCTTTTTGAGGACAACGTGAGCCTACCGGAAGGTCCTCGTGTGAAGCTCGAATCAAGGACCAATAATTCTCCGTCAAAGAGCTTATAATCAATTCGTGTCGCCTCGGGTTGCTCGGATTTCCCAGCACTCAGTTCAACATGCAGATTCATTAGATTCCCCGAGTAAATCTTATCTTTCAGCAGTGGATCTTTGATCTCGATTCTATCAGAAGGTGTCCACTCAAACTCAAACTCCACCTTCTGTGTGAGGTCGTGCCCGTGAATGCAATCAGCGAAGGTTCCCAGATCAATCAAGGAATTGATGTCTCCAAGATGCAGGGCGCGCTTTCGTTCGGTGGAGATCGCTGTCTGTTTCAGTGCCAGAAGCAAGTGTCCCAAGCTGCTTTTCCCTGCACTGTTCGCGCCGAAAATCACAGTGAGTGGAGCCAACCGGACATGCCCAGTGTCCTTCCAAGCTTTGAAGTTTTTAACTTGTAGTGAGGTGAGCATGATCGTGAGGTCAGTTTAAACAGATATTTACCGGATCAGTCAGTTGATCGATAATCGTTACCATCCCCATTATTCGAGATAAATCAAAATAAGGCATGACGCTCATGTGCTGGGCGTCGTGCCGCTTTGCGACCTCAATGGCGAGGCGCTTCGCATCCGTGGTGGCGGGATAACGCAGCTCGTGGGCGAAGGTCTCGACGATGTCTTCGTTGCTCTTGTCGCGCTTTTTGCCGACCTCGGCATCGGAGCAGACGGCGAAGCTGTGCAGCGGCAGGCCGCTCTCCTGGGTCCACTCGGTGAGGGTCTGCGAAAGCAGGTTCAACGAGGGGACGAGGAACAGAACGAGCTTGTTTTTGCCTGCGATCTCCTCGGCGATCTTCAGGGAGGTGAAGGTCTTGCCGGTGCCGCAGGCCATGATGAGCTTGCCACGGTCGGCGTTCTCGAAGCCGAGGCCGACTTGGGTCTTGGCGCTGGTTTGATGCGGGCGGAGCTGCTTCTTGGGCTTGAGGGCCGGGGGCTTGCTGGGCTGGTATTTGGCCCAGTCGATCTGGGAGTTCTCTAGGTCTTGAAGGTCGATCTTGAGGACGGGCGGCTGCTGCTTGAGCAGGGCGTCTGCGGCGTGCTCGCTCCAGTCATTCGTGGTGGTGACGATGAGGCGCTGGGTGAAGGGCTTTCTTCCCGAAGCGGTGAAGAAGCTGTCAATGTCCCGCCGCATGATGCGGTGGTGCACGTCGTAGCATTTGCACTGGATGGCGTGGTATTCCTCCGTGCCGCGTGTCTTGGCGACAAGGTCAATGCCGGTGTCCTTGGCCGTGATGCCGAACTGCGGGGTGCCGATCTCCTTGGCCCAATCGGCGAAGAGCCACACGTCGGAATAGAGGTCGGCGTAGCTGGCCTCATAGCGGAAGTAGGTGCGGATGAGTTCCTCGAAGTAGCTGCCTTTTTCGCGCTCGGTCTGGGAGGTGGCGCGGTATTTGGCAAGAATGCTCTGGAGCGGGGATGCGGGCATGTTGGTGGCGGGTTTATCAGGGCGGGCCGGGCGTGGCAAGCGGGAGCGAACTAAGTTCCAGACGTGGCTGAACTTTGTTTAAAAGAGAAAAAGGATGCCAAGCACGAATGGCACTCGGTTAGCGGAAGTACGGTAGCGTTCCCAGTGGGGGTTTTCTTGGAATTGGTGGCGCGGTGAGGTGAGCTGTTGATGGGGTTGAGGCCTTCGTTTTTTCGCTCGTGGTTCTCGTCTCCACGGTCGCAGGCTTGGGCACGCTGGCGATGGCTTCGAGCAGTTCCTTCTCCACCATGGCTGGCGTCGTGGTGCGCATGACCTCCAGGTGCACTGTGGTTTTGAGGTCGCGATAGAACAGCTCAATGCTCCAGCGGCGAAAGTAGAGCTCGGCAAGCTTTTCCACCGGATAGCGTAGCGGATCGGTCACGTGGTATGATCCACACACAGCGGGTGCGGAACCCATGCCTTTCCAGGGGCACCTGGACGACTCGCACGATGAGCTGCGCGGGCAGCTTGGCCCAGGCCCGGCGTTTCCAGGCGCTCAGTGCGGTCGCGACGATCTGCGCAACCGCCGACACCTGCACGTTACCGTGCAACGGCGTGCATCAGCACGATCCGAATGAGCGAATCTTTGTGGCCTTCAAAAAGAAAATGGCTGTGAGGGGAAGCGGGCATTGCCAAAACGACTTGCAGGCCGCATTCGTCCCCCATGAATCTCGAAGCCCTCACCCACCGCATTGTTGCTTTTCGCGATGCGCGAGATTGGCAGCCGTTTCACAATCCTAAGGACATGGCCGTCGCGATCGCGGCGGAGGCAGGGGAACTGCTTCAGCACTTTGTTTGGAAGCAGCCTGATCAGATCTCGCAGGTGGTGCGGGACAAACGCACCGAGATCACGGATGAGATTGCCGATGTCGCGATTCTGCTTTTCGAGCTTGCGGATAACCTTGGAATCTCCCTCGCTGAAGCCATGCAGGCCAAGCTCGACCGCAATGAAAGCCGTTATCCGGCGGACAAGTCACGTGGCAACAATCTCAAGTACAATGAACTCGGAGACTAACCCCGCGCCGACTGAGTCCAGCGAGCCTATCCTTCACAAGCGTCGCCCACGCTACCGTGGGAAAAATCCGCGCCGATTTGAGGACAAGTACAAAGAACTGAACGCGGATCGATACCCTGGGGAAGTGGCCAAAGTGCTGGCTTCTGGCAAAACGCCAGCTGGGCAGCATGTGCCCATCATGGTCAGGGAGGTTCTCGCCTGTTTGCAACCGCAGCCTAGTCAGCGTGTCGTCGATTGCACCCTGGGTTATGGCGGCCACAGCCGCGCCCTGTGGCAGGCCATTCAGCCGAATGGCCATCTTCTCAGCCTGGATGCGGACCCGATCGAGATAGTGCGCACCGAGGCACGCCTGCGTGCGGCAGGCATGACAGAGCTGAGCTTTACCACACGCCGCACCAACTTTGCTGGCCTCACTCGGGCTCTAGTGGACCAAGGTTGGCAGGATGGAGTGGATGTGGTTTTTGCTGATCTGGGTCTCTCTTCCATGCAGATCGATAACCCTGCGCGTGGCTTCACCTTCAAGCAAGATGGGCCACTGGACATGCGGATGAATCCCGAGCGCGGTCAGTCAGCCGCCCAGTTCCTGGCGAACATCGCCAAGGATCAGCTCGCCGATCTGCTTTATGAAAACGGGGATGAACTGCATTCTGCCCAGATCGCCCAGCGCATCTGGCAGCAGCAGCGTCAGGCACCGCTGCGCAGCACCCGCGCTTTGGCTCAATGCGTGCGGGAGTCGCTACCGAACCGCATGAAACCGGAGGAAGTCGAAAGCAGTGTCCGTCGTGTGTTTCAGGCCATCCGCATCGCGGTCAATGAAGAGTTCGGTGCGCTGGATGCGCTGCTGCGTGCTCTGCCTGCGGCCCTGAGGTCTGGCGGACGAGTCGCGTTCCTGAGCTTTCATTCTGGCGAGGATCGACGGGTGAAGAAGGCCTTTCAGGAAGGCCTGCGCACAGGTCTCTTTCGCGAGGTCAGTGATGATATCCTCCGCCCCAGCCTCGAAGAGCAACGCACAAACCCCCGCTCCAGCTCCGCGAAGCTCAGGTGGGCGGTAAAGGCGTGAGCGGAGGGGTGTCCGTGTCCAATCAGCGCCCAAAGTGCCGTGCGGCAAACTTCAGGTATTGCTGCCAGTCGTAGTCGATCACGTCGTGTTTGCCGGTGCGAAGATGGTAGCCCACGGTGTCACCCACCGGTTGGTCGATGCCAGGCTGCTCAGGCACACCGACGCCCTTTTTGCCGAACAAATCATACACAGGCTGCGCATGCAGACCAGAGAGGAATTCGCCTTTGGGGTCTGCCCATTGGTCATCCACCGCACTGGCGATGTAGATTGGGCGTGGCGCAGCTAAGGCGATGAGCATGTGTTTGTCGATCGGGCAGGCGGCTTCATTGCCTGCGTAATTCGTGTAGGTGGGGGTGAACCAATGCGGGAAGGCCTTGGTGATGATGGCGGTGGTCTCGCCGAAATTTCGTCTCATCAGCGCGGCACCGCCTTCGCCAGAGTTGTTTGAAATGATGATGCCAAAGCGGCTGTCCTGAGCGCCAGCCCAGAGGCTGGTTTTGCCAAGGCGTGAGTGTCCGATGACGGCCAAGTGCTTGGCATCGACGTCGGCATCGGTCTCCAAATAATCGGCAATGCGGCTCAGGCCCCAGGCCCAGGCGCCGATAGCCCCCCAATCTCCATTTTGCCAAATCGTGTTGATTCCTTCGGGACTCAAGGCTGCCCGCAGGCCTTCTTTCCAGCCTTCGGCGTGGTCGGGTTCGACATCGCCGTAGTAGTAGGTGGCGACGGCGAAGCCTTCACGCAGGATCATCTCCAGCGGCCAGCGGCTGCTTTCGTTGCCACGACTGGCCTCGGTGGCACGGTTGTCCACGATGTGCTTGTCTTTGCTTGGCCGCATCCATCGAGTGGAAAGTGGCACATCGGGTTCAGGGCTCACGGCATGATTGCCGCCAAAGCTAGGCCCGACAAAACAGGGTGCGGGATGCCCCGAGCCGTTGGGGGTGTAAAGCATGATCTCTAGGCCCTGCCAGCTGGGATGTTCTGGCAGCGTGACTTGGATGAATTTCCGCGTGGCCAGTCCTCCCAGGGCCTCTTTTTGGATGCCCGTTACTTTGAATTCGACTTTGCCCCAGGTGCTCGGTGCTGGGGTCTTGCCAAAGACGTGTTGTTCGAAAAGGGCGAGCACTTCAGGTCGCCGTTTTTGGCTCCATGCTTCGGCCGTTTGGATGGAGGAACCCTCCGCGGATTGAAGCAGAGGCGGCAGCGTGTAGGCCGCGATCTTGGCTTCGTCGTAGTTGGCGGTTCGTTGTTGAGCTTCAGCGAAATCTTCGCCTACGAGAAGGGTGGAACACATAAGGAGGGCAGGAAAATGAAGCTGCATGGCCAAAGGGGTACGCAGCTTGCTTCTTGCTTCAATCTTCATCAGGCGCGGTGTTGCTGGGATTTGCACTTCGCGGATGCCGGTTTTATGGCGGCATGATGTTCCTGGCTGCTGCCACATTGCCTCCGCTTTTCATTTTGCTCGCCGTCATGTTGATGGGCGTGGTGCTGATGTCGCTGCTCCTGCTCAGATTGCAGCAGTCTTTGTTGGCAGGTTACTTCCTGTGCGGTGTCGTCATTGCCAATAGCGGTATTTTGAATGCCTTGGGCGGGGCAGCGACCCAGGCTGGCATTTCCCAAATGTCCGAGTTCGGGGTGATGCTGCTCATGTTCACTCTGGGTCTAGAGTTGTCTCTGGGAGAGCTGAAGTATGTGCGCCGACTGGCCTTGATGGGCGGTGGCTGGCAGATGGCGCTGTGCATGGCGGTGGCAGCTGTCGGTGCCTGGATGGCTGGCATCACGGGGGCGGGGGTGCTTTTGCTGGCCGTGGCTCTGGCCATGAGTTCCACGGCCGTGAGCCTGAAGACCTTCCAAGATCTTGGGCAGGAAGGAAGCCCCGGCGCTAGGATGTCGCTGGCCGTGGCCTTGTTTCAGGATTTGTTCATCATCGTCTTCTTCCTGATCCTGCCCTTGCTCTTGCCGGAACCGGGTGCGGCGGATGCAGAGCAGGGGATGCTGGCCCGTGTTGGCTCGCTTGCCTGGCGGGGGGCGCTCTTTGTGGTGCTGGCAGGGGCCTGCGCGCGTTGGGTCATTCCGGCGCTGCTTTATGCGGTGACGCGTACTCGGAACAGGGAGCTTTTTACCCTCAGCGTCATTGGTTCCTGCGTCGGTCTCGCGTTCATTGGCGGTATGTTGGACTTGGGCCTGGCGCTCGGTGCCTTTGTGGCGGGTCTGGCTGTCAGTGAGTCCATCTACAAACCCCGCATCGTGGCCGATGTGATGCCGATGAAGGATCTGTTTTTGACGCTTTTCTTCGTGTCAGTGGGCCTCATGGTGGACGTGCGTGTTGCCATGGAAAACGGCTTCACCATCTTGGCACTGACCTTGGCTGTGATGCTGGCAAAGGGAAGCTTGATTCTTGGCATCGCCCTTCGCCTGCGGCTGACGCACAAGCAGGCCCTCATGGCGGGCTTGGGCCTGAGCAGTGCGGGTGAGTTTTCTCTGGTGCTTTTGCAAAAGGCAGGTCCGGCTGGCTTTTGGAGTGCAGAGACTCAGCAGATTTTGATTGGCAGCACCGCTCTGGGAATGGGTCTTTTGCCAGCAGTCATGCGTGTAGGTGATCCGCTAGGCACTTGGTTGGAAAAAAAAGGCTGGGGGCGCAAAAAGCCTCGTTTGCCGGATTCAGATACTTTGCGCCAGCGCATCAAAGGGCTGGAAGATCATGCCATCATTATTGGTTATGGACCTGTGGGGGAGCGGCTGAACAAATCCCTGCAGAGTCAGGGCATCACGACCTTGGTCATCGATTTGAATGCTGAAACTGCACGAGATCTCAAGCGTCAGGGGCAGCCTGTTCTGTTTGCCGATGCTGCTCATGAGGAAACCTGGGAATTGTCTCGGCTCAGCACGGCCAGATTGGTCGCCTTTACGTTCCCGGATGCTCCGATCATCGCAGAAGCGATCTCCATCGTTCGGCATCAGCGGTCTGACATTCCGATCCTCGCACGGGCGCGATTTGCTTCGGATGTGGAGCGTCTGAAGCGCTTGGGAGCGACAGCGGTGATCAACGATGAGCTGGAGGCGGGCCGATCCATGGTGGATCAGGCGGTGGTCATGCAGGGATGACGCTTGGTTTTCCAAGGATACTATTTGGCCTCAGGCGCGATCACTCGTGGGGTGGAGCTGAACTTCGCAGGCACAGGAACTGAGAAAAGCGTGGGCTGTGACTGAATCGAGCGGTCTGCATCTTTCGCCAAGTGAGCGAAGAAACGATCAAAAGACAGGCTGCATTGAAGTCGGCGCTGACTGCGATCGATCTTGGGATTCAGACTGATGAGGGCGCTGGCGTAGGGTTCTTGGGCTTTGAGACGCTTGGCTTGTTCGCGAGCTTCCTCCAGGGGCAGGGAGGGGTTTTTGATGATGGCGTCTAGCTTGGTCAGATCCGCAATGCTGATGTTTCCCCAAAGCTGTCGCCAAGTAGAAGGCTCGATGCGCACGGCCTGCACATTGACCCAGCGTTTTTGCTCAGGAGTCGTCTGCTGCCAGAAGCCAACAATGAGCAAAAAAGGCTCATCAATTTGATACTGTCGAATCGCGTCACCAAGGCCGATGGAAGTGCCGTATTTCGTGGCCTTCGGGTTCACGGGGATGGAGCCGTGTTTGGGATTGGCAGAGGCGGGAATGTCCCATTTTTGCGTGTAGCCCTCGGGTTGATAACCGCCAAAGAAAGTATCGCGCAGCCACTTTTCGAACAGCAAACCGTGGGACTGCACCTCACGTGCTCGTGAGGGAGAAATAAGCGCTCCGAAAACAACGGCTAAGCATCCATACCGAACGCATGGATGGCAGAGGAAACGCCGCCAATCGTTCATGAAAGGTTACAGCCCTTTGACCTTGGTTTTGACTCTCAGCAGAAACATGTCTGCGGTGATGTAAAGGGTGCTTCGATCACTTTCACCCCACGCGCAGTTGGCCGTAGCTTGCCCGGTCAAAATGCTACCGAGATGGTGCCCTTTGGGGTCTAGGATGAGCACACCGCCGGGACCGGTGGTCCAGAGGTTGCCTTGGGCATCGACCTTGAGTCCATCGCAACCTCCCTTGCGGGTCGGGGATTTCAGCGACTGTGCGTTGAAGATCTCTCGCCCATGGCTAGCTGCGCCTTCCTTCAACTCATAGGCCATGACGCGGGTGTTGTCCTTGTCAGACACGGCGATGTAGAGGGTCTTTTCATCTGGACTGAGGGCGATGCCATTGGGCCAAAGAATATCTTGGATGATGAGCCGCACGGGCTCACCGGGCTTCACCGCATAAATGCCATGGTAGGGGGCATCGGGTGTTGTGCCTTTTTTCAGACCGTATGGAGGGTCTGTGAAAAAGATCGTGCCATCGCTGGCAATGACGAGGTCATTCGGACTGTTAAAGCGCTTGCCTTCAAAGTTCTCCGCCAGCGGGGTGAAGGTGCCATCCTTTTCCAGCCGGGCCACACGGCGTTCCCCATGCTGGCAGAGGACCAAGCGACCTTCCGCATCCAGGGCCAAGCCATTCGACCCTTGTCCATCGCCGGAAAGGCTGCCGCTGGGCTTCAGCACCACGGAGGCGGACGTGGCTCCTTCTTTCCATCCAAACACGGTGTTTTCAGGAACATCCGAAAACACGATGCCATCCTCTTTCCAAACCGGACCTTCCGACCAGTTGAATCCAGAGGCCAGCACTTCGATTTTGGCATGGGTGTCCAACAAACGATCCAAAGCAGGGTCGAGTCTCTCGATGCTGCCGTGAAACTCGGGGATAGGTTCTGCCGCAGTGAGTTGGGTCAATGAAATAGCGCCACTGAGTGCGGCGGTCATGAGATGGTGGAAAGCACGAGAGCGGGACATTTGTTGAGCTTAAGCGGCCCCTGTCATGTCTGGCAAGACTGCATTCAACGGTCCGTCTAGAGCCAAGCAGATCGACACAAAAAAACCGGCGTGATGACACGCCGGTTTTTTGCGACTTGAACTCCAATCAAGGCCGAGATTGCTGCTTGAAAGGAACGGCGGTTGGTTCGGCGATCTGGCCGGATGCGGCACTGCCGGTAGGCATGAAGCTCGAAGCAATGTTGCTCGGGTCGTCTTTGCGGTGACGATCTTTGAGGGATTTGTCGCCTCCAAAGTAGATGCGAACTCCACCCATCAGATGGGAATAATCGGCATCACCAACACTGCCATCCACAAAGACGGCCAAGCCACGCACTGGGGTTTGATACTCGATGTTGGCCGAATAAAAGTTCCGCTCAAAGCGATTCTGATACTCCAATCGGATCATCAAGTTATCGATCGGATAGATGGCTGCATACAGGCGTGCTGCGACAAAGTTTGTCTCGTCGAGAACAACGGGGAAAAGGCTCTGAACGTGCGTGTCGTAGTGATTGTAGCCGATGAAGCCACCCAGTGTGATTTTGTCGAAGTAGTATTCGGCCTCTACCCCCACAAGGGCGTCGGTGTAGTCGGTGCTGGTCAATCCGCCAAAGGCTAAGCCTAGAAGTCCTTTGCTAGGATTGCGGGTGAAGAAGTGGCCACCGAGTCCATAAATGTCGGATTCGAAGCCGTGCTGGTAGAGGGTATCGAACTGTGCCCCAAAGCTATGACCCAGAGGAACGGATATGGTGGCTGCGACCCCACGTGTGTAACTTTCATTGATGGCACCGTAATTGCCGTCGATTTTTCCGTTCAGACCTGAAACTGCGGGTTCGCTAGCGAGGCTTGCTGGGGTGGCTGCGGGAGGCGTGACGCCTGCAAAGAGATTGGCACTCAGCAGCGCGAGACTTGCGCACAAGGCGGTAGGATTGAATTTATTCATAGGCAGTCCTGTTGTTTCAGCTTCAAAAAAGAAATCAATGCATTTTTATGGGTTTCATCGCCCATAGCGTTCATGTCTTCGGCTCCACCGATGGTTGAACGAAAGGTTCAATGGGGCGTATTTCGAATCGCTTCAATGACCCGGTCCATCTCTTCAAGGGTATTGTAAAAGTGAGGGCTAAAGCGCAGGTAAGCTTTGCCCTGCCGATCATGACGCAGACTAGGGCTGATCTTTTGTGAGGTCAGATGCGCGAAGATTTGCTCCAAACGAGCTCCACTGCCTTCCTGGCGATAAGCTGTGGTGATCCCAGATGCATTCGGGCCATGGCGTGGGCCAATGCATTGAAATCCCAGAGAATCCAGGCCGCAGATGAGGTGTTCTTTTAACCGCAAAAGCTGGGCACTGACCTCGGGAATGCCTTTTTCCAGTAGCAATTCCAAGCCTGCTTTCATGCCGAGAATCCCGACGATGTTCAAGACGCCAGGCTCATATCGACGTCCTCCCGTCTCGAAAACGATATCTGGCTGCGCGATGAATTGTGGACTCTGGACATTCCATGATCCGAGTAAGGTCGGACGGAGTCGCTCTTGCACCTCCTCTCTCACGTAAACGATGCCAGCCGCCATGGGACCCAGCATCCATTTGTGGGAATCTGCTGAAAGAAAATCGACATGTTCGACCTTCGTCTCAAACGCACCTAGAGTTTGAATGGCGTCCAGACAAAACAGAATGCCTCGTGCACGAAGCATTTTGCCAATCTCATCCACCTGGAGGCGGTAGCCGGTCAAAAAATGACACGAGGCCAGCGCGACGAGTCGTGTTTTTGGAGTCAAGGCTGCTTCGACCTGTTCGGGAGTGATGGCTCCGGGAGATTCTGGATTTATTTTTTTCACGACGACACCTCGACGTGCCAGATCGGTCCACGGATAGACATTTGCAGGGTAGTCGTCAGCGTAGCAGACGACTTCATCACCAGGCTGCCAGTCCAATCCATTGGCCACCAAGCTGAGTCCCAGCGAAGTCGGTCCGAGGAGTGAAATTTCAGACGCTTTGGCCCCGATCATCTTGGCTGCAATCGCACGAGTTTCGTTGGTCGCCCGCCAAGCTTCGGGAAACTCCTGCATGCGCAGGCTTGCCTCCGACAGATAGTCCTGCATGACACGCGTGACCCTTGCTGGCAAGATGGTGACCCCTGCGTGAGCCAAAAAAATGCTGTCCCGAGCGATAGGGAACTCCGCAAGACGTTCACTTTCAGAAGAAAAAAGGGCCATGAAATGAGAGTTTAGCTTTTGAAAATGATGAACTTACGACTGAGGAAGTTGACGGCGACCGAAGTGAAGACGAAGCCGAGCTGGGCAAGGGTGGACGGCAGCCCCAATCCTTCCGCCAGCCAGTGGACCACAAAGCCGCCTGGGAAAAATCCAATCGCACTGATGATCCAAAACAGCAGGACTTCTACAGTTTTGCTGTGTTTGCCTGGGGTGAACACAAGCAAAGTGTTCAACCAGTAGGCCAAGGCTGTGCCAAAGGGCCAAGCGATAGCATTGTTCAGCACGAGATGATCAGCGCGCAAGGTGTCGGAAATGACTTCCCCATTCATCACCATGCCTTCTCCGGCGGGAAAAAGAGTCAGCGACAGCGTTGCCATGACACTGTTGTGCAAGGTCGCGGCTGCGATCCCACAGACGGCATACTTGAAAAACTGCAGCGAGGGCTGGCTGTCTCGACTCAAAAGAGCCTGCCAGAGTTGCTTGCAGCGCTGATACATCCGATTCAAGCGATTCGTGGGAGAAGAAGGCATGATCGCCTCTGACACACTGCTTTCAGGCTGCAAGCACCTTTCCTTGCCAGCAAAGGCAGGGCAAGACCCGGAAAATGAACAAGACGAAGAATGGATTGTTTTCCAAAAAAAATTCTAAGGGCTTGCTTCGGAAGGCGTTTTTTTGGCTGGAACATCGTTTTCCCAACTCTCTTTTGATCAATCCCATGAACACCAAACCCACACTGCTAGCCGCCCTTGCTGCCGCCAGTCTGTGCCTGACGGCCTCTGCGGCTGACATGCGCATCTGGACAAACGCACAGGGGCGTCAGGTCAATGCCTCTTTCGTCCGTCTTGAGGGCGACGCGATCATCCTCAGGACTGCAGACGCTGCAGAACACCGCTTTCCTCTGGCTGTCCTATCCGCTGAGGATCAGGCTTTTGCCAAAACCGCCAAGCCTGAAGCCGCGCCAACCGTGACGGCTAACATGCCTGCCACGGAAGCTGCGAAAATCGTCGATGGCCACGTGTTGAATGGCATCAAGCGTAGCGCTGAAGAGCGCACCAAGGCGGGCCGCCCGGTGCTGACTGGTTTCAACCCCCTGGCTTCGGATGAGCAATTTGTGCGTCGTGTTTACCTCGACATCGCAGGCCGCATCCCGAACTACGAGGAAACTTCGACCTTCCTGAAAAGCGCAGATCGCACCAAGCGGTCGAAACTCATCGACATGCTCTTGGAATCGGAAGGTGCCAAGACTCACCTTTACAACTACCTCGCAGAGATGCTCCGTGTGAAGGATGATTTTGAACAGGACAACGTCAGAGGCACGCCTTACATCGGCTGGCTGAAGGAGCAGATCGCCATGAACCGTCCTTGGAATGAGATGGTTTATGAAATGGTCACTGCTACGGGCAAGATGTGGGACAAAAAGCCTGACGGAACCTACAACGGCGCAGCGGGTTACCTCCTCCGTGACAGCGGCATGCCGCTCGATAACTTGGCCAATACTTTGACGGTCTTCCTAGGAACGGATGTTGCCTGCGCACAGTGTCACGATCACCCCTTCGCCGACTGGACGCAGCGTCAGTTCTACGAAATGGCTGCTTTCTTCGGTGCCACCACGACCCGCCTTGGCGGGCGTGATTTCAAAAATGGAGACCGCGGCAAAGCGCTGATGGACGACATTGAGAAGATCGTCGCTGCCAACCCTTCGCTGGACATGCGTCGCCTGCGCAATGGTCTTCAGAACTACATCGGTGCCAATCGCGCAGCGGTGAAAGATCGCGGTGAAAACACCCTCAAACTACCTCACGACTACAAATACAAAGACGGCACTCCAGGTGAACTTGTCGCTCCAAAATTCGTGACTTGGAGCGAATCAGATCTGGAAAATCCTGCTTACAAGCAGACAGATCAGGACAGCCTCCGGGTTCGTTTTGCGAAGTGGATGACACATCCTGAGAATCCACGTTTTGCGATGACCATCGCCAACCGTCTCTGGAAGCGCGCTTTTGGTGCCGGCGTGAATGAGCCAGTCACTAACATTGATGATCCTGATTCATCAGTGAATCCAGAACTGCTCAAGCACCTCGGTTCAGAAATGGTGCGTGTGAAGTTCAATCTGAAAGAATTCATGCGCATTGTTTACAACACCCGCGCCTATCAGTCTGAAGTGACCTCGGACAACCTTCCAATGGGTGAGAAATATTACTTCCAAGGTCCTATGCTTCGCCGCATGAGCGCTGAGCAGGCCTGGGATAGCTACATGACCCTCGTTCTTGGCAAGCCCGACACCTTCAAGGCACCTCTTCAGGACCTTTATGCCAAATCAATCGATCTGAATCTCGACACTGTCGATGCTCAGACCGTGCTTATCAAATATGACGCCTACCGCAAAATGGCTGAAAAAGAGCGCGCACTCATGGGCGGTGGCTTGGATATGGCTGGTGAAGACATGATGATGGACAACAAGGCTTCCCGTAGCACGAAGAAGCAAGAGCCTGAGGCTGCCATGGATGGCCCTGGCAAAATCTTGAGCTATGAAGGTCTGCGTCTCATGCGTGCCTCTGAGCTGCCCCAGCCTGCACCTGGCGGTCACTTCCTGACGGACTTTGGCCAAAGCACGCGCAACCTGATCGATGGCGGATCGAAGGTGGGCAATGTTCCTCAGGTGCTCATGATGATGAACGGCAAAGCTCAGAAAATGCTCACCAGCCCTGATTCGTTGGTATTCCGTAACATGGAAGCTGTGCGCGATCCTTATGAGCGTGTGGAGCGCATGTTCCTCACGATCATGAATCGCCGTCCAAATATGAACGAAAAAGACATCGCCAAGCGTGTCTTGGCTCAGGGAGATGACGGCTACTCCAACATGATTTGGGCTCTCATCAACACCCGTGAGTTCATGTTCATTCAGTGATTCACTTTTGTTTTCTCATTACGAATTTTAACCCTGATCTCTCCAATCTATGAAATCCGAACTTCTTCGACTCAACGACGCTAGCCGTCGTCAGTTCATGCTTGATACCGCCAAGACGGCACTGGGCGTGACATTGCTACCAGGAATGTCTGCCCGGATGGCAGCCGCTGAACAGGTTGCTTCTCGTTCAGGCCCAGGAACTCCTGGATTTGGCAAAGCCAAACGTGTGATCTATCTCTGGATGGGCGGTGGCATGACCCACATCGACACCTTCGATCCCAAAGAAGGTGCGACCAAAGGTTTTAGCGATGCCGTGCGCGCCAAAGGCGACAACATCGTTTCCTTGGGGGGCTATCTGCCAAAGCTGGCTGCCAATGCCGACAAGCTCACCATCATCCGCTCCATGTCATCGAAGACAGGCGTGCATGAGTCGGGAACCTACATCATGAAGACAGGCTACGATCCTCGTGGCACCATCGTTCACCCAGCAATGGGTGCTTGGGCATCGCACTTCCTAGGACGCATCAAGGACAAAACTCTGCCTGACAGCGTCGTGGTGAACAGCGGCAGTTCTTATCCTGGAGCTGGTTTCTTCCCACCCGCCACTTCCCCGATTCCAATCTCGAATCCTGAAACCGGTCTTCAAAACATTGAACCCACCGCAAGTGACGTTCAGTTCAAGAAGCGCGTTTCTCTCATGAATGAGTTCGATGCTGGCTTCCGCAAAAAGTTCCAAACGGACGACGTGAAAGCCTATACCGAGTTCTATGATGAGACACTGAAGCTCATGAAGAGCGAAGACCTCAAGGCCTTCGACCTCAGTCAGGAGTCCATGGAGACGCGTGAAAAGTACGGTCGCAACAACTTCGGCCAGGGCTGCTTGCTCGCACGTCGCTTGGTCGAGAGCGGTGTTCGTTTCGTGGAAGTTCAGATGGGTGGTTGGGACATGCACAACACCATCGACAATGCGATGACCAACAACGGAAATACCCTCGATACCGCCTTCTCGGCACTCCTTCTGGACCTGGAAGCCAAAGGTCTTTTGGAGTCCACTTTGGTCATCCTGGGCTCTGAGTTCGGTCGCACACCGGACGTGAATGAAAATGATGGTCGCGACCACTATCCGTTGGCCTATTCGACCGTTCTCGCCGGTGCAGGTGTCAAAGGTGGCTATGCTTATGGCTCCACAGACAAAGAAGGGCGCCGTCCAGCTGACAAGCAGACTAGCCCTCAAGACTTCTTGGCGACGGTTGGCCATGCGATGGGTCTTCCGATCGACGAGGTCGTGATGTCTCCATCCAGCCGTCCGTTCACCGTTGCCGACAAGGGTGTTCCGGTGCTCGACATCTTCGCCTGATCCTAATTTCTCGATGTGGATGAACTCTGGGTGCCCGGCTGAAAAGCCGGGCACTTTTTTGTGGCTCTAGCTCACAAAATCCAGGCCCAAATCGAGCGCGCGCACGCTGTGAGTCAGTGCTCCTACCGAGATCGCATTCACGCCTGTGGCTGCAATGTCTCGAATGGTACTCAGCGTGATGCCGCCACTGGCTTCTAGCCAGAGACGCCCTGCATTTAGCTGCACTGCTTGGCGCAGTTTGTCTGGGCTCATGTTGTCGAGGAGCAGCATGTCCACTCCGCGTAGGGTTAGGAATTGCTGCATTTGATCCAGGGTATCGCATTCCAACTGGATTCTGGCACTGGGATGGTCTGTTTTGACTCGATCAATCGCGGCTTGCAGTTCGCCCAGGGAGCCATTCGCAGCGAGGTGATTGTCTTTGACCATGACATGGTCGTATAGCCCCATGCGGTGGTTCGTGCCGCCTCCGGCCTTGACTGCGGCCTTTTCTAGCAATCGCCACCCTGGCGTCGTTTTTCGTGTATCCCAGATCTGGACTGGATGGGGCCGCACCGCCTCGACATAGCTTCTTGTTTGCGTGGCGATCCCACAGAGACGCTGCAGAAAATTGAGGGCAGTCCGCTCTGCCGACAGAATGGCCCGCGTGGGCCCGCTGACTTCCAGGAGGGTTTGTCCTTTCGTGAAGGGTTGACCGTTTTCTCGAAGCAGGGTGACCTGGACTCGCTCATCCACGGCGTGAAACACCTGTACAGCGAGCTCGATCCCGGCGCAGATCCCTTCTTCGCGGGCAACAATCTTGGCACGAGAAAACTGGTCGGCAGGCACGAAGTAGCTGGCCGTGAGATCTCCGTTACCGAGGTCTTCTTGGAGCGCTGCTTGGATCAAAGACTCTGCTGTGAAATGCATGCTTTGTTTTCGAAGAGGGCACTCACGAAGTCAACTTCACGGCGTTTTCGCAGTGTCAGATCGATTGTCTTTTGGATGATGGAAGTGGAAAAGAGGGGCTGAAAAAGTTTTTTCGACTTTCTGCGTAACGCGAAGTGAATTTCCAGGTACACCCTTATGTTCACGGGTTGATTCACGTGCCGAATCCCAGCTTTCACGGTGGCTGGAGCGGCATTCAGCCCGTGGACAATTTTTTGCCTGGGTGCGGACTACAAATCTCCTCTTTTCTGCAAAGTGGACTTTGAGAGTGAGCTGCCCACCATGAGATATGCCGTGTTTTCGTCATCTTCTTCAAGGCTTGTGTTTGAGATTCGGTCTTCTGCTGGGAGGACTCGGGGTTTTACCCGCAGTAGCTCAGGTCAGCGTGCCACTCCCGCACCGTGAACTGCGGGGAGCCTGGATTGCTACCGTGCATAACATCAACTGGCCTTCTCGCCCTGGTCTTCCGGTGCCAGAGCAGCAAGCGGAGCTGAGGCGATTGATTCAAAAAGCACACGATCAGGGGTTGAACTGCCTGATTTTTCAGGTGCGTCCGGCCTGCGATGCTCTCTACGAATCAAAGATCGAACCTTGGTCTTGCTACCTCAGTGGGCTGATGAGTCTGCCGCCCTCCCCCCGCTGGGATCCGCTGGCGTTCGCGATTGAGGAGGCCCATCAGCATGGCATCGAATTGCACGCGTGGTTCAATCCGTATCGAGCTTTGGCGGGAGATCGCTTCGCGCCGAGTGCGAATCATGTGCGCCGCCAGCATCCTGAGTGGACGGTGAAGTATGGCCGCGATTGGTGGCTGAATCCTGCCCTGCCTGAGGTGCGCCAGCGCGTGCTCGAGGTCATCCTAGACGTTACCCGGCGATACGATGTGGATGGCATTCACCTGGATGATTACTTTTATCCATACCCGGTGAACGGTGCGGATGGAAAGCCGGTGCCCTTCGACGACGACTTGGCCTATGAGCGTTACCAAAAGACGGCAGGTGCGTTGGAAAGATCGGCTTGGAGACGCCAAAATGTGGATGAGACGGTGCGCTCCATTTATGAGGGGATCAAGGCCATCAAACGCACGGTCAAGTTCGGGATCAGTCCGTTTGGACTTTGGCGCCCCGATCATCCTCCTGGCACAGGCGGTGGGCTTGACCCCTTCGAGCACTTGGCTGCTGATAGCCGTGGCTGGTTGCAAAAAGGTTGGGTCGATTACCTCACGCCGCAGCTCTACTGGACCATAGATCGGCCAAAGCTCGGCTTTCGCACCTATTTCGAGTGGTGGCTCGGCGAGAACTCTCAGGGCCGTCACATCTGGCCAGGCATGAACACGAGCAAGGTTGGTGACGATCGACGTGCGGGAGAGATTTTGGCACAAATCAGCATCACGCGTTCTCGCCAGCTCGACATGCCACCGGGCCATTTTCATTGGAATTTTGGGGCTTTGGACAAGGACATCGGCAAAGTCGGCTCACTGGCGCGCGAGCGGGCCTACAATCTGCATACGATCCCCCCCGCTAGCCCTTGGCTGAGCCATGTAGCGCTTCCCGCACCCAAGGTTGAGCGCATAGACGATGGCAGCAAGCTCCGCTGGTCGTTTGAAGATCCGCGTTGGGACGCAGAGACGCGTTGGTGGGTGATTCAGGCCTTGGTGGAAGGGAAGTGGCGCACTGTGGAGACCACCTTTGGCTCCACGCGAGAGATGCCTTGGCCCGAGGGCGCAGCTGCTGTTGCAGTGCGTGCCGCAGGTCGTGCCTGGGAGATCGGTCCTGCGACAGTCCTGTCACGCCCCTAAAGGCACTGCCTGCTTGCTTTACAAAAGACTGCCTCCTTCGCATCATCCCGCCTCATGAGACACCTGCTTTTCCTTTGGTTCTGGCTTGGCTTGGCCTCCTCAGCGCTTGCTGTGGAGATCATCTCGGGGCCAGTCATCCGCCAAGAGGCGGGAAAAGTGACACTGCACTGGCGCACCGACGTTCCCTGTGGATCTCGGCTTCGATATGGCCTTCAGCCTGATAAGCTCGAGCAAAACCTCACGGGTCCTGTGACGGCTGAACACAGTGCTACGCTGAGTGATCTGCCCACGGCGGGGACGTTGTTTTATGAAGTCGGCAGCGCTCGGAAAAAGCTAGCCAGTGGTCAATTTTCGTTAGGCACCACGGCTGGCCCAGGCAGTGCGACACCGGCAGCCCCGGCGCCGCAACCTGTCGCTGCTGCGAAGCCGATGATGGAGCGAATCATGGAAGCTCTCCGGCCTGCGGCAGAAAAGCCAAATCCCGAGGCACGGTCTGCCTCCACCCCAGCTCGTGCGCCACCCACACGCGCCACCTGGGGCCGCATGGATACCTTGCAGGATCACTTCGATCGACATGGTCCGGATTTTCGGAGCAAAGATCCTGATGACTATGCTGCGCAGGCTTGGCACTTTTTGCAAAGAGCCCGTGACGGCAAGCTGCTGATGAAATGGGACGACAGCGATCAAAGCCTGCGAGTTTACGATCCAGCGACACGAGCCTTCGCCGCCTACAATGCGCAGGGCCGAACTAAAACTTACTTTCGTCCCAATAGCCCCACCTATTGGCAGCGCCAGCCTGGGCGCAGCATTCAGCCTTCCCAGCTTCCCTTTCCATGAGCCCGAAGAAAACCCAGCGCCACACCTGCCCTGTGTGTGGTTTTGACCGACTGAAGGAAGCTCCCCGCAGCAGCTCAGGAGGCGCGTCGTTTGAGAT
The DNA here is from genome assembly GCA_027484445.1 of Verrucomicrobiaceae bacterium. Taxonomy (GTDB): domain Bacteria; phylum Verrucomicrobiota; class Verrucomicrobiia; order Verrucomicrobiales; family Verrucomicrobiaceae; genus Prosthecobacter. Next base: position 65,731 of record JAIXSY010000007.1, read on the forward strand.
TTGCCCAGCGTGTGGCTTTCAGTTCGGAGTCAGCGATGACGACGACGGCATTAGCCCTGAAGAATGGCGCGAGGATTGGATCGCCCGTGGCATGGAATGGACCAGCAAAGGCATCCGGCCACCTCGGGGATGGCGACCTGAAGAACGACTGGCTGCGCTGAAAGGCAAAGATGCCTAGCGGCGAATCCAGCGTGTGCCCAGCGCTACACTCCATTGGTATTTCCGCGCGTGCTCTCGGATCAAAAAGGGGAGGTCACGCTGCATGACCAAGTCGAAGTCAGCGCTCAGCGTTTGCTTCAGCCAATCCAGTGTGGAGCCCTGCGGCCATTGGCCACGTGGGGTGAATTCTTCCAGCCAGGTGCAGGGTGTCGTCAGCAGCAGTTGCCCACCCGCTTTGACCAGCTCTGGCAGCCGGGCCAACAGCAGATGTGGTTCTGTCAGTCGGCAGAGCAGATTGGCCCCATGGACGAGGTCGTAGCTGCCCAAATCAGCCCTCAGGTGCATCGCATCCCCGGTCTCAAAGGACACCCGATCTCGCGGACAGTCGGCCGGAGCCGTGGCGGTCAAAGCTGTGCGCAGGGTGGCTTCGTCCAGGCGCTCATAGGGTAGGCTGCTGTGCTTGAGCGTCTCTGCAGCCTCAATGAAGCTGTGGCTGTAGTCGATGCCGAGCACTGCCTCGCAATGACGAGCGAGTTCAAAGCTAGAGCGCCCCACCGCGCAGCCGAGATCAAGCGCAGCGCGTGGCTGGAGTGAAAAATCGGCCAACTCTGTGACCGAGCGCACCGCGAAATTCAGGGCCTCTCGCGGTCCCTGTGCCCAGGGCAAGACCTCATGCGGCGCACCGTAGTGGAAAAGCAAATATTCATCCAGTAGCCGGCGCGTTTCATAGATATTCATGAGGTGGCAAGGCATACGCTCTGGCTCCCGGAAAGCGCCAAGACTTTTCCGACAGAAAGAAGGGAAGCCTCTGTCATGACGCCGTTCTCAGGAGCTCTGAGGGCATAAAAAAACAGCCGCGGGTCAGGCGGCTGCATGAGAGGAGAAGAGCTGAGGGACTGCGATCAGGTCTCGGCCAAACCACGAGCCATGACGACTTTGCCAGTGCGCACGGTTTCGACGATCTCGAACTTGCCGAGCAGGCGCACCGCCGCGTCGAGCTTGTCCGTGTTGCCGGTGATCATGGCGATGAGGCTATCGTCTTGCAGATCGACGGTTTTGCCGGCGTAGTGCTCGATGATTTGCAGGATCTCGGTGCGATCTGCAGCGCTTGCAGCGACCTTGATGAGCACCATTTCCTTGGCGACAGCATCGCGATCGGTGTGCTCGATGCAGTGGATCACATCGATCAGCTTGTTCACCTGCATGATGATCTGATGCAGACCTTCGGGGTGACCGCTGATGCCAATCGTCATCCGGCTGAAGCGAGGGTCACGGGTCTGAGAGACCACGAGGGATTCGATGTTGAATCCACGGCGACTGAAGACGGCGCAGATGCGGCCTAGCACGCCGGGCTGGTTATTCACCATGACGCTGAGCGTGTGGATGTTGATGATGTCTGCCTGCGGCGCGGGCTTTTTGTCGGTGGTGGCGCTGATTTTATCGCTCATGATCGTGGGGTTTCGTTTTTGGAAGTGGAGAAAAGGTCTGTCTGGAGGCGCTTTTGCGCCATCTGGAGGTAGTTCGGGTCTTTTTCAATGCCGAGACAGCATCGGCCTGTGCGCTCCGCCGCAAGGGCCGTGGTGCCGCTGCCCAAGAAAGGATCGAGTACAGTGTCACCTGGGTCGGTGGAGCAGAGGATGAGTTTTTCGATGAGCTGAAGTGGCTTTTGGGAGGGATGGCCGCACTTTTCCTTCGACTGTCCTTTCAGACTGGGGACGCGAAGGATGTTCGTGGCATATTTGCCTTTCTGCAGATGGGATAGGCGTGCGGTTTTGTTTTTGTAGCGCTTGTCCCGCAGGTAGAGGGCGATGGTCGCTTCATCGTAGGGGATGCGCACGGCATCCTTGATGAATTTGACCTCCTCACCTTTGCGCAGAACCAGGATCATCTCATACTGGGGGGTGAAGCTGTCGCGTCGCTCATCATAGCCCACGGCACGATCCCAGATGACGAGATCGTGAAAAGTTTGCTGCTGGGTGAGTCGAGACATGAGGTGGAGGAAGGTGTGCTCGCGCTTTCCTAACTGGCCGAAGATGAAGCAGAGGCCGTCTTCACGGAGGACGCGCATGGTCTCGCTGACCCAAGCCTCACACCAAGTGAGGTAGTCGGCAGAGGTCTTCCATTGCGTGTCCCAGGCTTCATCTTCGAGAACATTGAAGTAAGGTGGATCAGCGATGACGGATTGGGCGCAGGCTGTGGGAAGCTTTTTCAACTCGGCGAGGGCATCGCCGTGGATGATGCGGTGGTGGGTCATCGGCCGTGCAAAGAGGCGGACAGGAGTGTCCGCACTCCCTTGGGTTAGGTCGAACCGGTCGGCTTTTCCATTTTGTGCTTCGGCGCTTCGATCAGCATGTCTTCGAGCGCGGCACCGGCAGGAATCATCGGGAAGACGTTCTCATGCTTGATGCACTCCGCCTCAATGATGCAGGGACCTTCGTTGTAGTCGAGTGCCTGCTGCAGGATGCGCTCCACATCAGCCGGACGGCGGATGTGCCAGCCTTTGATGCCGTAGGCTTCGCCCAGCTTCACAAAGTCAGGATTGCCGAGCAGATCGACACCGCTTTCGCGGTTTTCAAAGAACAGCTCCTGCCACTGACGGACCATGCCGAGGTAGCTGTTGTTGAGGACGAGAATCTTGATCGGCAGCTTGTGAATGGCGGCAGTGGCCAGTTCAAATAGCGTCATCTGGAAACCACCGTCGCCCGAGATGGACACGACGGTCTTGTCTGGGCAGGCAAGCTGCGCACCGATGGCCGCAGGGAAGCCGAAGCCCATGGTGCCTGCGCCGCCGGAACTGATCCAGTGGTAGCTCGCGTCGTTCTTGTAGAACTGTGCCGCCCACATTTGGTGCTGACCGACATCGGTGGTGACGATGGCCTTGCCCTTCGTGAGCTGGTAGAGTTCGTCGATGACTTGCTGCATGCGTAGGCCGCCCTGCTTTTTGTAGCCCAGCGGGAACTTTTTCTTGTAGCCGTCCAGGTGCTCCAGCCAGTCTTCGGTGGGCAGCTTGCCCACGTGTGGCAGCAGGTCACTGAGAGCCGCCTTGGCATCACCCGTGATGCAGACGTCTGTCTTGATCATCTTGTTGTGCTCGGCGGCGTCGATGTCGATGTGAACGATCTTTGCATTGCGGCCAAACATGTGGGGCTTGCCGATGATGCGGTCGTCAAAGCGGGAACCGACGTTGAAAATCAGGTCAGCCTCACAAATGGCCTTGTTGGCGTAGGCAGTGCCGTGCATGCCCAGCATTCCGAGAGAAAGCGGGTGCGTTTCGGGGAAGACACCTTTGCCCAGCAGAGTGGTGGTGACTGGGATGCCGCAGGTTTCCGCTAGAGTCAGCAGTTCTTTGTCAGCGCGGGCGATCATGGCTCCCTGACCTGCCAGGATGATGGGGCGCTGGGCACCTGCGATGAGGGCTGCTGCTTCCTTGATCTTGGCTTTGTCGATCTTGAAGGATGCCTCGGGATTGTAGCCGGGCAGATCCATAGGCTCGTCAAAGGTGCCGGTGAAGGGCGCTTGGCTCTTGTCCTTCGGAATGTCGATCAGCACAGGGCCGGGGCGACCCGTGGTAGCGATGTGATAGGCCTCCTTGGCAATGCGTGGCAGGGAGTTGGTCTCCTTGATCAGGTAGTTGTGCTTCACGACAGGGGCCGTGATGTTGAAAATGTCAGCCTCTTGGAAGGCGTCCTTGCCGAGCATCCAGCTGACGGTCTGACCGCAGAGCACGATCATCGGCACGCTGTCCATCAGTGCGGTCATCAGACCGGTGATGGTGTTCCCTGCGCCAGGGCCGGAGGTCACGAGGACCACAGCGGGTTTGCCCGTGGCGCGGGCGTAGCCATCAGCCATGTGCACCGCACCCTGTTCGTGACGGACGAGAATGAACTTGATGTTGGTCTTGACGGTCTCCAGCGCGTCAAAGATGGGAAGAGCGGCTCCGCCGGAATATCCGAAGACATATTCGATGCCAAGGTCGGCGAGGGTTTTAATGAGGGCTTGGGCGCCGTCCATTTTGGGTTGGTTCATGAGCGTTGGGGTGAAAAATTGCGATTTCCAGGCAAAAATGGGCTCAAAAGGGAAAACAGCAAGACAAAGTTTGCCATATTTTGGTCAAAAATTGAAAAAACGACCCTCCAGTTATTCAAAAATAGCCACTTTCGCTGACAAATCGAGTTTGTCGATGCTGCTCGCCCACTGCTTTTCGTCAAGAAGCGCCTTTTCATGAGCTGCCCTAGCTTTACCCATCGTCCGGGTCTGAGGCTCAGCGTCGTGCAGCGAAGCTAGGAATGGCAAAATAGCCTTGCGACTGCGCTGCCTCGCGTGCATGGGCTGAGTCGAATCTACAAAAGCTATGCAGTTCGTTTTCCCCACGCATCTCCAGCTCGGCAATGAGCACAGCGAAGGCTTTCATCAGGAGCTACTGCGCGGCCTGACGCACAAGCTAAACAACCTCTTGGCGGTCATTCAGGGCTTCAGCAGCCTGATCTTGATGACGGAGGGGCTGGAGGCTGGCATCTCGGAAAACATGCAGCACATCCGCGAAGCTTCGGTAGGGGTTTCAAACCTTAGCGAGCGTGTGCGCGGTGCCGGTGGTTGCGCGAAGTTACAACTCCAGTCGCTGAATCTGAATGAATACCTAGGCGTGGTGCAGGCAGCTCTCCTGGAGCCTTTCACCAAAAACAACGTGCAGCTCGAGGCCGATGTGACCCAGGTGCTACCTGCGGTGAATGTGGACCCGACAAAGCTGAAGGACGTGCTGGTGGAGGTGCTGAAGAATGCGGCGGAAGCCGCAGGCCCCGTCGGTGGACGTGCGATGCTGAAGATCGCAGGCCCTGGTGTGATCACCCCCGCTGAACAGCGCCGCGTGGACATCTTGGTCAGCAACACAGGCACCACCATCACGCCGGAGAAGCTCCAGCAGGTCTTCCGCCCCTTCTACGGCAGCAAGACGAGCAACCACCTCGGCCTCGGCCTCACGATTGCCGCCATGCTCTGCCATCAGATGGGCATCCAGATTGGCATCGCCTCTGAAAACAACACGACGACAGTCTGGCTGAGCTGCCCGATTGCCTAAGGGGCTGAGCGGTTGATTCCGCGATTGCCAGCACTGCGCTTTTCCTTTTCCATGCACCGTCGTGCAGGATTTTCTCGTCATTTCCCAGGTCAGCAAAAGCTTCGGCAGCCATCGCGCGCTGAGTGAAGTCAGCCTGACCATCCCTCGCGGGCAGGTTTTTTCCCTGCTCGGCCCGAGTGGTTGTGGCAAGACGACGCTGCTGCGCCTCGTGGCAGGTTTTGATACGCCTGATCGCGGTCGCATCCTCCTCGGCGGGCAGGACATCACGGATCTGCCGCCCGAGCGTCGGCCTGTGAACACGGTGTTTCAAAACTATGCGCTTTTTCCGCACCTGACGGTTGGGGAAAACATCGCCTTCGGTCTGCGCATGGCGCGCCGGAGCCGGGCAGAGATCAAAAGCAGCGTCGAGCGCATGCTGCTGCTGACTCGGCTGGAGGAGCAGGCGCGCAAGCGCCCCGCGCAGCTCAGCGGTGGTCAGCGTCAGCGTGTCGCCATCGCCCGTGCCTTGGTGAATGAGCCACAGGTGCTGCTTCTCGATGAGCCACTGGCCGCGCTGGATCTGAAGCTGCGCCAGCACATGCTGCAGGAGCTGCATAGCCTGCACCAGCAGGTGGGCACGACCTTTGTCTATGTCACCCACGATCAGGCGGAGGCCCTGAGCCTTAGCCACCGCATCGCCGTCATGAATGCAGGGCAGGTCGAGCAGGTGGCGGCTCCGCAGGAGCTGTATCAGGCTCCTGCCACAGGGTTTGTGGCCAGCTTCATCGGCGATGCGAACTTCCTCACCGCTGAGGTCCAGGAGATGCTGCCGGGTGGTTTTGTGCGCGTTTACATCGAGGGCATCGGGCGGCCAGCCGTGCAGACAGCTCGAGATTGGAGATCGGGCGACCGTGTCCGCCTCATGCTGCGCCCAGAGGTCATGCACCTGACGCATGAGCGGCCTTTGGCCAGCGATCGCAGCAATTGTTTTCAGGCGGTCGTGGAGGGCATGACCTTCTTTGGCGATCACGAAAGGGTGCAGCTCCGTGCTGGTTCCCTGCGCCTTCATGCCCAGCGAAGTGGCGGTGCAGAGGCCGTGCGTCCGGCGATCGGTGACTCTTGCTGGGTGCGCTTTGGGCCAGAGTCGGGTCGAGTCATTGAGCCGCTGGCCATGGCGTGAGTTGGCGCTTCTCGGCGGTCGGGTTTGTGGGTTCTCCTTGGGAATCCCCCTCTGTGAACCTTTTGCTTTCCTGGGATTGGGTCCTGCTCAAAACGATGCTTAGTTCAAAAAGAGCATCTTATTCAAAATAAGATTTCCTTAATCCCAAATTCAGAGCAGTCTGTTCAATAATTACCCAATTCTCATGAATGCATTCCAGGGTCACTCTGCTCAGCCGCCGTTTAACAGCCATCGGCTTCTTCTTCGAGGTCTCGTGGGCTTGGCGGCTTGTTTGACGTATGTGCTGTGGCCTGATGAACCTGTGGCAAACAAGCCGAAGACGGTCGCCGTGTCGCCCGCACCGGTGGCTCCAGTGGCCTCGGTCGAGTTTGTGGAGCCCAAGCCGGAGCCGTCCGCGAAAGAAGAACCGATGCCTCTGAATCCAGAACTCGCCCAAGAGCAGAAGGTGCATGACCAACCGGAATTCAAGGAAGTGCCTGTCACGGAACAGCTCAAGGATTATTACATCAATCAAGTCGAGCTGAATCAGGTCCAACTCGGTCGTGCCGTTTCTCTGCTGCGGCAAAAACTTCAGGATACAGATGAGAAACACGCTTTGTCGCTTCAGCGCTTAGTCATCAGCACACCCACTCAGGCCCTGGGGCGACGGGTCACTTTGTTCGCGAACAGTATTTCTTACCTTCAAGCGGTCGAAAACGTGGCCACTCAGGCTGGCTGCGCGGTCGAGATCACGAAGAACCGCATCACGTTACAGCTTCTGCCCGGGCCGTTTCCTCAGGTTGCTCAACGTCGCAGTGCCAAGGAAATCTTCGCCGGGCAGGTGGGTGAGGATGGCAAGCCCCTGCATGAAAATCAGAACGCCTTGGCTATACTCATGGAGAGCCTGGGGAAGATGGGGCTAAGTGTGGATGAGAACGCGGACGTAAGCCTGACCCCTCAGCAATTGGCCGCTTTGCAAAAGCTGAATCAGCAGCGCTTGCAGGGCACGGAGACTCAGCTGCCGCCTTATTTGATCTACATTCTGCCACGATTTTATTTGTCGCTAAACTACAGCATGGATGTCACTCAGATCCTGCAAGTGATCACGTTCCTTCAGCGCGGTGGCTTTGTTCCCTTCCTTCGGATTCCGGCCTCTTATGATTTCAGCCAAGGCGCGCAGATCGTGGAAATCTATCGTTCAGGGCATCACGTTTTGCTGACCGTTTATGACAGGCTCCCGGTTCCTTCAGAAGAGCAGCAAGTCGTAGCGGTCCCATCGTTCGTGGATGTCCCTGAGGTCGAGCCGTCATATGCATCAGCATCATTCTATGCCGATTTAACCGTGACGATTGGCTTATCTTATTCGGCCACAAGTCTTCAGGAAGTTATTGAGAAAGCTGGAGTCAGTTTGTTAGGAGTCAGAGGATCTGCCACGATTGGCTCAACTACGACGACCACCGAAGCCACCGAAGCCGCCTCTTCGAACTCAGCGGCGGTCTCCACCGGCGCGGGTGATGCTTCCGCTGGGACGACAGCTCCCTGATGATCTCCAAGTAGGCTGCAAGTGCGCCTCGGGTTTCTTTAGCCATCGGAACGCCGCCGCCGAAGAATGAGGATGATGTCTGAGTAGCTGTCGTCTAGCGGCCGGGTCGAACTCAGATCGTAAGTGAAGTCATAGCACGCCACCAGCTCCAGGGTAGGCGCGGAACGCAGCAGACGCCGCATCTGTGCGGCATCGTAGGTTCGGAACTGCCACTTCGTTTCCTGGGTGTGGGTGCGGCTGCCTTGGGTGATGCGCAGTCGAGTCCGCAGGTCTTCTCGCCGCGTCTTTGGATCAGCTGGCCAAGTATGGGTGTCACAGACCACGTGAATGCCATCGCGTTCGGCTTTCCAGCGTTCGTGTTCCTCTGGATTGTTGGAGTAGCAGGTCAGGTGGATGCCAAGCACGAAAAGACCGCCAGGCCTCAATGCAGCTGCCACCCGACGCAGGCAGGCTGCGGCGTGGCGGCCTTGGAGCAGATATTTGAAGCTACTGACCAAGCAGTGGGCCATGTCATAGGGCTGCTGTCTGCCTGGGCAGAAGCTCTGCATCCAGTCTTCCCACAGTTCAGCCTTCAGCCCGGCGTTGCGCAGCCGTTCTTTGGCAAAGTCGAGCATCCGTGGATTGCCATCGAATCCATCCACCTTCCACCCGCGCTGCGCCATTTCCAGCACGAGCCGTCCACTGCCGCAGGCAGGCTCCAGGAGTCGGCGGCTGCGGCTGCGCACGCCATGAAGCTGATGCACGGCCTCGAGGAAATCTGCCTCACGCGGGGTATCGGCATCAAAGATGATGTCATAGTAAAGAGGGGTGTCATACCAGTCGCGCAGTTCGGCCATGGGTTCTAGAGCCTGAAGCCTGTGACAGTGTCAACGGAAGGAACCCAGATTTCAAAGAGCAGAAGTTTCAGAGGGCGTGCCTGAGCCTCTTGCATGACCTGGGTTGCCTGGGGGATTTACAAGCGGGTAGCTCTGGCGTATGCGCCGGGGTCATGCCGTCAGATCTCCAGGAGGATGCCTCTCTCTCCCCGCCTCTCGCTCCGGGCAGGACGGGGGCTGGCTGGCCGTGGCTGCCTGCCCTTCTGGTGGTGCTGGCCACCTGTGTCGTGCAGGGCTGGGGGACGGAGTGGCCTCCCGCGCGTCAGTTTTTGGTGCAGCGTGGCATCGACCTCTGCGTTTTCGGTCTCTACTTGCGTGAGTTTGCCCGCCATAGTCCTAGCTTTTTGGAGCTGAGTGGCTTGCTGCTAGTCACGGCGGGTCTGCTTTTCTTGGCTTACAAGGCTGCGCTGGGCGCGCTGCTGATGATTTTTGGCCTCTCCGCGCTGTGGCTCGTGCTGGCTTGGCTGGCGCACCGCTGGCCGCTGAGCCGTGGTCTGCTGACCGTTGCGGTGTTTTTGACGGTGCTTCAGGCGCTGCTGTCCCTCTGGCATGCTTTGCGTCCCGCTGACGGTGGGGCCTGGTTCATGGCCGTGGTCTCCATCCTTCTGCTCGCCGTGCTGGCGCTGAGCTTGCTGTCCGTTTCCCGCTCGCAGCCCGTTAGGCTTTCTCAGCAGAGCATCTTTCACGAGCGCCTCTGGGCAGAGGCGCTGGTGCTGGTGCTGGGTGCGCAGGCGGTACTGGGCCTAGCCCTGCGAGATGGGGAGGCGGATTTTTGGCGCACCTTTCATCTGCTCTGGGGCGCATTGAGCGTGCTACTGGCTCTGGCGGTGGGTTGGCGTGGGCGTCTTTGGCTGCTGCGGCTGCCGCATCGTCGCTGGCTGGTGCCGGCGCTGATGATCATGCCCGTGAATCAATTGGCGCTCGGGCTGTATGTGCGGTTCGGCGGTGAGGCAGGCTGGCTGAGCCCGCTGCACAGCGTGAATGGACTGTGCATCTTGGCGGCTGCTTGCCTCGTCTCTGGCAGCCTGTGGTTCACCCAGGAGCAGGACTTTGAAAATGGCGGTGCATGAATTCGCGCACTCCCTGGCTCGAACGAGATTTTTTCACGCGTGATGTCCTCGCCGTGGCGCGCGATCTGATCGGGGTGGAGCTTCACTGGCAGGGCTGTTCTGGGCGGATCGTCGAGACCGAGGCCTATGCGGTTCAGGGCGACCTAGCCTGTCATACCGCCTCGCGGCCGAGCGCGCGTGAGTTTGTGGAAAAGCAGCCACCAGGTGCGGCCTACGTTTACCTGAACTATGGCGTGCACTGGCTCTTTAACCTGCTGGTGAAAGGCGGCGGGCGCGATGGGCTAGTGCTCATTCGCGCGCTGGAACCCCTGCAAGGGATCGAGCAGATGCGCGCTCGCCGCCAGCGGCAAAAGCTGACCGATCTGTGCTCAGGCCCAGGAAAGCTCGGCTTGGCGCTTGGCATCCAGGGGCAGCACCACGGCATGCCCATGGCTAGCCCAGGGCGACCGCCGCGCTGTGGTCTCAGGCAGGGTTCGGAGGTCCTGCCGGTCGTCAGCGATGTGCGCGTGGGTATCCGGCAGGCGGCGGATTTTCCGTGGCGTTTTTTGGCGCGGGATCATCCCCATGTCAGTGTGCCACTGGGCAAAGTGCCGCCGGTGGGTCGAGCTTAGCTGCGGGCAGATGCTCGGCGCTTGCGTGTGCGGGCGTTTCCTTCACCATGGCGCTCATGCCTGCTCGCTCTTCTCGTCGCTCGCGCTCCTCGTCACGCTGGTGGTTCCTTGGCTTGGCCATCGTCGGCTTGCTCGTCGGTGCGGCCATGCTCGCGCCGATGGTGCTCATGAACTGGGTGCGCGGCTACCTGAGGCAGGAGAGCTTTCGGGCGAAGTTGGAATCCATGGTCGGTGCGAAGCTCGCAGGCACCGTGCAGCTCGCGCCCCTGCGCTGGACGGGGGATGAGGTCACGACGCGCACAGCCTCGCTCCAGACGGCCCAGGGCTGGCAGGCAGAAATGACCGGCTTGCATGTAGGTCTGGATTGGTCGGCCTTTCGGCAGCGTCAATGGCGTCTCTTGCAGGTCGGGGCAGACTCGCTCGACATCACACGCCAGCCGCCGCTAGACGCCGCCGATGCTGGGCCTGTGGGCGGCCTTGAGCCGCAGGCAGGATCAGCCTCCAGCAGCTCTGTGCCGGGCTGGTTGCGCCGTTGGTTGCCCGATCGCTTCATCGTGGAGGGTGCCCGTGTGGATGCCTTTTCCCTCACGCACCCAGGCCCCTGGCGCCTCGCGGGTGCGAAGGTGCGCGTTTCCCCCTGGCAGCAGGGAGATGCCTCTGCCCAGCTCACGGTTCAGGGCGGCGTGCTGGAGACACCTGTGCAGCTGCCGACCCTGCTGCATCCCATCAAGCTGAACCTCGATTCAGCGACTCTTCGGCTCAGTCGTGACGATCTGAGGCTGAGCACCGCACGCCTGACCTGGGCGCAGGGCGGGGAAGTGAGCGCGAGCGGTCATCTGCGCCCGGGAGAGCGCCGCTTGGAGCTGAATACCACGCTGGTCGGCATCCCGCTGAAGGAACTGCTCAGCCCTGACTGGAAGCTGCGTCTCACCGGAGACATCGAGGGCGATCTGCGGATTCAGGCGCAAGGCCCTGCCCAGCCCGAGGTCACAGGGCAGGTGCGGCTGAAAAATGCCGTGCTCACGGCCCTGCCGGTGCTGAACCAACTGGCCACTTTCACCCGCGTGGAGCGCTTCAAGCGGCTCGTGCTCGACATCGCTCAGGCGCAGGTCAGTGGCTCTGGCCAGAGGCGCAGGTTTGAAAAAATCGTGGTGCAATCCGCAGGCCTGATGCGGCTGGAGGGTGACCTGACCGTCCAAGCCAGTCGCCTGGATGGGCGCTTCTTTGTCGGCGTGACGCCTGAGGCACTGCGCTGGATTCCGGGGGCGGAGCAGCACGTCTTCACGGCAAATCGTCCTGGTGCCCCGGCGGGCATGGTGTGGACGCCGCTGCGCATCACCGGCACCGTGGATGCTCCAGAGGAGGACCTTTCCACGCGGCTGATCAGTGGCGCGGGAAAAGCGCTGCTGAACGCGCCTGCTGACCTCGCAGGCAAGACGGGGGAGACTTTGCTCAAGCCACTGCTGGGGGAAGACTTGGCCAAGAAGCCTGGCGAGGTGCTGAAAGGTGCCACCGAGGCCGTGACCCAACCTGGAGAGGCCCTGAAAAAGGCTGGAGATGCGGCTGAAAAAGGCCTCGACCTGCTGAAAGGCATCGGCGGTGGTTTGCTCGGCAAATGATGGATGAGCGCATGCAGACCATGACTCTCCAGGAACGCCAAACAGAGTTGATCGAGGGCTTGAACCTCATCGGTAGCCCGCATGAGCGCCTCGCTGCGCTGAGCAGCTACGTGCCCTGGGTGCTGCTGCCTGAGGCGGAGCGCATCGACACGCTGCTCGTGCCAGGCTGCGTGTCCCGCGTCTGGGTGCATGGCACGCTCGTCGCGGGAAGGTCGCAGTTTCGCTGCGCGGCCGATAGCCCCATGGTGGCCGGGTTGGTGGCTCTCTTGTGTCACCTTTACAGCCAGGCTCTCCCGGCAGAGGTCTCTGCCATAGAGCCTGAGCTGTGGGAAAAATGCGGCCTGGTGAAGGTGCTGTCCCCGACACGTCTGAATGGCCTCGCGGCGGTGCGTCAGCGGTTGCGGGCGATGGCAGAGGCGTGGCAGGTCCGTGGTGGCTGAAGGCCGTGGCGCAGGTGATGAAGTGCGCGGGTCATGCCATTGCCTGCCTGGCAGGGTGACCATGCGCATCCTTTGACCCGAAATCCGTAGCCACTCCAGGCGGTGCGTTTTGACGGGCCTTGGCAAGCAGTGCGCAACGGCTCCACCGCCCTATCGAACTTTATGACCAGAGCTGAGATGCCGCTGAAAATTAAAAATCTCGCAGCCTCACGACCTGACCAAGTCACATGTGCGGAGGCGCTGTTGCAAAGCTCCCGGCAAGATCATGCCGAGTGGCCGCTGGTCCAGCCGCGAAAGGCTAAGGGTCGGGGTAAGGCAAAGAATAAGAAATAGTCTTTGCCTCGATAGACTCCTTATATTGAGGTTGAAAGCCGCGACTTGGAGCCAGATTTGCGCCTTTGGCCTCATCTGAGGTGGCTTGGCTCACTTCGCAGATGATTGATTTTCAAGGCTTTGAAATTTCCTTTTTTGGAAATAACAGATTTTCAAAATAATCAGGAAATCCGTATTGACGGTTTTCGGCCTGTATTTTAGCATATTTAATAATCAAATTTGACTCTCACATCCACACGACGTTATGGCGAAACTAGTAATCATAGATGACGAGGCCGCGATCCTTGAGCTGATGAGCAAGCTCTGCCGCGCGGCAGGCCACACGGTTTTCGGCTGCACGTCTGGCATGGATGGCATGAGTGCCATCCGCTCCCAGCAGCCCGATCTGGTGATCGTGGACCTGCGAATCGGCGATGTCAGCGGCCTGGACCTCGTCAGCATGTGCCGTGAGCAGTTCCCGGAGACGGCAGTGATCATGGTCACGGGTCATGGCAGTGTCGAGACAGCGGTGGAGGCCATGCGCCTCGGGGCCTTCGATTACCTGACAAAGCCTTTCGATCTGGGAGATCTGATCAAGACCGTGAATCATGCCCTGGCCCGCAATGGCAATGCTGCGACTCAGCCCGTGGCGGCTCCAGCTCCGGCGGCAGTGCGCAGCAGCTCAGCCTCAAAGTTGATTGGCCATAGCGATGCCATCCAGCGCATCTTTGAGATCGTGCGGCGCGTCGCTGACAATGACAGCCCCGTTTTGCTGGAAGGGGAATTCGGGGTCGGCAAGCACATGGTGGCGCGTGCCATGCACGAGGCCAGCCGTCGCAGCAATGCGCCGTTCAAGGAGCTGCAATGCAGTGCGCTGCCAGAAGAGACCCTGGAGGGTGAGCTTTTCGGCCATGGTGGCAGCCCGCAATCGGGGATCTTCAGTCGTGCAGGAGGTGGCACGGTGCATTTGGCGGAGATTCACGTCCTGCCCGCACGCATCCAGGCGCAGTTGAACACCTTCCTGGACGAATCCATGGCCCGCCGCAGTGCCTGGAACCCGAACGCGAACGACTTCCGCCTCGTGGTCAGCACCACGATCTGCCTGGAGGAAGCCTCGAAAAAAGGGCATTTCCGTGAGGACCTGTATTACAAGCTCTCCGTCGTGCCGCTAAAGATCCCACCGCTGCGCGACCGCCGTGTGGACATCAAGCCGCTGGTGGAGCACTTCCTGAAAGACCTGGCGGAACGCACCGACAGCAAGCCCAAGGGCATCGACAGCTACGCGCAGGAATTTTTGGAAAAGTATCCCTGGCCGGGAAACATCTCCGAACTGCGCAATGCGGTCGAGCGCGCCTGCGCCTTTGCGGAGGGCGACCGCATCCGCCCCAGTGATCTGCCGACCAAAGTCACGCAACAGGTGGAGGTGCCCTCTTCCCACGTCAATGGCGCCACCACGCAGCTGCCCATCGGCTCCACGCTGGATGATTTCATCCGTGGCCAAGAGCGCCTCTTCATCAACGAAACGCTGAAGTACAACAACGGCTCTCGGGAAAAGACCGCTTCCATGCTCGGCGTCAGCATTGCCACGCTGTATCGGAAGATGGGCCTGAATCAGGAGCGCAAAACCACCGCTTGAGCCAGCTATCGCCTCGTTCGTTAGGCCACCAGTGGCAGATTCGGATCCACATCCGCCTCCAGGGGCGAGGTCTGACCACGCTGAAACCGCTGTGCTGCCGTGTAGGCGATCATCGCTGCATTGTCCGTGCTGAGGTCTGGGCGCGCCAGCAGCAGCGTCAGCCCTTCCTGCGTGCAGCGCTGCTGTAGCTTCGCCCGCAGGCCACGGTTGCAGCTCACGCCACCGCTCACCGTCACCAGCGTCTCGCCCGTCAGCCGCGCGGCCAGCACCAGCTTCTCCACCAGCACCTCGCAGATCGCCTCCTGCACGCTCGCGCAGACATCCGCTAGGGCGCTCGGATCACTCAGGTTCAGCTTCGGCAGCTCATACAATACCGCCGTTTTGAGGCCGCTGAAGCTGAACTCCAGGCTGCGCCCATCCAAGAAACTGCGGGGAAAAGCGTGTGCACCTGGCCGACCCAGCGCCGCGCGTTGATCGATCTCCGGTCCGCCAGGGTAGGGCAGGCCGATCATCTTGGCGATTTTGTCAAAAGCCTCCCCTGCCGCGTCATCGCGCGTGCGGCCTAGGAGACGGTAGGCACCGACCGCGGTCATGTGGATCAGCAACGTGTGCCCGCCGCTTACGATCAGTGCCACGCAGGGCCGCGGTGGGCCATGGCCTGCCATGAAAGGAGACAGCAGGTGCCCCTCCATGTGATTCACGGCCAGAAAGGGCTTTTTTTCCGCCACTGCCAGCGCCTTCGCCAAGCTGGTGCCGATGAGCAAACTGCTGACCAGACCTGGCCCACTTGTCGCCGCAAAGGCCTGCACTTGCCCCAGCGTCACGCCTGCCTGCGTCAGCACCTGCTCCACCAGCGCCCGCGCGTGCAAGATGTGATTCCGCGAAGCCACCTCTGGCACCACGCCCCCGTAGCGCCGGTGGATCTCGATCTGCGAGGCTACCGCCGCCGCCAACACCTCACCCTCCGCTGTGCAGAGCGCTGCCGCCGTTTCATCGCAGGAAGATTCGAGAGCCAAGATCATGAGGGAAGATGAAAAGATGAAGAATGAGGCATGAAGAGCGAGAACCAAGAAACGAGAATGAGGCATCAGGTTCTCACCCCGCCTCTACATGCCCGCCATCAGCTGCACAAAGCGCAGGCCCTCCACGGTCAGCTTGCCGCTGTTGCTGACCAGGCCGCGGGTGCGGTAGTACATGGGGATCGTGCTTTTGCCCAGCCAGGACAGCTCTGCGCCACCCGTCGGGACGGGGCTGGGCGTCACCGTCAGCGGCAGGCCCCAGGCATTGCAGCGGATCTTCCAGCTCGGCGGGCGGCCCGCCATCGCCGCCGACAGCAGCCAGGGGTAGCGCTGCAGCAGCTCCATGCGGGCCGAGCCCGGCACCGTCACCTCAAACTGCGCCGCGCTTTGCTTCAGCCATGCTGCCACCGAAAGCATCGGTTGCCGCGCCTGGGCCAGGTACAGCGCCTGTAGATCCAGACCTAGCAGATTCATCCCATTGTAAAGGCCATGGTGGTTCGGCGTGCGAAAGCCCTGCTGATGCCAGGCCTCAAAGTCACGCGACAGCATCACATTCAGCTCCACGTGCAGGTGCGCCCGGCGCTGGTCGATGCCACTGCCCGTGTAGCCCATGAGCGCGATCGTCTCTCCAGCGGCCACCTTTTGCCCCAAGCTCACCCGGTAGGCTCGCAGGTGCGCGTAGAGGGAGAAAAACGGCCCCTCCCCCCAGTCGTGGCGCAGCACCAGGTAGCTCCCGTAGTTGCTCTTCCCCGGCGGTGCCGTGTGCACCACCTCCCCAGGCAGGATCGCCCGCACCTCATCCAGCGGATCACCCTGCGGGTCGCGACGCAGCGGCTTCACATCCATGCCCTCGTGAAAGCGCGCGTAAGCGATGCCACCGCTTGTGCGCCGGGGATCACGCCAGAAGCCGAACTGCCCGCCCTCCCACGGATAGCTCACCTGACCCTCGAAGGTCCGGTCCACAAACTGGAAGTAGCCCGGCCCATCCCCGCGCAGCAGCGCATCATTGTCCGTCGGCAGACGGAGATCGAGCGCCGGGGCACCCCCCGTCAGCAGGAGCAGGGCAGGAAAAAGAAAGCGCAGCAGAGCAGGCATACCTGCCCGCGATACCCCCAGCCTCGGCCCGACTCAAGGGCGCGATTGCTCCCCAGGTCGTACCACCTGCAGACCTGTGAAGTCCGCGTGGCAGGCCCGCTGCGGAGCCCAGGAGGGATCATTGCCTCCGTGAAAGGTCTCAAAGTAGAGCCCATCCACCCCAAAAGTCGCTGCTGAGCGCCACTCCAGATCCTCGCGCATCACCACGGCGCGCTCCGCCTCTCCTGGCAAAGCGATCCATACCCGCAGGGTCCCATCTCGACGCCCCGGTGCATTCATCCCCACCGCCAGGCGCACGCCGATGGATTTCCCCGTGGGAAAGCGAAAGTCCGGTGGAAAGGCAAAGCTCTCCCCATACTTTTCCGGCTGGTTTTTGTGATACACATAGGCCTCGCCCCGCCCCTCCCGCCGCCACATCAGCCGTGCCGAAAAGCCATTCGACCCATCCGCTGGGCGCCCCCCGCTCACATTCTCGGGTCCCCCGCACAGGCCCGGCAGCTTCCCCCCTTTCACAAAGTCAAAGTCCGGGCTGAACCGCAGCGTGTAGCGCAGCTCTGCTACCTCTTGCCTGCCGATGGGCCAGCGCCAGCCAGCGCCACCCTTTTCCGGCCCGATCTGTCCCGGCACAAAGCCCACGCGTAGCCAGCGCACGCCCGCCTCCTCCAGTAGGCTCACGTGACCCTCCTTCACCCCGTCTTGGAAATCACAGCCCGGCCAGTCTCGCTTCCAATCCGCCACCGCATACGGCCCCGGCACCCCTCCCAGTGTCACCACCACCGGTAGCTCACGCGCGCGCAGGCTCACGGCCCCCAGGCCCAGCCAAGAACAGATCAAAAAGACAGCGAATCGAGTCATGAAAGCAAAACGCACACGCCGCCCAAACCTCGCGCACGATTCACATGCCAGCAGTCGCCATCTCTAAGCTCTTTGTGACCTGCCCAGCTTCCCATGCAGGCGGCGAGCAGGCAGGAGGGTGGACACTCCTGTCTGCCTCAATGAATCTCCAATCAGCGGGCAAAAATGCCCTGCTTTCAGAGAACTTCTGAATCCGCGCTAGTCCGGTAAAAACGGTCAGTGCTGCATGCAGCCAATCAGGCGTTCGCCGCAAAGCCAATGAGCGCTTGGGCGCGTTGCAGCCAGGTGATTTCTTCGGCGCGGGCTTGGGTACGGGCGGCGGCGGCAGCGTAGGCGGCGGGGTCGTCGAGGAGCTGGAGGGTGCGGGAGACGAAGGTGTCGAGGTCGCCTTCGGGGAGGTAGATGCCGGCGTCGTCGAGCACTTCGCGCACGGAGGGAATGTCGGTGCCAAGGGCGGGGATGCCGTGGCTGAGGTAGTCTAGCGCCTTCACAGGGCAGGTGAGGTAGCGG
The DNA here is from genome assembly GCA_027484445.1 of Verrucomicrobiaceae bacterium. Lineage (GTDB taxonomy): Bacteria > Verrucomicrobiota > Verrucomicrobiia > Verrucomicrobiales > Verrucomicrobiaceae > Prosthecobacter. The sequence continues at coordinate 83,687 of JAIXSY010000007.1, forward strand.
TTGTAGTAGGTGTCGGCTAGCATGACGACGCCGAGGCTGGCGCGCTGGGCGAGCGCGGCGTGAAGTTCGGCCGGCGGGCGGAAGGGCACGGCGTGGATCCAATCGGACAGGCCCTGGCTGGCAGCGGCTTGCTGGATGTGCCGGGCGTCTTTGTCATAACCACCCCAGAACTCGGTGCGCACCTGATGGGCAGCGAGGGTGGAGGCGGCTTTGAGCAAGAAGTCTGCCCCTTTGGGCCCATGCATGTGGCCGACGTAAAAGACGGTCCGTGCCTGCCGCCGGGCTTCGACTTCGACCCCGAGGTGGGGCTTGGTGCCGAGCGGCAGGGCGATGGTGGCTTGGCGGGGAAAGAGCTGCCGGTAGCGCTTTTCCATCTCGTGCGTGATGCAGACGAGGCCGGAGAGGTGAGGGAGGAAGAGGCGCTCGAGCCACTTTTCGCGATGATCACGTAGCTTGGGGCGTTGGTCGCGCCAGCTGAGATCGGCCCAGAGGTCGTGCAGCTCATAAAAGCCGCGGATGCGTGGGCTGCGGCAGAGCCAGGCGAGGCGAGCGAGGAAGCCACACTCGCGAGTGAAGACGGCGACGTCATCATGGCGGGCCAGTTCGCGGATGGTTTGAACAGCTTGCCGATAAACGGCGCTGCTGGCGCTGCCACCGAGGCGCCCTTTCACACGTGGGATGCGGTGGACATGAAAGTGGGGCAGGGGCTGTAGGCCGTAAAAGTCCTGCAGGTCGCTGCTGATGTCGCTTTCGGTGGAGCCTGCGCCGAGGCAGAGATGGGAGGGCAGCCCGGCTGCGGCGAAGGAGTGCGCATTATGCACGCTCATGTTCACGATGGGGCCAGGGTGCTTCCAGTCGCGTTTGTTTACCCAGACAATGGTCATGGGCAGTGGAGAACACGGGCAGGGCGGCGGTGCAATGAGGAAAGCAGGAACAAGGTCTGTGGCGTGTGCGCTGGGAAAACGTGGATGGAGGCGGGGTTCGTGGAGTGATTGCTTGCGAACTGGGGGAAAAGCCGCAGACTCGCCCCCCTTTCACTTCACCCTTCCCATGTCTGCCCAAAAAACTGCTGTCGTCACCGGAGCTGCCGGTTTCCTCGGATCTCATCTGACTGACCGTCTGCTGGCGGAGGGCTACCGGGTGATTGGCATGGACAACCTGGTGACGGGGAATGTGCGAAACATCGAGCACTTGGCGGGCAATCCTGATTTTGACTTCATCAAGCACGATGTGACGAAGTTCATCTACCTGCCGGGCCGGGTGGACCTGATCTTCCACTTTGCCTCACCGGCGTCGCCCATCGATTACTTGCAGATTCCGATCCAGACACTCAAGGTTAGCTCCCTGGGCACGCACAATGCGCTGGGCCTAGCCAAAGAGAAGGGCGCGACTTTCCTGATCGCCTCGACCAGCGAGTGCTATGGCGATCCGCTGGAGCATCCGCAAAAAGAGACCTACTGGGGGAATGTGAACCCCATCGGTCCGCGGGGTTGCTACGACGAGGCGAAGCGCTTTGCGGAAGCGATGACGATGGCCTATCACCGGGCGCATGGGCTGGACACGAAGATCGTGCGTATTTTCAACACCTATGGTCCGCGCATGAGGCTGGAAGATGGTCGTGTCGTCCCCGCCTTCATCGGTCAGGCGCTCCAGGGCCAGCCGCTGACGGTCTTTGGCGATGGCTCTCAGACACGCAGTTTTTGTTATGTCTCTGACCTGATCGATGGAATCTATCGCCTATCACAGAGCAATTACCATGAGCCGGTGAACATCGGAAACCCACGGGAAATGACAGTGCTACAGTTTGCGCAGGAGATTTTGAAGCACACCGGCACGGAGCTACCGATCATCCACAAAGAACTGCCAACGGATGATCCGAAGGTGCGCCAGCCGGACATCAGCCTTGCCCGCACGCTGCTCGGCTGGGAGCCGAAAGTGGCGTTTGAGGAAGGAATCAGCCGGACAGTCGCCTATTTTCGTGACTTTCTTGCAATCAAATCTTGATGCCGGAGCCGGTTTGAGAATAAAAACATAATTAATCACGTGCCCCCCGCGTGCGAACCACCCACCGTGCCGAAGCTGTGACCACCCCCCGTCCCACCATGAAGTTGTCTTTTTCTGTCCTCGCCGCTTTGCTTTGCCTAGCCACATCCGTGCATGCGCAGTCTGGCCCTTCTGCGAAGGTAAAGATCAGTGCGCCTAAGGTGTCCAGCATCCAGACTCCGATGTTCGAGGCTGCAAACACGCCAAACCGCAATTGGCGCCCGAAAGAATGGCTCGAATTTGATACCGAACTCGCAGTCACCCTGCCTCCAGCAGAGGGTGGCCGCAAGGGCAGCCTGGCCTCCATGACAATCAATTACTTCGTCGCGATGAACACGCAGACCAAGGATGGCAAGTACCCGATGCTAAAGGGTACCATCAACTACCTGGACATCCCAGCAGGCGAGCGCTGCCACGCGCTGGCCTACATCAATCCAGCGACGCTGCGCCGCGTGTTAGGCAAGGATGGCTTTACCAATTCCGACGTGAAGGCCGCTGCTGTGGAAATTGTGGTCGATGGTACTGTCGTGGCAGGTGAGACCACCATTCCTGGTCGCTGGTGGGAAAAAACCGATAGCTTTGAGGTCACCGAGAACGCCGTTCTGAGCCGCAAGGAGACTCCTTTCGACATCCTCTGGGGCGACTACGATCTGCCCACCAAATCCAAATAAGGCCTGGGTGTTCCGCCACGATCACGCGACAACGGCTCCACCGACGCCTCAGAATCAATCAATAACAGCATGGCAGACAGCAAAAGCATTGCAGTCCTGAACCTGGGTTCCCAGCGGCTTTCAGGAGCCCTCTTCTCCAAGTCGGGAGGTGACTTGGTACTCAAGAAATATGAATTCGTGGACATGGCGGGCGACCCGACGGTGGACGCCACTCGCATTGCCCAGCTGAAAGTCAGCCTTCAGGAGCTCGCTGCTCGCTTGAAGCTGAAGTCTTCAGCCGTCTGGTATGCGGTCGCAGGTCACACGGTGTTCAGCCGTTTCGTGAAGCTTCCGCCTGTGCAGGGAGATCGTGTGGCGCAAATCGTCGAGTTTGAGGCCCGTCAAAATGTGCCCTTCCCGATCAATGAAGTGGTCTGGGACTACGAGTTTTCTTCCGAAGGTGGCATCGAAACGGAAGTCGTTCTGGTTGCGATGAAGTCGGATGCGTTGGATGAAATCGATGATCAAGTTGCCCTCGCAAAGATCGCGACAGCAGGTGTGGATGTCGCGCCACTGGCTCTTTTCAATGCCTTCCGCTACAGCTATCCAGATGTAGATGAGCCCGCCGTGCTGATCGACCTGGGAGCACGCTCCACAAACATGCTTTTCGTGGAAGAAGGCCGCTTCTTCATCCGCAATTTCTTGGTGGGCGGTGCCTCGATCACGTCTGCCATTGCTAAGGAATTTGGCATCGGATTCGCTGAGGCAGAAACTCAGAAAATCCATCGCGGTTTCGTCGCCCCTGGCGGTGCCGTGCAGGATCATGAAGATCCCGAAATTGCAGCTTTGTCGAAAGTGATCCGCAATGCTGCCTCAAATCTGCACACGCAGATCATGCGCACGATCACCTTTTACCGCAGCCAGCAGGGTGGATCGCAGCCGAAGCGTGTTTTCATCACCGGTGGCGGTGCCTTGCTCGGAAACATGGTTTCCTTCCTGGAAGAGAAGCTGAAACTACCCGTGGAAATCTTCAATCCTCTGCGCGGTGTGCAGGTGGATCGCAGCTTGAAAGCTGATGTGGCTGCGGCAGATGCTCCTTTTCTTGCGGAATTGGTAGGTCTAGCTCTGCGTTCTTCTGGTGGAGTTCCCTGCGAAGTCGAATTGGTTCCGACGAAGGTCGCCAATGCTCGCGACGCAGCTCGCCGCATGCCAATCCTGATCGTGGGCATGCTGCTGTTCTGGGCAGCTTTGGGCACTGGCGTCTTTTATTTCCAAAACACAGAGAGAGTTGTGCGTGAGAAGCTCGCTGGCATGAGCTCTGAAAATGCACGCCTGAAGAATCTGGCCACGCAGATCGCTGCACTAGAGCAGCGTCAGGGTCAGTATTCAGCTCTGAGTCAGCAGCTCGAGCAGGCCGTGGCAGAGCGCTCCTTCTGGGTTCGACTGCTGACGGACCTGAATGCCAAGTTCGAGAATGACATGATCTGGCTCACGCTCGTTGAGCCACTGAAGAACGGTAACTCCATCACTCCTCAGCTCTTGAGTCAGGAGTCTTCCTCCGGGGAGAAAAAGGATGAGGCTACAGCGGGCAGTGCCCCTGCTTACAGCCTTCGCCTCCAGGGGTTGTATCGCAAAAATGATGAAGGAGAGCAGATCGTTTACAAGTATGCATCCGCCTTGGCCAAGCTGCCATGGTTTGAAATTGCTGACTTCGATGACAAGCGCGCGCAATACGTTAGCGCCCAAAGCGGTGTCGAGGAAGACCGCTACGCCTACACCTTCAAAATTGAGCTGCCCCTCAAGCAGAGCATGAACTTCAAAGACTGATGAGCTGGATACAAGACAACAAAGGACCCGCAGCAGTTCTCGGACTGACTGGGGTAGGAGTGATCGGACTCGGCGTCATGCTTTTCAATGCATGGTCTGGAGCCTCGGCAGCCCAAGAAGAGTTCGACATGGTGAACACCAGTCTTTCTCGACTGAAATCCACTGCACTAGCTCCGACAGAGGCCAACCTCACCAAGAAGCAACAGATCGTGCAGGAGTATGAGGCTGCCGTAGGCAAGCTCTCCCTGGTGCTCTACAAGCTACAACCTGAGGACAAGCCGACCACCAACACTGAGTTTCAAGCCAAACTTAAAACTCGCATCGCCGAGATCAAGAAGCTCGGTGGCGGCAAGTTGCCGGCTGAGTTCAATCTTGCCTTCGATCAATACACGAGCGAGCTGCCGAAATCCGATCAAGTTGCAGCTGAGCTGTCGAGCTACCTCGATGCAGTGGAAGAGATCGTAAAGCTCGTGCTCAAAAGTGGAGCGCAATCTTTGATCATGCTGGAGCGCTCTCCGCTGACGGCAGAAAAAGGTGAATCTGAGAAGCCACGGGCCACCTCGAAAAGTAAGGCCAAAGGTGCTGCTGCCAAAGCCACGGCTCCTCAAACCGTCAGCATTACCGAACGCAAGCAAGTGCGGCTCGCAGTGCGTGCGGATCAGGCTGCTTTGCAAACGCTGCTTAGCTCCTTAGCCAGTCCTTCGGAGATGCCCTTCTTCACCGTTGCAAGACTGGTGCGCATTGAAAACGAGTCCCAAATTGGCCCTGCTCGGCTTCTTCAGGCGAGTGCGGCCCCTGTTGGAACCGATCCTTCAGTTCCAGCAGAAGCGAGCGCTGCTCCTGCTGCGCCAGCAAGTGGTGAAGCCGCTCCCACCAAGCCCGGTCTCACTCCAGCAGCTCCCGATTCACAAGTGGTGCTCGGTCGTGAGTACCTGAGAGCATTCCTTGAAATCGACCTTGTGAAGTTTCTCAACCCGCAAACTGCCGCTGCAGCTCAACGCTGATCGGTTCGTCTTTAGCTGACACGCATCCCACCTTACTTCCATGCAGAAGAAAAACGGCAACTACGAGAAGACCCTGCTTATTGTCGCAGCGGTTCTTGCGGCCGGCATGATTGCCTTCACCATCATTGACGGTCCAACTTTGCAGGATCGCTTGGCCCTCCAGCCAGGAGGTTCTCCCAATAACCTAAATCCACCTCCCACTGAGCGAGTGAGTTCCGTGCTGCAAAGGCTGACGGAAAAAGCCACTTGGGTTTCACCTGTCATCAATGGCAAGCCCGTGCCGCTGAATAAGTCGATCCTCCTGCTCCAAAAAGGAGACCAACTCTTCGACCTTCAAGTCGCTGAGCCTGTCTTGCGTCCTCCCATGACCAACGAATTCTTGGTCAAGAATGATTTGCCTAACATCGAATCACCCAACGTGGGGGCACTGGATCCTGACAACGACGGCTTCAGCAATGAGGAAGAGTTTGAGGCCAAGACAAATCCCAAGGATGAACGCGACCACCCGCCGGTAACCCGCAAGCTGTTCCTCAAGCAACGCATCAGTCACGACTACATCATCAAGCTTAGCAGCAGCACTCAACCTTACCAGGTGCAGCGCATCGCTCCCCAGCCTCGCGCTAGCAAGTTCGTCTCGCCAGGGGATGAGTATGGTTTTGATAAAGGTGTCATTCGTTTCAAGGCGATCGAATTCATCCAGAAGGTGACGGTGAACCCAACCACCCAACTTGAGACAGACGTCTCTGAGTTGAAGTGCTTGGATATCTCCACGAAAAAGGAATTTGTTTTGGTTCGCGGTCAGGAAACGAACCTTGCGGATTACGAAGCTGAGTTTGAATTCAGAATCGGAACGCCAGAGCAAAGAAAAGTTCGCGAAGGTGAGACCTTCCAGCTGCCAGGTTTGGGTGTGACCTTTAAGTTGTTGTCAGTGAGCGAACAAGAAGCCGTGATCGTGCCCGTGAAAGGTGGTGTTCCCGATGGCGACACCATTACGGTAAAAAAAGGCTGACCAAAAAAAACAAAAAACATCTCGCCAAAACCTTTAGCTTCTTGCTAAACAAACAAACTTCCTGCCAAATTTTTTCAGACCGTGTCCATGATCACCATCTCCCGAATGAAAAGAAAAAAAACCTCTCTTGCTTGGATCGTCGCTGCGGCGATGCCTGTGGCATGTCAAACTAATGCACTCGCAGGCGAAGGTGCTGGCTATGGTTCCAGCGTTCCAGGTATTGCAGAACGTGAAATTGCAAGGCGTCTTGCACGTATTCAAGACGCTCAAAAAGCGATGCAGCGCGGTGATGAATTGTTTGCCCAAGGCGACCTCGAAGGTGCTCTTGCTCAGTATCGCTCGGCCAAGGAAATTTTCGACCAGCTGCCCAACGCCCCTTTCATTCAAGACTGGCGTGATCTTGCCAATCTGAAGTTCGCTGACTGCGCTGTTGCTGTGGCACGCCAGAAAGTGGCTGCGGGTGATTACGTGGCCGCCAGAAAATTGATCGACGAAGCTTTTGCTGCCGTTCCCGGTCACAAGAAAGCTCAGCTGCTGGCCAGCCAAATGGAAGATCCTGATCGCTGGCCGCCAGCTCTGACCCCTGAACACGTTGAGAATGTGGGCAAAGTTCAAAAGGGTCTGGTTTTGGCCAACAGTTCCGTTGAAATTGGCAACTACGACAAAGCGCTTGAGCAATACGAGGACGTGCTTCGCATCGACCCTTACAACACGGCAGCTCGTCGCGGGATGGAAAATGCAGAGCGCAAGCGCGCTGATTACTTGGAGTCTGCTTACGATCACAATCGCATCCGTATGATCAACATGGTCACGGAGGCTTGGGAGCACAAACCACCAGTCAAAGGATTCCAGGTGGAAGGCACTTCTGGCGGAAGCAAAGCTCCAACTGTTTATTTGAGCCAGAAGATGCAAAAGATTGTCTTCCCGCAAGTTGCATTCTCGGGGGCAAGCATTGAAGAGGCGGTCGAATTCCTTCGTGTCAAAAGTCGCGACTTAGACACTTTCGAAACTGACCCTGCACGCAAGGGCGTGAACATCATTCTGAAGCCTGGCGAAAACGCTCCTACCGCTTCCATCAGCCTGGATCTGAAGGATGTGCCTATGATGGAAGCTCTTCGTTATGTCACCGAATTGGCTGGCATGAAGTTTAAGGTCGAGCCATTCGCCGTTTTGATTGTTCCCGTGACAGAAACCACGACAGAGCAGTTTACGCGCATCTACAAGGTTCCACCGGATTTCGAAACGATGACCAGTGGGGGGGGTGATGCCGCTGCACCAGCTGCAGCTGCGGATCCTTTCGCCGCAGGCGGCGCAGCTCCAGCTGCAGGTTCAGGCCTCATCAAGCGCCAAAACGCGAAAGAAATTCTCACCAGCCAGGGCATTGCCTTCCCTGATGGTGCTACAGCAGTCTTCAACAAGGTGACTTCTCAGCTGATTGTGAAGAATACCCAGCCAAACTTGGATCTGGTCGAAGCTTTCGTGGACTCGATCATTGGTCGTATCACCAAGCAGGTTTACGTTACCACCAAGTTTGTCGAAGTGACCCAGAAAAACACCGATGAGCTAGGATTCGATTGGTTGCTCGGAAGCCTTGGTGTCAGCGCTGACAATCTGCAAGTCGGAGGCGGCACGGATGGCAACTGGGGTGGGCGCGCAAACTACACAGGTTCTATCGCTGATCTCGTCACCAACGGTCAGCTCGCACCTGTAACTCGTGGCTTGAGAAGTGGTTCTCGTGCCATCCGCGGTGATAGCATTGATTCTTTGTTCAACTCGTTGGATGCCACTTCCGATACGGTGTCTCCAGGTGTGCTCTCCTTGGCGGGTATCTTTACCGATCCTCAGTTCGGCGTCGTGATTCGTGCACTGTCTCAGCGCAAAGGCGTTGACTTGATGAGTGCTCCAAGCGTCACGACCAAGGGAGGTCAGCCTGCGACCGTCGAAGTGGTTCGCGAGTTCATCTACCCGACCGAATTCGATCCACCACAGATTCCCACAAACGTGGGTGGAGGACAAGGCGGCGGTGGCGGCGGCGCTGGTGGAACGACAATTGTTTCGATTCCTGTAACACCAACGACCCCAACAGCCTTTGAAATGCGTCCGGTGGGTGTCCGTATGGAAGTCGATCCTGTGATCGGTGAGAATGGTTCGATTGATTTGAACCTCGCTCCTGAAGTCACTGAGTTCGACGGCTACATCAACTACGGTAGTCCCATCTACAGTGTCTCTCCGAACACTCCGATTCTCGACATTTTCGGAAACTTGCTGGGTGTGATTCCTTCTTCTCGTCTGGAATTGACTCCTAACATCATCAACCAGCCAATCTTCTCGACCCGCAAGGTTAAAACTTCGGTGACTGTCTGGGACGGACAAACGGTGGCTCTTGGTGGTTTGATTCGTGAGGATGTGCAAGATGTTGAGGATAAGGTTCCTGTGCTTGGAGACCTTCCTTTTGTGGGCCGTGCATTCCGCTCGGAAGTTGAAGATCACTTCAAGCGCAACCTGATGATCTTCGTCACTGCTAGCCTGATCGATCCAGCTGGCCAGCGCATCAAGATGCAGGGCTCTGGTAGCTCTAGCGAAGAAGGTGCGGATCAGTCCAATCCTCTTCTGCCAGCGGTCGGAAACTAATTCTCTTTGATCAACGTTAAGGCAGGAGGCTGAATAGGCCTCCTGCCTTTTTTTATGAAATCATGGATCGTCACTGGAGGGATTGCCTGCGGGAAAAGCATTTTAGTTCAATCGCTCACTCATCATTGGGGAGAGAAAGGAGCTTTTTTTTCCTGCGATCGTGAGGTCGCTCAGCTTATGTCGAATGTCGATGTTCAAGCTGCGTTGGTGGAAGCCTTTGGCACTAGGATTCTCCATTCAGACGGCACGGTCCATAAAGCGCGGCTTCGAGACATCGTCTTCAAAGATGATGCCGAGCGGCGGCGACTCGAAAGCATCATTCATCCCTCCGTTCTGCGAGCCTTGGAACAATCAAGGCGGAAGGCTCAGGCGCTAGGTGCCGAAGTTTTCCTTGCGGAAGTGCCGCTCTACTATGAGATTGGAGCTACAGTAGATGCGGATCTGATCATCGTGGTGGCTGCCAGCCAAGCGATGCAGATCAGGCGCTTGATGGAAATTCGGGGACTCGACCAAGACACTGCCCATGGGCTGCTTGGTTCCCAGTGGTCCATTGAGGCCAAGATTGAAAAAGCGGATGTGGTCATCTGGAATGATGGTGATCTCAAAGCTTTTTCAGATCAGGCGCTGACGCTGGGAAAACAGATACGGCAAGCATGAACCCAACCGCCCCCCCTGAATCACTTTCGGATTCGATGGAAACAACCCCTGTGACTCCATCGCTCGAATCCTCTGAAATCCCATCTGTCGAGGTGAGTGAGTTCGTTCATCCAGAATCGACAAACGGATCTCCTGAAAATCCTAATGATGCGGTCGAGCGCCCCTCCCTTCCGGAAAAAACCCAGCCTCCTCAGGCAGAACCACCCTTTCCCGTTGAGATCTCTCTCAACGACCTTCACGCCAAAAGCTTGGCTGATCTCCATGATTTGGCCGATTCCGTGGGGTATCGAATCAATGCAGCCCGGACGAAGCACCAGCTCATTTACGATCTGTTGTCTTGGATGGCGGAGCATCGCACGCGTGTGCTCGTGGATGGCATTCTGGAAGTGGGAAGTGAAAACTTCGGTTTGATCAAATATCCGTCCTACAGCTTCGCGCCTTTGCCTGAAGATGTGTTCGTGCCGCTTTTCTTGGTCAGAAAGTTTAACCTGCGCGCGGGCAACCGACTCTCTGGTGTGGTGAGAGCGCCCAAAGACAAGGACAAGTATTTGGCGATTGATCGCATCACTCACGTTGATGGAATCGAAATCGAATCCTATGAAGCGCCGGTGCATTTCGAAAAGCTGACTGCGACTTTCCCTAAACAGCGCATCATTTTGGAAACGGCCAAGCCTTGCCCAGTTTCGGCGCGCATCATGGATTTGATCGCACCTTTAGGAAAAGGTCAGCGCGGTTTGATCAATGCCTCGCCGCGTTCCGGAAAAACGATGATGTTGAAGGACATCGCTCGCTGCATTGTCCAAAATCATAAAGAGATCACGCTGATCATTCTCTTGCTGGATGAGCGCCCCGAAGAAGTCACTGATTTTGAGGAATCCGTCAGCGGTTGTGAAATCTACAGCAGCACCTTTGACGAAAGTCCCAAACGTCACTGCCAATTGGCTGAGCTGGTCCGTGAGCGTGCTTGCCGTTTGGTGGAGCAGCGCAAGGATGTCGTCATCTTGCTCGATTCCCTGACACGTCTGGCTCGTGGCTACAATTCCCTCATGGGGGGCAAGGGGCGAACCATGTCTGGCGGTATTGATGCGAAGGCATTGGTCAAACCCAAGAAGTTCTTTGGTGCAGCACGCAATGTGGAAGAAGGTGGAAGCCTAACCATCATCGCTTCGGCTCTCATTGAGACTGAGAGCAAGATGGATGAAGTGATCTTTGAGGAGTTCAAAGGCACGGGCAACATGGAGGCTACGCTGGATCGTGAGATCAGTGAGCGCCGCATCTTCCCTGCGATTCACATGCTCAAGTCGGGGACTCGAAAGGATGATCTTCTTTATCATCCAGATGAATTCCGCCGCATCATGGCCATTCGACGTCAGTTGGCTCAAGTCCCAGCGGTTGAAGCCTTGGAGTTGCTGATTCGAAACATCAACCGCACGAGCAACAACGCGGAGATTCTGCTCACCGGCCTGAAATAATGGACAACCCCATGAGCGAGGCTGCCACTCTAGAGAATGCGGCGACGCAGTCGCCTGAGAGAGACTTTGAGTTCATCGATACGCCTGAGCATTTGCAGCGCTGGGTCAAAGAGAGCGCAGAACACCTTCAGGCGATACAAGAGACGCGGGTCTGTCTCGATACCGAGGCGGATTCCCTGCACCACTACAATGAAAAGCTCTGTCTGCTTCAGGTCGCTTGTGGAGGCCGCTTTGCCCTCATCGACCCCTTGGCAGTTCAGGATGTGAGCGCTTTGTTGGAATTGTTGGATGCGCACGAACTTTGGTTCCATGGCGCGGACTACGATCTGACCATGCTAAAGCGCACGTATGCCTGGGAGCCTCGTTTGGTTCGAGACACGCAAATCGCTGCGAGACTGGCAGGGGCACGTCAGTTTGGTCTTGCGGCACTGCTGCAAAACGTCCTTGGCATCACAGTGTGCAAGGCTTCTCAAAAGGCTGACTGGAGCCGACGCCCGTTGCCAGAGCACATGCTCTCTTACGCGGTCGATGACGTGCGCTACCTCCTCAAGATCGCCGATCATTTCTTGGCGCTGTTGCGTGAAAAGGGGCGAGTGGCTTGGTTTGAGCAAAGCTGCCGTGCACTTCAGCAAGAAGTCGCGCTCCGCAGTGCTGCGCCACGCGAAGACCCTTGGCGTGTCCAGGGCAGTGGGCGTCTTCATGCCAAAGGGTTGGCCATTCTGAAAGCCATGTGGGAATGGCGCGAAGGCATCGCCCAGGAAAGGGACATTCCCTGCTACCGTGTCATGTCGAACAAGCAGATGGTCGCCTTTGCTGAGATTTTTGAGCAGGGTGGAGTCATGCAGCCTCCTGCAGGCTGGAGACCCCGGTGGAAAAAAGAATTTCATGACCTCATCGCCACCGTGTTTCGTCAGGGTCAGTCTGCTTGGCCCCAGCGAATGAAGCGCGAGAAGAGCAGGATGACGGAAGCTCAGCGCGATGCCGTGGATCGTCTCTGCGCCCGGCGTGATGAATTGGCCACCGCCATGGACCTGGAGGGTAGCCTGCTGGGCTCACGCAGCGATTTGGAACAGATGGTGGTCGAGCCCGAGGCGAGCAGTCCACTCATGCCTTGGCAGGAAGAGATTCTTCGGCCTGTCTTAGCGGACATCACCACGCCGTTGGTGAGCTGAGTCCCGCCAACTCATTCCTAGCACCCCTTCTGTGAACGCCACGGATGATCCACCTGAAGCTCATGGGAGTCATCCAGAGGCTGAGTGGCTTTGGCCAAAGCTCGTCCTCGTGCTCGCGGCCGCGCAGAGATCTGCCTTTTATCGCCAAAAGCTGGACTCGTCTGGGGTCCACTTATCCACGATTCAGTCAGTTCAGGATTACACGCGGCTGGTGCCCTTCACGCGAAAGTCTGAGCTCTTGGCGGATCATCTGGCCCATCCCCCTTTTGGGTCGAATCTCACTGAGCCGCTTCAGTCTTACACACGGTTTTGTCAGACCAGCGGCACGAGCAGCGGTCAGCCCATGGCCTGGGTCGATACGCCAGAGAGTTGGGCCGCCATGCTGCGCTGCTGGCGTCAGGTGTTTCATGCAGCCGGGCTTCAGCCTGGCGTGGATCGTGTCTTCTTTGCCTTTTCCTTTGGTCCTTTTTTGGGGTTTTGGACTGCCTTTGAGGCTGCGGCTGCGGAGTTCCTGGCGCTCCCAGGAGGCGGGCTTTCCAGTCAGGCTCGTTTGGAAAAGATCGCCCGCTATGGGGTCACCACCCTCTGCTGCACGCCGACGTATGCCCTTCGTCTGGGTGAGCTTTTGGGAACTGACGGGCTGCCCGCTGCTTCCGAACTTCAGGTGCGCAAGATCATCGTGGCAGGTGAGCCTGGCGGCAGCATTCCGGCTGTCCGTGCACGCATCGAACAGCTCTGGGGAGCTCGCGTTTTTGACCACCATGGCATGACAGAGGTCGGTCCCGTTAGCTATGAGACGATCGACAGCCAAGGTCATCTCAGCTTGGTCGAGTCCTCCTACTTCGTGGAGATCCTGGATCCTGCCACGGGCAGGGAGGTCGCCGATGGCGAATGTGGCGAGCTCGTGCTGACCACGCTGGACCGTCTGTCCTGTCCGCTGCTGCGTTATCGCACGGGCGATTGGGTGCGCAAGCGCATCTCCCAAGGCCGACTCCTGCTCCACGGCGGTATCTTGGGCCGCGTCGATGACATGGTCGTGGTGCGCGGGGTGAATCTCTATCCCAGTGCCATTGAGGCAGTCGTGCGTCAGTTCCCGGAGGTGGTTGAGTTCCTCGTCGAGCAGAAAAAAATCGAAGCCATGGACGAGATCGAGCTCCTCGTGGAAATCTCCACTCCTGAGGTCTCTGCCATCGTCGCCGCCTTAGCGAATCGCCTGCGTGATACCTTTTCGCTGCGCATTCCTGTCCGCGCAGTGCCCGTCGGCAGCCTGCCTCGCCATGAGTTCAAGTCCCGCCGCTGGCAGCGTGCTTGACGCTTGATTCATCCGCCACGGCTCGTTCATATCCCAGCCCGCACAGGTCTGCACCGCGCGTATCCCAGCCATGCCCCTCCTTACCCTCTCTCACGTTTCCAAGTCCTACCAGGAGCCCGGTGGCGGTCCCTCCGTGCCTGTCCTTCGCGACATCAGCCTCCAGGTCCAGGCAGGTGAATCCCTCGCCATCGTCGGCCCTTCCGGTTGTGGCAAAAGCACCCTGTTGAACATCCTCGGCACGCTCGATCGTCCTGACTCAGGTAGCTATGAGTTTGAGGGCACCTGCCTTTCTGACCTGAGCGCCCCACAGCTCGCCGCCCTGCGCAGCCAGAAGATCGGCTTCATCTTCCAGCTCCATCACCTCATGCCCCAGTGCAGCGTTTTGGAAAATGTGCTGCTGCCCACGCTAGCCTTGCCGCAGCCCGACCCGACCGCGCATGATCGTGCCCAGGCACTGCTCCAGACCGTCGGCCTCCAGGACCGGCTCACTTGGCGTCCGGCCCAGCTTTCAGGGGGGGAAAGGCAGCGCGTTGCGGTCGTGCGTGCCCTCATCAATCAGCCACGCATCATCCTGGCGGATGAGCCCACGGGCGCTTTGGATGAAGCCAACGCCGAGCGTCTCACGGCCTTGTTGATTCAGCTTCAGCAAACCACTGGCGTCAGCCTCATCCTCGTCACGCACCAGACCGCTCAGGCAGAGCGCATGGGACGCGTCTTGCGCATCCATGCAGGGGCCCTCGTGCAGGGCTAGGCACTGCCCAGCGTGGAGCCCGGTAGGCTCTCAGGCCTCCCACTCGTTTCGAGCAGCTCCAGAAAAAACTTCCTTCGGCATCGGGAATGATCTTGTCCGAACTCTCGGATGCGTGTGATAGTCACGCATTCCACCATGAAAGAGTACGCCTATATTCATGACGACGGGGCCATCTTGCCCCCGCTGAAGGCTGTGCCGTTCCTCAACAGCTTCAGCGATGAGCAACTTGATGAAGTGCTCAACTCCTCCTCCCTCCTCCAGTGTGATCCCGGAGACATCATCATTCAGGAGGGCAGCATCGACACCCGCATCTACGTCCTGCTCAGTGGTGAGCTAGAGGTCCGTGTCGGTGGGAAAAAAGTCGCCGCCATCGCACGTCCGGGTGATGTCTTTGGCGAGCTAGCTCTCGTGAACCAAGACAAACGCGCCGCCTCCGTCATCGCTGCAGGACGTGCCCTCTGCTTGGCTGTGGATCAAAAATTCCTCCAGGACATGCATCCCCGAGAGGAAGATCCTGCCTTCCATGCCGCCTTGTTTGAGTTTGTCGCCCGCCTCGTTGCGAAAAAACTAGACGCCACCTCACGCCGTCTCGCCGAGGTTGAAAAAGAACTCCGTGCCTTGAAGGAAGGCACCGCCCCCGCTCCTGCGGCAGTTCCCGCTACCCCTCAGGCTCCTGCTAGCAAGCCTACACGTGCCAACCGCCGCAAGCAGTTGGCTTGAGCCACAGTGGCCCCACTGTTTGGGCTTACGCAGCCACAGCCGACTGATTTTTCTTCGAAAAAGCGGACTGTAAAGATGGCGTGAGTTGGGTTGGGTGGACGTTTTGAAGGTGCCAAGCGAAAGCAAGTTGAGCGAGCTCTGCCAGCCCGGTCGAGGAGGCCCCTCTGGCCATCGCAGTCGGCATTGAGACGGGCCTTGGGAAAAACTGGCTAGACAGATGGCTCAGGATAATCCGGATGTGTGTGCCGACAGTGCTGAGCTCGGATTCAGCCTTGATTTCGCCATTCCCAGCAAGAGGGCATTGCTGTCCCGCTGAACTTCGGCATCCGGGCGGAGTCAAAAAACTGTTTTCAGTTCTTAGTTTCAACACCCGAGTTTCCGCTGACTCGGACGGATAGGCTGAAGAAGGCTACACCTTCCGAACTGGAAGACATCAAACCCTGCCATTCGGTCTGCATTGGCCGCTGATCGACGAGGGCCTTGGCATCGAGAGCCTAGTAGAAGTCGGCTACGGGGATGGATCGGTTCGTGCCTCACGGCACGCGCTTGAACTTCTTGAAGTTAGGCTTCCGCTTCTCGACGAAGGCGGTTTTGCCCTCCTTGGCCTCCTCGCTCATGTAGTAGAGCAGGGTGGCGTTGCCGGCGAGGTCAAGGAGACCCATCTGGCCATCGCAGTCGGCATTGAGGGAGGCCTTGAGGCAGCGGAGCGCCAGGGGGCTGTGCTGGAGCATTTCGCGGCACCATTTCAGCGTTTCCTCCTCCAGTTTTTCCAGCGGGACAACGGTGTTCACGAGGCCCATGTCGAGGGCTTCCTGGGCATTGTATTGACGGCAGAGATACCAGATTTCCCGGGCTTTCTTCTGGCCCACGATGCGGGCGAGGTAGCTGCTGCCGAGGCCGCCATCGAAGCTGCCGACTTTTGGGCCGGTCTGGCCGAAGCGGGCGTTGTCCGCAGCGATGGTGAGATCGCACACGACATGAAGTACATGGCCGCCGCCGATGGCGTAACCAGCGACCATGGCGACAACGGGTTTGGGCAGAGTGCGGATCTTGCGCTGAACATCGAGGATGTTCAGGCGCGGCACGCCGTCGTCACCGATGTAACCGGCATCACCCCGCACCTTTTGGTCGCCTCCGGAGCAAAAGGCGAGTGGCCCCTCGCCACAGAGGATGATGACGCCCACGTCTGGGTCTTCATGCAGCAGCTCCAGCGCGATGAGCATTTCCTTCACGGTCTGCGGGCGGAAGGCATTGCGCACTTCCGGCCGGTTGATGGTGAGCTTGCCGATGCCGTCCTCGGTTTTTTCGAGCTTGATGTCCTTGAAGGTCTTGATCGTGGTCCACATGGCTGGAGAGAAGTTTTTCTTTGGATCAGTAAGCCATGAGTTCGAGCTTACCGGAACGAATTGGAGTCAGACTGGATTCGCTTGATGAATGAGGAAGGCCAGGAAGCAGAAAAAAGCCACCGCCAATCCAAGAACCGGAATTGCGTGAGGAGCCACGAACTATCATGCCGCGAATAAAGACTTTTCGGCTCTGAGCACGCTCTAGAGGAGGAATTGTATCGTTTAATGTTAGCTCACCCGTAAAAAATCCTGTGGAAAAAAAGAAATCTAATTTCAATCTGGTGTCTTTAGAGGGCGGAAACACAAGTCGGTTGTTCACGTAGGCTCCTTGGAGCACCAGAGGCCCTGCACTCCGAGGAGTAAAAAGATCTCCATCACCGAGAGTCAGCTGTGTTCGGCCAAGCTGACTGGCTACACTAGAGTAAAAGATAGTATCGTCTTTCGGAACAAAATACCTCCCACCATCCACGGAAATTTCGATGTTTCTGAATCCCTCAGGATAGAGTCTGGACTGCGGCTGTGGCTTTCGTGTCCATTGTAGTGATCCACTGATCTTCGGTTTAGCACTTGGCCAGACGTCATAGCCAATCTGGCCGAATAAAAGGTTTGTCTTGGATAGATGGGAACACCCGAACACTACCACCATTCCACTGCGCAAGAGTGGAGCGCTGAAAGTGAACCCCTCGCCATCAGCCAAGGTGCCGATGCCCACAGCTTGGTTGGACGATGGGAAGGTTAAACTCATAATGCCGTAGCCATTAGGTAAAGCGGAATCATCCGGATACGAAGGCAGAAGGTGGGAAGTGTATTTTCCGCTCAGCCTCAATTTATCCTCTGCTGTTGGCTTGATTCGAGGCAAGAGTTCAATGGTTGGAGAAACAACACCTTGAAATTCATTCAAGTTTAGCGGATAAAACCAAGAACAGGTGGCATAGGCTTTCAATGTATTGATATCTTGGTCAGATCTACTGTGGAAACTCTCCAATCGAAAGTTCAAAGCCCCAGAAAGATTTCCCAGAGAAACATTCAGTGAACGACCATCGCCATTCGGATCAGGTACCCATCGGCTCACAAATCCTTTTCTTTGAGCACCCAAGATAACGTAGCCAGTGCATCTGCTACTTTTTTCTGTCTTAACAAAGATCGTCAGCACTTGTTCGCGGCCTGGGCTAGTCTCGACGATCGATTGCCCCCAAAATTCAGAAGCTTGTTGAATGTCGGTGATGGGTGGCACGCCCACGGTCACTGCCCATTGGATAGGATCAGATGTTCCACCTTCATTCGAACCTCTCATGGTGACGATGTAGTGACCGGCTTGCGTCGGGGAACCACTGATTCGCTTATTTTGAGAATCACAGATCAGCCCCGGCGGCAGTCCTTCGCACTGAAGATCAAAATCAGGTGGGGAGCTTGCATTAGCCTCGAAGGGTTCACCAAGAACCAGTGTGCTGGGAAGTGGCGAGACTTCCAATTGCGGTGCATACCGCAGATTGATTCTTTTGGCAAAGGCTGTGGCGTATGAACTACCCAATATCACGTCGCTGATCAATGGATTGCCAGTGAGCGCCGCTTCGAGTCCGCCAGCATACCGCGCCCTTAACGTCGAACTTTTTGTGCCGTTGACTGCCCAAGTTTCGTCAACTGACCATACTACGCGAATGCCCGGTCCCCATGCTCTGGTTGTGAAGCTGGCCGGCTGGTAGCGCTGCAAGCTTATTTCTCCTTCATCCTTTTCATACACACCCACAAGGATGGCTGGAGACAAGAATTTGCGAGAGCCAAGAGTAACTTCTAGATGGTAGGTTCCAGAGGATATCGCAGTCGCTGTGGGTATTGCGTAGGTGGCTGCAGATGCACCGGTTAATCGACGTCGTTCCTTGAGCCACGTGTATGATACCTGACCAGCCGCCACGCTCTGCACAGGAGCCAAGGTTGCAGATTGACCAAGTGACACGAGTACCGGTTCAAGGTTCTGAAAAATGACAGGCTCTGTGACGCCAGCATCAACCTTGCCATCAAGAACGAGGAGGAGACAACCAACTGTGAGGTAAAATGAGCGCAGAGTTTGGATTGTGGTCCACATGGCGGGGAAGTGGGGCAAGGTGTCGTCCAAATTTCAAGGCTTGGTCAAGAGAGGTGAAGTGGTCAAAGTGGGCTTTTTTGACGTCCTTGTCTCCCCTGACACGAAGCCCATAACCCATCTTTATGCCTGGAAGCTCGTGAATTTTTGCAATTCTGTGAGGCGGCTGGCGATATCGGCCTGGCTTACCTTTTGCAACTTGTGGGTGCTGAAGGCTTCGCAGGTGTAGCTGGCGGTGACGCTGCCGTGGACGACGGCTTGGCGGAGGTCGTCGAAGGTGGGCTTCGTCTTGCCCTGGCTGGAAAGCCAGCCGGCCATGCCGCCCAGGAAGCTATCGCCCGCGCCGGTGGGGTCGAAGACGGAATCGAGCGGATAGGCGGAGCAGGAGAAGAAGGCATCGGGCGTCTCGCCAAAGAGGTAACTGCCGTGCTCGCCGCGCTTCACGACGACGTAGCGTGGGCCCTTGGCCTGCAGCTTGCGGCCTGCTTCGACGAGATTGGTCGTGCGGGCGAATTCCTTGGCCTCGCCGTCGTTGATGACGAGCAGGTCGATCTTTTTCAGCACGTCATGCAGGCGCTCGTTGGCGATGCTGATCCACAGATCCATGGTGTCTGCGATGACGAAGTCAGCGCCGGAGCATTGCTCCAGGGTTTGCAGTTGGTTGTCTGGGCTCATGTTCGCCAGCACGGCGATCTTGGCCGCTGCGGCGCTTGTGGGCACCTTGGGGGTCCAGCTTTCCAGCACGTTGATGCCGACCGCGTGGGTGGTGCGGTTGTTCATGTCTTGGTGGTATTCACCAGTCCAGGTGAAGGAGGCGCCGCTGCTGCGCTCCAGGCCTTCCAGGGTGATGCCCTTGCTGCTGAGGAGGTTCAGATGGGCCTCAGGAAAGTCATGCCCGATGATGCCCACGAGGTGCACCGGTTGGGTGAATATGCTCGCCGCGAGGGCTGCGTAGGCGGCGGAGCCACCCAGCAGGTTGTCCTGGGAGTCTTGAGGGGTTTTGACATTATCCAGGGCGACGGTTCCGGCGATGACGACTGACATGAGGCGTGGGGGCTTGGCTGATTGTTTGGAGATGTGAAGGAAGGATTCCTCTCTTGCCTCCGGGGCGTCTTGTGTAGCAGATTCCAGCCGGAGGGCGCGGAGTATCCGTGGTCGCTCCGGTGTGTCAATCGCTCATCCCTCCCTCCCCCCATGCGCTTCACGATCTTGCTCTTCTTCATCGCTCTCTTGCCGGTGATGATGCTGGCGCATTGGTGGGAGTTTGAGGAGCGACAGCAGCCTGCGCTTCTCGCTCAGGTGCAGGCGCTGCTGGAGCAGGCAGGCGTGCGTGAGGCCCACGTGGAGCTGCGTTACCTAGACCTCGCCATCGCGGGAGATGCGCCTGATGAGGCCGCTGTGCAGGAGGTGACACGGCAGATTCAGCAGATCGGCGCGCTGCGACTGCGCAGCAATCACCTGCGCGTGCCGGCCAAGCTGAAGGCGCGGCTCGAGGGGCAGGAACTCGTCCTTGAGGGTTGGCTGCCCGACGCCCAAGCGGTCGATTCCCTGACACGTCTGCTGGCAGAGACCCGGCCCGACCTGCGCATCGCAGCCCAGGCCTTGCGCGTCTCTCCGCTGGTTCGCTTACCCGCAGGGGAAAAGACGCCCTTTGAGGCCGATAGCCCAATGCTGGCCCCGATCCTCAGCTCCCTGCATGTGCCCTCATCCCTAGAGATTCGCCGCGAGGCCGGACAGATCGTCGCTTCCGGCCTGATCCCGGACGAGGCCCTGCGCCGTGCGATCGTCGAGGCGGTGTCTTCTGGACCGCATGGACTGCCAGTGGAGGCCGAGGGCTTGCGCGTCAGCAGTCATGCCCTGCCCGCTCCGTTCACGTCTGTCGATCATCTCGTGCCCTTGCTGCACAGCTTTTACAGCACCCTTTCCCCTGGCGAGTTCCGCGTGCGGGCGGATGAAAATCCACACTTTCGGGCCGATGCCACCCGCAGCCTCGAGAGCGAATGGCTGACCCGACTGCGCCCGCTGACCCAGGGGCGCCGGGCTGAGCTAGAGCTGGATCACTACCCCTCCACCTATCATTTCCCAGGCCGCCGTCTCCAGACTCCGCTCCCGCCCGATGTCTTGCAAACGGTCGAGGACGCGCTCGCAGGTCAGTTTTTCCTTTTTTCGCCCGGTCAGGCCAACCTCAGCAGTGAGCAAGAGGCCCGGTTGGCAAACCTCGTGCCCGTCCTGCTCTCGGCGGGGCCAGCTCTGCGGCTCATCGTGGGGGGGCACCCAGACCCCACGGCCGCGCCAGAGGTCGAGTCCCGTCTCGCTCGGCAGCGGGCAGAGCAGGTCGTCTCGTTTTTGATCGAACAGGGCGCTCCATCGGTAGAAATTCTTCCCGTTGCCTTTGATCCTGTGCCCCTTGGCGGGAAACATGCGCCCAGTCAGACCCCGAGTGTCGAAATCTTGATCCAATGACCCCTGTGCCCGCGCCATGAAGATCGAGCTGCCATCTCTCGATTCAGAGCCCATCCTCTACTTCCTGCTTCACAGCGGTGTGTTTGTCGGCAGCATCAGCCTGTTGTTTTTTGCTCTCGGCATCTGCATGGGGGCCACCATCTGGGGAAGATACAAAAAGCAGCTCGCCCTCGCGCGGGTGGAGATTCATCACCAGCTGGAAGAGCTCGCCATGGTGAAGCGTCGTCTGGCTGAGCAGACCGTGCGCCCCGCCACCATGCCGCTCAGCGCATCCGTCCCGTCGATGGAGGTGCCCGCTCCGGCAGACAGCCCGCCATCATCGCCAGCTCCCGTCCTGGCCACGGCCTCTGAGCCACCTGCGCCCAGCCTCTCTGCCTTGGCCAGCCCAGTCTGGGTGCCCGCCGCGCCGGCACCTCCACCTGAGCCCGTTTTGCCAGAGCCCGCCTCGACCTCGCCCTCACTCCCTGTGCCCAGCCTTGCACCGCAGGAAAAGGCAGCCCTAGGCCCGGCACTGCCCCGGCTGGAGCTACCGGAGCTACAGGCCACAGCCAGCGTAGAGCCGCCCGCCCCTCTGATCACGGGTGGGTTGGCGTTGGGGGAACATTCCCAGCCACGTCGTCCCATCATCCGCGCCCGCAGGCGCACCCTCATGCCCCCGCCGAGCAGCCTCGTGACCGAGCCGCCTGGGGCCGCTTCGGAGCCTGCCAGTGCGGTGGAGCCTTTTGGTTTCCTCCTGGGCGGGAATGCTCAGGAAAGCGAACCCGCCGTGCCGCTCTCGGCCCTCGCGGCCATTGTCAAAGGTCGTGCACCTGCCCCAGATCTCCTGCCACCCATGCCAGAGATGGAGAGTGCCCCCGCCGCGCCACCGGATGCCAACACGCCCCCGGCGCTCGATCCTGCTCTAGCGGCCCAGCTTTTGCCTGAGCCTGTAGAAATCCGTCCACCCGTGGAGCCGATCCTGCCTGTCTCGCTCGTGCTCGATCCTGACCTTGGTCTGATCTATCGCCAACGTCCCCCCGATGCAGATGACCTCACCCTCATCCGTGGCGTCTCTGCCGCGCTCGCTTCACGCTTGAATGAACTCGGCGTTCACACCTTTCGCCAAATCGCGGCCTGGGACGAAAACCAAGTCCGCGAATTCTCCCAGCGCCTTTCCTTCAAAGACCGGATCGCCCGCGAGCAATGGATCGAGCAAGCCCGCAGCCTGAACGAAGCAAGAAGCCTGATCCTGGATGGCGCGTCCTTCACCCCAAGCTTGGTTTGAGTCATGGCACCATGCGTGGATTCCCATCGTTTGCAGGTAGCTGCCTCCCGGAGTGGTCGGCTTGGCTGGTTTTCGATTCAGGGTTGGGTTGGGGTGGCACTTGGGGTGCTGGTTGGCATGGGGCCGGTGGTGGCTCAGGAGGCGGCGCGACCTTGGTCTGAGCGCGAGACACGACTGGCGAATGAATACCTCTCCCTGCTGGTCACGCAGCCGGAGTATGGGCGCGTGGTGGATCTGGTCTGGGCGCTTTACGAGAAGCATGAAGCGACAGCGCTGCTGATGCAGAGCGTGGCTGCGCAGGTGCAGTCCCAGCGGCATCCAGCGCTCGTGCTGGTGCTTGGCCACCTTCAGCGCAAGGCGGGGGATCTGAAAAAGGCTGCTGTCTCTTACGAGCAGGCGCTGAGCAGCGCGGAGCACAAGCCGCTGGCTCTGCAAGCCCTGGCGGAGGTCGCCCAGGAGCAGGGCGATCCAGCCAAGGGCTACCAGTGGATGGGCCAACTGAACGCACTGCTGCCAGACACGGATGGGCGCAAGGTGGAGGTGCTCCTGCGCTTGGGCACGCTAGCTCTGGCCGCGCAAAAGAACGAAGACGCGGCGCGTGCCTGGGAGCAGGCGGCGCGGCTGCGCAGCGGTGATTTTGCTCTGACGCGTCAGGTGGCGGAGCTGATCCTGCGTGCGGGTTTTCCTGAGCGGGCGGCGGCCTTTTACACAGCGCTGGCGGGTCAAAGTGACCCTCAGAAGCGGCTGGATGCGCTCTATGACCTAGCGCGCATCCATGAGCATGCGGATCAGTTTGAAAAAGCGGATGCTGCTCTGAAGCAGGGGCTGTCGCTGCTGGACTTTCGCGATGGGCGCTATGTGGATTTTTTCCGCCGCCGCGTGCGTTTGCACGAGCGTTTTGGCCTTCTGGAGGAGCTGCGTCAGGCGTTGCAAAAAGGCCTGGGTGAGCAGGCACTGCGGGATCTAGCGCGCTTTCATGAGATGACTGCGGATGCCGAGGCGCGTGTGGAGACGATGCGGGAGCTCGTGAAAGTGGCACCTCAGGTGGATGACTACCGCTGGGAGCTGGTGCGGCTGCTGCTGGATCACGATGGCACCGTGGAGGCTGCCAAGCTGTTGGACGAGCGTCTGAAGGGGGATGGCAGCGATTTGCCGGCCCTGATTTTTCTCCGCTGTGAGGCTGACCTGCGTGCGGGCCAGCAGGCTGAGGCCGTGAAACGGCTGCGCCAGTTGCTGGAGACTGCGGCGGGCAAGGCAGAGCTGGAAAAGCAGGCGCTGGCCTTTGCTCAGCAACGTGCGCTGGATGAGATCATCGAGTTCATCTTGAAGGCGCGAGTGGAGCGTGAGCCGGATCGTGCAGAGGCGGTGTTTGAACTGGCGGCCTACCATCGTGCGCGGAAGGACATGGCCGCTGCGGATGTGCTGCTGCGGCGCTTCACCGCAGGCGCTGCTGATGATCAGGAGCGGCAGCGTCGGCTGAATGAAGCGGCGTCTTTCATGGCGGCGGGCAGTGATCTGGACACGGCCATCATGCTGGCCCGTGAGGCCGTGGCGAAGCCTGGCGCAGGGCGTGAGGAGTTCCTGCGCTTGGCCGATCTGCTGGCTGAGCATGCTGAGCCTGAGGAAGCGATGGAGTGGCTGGAGCGCGCCTGGAAGGCCTCCAAAAACGAGGAGGAAGGTGTGGATGTGGATGAGCGCATTCAGTCGCTGCTGCTGGGGGAAAAGAAGAAGGAGCCGACCCAGTCCCGCGGCACGGGAGGTGACTTCCAGCTTCCCGATGTGTTCACGGGAAAGGGCTTTGGCACGACCGATACGTCTGCCACGGCCCAACCAGAAGTGCAGGCGACGGAGCTGCTGATCGAGCGGGCTCAGCAGTTTTTTTCCAAAGCGATCCCACCTGGTGCTGATCCTGCGCGGACCGCGACACCAGCTTCTCGGCTGGAGCTTTTCCGCGCAGCCTGGTGGGCGGTGCGTGCTAGATTGCATGAGGAGGCCTATGCGGTTTTTCGTCGGCTAGAGGAGGTGTCGCCAGGACAAAGTCTGCCGCTAGAGGCTGAGAAGCTGCTGCTGGAATTGACGCTGGAGGACAAGAACACAGGGCTAGCGCTGCGGGTGTTGCGTCGCTTGATCGCTAAAGATGCCTCGAATCCCATTCGCTACACGCTGCGTCTGGCGGAACTGCTGTTGGAGGATGAACAAGCGGCGTCTGCGGCCATCAATGTCGGGCTTTCCCATGAGCGTACGGGTTGGCGTTTGGCGAATGAGCCGCCGCCACCGGGGCGAGCGGCCACGCTCTTGCTAGAGCGGGCCTACCGTGAGGCACCGGACTCGGAACCTTTGCTGAATGCGCTGACGCAGTGCTACACGCTCCAGCAGCGCGCGGATGATGCGCTGAAGCTTTGGCAGCAGGCGATTGAGCGCGCCACGGGCAGCACGGCGGTGATGCTTTTGCAACGCTATGCGGAGATGCTGCTGCAGCGGAATAAGTTGCCCGAGCATGTGGCGGCCCAGCTGCGGATTGTGGAAATGGAAACGGAGGTGAAGCGCCGCCGCGAGACCTTCAAGCGGTTCCTGGATCGCCTGCTTTGGGCCGGGGAAGGAGGCGGGGAGCTGCCTGAGGAGGTGCTGAGAGATCGTCTGAAGCTGATTCGTGATTCACTCCAGGCTCTGGTGAAAAAGCATCCCTTCGATGGCTTTTACCACGAGGCACTGGCCGGGGTGCATGAGCGCGCAGGAGATGCAGCGCAGGCCTTTCAGTCGATGAAGCTGGCCTACTACACCGCGCCAGATACGCCCTTTTCGCTGGATCAACTGCGGGAGGCTGCTCTGAAGGCTGGTGACCTGAAGGCGGCGATTTATTTCCAAAAGCAAATCGCGGCGAGTGCGGCCCCCGCCCAGGCGGCGGAGGAGTCTCGACGTCTGGTCGAGATGCTGGAGCAGACCTTTCAGATCGCGGAGGCAGATCGCGTGCGTCGGCGTCTGGAGAGTCGTTTTTCACAAGATGCCACGGCACTGGAGGCATTGGCTGAACATTACCGCAGCACGGGACAGGATGAGGCGGAGCGACGTGTCTATGAGCAGATTGCGCGCGTTCGTCCATGGGATGCGAAGTCTGAGCTGCGGCTGGCTTTGAAGTGCCTGCGTCTGGCGGATGAGGACTCGGCGCGCCGATACCTGAGGGAAATCCTGCGCCGCACGCAGGCTCAGGCGTTGATGCCTTCGCTGGGCCAGAGCGTGACGCGTCTGCCGCTGCCTTTGGCGGAGCAGAGGAAGGCTGGCGTGCCGGGACCGGTGACGGAGATTTTGTCTGATCTGGACACGGTGCCTGGGCTGACCAGTGCGGAGGTGGCGACGCTGCGCGCCTTTCTCAGCCTGCCACGTGCGGAGTTTTTGGAGCTGCCCACAGAGGTGCCGCACATCCGGCTGCGTGCGCTCGAGGAGCTGGCTCGGCTGCATGAGCGAGCAGGGACGACGCAGGCCTGGCTGGCTGAGGTCGCTGGTCTGAAGTCGCCCGTGGATCGTCTCTGGGCCTTGTATTTCGCAAAGTTGGGCATGCCTTTTCGTCAGGAGTTGGATGCGCTGATGAGCGGCCAGGGGAAGGGTTCCCTGGGCCTGGAGGAGCGCTTTTGCCACACTTGGTTGACGGTGCGCACGGGTGGCATGGAGACGGCGCTGTCCTGGGCCACGCAGCCTGCTCTGGTGGGAGAGCTGCTGGAGTCACGCCAGAGGATGCTGCTGGCTGTGGCGGCGACGCTGGCGGACATGGAGGACTACCGCTTTGCCAAAGGTGAACTGGAGCGCCTGGGCACGCTGCGCAGTGTCTCGGTGCTGGATATTTTGCGGCGGTTGCAGGATCAGCAGCGCTACCCTGAGGCGCTGGAGTTGGGCGAAAGCCTGAGCCGACACAATCCTGCGTTAGGCAGTGCGTTTGTCTTCTCCTTGGCCCGCATCGCAGAGGCTGCGGAGCGCTGGGATTTGGCGCGGGATTACCTGGGGCGTGTGGTGCGCGGCAGCGTGCAGCCCGAGGCCTACCGTGGCACTTACGATCCCTACCTCTTCAGCCTGAGTGCGGCGAATCGACTGGCCACCAGTGCGGAGGAGCGGGAAAAGAACCTGCGCTCCGCTTGGCGGCACCTTCAGGCCACGCCTGCCTCAGCGATGACTAGCCTGCGCAAGGCAGCCGTGGTCGGTCTGGCGGGTGCGCCGGAAAAAGCAGCGCAGGAGATGGAAGCACTGTTGACGGGAGATTTCCTGCCTGCGCGCCAGATTGGTGAACCGCGAGGAATGCTAATGCCGCAGGGCTCACCGCGCTGGGAGGAGCCGATGCATCTGCGCTCGCTCTGGGAAGAGACGCGCGAGATCCAGGCACGGTTCACCCATGAAGGATTGGGCGAGGTGGTGCGCCAAGTGAACGACCGGCTTTCCTCCCGCTGGGGCGGCATTGCGCTCAGTTCGCGCTCGGGGTTGGAGTTTGGCGAATGGCGCCTGGGGCACTTGATCCGCCGGATGCGCGCTGCGGATTACCCGACCCGCCTGCGGATGCTGCGGGAGCATCTGGCCAGCGTGGACATGCGTCAGGAGGTGTCCGTGGACACGCTGAGCGAGCTCGGTGGGCGCTTGGAGACGGCGGGCATGTCGCGCGAGGCGATTGAGATCTACGGCATGTTGCCTAGCCGTGCCCCGGCGAATCCCGAATACGCGCAGCTGCTGATTCGTGTGGCTGAGGCCGCGCTAGACACGCGGACGGGGCTAAAGTTTACCCTGCAACTGCTGGAGGCCGAGCCGCCTTACAAGCCGCCGCAACCTGGGGATGAGGTGCTGCGTGAGAAGCATGCCCATTTCCTCGCGCTGGAGTATGATTTAGAGGCGCTGAAGCAGCGCGGCTATCTGCCTGCACCTACGAAGGTGCTGCAGGGCCGCATTCCCCACGAGGTTCCCTACCTGCGTGAGCTGGCTTTGCAGTGTGAAAAAAGAGGCCTAGATGAGCAGGCGATGGAGGCCTGGACGCGCCTGCATGAAGCCTTTGAGGCTAACCAAGAGCGTGGCATCCAGCCGGATGCGGAAAGCTGCGTGCACCTGGCCCGGCTGCGTGTGAAGCAAAGGCAGCTGCCGCAGGCGCTGGCTGTGCTGCGAAAGGTGCCGCTGGTGGAAAAGTCAGGTGAGCAGGGCAGGGAGGCTCTGAAGTTGCGTGCCCAGCTCGCGGCTGAGACAGCGCAGTGGGATGAGTTTCGAGAAATGATGAGCATGGCGGTGAAGCTGCGGGCGCTGGATGCCATCACCCACATCGCGGATCTGTGCCGTCACCACGCGCGGCAGCAGGACGGGTTGGATTTTCTCACTCAGGCGGAGCGTACGCTAAAAGAGGATGAGGAGCGCTTCACCCTGCGGCTGGAACTGCTGCGCCTGCTGGCCGCAGATCCGACCTGGACACCGGCCGTGGGGCGTGCGCAGGTGGCTGCGCTGTTTCGGGTGCGGCACCGGGGGCGAGAGGCACTGGCCAGCGTGATGGACTGGATGACGGCCGAGGCTGGGGGCAGGAATCGGGAGGCGTGGCTGCCACTTTTGCGCGCAGAGGTCCATGCGGGCACGGATCGTCCGCTGGCAGCACTTGCGCTCAGTGCCTTCGCAGCGGCGGAGGTGCCGACTCTGGCTGAGGATCTCGACATCGGTTGGCGGGGGCTGACAGACCTAGACCGCGGCTGCGTCGAACTCGCCGCTGAGCATTTGCTGAAGGTGGGGCGTGCCGATCTGGCTTGGCAGGCCTGCCGGGTGCTCCAGGAGCTGCCTTCCATGCGTCTGGATAGCCGGAAGCAACCTCTGATGCTGCGCGTGGCACATGCGCAGGGGGATCGTGTGCTCATGCGGGAGCTTTTTGCTGAAGTGGTGCGCATGCCTGTGCCGGGTGGCAGCCGAACGGTGGAGTGGGCTCAGGCTCTGCGGGAGTGCGGTGAGCTGGGCCTTGCGCGTGAGCTTTACCAGACTGCGCTCGAACGCATGGAAGCGACCGGAGGAGCTCCGCCCGAGGTGGTGGCGGGCTGGGCGCGATTCCTCATTGTGGAAAAGCAGCACGATGCGGCTGAGGCTTTTCTGCTGCGCGAGGTTTGGCAATTGCCCGATCAAGCGGCGGAGCTGCTGTTCGACCTGTATGATTCATGGGGCCGATTGGCGCAGATCGACCGTGAGTTGCCGAAGTTTCACCTGACGCAGGGCATTGAAAAGGAGGTGCTCTATCGTGCCTCCGAAGCACGTGCCAAGGCGGCTACGCGGCCATGAGACTCAGCCCTGAGGATCGCGTGGTGGGCTGAAGTCAAAGGAGCGAACCCGCTCAGGGCGCAGCGGCGTTCGACCGCCGTTTTTCTGCCGAAAGCCATCGAAGGCCATGTCTGAGCCGTCCACCTTCATCTGATAAACCATCTTCAGCAGGGTGCCGAGGCGTCCTTTGGGGAACCCGGCTTTGTTCGCGAACCATGCCAGGTATTCCACCGGCAGGTCGTAGATCGGCACACCGTTTGGAGGGCGGAATTGAGGGCCGAATTTACCGAAGGGCATGTGCGTGCGGCCGATCTCAGTGAGATCGCGCTGCATTTGAGCGGCGAGGTCATCCACGGCGCGTGTGACTCAGGGGACGGGGGCGGATTTGCTGCCGATGCACCAGAGGGATTTTTCCGTGCGGACGTAGAGACGGCCTTCGCCAATCGCAGGGCTGGCATTGATGGGCGCGTCCAACTTGGTGGCGCTGAGCTGCTCGAACTTGGGCCCTGCCTTCAGGATGATGAGGTCGCCCTGCTGGCTGCCGGCGAAGACCTTGCCATCTCCCGCGACGGGGCTGCTGAAGAACTTGCTGCTGCCAGCACTGCCGTTCACGCGCTCTTCATACAGCATTTTTCCGGTCTCAAATTCGGCCACTTTCAGGATGCCGCCATCGCCCAGCAGGTAAAGCAGGCCATCCATGACGAGCGGAGAGGGCACGTAAGGTAGGCCTTTGCTAAACTCAAAGGGCAGCGGCTTCGGCTCTGCACCGCTGATGTCGATGGCGGCGAATTCCTTCACTCCACCGCCCGTGCCAAAGGTGCAGAAGTAGCGCTCTCCATCAAGCACACCCGAGCCCAGGCTGCGCTGGCTGAAGCCGGGATTGTATTGCCAGTTCTTTTTCCCCGTGCTGGGGTCGATGCCCATGACACCGCTGGCGTTGTTTGTGCAGACGACCTCGTTTTTGCCATCGGCACGCTTGTGCACGACAGGCGTGGAAAAGGTGTTCAGGCAGTTCGGAAGCTCTGTTTTCCAGAGGGTTTTTCCGGTCTTGGCATCCAGGCCGACGATGCAGGCTTTCCAGGCCTGCTGCACGGGGTCTTCGGTGTAAACTTTGCCATCGCGCTGCCAATCGAATTCGCTGCGCACGATCATGACGCCCTCCACCACGACGGGTGAGATGCCGGTGCCGTGCTCGTGGATGTAGTCGGCCACGTGATCGTTGCGCCAGAGCAGCTGGCCTGCGTGATCCAGAGCCAGAGCCTGGATGGTGGTGCCGGTGCACCAGTTGATGTAAATGCGCTCCGCATCCACAAAGGGAGAGCTGCTCGTGAAGCTATTGAAGTTGTGCTTCTTGTGTTCGGTGAAGCTCTCCTCGTGCCGCCAGATCTCCGATCCATCTTTGGCCGAAAGCAAAATCACTGCGCGCTTGCCTGGGCCGGTTTCAGCAGTGACCACGACCTTGTCCTGCCAGAGCACGGGAGAGGACCAGCCTTTTCCCAGCTCCACCTGCCAGACCGTGGTTTCTGGGGCGACCTTTTCCGGCAGCCCTGTTGTCTTGGCCACGCCACTGCCGTTCGGCCCGCGGAAGCGATTCCAGTCCGTCGCGGCCTGCGCAGCAAAGGAGATGCAGAGAAGAAGGGAGGCGAGGAGACGAATTTTCATGACGAGACAGAATGGCAGTCGGCACAATCGTCGGCGAGCAGTTCTTTCTTGCGATTCATTTCCCCAGGAATGGGCAAGCCTGGGGTGAATCGGCATTCTTTTCAGCTCTAGCTTGCCAAAGCATCTGTTCACGCGAAGTCTGCTGGGCAACGATCCGTAAACTCACCATGGCACGTCCTTCTGCAGCCAGCCTCGTCGTCGTCGGGTCCCTGAATGTGGATTTCATCGCGGGCGTGACCCATCTGCCCAAGCCTGGGGACACCATCGTGGCGAATCAGCTCACGAAGCGTTTCGGTGGCAAGGGCGGCAACCAAGCTCTCTCAGCTGCACGCCATGGAGCCCAGGTGATGATCATCGGCTGTCTGGGCGATGACCCCGATGGCCGCGACTACCGCAACCATCTGCGCCGGGAGGGCGTGAACTGCAGTGCTCTGAACACCGTGCGTTCCGTGACGGGCTGTGCGCACATCACGGTGGATGGAAAGGGAGAGAATCAGATCGTCGTGATCCCTGGAGCGAACGGCACGCTGACGGGTCCCTCCATCAAAATGCAGCGTGCGCGCATCGCCGTGGCTGGTGCACTGCTCCTGCAGCTAGAGATTCCTCTGGAGTCGGCCGTGGAGGCCATCAAGATCGCCAATGAATCCAAGGTGCCGGTGATCCTCAATCCCTCGCCTGTGAACGGCGACTTCCCGTGGAATGAGGTTCGGCTCGATGCTGTCCTTGTGAATGACAATGAAGCGCGAGAGATCTTTGGCCTCACCCCATCGGCGGCAGCGCAGCATCATGATTCCTGGAAAGAGCGGCTGACGAGCAAGCGCATCCGCCATCTGGTCATCACGCGCGGAGCACAACCGACCTTGCTGATCAGCAAAACGGCAGTCACCGAGGTGCCAGCGCATCCTGTGCAGCCTGTGGACACAGTCGGGGCTGGAGATACCTTCGCGGGTGTCTTTGCCACCCAACTGGCCGAGGGCGCAGAGCTAGCTGAAGCGATCCGCTGGGCCAACACAGCGGCGGCACTTTCCACGCTTAAACACGGTGCACAGGAGGGCATCCCCTACCGGGGAGATGTGCAGAGCGCGCTTCAGGAGACCAAGTCATCGGCCCGAACTCGAGCCTGAAGTCAGGAAAGGGAAAGGGGTTGCCACCCTAGAGGCGCCATGCTAGCAACCGCGCCCCTGAACCCAATCGTTATGAACGCCCAGCAACTTTTTGAAGCCGTCGGACCTGAACTGCGTGCCCTGATCCTGGGCTATCTCCAATCCGACGAGCGCCCTGCCTACCGCGCGATGATCCAGTCACTGGCAGCGGCCCGCAAGCTGCGTCCCCAGTTCATCTTGGACAAATCTCGCGCGCAGCAGCAGGAGTGGGTGCACGGTCAGTTGAAGCTCAAGGGCAATGGCCCGGTGCTGGAACAGCTGATCCAGATCTGGCTCCTGAAATCGCAGAGCCAGATGCTCATCACCTTCCTTGACGCGATTGGCATTGAGCATGATGACAAAGGTCAGGTGGAGAATCTGCCCGAGGAGATCACCGAAGAGAAAGCGAATGCAGGCATCCAAGCCCTCCTGGCCGCCTACCCCGCCAAGCACGTCGCCCTCTACCTGCACATGTTCCAGCAGCAGCGCCCTGGCGGTTGGGAAGGCCTTGGCAAAGCCATTGAAGCCACCGACGCCCTGAAGCTGTAATTCGAGACAGTTTGGAGTGTTTTCGCTGTAGGCTGTTCCGCCTTCGCTTTTCGCAATCAACTCACGAAAAAGGCCGCTGGGAAACCAGCGGCCTTTTTGGCGTGGAAGCAAGGATCAGCCATCGTCCTGACTTCCGCGCAGGATCACTTGACCTGAGAAGATTGGCGTCGTGGACGGATTTGGGAATTCGCTGTCGGGCAGTTGATCCAGCAGGAAGAAGCCCATGCCCTGACCCATGCGGCGGAGGAAAAGTCCGCGGTAGGGAACGGTGCGCTCGACTTGGGTGGGTTGGGATTGGGTCTGGTCCATCGTCGTGGTGAGAAACTTGTAGGTGCCATTGAATCGTAGCGTGGCTGGATTCATGGTGAAGGTCAGATCGGTGCCGCTGATCTGAGCTGTGAAGTTGCTATTCAGCGTGAATGCCTGAGTCAGGGAATCAAGCAAGCCACCGCCATCGAAGCTTATTCTAGCATTGTTGCTGCTGCCTCGGAAGTATTCCTCCACGAGACCCGCATTGTCGCTGTAGAGCCTTTCACCCACAACACTCATGCCATGCATGATGATGCCTTTGCCATAGTTCCGCGAAGGGGTGACCTGTGGGATTTTCATCCAGCCTAGGCAGCCATTCAGGAAGGTTTCATTGAAGAGCAGGTCTTGTTTTTCTCCTAAAGGGGAGAGGATGATGCGGCCATTCACGAAGTCAATCCAGCCCTGCACGGAGCCTGTGCCGGTGTAGAGCATCGAGAACAGTGGCATTTGATTCAGGTAATCATCCTCATAGCTCATGCCGCCAAGCGTGCTGCTGCCGGTGATGGAGGTGCCGTCTGCCAGCACCATGGCCCAGGTGGTGGTGCCGTTGGGCCGCACGGTGATCGAACCTAGGCTGCTGCCTTCAGGGGTAGTCGCAGCGTCGCGCTTGATGAAGAACATGCAGGGGCTGGTGGCAAAGTGGTAATTGCCCGCATACCGTTCTGCGGGTGGATTGTTGCATCGGAAGCTTTCTTCGTCGTCTTTCTGGCTGAGGTCACGACGGCGCGCAGGATCGTTGCCCCATGGGTTGCGCAGAGCGAGCACATCCACCACACAGGCTGAGGCAGGCTTGCTGTGCACGATGAGGTGCTGCTCACTGTCCGACACGATCAGTTTTCCGCTGCTCCATAAGATGCCATTCAGAATGCCAAACGGGGATTCTTCTTCAAAGCCACAACAGATTCTCCGCGATGGAATCTCAGCTGAATTTAAGATGAAACCGCCATCAAACTGATGGTCGAACGTCAGGTCGCAGGCCCGTGTGACGGTCGTGACAACACCGATGTTGCTGATGCGGCGGATGACGCTGTTGCCACTATCGGTGACGAAGAAGTTCCCGCGGTTATCCACGCTGATGCCGATGGGCAAGAAGAAGCGTGCATTGGCAGCCATGCCGTTGTTCTTTCCAAGAATAGAAAGGGCACCTGCGAGGGTGCTAACCGCCCTGGAACGAACGACGACCTTGCGGATGCAATGGTTGCGGCGGTCAACCACTGCCAGGATTTCTCCCTCGGTCGGGCTGAGGTAGGCGACCAAGCCCGAAGGCTGATTGAAGAGCGCTGACACACCACTGCCGTTTCTCGTGCCGGGCGTCGCTGCCTTACCCGCCAAGGTCGTCACCACCCCGGCTAAGGTCACTCGGCGGATGTTGTGAGCGCCACGGTCCGTCACAAACACGCTGCTGCCATCTACCGCAAAGGTGATGCCATAGGGCTCGGTGAACGAGGCGGCATTGCCAGTGCCATCAGCAGTGCCCAAAGCGCCCGAACCAGCCAGCGTGGTGGTTTTGCCCTCACTGGTCACGAGGCGGATGACGCGGTTGCCCGAGTCAGCGACATACAGCCAGCCGCGTGAGTCGATGGCAATGCCGGTGGGGCGATTGAAGCGAACTTCCTCTCCGCAGCCGTTTTCCAAGCCAGACTGACCGGCGACACCTGCAAAGGTGAGGACCTGCCCGTTCGGAGCGATGCGACGGATGACGTGGTTGGCCGTGTCAGCCACATAGACATTGCCTGCGCGATCCCGTGCCAGACCGTGAGGTTGGTTGAATCTGGCTGCTTCCGCCGGACCATCCAAGGTGCCAGGTGTGTTGAGCGTGCCCGCTAGGCGTTCGAACTGGACATTCAGATTCGTCGTGGCGTCGGTGAGAGTTCCGACCAGTCCATCCGATTCTGGATGGATGACAAAGGCAAAGCGCACTGGGCCCTGCGGACGTGGGCGTGGGATGGAAACCGCCACGGAAATCCCAGCTTCCACGCCTGAGTAGCGGAATCGACCTGCGAAAGGCAAGCGCTGGGAGCCCAGGGTCAAGGTTCCGCTGTAAGATGCAGTCGGGAGAATGTTCAGAACGACCTGCCCACCAAAATCACCATTCAGGCCACCATCGCGCTCCACGAGACCGGTGAAGGTGCCGAAGTAATCGCAATCCAATCCTTCAATGTAGAGGAAACTTTGCACGGTCGATGAGCCCCGCGCATTCCGTGCGGTGATGGTGACGGAGTAGCCACGATTGCCATCGCCTGTAGGCACGCCGTGGATTCTACCGGTGTTGCGATCAATGACTAGACCTGGAGGCAGCCCTGAGGCACTGAAGCTGTCAGGGGTTGCATTGCCGACGGTATTGAAGGGAACCTGGAAGCTGTAAGGCGTGGTGATGCGTCCTGAAGGCAGATTAAACTCGGAAGCAAAGATGGGCGCGCTGGTGATGACGTCCAACTCATACCTGCCCCCAATGAGTTCATAACCCTCGGCAGAAATGATGCAGTAATACACGCCCGTGTCACCCAGGACGAGATTGTTGACCGTCAGCGTTTTGCCATCTGGGGAGATCGTGTATTTGCTGCCGGTGGTCAGGGGGGTGCCTACCCCGCCGTCGGTGGAATAAAACCAGGAGTAGCTGAGGCCTGGGCCGGCGGCGACAGCCTTCAGGGTGGCGCGTTGGCCTTGCAAAATCTCGAGGCGAGTCAAGCGCGTGTCCACGACCCAGAGGGTGGCAGATTCGGAAACGTCATTGCCGAAGCGGTTCGACGCACGAACGCTGTAAAGTCCGGCGCTGGAAAGTGCAGCTCTCAGGCCTAGCACGTTAGCCGTTTTGCCTGCCAAGTTGGAACTTCCGCGCCGCCACTGGTAGCGCAGCGTGGGGCTACCAATCGCTTGTGAGTTAAAGCGCACATTTTGTCCCAAGGACACCATCTGTGAGAGCGGGTCCTCCACAATTTCGGCGGGGTCCGTGCCGGGATCGATCACGACGCCAGTTCCACTCAACGGGAACTGAAGCGCAGGGCGATTCCGATCACTGCTGGTGATGCGCAGAGTGGCGGTTTTTACCCCGACGCTGGTCGGTTTGAAGATCACGCTGATGGAGAAAGAGCCGCCTGGGGGCAAGCTGTTCGGAATCGGTTCGGCAAGCTTGAACTGATTGGCGTGGGTGCCGGTGATCACTCCACGCAGTCCGGTGAGCGTCCTGCCGCCCAGGTTCTCGATCAAAAAGCTCGAGACGGGCGTGCTGTTGCTGCTGTTTGCTTTCCGGCCTGGTTTTGCCTGGGCTGCTTGGATCAGCAGGAGGCTGTTGGTGGACTGACCGACGAGCACATCGCCAAATTCCAGGGTCGAATCTTCGTCCACTTCATCCAACTGGGTTTCGTTCGAGGGCGACTCATTCGCGCGAATTTCGATGCCAGCCTCATTCGTGGAGAAGACGCGGAAAACATGCACCGCGCCAAGGTCCGTCACGATCTGGCTGTTCCAGCCTGGGGCATCGGCTTGGTAGGCAGAGACGATGGCTGTGGTGCCTTCCAGGGCCACGTGCGTGCCGAAGTTGTCGCTGTCACGGCCTTCGACATTGATGAGCTTGGCTTGCTGGCTCCAGGGGAAACCTTCCTCGGAAGTAAAAAGGTAGGCACTTCCTTGATTGGGCTGGGTCAGGTCATCGCCAGGCGCTCCAATCAGCACCGTGCGGCGGAAAAGACTGAGGGAGGTACCGAACAAATCGCCTGCGTTGTCATCCTGCGCGAACAATTCGCCATCGAAGCTCCAGCTGGTCGAAGGGCGGAAGTAAGCGAAAACAACGCCCACGCCAGAGAAACGCCCTGGAGCTCCCACCAAGGCGCGCGTGTCATCCATGACGACGGCTTCGCCGAAGAAGTCTCCTGCCTGCGCTGAGGGAGCGATGATGGTCTGCGCCTGCAGCCAGTTGGCACCGACTTGCCCGTAAAAATAGACCGCACCAGTGTTCGCAGCGCGTTTCGGAGCCCCGACGGCGGCTTGAGTGCCACTGATGGCCACAGATTCACCAAAACCATCGCCAACCTGAGCATCGCTCGCCTTCAGCAGAGCACGCTGGACGCATGTGTTGCGGCTTCTCTGGAAGACATAGGCTGAACCACGCAGACCGTCGGCATTGGGGGCACCGATGATGGCTAGCGTGCCATCAATAGAAAGGCTTTCGCCAAACCAAGCTCCGGCCGCAGAATCCCGTGCGACCAACTTGGCGCTCTGAACCCAGCCATTGGCACTAGGTACAAACATGTAAACGGCACCCGCGTCCACCTTGCCAGGCAGGTCTGCCAAGCGGCTGCCAACCAGCAGGAAGCCGGTGCCAAAAGCCACAGACCCTCCAAAACGGTCTCCCGCCTTGCCATCGTTAGCCTTCAGCTTGGCCAGCAGAGCCCAGGTGGAGCCTGTGCGCTGAAAAACGTAAGCACCGCCTGCGTCCACGCCGAGCAGGTTGTCATCGCCAGGGCAGCCGACGAGCGCCAGATCTCCCTGAATGGCCACGGAATGGCCGAAGAAATCCTGGGGCTTGCCGCACTCCAACTCGCTGCGGGACAGTCTCGCCTCCAAAGACGTGAACAGGGGATCAATCGTGATCGGATACTGGGCACCGGCGTCAGCGACCCAAATGCTCATGCCGTGGGAGGAGGGAGCAAGGCTGGCCTGGAGGTTGCGCCCCTGTGCATCCCAGACCTTCAGACCATGATAGGACATCACGTTTTGAGTTTGGTCAGCCAGCACCAGGCCGTCGTCCTTTGGCTGCACGCTTAGGCCTTCCACCGTCAGGTCCACGCGCACGCGTTCGTCCGCCTTTGCAGTGGGATTCCCTTCGGGGCGTTCGTGCAGGGTCATGCCATGCTCCAGGCCTTCGGGTTTGTTTTCATACCACTCGGTCAGCGTGCCACGGGCATACTCGACTCGCTTGCCCTGGGCAAGAGGGGGCGCCTCTTTGGGTAGGGTGGAGACCGTGTCACCGCGCCCCAGGCCCGTCACTCGGACCTGCGCCTGCCAAGTTTTCTCTGGAAGGGTTGAGGTCAATCGGGTGCCCACATCGGTGAATTGGGCGCTCAGGCCCTGTGGGTTCGTCGCATGAAAGCGGACTCTATTCCCTTCAGCCGAACGACCCATCACAGGTTCGATCTCCAGCCTAGATTCCAGAAGCGCCTGAACCAGAGAGTCCTCCTTTGCAGAGGGGGTTGGCGATTGAGAGGCCGTGTTTTGGGCGGGTGACGCCGTGTCACCAGCTGGCTGGGTGAACGAGGAATTCGACAGCAGCCAGTAGCTGATACCGCTGATGGCCAAGGCGGTGAGCGCGAGAGCCCGCCAAGGTGGGGTGTTCATCGACACTGAGTTCGGGGGAGACGACGTTTTCATGGGAGCGAGGCGTGTTGAGGCACAAGGCATCAAGATGCAGCCCATAGCCTGCCAGAAACCAGCTTTTCGTCGAAGGATTTTTCGATTCTTAAGTTCCTCATAAAATTGTTACAAATGCTCACCCACAAACGCTCATCCCCAAAATGGGGCATTGGGGGGAGGACGGGTCCACTTTTCCTGCACAAAGATTGACACTGGAAAATCTCCGCGCGTAATCCTCTATCCCCCGCCAGCCCCATTCATGCGCACGCCGCCCTCTCTGTTACCCGAGAAAGCCTTTGTTTCTCACGCTCCAGGCTTTTGGAAAGACAAAGGTGTGTCCGCTGAGGACTGGAACCAAGCCGCTTGGCAGATGCGCAACCGCATCACCACACTGGCTCAACTGGAAGAACATCTGGTCCTGACGGAGGAAGAGCGGGCTGGTGTGCTTCTCAGTGGTAAAAAGCTGGCGATGGCCATCACGCCGCATTATTTCAATCTCATCGATCCTGAAGATCCAGACTGTCCGATCCGGCGTCAGGTCATCCCGAGGATCGAGGAAACCTGGGACGACCCGGATGAAATGGCTGATCCGTGTGGCGAAGATAGCCACATGCCTGTGCCAGGCTTGGTGCATCGCTACCCTGACCGAGTGCTTTTCTTGGTCACGGATCGCTGCGCCAGCTACTGCCGCTACTGCACGCGCAGCCGTGTCGTCAGTGGGGTTGGAGATCAGGAGCTCCATACCGATTACGAGGCAGCGTTTCGTTACCTGGAAAGGCATGACGAGGTCCGAGACGTGCTGCTGAGTGGTGGTGATCCTCTGCTGTTTAGCGATGCGAAACTCGAAGGCATCCTGAAGCGGCTGCGTGCTATTCCCCACATTGAATTCATCCGCATCGGTAGCCGAGTGCCGATCTTTTTGCCGCAGCGCATCACGCCAGAGCTCTGCCAGATGCTAGCGAAGTATCACCCGCTTTGGATGAGTGTGCATACCAATCACCCGCGTGAACTGACCACTGAGGTTCGCGCAGGTCTAGAACGGCTCGCCAATCATGGCGTTCCTCTCGGGAACCAGAGTGTCTTGCTGCGCGGGGTGAACGACGACGCCGAGGTGATGAAGAGCCTCGTCCAAAAGCTGCTCATGTGTCGCGTGCGACCCTATTACCTCTATCAATGCGATTTGATCCAAGGCTCCAGCCACCTGCGCACTAGCGTGGCCACTGGGGTGGAGATCATCGAGCAGCTGCGTGGTCACACCACGGGTTATGGCGTGCCGCAGTTCGTCATCGATGCGCCCGGTGGGGGGGGCAAAGTGCCGGTAAATCCGGACTACGTCTTGCTGCGCGATGAACAGCGCACGCTGATCCGCAATTTTGAAGGGCGCAGCTTTGAGTATCCGGAGCCTGCCTTGGTCAGCGTTTGACCCGGCAGCGGGCCAGTGGCCCCTTTGCACGAGATTGTTTTCCATTTGCGCAGCAGCAGACCGGACGGCATGTCCCGATTACCAATTCCATGAATGACGCCGAAATTCAGTCTGCCATCCTCGAGATGGGCCGTAGGGCCCGTGCTGCCTCGCACGAATTGGTCAAGCTGGGAACGGAACAGAAAAACGCCATCCTTTTGGCCATGGCGGATGAGATCGATGCCCGCGAAGCCACCATCCTCGCGGCCAATGCGAAAGATCTGGAGGGGGCGAGGGAGCGTGGACTTTCCAGCGCGATGATTGACCGACTGACGCTGGATGCGAAGCGCCTTGCCGCCATCTCAGCAGCCGTGCGTGAGGTCGCTGCCCTGCCTGATCCGGTGGGGGAAGAGCTCGCCGCTTGGACTCGGCCCAACGGGCTGCGCATGATCAAAAAACGAGTCCCCATTGGGGTCATCGGCATCATCTTCGAATCGCGGCCAAACGTCACCACCGATGCGGCTAGCCTTTGCTTCAAAACGGGCAATGCCACGCTGCTGCGAGGAGGGAGCGAGGCCATCCACTCCAACCTTGCCCTGGCTGAGGCGCTGCAAGCAGGCGGCGAGCGCGCAGGTCTGCCAGCGAATAGCATTCAGCTCATCCCCTTCACCGATCGTTCCAGCGTCGAGCACATGGCGCGCATGGATGCATACATGGATCTGATCATTCCCAGGGGCGGCAAGGGACTGATCGAAAAGGTCGTATCCACGGCGCGGATGCCGGTCATCAAGCACTACGATGGCGTCTGCCACATCTACGTGGCACCTTCGGCGGATCAGGTCATGGCCGTCTCGGTCATTTTGAATTCCAAAACGCAGAAGCCAGGTGTGTGCAATGCGCTGGAGACCCTGCTGGTGCATCAGCACATCGCGGCTGAGTTTTATCCAAAGCTCGCAGAAGCGCTGCGGGCGGCTAGCGTGGAAATGCGGGCGGATGCAACCGCGCTGCCGCTGCTGGGCGCCGGGGCGATTCCTGCCACCGAAGAAGACTGGCGCACGGAATACCTGGAGCGGATTCTTTCCATCAAGACCGTGGCCTCGCTGCCAGAGGCCATCCAGCACATCAATCACTACGGCTCCCACCACACAGACAGCATTTTGACCCAAGACGCGTCAGAAGCCGCACGCTTCATGCATGAGGTGGATAGCGCCGTCGTGCTGCACAATGCGAGCACGCGCTTCAACGATGGTGGCGAGTTTGGCTTCGGTGCGGAGATCGGCATTAGCACCGACAAGCTCCATGCTCGAGGTCCGATGGGACTCGCCGAGCTTTGCAGTTACAAATACCTCGTCCATGGGCAGGGCCAGGTGCGCTGATTATCATGAGCATGAACTGGCTTCAAGATTTCCTGCCACTGATGCGTTGCCCAGACACGCATCAGCCCTTGCGACTGGCCACAGCGGCAGACCTGCAGCAGCATGGTCTGCCTGCAGATCACCAGGCGCTGGCACGGCAGGATGGCACTCGGCTATTTCCCATCGACCAGGGCATTCCGATTTTGCTTCCTGAAGAAAAGCCGTGACCGCAGGCCTCGGCCAGTCGCGCCTCTCTTTCGACGTCTCATGGCTGATATCCCCCAAGTCGCTGTTCTTGTGGATACCTCCCGCTCCTATGGGCGAGACATTGTGCGCGGCATTCGCCGTTACGTGGCGGAAAAAGGACCTTGGTCGCTCTACCTGGAGCCGCGTGACCTGCGCTCTCGTTTTCCGCTTTGGTTAAAAAAATGGCCGGGCGATGGCATCCTGGCCCGCACGGTGGACGCTGAGCTACTGCGCCACCTGAAGGCGACGCGTCTGCCGGTCATCGAGCTGCGCAGCACGATCCTGAAGCACTCGTTCCCTTTCGTGGGCATCGACAATCAAATCGTCGGACGCAAAGTCGCCGAGCATGTGCTGGAACGTGGTTTCCGCCGCTTTGCCTGTTACCTGGACCCCTCCGAGCGTTTCTTGCAAGAGCGCTGCCGCAGCTACATCGACACGCTCGCAACTGCGGGTTTCGCCTGCTCGGTGCTGGAGACACAGCCCGGTGGCGAGCATGGCATGAGCTGGGATCGCCATCAGCAAAAGCTGGCCGAATGGCTGACCAGTCTGGAGAAGCCCTGCGCGGTCTTTTCTTGTCACGATCAGATCGGCTTTTGGTTGCTGGATGCTGCCCGCCGTGCTGGCATTCCCGTGCCAGAGCAGGTCTGTGTGGTGAGTGCCGAAAATGACAAGACGCTCTGTGAAACCGCCTGGCCTCCACTTTCTAGTGTGCAACTGCGTGGATCTCAGGTCGGTTTCATGGCTGCGCAGTTGTTGGATACCTGGATGCGTGAGGGAAAGCCGCCGCCTGCACAGACTTTGCTGCCTCCGGGAGAGGTCGTCGTGCGCCAGTCTTCCGACATTGTGGCGGTGGACGATGTCCGCATCGCACGTGCCTTGCAGTTCATCCGCCAGCGTGCCACGCAGGGCATCGGGGTGAATGAAGTGGCGCGTGAGGTGGCCTTGTCTCGCAGCATGCTGGAGCGGCGCATGAAGACAAGCATCGGTCGCAGTCCAGGCGAGGAAATCATCCGCATTCGTTTCAGCCACGTGGAGCAGCTCCTGGCCCAGACGGATCTCACGCTGGATGCCATCGCAGAGAAATCTGGATTCAAGCATCCCCAATACATGGCGGAGGCTTTTCGCAAAAGGTTAGGTCTCACGCCTGGAGAATTTCGGCGCAGGAACAAGCCTTGATGTCGAGAACTCGACCCCACCCCGCGTAATCCCTTCCTGTGATCGCCTTCTCTTTCTCATGCCGCCGCCTGATGGGTGTGCTTCGACTGCTGTCGTTCGGGCTCGGCACGGGCTTGGCTCAGGAACCAGACGCACCTCGCGTGCAGTGTGTTTATGAAGCGGCGACGCGTCAGCTCCAAGTAACCACGGCGCAAGGCCGCCGCTTTCGCTTCGGGTTCAATCCCGGCGGTGCGATCTCTTCTGTGCGTGATCTCGACCTCGCGCCTGAGGTCGAGTTGGTGGGGGATTCTTTCCAAGGCGAAACCACGGATCGTGTCATTCAGTGGACCTATTGGAATGAGCGCTATCTTGCCGCGCCCCATCAGGTCGGTGATCAAAATCGCCGGGCTAATGTGACGATGGAGGGCTGCTACCACGGCGCTGAGGTCTGCGACGTCTTGGAAACTCCAGCGAGTGGCCATGCCACGGAACTGACCTTTCGCTCACGCATCACGCACTGGTTTTATGCTGAGCTCGATCGTCATGGTCGGCCTGACTTTGAGACGATCTCCCACTATCAGGTCCTGCCCGATGGCAGCCTGCGGCTGCAGCGTTCCGTTTTACGCCGCCCATGGGTGCTGAAAAACGTCACTGCTCGGACTTGGCAGCCGCGACAGCAGGCCTGGCTGGATGTGGTCCATGAGGAAGTGCGACTGGAGGCACGGCATCTGTGGCCAGCGTCGATGACTTCCTACTTCGAGGCCTGGACGCCGCTGCGCCGCAGTGCTCTGCCTCGGGTGCGGCATGAGAAGGCCGTTTTGGAAAAAGCAGGCTACCTTTTCTGGCTACCCCAGGACATCGGAGGCTGGGCCATGGCCTATGGGGAAACCTTAGCCCTGGGGGTGGTCTTCGGCACGGCTCAGCCTGCCTGTCCGCCCCACGCCATGCGGTCGGTCTTCAACACGATGGATATGCCTAACCACAACTTGACGATCCTGCTGCCAGGGGTGGAGCTGGATTGGCCTGAGGATGCGACGCTAGTGCAGACGCTGGTCTTTGCCGTGGGCAGCCCCCAGGAGGTCGAAGCTCGCGTGAGTCGTCTCGTGCCTGAGGTTCCAGCACCGCAGTTGCGACTGAAAGTAGCATCGAAGTGAGTGAACAAAAAATCTCGGGGCGATCAGGCCCCGAGATGGGAAAAGCCCGCTCGCGACAACAAGTCGGGCTGAAGTGCACGGTTGCGTTACTTCTTCTTGCTGTCCTCACCCCCTCCTGCGTTGGCGATGGCCTGCTCCTCAGGCGGCAGGAAGGCTTTGAAGCGACCTTTGTCGATGGCTTTCATGTAGGCCTCCATGGGGGTGATGTAGCCATCCCGCAGCTTTTGCCAGATGCTGTCGTCCATGAACTGCATGCCCAGCGCCTTCCCCCCAATGATGACATCGTAGAGCTTCTGCGTGGCACCTTCACGAATGATAGCGCCAACGGCTGGGGTGGAGATCATGATCTCGTTCACGGCAGCACGGCCTTTGCCGTCGGCCTTTTTCATGAGCAGCTGGGCCACCACGCCTTTCAGTGAGGCAGCAAGCATGGTGCGCACCTGACTTTGCTGTTCGGCAGGGAAGACGTCGATGATACGGTCCACCGTTTTGCGGGCGTTGTTCGTGTGCAGAGTTCCGAAGACGAGCAGGCCGGTTTCTGCAGCGGTCAGGGCGAGGGAGATGGTCTCCAGGTCGCGCATTTCCCCCACGAGCACGATGTCGGCATCTTGGCGCAAAGCAGCACGGAGGCCATCGGCGAAGGAAGGGGTCTGGATGGGCACCTCACGCTGGGTGATGATGCTCTTTTTGTTCCGGTGAACGAACTCAATGGGCTCCTCGACGGTGATGATGTGCCGGCGGAAGTTGGTGTTGATGTAGTCCAGCAGGGCCGCGAGTGTGGTGGATTTGCCTGAACCTGTGGGGCCGGTCACGAGCACAAGACCGCTGCGCAGGTGGCCGAATTCCTTCACCACTTGGGGAATGCCGAGCTGCTCCAGGCTGGCGATTTTGGTGGGAATGATACGGAAGACGCAGGCGTAGCCATTTTGCTGCTTCAGGTAATTGCAGCGAAAGCGGTGCTCAGCGTCCATCTCATAGGCGAAGTCGAGGTCGCCCTTCTGCACATAGCGTTCCCAGCTCTTGGGGTCGCAGATTTCCTGCATCATGAGCTCCATGGTTTCGGCGGTCAGGATGTCGGAGGAGATGGGCTTGATGCTTCCGTGGACGCGGACTTTGGCGGGCTGTCCCTGGCTGAGGTGGAGGTCAGAGCCGCCGAGGTCGATGAGGGTCTGGAAAAGCTGGTCGATGACTGGCATGATCGTGAAAGACGGGGTTAGCGCGTGGGGGTGGTTGGCTGCGGCGTGCCTGGATTACTTCAAGCTTTCAAAGAAGAGCTTCATCTGCTGCTTGTCCTCGGCGCGGGACTCGCATTCCTCTCGGGTGATGAGGCCTTTGGTGTAAAGATTGCGCAGGGAATCATCCATGGTGATCATGCCAACGTTTTTGCCGGTCTGCATGACGCCATTGAGCATGAAAGTTTTGCCATCGCGGATACAGGCCGCCACGGCAGGCGTGTTCACCAGCAGCTCCAGCGCCATCGCGCGTCCATTCCCATCGGCTTTAGGCACGAGCTGCTGGGAAAGGATGCCACGCAGCGATTCAGACACCATGATGCGGATCTGATCGCGTTGATCGGGCGGGAACACGTCGAGCACACGGTCCAGGGTTCTAGCGGAGTTGCCAGTGTGCAACGTGCCAAGCACCAAGTGACCCGTTTCCGCAGCGGTAATGGCGAGCGAGATGGTCTCCAGGTCGCGCATTTCACCCACCATGATGACGTCTGGGTCTTCACGCAGAGCTCCGCGCAGCGCGGCAGCGAAGGACTGAGTGTGCGTGCCAACTTCGCGCTGGTTGACGTGGCAGCCCTTGGGCTCGATGACGTATTCGATCGGCTCTTCGAGGGTGATGATGTGGTCCTGGCGCTCTTTATTGATGGCATCCACGAGGGCGGCGAGCGTGGTGGACTTGCCGCAACCCACGGGGCCAGTGACGAGCACGAGGCCGTTGTGGTAGCGGATCAGCGTGCGCACGGTGTCGGGCAGTTCCAGCTCCTCAATCGTGCGGACATGGG
Organism: Verrucomicrobiaceae bacterium; assembly: GCA_027484445.1. Classification (GTDB taxonomy): domain Bacteria; phylum Verrucomicrobiota; class Verrucomicrobiia; order Verrucomicrobiales; family Verrucomicrobiaceae; genus Prosthecobacter. The sequence goes on from JAIXSY010000007.1 coordinate 128,674, forward strand.
TGCTGATGATGCGGAAGGTGATGTCGATGCCAAGGCGCTGATGAACGACGGAAGCACGGAAACGGCCGAAATCGGTCGAGTAGGCAAAGTCCACATCGCCTTTCTCTTCCAGGCGCTTGATTTTTTCCTCACTGAGGAAGCCGTAGGCGAGGCGGCGTGTGTCTTCAGCGGTGAGCACAGCACCATTGTGCCAAATGGGGCCGAGCTGGCCGTAGCGGCGCCAGATGGGTTGGCAGGCAGTGGCCAGGTGCAGGTCAGAGGCGTCATACTGCATGCAGAAGCGCAGGTAGTCATCGACGGAGCCCAGGACGGGCACGAGATCTTCGGCAGGGGCGGCGGCTTGGTCAGACATGGGCTGGGGGATCTTCGGACGTGGGGGACACAGGGGCCACGTGCTTGGAGAATTGCTGGGTCAGGTAAGTTTGCAGGAACTGAGAGCCATACTTCAGCGCGGCTTGGCGGGCGAGGCCGGCCATGGGCGCAAAGAGCAGGGCCATAAATCCATTTTTTCTATCGGATGCACCGTCGATGTCACGATCAAATTTCCCACGGCGTGAGGGCAGCAGCAGCTTCAGCAGCAAAAGCCCGCTCACTCCGGCAGCGGCGGTCCAGGCCCAGACATGGTTTTGCACCGACTGGCGCAGCAGCTCACGCGGGTTCCAGGCTTCGGAGGCGAGCTGAACGTGCGCGCCGAGGAGGACGCGTGCTTCGTCCAGGTCACGCAGAGCCTGCTGCTTGGGGGTCAGTGGGGTGGGGGCGGATTGCTTCCTAGCCATTCACGGTCGCGTTGGAATTGTTTGAAGGTCTCTTCAAAAACCTGAAGCTTGCGGGCCAAATGCCGCAGACGCAGCAGGATGATGAAGCCAAAGAAAAGATGCAGTCCTGCCGCGCCGAGGGCCACTTTCCACCAGGGCCAGCCCTGCGTGTGAGCCACCAGCCAGACGAGGGCCGGGGCGGCAAAGAGCCAACCACAGAGCAGGCAACCTGCCGCGATGCCAGCAAGCACGAGCATGCCAGTGAACTTCACGCCAGCTTCCTGGGCCTCGATCTGCAGGAGGCGTCCACGTGCCTCTCCATAGAGCGCTAGTGCTCGGAGCAGGGACTTCAGGCGTGAGACTTCCAGTTCCATCATGATGAGCGGCTAGAGGCAGGGAATCGAAAGAAAAAAGATGACCCACGGGCAGGTCAGGTTGGCTAGCTAGGCACGTGTGTCTATGCAGCTGGTGCCTGACTCAGCGACGCAGCAGCAGACCGACGACGAGACCGACGCCAAAGGCCGTGATCAGCGCTTGGCGGGGTTTTTCCCGGGCTAGCTTCTCCGCCTCGGTCATCAGCGTCTCATACTGCTGCTTGGCCTGACCCAGGGCCTCATCCGCGTAGGCACGCAGGTCATCCGATTTGTCCTGCAGCTCTGTTTTCAGTTCGGCTGCCTTTTGCTCCGCAGAGCTTTTCAGTGTGTGGGCGCGGGATTCCGCCGCCTGGCGCAGTTCAGTGGCCTTCTGGGCAGCTGCGGCGCGCAACTCCTCAGCAGCTTTCAGCGCACTGGCCTTGGCTGTTTGAAAGGGATCGTTCGACGGGGCAGCGCTGAAGCTAGACGGTGGCACAGAGGAAGTTTCGTTCATGACGCAGAAGAGGATGAGACCAATGCGCATCTAAATCCGGCGGCATCTTCTGGCGAGGGAAAAAACACCGCTCCAGGTCGGTGCAGGCTTGGCAAAACCCCCGATGGCTGATGATACTCGATAAATACGACGGGCAGCGTCCGTCTCCCTTTGACCCTCCACCTCCGAAAATGCCATGGCCCGCAAACTCAGCCACATCGCCCCCGACTGGTGGGACTACACCACGCTCGACCATTCCCTGATCAATGACGCGGCCCGCCTGACGGAGCGCGATCTGCGTCAGCTCTCGCGTCCGGGATTCAAAGTGGTCATGTATGATACCCTAGAGGAATTTTATTTGGCCGAGGCTTTGGAATACATCCACGCTTGGCGTCAGGCCACGCCGGACAATCCTGCGGGTATCTGCGGCCCCATCGGCCCGACGGAGCAGCTGCCTCTCGTGGCACGATTGGTGAATGAACTCGGCCTGTCCATCAAGGACGGGCACTTCTGGGGCATGGACGAATGGTATGACCCGGACACGAAAAAGGAAGTCAGCATGGATCACCCGCTGTCCTTTGAGAAAGCGGACCGCGAGCTGTGCTTTGACCGCATCCAGAAAAAGCTCGTGATGCCAGATAGCCAGCTGCATTTCCCCAAAGCCGATACCAGCGCCTACATCAAAAGCTGGAGCAGCGGCGTGCGCTGCATCGTCATGCAGGGCGGCCAGGGGGACATCAAGCACTGGGCCTTCAACGACCCCCTGAAGCGTGCCGGCAAATGGAAGAACGAGCCGCCGCCACCCGCTGAATACCGCAAGCTCGGCACCCGCATCGTCGATCTGCACCCCATCACCCTGGCGCAAAACGCGCGCACGTCTGGCGGCGGCAACATCACCATGGTGCCGCAGATGGCCATCACCGTGGGCCCGAAGGAGACCTGGATGGCGGAGAAAGTCAGCATCTGGCACGCGGGCATGCACGACAATCCGCTGGGCCAGCGCCTGACCGCCCTGATGATCTCCAAACGCATCGTGGACAGCAGTGTGCCGATGTCGCTCCTGGCTGATCATCAAAACGTGCAGTTCAACTACTACCGCAAAGGCCTCGGTGAGGTCGCGGTGGAGATGCACTGAAGATCGGCGCATCTCAGCCAGCCTGGGTGCCGTTAGTTCGGAAAAGCGGAACCCAGGGGTTGAGCATCGGTAAGCATGGGCTAAACGTAGGCGTTCATTCGAACGCATGGAGCTCACCCGCAAACTCGAAATCCTGGCCGATGCCGCCAAGTATGACGCCTCGTGCGCCAGCTCGGGCGCGGCACGGAAAGATTCCCGAGATGGCAAAGGCATCGGCTCCACGGGTGGCATGGGCATCTGCCACAGTTACACGCCGGATGGACGTTGTGTGTCCCTGCTGAAGGTGCTGCTCACGAACGCCTGCCTTTACGACTGCCACTACTGCATCAACCGCCGCTCCAGCAATGTGCAGCGCGCGCGCTTCACGCCGGAGGAGGTCGTCCAGCTCACGCTGGATTTCTACAAGCGGAACTACATCGAAGGCCTCTTCCTCAGCAGTGGCATCGTGCGCAGCGCGGACTTCACCATGGAGCAGGTCATCGAGGTCGCCCGTCAGCTGCGCGAGGTGCATCACTTCCGGGGTTACATCCACCTGAAGACCATCCCAGAAGCCTCGCAGGAACTCATCGAAAAAGCCGGGCGCTACGCCGACCGCATTAGCATCAATGTCGAGCTGCCCACGCAGGAAGGATTGGACAAGCTGGCCCCGGAGAAAAACCTCGCCAACACCAAGCAGGCCATGGGCGGCATCCGCGTGAAGATCGAAGAGACGGTCACTGCACGCAAAGATGCGCGACAGATCCGCAATGCGCCGCGGGCCAAAGCACCTGTCTTTGCCACCGGCCAGAGCACCCAGATGATCGTGGGGGCGGATGAATCCAGCGACGCGCTGGTGCTCGCCCGGGCGGATGAGCTTTACCGCGATTACCGCCTGCGCCGCGTCTATTACAGCGGCTTCAGCCCCATCCCCGAGCCCAGCGTGCTGCTGCCCATCAAGCCGCCGCCGCTTGTCCGCGAGCACCGCCTCTACCAGGCCGACTGGCTGCTGCGCTTCTATGGCTTTGACGTTGGTGAACTGCTGCCCAAGGAAGAGCCGAACCTTGATCTGGAGCTCGATCCCAAGCTCGCCTGGGCGCTGCGGAACCGGCATCTTTTTCCCGTCGATGTCAACCGCGCGCCGCGTGAGCTGCTCTGGCGCATTCCCGGTCTCGGCACGGTGAATGTCGAGCGCATTGTCGCCGCGCGACGCCATTCGCGGCTGCGCCTGATTGACCTCCAGCGCATGAGGGTTAGTTTGAAAAAAGTCCTGCCCTTCATCATCGCCGCCGATCACTCGCCGCGTGTTGCAGTGCTGGAGGATGCGAACCTGCGCCACCGCTTTCTCCCCGCTCCGCGCCAGCTGGAGCTGAACTTCAACGCTCCGCCTCCAGCCACACCGCAGGATGCGCTCATGGCCCTGAGCGGCCAGCTATGATCACCGCGACCATCCAGCCGACCTTTTCTGCCTGGCGTGGCAAAGCGCGCGAGCTGCTCCAGCGGGGCATCCGGCCCGAAGACGTGGATTGGTGCGATGCCACCCAGACCCCGGCGCTGCTCATGGAAGAGCCCGCAGCCTACTCTGCCAGCCCGCCTGCGGACATCAAGGTGCCAGCCGAGTTCCTGAATCTGGCCGCGAGTGTCTGCGCCCATACGGATGAGCGCCGCTTCGCCATCCTTTACCGGCTGCTCTACCGGCTCACCTGGGGTGGCGAGCGCCATCTGCTCAGCCATCCCGCCGACCCAGACACGCGCCAGTGCCAGGTCTGGGCCAAGGCTATCGGACGCGACATCCACAAGATGCATGCCTTTGTCCGCTTCCGGCTCATCGCAGTCGATGAAGCCACGCAACGCGAGCAGTTCGTCGCTTGGTTCGAGCCCGAATACCGCATCGTCCAGCTCGCCACCCCGTTTTTCCGCAAGCGCTTCGCCAGCATGGACTGGTCCATATTGACCCCGCATGAATGCGCCCACTGGGACGGCCAGGACCTCACCTTTAGCCCCGGCGTTTCGAAAAGCGAAGTGCCCGACGCCGACGCGCACGACGATCTCTGGCGCACCTACTACCGCAGCATCTTCAACCCCGCCCGGCTGAAGGTGCAGGCCATGCAGTCCGAGATGCCGCAGAAGTATTGGAAAAACCTGCCCGAGGCCCAGATCATCCATGAACTGATCTCCAGCAGCGGCGAGCGCATGAAACAAATGATCGCCACCCCCGAACGCCCCGTGAAGCCCATGCCGGACAACGCATATCTGAAAAAGCTGCATGGCAGGAAGAGGCCTGAGCCACTACTGGACAAGGAGCAGGATGCAGTGGAATCATAAAGAGAGCATAGGTGATTGTTCTTCCGAACATTGATTGCTAAACTCATGCAAAAAGTGCCTCCACATTTATGAACACTCCTTGTGCCGTCCTTATGCCGACTTGTTTTCTTCGGTGAGCGGACCTTCCGCAGAGACCTCTCAGCCTTTGAGCAGCCGTTTTTTGAAATCAACGGACATCAGTCCTTCTGAGGATTTTGTCGCGAAATGTGGTGGTGGTCATTTCTCCACCATTTTAGCCGATCCTCCTTGGCAATTCCAGAACCGGACAGGGAAAGTGGCCCCAGAGCATCACCGGCTCAGCCGCTATCCGACGATGACGCTCGAGGACATCAAGGCATTGCCAGTGTCCATGGCGGCGGCAGCAACGGTGGCGACGAGTGAGAGTCCAGTTTAATTGATCCGGGCTCATCCAGAGCTTGGCGTTACGGTTTTTTGTTTTCCGCCCGAGGGTCCGCCCGCCGGGCGTTTTGTTGGAACGAGAAAAGTTATTTTGTTTCCATGATCATCATCAAACCCACAAGCCGCTGGATCAAACAAGCCGCACTCGAATGCCGACAATCGCGGATCGGCGGGCCGCAGGTCCGCGATTCCTTAGCCCAGTCCGTAGGGCTGGGTTTTCATTTCCACCTCACCCCTTTGAGCCCGCGCCCTGAAAGGGTGCGATACCCTCACGTCTGATCCTATACCCAAGGTATCTCAGCCTTTCAGGACGCGATGACAGGTCACTCATCGACTCTATCTTACCCAGCCCTGCGGGCTGGGCTAAGGAATGCTGGCCCTTCAGGCCAGAATCCGATGGGCAACTTCTGAAGGCCCGACCTTAACGCAAAGGCAGTGGAGGGTGGGTGAGGGGACCAGATTGGTAGGAGCGGCGCATCGACCTCTGATGGCCACTTCAGTCTCTTCGGCACCTGTTGGGAAAGGTTTTGAAACTAGCACTGTCAGCAATGAATGCAGTGCGGTGATTGACAGAGCAGGCCTGGCTCGGGTGTTTTTGGGTCATCCCATGCGTCTGATTGCCTCTGCTTTATCCTTCTCGGTGCTCTTTGCCTGTGCCGGGCCTGTTCTGGCTGCTGAAACAGCGGTCCACAAAGACGTCAAAGGCAACCCCTCTCCCTGGGGGGAGTGGGTGGAGGCAGATTTTCCCTTTTTTAGCAGTGTGCTGGACTGCCGCGACCTCGGCGAAGGCTTCCCGAAGGACAATCTGACCCCGCGTGGCCTCATCCTGAACCTCGGCCACAACCTCTGGGCCTGCTTTGACACCGACCTCCTCCGCATCGCCTGCATCTGGGAGAGCGAGCCCGGCAAACCGCCCGTCAGCGCCGCCGCCCTGGCTCCAGGGTCGTATCACATCGCCGGGCAAAAGACCAAAGACGGCCAGGAAAACCTGCCGAAGCCGCTGGGGAAGGTCTGGCTGGCAAACGGGATCTACCCCGGCTGGCAGGTGGGGGAGAAACCGAGCTTCACTGACCCTCGTGAGCCTGCGCCGGACAAGGAGGAGGTGGGGCGGGGGCCTTTAGGCCAGTTTCATGCCATTTCTTCTCAAAGGTCTGTCGGCATCGATTTAGAGTATTCGATTGGCAACGTGAGGATCACGGAGTGGCTGGCACGAGGTGAGTCTGATGGGAAACATGTGACTCGGTGGTTCCGAATTCCACCTCATCAAGAACCTCTGATCGTACATGCTGGTCACTGCGATGATGTTTTGGAAGTGCTTTGTTCGAGTTCCACCGGCCTGAAGATACAGCGTGTGAACGGCTTCCAGTTCGTTGCGTTAAGCCCTACGAGTTCTGATTTTGAATTCGGCATCAGTATCGGAAAGCACATCAAAGATGGAGAAAGCACTTCTCATCCACACACCGGGGAAAAGGATCCTTTGTGGCCCCAAACCCTCACCGCCAAAGCCACTCTCTCCACCTCCCCGGAAGCCTACGTCCTCGACTCCATCCCATTGCCGGTGCCGAATCCTTGGAAGCGGAATGTGCGGCTGGCGGACATCGCTTTCCTCAATGATCAGGGCGATGCAGCGGGCGTGACCTTTGATGGCGATGTCTGGCTCATCTCCGGCCTGAAGGGCGATCTGGAAAACGTGACGTGGAAGCGTTTTGCCTCGGGGCTGCACGAGCCGATGAGCATCGTGGTCAGAAAAACTGAAAACGAAAAGCTGAAAGCTGAAATCTTCGTCTTCGACCGCACCGGCATCTGGAAGCTGGTGGACTCCAACAACGACCACGAGTGCGACCGCTATGAGATGTTCTGCAATCTCCCGGCTCAGACGGCGGAGACGCGGGAGTTTCCGAACTCGATGAAGCTCGGGCCGGATGGGGCGCTTTACATTTCCAAAGGCGGGCAGGAAGGCACCACGCGTGGCAAGCACAACGGCACGGTCATCAAGGTCGCGCCGGATGGGAAATCCTTCGAGGTCATCGGCTACGGGCTGCGGCAGCCCTTCATCGGCGTGCATCCGCAGACCGGGCTCGTCACGGCGAGCGATCAGCAGGGGCATTACGTGCCCTCCACGCCGCTGCACATCATCGGCGGACATCGCTTCTACGGGCACCTGCCCACCATCGCCGAGAAGGAAAAGTATCCCGAAGCCATCGCCGATCCGCTGACCTGGATTCCGCATCCGGTGAACCCGAGCGGCGTCACGCAGACCTGGCTCGTCGGAGCCAAAATGGGACCGATCAATGACGAGCTGATCCACATCGGCTACAACCGGCCGGAGCTGTTTCGAGTGCTCATGAACTCGCGCTTTAAGAAACCTCAAGCCGCCGTGATGAGCTTCTGGCGCGACTTTGATTTCCCCACACTGAATGCCCATGTGAACCCCGCTGACGGCCAGCTCTACGTCGTCGGTTTCCAAGTCTGGGGCACCATCGCGCCGAAGCTCAGCGGCCTGGCCCGCCTGCGCTACACGGACAAACCCCGTGTGCTGCTGAAGGAACTGACGCCCACGGACAAAGGCGTGCTGTTGCGCTTCAATGCCAAGCTCGATCCCAAGCTCGCCACCGATCCCGCCAGCTACAGTGCCGAGCGTTGGAACTACAAACGCACACCGGAGTATGGCAGCCCGCATCTGAAGCTGGATGGCAGCGCCGGGCAGGAATTCATGACCGCCAGCAGCGCTTATCTGAGTGAGGACGGCATGAGCGTGCTCGTCGGCTTTCCTGACATGAAAGGCGGCGTCAGCCAGATGCGCCTCGGCTGGGGCCTGAAGAGTGCCGACGGCCTGAAAGCCGAAAACACCGCCTATTTCACCCCCTGGGAACTCGCCAGCTTCGACTCGGTGAAGGAAGGTTTTGGCAAGATCAGCGTCGATCTCACCCCACGTGCCGCTGTCGCCGTCGCCACGATGAAGCCGACCGCTGAGGAAGGCGCGAGGCTTTACCAGATGTTTGGCTGCATGGCCTGCCACAGCACGGATGGCAGCCTCGTCGGCAAAGTCGGCCCAAGCTGGAAAGGACTCTTCGGCAGCGAGCGCGAGATCGCCAAAGGCATGAAGGGCAAGGTCAAAGCCGACGCCGCCTACCTGCGCGAGTCCATTGTGAATCCGAGCGCGAAGGTGGTGAAGGGCTTCGAGAAGTTCGACACCGGCATGCCGATTTACGCGGGCATCCTGAACGATGCCCAGATCGAGAGCCTGATCCTCTACATCAAGACGCTGAAGTGAGCCCGAGTGGTTTTTACACCTCTTGAAGTCGCATGTTGAGAGCCGTCCAGCCAAGCAGGAGCCACATCATGACCTGATGGCCTTGAATCAGCCAGGGGTTCGCGCCACGGCGTCGTGCCCGGCTGACAAGGGCCTCTCCTGCCCAGGCAAGGCTGAGGGCAATGGGCAAAATGAGCGCGCGTGCGTAACGCACCGGCAGCACCTGGGCATCCCAGCAGGCTGTGATCAGGCAGCCAAGGAGCGCCGTGAGCGTGAAAAGAACCACGGTCGCGGTCTCGGGGTGCAGCTTTTGTCCTGCGTGACTGGCCGCAGCGACACCAGTTTGTAGCAAAATGGCCAGCAAAAGCACCAGTGCCAACATGCCTGCTAGAGGCGGCAGTGCGCCTGCCATGGGGCGGGTGAGCAGCCAAGCCCCACGCCGCAGTCGCTCTAAAATGTGCGGTAGGCTCTCGGTGGAGAGCGTGTTCGTCATGCTCGGGCGATCCAGCACTGGCACGCGCTGTAGGCTCTCGGCATCCCGATGACTTTCCATCCAGTCTTGGGCCGATTTTGCATCCGAGAGCCAGCGTGCATGGTCAGCGTGGGTGAAAAACGCATCACCAAAGCGCTGGTGAGCCTCTGAGAGACGCGGTCCCGCCACGACGAGAAAGGAGGCGACGAGCATCAGCGAGCCTAGCCAATGATTTCGCCAAAGCCAGAGTGAACGACGTGGCTGCACGGCAAAATGTGCAGCAGCCCAGCCCCAGAGAGCACGGAGAGTAGCCACCATCAAAAACACGAGGATGATGGGCAGGACAAGTCTTGCCTCGCTGAGCCAAGCCACCGCTCCGATGCCGCCGATGGCCGCATAGACCCAAAGGGAGTTTTGCCGCATGGCTTGAAGGCAGGCTAGCCAGAGAATAACGAGTGTGATCTGGTGAAGACTTTCTCCGGTGAAGTAAGGCAACACCGGCAAGAGCCCATGAATGGCCCCCATGAGCACCACCCAGAGTGCGGCTGGTAGGGAAAAAAGGCGTGCGCAAATGATGCCGAGCAGCAGCAAGAATCCGCCTGCCATGCCGAGCCGGAACAGGCCGGTGCCCTGCATTACATTCATCAGATCCGTGCCATCTCCCATCCAGGCTGCCATCCAGGGCCAAAGCGGCTGCACGAGGCCATCTGTGCGGTGTGGAATCATGCGCCGGAGAGGTTGAGAAAAGCTCAGGGTAAAGTCCGGGTCGAGATCGGCCTGCGTCATCGACATCAGCTCCAGGTTTTGCATTTCCACCTGAGTCAGTCGGTCGGGGCTACGATGCTGAATCTGCGGCACGGCACGCGCGGCGAATAAACCCAGGATGATCCCCAGCGAGATGACCACCGCGAGGCTGCGTAGCCAAGGCAAGCGATGGAACAAGGGAGCAAAAGCCATGGAGAAAGGTTATGCCTGAAAGACGAATTTTCAGGACTCTTCAACCCGAATTCCTGACTCGAGGTTAGGAATTCTTGTCGATTGCTCTACTGGCGCAGCTTGGCAAAGGCCTCCCCACCACGTCGAGCTCCCTCAAGGTAGCGGGCGAGGGCCATGAGCTGCTTCGTGATCAGGCTTGCATCGATTTCATCACCCTCGATCCAGATGCCTTCGTGAGTTTGGCTTTTCAAAGCGCTGTTCACCTTGCTAGCCACACTCTTGGCTTGGCTGGCCCAGCTCTTTTCGCTGCTGGGTGCGCTGCGTTTTTGCAGTAACTTTTCCCGTGGCTGTAGCAGCTGCTCTTTGAACTTGGCTAGATCACGGCTGATGTGGTCGAGCTTGAATCCATAGTGAGTCGGCAAGTTGTCATCTGCATAGGTCAGTTCGTAGCTATCTTTGACAAAGTAGAGCGGGCGGTTGGTGCGCAGTTCATAAAAGCGAGCGTAGAGCCCTCCAGGCAGGCTGGATCGTTCATACCAAGCCAGAGCAGCCGAGAGAGGCTTGAGGTATTTCGCTTCTCCAGTGATGACATGCAGCAGATGCAAGGTTTCCATGGCTCCCAGGCTTTCGCCTCCGGTCACGCAGGGGGGTTCAAATTTGCGTGCCCAGACGGGTTCCATCTCAGCGTTGTATTGCTGTGCCCAGACTGGCTGTGGCTCGGGCATTTGAGCCAGGATCAGAAAGTCACCGCCTTTTTTTGCACTCGCGAGGTAGCGCTCGTCTCCCATCAGCTCATGCGCGCGCAGGAGCAACTCCACCGCGCGTTGGTGGTTGCCATCGTTGAGCGTGTAGTAGGTCGTGTACTTCTCCTTGGGCCATTGGCGTGACCAATCGGAGGGATAGCGTGCCGGTTTCACGGGTGTGTTGGGGTCTGCTGGGCCGCTGAATTGCTGGGGCCATGCTCCATTCGGGTATTGAGCTGCGATCAGGCTATCGAGCCCGAATTTCACGGCCTCTTGCAGCACCGTATCTTCTTTGCATTCAGGCAGGTGAGCTAGCTCCAGCAGGAATAGCAGCGCGGATTGGGTTTTGTTGTCATCCAGCGTGCTCGTGTTTTGGCGTTTGCCGGCGTCGCGATCTCCCGCTAGCTGGGCTTGGTGAAGCCATCGCCTGGCTGCTTTTTCTGGGGCAAAATCAAAGTCATCCGTCCAGCCACCGCTGGCCAGTTGGCAGGAGATCAGGGCCTTGCCTGCGGCTTTCGCAGCCTCCAGGAATTGGCTGTCGCCACTCGCTTGCCAAGCTTTGACCATGGCCAAGCCGAGGGTGGTGGTGCCTGGAGGCTGGATCGAGATGACGGTTCTGGATTGGCTGTGCTCTGTGATGCCATGAGCCAAGTCGCGTGGCCAAGCAGAGGCATATCCCCCCTGCACCGCGAGCTTGCTCGTGCAGAAGCTCGTGGCCTTTTTCATCGCCTTTAGCACAGCGACGGGGTCGGGCAGGGAATCCTCTGCGAGGGCGGTCAAGGGCGCGGCGATGAGCAGTAGGGTGCGAAGGGTCTTCATGAGAAAAAAGCGACGCACTGGCAAACGCAAGGTGGCTGGGTTTGCTTTCGCCGGAACAGAAAGACCTCAGCTGTCTTCCTTGCCCTGGGAAGAAGCGCTGCGGCTGCCAGCGCCGATGGTGATGCGCTTCTCAGGGATGGGAGATTCAATGATGCCTTCGGAGGTTTCTTGCTTCAGCCGCAGTTGTCCGCAAGCCGCTGCGATGTCGTGCCCTTTTTCCAACCGTAGGGTCGCAGTGACACCGCCCGCCTCGAGCGTGTCACGAAAGGCGATGCACTGTGCCTCACTAGGCCGCACCCAGGGTAGTCCATCGACTGTGTTGTAGGGGATCAGGTTCACCCGTGCATCAATGGCGCGTGCACGTTTGGCGAGCAGTCGTGCCTGCTCCAGCATGTCGTTCACGCCTTGGATCAAAATGTATTCCAGGGTGATGCGCTGCTTTCTTTTGGAGCGCCAGTATTGCAGGGCTTCGAAGAGTTCGGTGATGTTGTGCTTGTGGTTCACCGGCATGATCTGGCTGCGCACTTCATCGCTGGCACCATGCAGGGAGATGGCGAGGCGGATCTGTAGAGGAAAATCGGCGAGTTTTTTGATCTGTGGGGCCAGTCCGCTGGTGCTGACCGTCATGTGGCGTGCGCCGATGCCGATGCCCCACTCCGCATTCAAGATTTCGATCGCTTTGACCAAATGGCTGAAATTGGCGAGGGGCTCCCCCATGCCCATGAAGACCAGATTGTCCACCCGGTCTTGGGCATGGGCCTCGGCCTGCACGATTTGCTCGACGATTTCTCCAGCGCTGAGGTTGCGCGTGAAGCCGGCGAGTCCGCTGGCGCAAAATTTGCAGTCGTAGGCACAGCCGACCTGACTGGACACGCAGAGCGTTAGGCGGTCCGAGCGTCCGCCGTAAAGTGCAGGATTGGCCGGGATCAGCACCGTCTCCACGTAACGACCGTCGTGCAGCTTCAGCAGGAGCTTGCGAGTGGTATCTGCCGATCCGGTGCTGCGTGCTAGGACCATGCTGCGAGTGAGGAATCGCTCGCTCAGTGCCTGCCGCAGCGGTTTGGACAGGCTTGACATGGACTCCACATCCGTGGCGCGTTTTTTGAAGATCCATTCGACGATCTGTTTCGCTCGAAAAGCGGGCTCGCCGAGGCTGCGCACGATTTCAGCCACTTCCTCAGGAGTGATTCCGAGCAGTGAGAGGCGGTCAGCGGCAGGGCGGGATGGGCTGGGCTGGCTCATCGGCGGCAGGATCACTCGGCGTGGAAAGCGCGGATGACTTCTTTGACCCTGGGGATGCCTTTGCCGTCCTTGGCAAAAATGACTTTCCGCTCGTGATAAAATTGGGTCAGCCCCTTGGGCAGCGCATAGAGCCACTCGGTGTCATTGTTGCGGCGCTCAAAGGGCACGCCGAGGTGCTGAAACACTTCCTGGCCACCCATGCCTGGTTTTACCAGCGCAAAGTGCCGGTCCGTGTATTTCATGGCGTAGCGTGTGCTTGATTGAAGAAAGTGACGTGTGGCCTCAACGGCTTCATTCACCGGATAGCCGTAGCTGAGGATGTAATAGCCGAGGATCAACGCAGGCATGCCGACGATCGCCAGGGGAGTGAAGAGGTACCAATTTTTGCGGAACATAGATCGAAACGAGTGGTCTGAAGAGTCCCGCAGCCGCTGCCTGCCTGCAAGAAGCAAATCCATGTCCAGGAGGAGTTCCAGCGCTCATGAACCGCAGCATTCGTGCAGCTCAGGGCAAGACTGTGATTGTCGCTTTCACAAGGCGTGCCTAGATTGGGTGGATGAAACTTCATTTCTCTGCCATGGGCTTAGCTACCTTGATCGTCGGTTGTGCCGCTCCCGACTCAGGGAGTGAGACGAGGCTGCCTGGTCGCAATGTTTTATCAGAGGCTCAACTCCGTGTTGCGCGTGAGGGCCGCGTGAGTTTCACCGATCATGTGAAACCAGTTTTGGAGGCCAAGTGCGCGATGTGCCACAATGCGAAGGCCCAACCTGGGAGAATGAGTCTCGCTAGCCAAGCCGAGGCGATCCAAACGGGCACGCTGGGAAGCTGGATCATCCCTGGGAAACCGGATCAGAGCCGATTTCTCAGCCAACTGGAATCTGGTCACCAGGGCGTGAAAGCCATGCCGCCGGTCGGAGAGGTCTTGACGCCTGAAGAGCGACTTTTGCTGCGTAAATGGATCGCCCAAGGCGCTGCCTGGCCTGCAGGCCAGTTGGGTCGATTGGCTATTGCACCATGAGTCTCCGCGATGTGCTTTTTTGATCTCATGGGCTGCACTTTTCCGCTTCAGGTCTTCCGAGTTAGCCTGGGGCTGATGGTCCTTTTTTGCCTACCCTCTTGTGAGCCGCCCCGATCTCGGGCCGACTTGGTTTTTTTGCAAAGTGCCGAGCCTGAAACCATCGATCCGGCCCTGGCCTCGGATCAGGTGTCGATGCGCATTGCTACCTCTCTTTTTGAAGGGCTGTGCCGAGTCAACGAAGAGGGCCGTCCTGAGCCTGGAATGGCTGAGCGCTGGGATATTTCCGAAGACCAGCGGACTTACACCTTTCATCTGCGCTCGGGCGTCAAGTGGTCTGATGGGCAGCCTGTGACGGCAGAAGACTTTGTGCAATCTTGGCGCCGTGCGCTTCTCCCAGAGACCGGTTCTGACTATGCCACGCTGATGCATGTGATCCGCGGCGCACGCGCCTTTTCAGAGGAGTCGAGTCAAGATTTTTCGACCGTTGGGGTTCGTGCTCTTGATGTGCGCACGCTGCGTGTGGAGTTGGAAAATCCCACACCTTACTTCATCGACCTTTGCGCCTTTGTGACTTTTTCACCCGTGCCTCAGCGCTGTTTGGATCGTCATGGCAGCGCCTGGATGAAGCCTGCCAACATAGTGACCAATGGCGCTTATCGCCTGGAGGATTGGCGCTTGGACGATCGCATCCTGCTGCACAAAAATCCTGACTACTGGGACGCAAGCCATGTGGGCATGAGAACGGTCGAGGTGAAGCCTGTGCAAGAGGCTAACACTGCCTTGAGCTACTTTTACACAGGGCAATGCGACCTGATGATGGACAAGGGCATGGTGCCGCCCTCGCTCACGCAGCGTTTGAAAAAAGAACCCTGGTTTCACACGGGGCCGTTTTTGGGCAGTTGGTTCATTCGAGTGAATGTGACACAAGCTCCCTTTGATGATCCGCGCATACGGCAGGCCTTTGCCTATGCGGTGGACCGACGCCGAATCGTCGAAAAGATCACACAGCTCGGAGAGCCTGTGGCCACCAGCATGACGCCACCGGGAACTGGACGAGGCTTTCAACCGCCTACGGGTTTGCCCGATTACCAGCCAGAAAAAGCCCGCCAACTCATGGCGCAAGCGGGTTATCCCAGCGGCAAAGGTTTTCCCCGTGTGGAATACCTCTACATCCCGCTGCCAATAGAGCGTAGCATCGCCATTGAGCTGCAGAGCATGTGGCAAGAGGTACTGGGAGTCACCGTCAGCCTCGTGAAGCAAGAGCAGAAAGTCTGGCTCAAGTCGATGCGTGAACTCAGCTATCAGCTATGCCGCTCAAGCTGGGTGGGGGACTACAATGACCCCAGCACCTTTTTGGATCTCTTCACCAGCACGAATGGTCAAAACCGCACAGGTTTCAAAAACAGCGATTACGATGCGCTGATGAATCGGGCAGCAGCGGAAGCGGATGATCAGGCACGCATGCGCCTCTTTCAACAGGCCGAATCCTTGCTCGTGGGATCCCAGGCTGCCGTGATTCCAGTGTATCACTACGTCGGTGTACAGTTTTACCACAGTGACCGCTTGGCTGGCGTGCGGGCAAATTTGATCGACGATCACCCCTTTCGCTGCATGAAATGGCGCTGAGATCTCTGGAATCAAAGCAAAACACCTCCGCGTGATCAGCGCGGAGGTGTCTCGAACGTCAACAAACCAACCACAGCCAGCCCATCGGGCTCTGCCGCCGTCGGAAATTAGAATCAAGCGTCGTTCTGAACGACATCTTTGACGGACATGGCTTCCTTGCCCTGGCGGCCACGGAGGTAGTGCAAACGAGCACGACGAACGCGCCCCGGCTTGGTCACTTCGATCTTAGCCACTTTTGGACTGTGCAGGGGGAAGACGCGTTCCACGCCTTCACCATAAGAAATTTTGCGGACCGTGAAGGCCTCATTCAGGCTAGAGCCTTTGCGTGCGATGACAATGCCAGCGAAGATCTGAATACGTTCTTTGTCACCTTCGATGACTCGGGTGTGAACTTTGACGGTATCGCCGACGTTGAAGGAGGCCACTTCCTTCTTGGTCTGCTCGGCTTCGATTTTGGAGATGATATTGCTCATGGTGACAGTCAGATTTTCCTGCGCCACGCAGTTCCCTGGAGGGGCCGAACCGGGCGGAGGGGCGCTCATAGTGCAGGGGTCGTCAGCTTTCGCAACCAGTTTTTCCATACTCAAACCCGCATCTTCAGGAAGCTGTCTTGACTCACCCCATAGCCTTGCTTTGGATGCGAACCCTGTTTTTGATCTTTGATTCCCCGCTCCATGGAACTCACCGCCATCGTCGAAGCTCTCCTCTTTGCCACGCAGGAGCCGCTGCCGCTTTCGCAAATGGCGGCTGCTGTCAAGGAGACGGCCAAAGACATCCAGGAGGCAGCCAACGACCCATCGGAGATACCCGCCTACATTGAGCCACTGCTGGTGGTCGATGAGCTTTCCATTCGTGAAGCAATTGATGCGTTGATCGCTCATTATGAAGTGGATGGGCGTGCTTTCACCATCGCAGAGCGCCCGCACGGATGGAGACTCTGCGCCAAAGCTGATTACGCAGAATGGTGCCGAGCGCTTTTCCCAGGGAAAAAAGTCCAGCGCCTGAGCCAGCCGGCACTCGAGACGCTCGCCATCATCGCCTACCGACAACCGATCACCAAAGCAGGCATCGAAGCCGTGCGTGGCGTTAGTGTCGATGCGATGGTGCAGCAATTGGTGGATAAAGGACTGATCAAGATCGAAGGTCGTGCCGAATTGCCAGGCAAGCCATTGCTCTATGGAACAACGGACGCTTTCCTGGACCACTTCGCCGTCAAAAATTTGGATGAGTTGCCGAATTCGCAGGAGCTTCGCCGGGTGAAGCTCCCTTCCGCCCCTGAGGAGCAATTGACTTCCGCTCCTGAAGAAAGGCAGCTTTCGCTGGAGCCCCAGCCTCAGTCAGGCGAATCGGACTAAAGCCACTTACCGATGCCTGAGTCTCTTCCATCCCCAACCCCAGACGAATCCCCTGAGGCAAATGCAACGCTGGATTTGAAGGCCATACGAGAGCACATCGACACAATTGATGAACAACTGATTAGGCTTCTCAATGAAAGAGCGGATCTAGTCCTGCAAGTGGCTGAGGTCAAAAAGAAGGCTGGACTCGATATCTATGTGCCAGGACGAGAAGAAGCGCTTCTGCGCAAACTTTGCCAAATCAATACAGCTCAACACGGCAAACTGACTGAAAAAGCGATTCGGTCGATTTTTCGTGAAATCATGAGCGCAGCGCTAGCGCTTGAGGACAGTCTAAAGATTGCCTACCTCGGGCCCGTTGGTTCATGGACCCATCAAGTGGCTGTGCACAAATTTGGCAACAGCGTGGAATATTTGCCTGTGGATGCCATTCAGGGTGGCTTTGAGCGTGTCGCTACCAGACAAGTGGACTACGCCGTTTTGCCAATCGAGCATAGCACGGAAGGTGCAGTCCATCATACACTCGATCATTTGGTTGATTCAGAACTCCAGATCTACGCTGAGATTCTCTGGAAGCTAGAGACCGTAGTCATGGCGCAGAGTGCGGAAGCCTCACTTCATGAAATCTACGGTCACCCACAAATGCTGGCTACATGCCGTGCCTGGCTTGCGCAGAAATTTCCAGGCGTGCATTTGCACGAGACCGAATCATCCAGTCTGGCCGCGACTTATGCTGAAAACCATGCTGACTGTGCGGCTCTGGGCACTCCTCTTGGAGCAGAACTTCATGAATTGAAGGTCATTGCCGCAAGTCCGCGTGAATTATCCTGTCGTGCACGTTTCATCATTCTCGGACGCCGCAGCGGAGACCCGAGCGGTAACGACAACACCATGCTCATGGTACATGCGCCAGACCGCGTTGGAGCCCTGTTGGAAATCTTGAAGGTTTTTGCTCAAAAGAACATCAATGTGCGCCAAATTGAAAATCGTCCTGTACTGAGCGATGCCGCAAACACACAGGTTAGATTTTTCTTGGAAATTAGCGGTCACCACGAAGATCGCACCTTCCAAGGTGCCATTCGCGAACTCGACAACCAAGGTGCCAGGATCAAGATCCTCGGTAGCTATCCCGCACCGAGATGGATTGAAGAAAGGTGAAATTCAAAAGCCTTCTCTTGGACCCTACAACGAAGCTTAAAAATAACGGCTGAATCGGAAAGAACTATGATTCAGTTGCAACTCAAAATTCACTTCGCGAAAAACTCTTGCATCCGCAGAGACAACTAAATTTCTAGCAAGGGGAGAGGCCCAATTTGGCAAAACATGCTGAAAATGAGAGGTTTTTTTGAGCTTTTTGGGGTCTTTCAAAGGTCTCTACATTTATATTGCCAGAGAAGTCTCTTTCGGTCAGAATCTGAAAAAATGCATTTACACCGCATTTACAAAACCAAACCCCACCACCCACTATGAAACTCAAAAAAGACTACTTTGTGGTCGGCCTATCAGGCCTGGCCGCAGCCCTGTTCTTGGGTGTCTTTTTCCAGGCTCCTTCTTCACAGATAGACAAAAAGAAGGACAAGACCCCACCATTGTCCGTAGCGCCCGTGGACAATGTTCAGTCCACTGAATCTTTACCAAAATCAGAGCAGGCTAACTTAGCAGCAGGCCTGAAAGCAGAGAAGCAAGTAGCGACTTACCCTCTGAGTTTCAGGTTACTCACCACAAAAGTGCCTCAAAAAGATGAGGGAATCAGCGCTCCTGGTTCAGTTTTGGAAAAAACGAAAAAAATTAAGTCGCTCAGCAGGCAATACATTGAGCTGTCCTCGTTGCCCGACTTAAAGACTTTCCAAAAAGGAATGCGGTTGGGTATTCCAACGAGTAATGGTTCTTCTTATAATGCAGTCGTAAACTTGGTAAAAAAAGGTAGAGCTGGCTCTATCCGAGTTGGCGGCAGTCTCGAAAACAGCGCTGGTGGGTTTGCACTGTCACAGGGGCCTGATGGATTCCGTGGAATGGTTAGAGTTCCAGAAAAGGGTCGAACTTACAAAATTGAACCGACTTCTGACGGCAAGCTCATCATCGCAGAATACAAAATGGGTGATTTGGAGTGTTTGGGTATGCCACGCTTACAAATCAGTGCGGGCGGAACATCCAATCCAAGTGCTGCTCCCTTGGCAGCAACGACCATTCCTGCCTATGATACAAAACCAGCGGCCACTGCGGTCATCTACATCGATTTCGACGGTGAATTGGTGACGGACTCAGTCTGGAACAACGGAAATGAAATTGATGCTGCACCTGCCATTTATGCAGGAAGACCGCTCACAAACACGCACATACAAGGCGTGATCGATAGTGTGTCTCAAGATTTTGCTAACTTTAATGTAAGCATCACAACCGTAGAAGCTCGTTATCTAGCAGCTCCAGTCGGTCAAAGGATGCGATGCATCGTTACTCCGACAGACCCAATTACTTTAGGCGTGGCCGGTGGTGTTGCTTTCTTGAATAGTTGGAACGAGGCAGGCTCAGATTTTGATGAAGATGTGCCATGCTGGTGCTTTGGAATGTATGAACCGGTCAACATGGCTCAAGTGATTTCACACGAGGTAGGTCACACCCTTGGTCTCAGCCACGATGGTCGTGGAACGAATCCATACTACGCCGGACACGGCAACACCACCTCATCTTGGGCTCCCATCATGGGTGTGTCTTATGATCGTCGTCTCACACAGTGGTCCATTGGTGACTACAATGGTTCTACTAATACAGAAGATGATATTGCGATTATCGCCAGTGAGCTGAACCGAGTTGGTTTTGAATCTGACGACGTTCCTAATGGAAGTGCAAATTGGACATCACTAGCATCCTCTTCGGATGGGTTGAAACTGGCTGCTGTTGCTCGCGATGG
Source organism: Verrucomicrobiaceae bacterium (assembly GCA_027484445.1). Lineage (GTDB taxonomy): Bacteria > Verrucomicrobiota > Verrucomicrobiia > Verrucomicrobiales > Verrucomicrobiaceae > Prosthecobacter. The sequence continues at coordinate 148,482 of JAIXSY010000007.1, forward strand.
AAATATTTATCTGTCAACAAATCGTGGTTCGACTTGGACATCCGCCGAAAAAAGTAGAAATTGGTCAGCTATCGCTTCCTCATCGGATGGCAATAGCTTGTACGCCACTGAAAGACAGGGGAAAATTTATAAATCCACAGATGCTGGAGTCACATGGACCGCAGTCGAAGAAATACGAAATTGGTCTCACATCACATGCTCAAGCGATGGATCGAAAGTTTTTGTAGCAGTTCAAGGTGGGAATCTTTTCACTTCATCCGATGCGGGTGTGACCTGGATAGAAATTACGAGTACTTCATGGCCGACTACTCTCTCCACTCGTGACTGGAGTGGACTTGCTTCATCCTCCGATGGTGTTAAACTTGTTGCAACCATCAATGGCGGTAGGATCTACACTTCTGATGATTCAGGTGCCACATGGACCGCAAGAGAGACTACGCGTGCATGGTCCGCTGTAGCATCATCTGCGGATGGAGTAAATCTTGTGGCAACGGTCAGAAATACCAACGATACTTACGTATCCACAAATTCAGGAGTTAATTGGACACTTCGTGAAGTGCCTAATGCCATTGATTTGAGATCAGTAGCGTGCAGTTCGAACGGAACAATCATCTATGTAGGGGACAATGGTGGTAGTATTTCGAAGTCCGTGAATGGAGGAACGGCATGGGTTGAACAGGAAACGGATAGATTCTGGTCAATTATCCGAAGCTCGGGTAATGGAACCAACGTCATCGCTGCTGTGACGAATGGTATTCTTCTAACAACAGGAGATGGCGGAGCAACATGGACACCATCCATCATGTCCAACACGACCGCAGGTTCGGTGATCAACGGAAATTTTGTCGCAAATGGGTCTCTTCACAGTGTCAATGATCAGGATTGGTTCAGATTCAGTCATTCCACAGGTGCTTCCAACCAAAACGGCAGTTTTAGCTTTACGGTCGGTCCTGTGGGAAACAATTCCAACCTAGACTTGAACCTCTCCGTGTTTAATTCGAGCGGCGTGTTGGTGGCAGCGAATCCCCTGAATGGGCTGATTACGAACTCAGCACCTGTGGATAATAGAAGCGCTACAGTGTCAGGTAACCTACCGACTGGAACATACTATTTGGTGGTTCGCGGTGGATCAGAGCCCTTTAACATAGCAGGCGGTGCGATAACAGCAGGGTTTTCAAGTTATGGTGCACAGGGTAATTATCGCGTCTCAGGCTTTTTCACCCCTGTCCCTGCAATTCCACAAATACTTGTTCAGCCACAAAGCGTCGCTGCTACCGATGGCACGACAGTTACCCTTTCTGTGAATGCTATTGGATCAGGTGGAATTACCTACCAGTGGCTGAGAAATGGTTCAATCATGCCTAGCGAGCGTGGGCAGACCCTTCGCCTGACCAATGTAGGAGCGCTTGGAAATGAAAAAACGGGTGAGTACCGTGTGATCGTTGCAAACGCAACCAACCCAGCACTATTTGTCGAAAGTGACCCTGCCGTTGTGACAGTGAACTATCGTCCAAGAATCTCTGGGGTTACACCGAGAGGCCCCATCAAGGTGGCTGCTGGACAACCCCAAAATCTGGAAGTTGTTCTTGTCCCTGGAGGCACTCCGCCTTTTACTTACACATGGCAAAAGGTGGCTAGACCTACAAATTTGACAGTTCGTACGATAACACGCTCGGAATTGAGTGATACCTACACCATTGCTGCTGCTGATTATTATAGCATTGGCACATATCGAGTCACAGTCACCAACGTGACGGGAACTGTCGTAGCTAGCTCAAACGTTGTGGTGAGTGTTGATGCTCCGCCTGTTGTGCTCACCCAGCCATCCAACATCGTGATTGAACAAGGGCGCAGTGGAAGACTATCCGTTGCCGCTGCGGGAGCCGCAAGGTTGTCATATCGTTGGTTTAAAGTTGATCGATCAGGCCCAACCCCTGTTGAGACTTTGATTTCAACAAGCACATCACCTGTTTTAAACATTCAAGGTACTCCTGGGAATGCAGGATCATATTTTGTGCGTGTCAGTAACAGTTTAACCACAACCGGAGGTGGGAGTTTCCCCGATGTCCAAAGTTCAGATGCACTTGTGGAAGTCGATAGTAGGCCAGTTGTGACAACGCAGCCTGTTGCACAGACTCGACAAGCTGGTGATGCTGGTGTCACGCTAAGCGTAGCAGTTGGTGGGTCAGCGATTGGAAGAACCTTCCAATGGTTTAAGGATGGGCGTCCTTATCTTGGGGCTGGTAGTAACACCGATACGATTAGCTTTGCTCCCACATTGGCATGGGCTGACCGAGGAAGCTATTTTGTCGAAATCAGAAACCGAGTGGGTATGGTCCGAAGCTCTGTAGCCGTTCTTCGCGTAGGCTCCAAGCCAGTGATTTTAGTGCCACCAGTCTCTACCGTCGGTGCGACTGGCGGCAGCGTGAGATTTAACCTTGTAGCTGGAGGAGATTTGCCACTGCGTTATCGCTGGTTCAAGAGGGGCACCCCTGACGTTGCTATGACGCCAACGCAGACAAGTCCAATTTTAACACTCAATCGATTGGCTGCATCCAATGCAGGTGATTACTATTGCGAAATAACGAATGGTCATCCTGCAGGCTCAACAATCACTTTGAATGTGGCACTTAGCGTGGAAGATCCCCCCAGAGTCACCGGAATAACTTCCAACTTTGCTTCCAACAATCACAGGGCCGCAGTGGGAAGCTCTGTCACGATTACCCCTGCACTAACAGGAACTCCCCCTTTTGCGTTCCAATGGCTGAAAGCTGGACGGCCAGTGACTTCAGGCACTGTGAACCCTACAACAGGTGCTTTGACGTTCGCATCCAGCATCCTGGAAGACTCTGGTGCTTACTCTGTGACAGTGACGAACAATACAAGGGACGTGAATGGCAGACTTCTTTCCGCAAGGAGTTCTAGCCTCTCACTTTCCATTTTAACGCCGCCTTCCATCATTCGTGTTCCACGTGATCAGTCAGTCACAGAGGGTCAGCCTGTTACTCTATCTCTGGATGCCCTCGGCAGTCCTACGCTACAATATCAATGGTCAAGGGTTGTCGAAGTTTCTGGTACAGACCAATTGGTGCCACTGCCCAATCAAAGGGCTAGAACACTTACCTTAGCCAGGCCTACACCTCTCGACTCGGGACGCTATCGTTGTGAAGTCAGAAACAGTGTTGGGACTGTTCTGAGCACGATTGCGACGCTTTCCATTACTCCAATACCTCCGCCTGCGATAACTTCATTTGCTCCGACAAGAGGAACTGTGAATGAATTAATTTTGCTGAGTGGAAACAATCTAAGTTTCGTGATTTCAGCAAAAGTGGGGGGCAGGCCCGCGAGTGTTACTCTACTGAATAACTCCCAATTGTATGTCAAAGTGCCTGCGGGTCTAACGAATGACACTGCTTACAGCATTGAAGTGACTTCCAGCGGTCAAGGTGGCAGCGCTAGCACATTGCCTGATTATCGATATTTCGCCAAGCCCGCTAATGATAATCTTATTGATGCAGCCATCCTGACCGGTAGTAATTTTGGTTATGAAGGGGATACGACTAATTTCACAGAAAATGACCTCGAAGATGGAGCCAACGCAGGATTCTTGGCCACATCATGGCACCGCTGGACAGCGCCTCTTTCCAACCGTTATACGCTAAGCACCCGACAGGCCTTTGATATTGCTATTGCAAGATACACTGGCATCCCAGGTGTAGGCGCAATCACCAGGATCGGAAACGTGGTTGATACACGTTTACCGACGACCAATGAACAAATGGTTTTCAATGCCACCGCTGGTCAAAATTTTGTTTTCTGGGTTGGAGGTTGGAATTCAAACAACCAGTTTGCTCACCAAGGCAAATACGCGCTGATCATGAGTGCATCGACCGCTGTACCAACTTATGATTTCAATGCTGAATTGAACCGCCTGACTGACTGGGTTGGGCAATTCAGTGGTAGTTCTGAGCCAAAGTCCATTGAGGCTCCACAAAACGAAGACGGCTCCATTCGTCTAGGGGGACATGGTGGATCGATTGAAATTCCAATGCTCATTTGGAATGAAAAATTCGTCGCGCCTTCTCATGCGAAGAAAACCATTGCTTCTGTCAAAATGAAACTTGAGCTCCCAGAAGGGGGAACTGAAGACCGCTTTGGCTGGATAGCTGTTGATTCAGACAAAGCTCCAATAGCAGCACTCTGGGTTGATGGTAAGGATCAAAGTCTTCATTACACTTCTGCGGATGGTTCGACAAAAGATCTGAATCAGAAAATGATACCCGGCAGTCTGTATGCCATCGAATTGGTTCATGATGCAGCCATGAATCGCATGTACATCATTTTTGATGGTGTTGTTCTACACACAGATACCACGCTGAAAGTAACATCTTCATTCAGCACGATTTCAGGAAGTTTTGTGCCATCTACAAATGGATCACTTCATGGTTCGATGGTCTTTAGTGACCTGGACGTGAAGTTCGAATAACAAGATCAACCTAAATCACAACCCCGCTGGGATGAATGCCAGCGGGGTTTTTTTATCTCTTTTGATTGGGATATCAGATTCACGCTCCTAGGCCAACGGCGTTGCCATAGACATGAGCGTCGATCTCATCGAAGTAGATCCGCATGGGACGACAGCAGATTTCGCAGTCGTAATCAACATCGCAGGGGACTTCGGTGAAGTGGGGGCAAGGAACTTCAAACTCCTGAAAGCAGGCGGGACAGATGACGCTTGTGAATTCAGTCACAGGGGGGGATGAGCAAGTTTGTTTCTCCTTCTTTGGAGTGAATGTCGAACAACTCGAACCAGATCCTCACTGTCATATGGCTTGGGCAGAACATCGCTGAAGCCGTGTGCGCTCGGTTGCATCATAGCGGGGTCAGATCGGTTTCCACTTGAAACAATGGCATCCACATTGGGATCCAACTGACGCAAAAGTTGCATGGTTCGTGTGCCTCCCATTCCTAGAGGAATGGTTAAATCTACCAGAACGACATCGAAGGGGCGGTGGCTGAGCATGGCTTCGCTGTAAAGACGCACGGTATCCGTGCCGTCTGAGGTCTCGATGATTTCGTAGCCTTCTTTCTTGAGTGTTCTGACGATCAGATTTCTCAGAAGCACGTCATCTTCGAGAACGAGAACACGCCCGACCGTAGTTTTTGGGCCGCTACTTGGGGTGGGTGTCTGCAATGAAGAAATCGCTGAAACCACTTTAGCTGGAACTTGAGCTGATTGGGACTGAGTGGGTTGTTGCGTCAGTTCTTGAAGCTCTGCTTTCAACGCGTCAGCGCTGGCATAGCGGTCGTTTCGATCTGGCTTGAGAGCGCGAGTGATGATGGCATCAAATCTAAGATCACATTGAATCAATGCAGAAGGTGGATGCCATGAACCTCTCGGGAGCTGGCCTGTGAGCATCTGGTAAAACATCACACCCATCGCGTAGATGTCAGCACGATGATCAATGGATGCCTTTGAATCATACTGCTCAGGGGCTGCATAATCAGGTGTGCCCATCGCCATGTTGGTCTGTGTCAGAAGGGTAGTCTGTGCATCGAATCTTTTGGCTAGACCGAAGTCGGCGACTTTAATGCGTCCATCGTTAGCCAGTAGGATATTGGCGGGTTTGATATCGCGATGAACAATTCCTTTTGAGTGGGCGTAGCTTAGCGCATCACAGACTTTGATCATGATCTGTGTTGCGTGTGCAGGGGATAATGTCCCTGCACATAGGCTTTGATGAAGATCAATGCCTTGGATGTATTCCATTACATAATACAAGTAGTCTCCAACCACACCAAAATCAAAGACACTGACGATGTTGGGATGATTCATCTGAGCCAAGGCCTGTGCTTCGCGTCGAAAACGATGCGCGTAGGCGTAATCAACGCCATGTTGTCGGTGCAAAATCTTGATGGCAACTGCTCTGTCGAGTTGGGTTTGATTTCCACGATACACAGCGCCCATCCCTCCTTGTCCGATCAAAAGATCGAAGGCATAGATGCCACCAGGCATCATGTGGGTTAATTCTTGGGGGGTTGGGTATGCTACAGGAGCCCATCCTGCCACACCTTCCGATACCGAAGGCTCACGCGGAGGCGGCGTGGTTTTTCGGCCGAAGGAAAAGAGGCGTTTCATGGTTTCGAATAGGCAAGCGTAACTCTGGAAAATCGGGCAGAGGTTAGTTCATTCACGGCTTCACAACCGAGGCACTCAATTTTTATCACGCCACAGCTTTGGCGTTTTGCGTCATCGGAAGGAAGCTTTCGTTGGCGGCGGGATTGGGTTTTGCTTTTGAGAAAAAAGTCTTCAATTCCGCTATCAACCAGAGACGCAAACCCCACCGCAGAAACATGAATGCGCTCAAATTTGGGCTGTAGCTCTGCCCCAACGTGAGATCCTTGCCGGTGTTCCAAGCACCATAAGTGCCTTTAGCCCATCTTTTGTCAGCCATGGCTGCTAATCGACGATTGTAGAATGCCATGAATTTGGCGAAGAGGGTGCCAGCCGGACCATCATAGGGCAATCTCGTCCATTCATATTTAGGGTCGGTGTAAACCAGTCGAACAGGGCCTATGAAGTAGGTGCCCAAGTCCATGATGAAAGAGATGCGCATCAGTTCAGCATCACCCATGTAGCGGTATTTGTTTTTATACAGGCTCTCAAACCACAGGCGGTAACTTCGCTGATATGCGCCCTTCAAATACTCCAGGTCTTCTGTGACGTCGTCTCCTTGGGTGTGTTTCAAAATCACTTGGGTAACTGCGTAAACTGTGTGTCCGCAATAATCGAGACCTTGGCTATAGAGTGGGTCAATAAAGCCCGCTGCGTCCCCTACCATAGCCCATCGGTTGCCCGCCATCTGCGTGGTGTGGTAAGGCAGCCCTTTGTAGTAAAAGGTGTCATCCTCTATGGCTTCTGCGTCTGCAAACATCAACCTGCCAATGGGGTGATTGAGTAGGTGAGCGTGCAGGCGTGCAGTGAGATTGGGGCCTTCTGGCAGCTCAAAAATGGACCGATCCCAAACCACTCCCACGCTGTAGTCTCCGTTCGATAAGGGGATGAGCCAGACCCACCATCCACGTCCCATCAGATGATTGGTGGCGCTGCTTCTTGATCCATTCACTCGGTCCATCAAGCTGGGGTGCAAGCTTCGACTTTTGTAGCTGTCCAGGGGATTCACGTTCCGATAACGGCACCAGACCGATGAGGTTGGATGCTCATCACCAAGCGGACGATGAACTCCAAGCTTTTTAGCCAGTAGAGCTGCGCGGCCTGAGGCATCGATCACCCATGTTGCGCTATGCTGGCGCGTTTCACCGCTCGCTGTGGTGAAACTGATTTGGTGATGTGCTGCGTCTTCCGCCAACTGGATTTCACGAACGGTTGCTGGGCGAACCAATTCGACACCTGCCTCAGTGGCGAGATCTAACACATGCTGATCCAGTAGTGAACGATCGAGCTGAAATGTCGGGAGGCGGCTCTGAAATTTGGGGCCCAGTTCGGTGCAGTCTTCGACTCGATCTTCAGCCTTTTTGCAGAACCACATGCGCAGGCCATGTTTTTGATAATGATGCGCGCTGAGGTAAGGATTCAAATGAAGAACTCGTGTCAAAAAGCACCCACCAACCTCAGACGTGCTTTCGCCGACTTTTCGATTGAAGGCAGAGGTTCGTTCAACGACGAGAATATTTAAGTTAGGGTTCTCGCGCTTCAGCAGCAGAGCCGAGGAGGCACCGCTGAATGCACCACCCAGGATGATCACGTCATAATCTGCTTTGGCAGGGTGTGGGAGAGAGGCGGATGCGTGCATGTTTTACTCGACGAAAAGCTAGACAAATCCTACGGGCAGGAGCTGTGTGAATGACGCCTGAAATAACCGCCATTAACCCAACCTCGCAAGTTCCGCCTCGGCGGAACACTGGCTTGCATGGCGCTTTTTGGACGCAGTGCTTGCTCTTGGTCCTGCGGGTGATTCCTTGCCGCTTGGCCTTGTGGCTGGTTTGGCCGGTTACCTTTGTCATTTACCTTCTGGCCAAGGCACAACGAGGTGCTGTTTGGTCCAATCTGAGGGCGCTTCGACCCGATTTCGGGCCGATTCGCTGCTGGTGGGCAGCAGCATTGGTTTTTGTCAATTTCGCGCTCACCTACTTGGATCGTCTGTGGGTGCTTCATTTTGGCAAAGAGGTCGAATGGGACATCCCTCATCTGGATCGTTTCGAGCAGTTGCGTGCACGTGCAGGCGGAGTTTTGATCTTCACAATCCATAGCGGCAACTATGACATCGGGGCGACTCTCTTTGCCCAAAAGTTTGGGCGCCGTTTGCACACCGTGCGTGCGCCAGAGCAAACCGAGCAGCTCCAAAAACTACGCGAGGAAGAACTGCGCAAGACAGAGCAATCTCATCCCATGCTGCGCGTGCATTACAACTTTGGTGACAATCATCTCGGACTCGAGTTGTGTCGTGTGTTGATGGAAGGAGAAGCTGTCGCAGTTCAGGGGGATCGAGTTCTTTCTGCGGTGTCTCCCATCGAGATGATGCATGAAGGTTGCCTTTATCAGATTCCCAAAGGGCCGCTAGTCTTGGCAGAAATTTCGCGTGCTCCTTGCCAGCCTATTTTCCTCGAGCGCATCGGGCCTCTGCGCTACCGCATTCATGTTGGAGAGTGCTTTGCTGAGGGAACCACTAGGTTAAGAGCCGAAGACATCGGGCGCAGATGGCTTCCGATTTTGCATCGTCACCTCCAGCATCATTGGGATCAGTGGTATGTGTTTGAACCCCTCGTGAAGCGACCTCATTCATCAGCTTGAGATCAGCCTGCATTCTGATCTGGAAAAGGCAGGTCGGGCTCGTGACGGTTGCGATTCCAGCGCTCCAGCCATCCCCAACCGAGGTAGGTCAAAATGTAGGCGGTCGGTGCTAGCACCGCGCCGAGAATCACACCCCCGAAAAGCATGACAGGTGCGTGCTCACGCAGCGCGAGCCACATGCCCGCTACATCTTGGGGAAGATGATCAGGAAAAGGAGTGGTCGGCACCTTTGTCAGCATACCGAGCACCCATTTCCCTAGCTTGTATTCTAGGGGGACCAGAGCTGCGAGGGTAAAGGGATTGCTAAGCCAGCACATGACCAGCGCGATCGGGATGTTGACCCGGAAAATAGCTGCCAGCACGGTGGCGGATGGCATCTGGATCGGCAGCAACTGAAGGGTAATGAATGTACCAATCGCCATGCCCCCAGAGAAGGTGTGCTGTGTCGGTTTCCACACGCGCTTGTTCAAAAAATGAAGTGCGAACCAGCGCATGATTCCGCTTTGCTTGAGCTTTCGTGGATGCTTCAAAAAGCGGATGGTTTTGAAGACCGTCCGTCGAAAATAACCCTGGGCAAATTCAAACATAGGTTGTCCAGAAGTTCAATTTAATGCCGTGCGGACGCACCCAGCACCAACAAGAGAATGCCAAGCGAGATGCGATACCAAGCGAAGCCAACAAAGGTATGACTTTGAACAAACTGAATGAGCCATTTTACGACAAGAAAAGCAGATGCAGCTGACACAGCAGTGCCCAGTGCCAGCATGGCCCAATCAATCTTGGCGGCTTCACCTTCGAACAGCGCTGAGACAATCTTTAGACCACCTGCGGACATCAAGGTAGGGATACCTAGCAAGAAGGAAAATTCAGTGGCCGCAGGGCGTGCGACACCAAAGGCCATCGCCATCAGAATGCTAGCGCCCGATCTTGAGGTACCAGGAAAGATCGCAGCGAGGAGTTGGGCGGCTGCAATGGCGGCTGCAATCGTCCACGTGATGGATGTGTTGCCGTCTTTCTCTTTGAGATTTCTTTCCAGAATCAGAATCAAGAAACCGCCGATCAGCGTTGCCCAAGCCACGGGCTGAATGGTTTCGGGTAGCTCGATGTCCATTTTTTTGATCACCAACCCGCCTGCGGCCGTCAGGCCGAAGGAAAACGCTAATTTCATGAGGTAATCACGCGTGCTGGACTCTTGCCATGTTGTCAAAAGATGGTGCACACGTTTTGTGAAAACAGCCAGCACAGCCAGCACAGCACCGCTTTGGATCACCACGTCGAAGAGGTCGCCCTGATGCGGCAACCAACCCAAGTTTTGGGGAATGAGCAAATGCCCGGTGGATGAAATGGGAAGGAATTCAGTGACTCCCTCAATGATACCAAGGATGATGACAGCGAGCCAGTCGGGCATGGGCAGGAAAAGGAAAAATAGGCAGGTTTACTGGCTAACTCTCGGGCGCAGTCCAGGGAATGCAACTCTGCATCCCAGCGAAAAAAGCCACAAGGACGACACACGCCAAGTTTAGGCCAAATAGATGCTTTCGCTAGAAACGAAGAATCCGCTCTTTGATGAGTGTTCCTCTGGAGGATCGAGAGCTAGATCAAATGCCGCCTTTTTATGAAACTTCCTCAACCTCCAAGTGATCAGCAAATGATAGCCCTGATTCACCCACGAAAGGGCATTTACAGCACGGCTGGGATCTTGGCGGTGATCGCCTCCTTAGGCTGGCTGCTCTATGTTCATCACGATCGTCCAGTCATGCTGGGTTTCATAGGCTTCATGTTTCTCACCATGTTACCTCTTATGACGAATGTCTTCGGTGCGCTGTTTGTGCGTCCTTTTGACATGAGTGCTCATGATCAGTTGCGCCGAGAAACAGAAGCACGGCAGGAAAAGATCCCGGTTGATGTGTTGATTCCGGTCTGTGGTGAAGAAATCGAAGTTGTCCGAAACACCCTTCATCATGCCCAGCAGCTTCGCCAAGCCAATGAGAGCGGACGTTACCAAGTTCGGGTTCTTCTCTGCGATGACACGCGTGATGCTGAGCACGCAGCCTTGATCCAGGAAGAAACGGCGCAGCATGGAGCGATTTATGTCCGGCGACCTGATCCAGGGGTGGGGAAAAAGTCGGGCAATCTCAATCATGCTCTGCGCAGTGGTGCGACGACAACACCCTACTTTACCATTTTTGACGCTGATTTTTGTCCGCGAAAAGATTGGCTACAGCACCTGATGCCCTACTTGGAGCAAGATGAGCATGTCTCCATCGTGCAAACTCCGCAGCATTTCACGACTGAGGGGATCAATGATCTGCAACGTGCTGCTGCCTACAACCAGGAGCTTTACTACCGCATCGTCCAGCGCTTGCGCGAGCGACTTGGGCTGGCAGGCTGCAGCGGCAGCTGTGCGGTGTATCGACGCCAAGCGATAGATGACATAGGTGGCTTTCCTTTGGTGGAATGTTCGGAGGACATCAATACCGGCCTCCTGACACTGAGCGCTGGTTATCGCATTCGTTACATCCCTTTGATTCTCAGTCAGGGGCTCAGCCCTGCTCGGTTACAGACCTTTTTCACTCAGCAGTATCGCTGGGCACTCGGTGGCATTGAGCTCATCTTCACTCGTCGTCTGTGGTCCTTGCATGGCCTGGGGAAGAAGCGCTGGCTCTTTGCCTTTCTCAATAGCTTCTATGTTTTCAATGTGATTGGCGCGCTTGCCTTTCCTGCGGCTGTGGTCACTGGCTTGACTCTCGCGCAGGGGGCGGTGAATCCGGCCAGTTGGCTCGCGCTCGTCTTCCTTTGTCTGTTCAGTTATGTGCTCGTTCCTTTGTGGAACACCCATCGTGCGGGCCTCTTCGTTCTGCCGCTATCCTTCATGTATAGCTTCATTCATGTGCAGGTGTTTTTCGACTTTCTGATCGGTCGAAAGATGGAGTGGATCCCGTCCAATGCTCAGGTGCGCCGCAATGCTCGTTTTGAGCGCTACTTAGCCTTCCTCTTCTTTTACCCTTTCTTGTACCTTAGCCTCGTCATCGCCGTTTTGGCCAATCATCCGCATAATTTCGGCAAAATGTATCCTGCCTTGTTGCAGTGTTTGTTCATCTTCAGTGCCTGTCTCTCGGCTTTCGGTCTGGATGGACGCTTTCGGGATAACCTCATCACCCTTCGCGAGGCGATTCATAGTCGCCTAACTTTGGAAAAAAGTTAGGAATCCAGAGCGGATCGCCTTTCTGCTCCTTTGCTTAGAGACTCGTATCGCGCCTTCGCTTGTGAGGCAAAAGCGATTCACAATCCACATGACCGAGGGTTGCTTTTGGAGGGAGGCGAGGTTGTTTCAAGGGCATGAAAGGTATTCTTTGGCTTAATGGAAAGCTGCTGCCAGCGGCAGAGGTGAGGATTTCTCCCTTCGATCATGGTCTGCTTGTCGGCGATGGTGTGTTTGAGACCTTGGTGGCACGCGGCGGGCTACCGTTTGCACCACAGCTGCATCACGAGCGATTGGTCAGGTCGTGCGAGTTGATGGGACTGCCTCCCATGGAAGAGTCGGATTTTCAGGCGGCTTTGGTCGCAGTGTTGCAGGCCAATGAGCTGAAAGACGCGAGGCTGCGGGTGACCTTGACTAGTGGGGATGGTCCTCTGGGATCGGATCGTGGCACAGAACCCTGCACGCATCTCGTGACGGCCACGGCTCTGAAACCCTGGCCGCCAACGGAGCGTGTCTGGACGGTGCCCTGGCCGAGATGCGAACGCAGCGCACTGGCAGGAGTGAAGTCCACTTCGTATGGCGAAAATGTGATCGCTCTGGCTTATGCAAAAGCGCGAGGAGCGGGTGAGGCAATGATGGCGAACACGCGTGGTGAGCTTTGCGAGGGCACCGGATCGAATGTCTTTGTGGTCATGCATGGTCAACTCATGACGCCGCCTCTGACCTCAGGCTGTCTAGCAGGAATTACACGTCGTCTTGTGCTCGATGCTTGTCATTCTGCCGGAATCATCTGCCAAGAGCGCGATCTACCACTGTCTGTGCTGGAGCATTGTGAGGAGGCATTTTTGACATCATCGACGCGCGATGTGCATCCGATTGACCAGATCGACGGTCGTCCTTTGCCTGCTCCAGGGCTGATCACGCGGGCAGTGCAGCAAGCCTTCGTGCTGCATGGGGTCAAGATGGCGCGTTGATCACCTCTTAGCATTTGCGCAAGCGCCAAAGGTATGAGGTGAAGTGGCCCAGCCCACTGAATGTGAAGCTCGGGTCCACCCAGCGCTCAATCCCATAAAACGCAAAGGAGTAAGCGCGGCAAAAGCCCCCCAATGCAAAGGGCAAGCAGGCTCGCTGCGCGCTAGTTCGCATTTTCTACGAGCTAGAGGCTACCCGAGAGAAAGCCGATGGCGAGAAAGAGCTATCCTTTCAGCCACATGGCACGGGTGGATTTCAGGTCACGCATGGATTGACTGTAGGAAAGGAGAAAGGAGCTGTGCAGTAAAAAGCCGCTGTCGGGAAAGGAACAGCGGCTTGAGAAGTGAATCGGTGAATCACTTGAGGTTGCCTGGCGTGCCATCGCCTTCGGCGAGCTTTAGTGCCCAATGGATGCCACCAAGGATGTGTTCTTGGTAAGTCTTGGCGATTTCGGGCGAGTTTTTGCGGTCTTTCGTTCCTTCTTTCCAGGTCGGATCCCAGATGTCTTCGCGATGACCGAGCGAGGTGTAAAAGACCCGACCCTGCCCGAATTCCTTGCACCAGGAGATAGGAAAGTAGCGTCCCTGGTTCTTGGCTTTTTCTTCATCGGTCAGTTGGGCCAAATTGGGGTGTTCATTCAAACCCATGAGAGCGTGGACCTGGGCAGGATCGTAACTTTTGATGATGTAGATTTCATCAAACACCTTGTAGCCACTGGGGATGACTCGTGTGGCGGCATGAGCTGGGTCGTGCAGGATGGGTTGGACTTCGACCTGAGCTTTGTGCGTTTCAAATTCACCACCGAGCATGTCAATGTAGCCACGGAAAGGATGATAGGTGTCGGAGCCGGAATGCATGGCCACGAGGGCCTTGCCACTCTGAATGAGCTTCACAAAACCTTCCCGGTCTGGGAACTGCAGATCACCTGTGGTGTTGGCAAAGATGAAGCCATCGTAGTCTTTGATTTTTTCAAGAGCCATCTGCTCGGCCATGTAGGCCTTCACACGGTCGTTCCACACTTTGTTCGCAGCATTGAATTCTGCGAGTGCTTGGCTGTAAGCTTCCTGCTTGGCCTTGAAGGCTTCATCCGTGTCTTTGGGTTTTTTTTCAGGTGGACGCCCTGGGTTCTTGGGCTGGCCTTCGGGCTGGTGCACGTAGTCCACGGTCCAGGTGCCTGATTTTTCACCGAGTTCCTTCAGGACTTTTTCCGCAGTCTCAATGGACGAGTGGCGAAAGCCGGTGGTGACAGTGATGACGAGGAGCTTTTTCGGGGCACTCCACACGAGGGCAGGAGTGATGATGGCCAAGATGGCTAAAGTAGAACGGAGCAGGTTGGAGACTCTCATGGGAGTGGCAAGGAACGCAGCGAAAGCTTGGCTGCCATCAAAGAAATCAACTGGCAGTGCCCTCGGGCTTCACTTTCCGTCCCAGAGGAAATGCTCCAGGCGGATCTTTGTGGCGCGCTGGCGAGCTTCTGGCGCGCGTTCACCTGCGGTGGTGGCCAGCTTTTCGGCCAAGCGAGCGGCGGGTTCCCACTGCTTCATGTCTTCCAGAAGCTCGATGCCGAAGAAACCTGCACGGTAATACCAAAGCGCCTCGGCGGGATCAGCTGCTGTGGTTAGGCTAGCGGACTGAACCACATCGTAGCAGGCCTCCAGCGCCTCTGACGGCTTGCCTGCGGAGCGCAAAGCCACGGCGAGTGTGTAACCAGCACGTGCACGCCAAAGCAGGGGCAGTTCAGATTCCTGGAGTAATACACGCAATGTGCTGGCTGCGGTCTGAAGCTGGGAGGGAGAGCTTTTGCCGAGTAGCATCAGAATTTCAGCCTTTTCGCACAGCAATGAGCGACGAATCTGCCGTGGCAATTCTTTTTCCTGAAGCAGCGAGTCGAGCAGCTTGAGGGCCTCTTCTTCCTGTCCAGCGCGGCGTTTGGCCTGAGCCTGCTGTTGGCGGGCGCTGATGGCCAGTGGCCCCCCACGCTCGGCCAGTTGCTGCCAGAGATTGATGGCGGTCTCGCGGCCCTCATCACTCAGCATCGATAGCGAGGCCATGCCTGCAAAGTAGAGTGCTGTGTCAGCAAAAGGGGAGCTGCTGTGCTCATGAGCCACGATCTCATACTCGGTGCGTGCAGCGGCAAAGTTTTCTTGCCGGTAGTAAGCATCGGCCACCTTCATGCGCACGAGCGCGGTCTGGGAACTGCTGGGCCAGCGGTTCAAAAAGTCCATGCCAGCGGTGGTCAGGTCTTTCAGCCGATTCTGACGCTCGAGGCTCCAGAGTCGAGCTAGAGCAATGCGTTGCTTTTGCCGCTCGGTAGCGTCTGCGGCGGTCTCAGCTGCGGTGAGAGCACGCTCGACAGCTGCAAAGTCTGGCTGAGGCATACCGAGAATAGCCTCGGCCAATGCTGCCTGGGCCTCTGGGGCACGTGGATGGTTGCCGTTTTTCTTCAAAAAGGCCTCCAGTGCGGTTTTCGCTTCGGCAGATTCTTGGCCTGCAAGTTCTAACGCACGATCCAGCTCTAGATCCGCGGCCGTGATGCGTCGATCCGCGGCCTCGGTATCACTGCCAGTCGCGGCAAGCTGGGCCACTAGGGTCTGATAAGTGGCCTGTTCGGCGGCCCGCCAGGCAGAGAGTGCGGCATTGTATAGAGCTGAGCGGCGGCTGGAAAGACTCGTAGCCAGGCTGGCTGCTGTCTCGAAAAGCTGCATCGCACGGCGATGATCGCCACGACTGTAGGCTGCCTGCGCGCTGGCAAACTCCACGCGTGCGGAACCACCCCTCGCACGATTTTGCCATAAGGCTGCCAAGGTCTCCAGCCGCTGGGCAGCACCGATGCGTCCGTAAAGATCTGCGGCGAGGCTCATCGCATCGTCTAGGGATGGGTGCTCTGGGGTCAGTTGCAAAAAGGCTTCGAGCAAACCGAGGGCCTCCACCGGTCGCTTCTCGGCGGCTAACCAACGAGCGAACAGAAGCAGCGCATGACTTTGGAAAAGGCGATGGCTTTGCAGATCTGTGGGAGTCGGTGCGGGTAGCGCTGTTTTCAGCGGATTCAGACCGGCTGCCCAGCGCACGGCTTCATCCGGTGGTGGTTGACCGGGTAGGGCCTGCTGGCAGGACCACAGGACATCAAAGGCACGCTGCCAGAGGCCACTCGCAGCCGTGTTCTCTAGGAACTGCACGAGCCCTGCGGCTGCCTCGGCAGGCTGGCCTTCATCCCGCAGAGATTCCGCCAGCAGGACAGCGGCGCT
Organism: Verrucomicrobiaceae bacterium; assembly: GCA_027484445.1. GTDB lineage: Bacteria > Verrucomicrobiota > Verrucomicrobiia > Verrucomicrobiales > Verrucomicrobiaceae > Prosthecobacter. The sequence goes on from JAIXSY010000007.1 coordinate 164,713, forward strand.
ATGGTGCAGTTCTTCGCCTCCACCGGAGCCTGCCAGCAGGCCGCGCAGCAGTGTCTGGGCCTCGGCATGGCGACCTTCGCGCGAGAGCGCCTGAGCGCGCAGCAGCGCCGTGCGCGGATCTGCCATCATGTCTGGGCTGGCCAAGGCAGAGATCACCGGTGCCGTGATGCCCTCGCGAAGGTCTAGCTCAGCTAGCAACAGGCGCGCGCGGTGGATGGCATCCGTATCCTGGCCCTTCATCACCGGAGCCAGCACTGCCCGTGCCTCGGCCAGATGGCCGCTGCGGCAGCAAAGTTGGGCATACAGCAGTCGCTCTTGACTGGTGGCAGCATTTTCCGCAAGCCGACGTGCCAGCTGCTCCTCCGCTGCTTCCAGATCGCCTGCATAGACCCGAGCTTGAGCCTCCCAGAAGTCGGCGTTGGGCACTTTTTCCACTCTCAGCAGGTCCAGCGCGCCGCGTCCGTCGCCAGCGCGCACTTTGGCCTCCACCACGAGGGCCGCCAGGGTCTGGCGCTGGATGGAGCCTGATGTGGCGGCACGCAGCAGACGCTCCGCTTTTACCGCTGCCACTGCGGGCAGACCATCCTGCAGAGCCTGACGTGCCGAGAGGTATCCAGGGTCATCCTCCAGATCGATCGCCGCGAGTGGAGCGGTGAGAGCGAGGGTGGCAAAGAGCGCGCAAAAGCGGGAACACATGGACGCCAGCATAGAGGGACAGTCCGCCCTGGCAATGCGCCCCTTGCCGGAAAACATCCACCTCTCGGAATGGTGCGAGTGGACCTGATAGCAGCCTGTTTTTCTGCCTCTCGTTTTGACAAAAGGGATCATAAGCAGCAGCGAACCGTTCCTGGGCGGATTGCAGCTTGCGCTTTCGTCATCACCAGCCTATGTCACCTTGTCAGGGGCCGCGGATGTCCAGCTTGTGAATCCCGCCAGGTCCTGACGGAAGCAACGGCAGCATGCCTGTCCATGCTGCGGTTCCCTGACACTTCATGACTGGAAATCAGCCATGCTGAGGAATCGCCGGTCCATTCGAGAAGACGTGGCATCAATCTTCCGATGAGCATGTCGGCTGCTCATCTCCGCATTTGCAGGTCTGGGCGGGCTCGACACCATGAAGGCCGCTTTTCTCATGGCTTCCTCGCTTTCTCCTTCTACCTCTTCTTCCGGCATCTGTTACCTTGTGGGAGCCGGGCCGGGTGATCCAGGCCTGCTCACGATCAAGGGCAAGGAGTGCATCGAGGCAGCGGACGTGCTGGTTTATGACTATCTCAGCAACAATGACTTCCTGCGCTATGCGAAGGAAGGCGCTGAGAAAATCTATGTGGGCAAAAAGGCGGGTGACCACGCACTGCCTCAGGATCAGATCAATGCGCTGATCGTGAAATTGACCCGCGAGGGCAAGATTGTGACTCGGCTGAAAGGTGGTGATCCTGTCCTGTTTGGCCGTGGAGCTGAGGAAGCGGCTGAGCTGGCTGAGGCCGGGGTGCGTTTTGAGATCGTGCCGGGCATCACCAGCGCTATTGCAGCTCCGGCCTATGCAGGCATCCCGGTGACGCATCGTGACCATGCCTCTCAGCTGACCATTTTCACTGGCCATGAGGACCCCTCGAAGTCAGAAACGAGCCTCGATTACGCCAAGCTGGCCATGGCCGAGGGCACGAAGGTCTTTCTGATGGGGGTGGAGCGCATGGCAGAAATCACAGGTGAACTGATGAAGCATGGCGCTGATCCTGAAACGCCAATGGCACTTGTGCGCTGGGGCACGCATGGCAAGCAGCAGACTTTGGTGGCCACGCTTGGCACCATGGCGCGTCGTGTCGAGGAGACGAGTTTCAAGGCGCCAGCCGTGGCGGTGGTGGGAAATGTGGTGAAGGAGCGCGAGCGGATCAATTGGTTCGAAAGTCGTCCCCTTTTTGGCAAAAAGATCGTGGTGACCCGTACGCGGCAGCAAGTGGGCGTGCTGAGCCGGATGTTGCGCGACCTGGGTGCGGATGTGATCGAGCTACCGACCATCCGCATCACAGAGCCGAAGGATCGCCTAGGCTTTGGTCAGTTGGTGCAGGACTGCCACACCTACGAGTGGATCATTTTCACCAGTCCGAATGGGGTTGATGCCTTCTTCCGTATGTTTGACAAGCTCTACAATGACGCCCGCAGTATCGGCGGTGCGCGCATCGCCTGCATCGGGCCGGGCACGGCAGAAAAAGTTCGTGCTCGTCATCTGGCCGTGGATCTGATGCCCGAGAAGGACTTCGTGGCAGAAGGGCTGATCAAGGCGTTGGGCAACCACCAAAACATGGAAAACGTATCGGTGTTGTGGGTGAAAGCTGAGGAGACAAGGGAGGTGATTGCCAAGGAGCTGACCCGCATGGGGGCGATTGTGGATGAGGCCATTGCCTACCGCACGGTGCCGGAGAAAGAAGACAACCTGGAGGCACTGGCTCGACTGAAGAAAGAAGGCGCGGATATGATCACCTTCACCAGCGCGAGCACGGTGGATCACTTCATGGATCTGGGAGTGCCGCTGCCAGAGGGCTGCAAGGTGGCCTCCATAGGTCCCGTGACGAGTCAGGCGGTGAAAAAGCACGGCCTATCCGTGGATGTGTCAGCGACCCAGCACAGCATCCCTGGGCTGGTCGAAGCGATTTCGCGCTACTGGGCACGATGAGCCTTCTCACCCAGGCATCCTGCTTGACGGATTCCTCGGTCAGGCGTCCCGATGGGAATGAAATTTGAATTTGCCACAGCGGGCCGAATTGTCTTCGGCTGCGGAAGCTCAGCCGAGGCAGGCACGATCTGCCGCAGCCACGGGACCCGCGCTTTAATCGTGACTGGTGCACGCCCGGAGCGTGCCGACTTTCTCCGCAGCCTTCTCGCGGCGGCAGGTGTGAATTCGGCTGTTTTCTCCATTCAGGGAGAGCCCACCGTTCAAGAGGTGAGTGAAGGCGCAGATCATGCTCGTCGGGTAGGGGCAGACTTGATCGTGGGAATCGGTGGGGGCAGTGCAGTGGATGCGGCCAAGGCCGTAGCTGCGCTGGCCACGCAGCCGCAGAGCGTGATGCATTATTTAGAAGTGGTCGGTTCCGGGCATCCCCTCGAACAACCACCGCTGCCCATGATTGCGCTGCCCACCACCGCAGGCACAGGCGCGGAGGTGACACGCAACGCGGTTCTGTCCAGCCCACAGCATCAGGTGAAGGCAAGCCTGCGTCATGCAGCCATGCTGCCACGAGTCGCCATCCTTGATCCAGCTCTCGCGGTCACTTGCTCTCCAGAGGTGACAGCAGCCAGTGGCATGGATGCCTTGACGCAATGCCTGGAAGCCTACGTGAGCTGCCGTGCACAGCCGATGACTGATGCCCTTTGCATGGAGGGCATTCAACGTGCGATGGCGAGTCTGGAGCGTGCTGTCATGGATGGCACTGATCTCCAAGCGCGAGAAAACATGACGCTCGCTGCGATGCTTAGCGGCATGGCACTGGCAAACGCCGGACTCGGTGCCGTGCATGGTTTCGCTGCGCCTGTGGGTGGGCAGTTTTCCGCGCCTCATGGAGCCATCTGTGCTGCTTTGCTGGGACCCGTTTGGCAGGAAAATGTGGCGGCGGTGGAAGCGGCGGGCACTGAGGCCCAGCGTGCTCGATTTCAAAAGGTGGCTGCCCTGCTCACCGGTAGGCCTGATGCATCCGCAGCCGAGGCGATATCTGTGCTGCTGGGCCTCGCGACGAGGCTGCACATTCCAGGGCTGGCGACTTACGGCCTTGAAATGCACCACTTGGAAGGTTTGGCGATGAAAGCCGCTCAGGCCAGCAGCATGAAAGGAAATCCCGTACCGCTCTCGCAGGCGACTCTGGTTTCCATCCTCCAGCGTGCCCTTTGAACGAATCGCGCCTTCCTCCTTCCCACCCTTTATGATTGAGATCGAAAATCTGACGATGCACTACGGTGCCCTCAAGGCCCTGGATGGGCTGAGCCTGTGCATCCGTCCTGGAGAGCTCTTTGCCTTTCTTGGTCCGAATGGCGCTGGGAAGACGACGGCCATCAAGCTCCTGGCCGGGCTCATGCGTCCAGATGCGGGCAGCGTGAGGCTCTGTGGCGTGGACATGCAGACCGATCCGCTGCGGGCGCGGGCATTGCTGGGCTATGTGCCAGACGTGGCTGTGTTTTATGAAAAGCTGAATGCACCCGAGTTCATGCAGTTCATCGCTGAACTCTTCGGCATGGAGACCAAGCACGCAGCTCAGCGCACGCGCGATCTTTTCACCCAGTTCGCTCTGCATGAGCATTGTGGCCAGCGCATTGAAAACCTCAGCCATGGCACACGCCAGCGTCTGGCCATCGCCAGTGCCCTGCTGCATGAGCCGCAGGTGTTTGTGATTGATGAGCCCATGGTGGGGCTAGATCCAGTGCATGCTCGTGTGGTGAAAGAGGAGCTGCGCCGCCAAAGTCGAGCTGGTGCTGCTGTGCTCATGAGCACCCACCTACTGAACATTGCGGAAGAAGTCGCTGATCGCATCGGCATCCTGCACCGTGGCCGACTGCTTTTTGTCGGCACTCTGGATGAGCTGCGCGCGACACGTGCCAGCAGTGGCTTGAGCCTGGAGCAGATTTTTTTGGAAATGGTGGGCTGAGGACAGCTCTTGCCCTGCGTCCATGATCGTGGCTGCGAAAATCAGCGCGACTTGGCTTTTCTCGGCGTTTCGACCGAGGCTGTCACGGGCACCACGGCGCGGCGAACTTCGATGATCGGAGTCGGCTCCTTCTGATGCACCCAAAGGGCACGCCGCACCTCAACCACGGTGCTAGGTTCTGCGGGTGCCTGAGGTGCGGCTGGCACCACGGCGCGGCGGATTTCTTCGACGGGTTCGGCGAGCTGCCCCGCCGCAGGCACGCGAAATTGCCGCGCGGCGAGTCGGATCTGAGATTCGCGCATCGGAGACACGTGGATGGCGGTATCGAGAATAAAACGAACCTTTTCAGGATCGTTGCCGACGGCATCAATCGCTGCGGTGACGATGTCGGCGACGCAACTTTCCCGAATGACCAAGGCATCTTCGAGCCACATCGCCAAGCGCTCAGGATGCCGCTGAATGGACGCATTCAAATCCGCACATAAGATCGCGCAGCCTCTGTAGGTCGTGGCCTGTGCTTTGGGCGTCGCTTTGCCTCGTGTCCTCGCTTCTCCTGCCCAAGGCAAAAAAAGGAGTGGCATCCAGAGAAGACAAAGGCGGAAGCTCATGGCGAACTCCTGAACTTTGCAGCCAAAACCGATAGCTGACGAGACGAAATCATCGCTCCGAATCAGAAAATGAAGCCAACGGGTTCACTTTTGCGATTCTCAAAAGTGATTCCCAAGTGGCTTGTATCTCTGTTTCAGTCAGAAACCAAGACAAGTGGCCTAGGCTTTCTAGCTTGTGCCTTGATGCGTTGAGCACTGCCTAGAAAGGCGATGCGATGCCCTTACTCCACGATCATCTCGCCCTTCATGACGAGCCAGTGGCCGGGGAAGGTGCAGATGTAGGGGTATTTGCCCTTCGCGGTCGGCGCGGTGAAGCGCAGCACCTCGCGGTCGCCTTGGTTGAGCATTTTGGTTTTGTGCAGGATCTTCGGGGAGTCGGGGATGAAGCCTTTGGCGAAGCCGTCGGACGTTTTGGCCATTTCGTTGCCGGCCATGCCGACTTCGTCCGCGGCGCCGGTCTGGACGATGAGGAGATTGTGCGGGGTGACGTCGGGATTTTCGAAGACGAGCTTCACGGGGGCTCCGGGAGCCACTTTGAACTCGCGCAGGTCGTAGAGCAGGCGCTCGGGGATGGTTTTGATGGTGATGGTTTGCAGGCCGGGCTGCGCATCGAAGGGGTTCGGCGGCTCGGGCTTCTTCTTTTTCGCCATCAGCGCGGGTTTGGTGGGCTCGCTGTCTTTGAGGAACTTTTCGAGCTCGGGATGCTTCGCCATGAAGGCGGTGTTGCCCTTCCAAAGCGGCTGCAGCGTGTGGCTGTCGAGCGAGGTGCGCAGCGCGTAGGTGAGGTAAGGGTCCATCGGGTGCTTCAGGAGATCGAGCGCGGCCTCCAAGGCCTCCGGCGTGCCGATGTAACTCGCCGCGATGGCCGCTTCGAGGCGGACGAGGCCTGATTTGTCATTCACTGCGGTTCTCAAAAGATCGCCTGCGACATGAGGTTGGTAATCTGTCTTGGGAGCAGTGTAGAACTCTCGCTCATGTGAGTCTGTTCTCCGCAACAGTCGAATAGCGTTAGCTCTCACAAGTGCATTCTCACTGGCGTAAACAAGTGCCGGCAGCAGAATTGAATACAAAGCTTGTCCGTCGAATGCTGCCTCGGCTTCTGACCTCTCTAGAGTCCTGTCAGAGTGTAAGTAGCGATAAGAAGGCCAATTCTTTGTGATCAGGTCGGACTGCAAGCGTGCCAATTCGGTGACATAAATGCTTACGTCGGGCTGGTCTATGTTTGTGATCCCATTCTGCAGAACTTTTGTCGTTTGTTGAAGAGCCTCCTTCGTGGGTCGCTCCCTCAACTCCACCTTCGCGCGATACCTTGTCCGGTAGTTCTCGCTCTTCAGCAGGTCGAGCAGCTCGGGGATGCTCGCTCCGGCGATTTTGGGGGCTTCTTCCAGCGGCTGATTCTTCGCAGTGATGCGCCAGATGCGGCCGCTCTTTTTGTCACGGCGGGTGTCGCGGAGGGAGTATTGGGCGTGGCCTTTGACGGGGTTGTACCAGTCGGCGATGTACATCGCGCCGTCGGGGCCTTGCTGGATGTCCACGGGGATGAAGCTCAAATTCGTGCTCTGGAAGACGATGCCGACTTTCTTTTCCTCGAAGTGCGTGTCGTGCTCCACCCACTCGTGCAGCTCGACTTCGTTGGTGGGCTTGTAGCGGACGCGCATGAAGTGTTTTTTGTCGCGCAGGTCTTTGGGCCAGTGGCTGCTGGTGAGGAATTCCTGGCCGCAGGTGCCGCTGTAAGCCGGAAAATAGTTGCCGGCGGGGATGTGGATGTCGGGGTAGGGCGCATTGAGCGCATGCACGGCGCTGGCGAAGACTGGATGACTGCCGACGTGGAAGCCCCAGTCATCAAAGGTGATGCCCCAGGGGTTCGTGCTCATGTAGCTGCCAAAGGCGAGCAGGCGGCCGGTGGCGGGGGTGTAGCGGAAGAAGCTGCTCTCGCGGGCGCGGACGGGGCCGTAGGGCGTCTCGACCTGGCTGTGATGGAAGATGCTCTCGCGGAAGATAAGATCGCCCTCGGGACTCCAGACGAAGTCGTGCAGGGCGTGGTGGCTGTCCTCGGTGCCGAAGCCGGTGAGCAGCTTTTCGCGGTGGTCGGCCTTGCCGTCGCCATCGGTGTCTTTGAGGAAGGTGAGGTGTGGCTGATCGGAGACGAAGACGCCGCCGTTGCCGAACTCAAAGCTGAGCGGAATGGCGAGCTTGTCGGCCCAGACGCTGCATTTGTCGGCGCGGTGATCGCCGTTGGTGTCCTCGAGAATGAGGATACGGTCCTGCGGAGCCTCGCCGGGCATGATTTGCGGGTAGGTGGTGCTCGTGCTGACCCACAGGCGGCCTTTGCCATCAAAGCGAATGGCGATGGGCTTCACGAAGAGCTCCGGGAAGTCTTCCTCGGAGGCGAAGAGGCTGACTTCGAAGCGCGGGTCGATCTTGAAGGCGGCGAGTTCCGCGGCGGGAGAGAGCCATTCGTTGATGGGGCGGTCTCCGATGATGATGGGAAGGGGGTCGGTCTTGGTGTCGTCTGGGGGGACTGGATTGACCTGATTGACTGGACTGACGGCGGTGGCCCAAATGGCCTCGTCGCGAGCTTCAGTCATTTGGAGGAGCTTCTTGAGCTCTCCGGGGAAGTTCACGACGCCGTAGGGCTCCATGCGGCCGCCTTTGATGTAGTAGTAGTTCAACGGGCGGTAGTGCTGGAAGAACTTGTCCTCCTTTTCGACCACAGCAGCACGGACGGCCTCGTTGAGCTTCGGCGGCGTCTCCTGCGTGAGCTGGTTGTAGAGGTGCTCGGCGAAGGCGGCGTAGCCTTCGCGGTTGAGGTGGACGCCGTTGGTGGTTAGGACGGGTTCTTGGTTCTTTGTTCCTGGTTCTTGGTTGGTGAAAACATCCGCAAAGGCCACGCCCTCAGCCTTTGCCACTTTTGCCATCGCGTCGGTGTAGAGCTTGATTTGGGCGTTGAGATGCTCGTGCGGCTTCTCAGCAGCGGTGGGGCTCACGAGGACGATTTTCGGCTCGGAGGTGCCGTTGTAGCGATGGCTCTTCAGCTCGATCAAGAAGGCCCGCAGCAGCGTCTCGAACTCGGCGAGGCCGTTTTCGCCTTTGAAGCTCTCGTTGAAGCCAAAGGCGGCGAGGATGACGTCCGCTTGGTGCTCGGTGAGGTGCTGGTTGAGATCGCCGAAGCCATCCGGCCGCGGGCGGAGGGCGACTTCATCGGCGGACCAGCTTAAGTTACGAAAGACGAGCTTCTCCTTGGCAAAGCGCTGATGCATCAGCGCCTCAAACTGGCCGTCGTCGCGCATGCGATCGAAGAGCGAATTGCCGATAAGGGCGATGCGGGTGCCGGGTTTCAACTCCAGCGGGAGCTGGGCGAAAGCCGAGACCAGAGGGCAGAAGGTGAAAACAAAAAGTAAGACAAAGGATCGAAGCATGGCGGAGATGAAGACAATACCACGGCAAATGTTAGAACCGGACAAGACATTCACACATCACCTCATGCAGAGCACCGAACGATTGTTGATAAAATGAGAGTGCTTAAAGTTAGACCCAATATGAATGGTGACCGCAAAGGATTTCAAAAAAGAGACATGTTGGGACCTAGCAAGTTTCAAAAACACATCACAATCCGCGACCTTCTAAGCCCTAGTGCGCGCAAAAACTTTTGAAAAAGAGTAAAAAGGAGTTGCGGGGGAGGGGAGATGTGGCAGACTGCCCGTCCGCCAGCGAAAAGCGGCGGCTGATGAAGCCAACAGGATCACGGAGTGAGCC